>CAVWVT010000007.1:0-473864 GCA_963758535.1 uncultured Verrucomicrobiae bacterium | reverse complement strand
GCATTGCTAATGACGATGACAGGATGTGAATCCGGTGTCTGATCTTCTTCCGGCAGAAACGCACGACCGAGGACCGGCTTCACACCGAGGACATCGAAATAATTTCCCGAAACCGTAAGCCCCACGCACGCTGGTTCACGCCATTATGACTCAGGCTCGCGACAACAAATCGGTAAGCAAGCAGGCCTTCGAAGGATCGGCTGCGCTCGCGATAATCTTTGTAATTGGGAAACGATTGCAGCGTGAAATCGGTGCCGTTCGGCTGTGTGCCATCGACCGCGATCAGTTTTGATGGTTCGCGCACGGGCAATGGCCGCAGCAAAACGGTATCGACCAGACTAAAGATCGCAGTATTCGCGCCAATCCCGAGCGCCATCGAGATGATGGCGAGCGCGGTAAAGATCGGGCGTTTGAGAAGCTGACGTAAACCGAAGCGGATATCCTGCAGCAATGTTTCCATGATCGCGACCTCCGAAGTGAGATGCACCCGGTCTGCGATTCGGATTCAAATTTTTCCCGGAGGGATGGGCTCCAACAGCGCGGCGCCCCAAAATCACATCGGCCCCAGAGGAGCAAATTGAGAAAATCCTTTCGAAATGCAGCGAGAAGATTTGCGTAACGCGTTCGGCAATCCTCAAAATAATCGCGCCACCGCAGCATCAGCCGCGTATTTTTTTCATGGAATGCGCGATCGCAAATCTCCGCCGCGTTATCCACTTCATTGATGCATTCATCCAGCTCAAGTTTGCGCCGCAGCATCTGGCTGTCGATTTGCCGCGCCGAGCCGAGTCCCAGATTTAACGCGGCGCCCATTGCGCGATAGAACGCGCCGATGAAAATCTGATGGCCGTGGTCGCATTCGCAAAAGTATTTGTGCCAGCGCGTGATCAACGGCGCATTCTTATCGCTTAACGCGCGCAAGCTTTCGACATGGGCGTGTTTCACTTCCACCGCCGCCTCATCCACCTGCAAACGCAACTGCAGCATCGCCGGATGCCGCATGAGAAATTCGTTCAGATTAACGGGCGTCATTCGCAGGACAGACGAACGTAGAACACGCTCGGCCCGTCAATACCTTCGCGTGCCACGGATGCGCCGATCCCCTAAAAAAGGCACCATGGAATCCACCGGGGAAGCCGCTGCGTGGCGCGAACATAGCTTCAAAACGAGCTATGTCTCCAACTCGCAGAGTTCGTTTCGCGCAGAATAGGTTTTTCTCAGTTCTGTTAACGGCGGCGAGACGTAAGAATGGCAAAGGGGCAGTTCTTTTGGCGTCTATCGTCGGGCTATTGCTTGGAAGCATCGCTGACCGCGCGCGGGCAATCGGCGATCGACGGTTTCGACCCGAACGCGGACAAGGACGGCGTAGTGTTCACTACCGTTGTCCAGCCAGACGGGAAGATTCTCATTGGCGGCACCTTTAGAATGCTCTCCCCCAACGGCGGCCTGACAGTCATGCGAAACTCCATCGCTCGGCTAAACCCGGATGGCACGCTCGACACCGCTTTCAATCCGAATGCGAACGGGCCTGTTTATTCAATAGCGGTGCAGGCCGACGGCAAGATTCTGGCGGGTGGCGATTTCACCATCATCGGCGGACAGAAGCGAAACAGAATCGCTCGACTCGATGCCACCACCGGCCTGGCAGATTCCTTCGACCCGAATGCTAATGATACTGTAAGTGCAATCGCGGTGCAGACGGATGGCAAGATTCTCGTGGGCGGCCATTTTAATGGAGCGAACAGTATCGGCGGAACCGGCCGCAATTTCTTTGCCCGTCTCGATCCCGCGACCGGCCTGGCCGACGAGTTCAATCCGAAAGCGAACGGTTTTGTCCTCGCGATCACGGTGCAGCCAAACGGCAAGATTCTCGTCGGCGGCGCATTCCATGGAGATCACGGCATCGGCGGTAAAATACGCAGCTACATCGCCCGCCTCGATCCTACGACCGGCGGTTCGGCTGATCCATTCGACCCGAGTGCCGACAACGATGTGCTTGCAATCGCACTGCAAGCGGACGGCAAAGTTTTAGCGGGCGGCTCTTTCACCAGTATCGGCGGGCAGACGCGCAATCACATCGCCCGGCTCGACGCCACAACAGGCTCCGCTGATTCGTTCGACCCCAGCGCCACTGCAGATGTCCGATCAATCGCGGTGCAGGCGGACGGCGAAATTGTAGTGGGAGGCCTTTTCATGGGCGCAAACAGCATCGGCGGACAGACGCGCAATTGTATCGCCCGACTCGACGCCGGCACGGGTTTGGCTGATTCGTTTAACCCGAACGCAGATAATTTTGTCTACACCGTCGCAGTGCAGGCGGACGGCAAGATTCTGGCGGGCGGCCAATTTGGCATTCTCTCGCCAAACGGGGAAGCATCCGTGACGCGCAATCGCATCGCGCGTTTGGAAACCGACGGCAGAGCCGACCAGACGCTCAATCTCAATATGATTGGCAGCTATGTCGGCGCGACCGCGGTGCAGCCGGACGGCAAGATTCTCATCGGCGGTTTCTTTTCCAGCATTATGGGGGTGGCGCGTAACAATATCGCCCGATTGAATACGGACGGGACGGTCGATACCGCTTTCAATCCGAATGCGGATGGCGAAGTTTTCGCGATCGCGGTTCAGCCCGACGGCAAGATTCTGGCAGGCGGTCGCTTTGCCAGCATTGGCGGACAAATGCGCAACCGCATCGCCCGGCTGGACGCCACGACTGGCCTTGCTGATTCCTTCAACCCGAATGCAAACGGTGATGTCGTTTCAATCGCCGTGCAGCCCGACGGCAAGGTCCTGGCAGGCGGCACTTTCGCCGGTGCCAATAGCATCGGCGGCCAGACGCGTAACTATATCGCTCGGCTTGATCCCGCGACTGGCCTTGCTGATTCCTTCGACCCAAACGCGAACATTCGCCGTGTACGCAATCGTGGTGCAGCCGGACGGAAAGATTCTGGCAGGCGGCTTCTTCGCCGGAGCAAACAGCATCGGCGGCGAAACGCGCAACTACATCGCCCGGCTCGATCCCACGACTGGCCTTGCTGATTCCTTCGATCCGAACCCGACAAGCTTTGTCTATGCGATCGTGCTCCAAACGGACGGGAAGATTCTGGTAGGCGGCAATTTCTCCGGAGCGAACAGCATCGGCGGACAGAGCTCGCAACTACTTCGCCCGACTTGATGCGACTACTGGTTTGGCAGATTCGTTCGATCCGAACCCAAACGGTCGAGTTCTTTCGATCGCCCTACAGGCGGATGGCAAGATCCTGGCGAGCGGCGCTTTCGTAACCATCGGTGGGCAATCGCGCAACCGTATCGCCCGCCTCGACGCAACGACTGGATCGGCTGACTCGTTCGATCCGAATGCAAACAACGTTGTCGTTTCAACCACAGTGGCGGCAGACGGCAAGATTCTGGCAGGCGGCAGCTTCACAAACATTGGCGGACAGAGTCGCAGCTTTTTCGCGCGCCTCTCGAATGTTGCCGCGCTGCAAAATCTGTCTGTTACGCAAAGCGCGATTACCTGGGCGCTCGGCGGATCGAGCCCGCAACTTACACGCGTTAGCTTCGAGTATTCGAACGATAACGTGAGCTACACCGCCCTGGGTGATGGCGCGCCAACTGGCAGTAACTGGACATTGACTGGGCTGGATTTCCCGACCGGGCAGGACTTCTACATTCGCGCCCGCGGCTACTATCGCAGCGGAAACCAGAATGACTCGGAGAGTATCATCGCGTCTGTGCGGAATGCCTTCGTGCCCGAAGTGCCTTTAGTCCGCGCAGCATCCAGAAAAGATCACGGTGGCAAGGCATTCGATGTTAACCTGCCGCTCACCGGGAGTCCCGGCGTTGAATGCCGGAGTGGCGGCGCTAGTGGCGATTATCAGCTGATCTTTTCCTTTGCCAATCCCATCACAAGTGTAGCTAACGCCAGCGTGACAAGCGGAACAGGAAGTGTGACTAGCCGAATGATCGACACCGACCCGCACAACTACGTCGTTAACCTGACCGGTGTGAACAACGCCCAGGTAATCGCTGTTACCCTAACGAACGTAAACGATGTCGCGGGAAACAGCAGTAACTCTGTTTCGATCTCCATGGGAGTGCTATTCGGCGACACGAGCGGCAATGGTTCGGTCAATAGCTCCGATGTCAGCCAGACGAAAGAAAACGCCGATCAGGCGGTCAATGCTTCCAACTTCCGCACCGATGTAAATGCCAGTGGCAACATCACCGATGCTGACATTGGATTGGTGAAATCGATGTCCGGCACATCCTTGTTCCCGGCAGCGAAACCATAGTTAGCGAGTTACTCGCGTAACTCCGCGCGGAAAGGACGAAGCTTTAGTCTCTACGACTGTCGCCGCGTATTGATCGGGGAGCGCACGCCTGCCCGCCGTGGCGGGCGCTGCTGGCGATGGCGCCCTCGCCATCGCGAACTTCTCTTTCTTCACTGCAAAGGCTATTGCGACGAGGGCGTCGCAATCAACACGCGAGGCGCGTGTGCTCCCCAGACTTAAACGCCTTAGATTGGGCCGCCCAAGTTCCTCTTCCATCCTGATCGGTCGCCGCGGCGACATCAAATTGCTGCTCCGACAAAAAAGCGGAAGCACGGATAGGAGTAAGAGCCGCTGGGAACGAAAACCCCAGGGTCGCAAACGGAAGAGGAAGCGTTACCAAAGAAACCCAACCTTAATCAAAAATTATGACCTAACCAACCACTTACCGCAAGCGCCGGCACGAGCGACATGATCATAGGAGATAGACCGTTCATCGCGGGTCCCAGGTCGTGTTCCCGAAAATTCTGAGCGGCGGCTTTGCTTCAACTCCTTAAATACCTGCGGCGGCACAGGAGGAAACCTAACCGCCGGATGCTCCAAGCGATGATATGCTCGATTGACCACGGCCTTAGCATGGTTTTGAGACTAAGAAGATGGCCTTGAGCATGAGGTGGACCATATCGACCTGAGCGATGCAAGGCGTGCCGAACGCCGATATGGCTTCCTCCTCCAGCATATTGTGAACGAGATGTTATAACGTAATAGGGTGACGCCATAGAAATCTCCATATACGCGATACAAATAAGCTCGCCCTCAATCTGATCCGCTCCTTCTTGCAAAACATCGCTCGGGAACGGAGGAAACGTGGTGGCTTTAAGAACACGGCCATCGTCGGGTCGGCGATTCTGGCTTGAGATACGATCTTAACCGTCTGAACACGACCATGCCGGTCGACGGCGTAACGAAGCTTCATAGAAACATGATTGAAGGCTTAGATTATCGAAAGCTTGGAATCGATAAAGCAATCTACGATAGCTGACATGCGCTTAACATAGGCATGAAAACAGATTTTTCTACTGCCGCATGCGCGATCGCATGAAGACACGCAAGACTAATTGTTAGCGCAGCGAGGTAACGCATGGGTCTAACGAGACGGAGCTCAGGCACCGCTGGCGAGAGCGAGTGTGGATTGGAGTAAACGCGTTTTCATAAAGTAATGCGAACCACGAAACCGGCCAGCAGTATGCAGCGATTTGGTTAGATGGGGCAAGAAATGGGGACAGTCTGTGAATTCATCCAATGCTGAGCATCCAATCCGTGAGACCCCGCGTGTTACAAAGAGCCAAATAAGCGGCTAACTTTCCTTGTTTTTCCAACTGAACAAATTTCTCAATTTCATTGATTCGAAGTTTGAATTTCTTCTCTGAAGTTGGCGATAGGTCTCAATGACCTGAAGTCCACCCGCATAACTATCATTTTCTTTTTACCTGTCAGCAACTGTGAACGGACGTTACCGACCACGAAAGCTGCCGTTAATGGTCCGCTTTCGGATATCGGAATATCAGGACTGTATGAGCGGAACTGCCTTTTTGCTTATCGTAACCATTACGTCAAGATCTTAGTCTAAGAGCGGAAGACTGCCTTAACGAGCCTCGCTGCCGTCTGGGCATTCGGTGAGACCGGATTCGCCCGGAAGGATCTTATCGCTTCGAGCACCATCTCATCGTAGTGATGTTTGCTTCGGAACGGCGCCGGTGGCTGCTGTCATTAGAGAAACGGTGACGAATTAAATTGAAACCGAGATTTTATGGGGACACTTTTATCTAACGAGAACAAGATGAGCGTGCGCGAGAGGGCGCGGGTGGCAGCGGATTGACGGGTTGAGCTCATGTGAAGCTGGATAGTGAAACGGTACGCGGTCGGCTCGATCGCATGGTTAGGCGTTCGGACTCCTTTGGAGATGATTTAACGCTCCTCAATCATCTCGATGAAAACCCGGAATACCTTGATGCTGGTGAGTATCTTTCGTTTGCGGGCGAACACGTGACGCTAGCTCGTGGCAGAAGAATATGCCGCTCGCGAAACGTCTCGACGATGAGCTGACGGAGATATATCTGGAAAACTTTGTGTCCGGCTGCCGCATCCTCACCCTGCAGGCGCTTCGTAAACTCGGCGCTGAAATCCTGGTGGAGCAAAATAGAGAGATTTTTCTCCACCTGGCCAAGGTTACTATGCGACAGTAAAGCGGCAATAAATTCCCCGCACGGAGACTGTCCGACGAGATGTGGCAAGAAGAGTGGCCACGTCAATGTTGATGTCCCGTGATTGGCGGCGTTGGTGCAAAACGGTTCACCGCTGTCGATCAGATCACGGTAGAGAATCTTGAAGTGCCCCTCAGTAATAACGATCAATCCAATTGGGAAGTAGCGCAACAACTCTTGCCTGGCTTGGGTGAGCGACGTGGGCATTGCGATGGAGCGCCTGAAAGGACTGCTGCAGGCCGAGTAATTTTCGGCGGGTATATTCAAGTCTCGGAATACGGCGTGGATTGCATATGCGCTCATATAGCAGTTCGGTAATGTACGCGCGTTTCTTCGACATTTACTTGAATCGAGCAGAACCGTCTAACGAGAACAAGATCAGCGACGGCGAGCGGAAGCGCGCGTGGTCTCGGGTTGAAGTGTCTTAATCATGTGAAAACTGGACAGTACGACGGCTCGCCGTCGGCTGGAGCGATTAGATGACATGTAAGAGGTGCGGGCAAGTGGTTAAACTCACCCGCACTATGAATAAGTGTCATTTAAACACTGAGTTGTCCTCACACGAGGGAACCCGCTGCGAGTTTAATCGCGGCAAGGCCGTGATCAAGCTCGGAATCGATGTGCATCAGGACTTCTACGTGGTGGCGATGCAGGAGGGAGGAAGTAATCCCAAGCCGGCACAGCGGTTCAAAAAGGAAGCCTTTGTGCTTTGGGTGGCCAGGCTCAAGCAAAAGAGCGGCGCGGAGATTCACGCCGTCTACGAAGCGTGCGGGTTTGGTTTTGGCTTGCAACGCAAACTCAACGCTCTGGGGATCAAATGCTACGTGGTTTGTCCGCAAAAGCTCGATGAGCACAACAAGCGGGTGAAGACCGACTCGATGGATGCCAAAGCGTTGTGCTTAAAGCTGGATCGCTTTGTGCAGGGTAACAGGGATGCGTTGGCGTTGGTGCGCGTGCCCAGCGAAACAGAAGAGCAATTGCGCGCGATCCATCGGCAGCGTGAACAGCTGGTTAAAGCGCGCAAAGTCTTGGAAGCCCAGGGACGCAGTCTCATGGTCAATCACGGAGTCGAGCCGGTGAAGAGCTGGTGGAAGAAAAGGGCTTTTGCCACGCTCCAGGTGCCTGGGTGGATGAAAGAATTACTTCACAACTCGCAACCGATCCTGCTCTCCCTGGAGGAGAAGATCCGCGCGCTCAGCGTGCAACTCCAGGCCGCCGCCTCTTCGACCCAGCCGCGCGGACTGGGGCTTTTGAGCAGCGTCGTGATCGATCGGGAGATTGGCAACTGGGAACGCTTTAAGAATCGCCGGCAAGTAGGCAGCTACACCGGTTTATGTCCAGGCGAATACAGTAGTGGCAAGACCAGGCTGCAACATTGTGTGACTAAACACGGCAACCCGAGGCTCAGAGCGGCTTTGGTCGAGACGGCCTGGCGACTGGTGCGTTTTCAACCCAATTACAAACCGGTCGTAAAATGGCGATTGATCCTGTGCAAGGGAGCGCTCGCTACCGGAGCCGCGCGCAAGAAAGCCATTGTCGCGGTGGCCCGTCAGCTGGCCGTCGATCTGTGGCGCATTCGCACCGGCCGACTCACTCCCGAGCAACTTGGACTAAGTATCTAATTGCTGAGTTCGAGGGGAACAGAAAGGAGACACACCTATAACGAGATTATACTGAAACCACTCCAAGCGCTTTGGAACGTGAGGCGCGCCCGTTGTCTAACCTGATCGGCTGCCGGCTTGTTCGACGCCCTAGATTGGGCCGCCTCAAGTTCCTCTTCCACCTGATCGCATTGATCAAATGGTGCTGACGCCAAAGAGCTTCACGCACGGATAGGAGTAAGAGCCGCTGGAAATGAAAACCCAGGGTGCAACCGGAAGAGGAAGCGGTTCCCAAGAACCCCAACCTTCAATCAAAAGCTTATGATCTAATCAACCACTTACCGCAAGCGCCCGCCACACTTGACATCATTCATAGGGGTTAGACGATCGGTGCGGCTATTTCGCATAGTGCTCCTTTAGAATCTTCATCCGATCGAGCGAAATGCGCTATAATGCACCTCTGAACCATACACCGTGGAACCGCCAACTGCCAGATCAGGCTCGTCTTCGGTATGTATTTGGCTGGTCTTGGCGGACTGAGATCTCGAACGATCCATCAACTTGGCCACCTCCAGCTCTAGGAACACCGTATAGTGCTTTAGATCACCATAAAACTCGGGATCCTTACGGTGCTCGCTCTTGAATGTGTTTGTCGCAAGCGCAATCGCCTCAGCTTCAAGCCCCGTGAACTCGCGATCCTCAGTCGCGCCGATGGTGATCACCAACCGAAGGCTTGCAACTGAGACCGCAACGAACGTTGTGGCATCGAAAGCAAAAACGTCTAACGAGATATATACGAAAGTTCGTAATTAAAGGCGAACATTCTCATCATTCTGTTTCCGCATTGCTGCGGTCCGGAGAAATGCGGGGAGAAGACAGACGGGAGAACATCGAGGCGAGATTATCGGACGCGGCGCGAGCAGGCAAGCCCGCGTTGCTTGATCAAGGAAGGAGCAGCTTCATTCCTTTTTCTTTTTCTCGGCGGGCGGGTCGTGTTTGCGGACATCGACGGCTAGTTTCCAGTCGCCGCCAATACTCATGCGCCAGATGGTGACGAAGTAACCGTGCTCGATGCCGTCGAGGCGTTCGCTGGTGTATTCGCCGTATGAATAGGCGAGGTCGCCGGAGCGGCTGATGGCGCCGCCGGCGGACTTGGATTTCATTTTGCCGTGGTCGTAACTGATCATGAGTTGCGCGGCATCCCGGCCGACGGCGGGGAAGCGGCCGTTGCGAAAGACGCGGATGTTTGGAGCAGAGGCATCGATCAGAGCGGCGCCGGCATCTTTAGCGGAGGCGGTGTCGAATTCTTTCTCGGCGGCGGCGAGGGCGCGGCGGGCGGTTTTTAGTTTAATCTCGTCCTGGCTTGCCGACTCGTTAGGCACAATCTCGGCCGCAGGCTCTTTGTTTACCGGCGCGGGGTTATCGACGCCGCCGTCGAGGACGACTTTCCATGTCCCATCAGGCTGTTTTTTCCAAACGGAAAGGAACTGGCCGTAAGCCACCGGTTTCTCGTCGCCCTTAGTCTTCTTGAATTCCCACGGGCCGGTGGTGTAGCCCATGTCGCCAGCGCGCGCGATATCGGCGAAGATGGGCTGCCATGTGAGCTGCGCATCCGTAGCGGGACGTTTCTGATAAAGCTGTTTGCCGTTCACCGGGCCGGGGTCAAAGACGATTGCGTCATCGGCAAAGTTAGCGAGAAACGCGGCGCGGATGCCTTTTTCGACCGACATCTGGGCAAAGTTTTTCTCGGCCTGGACGAGCGATTGCAATGCGTCCTGGACGGATTCGCTCGTCGTTTCCGCGGCGCGCGCTGCAGCGCTGGTGATGGTGAGCGCTAATGAGATTATGAGAACTCGGCGGACGTTAGACGAAATATGCATCGGACGTGTGTCTTTCGAGAAAGACATCCAGACAATGCGCGCAATTGCAAATAAACTCTCATAATTGTCTGTCCGATTGTGGCGGATTGATGTCCGAACATTTTCGGCGGTGGTTGGTCCCGCCTTTCCGATTAATTATCGGCGGTGACCGCCGCTCCTTGGGGGCTTCACGGGTAGCGACACGTATCCCATCTCAAAAAATTTCAGGCGACATAGACAAAATCTCCGGTTGGCGGCGTCTAGTTTCTAAAAGACCGTGAAGAGGTCATGGAGATTGCCGTTAGCCACAATGAAGATTGGAAGGAAAGTTTTTCGCAGCTTGCGCCCGGATTGGTTTTGTTCGCGCGCCAATGGGCGCAATCGCGCGCGGATGCCGAAGACATTGTGCAGGACGCTTTCGTTCGTTTCTGGCGCCGCCAGCATTCGATCCAAAATCGCGCGCTGCTTTTCGCGACGGTGCGCTCGATCGGTCTCGATCTGCTCCGGCGCGATGCGCGACGCGCTCGGCGTGAGGCTGTCGCTGTGCTCGAGAGCGAGCAGACGATTGAGCCGTATTTTAATAATGAGGACGAATCGCAACGTGCCCTGGCCGATGCCGTGGATCGCCTTCCCTCGGAACAACGCGAGGTCGTGGTCATGAAGATTTGGAATGAGCTGACGTTTCAGGAAATCGGGACCGTGCTCGGCATTTCGCAGAACACAGCGGCTTCGCGTTACCGCTATGCCCTAACGAGTTTGAAAAAGAATCTGTTGCCGCAATGAACGATTTTTCCGAAATCGAAAGCGAACTGAAGAAGCTGCGGCCGGCGCCGGTGAATGCGAACCTGGTCACACGGATCGAGAAGGCATTGCGGGAAGAGCCTTCGCTTCCGGCAGCCGGCGTGGTGAAGCAAAAGCACTCGACGCGCACGAATTGGATTTCGCTCGGGCTTGGTCTCGGCCTCGCTGCCGCGGCGGGCTTTCTCATGCTGGCGCGGGTGCATGACGAACAGCCGGCAAAAACTCAACCGAGCGTTGCGGCAGCAAAGCCGGCGCCTAACGAGCGTGCCCTAACGACTGCCCCAGCGATCAATCGCGGACACATGATTCCCTCCGGTCTCACTGAAGTTGTTTATCACACGAGCGACGAGGGACTTCATTTTCCCGATGGACCGACACAGCCCGTGCGTCGCATGCGTTATCACACGCGCGAGACGATGCGCTATCGGAATCCGCAAACCGGCGCATCGCTCCGCGTTACTTATCCGAGTGAGGAAGTGGTGCTGCTTCCTGTTTCCGGCCAATGAAATTTCAGATTCCACCAAACCAAACCATGAAAACAAAATCGATCGTTACTATCGCTGCCGCGATTCTTCTGCCTTTGCTGAGCTTCGCGCAAACGCCACCCGCTCCCGCTCCTGCTCCGTCAGCAGCTCCCGGCCAGCCGGCTCCGCCAGATTCTTCGCACGACCGGCGACCGAAGGAGCCGGTTACGTATCTGGGAGTCGAGACTTCGGAAGTGCCAAGAGTGTTGAGCGAGCAGCTCGGACTCGCGCGCGGCTTCGGTGTTGTTGTTGATTACGTCGTTCCCGATGGGCCTGCCGCCGCCGCGGGAGTGAAGGAAAGCGACATCTTGAAAATGTTAAACGATCAGATCCTGACGGACCCGGATCAGCTCGGGAAATTGGTTCGCAGTTTTCCCGAAGGGACAAACGTGACGCTGACGCTTCTGCGCAAAGGCGCCGAGACCAAAGTCACAGTGAAGCTTGGGAAACGCGAAGTGCCGATGCGACATGGTATGTTTATGAAACCGAGCTTCGGCGACGGCGACTTTGGGATGCTCGGAAATCTGCAGGACCTCAAGGACATTGGGGATGCGCAGAAGGGAATAATCCGCGACGCGGTGGAGCGGGCGCGGCCGCGAAGTCGAGCGAGCGAAGAGGCGAAATCATTCGCGCCAAAGATGAAGCGCGCCGTGCCATGCGCGATGTGCGCGTGAGCACGACTGATGACAATGGCACGATAAGAACAACGCGCATCGATCTCGGAAAAGCGGAGATCGTTTTCTCCGATGCGAAGGGCGAGATGAAGATCGCGTCAGTCGATGGCAAGAAACAGCTCACCGCAAAAGATCCGCAAGGCCGGCTCCTGTTTAGCGGCCCGGTCGAGACAGAACAAGATCGCGCCAAAATGCCGGCGGATGTGCGCGAACGTTTTGAAAAGTTGCAGGAGAATGATTTGCCCTCGGTCGTTATGCCGATTCCGCCTGTGCCACCGGCGCCGCCGGTCGCGCCAGATACGGATGAGGATAACGACAACGATTCCGATTCGGGCGAGGTAAACCAGGTTTCTCTTCAGCAGCCTTCCTGGCCAGTCGGAACGCTTCGAATCTAGAGGAAAGTCCGCCGAGCCCTTAACCTTGGCCTGACCAACCGCTCGGCGGACTTTTCCTCGTTCGAGAAGCTGCGCTTCCCGCCTTCGCTTATGTAGCTGCCGCCGTCACTGGCGGCAGAAAGAGAACTGCCGCTGGAGACAGCGGCAGCTACAACTAGTTGATAGTGCCAAAATCTGACATTGGCGAAACGGTACTGATTTCGTGAGGTTCCTCGCTTCGCTCGGAATGACGGCAGCAATGCAAGCAGGAAGCTTGCGCCATTTCGCTGCGGACGATAAGAAACAGCGCATGGCGTCTGACTCGCGCATTCCGGAAGATCCGACGCCGATCGTCGGAGCTGCGACCGACATTGCGCGTTTGTCCCACGCAGCGCCGAAACCTCCTCACGAATTAACCGCGGACGAAGAAGCGGGTAGCGTTGATTGGGAATCGATCGCTGCAAGCGAGCGATTCCGGAACCTGTTGCGCGCAAAGCGGCGCTTCGTTGTTCCGGCGATGATTTTTTTCATCGCGTATTATTTTGCGCTGCCGGTGCTGATTGGTTATGCGCGACCATTCATGGAAAAGCACGTTTGGGGCGCGGTGAACCTCGCGTATCTCTTCGCCCTTTCGCAGTTTTTCATGGCCTGGATTATCGCGGCGCTTTACGTCCGCGCCGCCGCGAAGTTCGACAAGATGGCGCGCGAGAGTACTGCGATCGAGCAATCCCGTAACATCGACATGACGCCCGCACTCGCGATGTTTTTGTTTTTCGTGGCGATCACGCTCGTGATCACCTATTGGGCGGCACGACGATCGAAAGGTGCCGCGGCATTTTTTACTGCGAGCCGGCGCATCACCGGCTGGCAAAATGGCGTCGCGGTGGCTGGCGATTACATGAGCGCTGCTTCGTTTCTCGGCATCGCCGGATTGATCGCATTCTACGGATACGACGGATTCATGTTTTCAGTCGGTTGGCTGGTGGCGTATCTCACCGTCCTGCTCGTCGTCGCCGAACCGCTGCGCAATACCGGCAAATACACGATGGCGGACGTGCTCGCCTATCGATTGAACCCTCGCCCGGTCCGCGCCATGGCGGCGCTGAGCACAATTACTGTCAGCACTTTCTATATGATCGCGCAGATGGTCGGTGCGGGTGCGCTCGTCACCCTTCTGCTCGGGAGCGAACATGTGAGCTATCAGACTGCGGTCATCGGCGTGGGTGTGCTCATGATCATCTACGTTGTCTTCGGCGGCATGCTGGCCACGACGTGGGTGCAAATCATCAAGGCGATTCTGCTCATCGCGGGAACAATTTTGCTGAGCCTGCTCGTGCTCGCGCATTTCGGTTGGAGTCTCGGAAATTTTTTCGCCGCTGCAACGCACGTCACGTATCACGACAAGGGCGAGCTCGTGACGAAGAATTTTCTTGAGCCTGGTTTGCGTTACACGGCCGCGAACCACGGCGCGCTCGATCTTATCTCGTTAGGCGTGGCTCTGGTTTTCGGAACGGCGGGCCTGCCTCATATTCTTGTGCGCTTTTACACCGTGCCGGACGCGAAGACGGCACGCATCAGCGTGGTCTGGGCCATGGTGCTCATCGGCACCTTCTATATAATGACGACATTTCTCGGCTTCGGCGCAGCTTCCATTGTCGGGCGCGATTATATTGCCGGGCACGGGGGAAACAACATGAGCGCGCCGCTGCTCGCCCAAGCGTTGGGCGGCGATGTCTTTTTCGCATTCATCGCCGCGATCGCTTTTGCCACGATTCTCGCGGTGGTGGCCGGCCTGACGATCAGCGCATCGACTTCCTTTGCTCACGATTTTTGGACGAACGTTCTGCACAAAGGCACCGAGCGAAAACCGGGCGAAGAAGTGCGTGTCGCGCGGGTGACGGCGTTTGTCGTAGGCGCGATTTCGATTCTTATCGCCATCATGCTGGGGAAAACGGCGAACGTGGCGTTTCTCGTCGCGCTCGCATTCGCGGTAGCCGCATCGGCGAATCTCCCCGTGATTGTGCTCTCTCTTTTTTGGAAGCGTTTCAATACCACGGGGGCGGTGACGGGCCTGGGTGTCGGTCTCGCAGCTTCGATTATTTTGATCATGATTAGCCCAAGCATCATGAAAACCGGTGCGATTTTCCCGCTCGAAAATCCAGGGATCGTCAGTGTTCCGCTCGGGTTTATCGGAGCGATCGTGGGCACGATGCTGAGACGCGAGCCGAAGGCAGAAGCGCGCTTCGCCGAATTACTGGTTAGGGCAAATACCGGTCTCGGCGCAGAAAAACCCGCAATAAACTGAAAAACTCAGGCAAAAAATTCTTTTTTTCGCTTGACCGGTCGGGGAAAGAGTCCGTTAGAATTTGGTTACGCTTATGAAGATCCCTACCCTTCTCTGCTTGGCGTCCGTGGCTTTGGCACTGACGATAACTTCAGCCTCCGCGAATCTCGTTACCAATAGCGGCTTTGAGACGGGCGATTTCACCGGATGGAACAGCGGCGGATTTACCGGCGTGGACATGTCGTCGGCCTACGCGGGCGATTATGGAGCCTACCTGGGCACAACCGAAGTGCCGAGCTTTATCTCGCAGGACCTGACGACGACCCCCGGATCGATTTACGATCTGTCGTTCTTTCTGCAGGGCTTTGAAACCAAGAACCTAAGCCACACCAATGCTGTGAGCGGCTTTGAAAGCACGTTCCAAGTCTTTTGGAATGGCGTGATGGTTTTCAATTTGGTTAATCCGGATCCGTTCCAGTATACGCAATTTAATTTGAGCGGCCTGGCAGCGACTGGTGCCGCAACGAATTTGCAATTCGTCTACAGTGGCGGCGGCTTGTTCTTCAATCTCGATAACGTCGCAGTAAATGCGGCGATAACTGCCGTGCCCGAATCGCTGTCGAGTCTGTGGCTGGTGCTGCCGGTAGCCGGAATGTTCCTGTCCTTAAAACGGCAGGAAAGAATGGCCTGATCTCCTTACCCGCCGGGCTGATCCTGCGGTAGAGCAGGACATAAGCAGGTAGGGACGCTTCTTCGAAGCGGCCCAAATTGCCGGGAGATGTCTGTCCCCTTCTGCCGTCCTCCACAATTACATCGCGCAGACTCGGACCGAGCGTTCTTAACTGGTGGCGTAACTTTTCAAGTTGCGGCTCTCAAGCGAGTTACAGACTCGCCTAATCAGTGGCGCGCAGTTTGATTTTTGCAGGCCATCGATTAGACGGAGGAATGCTACCAGACGAGAAGGATCTTGATTTTGTTCGTCACGCGACGGCCGAGCTGGCCGTCTCATTTACCGATGCGCGGGATCATAATGTGCACGCGGCTTTTAATGGTTTGATAAAAGCGATCGAGGCAGATCGGAAGCGAATCAGTGAACTGGAAGAGAAAGTAAACGTGCTCCGATCCCGGAGTGGGATTGGCTGAGATTAGCTGGCGATGCCACCGTTGTTAACGACGACGTTGGAATTGAAACGGGAGAATTCATTGTGCCTCCTTCAGGTCGCGTCACGAAATGTCCACGGAAGGTAAGAAGGAAGTTCGGTCGGAGATTGCTCACGTTCTTTTCCTCGACATCGTTGGCTATTCGAAGCTGCTGATCGATGAGCAACATTCGCAGATCGACACGCTCAACCGAATCGTCCGCGCGACTCAGGAATTCCAGACTGCGGATACTGCGGGGCGATTAATCAAGATTCCAACCGGCGACGGGATGGCGCTGGTTTTTTACAGCAGCCCGGAAGATCCGGTGGAATGCGCGATGGAAATCAGTCGCGCGCTGAAAGAATATCCGGAATTGCGGCTGCGCATGGGTGTGCACAGCGGGCCGGTGAATAGCATTATCGATGTGAACGAGCGCGCCAATGTCGCCGGCGCGGGAATCAACATGGCGCAGCGCGTGATGGATTGCGGCGACGCGGGACATATTCTGCTCTCGAAACGTGTCGCGGAAGATCTCGGCCAATATGCGCATTGGCGGCCGCACCTGCATGAACTCGGCGAATGCGAGGTCAAACATGGCGTGCGCGTTTCCGTCGTTAATTTCTACACGAACGATCTTGGGAATCCCGAATCTCCGGAAAAATTCAAGAGTCGGACAGGCAAGAAGGAAATTGCGAAGCGAAGTCCTTTCCCAAAGTGGGCGTTGATTGGCGCAACGGCTTTCATCATCGCAGCGCTCGCTGTCCTGGTTTTCGTGTCCAAGCGTTCGCAGAAAACGAATTCGGTTTCCGATTCCGAACTCCCGGCGATGGCGATCCCGGAAAAAAGTATCGCTGTTCTACCGTTTGAAAATCTGAGCGACAACAAAGAGAACGCCTACTTCGCGGACGGCGTGCAGGACGAAATCCTGACGAATCTGGCAAAGATCGCCGATCTGAAAGTGATCAGTCGCACGAGCGTGATGCAGTACAAAACCGACACGGCGCGCAATACGCGTGAGATCGGCAAGCAGCTCGGGGTCGCTCACCTTCTCGAAGGTAGTGTGCAGCGCGTGGGCCGTACGGTGCGCGTAAACGCTCAGCTTATCGACACGCGAACCGACGCACATACCTGGGCAGAGAAGTATGATCGCCCGCTCGATGACGTTTTCGCCATTCAGAGTGAAATAGCGAAGAAAATCGCCGATCAACTGCAAGCCAAGCTTTCCGCGAGCGAAAAAGCGGCGATCGAAAAGCCGGCTACGACCGATCTCACCGCTTACGATCTTTATCTGCACGCGCAATCGTTCTTCGCCGACAGCTCCAATCAGGTCCAGGCCCGGGCAAACCTGACTCAGGCAGCACGTTTTCTCGATGAAGCGGTCACGCGCGATCCGCGATTTCTGGTTGCGTGGTGTTTGCTCTCGCGTGTGCACGGTAACCTTTACGCGGATGGATTCGATCATACTCCCGAACGCCTCGAAATGGCCCACGGCGCAATCGAAAACGCGCTGCGCCTCCAGCCCGATTCAGGCGAAGCGCATCTCGCGCTGGCGGATTATTATTATCACGGCTTTCGAGACTACGAACGCGCCCGCATCGAACTAACCAACGCGCGGCGCACGCTCCCAAACAGCGCCGAAGTATTCGAATACACCGGATACATCGATCGTCGTCAGGGCCGTTGGGGCGATGCCACACATAATCTGGAGCGCGCGCTTGAATTGGATCCGCGCAATTTTTTCACGCTCGCCCAGGTAGCTCTGCTTTATCACTGGCAGCACAGATACGCCGACGAAGAGAAGACTTACGATCGCGCGCTGAAAATTGTGCCGGGCCATCCTGTCACCCGAATGCTGCGCGCTGCGGTCGCAGCCGATTGGAAGGCGAATATCAAACCGTATCAAAAGACGCTCGCTGCGGTCATTGCGGAAGAGCCCGGCGTCGCCTCCGATGTGGACGATCCGAATTATTCTCTGTGTGAACGAACGGCCGCTGCGGCCGCGCGCACATTAGCAAATTATCCGCGGGAAGGCGCGGTTTATAACGGCGCCACTTTCCCTCACGCTTACTGGGAAGGTGTCGTCGCGCGTTGGCAGGGTGATTCAGCGAAAGTCCAGGCGGCGTTCAGCGCTGCGCGTGACGAAGTTGGAAAAATCGTCGCGAAGCAGCCGGATTTCGCTGGCGCCCTCAGCCTCTTGGGCCTGATCGACGCTGGCCTCGGACGCAAGCAAGAGGCGTTGCGAGAGGGCCGAAGGGCGTGCGAGCTGTTGCCGGTGTCCAAGGATGCCGTCGATGGCGCGAACTTCGCCGTCAATCTCGCACAAATCTACGCCTGGACGGGCGAGAAAGACCTGGCCATCGAACAAATCGCTGCCGTGGAGCGTATTCCGAATCCTCTAAGCTACGGTTTTCTCGTCCTGCAGCCCCAATGGGACTCCCTGCGGAAGGATTCCCGGTTCGAGAAAATCCTCACGTCGCTCGCGCCGAAAAGCCGCTAAAACAGGGCCAAAAAAATCTGAATTTTTTGAAAATTAAGGTTGACACACATCCCTCCAAACCGCATAAAAGTGCCCGCGACACATGAAAACCAGACCCCACATATTCCTCAGTCTTTTGGCAATACCGCTTCTTTGTATTGCACTGCACGCGTCGGCGACGCCGCTGACGCCGATCACGAACATCGTTACTAACGGTGGCTTTGAGACGGGAGACTTTACTGGTTGGACCCAGAGTGGGGATACGAGTTTCACTGGTGTCAGTCCTTTGGCCGCTAACACCGGCAATTTCGGTGCATATGCCGGTCCGGATAAGGGGATGGGATATTTGAGTCAAAACCTCAATACCGTTGCCGGCATGACTTACGATCTTAGCTTCTTTCTTTTAAATGAGCAGGGCGAAGGGGCAAACATGTCACCGATCGCACCGAACGGTGGCCCGAATGCCGTTTTCCAAGTATTCTGGAACGGTGTAATGATATTCGAGATTCCGCCAAATGCGCCTCCTTCCTCTTATACTCAATTTAACTTCAACGGCCTTGTCGCCACAGGTGGAACGACCGAACTGAAATTCGGGTTTTTCAATGCCTTTTCATTCTGGGACCTCGATGATGTCGCGGCTGGCGCCACGTCGGTGCCTGAAGCTCTTTCCACTATTTGGCTCGCATTGCCGGTAGTTGGAATGTTTGCCTTCCTGCGTCTGCGCAGGCAGACAGCTTAAACAGTTCGAGCAAGCATCGTCTTTGCCGACAGAGGGTCTTTAACCTCTCGTAATTCCTCTTTGCAGTCATTGATTTATCCGCGATTACGCGGTCGCGAGGATGCTCTCTTTCACCACAGCCGGGTAAGAGAGCAGCTGAAGTAAAAAGCAAATCGGGCTTGCCGGCGGAGGGGCTCGAACCCACACGATCTTGCGATCACTGGATTTTGAGTCCAGCGCGTCTGCCAGTTCCGCCACGCCGGCGGCGTGAGAGAGCGCGAAAATTACGGGGTTTGAGCGAAAGCTCAAACGGTTTTCAGAGATCGATTGCCTGTAAGCTGCGCGGCGGGCCGAATATTTCGCGAAGAACGGCTGCATCGCGCAGACCACGCGTGGACGAAAGCAGAGCAATGACCCCCGGATAAGCAACGGTGCGTTGGGATGTCTCCGGAAATGCAATTGAAGCCGGGACCTCTTCTCTTGCCGGACTCATCGGCACGCCAGCACGACTAACTGCTGCTTCCGCGACGACTGGAACGGGGCTCGGCGTCTCGACCTCAACTGGCAACGGAGGAGGAACCGCCGTTAGCGGCGGCAGCGGCGAGAGGATCGTGCGACCCCGTGGAATAGGCACGCGCGTCTCGCTCGACGCGGGCGGCCGTCTCTCGATTCGCTTTGGCGGCGCGGAAGAGGTCGGTTGACCAAGCGCCTCGAGAAAGCGACGCACGCGCTCCTGATCGGTCTCTTCTCGCGGAAGGCGCCGCGTCGGTTTTGCCGGCGCTCCTCTGCTTTGCTCCGACTTTCGTTTCGTTTTTTCCGCTTCTTTCGAAATCCATCGGAAAAAACTCGCGATGATGACAAGGGCAATGAATGCAAGTGTATCGAAAGAAATCGCAGCAAGTATTTTCATTACTCGTTAGGCGCCTTCCGGGCGCGGTTTGTCCGTGCCTGCGATGGATTCGCGCATGGTGGTGTCGGCCTGCACATTTTTCATGCGCACATAATCCATGATGCCAAAATTGCCCGAGCGAAACGCTTCGGCCATCGCCTGCGGAATCAGCGCCTCCGCTTCCACAACTTTCGCACGCATCTCCTGGGTCTTGGCGCGCATCTCCTGTTCGACCGCGACAGCCGCAGCGCGACGCACTTCCGCTTTGGCCTGAGCGATTCGCTTGTCCGCATCGGCCTGCTCGCTTTGCAACTTCGCGCCGATGTTGTCGCCCACATCGACGTCTGCGATGTCGATCGAAAGAATTTCAAATGCGGTGTTACTGTCGAGACCCTTCGCCAGCACCGCTTTCGAGATGCGGTCCGGATTTTCCAGCACGTCCTTGTAAGAATCGGCGGAACCAATTGCGCTAACGATGCCCTCGCCGACGCGAGCGATGATCGTCTCTTCCGTCGCGCCGCCGACGAATCGGTCGAGATGCGAACGCACCGTCACGCGCGCCTTCACTTTCGCGCCGATTCCATCCTTGGCTACGCCATCAATCGTCTGCCGCCCCATCGTCGGATTCGGCACGTCGATCACTTTTGGATTAATGCTCGTGCGCACGGCTTCGAGCACGGTTTTGCCAGTACCCTTGGTCGCCAGATCGATGGCACAAGCGCGATTGAAATCGAGCGAGATGCCCGCTTTATCCGCGGCGATCAAGGCGAGCACGACCTGATCGACACTGCCTCCAGCAAGATAATGTGCTTCGAGCGGATCGCTTGGGATCTCGAGGCCAGCTTTCACGGCCGTGATGCGATTATCGACAATGTAACCAACCGGCACTTTGCGCAGTCGCATTCCCACCATCTTCCCCAGGCTCACCGGCGCACCCGCGATATGCGCGCGAAGCCAAAGTCCAAAAAAATTGAACAGGACGATGCACAGCACCAAGGCCATGACCGCGAGCACCGCGACGCCGATAAAAGTGAGCGATTCCATACGTGGGAAGTTAATGGAGCAGCAAACGAGCGGAAAGTGCTATTTGCGGTGTGCGAGCCTTGGCAAATTCAGCGCCTGAAATTCGTTCCAGGAAGTCAGTAGCTCCATGTCTGCTTCGTGGCAAAGTGATCGAATTCATGCCGAAGAAAAAGATTTCGATCATCATCGCGTTTGCGGCGCTCTATCTGATTTGGGGATCGACATATCTGGGAATCCTCTTCGCCATTCGTTCAATTCCGCCGCTCCTGATGGCAGGAACGCGATTTTTGCTCGCCGGGATTATTTTGTATGCAGGAGCGCGCATCAGCGGCGAACGCCGTCCGTCGCGCGCGGAATGGCGCACGGCGCTGATTGTCGGCGCCTGTTTGCTCCTCGGCGGCAACGGCGGCGTGACCTTGTCCGAACAATATGTTCCCTCCGGACTCGCGGCGCTGCTGGTCGCGACGGTTCCAATTTATATCGTCGTGTTGAGCTGGCTCTTTGGAATGTCGAAACGTCCGAGCGTAATCACATGGGTCGGACTGGTAGGCGGGTTCGTCGGAGTCGGCGTGCTGATTGGTCCGGCCCTGCGCTTTTCGACAACTGGCGGAAGGCCCCACGCGTGGGTCGGCATGATGATTTTACTCTGCTCGTCGCTCATCTGGTCGGCGGGCTCTCTTTATTCGCGCACGGCAAAGAACGCCCCTTCGCCTTTTCTCGCCGCGGGTCAGCAGATGCTTTGCGGCGGCGCCCTTCTATTCATCGCAGGAATCGCGACGGGGGAATCGCGCAATTTCGATCCGCGGCTGATCACCGCGCAATCGTTAGGCGCATTCGTCTACCTCGTGTTAATCGGCGGGATTATCGGGTATGTTTCATACGCCTGGCTGCTGCGTTATTGCGATCCGGCAAAAGTTGCCACATATGCTTACGTGAACCCGATTGTTGCCGTTCTTCTTGGCGCGATTTTCGCCGGAGAGAAAGTTGACGCGCACACCGCGATTGCGGCGGCGTTGATTATCGGTTCCGTTGCTCTCGTCATCACTGCGCAACAAATCATTCCGAGAAGCGCGCCGCCGGCTCCCGCTGCGATTCCAGAAGCGAATAAGATTTCGTCCCATGCCTAACGAACAATCGATTCCACAAAAAGACGGCCGCAAAGAGACGTTGGAGGTCGTGCGCCGCAATTGGCGCGCCGAAGTTGAAACTGCGCAAACGTATCGAGACCTCGCGGAACGCGAGCCCAACGAAAAACGCAGAGACATTCTGTTGCGCATGGCCGAGGCGGAAGAACGACATGCCCAGCGTTGGGAACAGAAACTAAAAGACATGGGAGCGGAAGCTCCGGTTTTGGAGAATACGTTTTCGCGCCGGCTGAATCGTTGGTGGAACAAAATCGCCGGCGCCGATATTGCCATTCGCCGCATGGAGGCGGCAGAGGAAAAGCATGAGGCGGAATTTCGCGATCAACGCGATCGCGCCCTCGCAGAAGAAAAAGACGTGCAGGATTTTTTGCGCACGAGTGCGCTCGAAGAGAAAGCCCACGCGCGGATATTGAATACGATGGCGCCGCCAGCGGGACCGAAAAGTGCGCTCGATACAATTTTGAAACGGGAACGCTGGCACGGCCGCGGCGGCGGATGGGTCGCTGACGCAATCTACGGCGCGAACGACGGCCTCGGCGCAGTTTTCGGAATTGTTTCCGGCGTTGCGGGCGCGACCGATAATCAGCAACATTTCGTTTTGATTTCAGGTCTTGCCGGAATGCTGGCGTCCACCTTGTCGATGGGTGCCGGAGCTTATCTCGCGGCCAAAAGTGAAGCGGAAGTTTATGAAGCAGAGATCTCGCGCGAGAAAGCAGAGGTAGAGGAAAATCCGGAGGAAGAGATCGAAGAGATGTCGCTCTTTTATCAGCTGCAGGGATTCAGTCCGGAAGAATCGCAGCGCATGGCGGAGCGTCTCGCCGAGCAGCCGGACCAGTTGGTCCAGGCGATGGCGCAAAGCGAACTCGGATTATCGGAACACCATTTTCCAAATCCGTGGAAGTCCGCCATTTCAGCGGGTGTTTCTACGGCGCTCGGCGCATTCATTCCGATCATTCCATTTTTTTTCATGAGCGGCCTCAACGCCGTCATCGTTGCCTTTGTCATCAGTTTGGTTGCGCATTTCGCTGTCGGCGCGGTGAAATCGCTCATCACGATGCGTTCATGGTGGGCCTCCGGTTTGGAAATGACGTGGATTGGCGTGATCGTCGCCGCTGTGACTTACGGTTTGGGACTCGCTTTCGGAGCCGCGATTTAGACTTCAATCAATTTCCTGCGCATGGAATCAAGCGGGAATTCGAACGAGCGAAGTGCGGGACTCGTTAGGCAACTCGGCCTCTTCGGCACAACGATGGCCGTCATGGGTGGCATCATCGGCGCCGGCATTTTCATCAATCCTTATTTAGTCGCTCAGCGCGTTCACACTTCGGCGCTAATCTTGGGCGCGTGGATTGTCGGAGGAATAATTGCGTTACTCGGCGGGTTTATTTACGCAGAACTGGCGGCGCGCCTGCCCGTCGTCGGCGGACAGTACGCGTACTTGCGGGAAGCGTTGCATCCGATGGTCGCCTTTCTCTATGGCTGGGTGTTACTTCTTGTAATCCAAACCGGTGGGATGGCGGCGGTCGCAGTAACATTCGCGCGCTATTTTCTTGAATTGACCCAATGGCCGCTTGGCGAATCGCTCATCGCAGCGCTGGCATTAGCCGTCCTCACCGGTATTAACTGCCTCGGTGTCCGCGCCGGGAGTCGCGCACAATCCCTTATGACGCTGACCGCGATCGCGGCAATCGCCTTCCTGGAAATTTGCAGCATTTTCACCGCGCAATCGCACGTTTCCTGGCGCCCGATTCTGGATCGACCCTTGTCCGGTAATCTCGCCATGACTTTTGGTTCCGCCATGACGCCGGTAGTCTTTGCTTACGGAGGCTGGCAAACATCGAGCTTTCTTGCGGGAGAAGTGCGCGATGCGCCGAAAATTTTGCCGCGCGCGCTGATCCTCGGCGTGATTGGCGTAATCGCCGTCTATGTTTCAGTGAACTTTGTTTATCTTCGCGCGCTCGGGCCACAAGGCCTGGCTGCAACGACGACGCCAGCTTCTTCCGTCATGCGCATATTTCTGGGAACGCGCGGAGCGCAAATCATTGCGGCCGGCATTTCGTTCTCTGCTCTTGGATTTCTGGCGCAATCGATCTTAACCGCCCCTCGCGTTTATTTCGCCATGGCGAGTGATCGCGTCTTTTTCCAGAGCGTGGCGCGGATTCATCCGCAAACGCATGTTCCTGTCGTCGCAATCGCGCTGCAAGGTGTGTGCGCGATTATCATAGCGCTTAGCGGAACCTACGCACAGGTTGTCAACTATGTGGTGGCGATGGATTGCATCTTTTTCGGCCTGACCGCGGTTTGTTTGTTCGTCTTGCGACAGCGAGCTGCGAACGACAAGACTGCTGCGACTAGCTATCTAGTTCCCGGACATCCTTGGACAACGGTATTGTTCATCCTCGCGCAATGGATGGTTGTCATTAGCACCTTTGTGCACGATCCGAAGCGTTCCTTCATTGGTCTTGGCATCGCTCTCGCGGGCATACCAGTTTTCTTGTTGTGGCGATCGAGAAACAAAAAAGCGGATTAAAAATGATCTCTCCGCCGCGACTAAAGCACTCAGACTACATGGAATGGGCGAAGACACGCTCGCAGGCGCGTTTCAATCTGGCGACGAGCGGCCTAACGAACGTTGCACTGACCGAGTTTCCTCTGCGTGTTGCGGACCTGGAAATCACTTCACCCGATGGATATGGCTACAAGCCATTGCTGGACCGGCTCGCGCAGCATACCGGGGCGCCAGAAGAATGCATTGTCACAGCAGCCGGGACTTCGATGGCGAATCATCTGGCCATGGCGGCACTGCTCGATCCCGGCGACGAAGTAGCAATCGAGCAACCGACGTACGGTTTATTGGTCGACGTCGCCAATTATCTCGGAGCGAGAATAAAACGCTTCCGGCGAAAGTTCGGCAGTCGGATTCGCAGTCGAACCAACCGAAATCGAAAAGGTTGTGACGGCGAAGACCCGTCTGATCGTATTGAGTAATTTGCACAATCCCAGCGGCGCATTGATCGCCGTCGAAACGCTGCAGGCAATCGCTGAAATCGCGCAGCGCGTGAACGCCCACGTGCTCGTAGACGAAGTCTATCTCGAAATGCTTTTCGACGAAGGCGCGCCGTTTTCTTTTCCGTTAGGACAGAGATTCGCGAGTGCAAACGGCAATCGATTCATTGTCACGAGCAGCCTGACGAAAGCGTACGGCCTAAGCGGACTACGTTGCGGCTGGATCCTCGCATCGCCAGATCTGGCCAAACGAATGTGGCGCCTCAATGATCTCTTCGCCGCCTCCGCGGCCCATACCGGCGGAACGAATGTCCGTGATGGCGTTCGATCATCTTGAGCAATTCCGCAGGCGTGCCAGTAGTTTGTTGCAGATCAATCGCGATTTGCTCAATGCATTTCTCGATTCCAGGCAAGATCTGGAATGCTTTCGCCCGCACGCTGGCACCGTAGTTTTCCCGCGGCTCACGCGAGGAGATCCGGAGGAATTTTTCAATCTGTTACGAGAAAAATACGAAACCACCGTCGTGCCTGGAAAATTTTTCGAGATGCCGCAGCATTTCCGCATCGGCATCGGTGGCGAGACCGCCGAGCTTCGCGGGGGTCTGGAACGTCTCAATGCCGCTCTCGATGCGTTCGCTGGATGAAAAATATCTTCGTCATGCTAGTTTCTCGTCGCTTTTTGGGGGTATAGCTCAGTTGGTAGAGCGTCTCGTTCGCAATGAGAAGGTCTGGGGTTCGAATCCCCATACCTCCACCAATCCCTCCTAAGTTTCGATTATCGCAGAAACTAGGATTGCATTGTTGCCCTGCGCTCGTTAGACCATGAAGAAAACCGCCCTCGACCCGTCTATTCACGCGGGCCCGCGGGCGGCTCAACAAACAAATAATCCAAACTATGAAAAATAAATCACTAATCATCAGCAGCGTCTGCGTTGTCGCTCTCGCTGTCTGCGCACCCCTCAGCGTTTCTGCAAAAGGAAAGAAATCTGAAGCCTCGCCAGCACCGAGTGCATCGCCGAGCGCGACCGCCGCTGCTGCGGTTTCGGAGAGAGCTATTCCCTACCATGGAATGATTTCTGCAGCGGATCAAAGCGCAAAGACGTTCACTATCGCGGGCAAGGAAAAATCCCGCGTCTTCAAAATCACGGATAAGACTGTGATTACAAAAGACGGAAATCCGGCAACAATGAGCGACATTGCGGAGAAAGAAGAAGTCCGTGGTCAATATTGGAAGACCGCGGATGGATCGCTCGAAGCGAAGACCGTGAAGCTCGGCGCCAAGCCCGAAAAATCAAAAAAGGCGTCGAAGAAGGCGAAGGAATCTGCTTCACCCGCTCCCTCGGCCACACCGTAATCGGGTCGCCAGTTCGACTTGGAAAAACCTGCCCCGAAACTTTTCGGGGCAGGTTTATTTTCATCCACAGCCTGAAGGGCGACACGCAAATGCTTCACGAATAATTTGTATTCGTGCGTTCACGAGCATGGCACATACATAATCTTTCGCTCGTTCCACCTCCGTTGCCTGCACGGATATCGCCGAGATGCTTTCGCCGATGCTTCAAACTCGCCGATTAACTCTACGCCGTTTTACGGACAGCGATCTCGACGCGCTCGCAGTCCTGATGCACGACGAACAGTTCATGCGCTTCTCGCGCGGCATTTTTTCGCGCGAGCAAACCGCGGCTTTTCTGGAAAGAATTTTTGCGGGTTATCGCGACGATGCTCCGTCACAATTTGCCGTCATTGTTCGAGCAGAAAATAAATTGATCGGATATTGCGGCTTCTTCCGACAAACGGTGGACGACGTCGAAGAAATTGAAATCGGATATCGGCTCGATGCGAACTATTGGGGCCAGGGTCTTGCGACCGAAGCCGCGCGCGCGGTACGCGACCACGCGTTTAACGATCTAAAGCTCGACCATGTTATTTCACTCATTCATCCGGACAACATCGCATCGCGGCGCGTGGCCGAGAAAAACGGAATGGCTCCCGAGAGAGAAACGGTGTTCCGCGGTTTTCCGACGATTGTTTTTGGAATCAGACGATCAGCTGCGGTTGGTGACGCCTGACGAATTCCTGCCCGAGCGCACGATAGGCACGGGCGCCGTTTCCATTCGAATCGTATTCCAAAATCGATTTGCCGAAACTCGGCGCTTCACTCAAGCGAACGGTCCGTGGAATCACAGTTTCATAGACGACATCATCAAAATGTTCGCGGACGTCGGCCACAACCTGCGCACTCAGATTTGTTCGGCTGTCGAACATCGTCATGACGATGCCGCGCAAAATCAATTTGTCATTGACGCCGGCGGCTTTGATTTGCTCGACGATGCCAACAATTTTTACCAAGCCTTCGAGTGCGAAGAATTCGCATTGAATCGGCGTGAGCAATTCATCCGCCGCCGCGAGCGCGTTCGTCATCAAGATTCCCAGCGATGGCGGACAATCGAGAAGGACGAAATCAAAGGCGTTGTCGGCGCGCAAGGGAGCGAGCGCCTTGGCGAGACGGATGAGATGATCGTCCATTCGGGCGATTTCAATTTCGGCGCCAGCCAAATCGAGATCGGAAGGAATAATGAACAACCGCTCCAGACGTGTCGGAAAGATTTTCGTGGCGACGGAAACGGAACCGAGGAGCGGATCGTAAACGCTTTCGCCAACCAGGCCCTGCAAGCCTAACGAGCTGGTCGCGTTGCCTTGTGGATCAAGATCAACCAGCAAAATCCGCTGACCTTGTTCGGCCAGCGCCGCGCTGAGATTGACCGCAGTTGTGGTTTTTCCGACGCCGCCTTTTTGATTGGCGATGGCAATAATCTTCATTCGCGCGGCACGATCAACGTCCGCAGTTCGAATGTGCGCCGTCCATCCGCTTCCTGCCAAAGCAAATGATCGGGATCGGGAAACATTTCGGTGACCTCGACTTCGCCGGCTTTCGTTAACCAGCGATGGAAGATTTCAACAAAAAGATAACTTTCGAAGTCGATGAACACAGGTTTGGTATCTTTGTCTCGACCCTCGGCGCCGCTGCGGCGCAAAGCTTGTTCGGTCGGCCGAATGTAAGCGAACCGCGGGATACTGCGCGCCATTCGCAAGCGTTCAATCGCAATCACCAAGTCGCGCGAGATGCCGGTAAAATTACCGGTGCCAAGCTCCCCCGCGGTGACGGTCCACGATTCGCGCTGGACGATGACCTTTCCGCAACGCAACCGCGGCATGTGCGGCCCGCGTCCAAAATAAAATGGATGGAAGCCGAGCGGAATGATCCAATAGCGAGCAAACGAACCAAGATATTCATGCGAGCCGCGTTTGCGCAGAGCAACGTCGCCATTGGTTTCGTTAACGAAAACTTCGGTTTCAGCGGCGGGAATGCGCTGCCATTCCTGTTTCCCGGGACGTGGCGCGACGAAATAACTCAACTCTGGAATGACATCAAACTGTCGCACCGTTGTGTGCGCCGTGAAGTCCGCCGGAGCAAAACCGTAAAAGAAATTCGGCTGACCGCAGGTGGTGCTGGCGAGAGCGCGAGCGAAGGCCGGCTTATCGGGGCAATCCCAATACATGCAGTGATGCAACATGGCGATGGGCGGATGCAATTCGGCGAGCATCCATTCAAAGTCGCCGCGGTTTACGTGATCGATTGATGCAGCAGAAATCTGCAAATCCGCAGAAGGAAAAGTGTACTCATCAAACTTTGGATATTCGAAATTGTTGCGCACAAAATGGCATTCGTCCTCGGTCAGAGTCCATTCCGGCGCATTGGGACGCCTGGCGAGTATCTCCTGAAACGCGTTCTTTAGTTCCAGAAAAGCGATGTGCGCCAACGCGACAAGACCGTGGTTGGAGAGCGACATCTTTTGCATTTCGCAATGTCGGAGAAAAGCGGGCAAGGCAACCGTCCCGTCTTTTACCGGCGCCGTCTGAAGCAAACTTCGCAAACCTGCCGCCACACGACTGGCGATGTATGCGTATGCGTCGCGCCAAAGATCGATCCACGGCTCCGCTTCGCGCGCGACCTCATCAATCATTTTCTCGCTGATCGAAAAATGCGAAACGAGCGAGCAATCTTCGCCTATCGGATTGGAGGCATTGTAAAGAAAACGCTGGGACGATTGTGCAACCACACCTATCTCACCCAGACGTCGTCTCGCCTGCTGCATGATCTCCCCGCGCGTGCTGGAGTCAGTGGTGCTCGCGAATTTTGTGCGAAGGGTAGCGAGCGGCTGTAGTAGATCGAGCCACTTCTTCCGAGTCGGGTTGTCTCGCCATCGCGTGATTTCGGAGACGAGGACATCGAAGGCATGTGGCTCGAGAGCGCGAACCTCCGCTTCCCAGCGAACAATATTCTGTGCGGCCAGCTTCTCGAGAACGGCGAGATCGACGCCTAACGAATAAGCCGGCGATTCTCCATCGCAACGATCCACTATCGCCTTCGTCACGGGATCTATAGGAATGATTTCTCCAGAAACGGAGCAGATGAACGCGTCGTCTTCGATGCGACCGTTTGGATGGAGACGCGGCGAAAGTTCGGGTCTAATGGCCGGGTCAGCATTCAGAGCGGCCGCAATAGCATGAGCGGTCCAGCGTTCCAAAAAAACTTCGCGTCCCAGTGCAGTCGAATCGACGGAAAAGTGAATCGCAAAATCCTGCGATCGCGCAATCCCCCAGCTGGAGGGACCAAACTCGCTGAACGTGTCGTTCTTAGCGGCTATCCGCTGCAGATACAGTAAGAGATGTCGCTCGCGGCCGGCTGCGCGATTGTTACGTGCGGGGAGAAATTCTTGCTCGGCGCCTCGGAGTAGATTTTGCACTTCGCCTGACGAGAAAACAAAATATTGCGGTAACTTTTCTTTTGCGGCACGAAGAAGCGCCATGCGCGCATTCGCTAGTTCCTCTTTCAAGCAGTTGTCGAAATCAGGACTATCGAATTTTCTCGTCGAGTCTTTTTTCCTAACAAGTAGCTCACGCGCACACGCGGAAGCGTTCTGAGTGGCAAGTCGGGTCAGAATATCGAACGGCAAGCCAGCCATCCGAATCAGGAAAATCGGAGCGACGCGATAACCTGCGGGCACTCGTTCAGAAAGACCAAAACGAGTGCGAACTGCAAGTTAAACTCGCAATTTTTCCGCCACGGAAAGAAGCGGATTAGTTATTCAGCAGCGGCAGCCGGATCGTGAAAGTGGTGCCGACGTCCGGCGTGCTATCCACTTTTATCGAGCCGTTGTGGTCTTCAACCACCTTCTTCGTGATGTAGAGGCCGAGGCCCGTTCCGCTTTTTCCCTGCTTGGTCGTGAAATACGGATCGAAAATTTTCGCCATTTGCTCCGAGGTAATGCCTCCCCCGGTGTCTTCGATCTGAACGTCGACGTAGAAATCCTTTCGCGTGCAGCGGACGCTGACCGAGCCTTTCTTTTCCGCCGCGGCTTGCACAGCATTTATCAAAACATTCTGAATGGCGCGCGTAATTTGAAGCGAATTGCCCAGAAGCGTGCAGGGATCTTCACAAATATTACTTTGGAGAGCGACGCCATTTTGGCCGGCCATTGCTTCGACACCCTTGACTACTTCTCTCACGATTTCTGAAACCGAGAGGGGTTTGGCCGGAGAATCTTCGCCGGTGCCGTAACTCTGCCACATCGTGAGCAACTCCCGGCATAGCTTCACATTCTGCTCGATGATGTTCAGCTCCCGCGCCGAGCTTTCGCTCGCAACGGCCTCGGCATCGCCATTGCGTTTCTCGGATTGCTCCAGCTTCTTGGCCAAAAGTTGCACGTATCCCCAAACGATCGTGAGAGGATTGCCGAGATCATGAACAAATTCCGCGGAAGCTTGACCTAACGAAGCAAGGCGCTCTTTTTGGGCGAGCTCCTTGAGAAGGCGATTGTTTAGCTCTTTGATTTCGGAGGCGGCGTTTTCACTGCTGCGATGCACGCGCGTACGCTCGACATTTCGTCCGATTACTTCCTGCATGGCGTGCGCATCAAACGGCTTGCTGATGTAATCGTTCGCTCCCAGACGCAACGCTTCCTGCGCTGTTTCGAGAGCGCCGAAGCCGGTGAGCATGATCACAGAAAGGTTCGGATCGATCTCGCGAATTCGTCGCAGACCATCAATGCCAGTCATCCCCGGCATGCGAATATCCATCACGATCGCGTCGGGATGTTTCTCGCGAAGGAGGCGAATACCCGTCTCAACGCAGTCCGCAGTATGGACGGTATAATTCGGTTTGAGGAGCATCCGCAAACTCTCACGCGGCCCCATCTCGTCATCGATGACGAGAATTTGCGGACGATCAGGGGAGGAAGTCATAAGTTTGTACCCGCCCACGTGTAGCTAAGCGCGTGCCGTTCATCACACGGGAAAAGCAAAAACTCGGCGCTGGCATCCGACCGCATTACCAGCGCCAATGGTGGAGTAGATTATGCGCGTGCGCAAGGCGAAGTTGTGAATAACATACGAATAACCTTTGCCAAGCGGATGACGCAGAACACTTTGAGCTTTTCTGAGAAGAGGATATTGGTGGGTAGGCACGATTCTTCACTGGAGTCTGCACAGTATTTCCTATTCAAATACGAATTATCCCATGAGGAATGCCCGCATCCGCCAGCGAACTCGCGTCGTCGTTACCGGAATGGGCGTGCTCGCACCGAACGGCGTGGGACTCGAGGCATTTTGGGAGTCGTTAGTCGCAGGTCGGAGCGGCATCGGTCCTATTACACTTTTTGATGCCCGCGGGTATCGCAGCCGGATCGCGGGTGAAGTGAAAAACTTCAATCCACTGGATTATATCGACGCAAAGGAAAAACCGCGCCGGCTGGCCCGCGGCACTCAACTCGCTTTTGCAGCAACACAATGTGCTTTGACCGATGCACGATTGAATCTGCCGCAGCTGCATGCCGAATCATGGGGCCCTCTTCCGATTGTGATGGGCGTAGGCACAAGCGCGATGGACATTTTGCAAGACGGATTCGATTCGCTGCGCGACCGCGGCCCCGGCTCGATCAAACCATTTGCCGTGGGATCGTGCGCACCTCAGGCGGCGGCAACTTTTATTGGAAGAATGCTTGGAGTTCCGACGCGGACTTCCACCATTTCATCAACGTGCGTGTCGGGACTCGATGCCGTAGCGTCCGCGGCGGCGTCGATTCGCAGCGGCGAATCGGAGATAGCGATTGCCGGCGGCGCCGACGCGCCAATCACGCCTCTGGCGATGGCAAGTTTTGCGACCGCCGGATTGAGTTCGTCGAGAAATGACAGCCCTGAACATGCAAGCCGTCCGTTCGATCGCGATCGCGATTCGGGCGTTATTTCAGAAGGCGCTGGAGTGCTGGTGTTGGAAAGTTTGGATCATGCGCTGGGACGCGGAGTCGATCCGTATTTCGAAATCACGGGTTTTGGCGTGCAGACAGATGCGGACCCGGCGATGCCCGGTTCAGGATTGGGTAGTACAATGATCGCCGCGTTGGCTAATGCGAATCGCGATCCCGCCGCGATCGATTACATCTGTGCATACGGCACTGGCCATCCGATTTTCGACAAAGTCGAATTGTCGATGATAAAACGCGTGTTTGGTCAGCACGCACAGACAGTTCCAATAAGTTCCATCAAGGGAGTCACGGGCAATCCACTCGCGGCGGCGGGACCATTGCAGTTAGTTTCTTCGGCCTTATGCCTGCGGAAAAATATTATTCCGCCCACTGCGAATTGCGACAACCTCGATAGTGATTGCGATCTGGACATTGTGCGTGGAAGAGCCCGGCGCGCAAAATTGAATTGCATCCTGCTCAATGTGCGCGGACTTGGCGGCGGCAATAGCACGATGATCGTTGAACGGGTAGCGCCATGAATGCTGAAAACCTCCCCCTGTGGCTGGCGCTTTTCACGCAGCTAGGTCTGGGGCTTGCCGTTTTCCGCGCGAACTACCGTAATTACGCAAACCAAAGCTTTCTTTTGGTTTCGCTTTTCCTACTGGCCTGGGTCCTTTCATTACATCTCGCGTACAACGCGGTGCAGGCGCGTGATGCAGCGTTTTGGATCCGAAGCGCGTCTGCGGCTGCTATTTTAGTCGTTAACGGATTCAACATCCTGCGGGCCGCGATTATGTATCGCGAGAGCGGCTGGCGCGAGATCGGCAAACGCACTTTACCCATTGCACTGCCGAGTCTCTTCGTCATCGCACTGTGCTACACGCCGTTGTTCCTGCGCTACGCCGAACTGCGTCGCGCGCGCGAGGCGCAGGAATTAATCCCCCACGCCGTGTATGGCCCGCTGCTGCCTTTTTTTGTCGGCTTCCTGATGACATCGATCGCATTTGTTATCGCTCTTTACTTGAGAGACCTGCGGAAGGCATCCGGCATGCAAAAAGTCGAACTGCAGTTCGTAGTCGCCGGGTGCGTGGCTCTTGTCGCTTTCGCTTTGGCCGGGATTATTCTGACTCCTTTTCTGCCGCGCGGTGACGTCGTGCGCTTTGGCCCGTTTCGCTTCTTAATCTTCAGCTTAATTATCGCCTACGGAATCGCGACGCGGAAAATCATGGAGGTCGGTACGTTCGTTAGGCGTCTGGTCTCCTACGGATTGCTGCTGCTTTATCTTAGTGTCATTTACTTCGGCATCTGGTGGGCTTCGGATCATTTGCTGCGCGGTTTCGTCTGGCAAAATCTCCTCCCGCATCTTCTGGGCACTCTGGCCGTTGCCCTTTCCATGGCGCCGGCGCGCGGTGTTTCGAAAAACTTTGCCGATAAGCTATTCGTCAATTCTCGCGGCCTGGACTTTGAAGCGACGATGCGAAAGGCGGCCGGAATTTTGGATTCTGTTACGACTCTGCGCGATCTGTTGGAACGATTTGCCGCCACCACCGCCGAAGCCGTCGGTACCGACCGCGTGGTCATTTTGTTGCCCGACAAGAACGGTTTTGCCCAACACTATTCAGGCGATGACAGGCCTGCCATGGCGCTGCCGACCGATCATCCATTCATCGTTTACCTTCGCAAACGCCTTGAGCCAATCGTGCTCGACGAACTCCACCGCGTTCGACCGACACCAGAATTGGAGGCGATCATCCCGGAAATGCGTCGATTAAAGCTGGCCGCGGCGATGGGAATTTTTTCGCGGCACCAGTTGGCTGCCGTCATGCTTCTCGGCCCGCGGCTTTCGGGCGGCATTTATAGCGACGTTGTCCAGAACGCGCTCCAGGTCTTGTGCGGCCAGCTCGCCATCGCAATCGACAACGCACAGCTCTTCACGGAAGTGCAAAACGCGAAAATTTATAACGAAACGCTTCTGCAAAATCTCACTACCGCAGTGATAGCGGCCGGTGCGGATGAGGCGATTACAGTGTTCAATAACGAGGCCGAACAAATCACGGGATTAAATTCGCGGGACGTGCTCGATCACTCGTTAGTCCAACTTCCGAGCGGGCTTTGCGATTTGCTACGCGAAACTCTTCGTTCCGGCCAGCGGCAGGAGAACCGCGAACTTCTTCTTGCTTCCGAGAACCGCACCGTGGTCGTGCGAGCGAGCAGTTCGATTTTTCACGGACAGGAAGGCGAAATGCTCGGCGCGCTCATGGTTCTCACCGATATCACCGCGCTGAAGCGCCTTGAACTTCAAATTCGTCGGAGCGACCGCCTGGCCAGTCTGGGAACTCTCTCCGCTGGCATGGCGCACGAAATCAAGAATCCCCTTGTCTCCATCAAGACTTTCGCGCAGCTGCTCCCGGAGCGTTATCAGGATTCGGATTTCCGCGAGACCTTTTCAAACCTGATCGGCCACGAGATCGATCGGATCGATTCTCTGGTAAATCAGCTCCTGCGCTTCGCCCGGCCCGCCAAGCCGGTACTCAAGCCGATGCACGTCCACACCGTCCTCGAAAAATCGCTGCAACTGGTCGGTCACCGCCTCTATCAAAAAGATATAAAATTAACTCGTATTTGGCAGGCAGAGGTGGATACAATCCGCGCGGATGCCGATCAATTGGAGCAAGTTTTCCTGAATTTCTTCATCAATGCCATGGACGCGATGAAACGAGGCGGTGAACTAACTGTTTGCACTGAAGTCGGCAATCGCCCGGAATGGGTCACAGCCATGAATCATTCGAACGGAGACGGCCACGCGCGTGAAGTCCTGCGTATTACAGTACGCGACAACGGCGAGGGTATCCCCGCTGAGAATCTTTCCCACGTCTTTGATCCGTTTTTTACGACAAAGGACTACGGGACAGGGCTGGGGTTGTCAGTTGTGCACGGAATCGTTGAAGAACACGGAGGCCAAATCGAAGTGGAAAGCGAGCTGACTAAAGGCACCGCCTTCCATATTCTTCTGCCCGTCGTGCGTTTCGATCGTGAGGAGGTGGCTGCGTGAATCTTCCATCCGTCGCCATTCTCTACACGCAGGATCAGGAACTCGTTAGGCGAGCAAAAGCTTTCCTGCGCATGATGGGTCAGGTCCGCCAAGTCGCCGAGCCAGATCGACTCGACGCCGTCTTGCAGCAAACAGGCCCCGCCGTGCTCCTGATCGATCTGCACGGAAAAGAAAGCCGCGAACTGATCAATCAAATCCAGAGCGATTGGCCCGAGGTTTTGATCATTGCCCTCGGCGCCCCGCATTCCGATCCGCTGCGCGAAGCGGAGGAATCAGGCATCTACGCCGCCGAAGATTTGCAGCTCGACCGCAATCGCTTTCAAGCGCTCGTCGGCCGCGCTTTTGATTTGCTGCGTGTGATGCAAGAAAACCGCGAACTGCGCGACCAATCGGTTCCCAGTCGTGAACCAGTCGCTCCACCTCCACCACGTTGGGATATGACTACCGAACGCCACTCCAGTCCCTCTTTGCAAATGTTACGGTTTCCGCGCGTATTTCGCCGCGTCGATGACGTGGACAGGCTCCTGGAAAATGTGGTCGAAGGCGTGGCAGATGCCGCGGCCGTCAGCCGCGTCGGAATTTTCTCACGCATCCGCCAGGGCGACCGCTATCGGTTGCGCGCCGGTCTACGCTGTCTACCCGAAAGCCACGAGATGGAATTCGGGGACCGCGATCCGCTTATTCGCTGGTTCGAACTCCACGCGCATCTCATCAGTCGAGCGAACCTTTCACAATCGGTCGACCCAACGCAGCGCGCTCTGCTCCGCCGCGCACTCGATACTTTTGGCGCCGAAGTCATCGTCCCGCTGTATGCACGCGGACGGATCATCGGATGGATCTTTTTCGGTCATCACGTCACGGGACAGCCTTTTTCCTACAGCGATCTGGAAGGTCTGATGATGTTGGCGGAACAAATCTCGACCGTTCTGGAAAACGCACTTCTCTACGAAGAAATCACGGTCCAGAAGACTCTGGCGGAGACGTTGCTTAAGGCAATTCCCGTCGGAATCGTGGCGACGGATGAAGAAGGAGTCGTGCGTTGGTTCAGTCCTGCCGCCGAACAAATTCTCAATATCCCCACCGCCGACGTGGTGAACCGTCCGGTAGAATCGACGAGCAGCCAGCTCGCTTCACTCATGCGCGAGACTCTCGATGCCAAAGCGAACCTCGGCGCGCAGCAATGGGTCGATCCGACGACACGACGCTCGCTTTCCGTGGAGACACGCCGACTGACGGATCACCGCACGTCGTTAGGCGCGGTCGCGGTTGTGCAGGACATGACGATCGAAGACAATTTGAGGCAAAAGCAAGATCTACTCGACCGCTCTGCGTTCTGGACCGATCTCGCGGCCAGCATGTCGCACGAAATCCGTAATCCTCTCGTTGCGATCAAAACCTTCGCGCAACTCTTGCCCGAGCGTTTCGACGACGTCGACTTCCGCAAAGATTTTAATGAAATTGTCGTCCAGGAAATAGATCGCCTCGACAAGATCATTACCCAGATTAACGACTTTGCGCATCCGCCCGAGTTAAACATGAAGTCCATCGATGTGCGGGGCGCAGTGCAAAAAGCGGTTGAGATTGCGAAATCCCGAACCCATCTCAACGGGACCTCGATTGAAACCGAATTGCCTAACGAACTTCCAAAAGTCTGGGGAGACGAGACGGCGCTGACGGAAGCATTCGCCCATCTCGTAGCCAACGCCGCGGAAGCGACTTCCGGTTTGCATCAGGGTCGTATCACGCTTGCGGTCAAATCAGTGCGAAAGGGCGAGTCGACGGATGGCGTAGTTGTGACAATAAAGGACAATGGCAGCGGCATTGCTCCCGATCTGCGCGATAAAATTTTCTCGCCATTCTGCACCACGAAGGCACGTGGCATGGGACTCGGCCTGCCGATCGTCAAACGCACGGTCTTCGATCATAACGGGCGAGTCGATATTGATTCGAACCCACAGGGAACACGCGTAAGCGTGATCCTGCCGGCGACTTCAGACACCAACTGAAAACTTGCGCGAAATTTTCCGCGCGCTAAGTCACAAGATCGGAAAATCGCTTTTATTATGATCGTCACAACCGCCCAGCTTTACAAAGTTGCCTACGGCAAATTCGCCGTCGGAGCCTACAACATTAACAACATGGAACAGCTGCTTGGGCTGTTTCGCGGGAATGTCCAAAGCCGCGCCCCATTTATTATCCAGCTTTCCAAAGGCGCCCGCAGTTACGCCGATAAGCGAATGCTCGAGGCGATGATTCGCACTGCCGAGGAAATTTTCCCTGAAGCAATTTTTGCCGTTCATCTCGATCATGGAGACGAAGAGACCTGCTATGATTGTATCGACTCTGGCTTTTACAGCTCGGTCATGATCGATGCCAGCCATGAAGATTTCGAAGAGAACATCGCGATCACAAAGCGTGTAGTCGATCGCGCCCACGCCAAAGGCATCAGTGTCGAGGCAGAACTGGGACGGTTGGGTGGTGTCGAAGAAGACATCCAAGTCGATGAAGGTCATGCTTGCCTAACGAATCCTGATGAAGCCGTCGAATTCGTTAAACGAACCGGTTGTGATTCGCTGGCGGCCGCAATCGGCACGAGTCACGGCGCCTACAAATTCAAGGGAAAACAAGGACTGCATTTCAATGTCATTGAAGCGATCGGTAAGAAAATCCCGGGCACGCCAATTGTCATGCATGGCAGCTCGAGCGTACCTATTGAGGAAGTGCAGCGGATTAATGCTGCCGGCGGCAAGCTCGATCCCTCAGCACGCGGCGTAAATGAGAATGAATATCTGCCTGCGGCGAAGCTCGGCGTGACGAAAGTCAATATCGATACCGACGGACGTTTGGTCTGGACGCGAGTCCATCGCGAGTTCTTCCGCGATAAACCCGCGGAATTCGATTTCCGCGCGCCGGGGAAAATTTTCATGCAGGAGTACGCGAATTTTATTGCGCACAAGAATGAGAAGCTCGGCTCGGCCGGTCAACTCGACGCCGTGCGTGCCAGTGTTAAGAAATAATCACTCGTTAGGCGAACAACCGCCGCTTGTTCCATGGTAACGTTTACCCTCAAGGAACTTGCGGCAATGTGCGGCGGCGAGTTGCGCGGCGATCCATCCGCCACGATCACCGGAGCCGCTTCCCTTACGGAGGCCGCGGTCGGGGAAGTCACATTCCTGGGTAACCGCCGCTATTTGCCATTGCTGCGAAAGACGCGGGCGTCCGCCGCTTTTGTTCCGCACGATTTTTCCGAGGAAATTTCTCCGGCGCAAATTCGGGTTGCGGATCCGACGAAGGCTTTCGAGCAAGTCGTCCTCAAACTCGCGCCTAAACCGATTACTTTTGCGCCCGGAATTCACGGCAGCGCAATCGTTGGCGCGAACGTCAACCTGGGCGCGCGTGTTTCCATCCAGCCACATGTTGTTATCGAGCCGGGCGCAATCGTCGGCGACGGCACTGTCATTGGAGCCGGAAGCTACATCGGACATGAAACGGTCATTGGCGCGAATTGCCTGATCTATCCTCACGTCACAATTCGTGAACGCACGCGAATCGGCGCTCGTGTCGTCATTCACAGCGGCGTCGTGATTGGTGCAGATGGTTTTGGCTTCGAACCGCGAGACGGAAAGAATGAAAAGATCCCGCAGGTCGGAATTGTGCAAATTGACAACGACGTCGAAATCGGCGCCAACACGACGATCGACCGCGCCCGTTTTGGTCGGACATGGATTCAAGACGGCGTGAAGATCGACAACCTGGTGCAAGTGGCCCACAACGTTGTCATAGGAAAGAACTCGATGATCGCGGCGCAGACCGGAATCGCCGGCAGCGTGCGAATCGGCGCCGAGGTCATGGTGGGCGGGCAAGTCGGCATCATTGGGCATATCGAGATCGGTGATAAAACGATGATCGGTGCGCAGAGCGGGATTTCGAAAAATATTGAGGGCGGAACATGGTGGGCGACTCCAGCGGTTCCTCTGGACGAGGCGAAAACGCATTTGGCGTGGGTGCGCAGGTTGGGAAAGCTTTTCGAGCGCGTGAAAGAGATAGAAGAGCGATTAAAAAAGTAGAATCAGCCCTGGTAAAGGTGCCTGCCGGAACTTGGCAAGGTTAGTGCTTATACTCCATATGGCAATTATAAGCCAACCGAATGATGAAACGTGCCAACCGCGAACGCGCAGAATTCCTGATTATCGACGATGACCCATCGATCGCTAAATTTCTCGTCACTTATCTCCGACAAAAGGGCCATACGTGTGATTCTCTCACCGATGGCTTCCAAACCGCTGCCTGGCTCGAACGGCGCGACTGTGATGTCGTTATCGTGGATCTGAAGATGCCGAAGGTGGATGGCATTTCACTGATCTCTTTCATACGCGAAATCAACCAGAAGCTTCCGATCATTGTCTTTACCGGAGTCGGTTACGACGAAGAGCGCATGCATGCGGCGTTGCGTGCCGGTGCCAATGGTTATGTCAGCAAAAATTTGCCGATTGAGCAGCTTTATTGCGTGCTTTCACGAGTGCTCGCGACCTGCCAGCAACGCGCGCGCCGGGAGGCAGTGACAACGCAACAACCGGCTTTGGTGGGCGCTGCGTAGCACCGCTTCTCAACGCGCTTCTGCGAGCAATCCGCGCAGTCCCTTTGCGGAAATGCAATCAGCGCCGAACGCGCTCGCTGTCTGCTCCTCGAGATAGTCGTTGGTCGCCACAGTCACGCGAAACTGCGACGCGTACTTACTCACCAAACGCTCGATTACCGAATCTGCAGATTGCCCGCCCCGCGAATAAAAGATTTGGATTTCACCCGGTTCGGATGTTTCGCTGGTTTTGGGGCCCTTTCCATCAAAGACCACCACCGTTCGGACGCCGGTCCAATCCTGGTAATCGCGCAATTTTTTCGCGAGAGCTTCTCGAGCCAGGGAGGTGCGCCGCTGATGCAGTTTGAGCAATTCCGGCCACGCGAAAATGACGCTGTGCCCGTCTACAATGAGGTAGTCCGATCGCACCGCCGCGCGATCTATTCTGATTTCGCCGAGGCTGCAGCTTGCTTTTTCGCGCGTGTGCGAGGCGCTTCGCGCGGAGGCGTTCTTGCGGGCGTTATCGACGCTGCTCGCTTGCGGTCAAGATAAGCGCGACGTCGCTTCCGTTTGGTTCTAACACGATGTTGCTGGCCCATGGCAGGTCTCTAATAGATTTGCTGCAGCGTTGACGCAACGGGAAAACGCTTGTCCGCACGAAATGATTGGACCTCCAAGCGGAAATGAGAGTTGCAAATTCGCTCCCTTTTCAACTATAAACGCGGTCCGTGTCCACTCGTGTCTTACTCGGGACCTCCCTCCTGTTGCTGACTCTTTCCGCTGTTTTCGGCGTGCTCAACACCACAAAGGTGAAGTCACTCCGCGCGGAACAGGAGAGCGCGCTCGCTGCCCGCACTCAAGCTCTGAACACTCGTTCGTCACAGCCGCGACAAGGGCAGGCCGGTGCTGGCGTCGACAAAGCCAAACTTGCTGAGACAGAAGCGCGCGCGGCGAACGCAGAGGCCGAAGCCGCAAAAGCGAGAGCAGAAAAAGCCGATGTGGCAGCAAAGTTACAAGCGAATCAGACTGAGCTCGCACAGCTGCAAAAAAAGGTTGAGGAACTTTCAACGGCTTCGACGCAACCCGCGCCGCCGGCTGAGGGACCTTCGGTGACGGAACTCGAGGCGCAATTAGACGAGACTCGCCAACAATTGGACAATGCGGAGCGCGAAAAGCTGTTTCTCACCGAGAAAATGAAGGATGCGTCACCGCACGAAGAGCTGATTCAAGAGCAGCCATCGCATCGCCGCCCCGCGTTGCAGCCTGGTCTGCATGGAACGGTGCTCGCGGTGAATCAAGCGTACAACTTCGTCGTGCTCGACCTTGGCGGCCGCCAGGGCGTCGAAACCAATGCTGAAATGCTGGTCATGCGACGCGGAACCATCATCGGCAAAATTCGCGTTTCCTCAGTTGAACCAGCGACTGCCATCGGCGATATCATCAGTAGCACCCTGCCGCGTGGCGTGCAGGTGCAACCTGGAGATACCGTCATTTATGCTGGCACTGGTTCGTAACCACACAAAATTCGTATCGCGTCTGGTTCTTTTAGCATCGCTCAGCCTGCTCGTCGCTTCCTGTGCGACACAAAAGGAACCGCCGAGCCTTGTCTCTGATCCACAGAGCAAACCCGAGTCGAGTCTGCCTTGGAACAAGCAGGAACAATGGGAGGTCGGCGGAGGGATTCCGAACGCCTTGGGTGAAAGCCGATAAGTCGGCTAAATCCAAAAACCGGCCGGAATCACTGCGTTCTTCGGGACCACCACGATGCCGTCGCGGATGAAATAGTTTTCCGCGTCGAGATCCGCTGGTTTTCCTTCCGGCGTGATCACCACACCGTCAGCGATACGCGCATTTTTATCGATAATCGCGCGATCGATCACACAATTACGTCCGATCCCAACGGGCGGACCCGGCGCGACACTGGCACCGCCCACTTCAAAATAATCGGCGCCCATGACGATGCTGTTGCGAATCGTCGCGCCACTTTGAATGATACTGCGAATGCCGATGACGCTGCGCTCAATATGCGCATCGGAAATAATGCAGCCATCGGATATGATTGCCTGTCGCAAATTGGCGCCATTAATTTTGCTGCCCGGCAAAAAACGTGGATGCGTGTAGATCGGTGCTTCTGGCTCGAAGAAACTGTACGGCGGTACGAGGTCGGTAAGATTCAGATTCGCTTCGAAAAAAGCGCGGATCGTTCCGATATCCTCCCAATAGCCTTTAAAAATGTAAGCGCTGACGTAGCGATCCTTAATTGATTGCGGGATTACGTGCTTGCCGAAATCCACGAGGTCGTTGTTCAAACATTCGATCAGGACATCGCGATTAAAGACATAAATGCCCATCGATGCCTGGAACAATTCCTCGTCCTCACTCAAGTCGACCGAACGCAGCAGCTCGGCACTCATGCGCAGATCGCCGAGCAGATTTTCGTCCTTGGGCTTCTCCACAAAACGGGAGATGCGACGGTCCGCGTCGCTTTGCATGATTCCAAACGCGGCCACCTGCTCTTTCGCGACGGGCTTTGTCGCAAGAGTGATGTCCGCGCCCGATCGAATATGCTGATGGAGAAGCGCGCGAAAATCCATGCGGTACAACTGGTCACCGCTGAGGATGAGATAATAATCGTAGGGTCGTTCGAGAAAATAACGGATGTTCTGGCGCACCGCGTCCGCCGTGCCCTGATACCATTGCGAACCCTCCGGCGTTTGTTGGGCCGCGAGAATCTCGACGAAACTGCGCGAAAAATTGTCGAACTTGTAGCTCGCCTGAATGTGGCGATGTAGCGACATGCTGTTGAATTGCGTCAGCACATAAATCGAGCGCAGACCGGAATTCAGGCAGTTGCTAATCGGGATATCAACCAGCCGATATTTTCCACCGATGGGGACCGCCGGTTTTGATCGATCCTTCGTTAGCGGAAAAAGACGCGTCCCAGCGCCACCACCCATGATGATCACGAGCGTGCGCTGTGTCGTGCCCGGCGGAAGCGCAGGAACTTGCATGGAGGAGAATGGATTAGCTCCAAATGTTTCGCGCCGCGAGGCTATTCCTGGTGCCACACCACCAATAACTCAGGCCTGAAGCATTCGAGCAACTGTTTTGCGTAGCCGGGCCGTTGGCGCAAGGGCCTCTGTGCCTTGCTTATCGGGACTGTTGGTGTCACGATTCAGGTCGCTTTATGTGTGGGATAGTTGGCTATGTCGGAGGATCGGAGGCAGCTCCGATCCTGATGGACGGGTTGCGCCGCCTCGAATATCGAGGCTACGACTCGGCCGGCGTCGCTATTGTCAATGGCCACCACGTCGAAGTCCGCAAGTGCGCGGGGCGCATCGCCGATTTATCAAAATTGATGACGGAGAAGCCGCCGTCGGGCACCTCCGGGATCAGCCACACACGTTGGGCCACGCACGGCAAAGCGACGGATCAAAATGCGCACCCGCATTTCGACGCCAGCGGCAAACTCGCCCTCGTCCATAATGGCGTGATCGAAAATTATCAGACGATCAAGGACGACCTGACGCGCAACGGCGATCACAAATTTCGCTCACAAACGGATACCGAAGTCCTCGCGCATTTGATCGGCAAATTGTATGACGACGCTGTTGCGCAAAAAGCCAACGGTGACGCCACGCATAAAAAATCCTGTCTGGTCGCAGCCGTGCGCGCGGCTTTGCAACAAGTTATCGGCACATATGGAATCGCTCTCACGCATGCCGACATTCCTGGCTTTCTCGTTGGCGCACGACGAGGCAGTCCACTCGTGCTCGGTGTCGGCAAAGACGAAAATTTTCTCGCGAGCGACGTGAGCGCAATCGTCGCCTACACGCGCGACGCAATTTACCTGAACGACTTCGATGTCGTTGCGGTGGAGCGCGACAAATTCGAAATCAGTTCGCTCGCTGGTGAAATCGGGGATCGGCAGGTCAGCAAACTCGAATTCAGCGCCGAGGACATCAAGAAAGGCGATTACCCGCATTACATGCTCAAAGAAATTTTTGAGCAGCCAGGCTCAGTGCGCGATGCGATGCGCGGCCGCCTTAGTGCGGAAGAATGCAGCGTCAAACTTGGCGGCTTGAACATGACGCCGTCGCAATTGCGCGAGGTGGGACGTCTCGTCCTCACCGGCTGCGGAACAGCATTACACGCGGCGATGGTCGGCGAGTACATCATCGAACAGCTCGCCAACCTTCCGGTGGAGGTTGAATACGCGAGCGAATTTCGGCATCGCAACAGTCCGATGACAAGCGACACGCTTGTCTTTGCCATCACGCAAAGTGGCGAAACCGCCGACACGCTTGGCGCTCTGCGCGAGAGCCGTCGCAAAGGATATCGCACGCTCGGTATTTGTAATAACGTCGCCAGCACAATCGCGCGCGAGAGTGACGGCGGAGTTTATATGCACGCGGGTCCCGAGATCGGTGTGGCCGCGACGAAATCCTTTACGTCACAGGTAACGATTCTCACACTCATCGGATTTCTTCTCGGACGGATGCGGCACCTTTCGACCGCGGAGGGAAGTCGCATCATTCATGCGCTCGAAGCCGTGCCCCAGCAGATCGAAGAAATTCTTGCCTTGAGCGATGAGATCAAAGCGATCGCAAAAAAATACGTGGATGCCAGCGGAATGCTCTTCTTCGGACGACAAGCCAACTTCCCAGTCGCGCTCGAAGGTGCGCTCAAATTGAAAGAGATCACCTATCTCTTCGCCGAAGGTCACCCGAGCGCGGAACTCAAACACGGCATCATCGCGCTCGTGCGGCCCGAGCTTCCCTCGCTTTTTATCGCGCCCGACGACGCCGTGTTTTCAAAAAATCTGAACAACATCGAACAGGTCAAGGCGCGCAAAGGTCCGATCATTGCCGTGACGACGCCGCGTGGCGCGAAGCAACTCGAAAAGCACGTCGACGACATCATCACCGTGCCGCACGCTCCCGATTTTGTGATGCCCATTTTGACCGCCGTTCCGTTGCAATTGCTCGCCTATCATCTGGCTGTGGCTCTGGGACGCGACGTGGATAAACCGCGCAACCTCGCGAAAAGCGTCACCGTCGAGTAGCGGCTTCCGATTTTGCCGCGCGTTCGGTAATCTTTCGATCGTGCATCCGAACGAAGATTACGTTCTTCATCTCCTCGAGGACGCAGGTCTCGTCACGCGCACTCAAGTCGAGAAAGCGAGATCGAAACTCAATGGCACAGCGAATGTCGTTGATGTCCTGATCAAGGACGGGGTTGTTTCCGACGCCGATGTCTCGCGCAGTCTCGCGGCGCAAGCGCACATGGATTGGATCGATCTCTCGACCATTGCGGTGCCACAGGATGTCATCAAACAAATCCGCGGCGAAGATGCGCGACGCTTCAAAGTTATTCCGGTCGGTTTTGGCGAAACTGGACTCATTGTCGCGGTTGGCGATCCGCTCGACATCGATACGATCGACGGGCTGAGCTTTCTTCTGCAACGCGAGATCGAACTTGTTTGCACGAGTCCGCAGAAAATTCGCGAGGCGCTCATCAAGTATTACGGCACCGCGGAAGAAGCATCGGATGTTCTGCTAAAGAAAATCGGCGATGGCGCCTATCTTGAACTGGAGATCGCCGAAGGCATCCCGCTCGAAGAAGGCGATGAGGCGGATGCGCCGATCATCCGCATGGTCTCGATGTTGTTAATCGAAGCGCATCGACTCGGCGCCAGCGACATTCACCTCGAACCGCTCGATAAGAAATTCCGTGTGCGCTTTCGCATCGACGGCGTGCTTCAGGAAATGCAGGCACCGCCGAAACGATTGCAATCGGCCATTGTCAGCCGCCTCAAGATCATGACCGGGTCGATGAGCATCGCGGAAAAACGTTTGCCACAGGACGGTCGCATCCAGGTGAAAATCGGCCGCAATCCAATCGATCTGCGCGTCTCGACCATTCCCACCAATCACGGCGAGAGCATCGTCATGCGCGTGCTCGACAAATCGAGTTTGCTCCTCGGACTTCCCGAGCTGGGATTTTTCAGTGACGATCAGGAAACCTTCGAGCGTTTGCTCCGCTTGCCGGACGGAATTCTTCTCGTTACCGGACCTACCGGTTCCGGGAAAACGAGCACGCTTTACGCCTGTCTCAATTACATCAACAAACCCGATCGCAAGATCATCACCGTCGAAGAGCCGATCGAATATCAGATGAATGGGATCAATCAGGTGCAGGTGAACGCAGAAATCGGGATGACGTTTCCTGCAGCGCTGCGATCGATTCTCCGGCAGGCGCCAAACATCATTATGATTGGTGAGATTCGCGACTTGGAGACAGCCTCGATCGCCATCAACGCCAGCCTTACCGGCCATCTTGTTTTCAGCACCCTGCACACAAACGATGCGCCTTCTGCTGTTGCCCGCCTGATCGATATTGGTGTGCAGCCATTTCTTGTCGCCTCGTCTGTTCGAGCGATCATGGCACAACGACTCGTTAGGCGATTGTGCGCTAATTGCAAAAAACCAGGCGAACTAAGCGAAACCGAACTGCGCGCGCTCAATCTGGAACCGTCGCAACTGAGCGAAGCAGTAGTGATGACTGCCGTTGGTTGCGATCAATGCCGACACACTGGTTACAAGGGACGCACGGGAATTTTTGAGATTTTCGTCATCGATGACGAAGTGCGGCACATGATCAACAATCGGCAATCGACGCTGCTGTTGAGGCAGCGCGCTCGCGAGTTAGGCATGCGAACGCTGCGTGAAGATGGCGTGCGCAAAGTTTTGGGCGGGCTGACGTCTGCAGAGGAAGTCATTTCCATCACACTCGGAGACGTGAATTAGTATGAGCAGCGCGCCAGATATTCCGGGGAGCGCACGCGCCTCGCGTGCTGTTCGCAGCGCCCTCGCCGCGAACCAACTTCTTCGAGAGAAGAGCATTCGGCGAGGGCACCGAATGCAGCACGCGAGGCGCGTGCGCTCCCCGGAATTTTTTGCGAGCATGATCTCAAAATGAATAACCAACAGGTCGCAGATCTTTTCGTCGAGCAGCACGTCCTGCAGCCATCGCAGGCCGATGATGTTTTGCAGGAAGCGAATCTGAATGGGAAACCAATTGCCCAGGCCATGGTCGATGGCGGCTTCATCGACGAACCCGGATTTTATCGTGTCATCGCGGACGCGCTGGGCACTGACTTCGTCGATCTCTCCGAACAAGAAATCGCGCCCCAAATCCAGCGATTGATTCCCGGCGGACTGGCCCGGCTTCATCGCGCCTTGCCGGTACGTTTGACCGACAACATTCTTAACGTCGCGCTCGTGGATCCACTCGATCTGCGCGCGGCGGAAGACCTGCGCTTTGCCCTCGGCAAAGAGGTTCACGTCGTCGTGGCACCGACGGAGCAGATCGAAGATCGCATCAAGCGCTACTACGGGACCGACACCTCCAGCATGGAGGACATCCTCAAGCAACTCGGCGAGGCCGGCGAATTGATGACGCTGCGCAGCGATGACAGCGCTGCCAGCGTCGAAGCAGAAGCAAACGCCACCCCCATCATTCGCTTCGTCGATTTGATTTTGTATCAGGCCATTCAGGATCGCGCGAGCGACATTCATTTCGAGCCATTCGAAAACGAATTCAAAATCCGTTATCGCGTCGACGGCGCGCTTTACGAAATGGCGCCACCGCCGCGGCACCTCGCTTTGCCCGTAATTTCGCGCGTGAAAGTGATGGCGAACATGAACATCGCCGAACGCCGTTTACCGCAGGATGGTCGAATTCAAAAGAACATCGCGGGCCGCACCATCGATATGCGCGTTTCGACCTTGCCCACGCAATTTGGCGAAAGCGTTGTGCTGCGCGTGCTCGATCGTTCCACCGTTAATCTCGATCTCGAGGCGCTCGGAATGCCTGACTACATCCATGATTACCTTCTCGAGATCATCAATCGTCCCAACGGGATTTTTATCGCCACTGGTCCGACCGGTTCTGGAAAAACGACCACGCTTTATTCCTGTCTGCGCAAGATCAACACGATCGATTCGAAACTCCTCACCGCCGAAGAGCCCGTCGAGTACGATCTTGAAGGGATTGTGCAAGTGCCGGTAAACGAAAACATCGGGTTGACCTTCGCACGCATTTTGCGCGCTTTTCTGCGGCAGGATCCTGATCGCATCATGGTCGGTGAAACGCGCGATTTGGAGACGGCGCAGATTTCGATCCAGGCCTCGCTCACCGGCCATCTTGTTTTCACCACGCTACACACCAACGATGCGCCGGGCGCTGTCACGCGCCTGATCGACATGGGCGTTGAGCCGTTTCTTATTTCTTCCACGCTGGAAGCTGTCCTCGGTCAACGTCTGTTGCGCAGCATTTGCCCCGATTGCCGCGCGCCCTACGAGCCTAACGAGTCGTTACTCGCTCAGTTGGAACTTTCGCGCCGCGACATCGGGAAGAAGGAATTCTTCTACGGCAAAGGTTGCGAGACTTGCAACCAAACCGGTTACAAAGGGCGCAAGGGAATTTATGAACTGTTGAAAATTACGGATCCAATCCGCGAGTTGATTAACGAACGTGCGCCCACCGTCATCTTGAAACAAAAAGCGATCGAGCTCGGCATGGTCACTCTGCGGCAGGACGGGCTGCGCAGCATCTTCGCCGGCGATACGACGATCGAAGAAGTCTTGAAATACACATAAGTGTTTTCCGGGGAGCGCAGGCTGCCAGCCTGTGGCCGTCGGCAACTTGCCGACGGAATCCTTTGTGCTCGGCAAGCTGCCGAGCACGGCAGGCTGGCAGCCTGCGCTCCCCTGAGAATGCTCCGTCACGCCACGTACGCGAATCTCGACAGTTTTTGGTCGCCTGTTTATTCTCGTACGGAATCGAAGTCCTATGCCACGCTTCACCTACGTCGCTCTCGACTCTCGCGGGCAGGAATCCACCGGCCTCGTCGAGGCCGGTTCCACTAACGAAGCCATAGGTCAACTGCGCCAGGCCGGGTATTTCCCGACGAATGTTTACGAAGAGGGCAAAGGTGGCGGCGTTGATGTAAAACAAACGCGTCGCGCCGCCAAAGCCGCGCGCAAGCCGACTACCGCTACGGCGAAAGCACGTGGGCTCGGTAGCAAAAACATCGTTCTCTTCGAACGCAAGAAAGTTAAACCGAAAGTCCTGATGATCTTTACGCGGCAACTCGCAACCTTGATCGATTCGGGGTTGCCATTGCTGCGCAGTCTAAACGTTCTGGCGAAACAGGAACGCGACGCCGTGTTAAGAAAAACAGTCGACAAACTGGCGGACGCTGTGCAAGGCGGGAGCACATTTTCCGAAGGGCTCGCGCAACATCCCCTGATCTTCAACGATCTTTACGTTAACATGGTGAAGGCCGGCGAAGTCGGCGGCGTGCTTGAGCTCGTTCTTGCGCGACTCGCCGAGTTTCAGGAAAAAGCGCAGAAGATCAAAAATAAAGTCGTCGCCGCCATGGTTTATCCCGCGATTGTCATGGTGTTGGCGATGGCGATCATGGCATTCCTGCTCGTCTTCATTGTTCCGAAGTTCGAAGCAATCTTCCACGACATGTTGGGCGACAAACCGCTGCCAACCATCACGCTCTTTGTCATAGGCGTGAGTAGTTTCGTGCAAAATCACGGACTGATTTTGTTAGGAATGATCATCGCTTTCGTTGCGGGTTACAAATTTCTCGCACGCACGACCAGCGGCCGTTTGATTGTCGATCGCTTCAAACTGCGCATGCCGCTTTTCGGTGACCTTCTTCGCAAAACTGCGATCTCACGTTTCACGCGCACGCTCGGCACGCTCGTTACGAGCGGCGTTCCGATCTTGCAGGCACTCAACATCACACGGGAAACTGCCGGTAACAAAGTCATCGCCCGCGCCATCGGCCAGGTGCACGATAGCGTGAAAGAAGGCGAATCAATTGTGCAACCGCTCGAAGCCAGCCGTGCCTTTCCGCCGATGGTCATTAGCATGATTGATGTCGGCGAAGAAACCGGCCAACTGCCGGAGATGCTTTTGAAAATTGCGGAGGTTTATGATGATGAAGTCGACAACTCCGTCGCCGGACTCACCTCCATGCTCGAGCCGATCATGATTGTGTTTCTTGCGCTCGTTGTCGGCACAATCGTCATCGCGCTATTCTTGCCGCTCATCAGCATCATCAGCGGTTTGCAGCAACAAACGTGATGCGTGCGAAGTCGCGCTGCGACATTGTCGTCGCTTTCACCATTCTTGAACTGCTGATTGTCGTTTCGATCATCATCGTCCTTGCCGGTTTGATTCTCGCGACAAGCGGATACGTGCAGAAAAAAGGCGCACGTTCTCGCACCGAAGCCGAGATCGCGGCGATCTCGGCAGCATTGGAGAATTACAAGGCGGATAATGGAATTTATCCAACAGACGTTTCGAAAACCGAAATGCTCGATCCTAGCGCCCCAATTAACTTTGCAGATTACGCAGCAGCGAGTCTTTATCTTTATGAGCAGCTTGCGGGCGACACAAACAACGATCGTCAACCTGATACTGATTTGAAAACTTACTTCTCATTCAAACCAAACATGCTGAGTCCTCGGGACCAGTCGGCCGATGTAACTGCGATCATCGATCCATTTGGAAATAGCTACGGATATTCGACCGATAAAGCAGCAAACCCGACCGGAAACGCTGGTTACAATCCGACTTATGATCTTTGGAGCACGGCAGACTATGACAATCTGGAGCAGACCCTATCGCAATGGATCAAAAATTGGTGACCTGTAGCGGCGGTCTATGACCGTCGCATAATTTCCCGAGATAAGTGCGACGGTCATAGACCGCCGCTACAGAAGAAATTATTCGCCGGTCGTGTGAACGACAATCTCTACGCGACGATTTTCGCGTTGTTCGTCGATTGATCCATTCGGCGAGACGCGAAACTTCGTTTGTCCGAAGCCGCGCGTGACAATTTGCGCCGGATTGATTCCCATCGCTTGCACCAGGTATTGCTTCACGCTATCGGCGCGGCGCTGGCTCAAATCGAGATTGTATTCGGGCGACCCGAACGAATCGGTGTAACCTTCGACGCTGAATGTCGCTCGGGGATTGCGCTTGATTAGCGTTCCCAGCTTTTGCAGTTGCGAGATTGCGCTCGATTGGAGATCTGCGCTGTCGTAGCTGAAAAGCTGATCGTCCGGCATGCGCAATTTCGTGCCCGATCCAAGTGGCCCCTTTTGCGAGAGTAACTGATCGAGATCGCTAAATCCCGGCGCGTGCCTCGCATTCGGACCAGCGCTGTCACCGGGAATTTTGCTCGTAAAAGTATTCGGGCGCTTGATCGTCGTGCTCTTTGCCAATTCGGTGCCGGTTAACGCCGGCTGCGGACGACCGGAAGTAGACGCGTCATTGAACAGACGATTGCTCGCGCGTCGCATTCGGACTTTTCGAAAGTGTCTGTGCAGTCGTTCGCTCAATCTCGTTGATCACGGAGTTAACATCCGTCTGCTCCACTTTTGGCTGATCGGGAAGAACATCGCTTGTGTCGTCCGGCATGGCGGCGCTGGCATGCACTTCCTGTAGGAGCGTGTCGAACGATTTTTTCTCATCCGGCAATTGCACATCAGTCTTATCGGGATCGGGCTTCGCCGCCGGATTCGTCTGATCCATGCTCGTTTTCTCGAGCTTGTTGTCGAGATCGACCTTCTTCACCTTGAAGGTCGGCGTTTGCTGATGCTCGGCGAAAAGTGTCTCCACCGGTTGGAATTTCGTCCGATAAAAATAGAGGCAGAGCACAGCGTGAAGCAGGAGCGAGACAAGCAAACCAACGAGAAGCCAATTGCGCTGCTTGGTGCCCGACCAAATCGCCATTTCGTCGAACTGCTCGCCGCTCTCGATCGATTTCATCGAAACTAAGACGCTTTTTCGCCGGTCCGTGTTCGATAAATAAATGCGCGGGCCGCTTTCCTGATCTCTTCGGATACGCGCGCTTCCGGGGAAACAAACTTCGGCGTGAACCACGGAAACAACCCGATGAGATCGTGCGTGACGAGAATCTGCCCATCGCAGTGCTCACCCGAACCGATTCCGATCGTGGGAATCTTCAGACTCGCAGTGATTTGCCGCGCGGTCTCCGCTGCAACAATTTCCAACACAACGGCAAAAGCGCCCGCCGCTTCCACTGCCAACGCGTCATTCAGCAAACGCTCCGCGCCCGCGGGAGTGCGCCCTTTCACTTTATACCCGCCCTCTTTACGGACACTTTGCGGTAGCATCCCGATGTGAGCCATCAACGGAATACCGGCATCGACCACGGTAGAGATGTGTGCGGTATGCGTCACGCCTCCTTCCAACTTCACGGCCTGCGCGCCAGCGTCGATCAACAATCGCGCCGTCTGCAACGCTTGCTCGGGCGTATCGTAAGTATGAATCGGCAGATCCGCCACGAGCAGCGCTCGCTTCACACCGCGCGCGGCCGCGCGTGTGTGATGCAACATCTCTTCGAGCGTGACGCTCGTCGTGTCTTCATATCCAAGCACGACCATGCCTAACGAATCGCCAACGAGAATGATGTCGATCTCGCTTTCGTCGAGCAGACGTGCGGTCGGATAATCGTACGCGGTCAGGGCGGCGATCTTTTCGCCGCGCAGTTTCTTCTCCCGAAAATCCTGCATATGCGCAAACGCTACCACTCGTCCGCGACGCGCACCACTGCCGAATCATCGGCGAGATTCCCTAACAGCGTCCGCACCGGCACTGTTTGCCCGGGCAGGATTAAGTCCGGTCGAATATCAACAAGAGGCGCGAGGACAAATCTCCGCTCGTGCAAACGCGGATGCGGCAACTGCAATTCCGTATCGTCGATCACGCAATCGCCAAAATAAAGGAGATCGAGGTCAACCGTACGCGAGGCGTTACGCGCATGATCGGGGTCCCGCCCGAGCGCTTCTTCGATTCGTCGAAGCTCGCTGAGCAACTCTCCTGGTTCGCCTTCGTAACCCATTTCCATCACCGCATTCAAAAATTTCTTTGCGCCCGGTTCGCACCCAATTGGATCGGTCTCATAAAGCGCCGAAAAAAGAAATGGTGCGTTGCCATGAGCGATTTGAAGAATTTTCTCGCGAGCTAAATGAAGATATTCGCGGCGATTATCGAGATTCGAACCGAACGCGATCCCAGTCCTCATCGCTCGCCACGCAAGCCGAGAACATCCTGCATGCTGTAGAGTCCGGGCGGCTGGCCGACGATCCAACGAGCCGCGCGAAGCGCACCGCGGGCAAAGATCGCACGGCTCTCCGCGTGATGGGTCAGTTCCAATCGTTCTCCGGGACCGGCAAAGATCACTGTATGTTCACCGACGATTTCTCCTTCACGAATCGATTGAATCGGAATTTCGCCGAGCGTCACTCTTTTCACGGAGAATTTCGGCAATCGTTTTCGCCGTGCCGCTCGGCGCATCTTTCTTCATGCGATGATGCGTCTCGATGATTTTCGGAGCGAATTCGTTCTCCGAGAATTTCTGCACTGCGCCGCGTCAACGCAAAAAGCGCGTTAACTCCAATGCTGAAGTTTGATGCGAGAACAACTGCGACGGATCGGGCCGTCTTTTCAATTGCGCCGCGTTGCTCTGCGGAATGTCCCGTCGTTCCGATGACGACTGGGATCTGAGCTTTCATGCATGCGGAGCACAGAGCATTCGTTACGTCGGCATGACTGACATCAATGACCACATCGACATCTGTGTATTTGGTCATCGATAGGATCATCACGTTGGCAGCGATGCACGATCATCAGGCCCGCTTGGGAATCACGCGCTTCGTCTTCAATCGCCTTGCCCATTTTCCCTTCGGCGCCGACGAGAAAAATCCTTACCGGACTCATTTCACCAAAGCTTCGAGCGCATCAAACGTTTTGCGCAGCCGTGCCTGATTTGCTTCGGTCATCTCGCAAAGTGGTAAACGAACCTCCGCTGACATCATGCCGCGCCAACTCAGCGCCGTTTTGATCGGCACCGGATTGGGTTCGATGAAGAGATCTTTGAAAATCGGCAGCAACTGGCGGTGAAGTGCGCGCGCGGATTTTACGTCGCCCGCGTCCTGAGCATTGACCAAGGCGCACACTTGAGCAGGAATCAGATTCGAGGCGACGCTCACGACGCCGACCGCTCCCACCGACATGAACGGAAGCGTAAGTGAATCGTCGCCGCTCAAAATCGTAAACTCGTTAGGCAAACGCGCCCGAAGTTCACTCACGCGGTCGACACTGCCGCTCGCTTCCTTGATAGCAACGATACTGGGACATTCGGCCGCGAGGCGTTCGACGGTGTCGGCGCTAATGTCCACCGAGCACCGTCCCGGAATATTGTAGAGCATGATGGGCAGCGAGGTCTCGCGTGCGATCGCACGGAAGTGACGAAACAACCCTTCCTGGCTTGGCTTGTTGTAATACGGCGCGACAATCAGCGCTGCATCTACTCCTAATTCTTTCGCCCGTTTCGTCGCTGTGATTGCGTCTCTCGTAGAGTAAGAACCGGTCCCGGCCAAAACCTGACAACGTCCTTTGGCGGTTTTCACCGCGAGTTTTATCACGTTTTCGCGCTCCTCGTGCGAGAGCGTCGGTGATTCTCCCGTCGTGCCGACCGCGACAATGCCGGTCACGCCGGCAGCGATTTGCCCCTCGATCAAGCGCTCCAACGCCGCGACATCGATCTCACCGTCGCGAAACGGAGTAACGATTGCTGTGTAAGTGCCACGGAACATTCGGTAATTCTGTAGCGGCGGTCTATGACCGTCGCATAATTTCTTTGGTGGTGCGGTTTCGAGCGACGGTCAGAGACCGCCGCTACAAAAATCAGTGGAGTTAAACTTCAATCGTTCCTTCGAAAACAAACTCTGCCGGCCCGGTGAGTGTTACGTTTGTAAACTGATCGCCGTTCCTCTTGAATCCGACGGTTAATTCGCTGCCGCCACGAACAAGAACCCCAATCGGCCCATCCACGTTTTCCGTGGTCGCAAAAATCAACGCGCTCGCCACGACGCCGGTGCCGCAAGCGAGCGTTTCATCTTCCACGCCGCGTTCGTATGTACGAATGGCAATGCGCCTTCGACTTCTCTTCTCCAGGAAGTTTGCGTTCGCGCCTTTCGGCGAAAATAATTTGTGATGACGGATTGCAGATCCCGTCTTTCGAACATCAACGTTCTCGATGTCCTCCACCGGAATGACAACATGCGGAACGCCGCTATTGATAAAATGACCGTGGAGCTTTTGATCTTTAGTCGAAATCTCAATCTCCAGGCGCAAATCTGTTGGCTCGCTCATCTGCAAACAGACCAATTCGCCGTCAACTTTTGCGCTGATCACTCCCGCCGGCGTTTCAAATGAGAGATTGGCTTTCGCGTCCGCAGTTTGTTGCGCGAAACGCGCAAAACACCGCGCCCCGTTTCCACACATCTCTGCTTCGCCGCCGTCGGCGTTGTAGTAACGCATCCGAAAATCCGCGCCGTTCGCAGCTTCCTCCAAAACCAGCACGCCGTCGGCACCAACACCGCGATGACGATCGCAAATGCGCACGATCTGTTGCGGCGCCAGGTGCAATTCTCCCTTCCGATTGTCGAGCATGACGAAGTCATTGCCCGCGCCGTTCATCTTGGTGAAGCGAAGCATAAGGTTCGTTAGTGTAACGGCGGCCGTGTCAGCCGCAACAGTCGGCACAATCTGAATCTCAGTTGCGCCCAGATGCAAGTCCCCTATAGGTCGCTTGTGTTTTTTCGCTTCGTTTCGGCTGTGAGTATGTGGCTGCTGCTCACACATTCCATCGCTGCCCAGGAAACGAATCTGAACAACACGATCCTCGATCAGATCAAGGAGATGCCGATAGGCGGGAAATATTCCGCAACTCGATTCGCGACGATTCGGCTGCAATCGGCCGCTCATTTTGAATCGGGAAAATTTTTCATTCTGCCCTCTGCCGCCTCTCCCAGTTATTGCTCGGGGGCGACCTATCTCGTTTTTATGAAAGCGATTGAGGCGGCGCGTGCCAGCGGTTCGCTCCATCTCGATTTCGCGACACTCGAGCAATTGATAATTCGAAATCAACGCGACGGCGAGGGTGTGTGGGGTCGGTGGAATGCAAACGGTCCGGGGACGGCGCGGTTGTTTTACGAATTGAAACTCGGAAGAAACTTCGACGATTTCGCGGAAGCGATGCCGGGAGATTTCATGAAAATTTTTTGGTCTTCCGAAGTGGGCAAATATGAACGCGGCCACTCAGTAATTTTTCTCGGCATGGAGAAACGGCTTGGGCTGGATTACGTACGTTTTTGGTCGAGCAACATCCCGTTGGGTTACGGAATCAAAACGGTTCCTCGCAGCAAAATTATCCATGCGATTTTCTCGAGACTCGAAACGCCGGCCAATCTCACGCGCATAAACGATGTGCCGACGACTGACTCTTATCTTGCGAGCTTACTCACGCGACGCTCCAGCTTTGCCGAAGCAAAAACGAAATGCGGCATGTAAATCCAGGAGCTGCCATCATTGGGACGCGACAGCGCGCGTCCCTCCAGCGGTCATCCCGAGCGAAGCGAGGGACCTCACAAGTAACCCTAAGATGTAATTCGCGAGGTTCTTCGCTTCGCTCAGAATGACAACGTCTCTTTGCGTGCCGGTGTTGGCCGTCATCATTAACGCAACACTTCTGAACGGTTTGGTTCTTGGTTGGTCGGTAGCGTGGCCGCCGGGACCGATCAACGCGGAGATGATTCGACGCAGCTTGATTCCGCATTCGGCGGGTGGTGGGTTTTGGTCGGCCTGGCCGCTTGGACTCGGAGCGTGTTCCGGAGATTTCTGCTGGGCTCTTGGGGTAAGCGCAGGCGCAGGCGCGCTCATGAATACTCCGAAAGTTCGGCTTGTTCTCGGTGTCGTTAGTCTTGTGTTGCTCTTATTCCTCGCATGCACCTACGCAATCGGTGCGTGGCGCGCCGCGCGAAAACACCGCGACACCAGCCTAACGAATGGCATTTCCACGCAAACGTCACGCCGCCGCCATAGTGGTTATTTTCTCGGTTTTACGCTCGCGCTCGCGAGCCCTTTCAACATCGGCTTTTGGTTGGCGGTTATCGGCAGTCAGCAAACCTCTCACACATTTCTTCATTCGCTCGCGCTCGCCGGTGCAGTCGTGCTCGGCGCAGTCACCTGGACGCTGGTGCTCTGTCTTGCTGTGAAACAGGGCGCCCGGATTTTTGCGCGCCCGTCGTGGCAAATACTTACGCAGGCGCTGACTGCCGTTGTGATGATCTATTTTGCCGTCCGACTCGCGTTGCAGCTCAGGTAGGGGCGATTGACCACAATCGCCCGCGGGCGGTTCGGTGAACCGCCCCTACCTATTCGTAGCGCAACGCTTCGATCGGATCGAGCTGCGCTGCTTTGCGCGCCGGATAAAATCCGAAAAATATTCCGACGGCGGTGCTGACGAGAAACGCCAACAAAATCGAAGCGGGCGAAATGAGCGCGGGCCAACTCTTCACTGCTGCGAGAATTTTTGCAGCCGCAATTCCCGTGATGATGCCAATTACTCCCCCAGCTGAGCTCAGCGCGATCGCTTCGATCAAGAATTGCGTGAGGATATCTCGCGCATGCGCGCCGACCGCGAGCCGCGTGCCAATCTCACGCGTGCGCTCCGTCACACTAACGAGCATGATGTTCATGATGCCGATTCCGCCGACGACGAGCGAAACACCCGCAATTGCGCCGAGCAATCCCGTCATCACGTCAGTCGTAGCGGTCTGCGCCGCGGCGATCTCCTGTTGATTGCGCACAGTAAAATCATCGTCGCGTCCCGGCCCGATGTTATGACGTTGATGGAGAAGCGCGATGATCTGCTGTTGCGCAGCTGCGAGTTCGTTGGCGTTTGCAACCTGAACATTGATGCCTCGCAAAGTCGTGCCGCCAAGCACGCGTTTCATCGCGCTGGTGTATGGCATAATAACGACGTCATCCTGATCTGGCCCCTGCGTGCTCAAACCTTTCGAGATGAGCACGCCGCTGACAACGAACGGCACGCCTTTGATTCTCAACACCTGACCAATCGGGCTTTCGTTCCCGTAAATTTGTGTCGCCGTCGTTTTGCCAATCACGCAAATCTTGTTCGCGCTGCGCACATCTTGCGCGGTAAAAAACGCGCCCTCTGCCAGCGGCCATTGCCGCATTTCCAAATAATCCGCCGACTCACCGAGAATGCGCGTAAACCAATTCTGATTGCCGGCGGTGACTTGTGCAGTCGAGGCGACTTCTTCGCTCACCGCCGTCACATCAGGAATTTCACGACGAATCGCTTCTGCGTCTTCAATCTTCAACGTGCCCGCGTTGCCCCAACCGGTGTGAATGCCGCTCGACGTCGTGCTGCCGGAAAAAATCAAAATCAAATTTTCGCCGAGACTGGCGATCTGCGCTTCGACTTGTGATTTCGCGCCGTTACCGATTCCGACCATCGCAATGACCGCTCCGACGCCGATGATGATTCCGAGCGCAGTGAGAACAGAACGCATTTTGTTCCGGCGTAAGGCGCGGAACGCGATCTTGAATGTGGAAGCGAGTCTCACGTGGCAGCTTCCTCCGTTTGCAATACGTCATCATTCGCAGCGTTCAGGCGCTCGAGTTCCGCAGACGCATCGAGGCGCTGCGAAACCGTGCGATCGCTTCGCACCATGCCGTCCCACATGATGATGTTGCGACGTGCGTAGGATGCAATGTCCGACTCGTGCGTGACCATGATGATAGTAATGCCGCGTTCGTTAAGCTCCTGAAAAATTCCCATGATCTCGACACTCGTTCGACTATCGAGATTGCCAGTCGGTTCATCCGCCAGCACAACTTCGGGGTTGTTAATGAGGGCGCGTGCCAATGCTACGCGCTGCTGCTGTCCACCAGAGAGCTGGCTCGGGTGATGGTCTTCGCGTCCATTGAGACCGACGGAGGCGAGCACGCCGTCTGCCATCTCACGCAACTGCGCCGCACTAAACCGTTGTGTCCCGTAAAGCAGCGGCAGCTCGACATTTTCCCGCGCAGAAGTACGCGTGAGGAGATTAAAGTTTTGGAAAACAAACCCGAGCTTTCGATTGCGAATATCGGCGAGTTGATCGCGATCGAGTCGCGAAACGTCCGCGCCGTCGAGAAAATACTGGCCGCTGGTCGGACGATCGAGACAACCGATGATGTTCATAAGCGTCGATTTGCCCGAACCGCTCGAACCCATCAGCGCGACAAATTCGCCCCGTCGCACGTCGAGAGAAACGCCACGCACAGCGTGCACTTCCATTTCGCCGGTGCGATAAATTTTATGCACGTCCACCAGACGAACGAGAACGTCCTGGCCGTTTTCGGAAGCGATCATTGCTTGCTAAAATCTTCGCCGTCCGCCGGCAAACGGATTCGTCGCGGGTGGCGTGTTTCCAGTGGAAGCGTTCAACGATGCAGTAACGACGCGATCGCCTTCCTTTAATCCTTCGACCACTTCCGTAAACACGCCATCGCTGATTCCGGTTTTGATCTGCACCGGTTTCGGTTCACCGCTCGTTAGAACATAGACGGTCCTCTCGACTCGATGCTCACCCGGCTGCGCGTTTGCCGAAACCACTTCCCGTGCGTGGACCGTGCGGCGACGCAGTCGCCTTCGATTCCGCGACCTTGCTTTCTGCAGGTCGATAACGCAAAGCCGCGTTACTTATTTTCAAAACATCGTCGCGATTTGCGATGATGATGGAGACGTTGGCCGTCATTCCCGGCTTCAACTTAAGCTCCGCATTACTGACCCCAATCACGGTATCGTAGGTGACAACATTTTGTACCGTGATCGGCGCATTGCGCACCTGCACAACTTTCCCGTGAAAGGTGCGGTTCGGAAAAGCGTCGACCGTGAAATCCACCGTCTGATCCATTGCCACCACGCCGACATCCGCTTCGGCCACGTTGGCGTCGATCTGCATTTTCGAAAGATCATTGGCGATCGTGAAAATAACAGGCGCTTGTAAACTCGCGGCCACCGTTTGTCCGACATCGACGCTGCGTGAAATAACAACGCCATCAATCGGTGACGTAATCGCGCAATGATCCAGGTCTGCCTTTGCCTTATCGAGCGCGCCTTGTTTGATTTTCACGTTCGCCTCGGCCTGATGCAGCGTCGCGGTCGCCTGATCGAGGTCTGATTGCGCGGAATTTTGTTTCGCGACCAGTGCTTGCGTTCGCGTTTCGTTAATACGCGCGAGTTCCAACGCTGCCTGCGCACTGGCCAGATCGCCTTCCGCTTGCGTCACGGTCGCCTGAAAAAGAGCGGGATCGATCTGCGCGATCAACTGCCCGGCTTTCACCTGCGAATTGTAATCGACGAAAAGTTTCTGAATATTTCCCGAGACCTGACTGCCCACCTGCACGTTGACCACAGGATTTAACGTGCCAGTGGCAGTAACGACTTGCGTAATCGGTCCACGCGTCACCGTGACAGTTTGATATTGCGCGCTGTTCGACTGATGGCATCGCTGGAAGAGAAAAACGCCCGCGACCGCAGCGACCGTTAGAATGCCGATGACGTAGAAACGTTTCATCTGACTCGGCGTTGCTTCGGCTGAAGAGAAGCGCCCGTCAACCGTCGTCGGCTGTGGCGAGCGGCCGTTAGGCAGGCTAATTGGTATGCGCGATTGACTGGCCATCTCTTAAATGACAAGAGAAAGCCATGCGCCGTTACATCGAAATTTACTCGATCATGCTGCGCAACTCGCTCATCCGCGAGATGAGCTTCAAAGCCAACTTCATTCTCTGGCTCATCGTCGAAGTCCTCTGGTTCCTCGGCCAGATTCTTTTCTTCAGCATCATCTTCGGCCAGGTGGATCGCATCGGCGATTGGACGAAATGGGAAGTAGTGCTGCTCGTCGGAACCCATCAAATCATCGCGCAGATCTTTCAGGGATTCTTCTTTGTGAATATTTCCAACATCCCCGAACTGGTCCGGACCGGAAAACTCGACTCTCTGCTCGTCCTACCGATCGATAGTCAATTCTCGGTTTCCTCAAAACAGTTCAGCCTCGACAGCATCATTAACGCGGCACTCGGCGCAATCGTTGTCGCCGTCTCTCTGTCCCGTCTCGGAATTGTTCCGAACGCCGGCGCCATTCTGCTTTATCTGATCGCTTTGATTTTCGGCGTCGCCATTCACTATTCCATCATGCTTAGCCTCGCCGCCGTTAGTTTTTGGATCGTGCGCGCACAAGGGCTCGTTTACGGCTACTTCAATTTCCTCAACATCGCGCGCTATCCGGACGTGATTTACCCGGGGTTATTCCGCTTTGTTTTCAGCTGGATCATTCCCGTCGTGATCGTGGCGAATATTCCCGCACGATTGTTAATCAAGTCATTTGGCAATCCCGGCTTGCTAATGCTCCAACTGGTCGCAGCCGCGACCATCGCCTTCTGGTGGTCGCGAATATTCTGGCGCTTCGCTCTGCGTCATTACTCGAGCGCGAGCTCGTAAGGCCGCCAGAAATCGCTGGATTTGAGGCGATTTTGAAGGTGAAATCTCCGCTTGCGCCATTTCTGAATTGCCCTTAATTATGCCTCCGCTTGCCGCCAGACCTTGGCGGCACGAACCATTTTATGGCCAACCCCAAGAAGAAAAAGACCCCAAAAGCTTCGAAAAAACCTGCCCGCAAAAAGGCATCGAAGCCGGCGAAGAAAGCTTCGGCTCGCCCGAAGAAACGAACGGTCGTAGCAAAGAAGCCCGCGCACACTCCAAAAAAAGCGAAGGTCGCGCCTAACAAATCTTCAAAGCCCGCGCCTGCGCGCAAAGCCGGCGCCGACACCAACTCTGCGGTCGATCTCATTGGGAAAAATCATAAACCCCGCAAGCTCGATGCGTTCACGAAAGGGCAACGCGAGAAATTGCTGCAACTGCGTGACGCGATGGTGGACTCGATGGCCGGTGTCGCACAGGACACGCTGCGCTCGCGTGCAGAAGGCAGCGAAGCTTCCGCTTTTGGAATGCACCAGGCCGATGCAGGCAGCGACGCATACGATCGCGATTTTGCGCTAAGTCTTCTCTCGCAAGAACAGGATGCGCTCTATGAAATCGATCAGGCGCTGAAACGGATTGAACTCGGCTCTTATGGAGTCTGCGAAATGTCGGGCAAACCAATTCCGCATGCTCGCCTCGAAGCGATCCCGTTTGCGCGTTTCACCGTGCAGTGTCAGGCGCAGTTGGAAAAACAAAACAAGGCTTCGCGTGTGCGGCAATCAGTCACGTCGCTTTTTGGTTTGACCGATGAAGAAGGCGGCGATGGCGAGGAAGAAGAAGCGGCTCCCACGGCTGATGCGAACAAGGAATAGTTAGTAATGGCGCAAGAAATTATCACGCTCGAATGCACGGAAGCGAAGGCGCTCGGCAAACCGGCTTCGCGTTACATGAGTACGCGTAACAAGAAAAGTCCGCGCACGCCGAATCGCCTCGAGAAGAAAAAATACAATCCGTTTTTGAAGAAGCACACGCTGCATCGCGAGACGCGCTAAATTTTCATGCAACCAAAAACCGCCAAACGCCGTTCCGCCTTTCGCCGCGCTAATCGCACCATGCCACGGCGCCGCATCGACATCGCTGTCGAAGCGATCGATTACAAGAATCCCGATCTGCTCAAAAAATTTGTTACCGAGAGCGGCAAGATTCTGCCGCGTCGCGTCACCGGGATGCCTGCGCACATGCACCGCAAAATCACGCGGGAAATCAAGCGCAGCCGGTCGGTGCTGTTGATGAAGTAGGCTGTCGCGCTATGCGCGACTTCGCAAAGCGCTCACGCCGTCCAGAGGGCGACGGCTACAGTATTTTTCGCGATGCGAACTTCTTCCCGGACTAGGGAAGAATGCGATCGGTCAACGTGTCGTGGTGACAGGCCACATAGTCGCGTAGCTCAAACCAGCCACCCTGCCCCTTGTTTGATTGCGCGACGCTGTTCGTTTCGTTGGCCGCAAATTTCTCCCACGAATCGTAGCGAATGATGCTAATAAAATTCCACGTAGCACCTTCGAGATGCTGCAACAGAACAGCACCGGAAGAGGTATCGCCTGCAGTCGGCGGTGCGCTCAAGATTTTCTCAAGGTCATCGCGATGACCGGGCGTGGCGCGATAATCCGAGACAGAATACACAGCGTGGGACGTTTTCGCTGCGTCGCCGTCGATGCCCATCGCCTTCGCGAATTCCGACCAGGAAGGACCATTCACAAAAGTGTCGTTATGCCATTCCATCAAGCTTCGCTTGGAGGGAGGCATTGCCATTCCAGCACTCTCGACCGTAGCTTTTGTGCCGATGTGTTCGATCGCAGCGTAATCCCAATCATCGCCATCCTGGTGGCGGAGGACGATGCCTTTGCGATCAGGGGCGTTCGGATCAGGCTCTTTGAGGAAATCAGCGAGCTCCTTCGCTTTGCCGGGAGCCGCTTTAACGAAGAAGACGTGATAAACATCCGTCCGTTTTGGCGCTGCACTTGATTTGGCTGGACTGGCCGAAGGACTTTGCGCTTGCAGCGCCGCGAATGGCATCGATGCAAGAACGGTAAGAGCGAGAAGACGCGAGAGTGATATCATAATTTTCTTTCCTGGTTGTTGGTTAAAGCCTGCCGGAACCGCATCGCCCACATCCGGCCGTCTGATCAAAACAAAAGCTTTGACTAGCTGAATTCTGCGGGCGGCCTGATCGCTGTCAAGCCTTACCAATGGTCGCTCAGGCTTTACGCGTGCGTTCGCCTTGCTCGATCAACTTCCAGAATTCGCGCGTTTTTCCAAGTTGATCGTCTTCCGCCATCGGCAATTTGCTGCGGAAAAGGAAATCGCGAAAGGTGTTCTTGTGCAGTACGCGATGCACGGTGATCCCCTCCTCACGTTTCTCGAAATAAATCCGGTAATCTTTGGCGCGATAGCGATAGAGTTTTTTTCCTTCGCGTTGAATCACGCCAAACCGTTTCGTGTCGAGATGATCGAGGTCTTCCGGTAGAATCTGAAATTCCGCCAGCAGATCGAGCTGCAACGATTTCGGCAGCGCAGACATTTCCGCCGCGCTCAGTTCGTTGAAGATGATCTGAAACATTGCCGGTCAAACGTAAACCCGCCGCACACGGCTGCCAATCCGCGTTGTAATTTCCCATGTAATGGTTTGAGCGCGATCTGCCAATTCCTGCGCAGTAACTTCCGCGCCGTCCTGTCTCCCAAGCAGGACAACTTCGTCTCCAACGTGCGCAGCGCTCACATCCGTCACATCGATCATCATCAATCCATCGTCACGCGTCCAAGCAATGCGCAACGTTGCCCATGCACAAGAACCGCTGCATCGCGATTGGAGAGATGTCGCGGATATCCATCGGCATAACCAGCAGTGACTGTCGCCACGCGCATTGTCTTAGGCGTGATAAAAGTTCGACCGTAACTGATCGAGCTGCCTTTCGGCATTTCGCGAATCAGACCAATGCGCGTCTTCCAAGTTAGAACAGGTTTCAAATCTTTTTCAAAACCCGGCAACGGCGAGATGCCGTAAAGCATCAAGCCCGCCCGGACGATTTCGAATGGCGGGCGGTTGAACATCAGAACGCCGGCACTGGGAAGAACGTGAACTTTATATTCGCCGGGAACATCTGCGCGAAGTTGCCTAACGAGTTTGTCAAAGCGCAACAATTCTTCGCGCGTATAGTTTTCATCTTCATTGGAGACCGGCAAATGGCTCGAGATGCTGTGAATCCTGATGTTTGGCAGCGCCAGGATTTTTTTGAAAACCTCATTGGCGTTTGCTTCCAATGTTCCCATGCGGCCCATCCCGGTATCGACCACGAAATTGATCGAGACCGGCGATGCATTTGCCGCGCGATCAAATTCCTGCGCTTCTTCGAAAGTAGAGACGGAAGCGATGAAAGCGCCTTCTGCAATGCCGGGCCTTTCTTCAGGAGTCGCGGGACCGAGAATGATAATTGGATGCGGGAGTGCCGCGCGCAATGCAACTGCCTCCTCCAGATTTGCCACGCCAAACAATTGCGCATCATTGCGCCAGTGCCTGCGCCACGCCGACCATGCCGTGGCCATATCCATTCGCTTTGACGACTGCGAGTAGTTCGGCCGATCCGATCCGGTCCCGTACAACCGCCGCGTTCTGCCGCAACGCGTTCTGATCGATCTCAGCCCAGCACCGGTAAGTTTCTTTTGTCATTGGGAATGGTGATGTGCGGCTCTCGCAAATAAATTGGTTGGAGCGGTATCTCCGAAGCATGAACGACGCCGCGCTGAACTAGCTTGGCGAGCAGAAGTGCGGAAGGATAACGCACAACAGTTTGCGGAAACTGGAGAAGAGTTTCCGACGAATACAATGGAATTTCGCGATCTGCATTTTCCAGGCGATCGCGTAACTCGGCTTCACTAAACAAGTCGATTCCCTCCACGATTTCATTCCGTCGAATCCGCGCGAAAAAAAAGCTGTTACGCCGAGCATCACCGACGACCCGATACTCCTCGGGCGACGGATCAATCGCGCAAATAGAGGGCAATCCGAAAAGCTGCGCGTCGATTCCTTCCTGCAGACCAATCGCGGTAGCGATGGCGATCCGGACTCCCGCGTAAGAGCCTGGCCCAAGACCGACCACAATTGATTCCACATCGCGAAAACGATCGGAAAGAAGCTGGAGCGATCGAAAGAAAGCGCCCGAATGTTTTCGATCATTTTGGTAATCGAACACGATCGGATCTGCCGTGCCATCAAGCAACGCAACGCTGCCGTGCGCGGTAGAATTTTCCAACGCGAGAATCTTCATCCTTTGATGATCCGCGAAGTTTCCGACTTCATTTCGAAAGTGATCCAATTTGCCCGAGCCGGAATCAAATCGCGAAATCGATCTGCCCATTCAATCACGGAAACGCCATCGCCAAAAAAATAATCATCAAGACCGAGACGCAACGCCGCCGCGCGATCCTCCAGCCGATAAAAATCGAAATGATAAATCGTTAGGCGACCACCGAGGTATTCGTGCAGAATCGTGAAGGTAGGACTTGTCACTGCTGCTTCGCTGCCGAGTCCCGCGACGAATCCTTTCACAAATTGCGTCTTTCCCGAACCGAGGTCGCCAGTCAGCGCAACAACATCACCAGGCTCAATGGCTCGAGCGTACTCGCGACCAAATGCCGCCGTTTCTTCAGCGCTGTTTGAAATGAACATAGCCACGAAAATGCGGAGTGACGGGTTGACGGATTGTCGAGTGAGTCGCCCTATACGCGTGAGGAGAAGTTTGGGGAATTTCTTCTTCCATCGAGTTGCCAACTTCCTCGCGTCGCGACCCGCGCAGGCAAAAAGCAATTCGTAATCTTCGCCATCGTTGATCGCATCCTCGATCGTGCAGTGGGGATTTCGCGGAAGCGCGGATTCGTCGATCGCAAAGCCGAGACCACTTGCCCGAGCCAGTCGGGGAAGATCGGCGCCAAGTCCATCACTCAAATCCATCATGGCATGAATCGGAAAATTCTTTGTCAGCCAGCGCGCTTCCGCAATGCGCGGCATGAAATGCAAATGTTTGCTACGAATAGAGCCACCGAGTTTTCCGGTAACAAATAAGTCGTCACCCGCTTTGCCGCCGCTTCGAGACACCCAGCGATCACTTTCCACCACACCCGTCACGCTGACGGAAACTATCGTCGGACCGCGCGTTGAGCTGGTTTCGCCGCCGACGATTTGCACATCGAACTTGTCCGCTGCTTTTCGCAATCCGGTGTAAAGCTTTTCCGTCCAAGCAACGGTTTTTGTCGACGGCGCGATGAGAGTTATCAATGCAAATTGCGGGATGCCGGACATCGCGGCGAAATCACTTAAGGGGCGCATCATTGCTTTCCAACCGACCGCGGCGGCATCGTCACGTTTGGAGAAATGAATTCCTTCGACGACGCAATCAGTTTTCAGCAAAAGCAATTCGCGCCCTAAACGCACGACTGCGCAATCGTCTTCCGCGGCCGCTAACACATTCTTGAATCGACGGCCTGCCGGCATCAATCGCGCGAGCAACCGATCTTCGCCGATCTGGCGCAGATTCATTGCGGAAGAATTTGTGGGAAGGCGAGTAGCGTGAGCGTTAATGCATTGAATAACGCGTGCATTGTCATCGAAACAAGAATGGAACCGCTCCACTCATAAGCAATGGTCAAACAACTTCCGAGGACAAAGAGCGGCCCGAAGGAGGGCAAATGTGTGTGCACCGCAGCGAAAAGCCCGGCGTTGACGATCACTCCGACGAAACGTCCGAAGTAACGTTTGAGGACGCCGTAAAGAAAGAAACGAAACATGAATTCCTCGGCCATTGGTGCGAGAGCGACCGCCATGATGATGATGGTAATGCGCTGGGGAAGCGTCTGTGAGGCGTTAAAAAGCTGAATGATTTCCTGTTTGCTCAGGCCTTCGCCCAATATTCGTCGCGTCAACGCGTCGGCCACGACGATGAGAGGATAAGCAGCGAAGAGCAGAATGGTGCCTGTGCTAAGCACACGGCCGAAACTCAGTTTGGCGAAACCGCCCAGCGCGCTGAGGTTGAACCCGCGCAGACGCAGGAACGCGACCAGGAAAACCAGCAAACCGACCGTGAGAAGTACACCCGCGAGCAGATCGCGCATGCGGGGATTCGTGATGTCGTGCGTGCTCGAGAGTGAAATCACGATGTTGGACAGAAACAATCCAGAGAGCAGGATGGCAACGATCGCATCGGCTAAACCAAAATTCCTTTGCGCGATGTCGACCGTCTCCGAGCGCGCACTGATTTGGCGGATCAGCGAGCTGTAAATGTACGTAGCGATGAGGACGAACAGAATGTTCGTGACGGCAGCAAGCACCGAGGAAAGGCCGTCAGAAAACATGCACCGGCGCGACCGCTACGGCGCGTAAAAGCTTGGCAGAAAATATGCCCGGCCAGATTCCAATTTGGGCATGAGCTGACTCGGCAGCGTCAATTCGATTTTTGAATCCGGGCCTTTTCCCAACGCACGCAGGAATCGGCTGAGGACGAAAGGCGGACCATACTTCACAATCGCGGCATCCGGTGCGTTGCCCAGCTGCCTGGCCTTGGCAAACGCATCTTCGATTTGGCCGAGTCCATCGATGAGCTTGTCGTCGAGTGCATCTTTGCCGGAGAGAATCCGGCCATCGGCTACGGTATTACGCAAACCATCGGCGGGAAGATTGCGTTCGCGCGCGACGATGCCGAGGAATTTGTCGTACGTTTTCATGACAAAGCTCTGAATGTAATCGCGCTCTTCGGGCGTGATCGGCCGCGCGCCATTAAGCATGTCTTTAAATTTCCCACTCTTAAAAACTACGGAGGCAAGCCCAACTTTATTAAAGAGCTGTTCGTAATTCAGCGTCTGAATGATCACACCGATGCTGCCGGTGATGGTGGTGTCACTCGCCATCAAATATTTTCCGCCGCAGGAAATGTAGTAACCGCCCGAAGCCGCGAGCGAATCCATGTAAACAACGACCGGTTTCTTCGCGCGTGTTTTCACGACTGCGTTGTAAATGGTGTCGGCCGCCGTCACCTCACCGCCGGGGGAATCGATTTCGAGCACGACCGCACGCACGTTCTCGTCATCGCGCGCCTCTCGCAGGGAGAGACGCATGTCATCCACCATCGTGTCGCCGACATTGCCGCCAATTGAAGAACTAATCAGGCCGCGCAAAACGATGTGGGCGATCTTGTCACTACTCCCGTGCGTCGCGCGTTGCGTGACAATTTCGCGAAACTGCGGCATGGGCACTTCTTCCCTCCCCACGCCGCTCAGGCGACGAAAAGCCGTCGCCGCGAGGATGAAATTGACCAGCACACTCCCGATCAACGCAACGAAAAGAAAGATGCTGAGGCAACCAAGATTGCGATTACTGGCCATGTGCGGCCTGAAATTTGCGGAGAACGCGAGATGGCACAAGCGCTTTTCGTCGCGCTTGCATCCGCCGGTATCCGTAGCGGCGTATCCTATGACGACTCTGTTGCCGTGACGGCGGTAGATCCATATTGGTTCTGCCGCTGGAGACAACGGCAGCTACAACGAGACCAGCCGCAGCCACAACGAGGCCAGCGGCGGATCTTATACAACTATTCCGCCGTCGTGATAGCGGCAGCCACGACAAATGGCTTGGAAGCTGCTTTATGGAAATTACAACAATGGATACCAGCGGCCATCTCCCAGTCAGTGAATCCGCCACTCCTCGCGGCGGTCGAGCCAAAGCACAGCGTCGTTCACGTACAAAAACGCGAGCTTCGACGCGTCCGACGAAAGAGCGACCCACAGCAGCAGTGGGAACCCTTACGCGAACGAAGAGCCTGCTCCTCGCGGCGTTGCGCGTGTGGGAGTTGAAACAGCGAATCAACGAATGATTCGTTGTAGCTGCCGCCGTCACCGGCGGCAGGCTCGATAGGTTCTGCCGCTGAGACAGCGGCAGCTACAACGCCCCAACGTCGGCGAAGTAGCGTAAGGCGCGCAGACTTGGCAGAAAGAAATATGCTCCGCCGCGCACAGTGACGAACTGCGGCAAGCCAGAAACATGCTGCGCTACGCCATTTTCCTGCGGTCTGGTGAAGCCTTGAGTCGCAGGACAACCGGCGATCGCTTCGCGATTGCCGAGCAGAGGATCGCTTTCGCCAGTGAGGCCCGAAAATTTGGTGTTCACAATCCAGGCGTTTTGCAGAAACTCGAATTGACGGGAAATATTTGCGTTAAGGCAAATGAAATGTAATCCCCGTTCCGACTCGTTAGGCGGAGCGGGACTCAGCGCTTCTTCGGGCTTCACCTCGGAGCCATACTCGCGACCGCGCCGCAGAATGCGATGAAAGCGCACGGGAGACATCAGATCGTCGCGAAAACCTTTAGGACCAAAACCGAGCATGGTGATGAGCTTTTTCAGACCCATTGGCCGGCCAGGATAATCAGCGTTACGCGGATTTGTGCGATGGATGTGCGCGCCAAAAGGGCAGTGGGCACCGCTGACGTTCTCGGAATAAGTGAATTGATTCTTACTCACCTGCTTCGGATCGGATTGGTCGATACCTGGAATGGGTTGTTTCTGAATCGGGACCAACGGATCGCCTCCTCGGGTCCGACCTACGAATGATGCTGCCAGTGTTTCGGCTTCCGCAGCATTTCCACCTGATGCGCGATGGACGAATTGCCAAAAACCTCGTACGTCCTGCTGCAATTGGCGCATTACCAAATACGTTCCATTACGGCCAATATCTTTTTTGTCCGGTGCATCTTCCGCGCGCAAAAGATCGGCGCTAGTCGACGCAGCCTCGAGCAACGGACGATCGGTGTATTTGTTATACTCGTTAGGGTAACCGAGCAGAAATTCTCCAAGCGCGACCACATTGGTGTAATCCAATTGCGGTGATGTGACGTTGCGCTGCCTTTGCCAATCGATTTGCGGCTGGCTGATGCCATCGGTGAAACCGAAAGGTTCTACGCCGTCGAGATCGCTGGTGCCGAGCGAAGCGATCTCGTCGAATGCATCGCGCCAGGCGTTGCCCTTGGCGCTTTGGACAAAGGATCCAAACTGCGCTGGTTCGCCGAAGAACATTACTACCGCATGCGGCTCACATCCGTAGTCCCCCCAGGCCCAAGTTGATGGAGCGTTGTTACCAACGTCTCCCAATTGCCGCGCGCGGCTTTCTTCGGCAATGCCTCCACGGAATTCGTGCGAGAAACCAGCGATGACCGATTCCGATATTCCAAGCGCCCTAAGACCCGGCGCTGTGAAAGCAATGTTCAGCGCAGTGCTTGGCGGCGGTTTCGTTGCGACCGAACTCGTAACTGGAGCAGAGCGAAGCCAGGATTTGGCAGCAACCGCGTCTTTGATTTTCACCAGCGCATAAGAGGCGCTGGTCATGTGGCCATAGCCAAAGCGAACGAGACCCTGGACGTCAGCGTAGTCTGGTTCGTTCATAACAATGCCGCCCACTCGCGCGCTTGCTCGTTAGTCAAAGACGATTCCAATCCTTGTCGGATGCGGGTGTTTCTGTCCAAGTCGATTGCGGTCAAGCCAGGATACGCTTTGTACCATACTTGCGTCGGCAACGTATGGCGACGGAGGTATTCCTTATACTTCCTCTCGTCAGTGCAGCCATCCATTACCAGCCAATTAGTTTTTGGATAACCGATACCGTTACTGAAGGAAGCATTTAGACCGAAGCCGGTTTTGTTAATGAAGTCATCCATGTAACTCTCGACGCTGCCATCGTAGTTACTAAAAAAGATCATTCGCTCGCGACCAGCCACGAACACCCAGCGCGCGAAGTGGATCGAGCGTATGCGTCCGAGAGTGCCGGGCCGCGTGATATGCCGCGCACCATAGTTGACGGTTTTGAGCACAAGCGTTGCCGTCAGCTGTCGCACCAAACCGGGCTTGAGACTTCCCATGGCGCTAAATTGATTTGTCACGTCATGGTCTTCGAAGCGCGAGAGGTCCTCGCAATGTTTCTGATCTGCCGTAGGACAAACTTCTGGGTCCGTTTTTTCCAATCGGCGAAGCGCGATGAGATAAAATGGCGCAACCAGAATGAGCAGCGGCGACGCAATCAAAACCAGCAGTGGCAGGCCGATCATATGCAGAAGGTTTTTGATCTGCCATCCTACTGGCGCTGGCCTTTCGCCAGACAAAGTTAATCGTCCCGCCGATTTCTCGGACTCGACGAAGCTTTGTAATTTTGCGTGAAGTTCCCGCGGTGGCAGATCGCGAAACGCAGCTGCGTTTTTCTCGATGTAATTTTCGAGGGCTTCGTAAAGAGCCTCCTCTTCGCGAATCTGGCGCACGGTCCGTCCCCGCCAATTTACGTACGCTGCAATCGCGGGAGAATCGTGTTGCTTCATCCATGCGAGAAGATCGGTCCCAGACGTGAATCCTTCGCAACACGAGAAAATCTTGCCCAAGCCTTTTCCGGCGCGCTTGATCAACTCGCCCAAGAACGCATTCGCATCGCCATCAACATCTCCGAGAAAAGCCAGATAGAGTGGATATGTGCGCGGAGCTAATCCATAGACGCGGACATCTTCAGTCGTCTTATCGTCGAGGATGACGAATCGTGCGAAATGGAGTGTGTCGAAGTCTGCGAATGGAATCAGTTCGTTGTTCGGATCCACGCGGCCCGGTGCCTCATTCATCGAATCAAGCAACTGGCGAAGCTCCGCCTCACGCGCGCGATCAATCGACGCCAAAACCATGAAGTTCGACTGCGGAGTCATGATCTCCTAATCGAAGACCTCATCTCCCGTCGGCTCGTAATGAGGCACAGCGTTCATGTTATGCCGCAGGGTCGATAGCTCGAGATACATTCGTTTTCGGGCGCGGCTTTGATTACCGAGCGGGCGATGTTCGGCAATCGTATGCCACGGGTTGTAAGAGAGTTTCTTGGCGAATTCCATTTGCGATGGCGAATCGAACTTTTGTTTCGGCAGACGCAACGTCGCGACTGAAACACGCGGCGAAAGTTTCTCCGGCCAGAGCACGCCGTTATTCTCGATCGGCATCAGGAACGGATCGGTTTGCAATTGCACGCGAAAGTCCAGCTCCACATCTCCTTCACTTAGCGCTTTGACCATCGCCGCGCGCAGATAATCGTCGGGTGGCCGGAAAGGAAGCCGCGGAATCGGCGTTTTCTTATTCGTCTTCGGCCAAACGGAGTATTGCATTGCCTGGCCTTCGCCTAACAAATACGGCACGCAGCTGAAATAGGGCGCTTCAAACGGACTGCTCTGCGTTTTGACCCACAAACCCTGCATGATCATGTCGGAAATGTGCGGCTGCCGAAAATTGATGAAGTGAAAAATTTGCGCGTTCTTCACGCTCCATTTTTGCAAGTGGGCATTCGATATTGTGTCCTGAGTAACAAACGTCGGAGTGGAAACGGCAAACATGTCCAGCGTGAATTTCTCCTCATCCATCAACTTCGGTCCGGGAACCCCCATGAGTTTGATGCTAATGCTCATGAACCCCACGTCGTCGATGTCGGGAGTGATGTAAGGACCGGGGCCTGAGAAACGCACCCAGCAACGGAATGTTTGCGGTTTAGCATAGATGCCATGCCGGAACTGCGGCGGAAGATTGTCGTGAACGATAAATTCGCCCCGCACGATTCCCTGTGTTTTGGTATTGCCGCCGCGCTCGAATCCGCCCGGCTTCCAAAGGCCGCGCATCTGCGTATTAAAACTCTCGATGATCGAGTTGAGAAATTCCTCCTCGTTAGGGAGTGGCTTCTCTTCGGCAATTTTCAAACCTTCGTCCTTGCGCCGGAGATTCATTAACGCAGTGACGAAGCGCGCAACCGGATCGCGAAGGGTGGCGTCAAAAAGCGGCCGAATCCAGTGATCGATCCGGCGTTCCCTTTGCAAAAGGAACATGATGGTATCGCTTATCCAATTGAGAAGACGCGAGCCAGTATCGGCACGCGGCATTGGGCGACTAGTGTTGGAATTCACGGCACGTCCGCTAGGAGCGCACGATCTTAGTTAGGCCGTGGCCGGAAACTCGAGCGCGAAATCGATCAGCCGCTTTTTGCTCCAATAAACTTTCCCGAGATAAACGTGCGGCGCGACTTCGCGAATTTCATCGCGAATCCAATGCGCGAGCAGCGAGGTTTCCGAATAGTCGAGCACGATGCACTCTTTGTTATCGAGCCAGCTCGGACCTTTATAAACTTTGGCAATGATGGCGTTAAGGCCGAACGGCAGAATTTTGTTTCGCAAAACTCCCTTGGATGGATCGAAAACTTTTCCCTGCCACGCGAAATGACTCACGAAGTCGGCGATGTTCTGCGAGTAAGTTGTGCCCGGCGCGACGATTGCAGTTCCTTTCGCCTCACCTTTCGGGATTTCGCCGGGAGAGCTTTTGGTGAAAAGATCATCCAACTCCGCCTGGGACATTTTTAACATTTCAGAAACGGTCACGGCCATATGTTCTCCTCTTGTTGAATTTGATGTCGATCAAAACGTCTTCAAAAATTCGATGAGTGCGCGCTTATCGGCATCGGGCAAATCGGTGCCGAAGTAATGACCTTCGTCCTCGATGAAATCGGGGCACTTGTTCGCCGCGAGTAGTTCGGGGACTAATTTTGTTAACTCCGATGTCGCCTCTTTGGACGAGAGATTCATGGCGTGAATTTTCAGCAGCGCCTTCGTGATCTTCGCTTGCAAAACAGTCAACTGACCAAAATCCGGCTCCAGGTTTCCAATCAGATTCACAGGCGTGCCTTTCGGAATAAAGCCAACTTTGATGTAACCATCGCTGTCGGCCAACGCCTGAAGAATCTTCGGCACGAATTCTTTACGCAAGTGCAATGTGCATTCGTTTTGCGTCCGCCAGATCGATTCTTTATTCAGACGTTTCTCCGGCCAGAGCAATTTTTCGATGGCATCGTTGAATGCCTCCATTCGCCCGGCTACCGACGGATCGCCCGTAAATTTGCCGAGCGAATTATTATGCAAGAGAGGCGCCGAGCTCCAAACGCTGACGAGCGACGCCGTTCGATAATAACCGGGTCCGCCATTCTTTCGTTTTGGCTTGAACTTTATTGGATGCGTTTCATCGAACGGATTGAAAAATTCCATTTCGCCGACAGGCGAGCGCTCTTTGTATGTCTGCGAGGAAAAATTATCCCAGATGTTTCCGGCGACCGCATTGGTCGCGAGAGCGCGAGCGGAATTGGTTTGGATGGTCGTTAACGGATAAGGCTTGTCGTTCGAGAGAAAATTGTTCTCGAGGAAATCCGGCTTCATCACCGCAGCGCGGAACCATGCTTTACCGTCGCCGGATTGGGGATCGATGTTCGGCGGCGGCATCTTGCTCGAGTGACAACTCGCACAACTTTCGGCAAAAACTTCCTTGCCTCGCGTCATCACTGCCTGATCCGTTGTGATGTAAGCCGAGCCGCCCGGCGCGTCGGCCAGATGAAACGGCTTCAACCGGCGGAAAAATGCGGCGATGTTTCCGACACGTTCTTCCGTTGCGCGCCAGTAAACCGAATGCTTTTGCGCATAAGGAATTTCAAATGGCTTCTGCGGCTTTAGCCCGATCAACCGGTTGTGGAGCGTCAGCCAATACTCCGAAAACATTCCGATGTTTACGTAAACGCGGAGCGCTGCGCCCGGCACGCCAACAGAATCTCCGCCATCTTTCAAAATGTGCGGCACGTTCATCTCTTCCTTCTCGTTAGGTAATGCGAGCGTCCCGCCCGCCATTTTTTCCCGCGCGGCGATGCGTTCGCGCTCGCCCAGCAAAAAAATTGCGTTGATCGCATTCGGATTGTTGATGTGATCGGTCGCGATGCGTGAGGTGTCGGAGGTGCCCGGCGGCTGCGCGGCGAGCATTTCATAAAAGAAACCGCCTTGCTCAACGTTGCAGGCGAAGACCTTTCCCTCGCGGATGTATTGGTTGCCGATGGCGGAAGCGAGATTTTCCCAGCGCGGATTTTCCGGGTCATCCGGTGGATTGCTCGGGTTCGGCGAGATGTGACATGCGCCGCACGCGACGCCAACCCGGTACGGCCTAACGAGTTTGTTGTTGTTGTAATAAGTTGGATCCTCGTAGAAACGTTTGCCGTCCCATTTCTTGCGCGCTTCATCATTGAATTCCGGATTAGGAAAAAGCCGGTAGCCGAGAACACCGGAAGGTTTGCCGTAGACTTTCTCATCAATCCCGGCCGGCTCGGGTTCGACTTGCTCATCGAGCCACAAACCATATTCATCGGCTTTGCTCGCCGCGCGGAAACCGGGTTCGTTGACCACGCCCAATGTCTTGAAACGTTCGCCGCGCGGATATTTGCGGTTATCGAGCATCTTCAAAAGGTCCATCAGTCCGAAGCTGTCCTGCGCCGCCTGATTCCAGAAGCGCTGATTTCCTCCGCTCCAGAGAATCCAGGTATTGCGCCCCATGATTTCTTCAGGCGAAAGGTCTTTGATGCCGCCATCCATCGGCTTGAAAACATCGGCGGTGATCTGCGGGAAATCGGCTGTCGTTAGGCCAGCCGCTGTGGCCTCGTCTACCGGTTCGCTTTTCCTACATGCGCCAATCGCTGCGCAAAAAATGACAATGCAACTTGCAGCAGCGACGAAGCGGGAGTTTTTCATCGTTCTTCGCCGCGATTGTTATTGTCCTCGGTGATTACGTCACTCGCTTTCTCCGAGATCATATAGACGTTGGTGACAATAAAGAGTCCTGGGATGCGAGGAAAAACGCTGGCATCGACGACACGAAGATTTTTCACTCCGCGCACGCGAAATCGGCTATCGAGAACGGCCATTGGATCTCCATCGGCGCCGATCGGACATGAACAGGAAGCGTGATGACCCCAGGCTTCCTTCGCAATAAACCGGCGAATCGAATCGTCGTCGTCAACGTTGTCCTCCGGTCGCGGCCAGATTTGATCTCTCACTACGCCTCTCTTCTTTGCAATCTCGTTGATTGTCCGCACGAACTTGAAACCTTCCGTGATCGCATCGAGATCGTTCGCCCTCATCGCGATCAGTGCCTTCGTAGAAATAGTGGAAATTAATTTCGGGAACGTCGAGCGGATTGGCGGAGCGAAGTTTAACGGTACCAGCCCGGTTCTTCGTGTGCGCCTTCATTACCAGCCAGGTCAGGATGTTGTGTTTGGTGGCAAGATCGGGATTCGCTCTGTCTTCCGAATAACCCTTGTAGTAACCCTTGAAGTATCCCGGCACGGCAAAGATGAAAAGATCCGCCGCGGGAAGATCTGGCCGGGATTTTTTCAAAATCCCGATAACCATCGCGTTGGTCGTGTAAAGGCCGGTTTTATTTTCGCGCCATTCCTTTAGAGCGGGGTCTGGCGGCTGTCCTGGCGCCGGAACGCCCATGGCCAGACCTTTGAGAATATCGAAATCCTTGTTTACCTCCGAAATAATGCCGATCTCGTAACGGTCCTGTAAATTTGTGCCGACACCGGGCAAATCCACACGAACCGGAATTTGAAATTTCTCTAACTCTGCTCTCGGACCAATGCCGGAAAGCTTCAGCAGTTGCGGTGTGTTGTAAGCGCCGCCGCACAAGATCACTTCCCGACGACAAAAAACTTCATCGCTCGTTCCGTGCGAATTACTCGGTTCCGGGTGCGCTTTGTAAAGATGTTTGCCGCGAAGAAATCGCGCACCGATAGCCACCGGTTCTCCGGTCGCCCCGGCTTCCCGATCGAAAATGATTTCGGTTACCAATGTTTCGGTTTGGATCGTGAGCCGCTCCGAATGTTGCTCTTGTACTTCGCGCAAATAATCTCGCGGACTGCTGCGCTGGCCGTCGCGAACTGCAATCGGAACCAGCATTATTCCCTCCGGACGCCGCTTCATTGTCTCCCAATCATTTGGATCAAAGCGTGCCTTGATTTGGTGCCCGAAAAGATCGGACACGAACGATTCGATTGTTGCAACAGCGCCCAAACCCTGATCGATAAGAGTTGCCGCGAGTGCACAAAGAATTTCCTCGCTTAATTGGCGGTCTCCCAAGCCAAGCTTCGGATCGGCCACGGTCGTATGCAGCCACCCATCAAAGCCGTGCCGACCTGGATTGGCTGCCGGGCCGAATCCGAAAACGCCTCTAATTTTGTTCCAGATTTTCTCTAAAGGAGAATCGCGCACATAGTGGCAATGTTCGAGGCGCTCGAAATAGGAGCGCATTCGCTCACCGCTCCACGAATCATCATTCGTTAGGCTCGCGATCTCATCCCAATCGCCGCTCGGTCCGCAAAGTGTAACCATCGCATTGTGAATAGTGCAGCCGCCGACCGTGGCCGCGCGCGGATAAAAAATTCCGTTCTCTTTCTTCATCCCACTTGGAATCGGCCTGCTCCGGATTGGCGTAATGCTTGAACAAAGAATTCCCAGCTCAGATCCGGATGTTCGCTGGCCTCCGGATGAAACGCGGGAACTTGCGCGACTTCTGGCGCATCCCATCCGCCCGCTTCCAAGACAAGAACCCGGAAACCATTCTTCGCGAGATTGCAGGCAAGCGGACCGCCGCCAGCGCCAGAGCCAACGATGATGAAATCGTACTCCGCCGTTTGCTGTTTTGGGTGAAGAGCGGTGTTGTTCATTTTACAGAGGACACGCCGCAGTCCACCCGAGTTTGCGTGCTAGAATGTTTTGAGCAAATCGATCAAGTCGTCGAGTTCCTGTTTGCTCAGGTCTTTCGCAAAGTAATGGCCGCGATCCAAAACCAAATCCGGCGAAGTGCTCATCCCAAGAAGCTTGGCTACTTCTTTGCGTCGAGCATCACTACCCGGATTATTTAGATTCCTCATTCCCCAGGTGACCGCGACAAGATTGCCGGGCTTGGTGATCGTGACTTCCTCGGGATCCAGGTTCGCGAGGAGATCCACCGGCGTGCCGGCTGGCAGGTTCATCATATTAAGATCACCGAACCAACCCCGAATGAAGGCAGCAAAGAATCCCAGAGCAGGGCCAGCACCAGAACGATGTATCCGAAGCGCGCCTTTTGCGCCTGCACGAGCAAAATAAAAATGCCGATCACAAGCAACGCGGCAAACGAGATCCACGGATAATTCACCAGCCACCGGATCCAATCGGGACTCACACCTGCAACGAATTGCTGAATACCGCTGGCCGGGATGTGCAGATGCGTTTCGACCGGCGTGCGCCAGATGAGGCCGTGATCCTGCTTGAATCGATCCAAGGTTGCGTGGTTAATCGCGGTTCCCATTTCTGTGGAAGGTCCGCTCGCCCAGAGATAACGATTCGCCTCTGCTTCCTCGTCCGTTTGTCCCGGAGTGAGCAGACGATGGATTCCATCATCAAACGCTTCCAGGCGTCCTTTGATCGACGGATCGTTGTTGAACAAACCACAAGTGTTGTTGTGGAGAAAAGGCGCCGTCGCCCATATCCCAACAAGCGGCGGAGGCCGATAATAACCGCGGCCGTTACCCGGCGGTTGCCACGCGACCTCTTGCTGCGCCGCCGGATTCCAATAACTAATTTTTTCGACCGCAGGAAGATTCTTGTAAGTGTCGGACGAAAAATCCTCCCACATGTGTCCCGCAATCGCATTGCTGCCGAGCGATCGCGCGACATTTGTTTTAATCACAGTGACGGGAACCCGAACTTCCGTAGACAAAAAATTGTTTTCCCAAAAGTCGGGCTTTTCGACTTCCGCCAGCGCCCAATTCCGATAACCGGGATCCTTCAAGTAATCGACCAATTTATATGGATCTACTTTCTCCGGTCCTTGCGGCGCGCCGTTCATTCCGTTTGGCTGTTTGCTCGAGTGACAGATGATGCAGCGTTCGGCAAAAACTTTGCGGCCAGCCGCCAGTGCCGGATCCCACGGCACTCCCTCTCCTTTTAGTTGGCCGAGCTGCTTGCCTCCGGGCGCATCTTTCAACCGCATCGGTCCCGTCGATTTGAGGAAAAATTTGGCGAGGTAATCGACGTTCTTTTCCGTAACCCGCCAATAGACCGAGTTCTGTTCGGCATCTGCGACTTTAAACGGAAGCTGTTTTCGAAATCCGATAAAAACGTTCGAAAGCGTAATCCAGCGCTCCGAAAATAAGCCGATGTTTAAATACACGCGCGCCAGTGCGCCCCACGCACCAATGGAATCTGCGCCTTCGAGTAGAATGCGTGGCACCGGCCGTGGATCGGCATACGCATCGGAAAGACCATAGAGCGTAACCGGCAACTTCGCCGCAACGTCCGCGACTTTTTCAAATTCGTTATGCCCGTAACGCGACAAATAATCTGTGGCATATTCGGCATCGCGATAACCCGGGGAAATGGCCAGCAGACCCGAACGATCGAGCCGCGCGCCGAAATCCCAAAGCGCGTTCATCGTGCTCGTGTTGTTGATCTGATCGGTCGCGACCAACGACGTATCGATGGTTCCAGGCGGCTGGCTATCGAGCACGTGATAAATAAAATTGTCTTCCTTTAGAAGATTCCCGAACACGGAGCGCATACGAAAATATTGCGCCCCAATCGTCGTTGAAAGATTTGCCCACTTCGGCGCTTCCGGATCAGCCGGCGGATTCAACGGATGCGGCGCGACATGACAGAAGACGCACGACATTCCCACGCGGTACGGACGAACCAGATTCGGATCGTTGTAATATTTTTCATCCTTTTGGTATTTGACTACGTCCCAATGTTTCCGGGCTTTGTCGTCAAACTTCGGATTCGGGAAAAGACGCAGACCAACAATTCCCGCCGAACGACCGGTACTCTTTCGGGTCAGGTTGAGGGGCCGCCGGATCTTCCGGTTGGCGAATGTATAAACCGAACTCATCCGGTTTGTCCGGCACCTTCGTTCCCGGTTCTATGATAAGGCCGGTTGGGCCGAATCTTTTTCCACCAAGTTTGTCGTTAGGCCCGAAGTCACACAGCTTCAGCAAATCCATGAATCCGTAGCTGTGTCCGGCAAGATAATCCCAAAAGACTTCATTACCGCCGCACCAGAGCACCCACATGTTGCGGCCCTTGATCTCGTCTGGAGTTAAGTTCAGCGGCTTGAGCGTGCTGTTGCCACTCGCGTCGATAGTTCCATCGGGACGCATGTCTGCGTCGCGAAAATAGTCCTTGTCGTCCGCTGGAAAATCGGCCGGCGTTTTTCCGAGCGCCTTGGCTTCATCGACAATCTCCGCCCCTGCCGGCCTGCCGCCCAAACAGAGGCAGCAGGCTGCAATCACACCGGCAAGAAAGAACCGAAATGAGGAATATGTCTTCACGTTCATAAGCCAACGTTTGCGAGAAATGTCACGTTGCGGCTCCGCGTCCAGTGGACGCGCATCGCGGCTACTCCGGCAAGACGATTGCAAGAAAAGGCCATGGGCGCAGCTAAGTGCGTTTTCGGCATCTTCACAATCGGCAAGCTCGCCGTGCAAGAAAAAACGGGGCATGCTGCATTCCTTCGACGCTGCAATTCTTCAGCTCTCAACCGCAGTTAACTTATCGATCCAGGGCGGAGGCGAAACGCCGAGGTGGCTTTGGAAAATCGTCTGGGCAAATTCATGAAAACTTCCAGCGCAATCGGCGCAAAGCTTTTCCATCGTGTGCACCCCAAGCATGCGATAGCTTTCGAACTGCGATTCGGAAAAAAACTGATCCGTCGTGCTCTCGTGCGGGAAAGCTTTGTTGCTCTTGAAGTATTCGTAGATGTCGCGCGGCTCGTCGCCGTAACATGCCGGTTTAATGTAAATGAGCACGCCATCTTCCGCTTCGTCGCCATCTACCATGGAATAACGGATGCGGCCGATGGCGCAGTTATGGCCGGTGCTTTTCAGTTCGTCGATCTCAGTCCGCGAATAAATGCTCATTGGCCCAAAGTCGATTGAGATTCCGAAATCGATGCGAATCTTGCGCACGGCTTCTCCGAGATCGGCGAAGGAACAGGTAGGATCTTCGCCCGCATCGCTGACCACAATGTAGTGGCAACGACGCAAGACCATTTCGTAAAGACCGAGATTTTCGAAATGTCCGCCATCGGAGAGGTAAACGTATCGGCTCGTGTCTTTCGTTAGGCCGAATGCCTCCGCGATGATCGGACCGATGCTGAATCTTGGATAACCGAGCTGAAAAGTTTTGTCGCCTGCTTTGCCCGAATTACCGAGCCACGCGCCCAGGCGAACATTCAACAGCGTCAAAATAAAAGTAACGAACGGCGATGAGTGATAGCCCATGTTCGGGCTGGCCGCTGCACCTGAAATCGCAACCGCCGTGCCTAACGAGATTCCTTTTTCACCGCCATATCGATGTCCATCCGCTGCGTCCGTTTTGCGGTAGCCAACTTCGGTCGAACCGCAGTGCAGCGGCGAAACGGTAAAGCTTTCAGCCTTGCGATCCTGCCAGGCAAGCTTGCTGCCACCGACAAGATTGAGGGCGATATTGACGATCGGCATCAATCGCCTGCCGAACTTCCCTTCGTTCCACAGCTCGCACATTCGGATATTGTCGTTTTCATCAAAGCCGGTGAATGGATTTGGATCACGCTTCGGATTCGAAGCCCCGAGATAGGCGCGAATCAATCGGTCGCGATACGTCGCGTGCAGCGAGAATTTATTCGGGTCGATCACGTAAGCCATGCCAAGCCCGATGAGGACGAGCACAATCGTCGCGATCACGACTGCCGGCCATGGTGTATACAGAATCACGTTCAGATAAGTGAGCGTGCGGCCGAGCACGCCAGACTTGCCATTGAGGTTCCAACTCCAATGGCGTGCATCTCCGATGTACTGCATCACGTCTGTCATCGCCTGCGTGATGAGAATGAGAAGCACCGCCACGAAGACTACGGCGGCGACGGTGGCCGCTTTGGAGAGAATTTTCGCAAGCGGTCCGGCTTCGCCTTCCTGCTTTGTATTCGCCGGAATCGAACTGTTTCGGCCAGCGAGGACCGTTAACGTGCCGGCTATTCCGCCGGTCGCCAGTGTCCAAATCGCAGAAACGGAAACGGAAAGTAGATACGGACCAAGGACCACAAGCGAGCTGATCACCATCCATCCAATCGCCACGGCGATGAGCCAGCCGGTTGCGCGTCCCCACCACTCGCGATCCTGATCGTTGGTCCAGCGACTCGAAACTCCCGCGAAGGCCATGATCGCAAGGAAAAACAGCGCCATGAAAAGGGGCACGGCAAAAACCGTATACAACTCCATCCGTGCGATCGGTTGCGGAAACAACTCCGTTGCGCCTAACCAAAGAAGTCCTCCGCCAATTGCACCCGTGATAATGACGGCGATGAATTCAAGGAATCGAAATCCGTGTGAGGGCAGAAGAGAACCGACCCAGGAAAACAAATGAATCGTTATTCCGAGATATAAAAACGGCACCCAAGTATGAGCCGGCCCAAATCCAAATAACGGCCAGGCCAGCAAATGACGCCCGTAATAGGTGAACCAAGCCCAGTGCGTGGTCATCAAAACCGAAGCCAGCAACAGCGGCAGCAAACAAAACCAAAGAAATCGGTTCTGACTCCATCGCAGATTGCCGCCACACGGAAGATTGATTCCCATATAGGCGACCCCCGGGACAATAAAGGCAGCGCCAAGTGAAAGCGGTAGATAAGAGTAGGGCGGCGGACACGACATCAACACCGAGGTATAAATCCACGGAAGAGTCAGAACAGCAGCAAGCAGTGGAATGATGATCCACCAATTCAGAAAAAGATTTCTCAGATACGTGCCAGCCAGGGTCCAGCTGTCGGCCGAAAGCAATCCAAAGCGCGGACTGAGATAATTGCTGTAACTGCGCAGGTTTTGAATTTCCTTCGGTTCGGGATTTGGCCGCGCTTCCGTGCGAGATTCGCCTAATTGCCTAACGACATCGGGCAACCCGCGTTCTGAATTATGAATCCACGCGCTTAACCACCCGCCGATGTAACCGCCTCCAGAAACCGTTGAAAGATAATGAAATTTTCCCAGCAAGCCGCAGCGTGCCAGGCCCTGCAAAATGCCGAGGCCAAACGTCGCGCTGCGAATTCCACCGCCGGAAATGCACAACGCGGCGCGTCGCGCTTTGAGATTGTGCACGGCAGACCAGATTGCTTTCAACCGAGTGGTCGGGTCCGCCGCGATCGGATAATTTGCAGGCAGATCACCGTGCAGCGCGACGAATTCGCTCTCGAGCACTTCATGCAGGGCGAGTGAAGGATTGGCCGAAGAAGATTCGTTCGCCATGACGCTGCTTGGCTTTCCTCTTCAGCCTGTAGCGAGCAAGCGCGATCAAGTCAATCAATTCGCACAGCCGCGCGGCGCTGTCATCCTGAGCGCAGCGAAGGACCTCACATCACTCATGAAATTACACGAACGAACATACGCTACCCTAAACTGAATTCGTGAGGTTCCTCGCTTGCGCTCTGAATTTGTCCGCATTGAAACTGGATTTTCGTTCGCTTGCGTCGGAATGAGCACATTGAAAACTGGATTTCCTCGTTCGACTCCGCGGTGACTATTGCGATCATCTGCGCCCGTAGCTCAGCCGGATAGAGCAACGGATTTCTAATCCGTAGGTCGAGTGTTCGAGTCACTCCGGGCGCGCGTTTTCTGTTTCACGGGGGAAAACTCTTCTTTCTTTGGGAAATATAGAATCTTGCACCCAATATGAAGATTCCCTTTAATGCCCGCCAATGTCAGAGACAACATCGCGCCTTTACCTCACACAAGCGCTCGCTGCTTCGCCCGTTCGGCGTCCGTTTTACTTGTTCGTGGCCATGCGCAACCCGCCCTCGACGCGAAAGATTCTCGTTCAGCTGATACTGCCCTTCCTGAAATTCTTACTTGAGGTAACGCGCCAACATTCTCCGACGATGCTAATCGGGATCGGTTTGTTGATAATGGACGGACGTCGAAACATCGAAGCGGCCGCGATTAGCATCGAGCTGGGGCCCGTCCCAGGTTCTCCATGGTGAAACCAGCAGAATTCCTTTCGGGGGTCTCAACGGCACGCCGATAGTTGGCAATCTCTCGGTTGATTTCCTGTTTAAGAATAACGAGTTCGTACGATTGTTCGCAGGCAGCAGCGCGGGATTCCACGGTTTGATTGTTCTTCAAACGAACAGTCCAGGATTCCTGGGCTTCATTAGTGGAACTGGTTACCTCATTGATGCACACGGCAACGCCATTCCCGGATACAGGGTTACGGGAAGCGTCTCCGGCAATGACGGCACGCTAAGCATCGGTGTTTTTCCTCTCTTAGAAGATAAAACCGGCGCGCCGTTTGATTGGTTGCTCAGGCCGCTCGACTTCTATGGCATTCACTATGACTTCACGTTTCCCAATAGGCCACTCAATGCCGTGATCGGTGGTCAGTTCTTTTTGGCCGGTAACGGCAAGCCATATGGAATTGGGCCTGGGTCTAATCTACCGGCAGATATCGCGGCCCCAACCGGACCACTGGTTAATTTGGCGAACATTTCTACTCGCGCATTAGTCCAAACCGGCGACAACGTTCTCATCGGCGGATTCATCATCACCGGAACGCAAAACAAACGTGTGCTGCTGCGGGCGATAGGTCCATCACTACCGCTCGCAGGCAAGTTGATAAATCCCGTACTTGAGTTGCACGACAACCGCGGAGCTTTGATTGCCAGTAACGATAACTGGATCGACGCGAGCAATCGCCAGGACATAGTTAACACTGGCGCCCCGCCTACAGACACTCGGGAGTCGGCGATACTTACCTCGCTCGCACCAGGACTCTACACCGCGATAGTGCGCGGGGTCGGTAACACCACCGGCATCGCTCTGGTTGAGGGTTACGATTTGGATCGCACGAGTGCTTCGAAATTTGCCAACATTTCAACACGCGGGTTGGTGCAGACGGGTAATAACGTATTGATTGGGGGATTTATTGTTCTGGGAGCCACTTCGCAGAAGGTCATCGTCCGCGCCATGGGACCTTCATTGCCGCTGGCAGGTAGACTAGCCAATCCGACGCTTGACCTTCACGATGCTCAAGGAATCAAGATTGCTTCCAATGATAACTGGCGCACAACACAGGAAGCGGAGATCACCGCGGCCGGCATTCCACCGCCAAGCGACTTCGAATCGGCGATAGCTCAAAGACTTATGCCGGGCCCTTACACTACAATCGTGCGAGGCGTTAATGGAACCACGGGCCTGGCATTGGTCGAGGTTTATGCGCTGAAGTAGATCGTTGGAGGATCGCTCCTTCGTTCTGCGTTAAGTTTCGAATCTGCCACAACCTTCCGTCAACCTGCGCGGGATTTCCTCGCGGGGGTTGGGACTTGAAATGACGTATTCGAGATGATGATCGTGCAGGAGGTTTTGTCCGACGACGGAAAGCTCGATATTCTTCGTGGGATGCCAGCTTAAGCGGACGTCCAGCTCGCAATAAGAGGGCACGCTGGCAGGCTTGCCGCTGTTATTGAACTCGAACGCATCCACCCAGCGCAACGCGGTGTCGAACTGGATGTTTCGCGGCAAGTCCATGGAGGAGCGGATGGAAAATCTGTGCTGAGGATCGGCCGTTTCGTTAAGTGCGTTGTTGAAATCCGTCCGGCCCGGTTTCACGCGAATGTCCTCCTTGAGCAAATCGTAACCACCGTGCAACCGCCACCAACCGCATACGCGATAGCTCGTGCTTAGCTCATCCCGTAGGATTCTCCTTCGAGATTGTTGTCGTAGACAAGAGGAAGACCCAGCAAAGCGGGAGGCGGGCTGGTGCTTGTACTGCGCACATCGTCGTAGTCGTTAAAGAAACCTGAAATTGAACCGGAGAGTTGGGATCCGAGCTGTGCGCGGTAGCCCAGTTCGTAAACGATCACGGTTTCCGAATCGAAGTCGGTTCCACCAATCAGGATGTTGTCCACAAGCGGAGACACAGTCGGGGTGGGCAGCCGGATGTCGCGATCGACGCGCGAGGGGGCGCGAATCGCACGAGACACCGCCGCCCAAATGGTCTGCTGATCTGTTGGCGTCCAGGTAAGTCTCGCACTCGGCTCGAATTCAAAGTCGGTGTAATCGTTGTGCTCGATCTTTGTCCCAAGAGTAAGCGACAAACGTTTCACGAGCGTGATCTCGTCCTGCGCGAATGCGCTGAATAGATTATGATCCAAAACTCTCGGGGTGAAGGCCAGGGCCGGAGCGTTTTCCACCACGTCGTGGGTAAAGCGATAACCCAGTCCCCAGACGATATGGTTACGGTCGCCCAAAGCGAAGCGATGCTGGAAATCCAGATCGTAGGTGTGAAGATCGTCCACAAGAGTTCCGGCGGGAGCGAAGTCGTTCGCGGGAATGGGATCGTTCAAATGCGTGCGATCGTAGTAGAGCTGGAGACTCATATCCGAATCGTCCGAGAATGTGTGCGACCAGCGCCCGAGAATGTTGTTACCGTTTACTTTTGATATGCGCCCGGTGGCCAGGTTTTCGTCGCCAAAGTAGAAGTCGCCCTGCAAAGTCAGGTTATTCTCGGGACATGGTCCGGCATCCACTCGGAATCCGCCCTGCCCCATACGCCATGAATCACCCGCATCATTTCCATTAGGGAAGACGGCGCTGTCGCGGTCGAAATACTTGCCGTAAATCCGATAGTAAACGTTAGGCGCCAGCGTTCCGCCGTAACGCATTCCGCCGAAATCCTGTAACTCCGAGCCGCCGCCACCTTCCATGTAAAATCCCTGCGTATCTTTTGCGCTCTTGCTAATGACGTTGATGACGCCGTTGACTGCATTTGCACCCCACAGCGTGCCGCCCGGTCCGCTGATTACTTCAATGCGATCGATATCCTGCAGCAGGTAATCCTGCACATCCCAAAAGACGCCGGAGAAAAGCGGCGTGTAGACGCTGCGCCCATCCATTAAGACCAGAAGTTTGTTGGCCGAGTCCGTATTGAATCCGCGCGCGCTGATGGCCCAGCCATGGGAACCTTTTTGCGCGACATCCAAATTATCCGCCAGCCTTAGTGCTTCGGGAATGCTCGAAGCGCCCGACCGAAGAATATCATCGCTTGTTATGACCTGGATTGCCGCCGCTGCCTCAAGCAACTTCTCCGGGGACTTGGAGACGGAAGTCACCTTCACGTTTACCAGCTCTTCCAGAGCTCAATTTTTTCAATTCGTCTGGATTGAGATTGGTCTCTGCTGTTTGGGCAAAGACCGAAGGTGCAAGGCACCCGATCAGAACGATAATCGCGCTTATCGGGCGCGGAAATTCACTTTGTCGGAGAAAGAGTACCAGGCGTTCCCCCATAAAGCTGGAGAACCGAAAGCAAGTTTCCCGCCGTCTGCCTTATGACGGCACAATTTTCCGGCAGATGCCAAATTGTTACCCGGCAGGTTTGCCGAGATTGATTCTCGTTAGGCCCAGCTCACAGCTTATACTTTAGGGACGATCCGCCGATTCCGTCTGCGCCTGCCGACAGTCGCCGGCTTTGGCGCAAAAAAACAATGTGGAAATAGCCGAGGTGGGCCAAAACCTGCTCGGTGATAAGCTTCCGGAGTTCAATACCGGCCCCCAGGGTTTAACTCGAGAGGTCGAACGCAGTGTCTTCGGGACCCTCAAATGGCATTTCTAAGAACAACCGCAATCGCCACTGCGATTCTGATCGCCACGCTGCTTCCCCGAGTTGCCGTTGCGCAACGGCAACCCAAGCCAAAGGCCGAGTATGCCTTGAAGGCGGTTTTCCTTTACAATTTCTGCCGCTTTATCGAGTGGCCGAAGTCTGCTTTTACTTCGCCTAACGAAGCAATAACCATCGGAGTCGTCGGCGATGACCCATTCGGGTCCTTGCTCAACGAAGCAGTACGAAATGAGACTTCCCGCGGGCGTCCCATCCGAATAGCGCATTACGCAAAAGCAGATGCGATCGGACGTTGCCACCTGCTATTCGTTAGTCGTTCCGAAGCAGCGCGAACGGAAAAAATCCTGAGCGCGGTCAATGGCAAAAGCGTTGTCACTGTGGGTGAGACCGATGCGTTTCTCGATCGCGGAGGAATGATCGCGCTTACGGCGAAAAAGAATCGGGTTCGGTTGCATATCAATCCCGCTCTTTTACGTGCCGCAAGCCTCGATGTGAGTTCGAAGCTTCTTCGCGTAGCTGAAGTTAAGCCTTGAGCAATGCCGTTTTCGCTCCGCGACATACCGATCAAACGGAAGTTGATGTTGGTAACATTGCTTACCAGCAGCGTCGCTCTTCTGCTCATGGGCAGCGCAGTTATCGCCTATGAACTGGTCACTTTCCGGAGTGCGCTTACCGTAAACATTGGAGTACTGGCGCAGATTATTGCTTCGAACAGCACGGCGGCCGTCGCCTTCGACGATCCGGCGAGCGCTCGTGAAATTCTAGCGGGCCTCTCCGCCGAACATCAGATCACAGCTGCGGCGATCTACGACAAAGCTGGCAGGATCTTTGCAAGTTTTCCGGAGGATGTTCCCATATCCGAATTCCCGAATCAGCCGACTCACAACGGTCACAAATTTGAGCGCGCGCATCTTGTCATGTTCAAGCCGATCGTTCAGGAAAGCACGCGGCTTGGCACGATTTACCTTCAGGCCGATCTCGGTGCGATGTATACGCGCTTTGGCGTTTACGGAACGTTAATTTTGCTCGTGAGCGCATGCTCGTTTCTGGGCGCGATGGCGCTATCCAGAAAATTTCAGCGTAGCATTTCCGGACCAATTCTCGAACTCGCGAAAGTCGCTACCGCCGTCTCTGCGCGGCAGGATTATTCAGTGCGCGCGACCAAGCATGGCGCGGATGAAGTCGGGCAACTGACCGAAGCATTTAACCAAATGCTGACGACGATCGATCAAAGCAACGGTGCGCTGAGCGCAAGCGAAGAACGGCTTCGCCTGGCGTTGGAAGGCTCGGAAGCCGCGAACAAAGCCAAAGATCATTTCCTTGCGGTTCTAAGTCATGAACTACGGACGCCGCTGACTCCGGTCCTCGCGACCGTCGCGATGCTGGAGGAGGAAGGAAGCACGCCGGAGCATGTTCGCCGCGAACTGGAGACGGTTCGGCGCAACATTGAAGTCGAGGCGCGCCTCATCGACGATCTGCTCGATCTCACCGGCATCGTGCGCGGCAAACTCGAACTGCACCGGAACGTTGTTGATGTGCGGCCTTTGCTCGAGCACGCGATGCAAAGCTACTGCGCCGGCACCGCCGCGAAAAAAAATCTCCGCGTGTCACTGGAAGTTACAGCTTCGGAAAGTTGCGTTAACGCCGACAGCTCGCGTTTGACTCAGGTCTTTTGGAATCTCCTCCAAAATGCCTGCAAATTTACTCCAGAAGGAGGCGCGATCGACATTCGCGTTTACAACGAACGCCCCGCCGAAAATGAAAAAGGATCGCGACCGCCGTTGATTGTGGAAGTGAGCGATAACGGAATCGGAATAAATCCAAAAACGTTGCCGCGCATCTTTAACGCGTTCGAGCAAGGTGACCGCCCCCGCAGTGCGAGTTTTGGCGGCCTCGGACTCGGACTCGCTATTAGCCGGGCAATCATCGAACTACACAATGGTTCGATCTGGGCTGCGAGCGATGGCGCAGGGAAAGGGACGAAGTTTTTCGTGCGACTCGATACGGTAGCGCGACTAATCGGTGATGGGACGCAAAGACCATCGGTCCCGTCAAAAGACTTGCCGGCCGCCGATTCGCTTCGCGTACTGCTGGTCGAAGATCATCAAGACACAGCGGTGCAACTAAGTCGACTGCTCAAACGCGCTGGACACCAGGTTACCTGTGCGACAAGCGTTCGCGAAGCGGAGGAAGCCGCCAGTCACGGTCGTGAGGAGTTCGACATCCTTATCAGTGACCTCGGCTTGCCCGATGGCAGCGGACACGATTTGATGCGTCACCTCAAACGCGATCGTCCGATTCCCGGTATCGCGCTAAGCGGGTACGGAATGGCTGAAGATATCCAAAACAGTATAGCCGCCGGTTTTTCGCGACACATGACCAAACCGGTTGATTGGCAGGAGCTGAAAAATGCGATTCAGAAAGTTGCGAGGGAGACGCACCTCGAATCGACGGCGCTTGATACGGAACGCCGTCCGGATTTGACTTTACCACGCTAACGTCGGTCGCGTTAATCGAACCATTAACGGCCACGTCCGTCCGAAAATTGGTCGCGTTGGCGGAAGCACCAGATTGTCCTTTCGTTTGGCCAACGTCGGTAGAATTAACTGTTTTGTTTCCTGTGGTATCACCAATCAACATGTTAACACTCACCGATGTGTCCGCCATGACCTGAGCTGAGGTATCCGTTACGCCACTCAAAGTGACAGTGATTTTCTGGACATCGCTAACGCCCGTCAGGTTTACGGTCATCGTGTGGCCAACAAAAGCCGGACTTCCTGATACGTTTCCAATACCTGTCGTCACACTCGCACTGCCGGCGATTACATCGTTACTGAAGGTAAATACAAGGGTGTGATTACCACCACTGCTTCGGCATTCCACACCAGGCTCACCGCTGAGCGGCAACGGAATATTGAAAATTCCGGCGCCTCCGTGAGTCTTTTGGGAAACGGCGCTCATCAGTTGGAGCGGCGATATGACGTTGACGGTTCCTATCATGCCTCGCGAACAATGCGCCACGCAGTAGTAAGTGTAGGAGCCTGCCGCATCGAAGGTATGTTGATATACAGTTCCAGTGTTCGAAAGCATGCCGGCGCTGCAATTTGTATCGTTAGGCGAACAATATTCGGAGTCCGCCGAACAGTTTTCGCCGCTGGTTACAGAGTGACCGCTGCCAGCCCACGTCCATCGCACCGTATCACCTACCGCGATGTTTACCGTGGCCGGTGAAAAAACAAGTTGCCCACTGGGACCGACCGACACATCGAAGATCTGAGAGGTGGCAGATGGCAAACTGCTTGGAACTGCCCGGCCATGTTGATTGAGAACAACAATCGCGTTATTCGCATGCGCTTTTTTCGGTTGAGCCACGCCGTCGGCTTTAACTTTGCATGGAAAAAGCAGCGCTCCTGCGGATATGGCCAACAGCCACCCAATCCGCCCCACTCGAACATTTGATCGTTTCATGTCGGTTGCGATTAGACTCGCGATTAGGCCGACTTATCCGAGCAAGGTCAAGTTTACATTTGCGATGTGAAACGAGCCTTGTGCTCGGCCTAACGAGTTACTCGGCCGCGTTTCTTCCATCTCTGCTCGTGATCGAGCAGCCATTTCTTGCGCCAAAGTCCACCACCATAGCCACACAATGTTCCGTCCGCACGAATGACGCGATGACAGGGAATGACAATGCACAGCATGTTCGTACCATTGGCGCGACCGACGGCGCGACGGGCACCCGGGATTTTCAACTTCTCCGCCATCCACGAATAGGAACGCGTTTCTCCTATGGGAATCGATTGCAGGACTTTCCAGGCGCGCATTTGAAAATCGGATCCGACCGGCGCGAGCGGCAGATCGAATTCCAAATTCTTTCCCGCGAAATAATCGGCGAGTTGCGCGCGAGTTTTCTCCAAAATCGGATGTTCACCGGGAACGACATTCGTGCCGAGTCGTCGACGCAGAATCGGAATTTCTCGTTCTAATGCGCGGCGGTCCGCAAACTCAAGCAAACGCAATCCCTTATCATCGGCGACGGCAACCATCGTTCCGAGCGGCGTGTCGATTCGTTCCGCGAATAAGGCCGCGCGTTCCTTCGCCGTGGTCGGCGGATCGCCAAAAATCTTCGTGAAGGCTTCGCGAAATCCGCTGGCAGATTCAAAACCGCTGCCATTCTGCACCTGAGTTACACGGCTGCCGCGACGCACTTCGCGCAACGCGAGTCCCATCCGTCGCGCGCGGTGATACGCTTGAAACGTCATGCCGTAATGGCGTTTGAATTGCCGCCGCGCCGTCGACGGATCGATCGCAAGCGCGCTCAACTCCTTGTCCGTAAGCCGACCGCCGGGCGCTTTTTCAATTTCCGCGCGCAAACGTTCGATCAATTCCGGAGGTCGTGTCTGCGGATCCATCGGGTGGCAGCGCAAGCAGGGCCGGTAACCGCCGAGCAACGCCTCGTTAGGCGTCGGAAAAAATTCGACATTTTCCCGGGCCGGTTTTTTGGCGCTGCAGGTCGGCCGGCAAAAGATTCCCGTTGTGCGCACGCCGACGAAGAAAATTCCTTCAAAACTCGAATCACGTTCGGCCAATGCGCGATACATGGTTTCGTTAGGCGGAAGCAATTCCATCACTTTCATATTCGTTGCACCTCCATCGTGTAGCATCCGTGGCTCGCGCTACGCACGTGCACGAATGCAGTTTCGGGTTTCTCGAGAAATTTTTCAATAATCGCTTCCGGCTCGCTGCCATTCACGACTTCAGCTGCGATGATATTCTGGTCCGAATCGTACGCGCGAATGACGCGCCCGTTGCGAAAATCTGCGGGAAATTCATCAGTTGTTGAATATCGCTGGCACGGTTCAGCGTGGACAAATATCGGTCCGCTCTCCGAATAAGGCCGGCCTGCCGGAATTGCCGCAAACGGAAACAAGACCATGCGATCTCCCGGCCTGGCCCATTGCAGACAGTGCCGGCAGGGGAATCCAGTCGGCGCATCTGCGATCACGATTTCGTGATCGGATTCACCACGTTCGGCCGCGCGTCGCGCCGCTTCGGCCACTTCCGTCGGTAGCGGAATGACTTGAAAGGTTGAACTCTTCATGATTCCCAGCGTACGCACGGCGCATAACCGCGCATCGACGGAATTCGGGCAGTGAATTCTGTAGTCGCCTCGCTCTGTCGAGGCGCCAACACGGCGACAGAGCGCCGTGGCTATAACTCGCCGAGAACTACACGCGTCACTTCCGCGATCACAGCATCGCGCGCGTGCGCCGATGTCGACGACCCAACAGAATAAACAGCAAGAAGAATTGGCGATCTTCCCGGCGGGCGAATGATGGCGATATCGTTCGTATTATTCCTACCGCGACCCGTCTTATCTCCAACTATCCAACCTTTCGAAACACCGGCGCGAATCATCGCCATTCCAGTTTCATTTCCTGAAAGCCATTGATTGAGTTGCTGACGCGACGCGGATGAAAGGACTTTGCCGGTGAGAAGCAACAACATGTCATGTTCCATCGCGGAAGGCGTGGTCGTATCCCGTTCGTCGCCTGGAGCGCCAGTGTTCAATTCCGGTTCCATTCGGTCGAGTCGCGTTGTCTTGTCGCCGAGCGTCCGCACGAATGCGGTCAGACCCGCGGGGCCACCGATTGTTTGCAGAAGCAAATTGCCGGCGGTGTTGTCGCTTTGCTCAATCGCCGCAGCACACAAGTCGCCCAACTTCATTCCGCCTTCGGCGAGATGCTGCTTCGTCACCGGCGCGTATTGCAGAATGTCTTTTTGGCCATAGCGAACAAAACGATTCAGATCATCTTTCTTTTCGTCGACGCGTTTCAAGACCGCGGCTGCGGCAAGAAACTTGAACGTGCTGCACATCAGGAATCGCTCGTTAGGCCGATACTCGATTCGCTTGCCGCTTCCCGTGTCGTAAGCCGAAACACCGACATGTCCGCCGGCGCGCGCTTCGATGGACGCAATTCGACCGGCGATATCGTTCGTCGCACCCTGCGCAATGCCAGCTGCGAGAAGCAGCGCAACTACCATCGGTGAAACGCAGGATGACCTTCTTTGACCGCGACAAAAGTTCCGCGGCAGGTCGCGCAAACTTTTCCGCCGGCAGTGAGCGTTCCTTCCACGGTCGCGCGATCGTTCGTCGACTCGACGACGTGCGCGGCGAGCGACACCGGGCCGTTCGTCGGCGTCGGGCGAAGCAACTTGATCGCGTAATCTGCGGTTACGGTGCATGGAACGCGGTCTTCGCCGTTCTTGTTCATCAAGTGCCACGCTGCGGTCCAATTGCAGTGACAGTCGAGAAGCGTGCCGATGATTCCGCCATTTAAGACGCCGGGGAACGCCTCGTACTTCGGTTCCGGTTTCCATTCCGCGACGACTTCATCGCCCTTGGCGAAACTGCGGATGCGCAATCCTTCGGCGTTAGCCGGGCCGCAACCCCAGCAGGAATTTTGCGGCGCGTATTTTTCCTGGAGCGATTGCGACTCGTTAGGCGCCATCACTCCGGCGAAGCACCGTTCCCCGCCTGCGCCTCGTAGGGCCGCGGCTCCGGTCCGACGTACAACGAAAGCGGACGAATCAAACGATTATTATCGTGTTGTTCGACTACGTGCGCGCACCAGCCCGCCACACGCGATGCGGCAAAGACCGGCGTATTCAATTCCGGGGCGAAACCGAGCAGGCTGAATACCGGCGCAGCGTAGAGATCGACATTAGCGTAGAGCCCCTTCTCGCGTTCCATCACTTCCTCGAGTTTCTCGCAAATCGGAACCCACTGTTCGCGGCCAAGCCGTTTACCAAGGTCGCGCGCAATCTCACGCATCACCGGCACGCGCGAATCGCCCTTTCTATAAACACGATGCCCGAATCCCATGATCTTCGCTTTCTTATCAAGTTTGGCTTTCAACCAGGCCTCGGCGCGATCAGGCGTGCGGATTTCATCGAGCATCTTCATCGATTCTTCATTCGCTCCGCCGTGCAGCGGACCTTTTAACGTCGCGCAGGCGGAAGTCACCGCAGCGTAAATATCCGCCAGAGTGGAAGCAGTCACGCGCGCGGCGAAAGTCGACGCATTGAATTCGTGATCCGCGTACAACACGAAAATCGTATCGAGCATTCGGATCTGCCAATTCTGCGGCACCTGACCCGTCAGTTTGTAGAAGAAGTTTCCCGCGTGCGTGAGATCGGCTTTTTCCGGAATGCGGTCGAGCCCTTGCGAAATGCGCCAGCTGTCTGTGATCAAGCTGCCCATCTTCGCGATCAGACGAATCGATTTGCGCACATTTGCACCGTGCGAATTATCATTGAGATCCTTGTCGAACGCGCCCAGCATCGATATGCCGGTGCGCAACATATCCATGGGATGCGTCGTCTTCGGCAAAAGCCGCAGCATTTTCGCGATTGCATCCGGGAGCGTGCGCTCGGCCGCGAGTTGATTGGTAAAATTCGCGAGCTCGCCGCTGTTCGGCAGTTCGCCGTTCAAAAGCAAATAGGCGACTTCCTCGAAGGTCGCCTTCGACGCCATGTCGTGAATGTCGTAACCGCGGTAGAGCAACCCCGAATTCGGATCGACGGAGCAGATGGCGGTTTCTCCGGCAATCACGCCGGCCAGTCCCGGACTGTATGCTGGTTTGGTGTCTGTGACCATGGGTGTCTTCTCTTAACTCGGGAATGGGAAACGTTCAACGTCCAACGTCCAATTACCGAAATCCATCAAACCTCCACCTCTTCCTTGAACGTTGAAAGTTGAGCGTTGGACGTTGAACGTTTTCTTCCTGGGACTCGCTCATCCCAGCCACCGTTCCGCGGCTGGATCGTAGTCGAGTAATTCGTAGAGTTCCTCGCGCGTTTGCATCCTGTCGAGCCAACCGGATTGCGTTCCGTGCTTCTTTAAGTCGCGCAGAAATTCCGCGCTCGCTTTCATCGCCACGCGAAATGCGCTCTGCGGAAAAATCACCATGCGGTAACCCAGATCGGAAAGTTCCTGGAAGGATAACAATGGGCTCTTTCCAAACTCCGTCATGTTAGCAAGCAGTGGTGCCTGCACTTCCTTCGCAAAATCACGGAACTCGTCCGCGTTTTGCAGCGCCTCGGGAAAAATCGCGTCGGCTCCGGCTTCGAGATAACATTGCGCCCGCTTCACCGCGCCTTTGAAATCTTCAACCGCGCGCGAATCGGTTCGCGCAATGATTAGAAAATCCTTGTCGCATCGCGCGCTCGCCGCCGCTTCGATTTTTCCCACCATCTCGGAGAGCTCGACTACAGATTTTCCGGAAAGATGGCCGCAGCGTTTGGGAAATTCCTGATCTTCGACATGGCAACCGGCGAGGCCCGCCGCTTCCAGCTCGCGAATCGTCCGCGCGATATTTTCGGCGCCGCCGAATCCAGTATCGGCATCGACAATCGCCGGAATTTTCACCGCGCTCGCGATGTAACCGGCGAGCCGGACGACTTCGGTCAATGTTAGCAAACCAATATCGGGCACACCGGCGGTTGCATTCGCCATTCCCGCACCGCTGATGTAAAGCGCATCGAATCCGATTTTCTCCACCTGGCGCGCGATCGCGGCGTTGGGCACGCCGGGCATCATCACCGCGCCCTTTGCCATTCGTTCACGAAGTCTGGCTGGCATGGAACGCTGCGTCATGCCGTATCGTAGCCTGTCTTTACCGCCTTGCACGCGCCCCGGCGTTTTCCGGCGGGAAAGGCATATTAATTGAAGCTCAACCGGCTTGTATAAAAGTACCCCGCGCCTTCCATGGTGCCGTTAATCAAAGTGAAGGGCGCCGTGATCAATGCGGTTCGCCCATCAAAATCCACCGCCCAGCCAAAGACTGTCCCGGTCTGGCCGTCGCTCGCCATGAGCTGCGCCGTTTCGCTCCAAGCACCGTTCGACCGCATAAAGAAGTACGCCTCATCGGCTTCGGTGGCGCCAATGAGCAGAATGTCCCCCTTGAGCCTTAGGTGCCAGCCAAACGCATCGAATTCCGTCCCGTCGCTCGCGACCAGCTTCTGTCTCTGCATCCAGGTGCGGCCTACTTTATTGAAGATATAAACTGCACCCTGATCTAGCTGGCCGTTGATGCGGGCCTGATTCGAGCCAATCGCCGCGGTCGTCCCGTCCAAAGCGACTGCGAAACCAAACCAGTCACCCGGTTCGCCGTCGCTGGGTGTGAGCTTCTGTCTTTGTATCCAGGTGCTCCCGAAATTGTTAAAGACATAAGCGGAGCCGGGAGTATGGCCATTGATATCGAAGGCGCCGACGAGTGCGGTGTTGCCCGAGATGGCGACTGAGTTGCCAAAATAATCCTGGGGCTGCAGATCGCCCGGTGTGAGTTCCGCGGTCAGGACCCAGGTGCCGCTCGAACCGTCGTAGAAATATGCGGCGCCCCGATCGCTCTGAGCGTTCCTGGCTCCGACAATGAGATGCGTCCCGGAGATTCCGATCGAGAAACCGAACCAGTCGAGCTGCTGACCATCGCTAGCCATTAGCTTCTGCGTCTGTATCCACGTGCCGCCAGAGTTGGTAAAAATGTAAACGGCGCCGCGAGAGTCGTTCACGCCGATGGCGCCGATGATCGCGGTGTTACCCTCGAGGGCGATGGAGAGGCCAAACTGATCGTTGGTCACGCCATCATCGGCGAAGAGTTTCTGCGTCAGGACCCACTGGCGGCCCAATTTGCGATAAACATAAACTTCGCCCTGGGCATTTCTGCCCTTGATCGTGGCATGGGCTTCGCCAATCATCGCGGTGCTTCCCGAGATCGCCGCGCCATATCCGAAGGCATCGTTCCCGATGCCGTCGTCCGGAATTACCTTCTGCTCGAGGAAGCCGGCCGTCTTTGCGAGCGAACCGGCGACGGACGCTCTGATGCATGGGAGCCAAAGCCCAGCCAAAACCGAGACTAGGAGAAAGCGCGCGAACAGGTTCGCGCGACCACGAGCGGGTTTGAAGAGCACGGACATAATAAAAATAAGAGAAATGGCGCGGCTGGTTTATTCCCGTCTTTTTGCCGCACCTTTTCGGATGCGTCGGTTTTCCCCTAAACCAATCGCGAATCCGCGCTTCTCTAGTCGCGTTTTTCCGCCGTGAAATCCGCGACCCGAGGCGATTTCTGCGCATCGGGGTTCGCGGGAAATCCCGATCAGGCCGGCATTTTCGCCAGCTTCATCAACGTCGTCACGTCTGTCGCTTGATCCAGTTTCCACGCCTCGGCGACAATGCGATCGGCGCCGTCTTTGCCAATCTTTGGATCGGCTAGCGAGTGAAACTTCCCTTCCAGCTCCGGATCCGCGAGACGGTTCTTCGCATTGCCTAACGGGTAATCAACGCGCTTGGTTAGTGTGCGTCCGTCGTTCAGCGTCACATGGACAATGTTCGCAACCGCTTCGGCATAAAGCGCACTCAGTTCGTCGTTTCGCTCCACTTTCACATTCTGCAAAAAATCGAAACGATCTTCGGCTCGGTGAAACGTTCCGGCGCGAATTGCTTATCGGTTACTTCGCCGTCAATCAACGCCACCGCCGTGATATACGGCAAACTGTGATCCGCCGTCTCGCGTTGTTGCGGTTTCCATTTTTCCGGTTCGCTCCCGATGATATCGACCGACGCATCATGGCTCTCGATCACCATCGATTTCACCTGCGAGACATCGCCGATTTCCTTGCGCAAAAACAACGCTGCCTCGATCGCGCTCTGGCTGTGATATTCCGCCGGCCAATATTTGATGCTCGTCTTCAAAATCATCGAGGCCGGACCTTCGCCCTTTATCGCTTCCTTCTTTTTGTCGAAGACTTCAGCCACGTTGCCTAACGAGACACCAAGCTCTTTTTCGAATCCCATCTGACCTTCGAAAATCGGCGCCGGTCCGGTCATGCCCGCGCGCGCGAGCAGCGCCGAATAAACGCCGTAGCGAGCCGCATTCGCGAACGCGACGCCTTTCCAATGCGACAACTCGCCAACGCGCGCCTGCCGAAACGCTGCGCAATTGACACCGGCAATATTGATCGCGTGCCGCGTTCGCTCTGCATCGAGCTTCATTAACTTCGCGGAAGCAAGCGCAGTTGAGAACGCACCGTAGGTCGGATGATCCCAACCCCGCGCACGAATGCTCGCCGCATCGCACAACCGACATTGCACTTCATACGCGATCGCCGCCGCCAGAATCGCATCGCGTCCACTCGCACCCACACTTTCCGCGACCGCAAAGACAGCGGCGAGATTATCGCTCGGATGCGCCGGTTCTTTGGAAAGATAGGTGTCGTTATAATCGAAATAACGAATGCAACAGCCGTTCGCGAACGCGGCCCAGTCCGGTGGCGCCTTGTGCGAAGTGCCGATCACGGTCGCGCCATTCGTCGCAGAAAAATCCGAAACCACCTTGCGGGCGATTTCACACGGTTCCTCGTTCCACGCCCCGAGCGCACAGCCTAACGAATCGATTACGCGGCGCTTTACCTCATGCACCACGTTTTTGGAAAGATCTTCGAAATTGAGTGAGCAGGCGTAGTCAGCGAGTTGATGGGCGAGTGATTTAGTCATGGGAAAATTGAAGTTGCAATCTGGCGATGATTTCTCCAACGGCAACTGGAAGCAAATCTGGGGAGCGCAGGCTGCTAGCCTGCACGAGCGGGCAGCTTGCCCCGCGACCCTTCAAGTTCATTTCGGCTGGCAGCCGAAATGTGCAGGCTGGCAGCCTGCGCTCCCCAGATTTGCAACGCGCCGCTGATGGAATTTCATCCGTGCGCATCCGCGCAATCCGTGGTTAAGATTCTTTCCACATGAGCAAAGTTTACCCTGACGCCAAAGCTGCACTTGCCGGCCTGCTTCACAATAACATGACGATCGCCGCGGGCGGGTTTGGGTTGTGCGGCATACCGGAAAATCTCATCGCCGCATTGCGCGATAGCGGTGTGAAGGGCCTAACGATTGTCGGTAACAACGCCGGCGTCGATGATTTCGGCATGGGGGTTTTGCTTACGACACGCCAGGTGAAGAAGGTGATGGCTTCCTACGTCGGCGAGAACAAGGAGTTCGAGCGCCAGGTGCTCAGCGGCGAACTCGATCTGGAGCTCATCCCGCAGGGCACACTGGCAGAGCGATTGCGCGCTGGCGGCGCAGGCATTCCCGGATTTTACACGCGCACCGGTTTCGCTACGAAATTGACCGAAGGCAAAGAGACGAAAGTTTTCGACGGGAAGGAATACGTGCTCGAGCCCGGAATCAAAGCCGAGGTTTCGCTCGTGAAGGCGTGGAAAGGCGACAAGTCCGGCAACCTCATTTTTCGAAAAACGTCACGGAACTTCAACCCGATGATCGCGAGTTGCGGGAAGGTTTGCGTCGCAGAGGTCGAACATCTCGTCGATGTCGGCGAGCTTGATCCCGATCAGATTCACACGCCGGGGATTTACGTCGATCGCATTATTCAAGGCGCGAAGTACGAAAAGCGTATCGAGTTCCGCACTGTGCAGGGCGCTATGGTCGCGAAAGCAGGATCGGGCGTGCGCGACCTGCTCGCGAAGCGGGCCGCGCAGGAATTGCGCGATGGTTACTACGTCAATCTCGGCATCGGCATTCCGACGCTTGTTGCCAATTACATTCCTGAAGGCATGAACGTGACGTTGCAATCCGAGAACGGCTTGTTAGGAATCGGCCCCTTCCCCGAACCCGGAAAAGAAGACGCGGATCTGATCAACGCCGGCAAACAAACCATCACAACGATGCCGGGCTCGGCTTTTTTCTCGAGTGCCGATTCGTTCGCGCAGATTCGCGGTGGCCACATCGATCTCGCGATTCTTGGCGCATTCGAAGTGACGGATGCCGGCGATATCGCAAATTGGATGATCCCCGGCAAAATGATCAAAGGTCCCGGCGGCGCGATGGACCTCGTCGCCGGAGTGAAGCGCGTCGTCGCGGTGATGGAGCACACATCGAAGGACGGCAGCCCGAAGATTCTAAAAAAATGCACGCTGCCCATCACGGGTCTCGGCGTCGTGAATCTCATCATCACTGACCTGTGCGTCTTCGAGGTGAAGGACGGTGGCGGGCTCGTCCTCACTGAACTGCATCCTGGAAGTTCGGTCACGGTGGACGATATCCGCGCCAAGACCGGCGCGCCGTTCGACGTAGGGCTTAAGAGCTGACCCCGAAAAGCGAATGATCTTTTTCGAGGGCGATACTGGTCTGGCTCACTCGATAGTCCGGTGAAACCGATTGACTTATCAATGCCGGAGCCCTATCGGAACGAAAGCGAATAGCCGGTTTCTCAACCGGTTTGGCGGCAACAGCTAACACTCGTCGTCCGCCGCGACCTAAACATTGAGTGTGGTCAGCTCAGACATACGGGGGTTTGCCCCGCAGGAAAATAGAAATGAAAAAATTAATGTTGGTATTAATCGCGTCGGCCTGTTGCTCGGCTTTCACGCTGAACGCGTCGGCTCAGAAAGCCGACCAGGAGATCGCCGATGCCGTAATTGCAATGACAAAAGCGCAATGGGCGGCTGGGATGAAAGATCCGACGAATGTCGCCGCACAGTCGAAAGACATGTCGGAAGACTACACGGAGTTCAACGGCGATTTCGCCACGCGCATCGACGGTAAGGCGATGAACTCGCGGCTGGCAGAGGGGGTCGCAAAAGACTCGAGCAAGGGCACCGCGGCGGAAATGCTTAACGAGAAGGTCCAGGTTTATAACGGCGATGTCGCCATCCTGACCTATAACTACGCCGGAACGAGCATCGACAAGGACGGCAAGACGACACCGAGCCGGGCCAAATCGACGCGCGTCTTCGTGAAAAAGGGCGACAAATGGGTGATGGTCCACGCCAACTTTGGGGCGGATCCACTGCCAAAATAAGACCTGAAAAAATCTGAGAAACGGGCCGCCAGTTTTGGCGGCCCTTATCTTGTACCGACCGCCCCTCAAAGCCGCGCACCCGTTCCTGCGAGAGCGAAGGAGAGATCTACGCCGTTCGCTCACGCGGGCAGAGCAGCACTAACAGTGACGCGATAATCCAGCACGCGATCATGAAAACAAATCCGCCATTGAACGAGCCGCCGCTGCGCTGGCTCAGGTTGCCGATAATTTTCGGACCGACGAATCCGCCGATGCTCGCCGTGCAATTGATGAAGCCCACCGCCGCGGCCGCAGCGGAACTGGTGAGAAATGCGGAAGGCAACGCCCAAAACGATGGCAGATAAGCGACCGTGCCAAAGCCGACGAGCGTGAACACCACAATGAGCAGCACATTCGAATGCGGAATGAAAAACCACACGCCGAACGCCAGCGCGGCCGTCAGTTGAGGAATGGCAAAATGCCACCGCCGCTCGCCAGTGCGATCGGAGCTCCAGCCCAGAATCAGCATTCCGATCAGACCTGCGAGAAACGGAATCGCGCCGATCCAGCCGATGCGTTGAACATCCGTCCAGCCGGTGAAGCGCTGAAGCATCGTGGGAAACCAGAACCAAAACGCATAGCCGCCGGTGTAGGTAAAGAATAGCCCGGCCGTGAGCACCAAGACCGCCGGATGCCGGAGCGCCTGCCAGATCGTCATCTGCTCCGCGTGCGCTTTCGCGCGCCGCTCTTCGGCGAGGCGAGCTGTGATCCAATCACGCTCGTTAGGCGGGAGCCATCGCGCTTCGTTAGGCCAATCGGGCAGCACGAACAGCGCCGTGATTCCCAGCACAACGGCGGGCACGCCTTCCAAAAGAAAAAGCCATCGCCATCCCGCGATGCCTAACCAGTGCACACGAAGAATCGCACCGGCGATTGGTCCGCCGATCATAAATCCAATCGGAATTGCGGCCATGAACCGCGCTGTCGCCTTGGCCCGGTCCTGATTAACAAACCAGTGTGAAAGATAAACGATGACGCCCGGGAAGAACCCCGCCTCAGCCGCGCCCAGTAAAAAACGCGCGCCGTAAAGTTCAAGCGGAGAGCGCACGGAACCTGTGAGCGTTGTCAGTGCACCCCATGTGATCAAGCGTTATCGCGAGCAAGAGCCTGGCGCTCCAGCGTTCCACCAGCAGCGCCCCTGGAATTTGCAGCGCGAAATATCCGATGAAGAAAATTCCGCTCGCCGTGCCGAAGACCGAATCGGTCAGACCGAGGTCGCCCTTCATCCCGAGCGTTGCGTAGGCGATATTGGTGCGATCGAGATAGTTCGCGACGTAAAGGAGAAAAAGAAATGGCAGCAGCCGCGCCGCGATTCGAGTGCGCGCGCTTGCGCCGGTCTCTAGTTGCGGCGAAGTCATAACTGCGCGGAGAATAATGCGCGGCCCGCAACGCCCGCAATGCGAATTCCGCTCACACGCGCGCGCATTCTGTTCTGGGGAGCGCAGGCTGCTAGCCTGCAGTCGTCGGTAGCTTGCCGGCGACACTCTTTTCGGCAGGCTGCCGAAAAGCACAGGCTAGCAGCCTGCGCTCCCCGGAGTTAAAATGAACGCATGAAAACGCGATTCTTGTGCCTTTTACTCGCCGCGACAACGCTCAATCTCGTTCCTGTTATCGCGCGCGCGGCAGACGCTTCAACCTGGACCGGCGAATACACCGATAAGAAATTCATGAATGGCCAGGCCGTTTTCCAACTCAGCCTCACACAGGAAGGAAGCCAGACCGTGAAAATCGGCTTCGACGCGGTTTACAACGACGGACGAGATTGCGCTCCGGAAGCGGAAGGGACAGGGAAAATTGTTGGAAAAGGAATGTTGAAATTCACATTCCACGATAACGAACACAACTCCGGCACGGGAACGATCACGCGTGCGGGTGACGATGTAATCGTGTCATTAAAGACAACGCGGATCGTCAATCCAAAATGCGTCGTTTTCTACCGCGACAACATTCGACTAAAACCCGCGACAAAAAAATCCGGGTAGGGCGAGCGTCTCGCTCCGTTTCTTAGTTCTTCGTGGACGAGACGCCGCGATGGCACGCGAGACTCGCGCCCTACCCATCACACCATCGGGCGGAAGCGCCCGACAATTTCCTGCAAACAGTCGGTGATTTGGCCTAACGAGCAAACTTCGACCGCTTCGAGCAACGCCGGGAAAGTGTTTTCGCCGCTTTCCACAACGACGGCGAGTTTATCGAGCGCCTTCTGCGCTTTGTTCGCGTTCTTCTTCTTGAACTGCTTCAGGCGATTGATCTGCAGTTGCTGTCTCGCTCGCGGCGTACGCGCAAGTTCGATTTCCGGCGGCTCTTCATCGACGTCGCGATAACGCGTCAGGCCAACGATCGGCCGCGTGCCATCGTAGATCTGTTGTTCGTAACGATGCGCCGCATTTTGAATCTGGCTGCGCTGATAACGATTCTCCACCGCGCCCATCACTCCGCCTAACGACTCGATCTCACGAAATTCATCGAGAATCGCTTTTTCCACCGAACGTTCGACCGCTTTCATTCCAGGCGATCCGCTCAGCATGTTCATGGTATGTTTAAAGATGCCGGATTCCTCGAGCAGAATGGCCTGACCGTGCGCGGCCAAACGAATCCATTCTTCGCTCGGCGTGGTGAAGGGTTCATCCGCGCTGTTCGAATGGCAGGAGTTTGTGCCGTTCATGTAAGCGAGCATCAGCTCGGCCGCGGTTCTCGTTAGGTTATTTTTGAACTTCGCGGCAATGAGCGAACGGCCGCTCGTCTGCGTGTGCAGCTTGAACATTTGTCCGCGTGGACTCGCACCAAAAACGTCGCGCATTCCGATCGCCCAAATTTTTCGCGAAACGCGCGAGAGCGCGATGTATTCAACATCGAGACCGCAATCGAGGAAGAAAGAAAGCCGCGGCGCAAATTGATCGACCGGAACGCCGCGAGCCGCGAGCATTTCCGCATAAGCGAAACCGTTCGAAAGTGTGTAAGCCGCCTGTTGCACCGGCGTCGAACCCGCTTCGCCAATGTGATAACCGCTGATCGAAACCGGATACCAACGCGGCATATGCGTGGTCGTCCATTCGATCATGTCACAGAGAAAACGAAGCGATGCTTCCGTCGGGAAAATCGTTTCGTTCTGCGCCTGAACTTCTTTGAAAATGTCCGCCTGGATTGTGCCGCGAAGATTTGGCACCACTTTCGGGCCGAAGCGACGTTTCGCCGCCGCGATATACATCGCCATGATGATCGGCGCCGGGCCGCTGATCGTCATCGACGCGGAGAAATTCGGCGCGCCGACTTCGAAGCCATCATAAAGACGCACCATGTCTTCGACCGTGTCGACCGCGACTCCGCCTTCACCGATTTTTCCAAACACGCCATCGGCATCCGAATCGATGCCGTAAAGTGTAGGCCCGTCGAACGCGGTGCTCAGACGTTTGGAACGCTGATGCGCGCTGAGAAAATGGAAACGCTTGTTCGTATCTTCCGCGAGCATCAGTCCCGGAGAAAAGACGCGTCGGTTCTTCCTGCGGCTCTACCTTTGGCTTGGCGCCATTTGATTTCGCGCCGTTTCTTTTGGCCTGCCCGTTCGCGCCGTTACGCGACTTTGCGTTGCTGTAACTGCCCGTCTCTATCTCCACTAACGGCTCGAGATACATCTCGCGATACGCGCCGTTCAAATACGGGAATTCACCCGGCAAACCGTCGCCAAACAGATAACGCGCAATCTCGCCGGGCTCATCGATCTCCGGCAAAGCGAGACGCGGCAACGGCAAACCAGTCGGCGTTTTCGAGATCGGGATGCCCGATTTAATTTCCTGCCAACGATCGATCACCTGTTGGGCAAATTGTTTGTCGGTGCGCGCGCGCTTGACCTGTTCAAGCACAAATTGATTGCGCTTCTCTACTGACTCAATCACTGCTCCGAGTTTGCTCATCTCTTTCTCTTTCGTTGTAGAGGTGCTCGCCGCGGCGAGCGCCTGTTCTTAGTTCCGGCGCTTGGCACAAGCGCCGCTACACTCCCACGCGTAATCATTTCGTAAAGTTCATCCACGCCCGCATCGCGATGTCGTTTCGCCACCGTCGCGACGATTCGCTGCTCGCGTTTGTTCTGCGTGAGGCGGTGCTCGATTTCCGAAAGCGCTGCCTTCGCTCGATCGAGATCGGTCTTGTTCACGACGACAATGTCCGCCACATCGAGCATCACGATCTTCTGCAACTGCAAACGCGCGCCGTAATCCGGATTCATTACGAGCACCGTTTGATCGATCAGCTTGCTACGGAACGGCAGCGCCTCCTGCCCAGTTCCGACTGTTTCGATAATAACGTAATCGAAATCTCCACTCGTTAGGCGAGCGAGACAACTCTCCGTCGCAGGCGATAATCCCCCAGCCTGTCCGCGCGTCGCCATGCTGCGCATAAACACGCGATCATCCTGCGAGTTGATCATCGTGGCGCGATCGCCGAGAAGCGCGCCTTCACCGATCACGCTCGGATCGTGCGACAAAATCGCGATGCGCGCCTTCGGTTCTCGCTGCAGAAAGCGCAGCACCAATTCGTCGATCAACGTTGTCTTCCCCGCGCCTCCCGGCCCCGTGAATCCGATCACTTTGGCTGTTCGATGTCGGGAGTTCGATGTTCGCTGCCTTTTCTTCTCTGCATTGGACGTTGAACGTTGAGCGTTGGACGTTGAACGTTTTCTGTTCGCAAAACCGTCCTCGATCGTCGTCAATTCACGCGCGAGCAAAAGATCCGGCCTGCTGTTTTTGCCGCCCTTCTTCTTGCGCGCCGATCCATAATGCTTCCGCACATAATCCGCCATCTCGGTTAACGATGTGCCGGCGAAAAAAATCTGATCGACTCCTTTGCGCTTCATCAATTGCGCATCGTCATGCGTAATCGTGCCGCCGCCTCCGCCGAAAACGGCGATGTCACCCGCTCCCTGACGTTGCAGTTGCCTAACGACTTCTGCGAAAAAATCAATGTGTCCGCCGTTGTAACTGGAAATGCCAACCGCCGCGACATCCTCCTGAATCGCCGCGCGCACGATATCACTCACATAACGATGGAAGCCGAGATAGACGACCTCGATCCCATGCCGAATGAATTCGAGATTGATTGTATTGATGGCGCTGTCGTGCCCATCGCAGATCGGAACGGCGGTAAGAATGCGGACTGGTAAAGCCATTTCTTTAGACAGGATTAACAGGATTTTCCGGATTTCCCAAACAGGATTTCTGCATCTGATTTGCATTTCAGCTTATCCTGTTAATCCTGTAAATCCTGTCTATGGCTGATCCGCTGAATTTCACCGGCAAAGTTGTGCTCGTCACCGGCAGCTCACGCGGCATTGGCGCGGAGATGATCAAAGCTTTCGGAAATCGCGGCGCAAATTGTGTCGTTAACTACATTTCTGATTCCGCCGGCCAGAACAAAGCTGACGCCGAAGCAGTCGCAAAAGAATTGAAGGATCCACTCATGATCGACTGCGATGTAACGAATCCACAGCAGGTCGAGTCGATGATGAAACAAATCGCCGAGCGATTCGGCGGACTCGACATTCTCGTAAACAATTCCGGAATCATCCGTGATCGCACGATCAAGAAGCTCACACTCGACGAATTCGAGAGCATCATTCGCGTGAATCTCACCGGCACATTTAACGTCACGCAAAAAGCCGCCGCCATTTTACGCAATGGCGGTCGCATCGTGAACATGTCCTCCGTGAGCGGACAGATGGGATTGTTCGGCCAGGCCAATTATTCTTCGAGCAAAGCCGCGATCATCGCCCTAACGAAAGTTTCCGCGCGCGAATTCGCGCGGCAGAACATCACCGTGAACGCGATCGCGCCCGGCTTCATCGACGTCGGCATGAGTAAAGGCATGCCGGATGAAGTGACTGAAAATTTCAAAAAACAAATCCCGCTCGGGCGGCTCGGCGACGTCAATGAAATCGTGAACGCCGCGCTTTTCCTCGCCTCACCCATGGCGTCTTACATCACCGGCCATGTTCTGAACGTGAATGGTGGTTATTACATGGGATAACACCATGTCCGACGCGCAGGACGATCGAACGCGGTATTATCAGGCTGATGCCGCCGATCGCTGTGCCGAGGCGCGAGCGGATAAGGCCAAACAATTCATTCTGCGACCAATCAACGGCAATGGTTGCACGCCTAAGCCGGTTTTGATTACTATCGCTCTAATGAGAAACCTCCAGAAGCACGCCAGCTGTTCTGTTATCCTAGCAGCCCTTACCCTCCTCTTCATTCGAAACGCCGTAGCCAGTAGTGCAACGTGGAAAATCAATCCGGAGAGCGGCGATTGGAATAACGCCGATAATTGGTCGCCCGGTGGTCCGCCAAATGGAGCAAATGATGTTGCAACTTTCGACTTTTCGACCACGACCGCTCTGCTTCTTTCGGCGAACACGGAGATCAACGCTATCGTGTTTACTTCCGGACGCGAGTAGTCCCTACACGATTGAGATCAATACCGGTCTCGCGCTGAGAGTCAGCGGCACGGGAATCGCAAACAATTCCGCTCTCACACAAAATTTCATCATCGACGGCGGCATTGCGCTGATGACTTTCAACAATAGTGCAACCGCAGGCAGTTCGACTAACTTCACAACCCGCGCTGCGCCGTCTGGTTCACGCGGAGGCTTTCTCGAATTTCATCAGCAGAGCTCCGCGGGCAGTAGCACTTTTACAAACGACGGCGCAGTCGTAGCCGGGTTGGAAGGTGGCACGACCAGTTTCTATGAAAGTAGCTCCGCCGGAACTGGTCATTTTATCAACAACGGAGGCCTTTCTTCTAATGGCGCTGGAGGGATAACGGAATTCCGTGACAACTCAAGCGCTGGAAATGGCATCTTTACCAACAACGGCGGAACGGGGGGATTGGCCGCCGGCACCACATTTTTTACTGACACTGCAACTGCAGATCACGGCACGTTCATCAATAATCCAGGGGGACAGACGTTCTTCGGTATTGGTTTCGGCGGGACCGGAACCTTTATCAACAATGGGGCCTCCGTGATGGACGCGAGGGGCGGAGCAACAATCTTCTACGACGGCGATGCGGAGAATGCCCTGTTGATCGCCAATGGTGGATCGGGAGGAGGCCTTGGTGGCCGAATTATTTTTACACACAACTCGTACGGGGGCACCGCGAGAGTCGAGGTTTTCGGAAATGGCTTTTTAACTATCCAGGATCATATCGGGGCGGGCGTGACAATCGGTTCGCTCGAGGGAACGGGCGATGTGTTTGTTGGTGCTCAAACTCTGACAGTCGGCAGCAACAATCTGAGCACAATTTTTTCTGGCGTGATTCAGGATGGAGGACCAGCTGGCAGCCCGAATTCAGGAGGCTCATTGACCAAGATTGGCACCGGCACGCTGACGCTTTCTGGTACGAACACCTATACTGGATCAACTACGGTCAATGCAGGCATGTTGATCGTTGATGGATCGGTGACGACGTCGGTCACGGTTAACGGCGGCAGGCTTGGCGGCTCGGGAACAACTGGCGCTATTACTGTAAACAAAGGCGGCACGCTTGCCCCTGGCAATAGTCCGGGCATTTTGAATGCAAACGGGAATCTAAGACTCGCGTTAGGTTCAACTTATCTTGTCGATCTCAACGGTACAGCTGTTGGAAAAGAATACGACCAAACAAATGTAACGGGCGCAGTTACTCTCGAGGGCGCAACTCTTACCCTCAGTCTTGGGTTCACGCCTATTGCGGGTTCCATGTTCACAATCATCAACAACGATCTAAACGACATGGTAATCGGCATCTTCGATGGTTTGTCGGAAGGGGCGACGTTTGTCTCCGGAGGTCAGGCCTTCACAATCACGTATCACGGCGGAGATGGGAATGATGTTGTATTGAATGTCGTTCCCGAACCGCAAACATGGGTTCTCGCGATTGCAGGTCTAATCGCGCTTGTAATCGTGCGGAAGCGAATTTCTTTCAGAAATTCCGAATAAGGATTCGCGTACCCAATTCGATTACCATTTCTCCAAACGCGTTTCGAGATTTCGCGCGATAGTGTTGTTGAATGATCTCGTATTCGCTGCTCGATCTTTCGCCGATTCTCGAGGGAAGCGATGCGGCAGTCGCGTTTCGGAACACGCTCGATCTCGCGCAACATGCCGAGAACTGGGGATATCACCGCTATTGGCTGGCTGAGCATCACAATTTGCCGAGCATCGCGAGCGCGGCGACCAGCGTGGTAATTGGTTACGTCGCTGGCGGAACGAAAACGATTCGTGTCGGCGCTGGCGGCATCATGTTACCGAACCACGCGCCGCTAGTTGTTGCGGAACAATTCGGCACGCTCGAATCGCTGTATCCGGGTCGGATCGATCTCGCACTCGGCCGCGCGCCGGGAACGGATCAAGCAACAGCCCGCGCGCTGCGACGTTATTTTGAAAGCGCGGACAGTTTTCCGGAGGATTTGCTGGAATTGATGTCGTACTTTCGCGCGCCCAAACCTGGCCAGCGCGTGACAGCAATTCCGGGTGCTGGACTGCATGTTCCGATTTTTCTTCTGGGCTCGAGCGATTTCAGCGCGCGACTCGCGGCGGAACTCGGTTTGCCGTTCGGTTTCGCATCGCATTTCGCACCGGATTATTTGCATACGGCGCTCGAAATTTATCGGCGCGAATTCAAGCCCTCTCCAGATTTGGAAAAACCGTATGTGATTGTCGGCGCTGGACTTTATGCGGCCGACAGCGATGAAGAAGCGCGGCGTATTTTCACTTCGGCGCAGTTACAAACGTTGAATCTCATTCGCGGGAACCCGGGCAAATTACCGCCGCCTAACGAGAAGATCGACGATCTTTGGAGCCCGGGAGAACGCGACGCAATCGCGCATCGCACTCGTTATGCTGCTGTCGGTTCGCCCAATACGATCCGAAGAAAATTCGAGGAGATCATCGCGGAAACCAATGCCGACGAAATCATTCTTACCGCGCAGATTTTCGACCATGCCGCGCGCTTGCGTTCGTTTGAAATTGGCGCCGATGTGGCGAAACAGATCATTACTTGATCGTAATGATTTTCGTCCCAAAGTCGGACGACAAAATCCCGTTTACGCGACATTCGGACTTGGCGCCGGTCTTTTCGATTCTGTTGTAACTGACAAGCAAAGAACGAGTTCTGCCAGACTTTCTTGCTGTGGCATGTCGTTTGCATATGCTTCGTCCGCGATTAATTCGATCGCGTCGCTCAACCCACATGAATCTACGTTTCGCACTCCTCTTTATTGCCGGCTCCTTTTTCAGTTTAACTGCGACCGGCCAAACTCCCGGGCCGTCTCCGACCGTTGACGAGCTCGTCTCCAAAAACATTGAGGCGAAAGGCGGCGCGGCCGCGCTCAAAGCGATCCAGACCATCCGTTTCGAAGGACGGCTCGTCGCGAATCAAGGACAGATCGAACTGACCTACACCGAAATCAAAAAGCGTCCGGGGAAGGTGCGCACCGATGCGGTCCTACAGGGAATGACGCTCGTGCAAGCCTACAACGGCAGCAACGGCTGGAAGATTTTTCCGATCTACGGCCGCAAGGATCCCGAAAAAATGTCGACCGATGAAGCGAAGTCGTTAGTCGAAGAAGCAGAGATCGGCGGACCGCTGGAAAACTGGAAGGAGCAGGGCAAAACCGTGACCTATCTCGGGACGGAGGACGTCGAAGGGACCGCAGCGCACAAGTTGAAGGTCGTGCGCAAAAATGGCGACGTCAGTTTTGTTTATCTCGACCCTGATTATTTTCTTGAGATTCGCGTTCTCGATCAGCGGATGGAGCAGGGCGCGCAGGTCCAAGTGGAAACCGACCTGGGCGATTACGAAAAAGTTAACGGCGTCTACTTCCCGTTCTCGGTCGAGGCCGGGAGCAAAGGTTCAACCGACAAACAAAAGATCCTCATCGAAAAAGCGGAAGCCAACATTCCGATTGACGACGCGGTCTTCGAGTTCCCGACCAAGGCTACGAAATAATTCACCTGCTTACTGCCATGCGATTTCTTAATTTCCTTTTTCTCGCTCCTCTCGCCCTTATCAGCGCCGCGCTCGGCGATCAGGCGCCTTACAATTCCGCGACCATTTCCGGCCTGGGCGCGCGCAACATTGGCTCCGCCACCATGAGCGGCCGCGTCACCTCCATCGCGGCGACGCGCGAATCGTCCGGCAAACTCGACATCTTCGTAGGCGCGGCGAGCGGCGGCGTCTGGAAATCGGAGGACAGCGGCACAACTTATCGGCCGGTCTTTGATGAACAGCCGGTGCAATCGATCGGCGCGATTGCGATCGATCCGAAAAATTCCAAGAACATCTGGGTAGGCACAGGCGAATGCTGGACGCGCAACAGCGTTTCCTTCGGCGACGGCATCTACAAGTCGACCGACGGCGGCGAAACCTGGGACAAATCCGGACTGCCCAATTCCGAACGGATCGGACAGATTATCGTTAGTCCAAAAAGCAATGACACAGTTTTCGCGGCTGTGCCGGGCGCACTCTGGAGCGATTCGCCCGATCGCGGGCTCTACAAAACAACCGACGGCGGCAAAACGTGGAATTTGATTCTGAAGGGCCCGAACCTTTCCACTGGCGCTTCAACCATTTCGATGGACCCGACGAACCCGAATATCCTGTTCGCCGGGCTTTGGGATTTCCGGCGAAAAGGTTGGACCTACCGTTCCGGCGGCGAAACGCCTAACGACCCATCCGGCAGCGGACTTTTCCGCACGGCAGACGGCGGCGCGACCTGGAAAGAAATCACACCGGAAGCGAATAAGGGATTTCCGAAAAAGCCATACGGCCGGCTCGCCGTCGCCATCGCGCCTTCAAATCCGAAGCGCGTCTATTGCTTCGTCGAATCAACCGACAGCGCGCTTTTCGTTTCCGACGACGGCGGCCAGACCTGGCAGGAGCGCGACAAAAGCCAGTGGATGGTCTGGCGTCCGTTCTATTTTGCAAACCTGACCGTCGATCCAAAAAATCCCGATCGCGTTTTCAAAACCGACGGCGCGCTCATTTTGAGTGAGGACGGCGGCAAGAGCTTTGCCATGGTCGGCGGGTTCAATGGCGCGCACGGCGACGTGCACGCGGTTTGGATCGATCCGGGCAATCCGAAGACTGTTATTTCGGGCGACGATGGCGGCGTCTGGTACGCGTACGATGGCGGCAACCGCTGGTGGAAAGCGAACAACCTCCCGATCTCGCAGTTCTATCACGTAAGCGTTGACGACGCCGATCCGTATCGCGTCTACGGCGGATTGCAGGATAATGCCTGCTGGGTCGGCCAGTCCGATACCCCGGCGGCATCGCCAACTCGCAATGGGAGAACCTTTATAACGGCGACGGGTTTTACACCTTCGTCGATCCGGCTGATCCGGATTACGTCTATGCCGAATATCAGGGCGGCCGCGTCGGGCGGGTCAATCGCCACACGCTCGATGTCCGCGTCATTCAGCCAAGGCCGAATTACAAGGAAAAGCTGCGTTTTAATTGGAACACACCGTTGGTCGCTTCGCCTAACGAGAAAGGAACGATCTACATCGGCGCGCAATTCCTTTTCCGCTCGCGCGATCACGGCCAGAGCTGGGAGCGCATCTCTCCCGACCTGACGACGAACGATCCGGAGAAACAGAAACAGGAACAATCCGGCGGCGTAACGATAGATAATTCCGAGGCGGAAATGCACACCACGATTTTCTCGATTAGCGAATCGCCCAAGGACAAAAATCTTATCTGGTGCGGGACGGACGATGGCAATGTTCAGCTCACGCGCGATGGCGGCAAAACTTGGAACAATGTCGTCGGGAACGTTCCCAACTTGCCGAAAAACTCCTGGGTGCGCTGGATTCAGGCGAGCCAGTTCGATGCCGGGACGGCTTACGCCGCGTTCGATCGCCACACCTTTGGTGATTTTGCTCCCTATGTTTATAGAACGACCGACTACGGCCAGACATGGTCGCCACTCGTTAGTCCGCAGGATGCGAAAGGCGTGCGCGGTTATGCGCACGTGATCAAGGAAGATCTGGTAAAGAAAGACTTGCTCTTCCTCGGCACGGAATTTGGACTCTTCGTATCGATTGATGGCGGGCAGTCGTGGGCGCAGTTCAAGGGCAGCCGATTCCCAGCCGTGCCGGTGCGCGATCTCGTCATTCAGCCGCGCACAAACGATCTCGTTCTCGCCACTCACGGGCGCGGGATCTGGATTATCGACGATATTACTCCGCTGCGTTCGCTCACTCCCGAGTTGTTAGGCAAGGAGGCCAGTTTCGTGGCGGGCAAGCCGATGCAGCAGCAGCGCATTGAGGCGAATGGCGGTTGGCCGGAAGGCGCTGCCACGTTCATCGGCGACAACCCGCCCGATGCCGCAGTCATTAACTACTATCAAAAGTCGCGACACCTCTTCGGCAAATTGAAGATCGAAATTCTCGACGCCTCGGGCAAAGTGATCGACACCGTGCCGGCGAGCAAGCGGCCCGGCCTCAATCGCGTCATGTGGAGCATGCACGAAAAGCCGCCGCGCGTTCCGCCTGCCGCACAGATCGCCAACGCCGGCATTACCGGTCCGCGCGTGCTGCCCGGCACTTACACGGTGCGGATGACGAAGAACAATCATCCCTACGAAATGAAGCTGACTGTGGCGCTTGATCGCCGCGACAAGTTCAGTGAGGCCGATCGCAAAGCGCAGCACGACGCCGCAGAAAAGGTGAAAAATTTATTCGGCGATCAGAGCGCGTTGATGGATCGCATCATGTCCCTGCGCGCTGGCCTAACGAAAAGTGAGAAAGCCCTCGCCGCGGATGAAGCAACGCGCACGGCGGTCACCGATTTCGATGGCAAGGTGGATGCGGTGCGGAAAAAGATTGTCGCCACGACGGAAGGCGGCGCGATTACTGGCGAAGAACGCATCCGCGAACACACCGACCAGCTTTATGGCGCAATCCTGAGCTATGAAGGCAAGCCGGCCGATTATCAGCTCGCCCGGATCGATTCGCTTCGCCGCGAACTCGATGACGTTTCGAAAGAATTCGATAATTTGCTGACTAACGAGCTGCCGAAGTTGAACGAGACGCTCAAAGCGAAAGGCCAGCCCGAAGTCGCTCCACCGCCAGCCAAAGTGGCATTGAATGAGGCTGACCTTCCAGCCGGAGGCGGCTCACTTCCCGGTGCGGCGGATCGCGATGCGATCGGGTTCGCAACGGCTCTTCCTGCGAACTTTCGCCTCCTGCATTAGTCGTTGGCTTTTGCGGCAAACGACCATTCGTTAGGCAATCCAACCTTCGTCACACGCGGCAGCGGCGTTTTTCACGATCACCGCAGCAGTTTTGCGTAGTAACGATACTGCGTAAAAAGGCCCCGCTATCGAGGGCAGCAAACGAACGGCACGTGAGATGCTTGTTCCTAATGCATGAACTTCGGTTGGCGCAAATCAGCGACAGCGAAAGCCGATGCCAATGTGCATCCGCAAACGGCCAAATCACTCGAGCGCAGTCAGACAAAACATGCGCATGCTGAAATCCACGCTTACATCGCGATCCGCGATCGACTCCTCACCGAAGCCGAAGAAGTCCCTAGCATCTCAACACTTCATCGCGCCTGCATTGCCAACGATGTCGTCGAGATTTTCCTGAAGCCAGCCAAGACGCCCTACGAGGGGCAATTCCTTCCGGAAGATGAAGCCAGCAACGAACGGCAGCGTTGTGAGGCGGTAAAGAATCGCATCGCGGAACTGCGCAGCAAAATCGCTACGCCATCAGCGGGCACCGTCTCAAAATCCGAGCAGCAGTCGCTGTTCGGTGTTCGAGCCATCGGAACGACTTCGGCTTAAGCCATTAGTCGCGTCCCCAGATCATGGCGACGGAAGTCGTTAGGCTGCCGCCCACACTAAATGTGGGGGAATCGATCCACTTTGGAAGGAGCGATTCAGCGTGTTAGTGTGTGCTTGCGATGAACTGCCGTCGATGGGGTTCGGTCATGCTCGTGTTGCTGTCGCTGGTGTCTGCTGTCCATGCCGACAAGGTCGCTCGCATCAAAGTGGACGGCGCCATCGGGCCGGCGACCGCCAACTACATTTCGCGCGCAATTCACGAGGCAAACAATCAGGGCGCGCAATGCCTCATCATTCAACTCGACACGCCGGGCGGCCTCCTCGATTCGACCAAGACGATCGTCCAGGAGATGCTGGCCGCGCCGCTACCGACCGTCGTTTACATTGCGCCATCCGGGGCAACTGCAACAAGCGCGGGATGTTTCATCACGCTTGCGGCTGACGTTGCTGCGATGGCGCCGGCTACGACGATCGGCGCCGCGCATCCAGTGCAAATCGGGGCCGGCGGATCCAGCGAACAAAAGATGGACGACACGATGAAGGAGAAACTGGAGAATTACGCTATGAGTTACATCGAGACGATTGCGGCCAGGCGAAAGCGCAATATTGAATGGGCCAGGTCGTCGGTGAAAGAAAGCGCCTCGATCACCGCCGACAAAGCGCTGCAGCTGAAAGTCGTCGAAATAATTGCCAAAGACGCGAACGACCTGCTCGCCCAACTCAACGACCGCGAAGTGAATGGCAGAAAGCTCAACACTGCCGGCGCGAATATCGTCGAGATAGGGCCGTCGGTTTCCGAGCGCGTTTTCCAAATGCTCTGGCGGCCCGAGGTGATGTTTATCCTTATGCTCATCGCCATTTACGGAATCATCGGTGAGCTAAGTAATCCTGGAGCGATCCTGCCGGGCGTGTTTGGCGCCATCGCATTGGTTGTCGCTCTTTATATGTCCGCGATCCTGCCGGTGAACGCCGCTGGTCTCGCTCTGATCGCGCTGGCGCTCGCTCTATTTGTCGTCGACGTGTTCGCGCCGACGCACGGAATTCTCACGGTCGGCGGCATCGGGGCATTCTTGCTCGGATCGCTGATGCTTTTTGACCGCGCTGAACCGGTCTTTCGACTTTCCCTGGGCTTCATCATTCCGGCGGCGGTGGTCACTGCACTGTTCTTTGCCTTCGTGGTTGGCAGCGGGCTGCGCGCGCAACTCTTGCCGGGGAAGGCCGGCACAGACACGATGCTCGGAAAGACTGTCGAGACGATCACGCGGGTCGATTCTTCTGGCGGCAAAGTATTCATCGAGGGGGAATACTGGAACGCGGTCAGCGATCTGCCGGCGGAACAGGGTCAACCAGTCGTGGTGATCGCCGTGAAAGGGCTTACCTTAAAAGTGAAACCGAAAGCGATTTCCCAAAACTGAACTCACTCCTAACGAAAGGACCACCATGCCCCTCCGACTGATTAGCTGGCTAATGCCGATCATCGTTCTCGTCTTGATCATCCTGCCCCAGATGGTGCGCATTCTGCGCGAATACGAGCGCGGCGTGATCTTCCGCCTCGGCAAGCTCCTGGGGACCAAGGGGCCGGGAATGATTTTCCTGATTCCGCTCGTCGATCGAATGGTGAAGATGGATCTGCGCGTCGTCACGATCGACGTGTCGCGACAGGAAATGATGACGCGCGATAATGTGCCGGTCACGGTTGATGCCGTCGTTTACTTTCGCGTCGTCGATGCGGAGGCGGCGGTGGTAAAGGTGGAGAGTTTTTTGAAAGCCACCTCGCTCATGTCGCAAACGACACTGCGGAGCGTCATCGGCCAGTCCGAACTGGATGAGCTTCTTTCTCATCGTGAAACGATCAATCAAAAACTACAAGAGATCGTCGATCGGCAGACCGATCCGTGGGGGATCAAGGTTACCACGGTCGAAATCAAAGATGTCGTTCTGCCGGAGACGATGAAGCGGGCGATGGCGAGCCAGGCGGAAAGCGAACGTGAGCGACGCGCGAAAATCATCAATGCCGAAGGTGAATTTCAAGCCGCGGAGAAACTGGTGCAGGCCGCGGCCATGATTGCGGCTCAGCCGATCGCGCTGCAACTACGCTTTCTCCAAACGATGCGAGAAATTTCTGGTGAACATAACACGACGACGTTCCTGCCCATCCCGATGGATCTCTTCACGCCTTTTATGAAAAAGACGGCGGAGGAAGCGCCCAAAGCGTAACGGAAGGAGCGGCGCAACAACGCCGGATTGAGATGTTGTAGCTGCCGCCGTCGCCGGCGGCAGTTCTCATCGCGCCAAATTACTCGCGACCCCAGATCATGGCGACAGAAGTCGTCAGGCTGCCGCCCATGTTGAAGGTGAGGAATTTCTTCGCGCCGGCGATTTGTCGTGCGCCCGCTTGTTCGGTCAGATGTTGATAAGCCTCGTAGACCTGCCGCACTCCAGTTGCGCCGACCGGATGCCCGTCGCCGATCAACCCGCCGCCAGCGTTAACTGGAATTTCGAAAGCGACTTTCCCGCGCAGATGTTCGCCGCGAACTTGCGGCAACGCCGTCGCTCCGGTCATGGCGAGTTCTGCGCCTTTGCCAGGTTCGGCCAGGCCGAGAATTTCGTAAGCGACAATCTCGGTAATCGAGAAGCAATCGTGCACTTCCGCACCGTTGATATCGCGCGGTTTCGCGTTCGCCATCTTGAAGGCATTCTGCGCCGCGAGTTTCGCCGTCGAAAATGTCGGCGCGTCTTTTTTCTCGAGTGCGAGATAGTCCGTCGAATGTCCGAACCCGAGCAGGCGCGGCACCTTCGCCTTATCGCGGCCGAGCTTCTCCAAATAGCGACCGGAACAGAGAACAAGCGAGGCCGCGCCGTCTGTGATCTGCGAACAATCAGAAACCTTCAGCGGCGGTGCGACGCTGGGATTCTTGTCCGAGACTTGTGACGCGCCGTCGTACGTGAGATCAGCGTCGCGCATTTGCGCAAGAGGGTTCAGGCGTGCGTGTGCGTAATTTTTGTAAGCGACCTGAGCGAGCGCTTCCTTCACATCGCCATATTTCTCAATGTAAATCTGCGCGATCTTCCCGAACAACTTCGGGAACATGAAATCGCCGTATTCCGGTTTCTCGATGTGATAATCCGCCGCCGCGCCAAGAACGTCGGAGCCGTCCAATGACGACATCGTCTTTTGCTGCTCTGCGCCGACAACGAGCACGACATCATAAAGGCCGCCCATGATCCATTGCGCGCCTAACAAAACCGAAAGCGCTCCAGACGCACACGCCGCTTCCGTGTGCATCGTGGGAATGCCACGCAATTTCGGATCGACCTCCGGCAGAAACGCGCCGAGATGCAGTTGCTTGGTGAATTGACCAGCGTTGAAATTTCCCACCGTGCCTGCCTGAATTTCGCCCGCGTCGATTTTCGCATCAGCAATCGATTTGCGTCCGGCTTCCGTGATGAGATCACGGATCGTTTTGCCTTCTTTCTTGAGGTTGCGCTTAAAATCGGTCCGGCCGCCGCCGAGAATGTAAACGTCGTTCATAATACCCAATTAACTTAGCCAATCTAAATGCGCTGTCATCCCTTGCGTGAAATCGGTGCAAGACATCCATTTGGAATCCGATGGTTTTGGGTCCAAAAATCAACATCGCGATAGCGAAACCAATCCTGGCAATGGCCAACGATCCTGGCGACGGCCTAACGACCGCGATGAAAGGCTTACGCTCATGAGCCTTGCCTTTGCCGCGGACTTAGCTTCGCATCGAAAGCCGATCATTCTGTCGATCTTCGCCATTACTTATGTCGGGATCGCGGTAGGCCGCGTGCCTGGATTGAAGCTGAATCGCGTTGGCATCGCGTTGCTCGGCGCCATCGCGATGATGATTTTCGGCGGCATCGGCACTGCGGACGCCATTTCTTACATCAATTGGCCGACGATTTTCTTGTTGTTCGGATTTTTTGTCATTTCGGCGCAACTTCGGTTGTCCGGATTTTATGACAAAGTTGCCAATGGCATCGCCGTACGGCTCGGCCATCCGGCGAAGTTCCTCCTGGTGTTGATGGTCGTGGTAGCGGGACTTTCTGCCGTTCTGAATCACGACATCGTTTGCTTTGTTTTTGCGCCGATCATCGCAGCGGCGCTTCTGCAAAGACAACTCAACCCCATTCCGTTTCTCATCGCGCTGGCGATTGCCAGTAACATCGGCGCAGCGGCCACGATCATCGGAAATCCGCAGGACATGATGATTGCGGAGGTGGCGCGTTTGGACTTCGGCCGTTACTTGCTTTGGTGCGCTGTTCCCGTTGTGGTCGCGCTCGCTTTTGGCTACGCCATCATCTGGCTAATGTCGCGGAGACATCTTCAATCAGTCCTGCCCGTCCAGCCTGAATCAGAGCAAACCATTCAGCCGTATAACCGGTTTCACACGATCAAAGGTCTCATCATTCTCGTTGTGGTCATCGGGTTGTTCTTCTCGCCGCTGCCCAAGGAAATAATAGCCCTGGCTGCTGCCGGAATTCATCTGGCGAGTCCGAAATTTCGAACCGACGACCTGTTGCGATTAGTGAATTGGCCAATTCTCATTTTGTTCATGGGACTGTTTGTTGTAACCGGAGCTTTTCAATCGACCGGCTATGGCGATCAAGCGGTTCGTTGGCTAGCGCACGGCGGTTTTAATCTGAACGCGCCGGTCAATCTCGCTTTGACGACCGCAGCCTTATCCAACCTGATCAACAATTCGGCGGCGGTGATGTTGTTGCTCAAGGTCGTCAACGTTTCCCAATCGACAGCAGCGTACATCCTCGCGCTGGCCAACAGCTTTGGCGGTAGTCTCATCATCATCGGCAGCGTCTCTAACATCATCGTAGTCCAACAGGCGCGCGACATGGGTGTGAAGATTTCTTTTCGCGACTTCGCTCGCCTCGGCGTTCCAGTAACGCTCGCGGCGCTGGGCGGATTGTTGGTTTGGATCATGTTCGCAACCTAACGGAGCGGCCAATGAACTATGGCAAAACATTTCGCTTGGAGCCCGAGCAGATATCGGCGCTTATTTGGGCTCCACGATGTCAGCGGTCGCCGCTGGCATGGGTCGCTTCCTTGATTCCAGGAAGGCCGTGATCCTGGCCAGCTCTTCCGGTTTCAGCGATTTGCCGAAGGCGGGCATGTTAACTCCACCGTTCACGATCCGTATGACGATGGCGTTGTGAGTGAGGCGGTCTCCGACATAAGTGAGATCAGACCCGCGCCGGCCGCCGTGGCCCTGGATCAGGTGGCAGTTGAGGCACGCTTTTTCCTGGAACAGGCGCGCGCCTTCAAAGACAGGTCCGCTCGTCGCGCCGATAATTTTCGGAGTGAGCGGCTGGGGATCAAAGTTAGGCGACCAGGGCGATCGCGCGCCCGCGATCCAAAGGGAACCGATCATGATCACGCTCAAGAGGACGACTGCGATCGACCACGGACGACGAGAAGGCGCACGCTCCCCGCGGTTATTCAGGATCGGGACAACGAGCAAAAGAACGCCGATCACCGCTGGGGCGAGGATCATAACGTAGCCTTCCAGCGCCGGGGGAATCAGCGCGAGCACGGCAAAATACCAGAGCAGATACCAGTCGGGGCGCGGATCGGCTTTCAGGATGCTTGGATCGGGCGGCTTATCCAGAGCGGGCGGCCCGAAGTAGATGGCGAGAAACGCGATAACGATAATAAGGATCGTGCCGACGACAAAATCTCGCCACGCGCCATCGGGCCAGAAGGGAACGCCGCTTTTCTTCAGCTCTTCGTGATACTCCTTTCGATAGGTATCCGGATGAACGGGCTTACCGGCGACGGGTGGTTCTGAAATGCCGTGGCGCAACACCAGCCAAAGATGGATCGCGATGAAGATGAAAATCAGCGCCGGCACGAGAAAGACGTGAACGGCAAAGAAGCGACTCAGAGTGGCGCCTCCGATGGTTGCGCCGCCGAGGATGAAATGCGCCAGCCAGTCGCCGATGAGAGGAACACGCCCGGCTTGTTCGGCCGCGATCACCACTGACCAGGTGGCGGTCTGATCCCAACGCAGAAGCTGCCCGGTAAATCCCATCACGAGCGTGAACCCGAGAAGCAGCACGCCGGTGGTCCAATTCATCTCGCGCGGGAATTTGTAAGCGCCGAAGAGGAAAGTCTGCGCCATGTGTGCGCCGACCATCAGGATCATGGCCGACGCGCCAAAGTAGTGCATGCCGCGGAGGAAATTTCCGAAGGGTGCTTCGTCCGTTATGAACTTAAGCGTCTCATAGGCCTGCGACGAGGATGAGACGTAGGAGAAGCTCAGGGCCACACCGGTGACCACCTGGACGATGAACGCCACCAGGGTAGCGCTGCCAAAGGTGTACCACCAGCGCGCATCGTGCGGCACGAGATGCTTGGCGGCGGGGCCGATCAAATCGACGATGCCGAGCCGGTCATCGATCCATTGCCAGGCTCCAACGACGAGCCGCTTCATAGCGTGTTCGTGATCGGGATCGGGCCGGATTTGATTTGCACCTGACCATTCGCGACTCGCACCAGGAGGCGGGGAAGCGGGCCGGGTGGCGGACCTGCCGCGACGGTGCCGTCTGAATAGTAAACGCCGCCATGACAGGGACACATGAAGAGTTCGGCGTCGGACAGCCAGCGAACCGGACATCCCATGTGAGTGCAATGCACCGAAAAGGCGATGAACTCTTCCTCGCTCACGCGGCGCAGCCAGGCGGCGCTCTTTGCCGAAATGCCGGCCCAGGGCAGCGACGAGGGATCGGCGATGGTGACGCTCACCGTCTTACCGATTTCGAAATCTGCCGCCTTGCCGAGCGAGAGCCATTCGTTAGGCGCTTTTCGAAAGAGCGGGGCGACAATGAAGCCGACCAATGGAATCCCCAGAACAGCGGCGCAAAGGCCGCCGAGCGCGATCGAGACTTTCTCCAAGAAACGTCGGCGCGTCATCTCTTCCGGCGATGCCGCGCCGCACTGGGATTCGTTAGGCGCGGTTTCGTTCACGGCGAATTTCAGTGATCCATCCGGCAAGCGAGGCAATGAAGAGCCCGGCGCCGACGGCGAGAATGACCCACGAGGTGACAAAACCCCAGAAGAAGAAGGTCGTGCCCATGGCCAGCCCGGCCGGGAAATAATTCGGACGCGGCAGATGCTCCTCCGGGAGTTCGTCCCAGCCCTGGTGCGATGGTTCGGTGTTTTGTTCCATTAGATTTGTTGAGTTGCGTGGCGCGGAGCAGGTGCTTCACCGAACCAGCGGGCAATCTGGGCGAAGATCGCGCCGAGATAGATGAAACACATCGGCACCCACATGAGGAGACCGCCGATCTGCTGATCTTTTTCCGGCGTAAATCCCCAGCCGGTGCGGATTGTTTCCCACATTCCGAGTCGATCGCCTACTGGCATGGCGTAAATCGAACAGACGGTTACCGGCGAAAAAGTGAGAATCATCCCGAGCGCGCTGCAGGTAACGCACGCACTAAACAGATAGAGAACTGCCGCTGGTGGTGAAAGCCGTTCTTTTTCGCGCGGCGCGATGATCTGACTCCAAAAGATCGTCCCGCAGACGAGCAGCGAAACAGTTTGCAAAGCATAGACGGAGCGCGAGGTGACGGCTGCATTACAAAGTGTCGGCCAATGCCAGAACCACATTGCGCCCACGCCGGCAATCCAGCCAGTTAGCGGATGCGCGAGAAGACGGGGCCGCCAGGCCAGCGAAAGCGAGCGCGGCAGACTAACGAGCAGAAATCCCGGCACGACCAGCAGCAGCAGGATGTGCTGCAGCATGTGCGCGCTAAAGAGATAGCCGTCGGCGAGCGCATTGATCGGCGAAATGAGCGTGAGCAGAAAAACGGTCAGCGCGAGACCAAACCAGCCGAGCTGCCGTCCCGCGCGAAAGGCAAAAAGATAAGCAGCGAGCCCGGCCGCGGCGGCAATGAGAACCACCGGATTCCAAGTCCAGGCTGTGAGGAGAAAGTGTTCAGTGTTCATCGGAGTCGAGGCAGGATGTAAACCACGGACAAAACGAAAACCCAGACCACATCAACGAAGTGCCAGTAAAGTCCAACCGCATCGAGCGCCGGCCAGGGTCGCTTCTTCGAGTCGCCCGCGAGCGCCAGTCCCAGAAGCACGAGCAGCGCAATCAACCCGACGCAAACGTGCAAGCCGTGGAAACCAGTCAGGGTGAAGAACGTCGTCGCGAAAAGATTTGAATTCACACCGATCCCGCTCTTGAAGAGATGCCAGGTACTCGAATCCCTGGCCGCCGATAAAAATTCCGCCGAGAATAATGGTCGCGCTCAGCCAGGCAATCATCCTGCCCTGGTTGTTATTGCGCAGCCCAGTCTCCGCGCGCCAGATCGTGAAGCTGCTCGCAAAAAGGCACACGCTAAAGAAGCCGGTCTTGACCAGATCCAGCTCATGCGGGTTCGGTCCGGGTTGCGGCGTGGCGTTGTAATAAAGAAACGCCAGGATCAGCACCGCGAAAAAGCCGGTCTCCGAGATGATGAAGGAAACGATGCTGGTCTTGTTCTTTTCCGGCTTGAATTGGTCGATGTCTCCTTTGCTGCCGACGACTGGATCGGGGCGATCGGGGTTCGCCACATCCCAGAGCGGCCGGCGACTGTGAATCGGCGGCAGGTAATGGAAATTTTCGTGCGGCGGCGGCGAGGTCGTCGCCCATTCCAGCGTCCAGGCGTTCCACGGATTGTCCCCCGCCTTGCGCCCGTTGAGCAGACTAACGACTCAGGTTCCAGACGAAAATGAGCGAGGCCGCGGTCATGAAGAACGCGCCGATGGTCGAGAGCATGTTCATCCAGGCCCAGCCCGGCAGATCGGCATAGGTGTAAACGCGGCGCGGCATCCCGGCGAGTCCGAGGAAATGCTGGATGATAAAGGTCATGTTGAACCCGATGACCATGAGCCAGAAGGACCATTTGCCCAGCCGCTCGGAGAGCATGCGACCGCTCATTTTCGGAATCCAGTAATGCAGCGCACCCAGGATGACGAAAACGATCAGGCCGACAAAGACGAAATGGAAATGCGCCACGAGGTAGTAGCTGTTCTTCGTCTGCCAATCGAGCGCGGCGGAGGCGTGACTGACACCCGTTAGGCCAGCGACGAGGAATTGCAGGAGGGCCGCGACACAGAAAAGCATCGGCGTGTCGAAGCGGAGACGGCCGCCGATCATGGTCGCGCTCCAGTTGAGAACCTTCACTCCGGTCGGAATCGCGATCAGCATGCTGGAAGCGACGAAGAACAAGTCGATCGTGTGACCCAGCCCGGTCGTAAACATGTGGTGCGCCCAAACCCCGAGGCTGAGGAACGCGATCGCGACCGTCGAGCCGGCGACAAATTCGTAGCCGAAAATCGGTTTGCGCGAAAAGACCGGGATGATCTCGGACAGGATGGCGAAGGACGGAATCGCGACGATGTAAACCTCCGGATGTCCGAAGGCCCAGAAGATATGTTGCCACATGATGGCGGAGCCGCCGGGCACGAGAAAGAAATGCGTGTTAAGCAGGCGGTCGATCAGAATCATAACCAGTCCCGCGTTCAACACCGGCAACGCGATGATAACGAGAAAAGCGTTAACGAAAATCATCCACGAAAAGAGCGGCAACCGCCGCAGCGTCATGTTCGGCGCGCGGCTGCAAAGGACGGTGGCGATGAAGTTGATGTTGGCGCCGACCGAGCCGATCCCGAGGACAAGAAGCGAGAGCGCCCAGTAATCCACGCCCGGTTGCGACGAGTACGGCGTCTCACTCAACGGCGCGTAAGCAAACCATCCCACGTCCGGCGCGCCGCCAGCGAGGAAACTGAAGTGCAGCAGAATGCCGCCAAAAGGAACGAGCCAGAAACTAAATGCGTTCAGGCGCGGGAACGCCATGTCGCGCGCGCCGATCTGAAGCGGCACGACATAGTTGGCCAAACCGAAGAGCACCGGCATCGCGACGAGGAAAATCATCGTCGTGCCGTGCATGGTGAAGACCATGTTGTAGGTGTCCGGGTGCAGCAGTGTGTTGTTAGGCACAGCCAGTTGCAGCCGGATGAGCAACGCTTCGATCCCGCCGAAGACGAAGAATACCAGCCCCGTTACCATATAGAGAATGCCGATCCGCTTGTGATCGACCGTGGACAGCCACGCCATCTTCCAATGCTCCCGCTGTTCCGGAGTCAAAATTCCGGCGCGGTCGAGGACGTTGGCGATCTCGTTCATCGCAAAGTCTCGAAGTAATCAGCCAGTTGGTGCACCTGCGCCTTGTTAAACTTGTAATCCGGCATTTTCACTCCCGGCTTGATCTGCTGCGGATCGGTTAGCCAGCGGCGCAGATTGGCCGGCGTATTCTCGACTACTCCGGCGCCCAGTATTTTTCGGCTGGCAAAATGCGTCAGGTCTGGGCCGACCTGTGCGGCCGCCGCCGTGCCGTTAATCGCGTGGCAATTCATGCAGCTCATTTGTTGAAAAAGCGCGAGCCCTTGCGCTGCGCTCCCGCTTACCGGAATTTTCGCCGGCGCCAACTGCGCCTTCTCCCATGTCGCGAACTGGTCCGGCGTTTCCGCCACGACGAGAAAATGCATCCACGCATGCTGCGTCCCGCAAAATTCCGAGCAGACGCCGAGATACGTCCCGGGCTGATCCGATTGAATCCAGATGTGATTCGGATGATCCGGCACTGTCGCCATCTTGCGAGTCAACTGCGCGACCCAAAACTCATGCAGCACATCCGCCGACTCGAGTCGGATCGAGACCGGCGTGCCCGCCGGAATATGAATTTCATTCGCCGTAACCACACCGGATTTCGGATAACGCGCCTCCCACCACCACTGGTGACCGGTGATGACGATGTCGGGCGTGGCCGGGGCGGGCGGATCGGAAGCGTTCATCGACTGCCAGGTGAGAAGAACGAGCGCGAGCACGATCAGACACGGGATCGCCGTCCACACCATCTCCACCGTTTTATTCCCGGCGAGCTGTTTTGGATCCGCCGCACCTTCGCGCCAGCGATAGCGCATGAGCGCGAAACACAATCATCCCAGCGACGATGACAAAGATGAGCGCAAAAATAATTCCCGAGACGATCGCGAGATGATAAATCGCCCGCGCTTCCGGCGATTGCGGATCGAGAACGGTCAGCCCTTTCATGAAGTCCACTTGTGGACAGCCATTGCTGCGGTTCTTTTAGCAAGGCGGACGCAAATCGCCAAGAGCTTTGCGGGAAAATTATCTCAGGCTGTGACGCTACCCTCGGCGAACCAAAGTCACCGCGGCACTCCGGTTCAGCGGCCGAACGCGCCGATCCCGGTGATATCTTCGCCGACCACCAGCGTATGAATATCGTGCGTCCCTTCATAGGTATAAACCGACTCGAGGTTCATTAGATGCCGGATCACAGAATAGCGATCGGTGATACCGACAGCGCCGAGGATGTCGCGCGCTTTGCGAGCGCATTCCATTGCCATCCAAACATTGTTTCGTTTCGCCAGCGAAATTTGCGGAGGGCGCACCTTGCCCGCCTCCATCAATCGCGTGAGACGCAACGCGAGTAATTGCGCTTTCGTAATTTCCTGCACCATCCAGACAAGTTTTTCCTGCACCAGTTGAAAACCGGCAATCGGTCGGCCGAATTGTTCGCGCGATTTCGCATAAGCGAGCGCCGTTTCGTAACAATCGATGGCCGCACCGATCACTCCCCATGCGATACCGACGCGCGCATGCGAAAGACATGAAAGCGGTGCGCGCAATCCCGATGCTTTCGGCAGACGATTCTCCGCCGGAATTCGACAATCCTCGAACCAACATTCCGACGTGCGCGACATGCGCAGACTGAATTTCCCTTCAATATCCTGCGCGCGAAATCCAGGCGCATCTTTTTCCACGATGAATCCGCCGACACGGCCATCGTCGTCTTTCGCCCAGATCACTTTCACGTCCGCGATGGATGCGTTGCCGATCCAGCATTTGCTGCCGTTCAAAACGTAATGATCGCCATCGCGTTTCGCGCGAGTTTCCATCCCGCCCGGATCGGAACCATGTCCGTGTTCCGTTAGTCCGAAGCAACCAACAAGTTCGCCCGATAGGAGTCCGGGCAACCAGCGCTTCTGTTGCTCGGGCGTTCCGAAAAAATGAATCGCATTAATGGCAAGCGCGCCCTGCACCGACGCTTGCGAACGCAAACCCGAATCGGCTCGTTCGAGCTCCTGCATGATGAGGCCATACGCGGTGTAGCTGAGTCCCGCGCCGCCGTATTCTTTAAGATGCGGAGCAAAAAATCCCAACGCGCCCATGCGCGCTGTCAGATGTTCCGGAAATTTCCCCGCGCGATGACAGGCCACGACTTCGGACATGACTTCTTCCTGCACAAAACGCCGCGCCCGATCGCGGGCGGCGCGCTCTTCATCGGTGAGAAGTTCTTCGATCGCGTAGTAATCCAGCGAGGTCATGCGCTGCGGTTGATTAATGCCTAAGCCTTCCGACAGCGCTATATCTTTTTCGAATTCTGATCCACAAAAGCGCTTGGAAAGTTGGTTAGGATCGTGGAAATAGCGGTCGGTCATGGCCCGACTTCACGAGTATCAAGGCAAAGCGATTCTAGCCGCGAACGGATTCAAGATTCCGCGCGGGCGAGCAGCGCTCACGGCTGACGAAGCGATGGCTATTGCTAAAGAGCTTGACGCCGAAGTGGTGATCAAAATCCAGGCGTGGACGACAGGGCGCGCCGGCATTGGCGGCGTCGCTTTTGCAAGAAAGCCAGCCGATGTCCGCGGTCATGCCGATCGAATGCTGGCGATGAAAGTCGGGCAATTTCCAGTCGAAGCTGTGCTCGTGGAAGAGAAGATTGCGATCGAGCGGGAATTTTTTCTTTCCTTCGCGATTGATGACGCCGCGCGCGCGCCGATGATAATTTTCGCTGCCGGCGGCGGCAGCGGAATCGAAGAGCGCGCCGCTTCGACGAAGCGAATCCCCTGCGATGTAAAGACGGGGCCACTAGAGTCAGCCGTGGCTGAAGCTGTTTCTTCGTCCGGACTTTCTAAAGAACAGGCACCGCAACTCGCGGAATCGATTCGAAAATTATTTGCGGCGGCGCGCAGCGTGGAAGCTCGATCGCTCGAGATCAATCCGCTGGTGTTGACCAAAGCCGGCGATTTCGTCGCCGCGGATTGTCGCCTAACGATTGATGATTACGCGGTTGCGCGACATCCGGAATTGAAGATCGAGATCGCGCGCGAGTTCGATCATCCACCTACCGAACTTGAGCGCGTCGCTTACGCGGTCGAGCAAAACGATCATCGCGGCACATTTTATTTTGCGCAGTTGGCCACTTCGGCGCCCAAGGATTCCAAGGGTCTGGTTGGGTTTCATGGCGCGGGCGGCGGCGGATCGATGATGTCGATGGACGCGATCGTGAACGCCGGATTTCACTATCGCAAATTTCACGGACACGAGCGGCAATCCATCGGCGTCGAAAGTTTATCGCGCCAGTCGCATTATCTTAGCGCAACCCGATCTCGTTGGATATTTCGGTTCCGGCTCCGGGGTTGCGAGCCAGGAACAATATTGGTCGGCGTATGGACTGGCTAAAGCATTCTGGGAACTCGATCTCGATATTCCCGCCGTCATTCGTTTGGGCGGCAACACCGAAGATCGCGCCGTCGAAATTTTGCAGCGCATGTCCAAGCTGCTTCGCGCGCCAGTGGAGGGCTACCGCAAGACGGACGCGCCCGCCATGATCGCGACGCGGTTCGCCGAACTTGTAGCGAATGCCAAAGGAACCAAATGGAGACCGCGCCCTCCGCGTGTTCCGAAATTCGTCAAAGACAAATCAGCCGCCCGGTTTCCCGTGAAAGGCGGTCGCGTCTCGATCGACACTGGGAAGTGGCAGGAAATTCGCCGCGCAGTCGAGACGCATTCTGGTGGATTGATCGTGGATCGGGATGGTGCGCCGTCAATTACCCTAACGAGTGATGAATTTGCGAACAAAGATTCCGAGTTGCTCGCGTGCGATGTCGAGTGTCGGCTCGCCGGAGTGGAAGGCTTCTATTTGGAACTCGATATTCCGGGACTGGAAGAAGCGATCGGGGGTGCGCGGTAAAAATGACACCAAAAATCCTGATGCCGTCTTTCGCCCTTTTGTGGTTGGCGTTGGTTGGACCGCAATCCTCTGCCGCCGGAGAACACGAGCATCCGATTCCAGAGAAACTTGGGAGTCGTGAAATTCCCGAACTCGTGCTCTGCCGACGTGCAGCAAGAGTTTGAGCGGGCGGTGGCGCTCTTACATTCGTTCGCATACTCGGCCGCAGAGAAAGCCTTTCGCGATGTGATAGCGAAGGAGCCTGATTGCGCGATGGCGCACTGGGGCGTGGCCATGACCTACTTCCACCAGCTCTGGGAGCCTCACATTGCGCCACAAGATTTGGCGCGCGGCCAGGCAGAGATCGATCGGGCAAAAGCGATCGGCGGCTCAGATCGAGAGCGAGGTTTTATCGATGCGCTAAATATAATCTACGCGAAAGCGGATTCAGTACCTTACCGGGAGCGCGCCCATGCTTATACCGTCGCCATGGGCAAACTCGCCGAGCGCAATCCCAATGATGTCGAGTGTCAGGTCTTTTACGCGCTGGCATTACTCGGCACCGCATCGCCAACTGACAAGACTCACGCCAACGAAAAAAAAGCTGTAGCGTTGCTCGAGCCTTTGTTCAAAGAGCATCCGCAGCATCCGGGCATTCCTCACTATTTAATTCACGCGTGCGACAATTCCGAGATGGCGAGCCGCGGTCTCGCTGCTGCGCAAGAATATTCGAAGATTGCTCCGTCGGCCCCGCATGCCTTGCACATGCCTTCCCATATTTATACGCGACTGGGAATGTGGGAGCAGTCTATCGCTTCAAATATCGCCGCACGAAAAGCCGCACATGTGCAAGGAGATGTCGGCGAGGAATTACACGCCATGGACTACCTCACCTATGCGTATTTACAGCTCGGTCGCGATGCCGAAGCTGCGCGTGTGCTTGAGGATCTGCACGGCATGTCGGATCTGCACGCAGGCGAATTTAAGATCGGGTATGCGGCGAGTGCGATGCCTGTGCGCTACGCCATTGAACGACGGCAATGGGTCGAGGCTGCGCGACTGGAACCGATCGCCGGTACGCAGCCGCATGTTTTTGCGATCACTATATGGGCGCGTGCCGTTGGATTTGCGCGCAGCGGAGACCCGGTAACAGCGCGGCGAGAGGTCGAACAATTGAAGAGTACCTACGCGAAAGTGCGCGAGGCTGGCGACGACTACTGGGCGACGCAAGTTCATGTGCAGCTGAATGAGGCGCTGGCATGGATCGCGCACGCCGAAGGGAAAAAAGATGAGGCGCTCAAGCTTATGGGTGATGCCGCTAACGAAGAGGACGCGGTCGAAAAACGCCCGGTCACTCCCGGCGCCATAGTCCCGGCACGCGAACAACTTGGTGATCTCCTGTTGGAGTCAGATCGCCCGCAAGAAGCTCTGGCGGAATTTGACCGTGCCCTAAAAATTGCTCCTCAACGGCGTGGCGCGTTGATGGGCCGGGCTCATGCCCGTGAAATGGCTGGCGCTGAAAAGTCTTAATCCCCTCATGAAATCGCGATGGCAATTCTAATCGACGAGACGAAGCGCGTTTTAGTGCAAGGTATCACCGGCCGCGAAGGTCAGGCGCGCACGCGCTTGATGCGTGAGTACGGAACGAATGTGGTGGCCGGCGTGACGCCGGGTAAAGGCGGACAAAGCGTGCTTGGCGTTCCGGTTTTCAACACGCCGCGGGAAGCGGTGGACTCGTTAGGCAATATCGATATCTCCGTTCTTTTTGTGCCTGCGGCCGGCGTAAAAGACGCGGCCATTTCGGCAATCGAAGCCGGAATCAAACTCACCGTGCTCGTGCCCGATCGTGTGCCGGTTTGGGACGCGATGGAAATCGCAGCGGCAGCGAAAGCGAATGGCGCGATGTTTGTTGGACCGAACACGCTCGGTGTATTGAGTCCGGGCAAGGCGGTCGTGGGCATGATCGGTGGTCGCGCGGAAAGTGCGCGGCAATGGTTCAAGCCCGGAATTCCAACGGGCGTAGGTGTGATCAGTCGCTCGGGCGGAATGGCTTCGAGCACCGGATACTACTTGGGACAGGCGGGCGTGCGCATTTCGACTATCGCGCACATTGGTGGCGATGCGGTTCTCGGAATCCGTATTCCCGATGCGGCGCTGATGTTCGAATCCGATCCGCTCACGGAAGCGATTGTGATCTTTGGCGAAATCGGTTCTTCGCAGGAAGAAGAATTAGCGCAACTGATCCGCGATCGAAAAGTGACCAAGCCGGTGATCGCATACATCGGCGGTAAAGCGGCGCGCGAAGGGACGCGCTTTAGTCACGCGGGCGCGATCATTGAAGGCGGTCGCGGAACGCATGCGGGAAAAGTGAAGGCGTTGCGTGAAGCTGGCGCGACTGTCGTCGATGCTTTTGGTGAATTACCCGGCGCGGTCGTTGATATTCTAAAACGCATAAACGGAAAAAGTCTCATGAGCGAAACCGATAGGAACGCCGTCTGGAACACCGCAGTGACGCGCATCGAGCCGAATCGCGTTGCGGTGCGCGGATATGACATTGCCGATCTCATGGGACGCGCCTCATTTGGTGCCGCGGTGTATTTGATTTTGACCGGCGAATTGCCGTCGCCTGCGATCGGGAAATTGATGGATGGGATTTTGGTGTCGTCCATTGATCACGGCGCGACGCCACCAAGCGCGTTGTCTGCGCGAACCGTCGCCTCGACTGGCGCATCGTTGAGTGCGGCCGTCGCCGCTGGAATCATGTCGATCAATCGTCATCATGGCGGCGCGATCGAAGATTGTGCGCGGCAATTAAAAAAAATCGCCGATCGCGCCACGAAAGATTCGATCTCGATGGATGAAGCCGCCACGCGCGTACTCGCGGAGATGAAAGAAGCGGGCAATCGCATGCCGGGATTTGGTCATCGTTATCACACCAAAGATCCGAGAACCGCGCGCTTATTCGAACTGGCACGCGACGCCGGTGTGGATGGAGTGCATATGAAAGCGGCGCGCGCAGTTGAAAAATCTTTTGCCGACGCGAAGAAAGCGCTGCCGATTAACGTGGACGGAGCGATCGGCGCCATTCTCGCTGATCTCGGAATGAACCCGTCAGCATTCAACGGCATTTTCATGATCGCTCGCACGCCCGGATTGGTAGCGCATGTCATTGAAGAGCAAACGCGCGAGAAACCGATGCGCCGCATCGATCCAGTCAAACACGGATACGATGGCCCAGCACCGAGACAGATTGCGGAAAAATAAACGGAGCCAAAAAATGGCGGACGAAAAAATACTGACCAAACATCCGTTAGGCAAAAGCGGAAAGAACATCGACCGGCAGAAATACGAAACGCTCAAGAAAGCGATTTTGTCGGCTTTGAAAAAGAAAGAGCTCACTCACGATGAATTGTTTGATCGGATCAATAAAGGCCTGGCGGGTAAATTTTCGGGGAATATCAGTTGGTACGGAGAGACCGTGAAACTCGATCTCGAAGCCAGAAAAATAATCCAAAGAAATTCGGCCAAGCCTGCAAAATATCGGGTGAAATCGAAATAGCTAAATGACAACAACGCAAAAAACCAATTACAGCGTCAACGAAATCGCGAAACTTTTTCCGAGCTTGCTGAAGATCAAGCAGAAGTCGCTCCGTGAAAAAGTGGCCGCGGTCTGGAGCGAAGCGATCACGACTGGTTGCGGCGGGAAAGGCTGGACTTTCGCTGAATTACGCGCGGTCAAATTCACGCTCCTGGCCGGCGACATCGACATGAAGTTCGTCGAGCATCTCAATTCCTGCGCGCGTCAATGCATCGCCATTGCCGAAGTGCTGAAGAGATCGTTCCGCTGCAGCATTCCGATCCAACGCGATTATCTTATCGCCGGCGCGCTCCTGGCCGATGTCGGTAAACCGTTGGAATACGACAAAGACCCAAGTGGCAAAGTCGTTCAGGGAAAATTTGGACAGCAACTTCGGCATCCGTTCAGCGGCGTTGCGCTCGCTTACAAACACGGTATTCCGGCCGAGGTCATGCACATGATCGCGACGCACAGTCACGAGGGCGACAAGGTTGAACGCTCAATCGAGTCGATCATTTTCCATCACGCCGATTTTGTTGATTTCGATATTGCGAAGCTTCTCGGCAAACGCGCCGCCAAGAAGTAATGCTTTCGTCCTGTTGTCCGAATCGAATCGTTCGCGCTGTCTTGCTTCGCCGTCAGCGTTCTCAGAGTTCGATTGCAGGCCGAACGTCAACGATGCCCCAGAGCATCGCCCGATCCTCGGCTGCGTGATTTGTCGGCAGCATTAACGTTGGTTCGCGAAAACTGCGCACCACCACCACCGCTTCGGGCGCGGCGGCGCGTTTGATCGCGGAGAAGAGTCGTTGCTCGTAGCCCACGCTAGCCCCGTCGAGAATGTTCGAAAGCGTGAATCCGTCGAAGCTTCCGGCAGGCTCGCCCTCAAGGAAGGTGGCCGCGTCGGCGTGCACGAGACGAATGTCCTTTACCTCGGGAGGGAACCGCTCGGCCGACATTTCTCCTAAAAGCAGCGTGCGCGCGTAAGGGTTTGTGCGGTTAGGGAGCGAGGCAAAACAGCGCTCCATTCGCCCGCGCATGACGGCGCCAAGATTGGGCGGTAAGAAGTGGAGGAACGAAGAGGCGTAGATCAAGCGCAGTGCGGGCATCGAAAATAAAAGATCAAAGGCTGCGCGGAATCGCCCAGTATCGAGGTAACGACGCCAGAAATCCATCTGCTCCGCCGGATCGTCGAGGTCGAGGAATTCACGGACCCGAGAGGGCCACCATCCTGCCAGAGGTCCGACGGCGCGCGCAAATGTCAGAATGCGTTCGGCGGTGCCCCGTCGACTGGAGCCACCCATCCGACGATGTTCGACATAGGCCAGTTGGATCGGATTAATATCAACCGCCACAACTTCGTGATGGGGCGCCAGCTTCATCGCGGTGCACCCGGCCGAAGCAATGCAGAAGATGCGACCACCGGGCCGGAACGCGTCAAGTTCGATGGCTGCGTCCTCATGCATGCAGCCAAACAGCAGCTTGCGTGGCCCATCGCGCGCGTCGAACCGGCCACGTTCCCAACCCGGTGCAGCGATGGTCGAGGTTAATTCCATGCGGGGAGGCTGGCCGAGACCCAGGCTAGCACGAGGAAAGCGAAGTTTTTCACCACCATCCCAGCTGGGTCGTGAATGATGTGACGGGCCCAGAGCAGTCCGCAGGCGTTCAGTGAAATGAGCAGCACGGTTTGCACAAGCGCGCAAACAAGCGGCGCAACGCCGCTCAAAATCCAGAGGGCAAGACCAACCTCGACAACTCCGAGTAACTTGAGAAAAACCACCCCAACGCGCGGCCCGTAGTGAGGCACGGCCACTACGACCTGTACCTGACGCGGCTCACCATTCAGCAGTTTGCACCACAGGCCCTCATAAAGCCACACGGCGGAGACCGCGACATGAATTAACCAGAACGGCGGAAGGAGCGGAAGCATGGCGATCTTCTTTCTTTGCGCTGGTTCACCGTGACAGGTTGCTGCGCATCGCGCTCAGGATGTGGCGATGGAACGAGTGACAGACCACCGCTTCGATGCGTACCCACAGCCAGCGAGGTCGTTTCGGACTTACATATTGTGTCTTAATGGCAACTTCGGTGCGGCCGCCCGGAAGCTGACGCAGTGTGTAGCCACCTCCGGACAATCTGATCCCGCCGCCGACCGTGAGGTTTTGCTCAATGACCTCGAATGCGTAGTTTCGTCCGCGGTTCACCTGAGTCACGCGCTTGCGCAAGTAGCCGCTTACGTAAAGACATGTTACCTGGTCGCCCACTTCCGACTTGCGGCCGTTAGTTCGAATTGGAACCGGAAGTAACAGGCGCAAGAGCAACGGCGGACGCTTTCCAATCTCCTCGTAGAACATCAACCCGTTCCATATTTTCTCGGGCGGGATGGCGAAGTTCATAGCGGGTGACGACTGAAGTGGGCTGCTGCTTCGCACCGGCGACGGCCATTGGCGGCGCAGTGACCTCGTTCAGAATCGCCACCGGTGTAGTTCGCCGCGGAATTCATCGACTGCCCACTTCCGCTAGTGCCCGCATTCACTCTGCTTATCAAGCGACTCCCAGTCGCGCTGCGTCAATCAAATTAGGACACTATCGCGAGCAAGATCGACACGTTATTGAGAAGGAAATTGACATGGGCCTAAGGCGATCTATTTCAGAAGGAAATTTCTATGGGACTCACGCTCGTCGAGAAGATTGCGGCGCGGCATGCTGATGGACTTCCTGCGGGAAGCGTCGTGCGCGCTGGAGATTTTGTTTCGATTCGTCCGCGTCATGTCATGACGCATGACAATACCGGCGCGGTTATTCCGAAGTTCAAACAGATCGGCGCAACAGCGATCGCCGATCCGGCGCAACCGGTGTTCGCGATTGATCACGACATTCAAAACGCCACGCCGAAGAATCTGGAGAAGTACGCCAAGATTGAAGCGTTCGCGAAAGATCACGGCATCGATTTTTATCCGGCGGGAACCGGTATTTCGCATCAGGTGATGGTGGAACAAGGCTACGTTGTTCCCGGCGCGTTGGTCGTGGCGAGCGATTCGCACTCGAATTTATATGGCGCGGTCGCGGCGTTGGGCACACCGGTTGTGCGAACTGACGCAGCGAGTATTTGGGCGACGGGAGTTACGTGGTGGCAGGTCCCGAAGGTGGCGAAGATGGTGTTGAAAGGAAATCTTTCCGCCGGCGTTACCGGCAAGGATGTCATCATCGCGTTGTGCGGACTTTTCAATAAAGACGAGGTGCTCAATCACGCCGTTGAATTTGTCGGAGATGGCGTGGCGAATCTCGGCATGTCTGCGCGCATGACGATCGCCAACATGACGACCGAATGGGGCGCGCTCGCGGGCGTGTTTCCATTCGATGAAGTGACGGTGAAATATTTGCGCTCGCGTGTCGGTGAATTCACGAATCCGAATCGTCCGGGAACACGCGGTCCGAAAAGTCGCTCCGGTTACACCAATGCCGACATCGATGCGTGGTGGAAGGATCGAGAGAAGTTGAGCGCCGACGCGGACGCAGAATACGCGATCGAACTTGAACTTGATCTCGCAACGGTGGTTCCGCACGTCTCTGGGCCTAACGAGGTGAAGACGATGGTTTCGTTGCCGGAAATGCAACGAAAGCATGTGCCGATTCAGAAAGCGTATCTGCTCTCGTGTGTGAATGCGCGCTTCGAAGATTTGCACGACGCGGCCGAAGTCGTGCGCACTCGCGGCGGACGCGTCGCTGACGGCGTTGAATTCTATCTGGCGGCGGCCAGCGCGGAAATGCAGGCGAAGTCGGAATCCGCAGGCGACTGGCAAACTTTGGTGGACGCAGGCGCGATTCCGCTGCCGCCAGGTTGCGGAACATGCATCGGTCTGGGTCGCGGACTTGTGGGCAAAGGCGAAGTCGCGATCAGCGCAACGAATCGGAATTTCAAAGGACGCATGGGTGATCCCGACGCGCAGGTGTATTTGGGTTCGCCTGCGGTCGTGGCGGCGAGCGCGCTGGCTGGATTCATTTGCGCGCCGCAAACATTCTCGGAACGCGCTGCCGGCACCGCTGTTCGACGCGCGCAAAGCAAACCGCAATCCGACCGTTTCGGTCGAAATCATCGACGGTTTTCCGCCGAGCGTGCGCGGTCGCGTTCTGTTCATCGACAAAGACAATTTGAACACGGACGGCATTTACGCCGGCAAACACACGTATCGCGACGACATGACGCCGGAGCAGATGGCGGCGGTGACGTTTGAAAATTACGATCCGAACTTCAACACGCTCTATCAAAAGGGCGACGTCGTCGTGGGCGGATTGAATTTTGGAACCGGATCCAGTCGCGAACAGGCGGCGACGGCGTTGAAGTTCAAAGGCATTCCGTGCGTCATCGCCAGCAGTTTTTCCGAAACCTACAAGCGCAACGCATTCAACAACGGCTTCGTCGTGTTCGAATGTCCCGAATTGGTGACGCATTTGCGCGACACGCTGAAAAATCGCGCGCCGACGACAGTCGCTGCCGAAATCACGATTGATTACGGCAAATCCGTTCTCACCATCGATGGAAAATCATTTCCCTTCCCGCCGCTCAGTCCCGCGGCCCAGGAATTGATCGTCGCCGGCGGCGCGGAAAATTTGGTGGCCAGTCGGTTGCGCGCGAAAGCGCAATGATCGTCTGGGGAGCGCACGCGCCTCGCGTGCGGTCTCGGCGCCTCGCCGAGCGAACTTTCAGGATTCAGTTCAGAAAAATTCGGCGAGGCGCCGAATTGTGCACGCGAGGCGCGTGCGCTCCCCAGAATTGCTAGCGCGACTTGCGGGTCGCAATGCTCCTCGGTAGAGTCGCCGCCATGTCAAAATACAAAATCGCGTGGATGCCCGGTGACGGCGTGGGCAACGATGTCATGGAAGCGGCGCGCCTCGTCTTGGATCGTTTGAAACTCGATGCCGAATATGTGCCGTGCGACATCGGCTGGGAATTTTGGTGCAAGGAAGGCAACGCGCTGCCTGATCGCACGGTCAAAGCGCTGAAAGAAACGACGTGCGGGCTTTTCGGCGCGATCACGAGCAAACCGCAGATCGGAAGCGAAGGAAGAATTGGCGCCGGAATTGAAAGACAAAGGCCTGGTCTACTTCTCGCCCATCGTGAAGCTGCGGCAGATGTTCAACCTGCATACCAACATGCGGCCGTGCAAAAGTTATCCCGGCAATCCGCTGAATTTTCGCGGCAACAAAATCACGAATCCGAGCGGCGAAGATGTCGCGATCGATCAGGTCGTCTTTCGTGAAAATACCGAAGGCATGTACGGCGGCGTTGAATTCTTTCCGTTGCCGGAGCCGGTTTACACGGCGTTGTGCGCGAATCCGAAGATGAAGCCGTGGAAAGACAAGGCCGGCCTGGAGAATATTGCGCTCTCGACTCGCATTGTGAGCATGCAAGGTTGCACGAACATTTGCAAGCAGGCTTTCGAGTTCGCCAAGAAAACCGGACGCAAGCGCGTGACGCTGATCGAGAAACCAAATGTGCTGCGCGAAACCGGCGGCTTGATGATGCGTTGTTTCAAGGACGTGGCGAAAAATTATCCCGACATTCGCGCGGACGACGCGAACATCGACGCGATCTGCATGTGGATGTTCAAGAATCCGCAGGATTATTCCGTGCTCGTGGCGGAGAATATGTTCGGCGACATCGTCAGCGATTTGTGCGCCGGACTGGTCGGCGGACTTGGCTTCGCGCCCAGCGCTAACCTTGGCGACAAGTATGCCGTGTTCGAACCGACGCACGGATCAGCGCCGAAATACGCCGGCCAATACAAGGTCAATCCGATCGCGATGCTTCTGACCGCCAAGCTGATGCTCGACTGGCTTAAGGAAACCGAAATGGCGACGCGTTTGGAAACCGCCATTGCCCGCGTCATCGCGGAAGGCAAAGTGCGCACCTACGACATGGGCGGCAAAGCTTCCACACTCGACGTGGCCAAAGCCATCGCCGATTACGCCACGGCGTAGGTTCATTCTTGCCCGTTTGCACGGTTTTCGGCGCGGCGACTTCGCCGACAGGTAGCGAGGATGAAGCGGCGCTCGAGCGGCGCCTGTTTCATTGCCCGCTCGCAACAAACGGTGAGCTTTGCACAATCAGTGCAAAGCACGATTCGACCAGTGCCGAGCATTGAAGGCAAACTCAGTGCGGACCGTATGAAACTATGAAAAGGCAAAGCATCATCTATCTCGTCGCCGGGACGCTTGTTCTCGCCGGGCTCGCACTCGGATATTGGGTGAACCACTCTGGTTGCTCCTCGCCGCCTTTGTCGGCTTCAACTTATTTCAGACTGCCTTCACCGGCTTCTGTCCGCTCGAGCGCATTCTCATCAAGCTCGGGATTGGCCGGGCTGGCGAAGAGTGCGGCGCTGCGCCACGTTAGGCGCTGATGAAGCTTTCGCTTTCGGTCATTGCGATCAGCGTCGCTCTTACGCTGACCGCTTGTCATTCGAAAAAGCAAACCACATCGCAGTCGCTGCCTCCGGTCGCAGTCCGCACCGTTGTCGTCGAAAACAAGGAACGGCCGTCGAACGAAGAAGTGGTCGGCACCGTGCGGGCAAAACTCCGCGCGGTGATCGAAGCAAAAGTAAGTGCGCGCATCGAATCGCTGCTCGTTGCGCCGGGACAAATGGTAAAGGCTGGGGATCTCATCGCGCAGCTCGATCCGCGCGAGATTCAGGCCAAGCTCGATCAGACGCTCGCCGTCCGCGAACAAGCGACGCGTGATCTCGCTCGCGCTCGCGAGCTGCTCAATAAAAAAATCACGGCCCAGGCAGACTTCGACGCCGGGCAGGCGCGGGCCAGCGTTGCTGAAGGAGCGGCGCGGGAAATGGAGACGATGCTTGCTTACACGAAAGTCGTCGCGCCTTTCGATGGGATCGTAACGCGCAAACTGGCTGATGTCGGCGATCTCGCCGCGCCGGGAAAACCGATCATCGAAATGGAAGATCCGCGCGCGCTGCGGTTCGAAGCGGATGTGCCCGAGGCGCTGATAGGCCGCGTCAAACTCGACGCGAAACTTCCTGTGCAAGTGAGCGCTGACGCAGCACGAATTGAGGGCACGGTGGTCGAAGATGGCACCCGTGGCCGATGCCGCGAGTCGCACTTTTCTGGTGAAACTCGACCTGCCCACGGCGGAAGGTGTGCGCAGCGGCCAGTTCGGTCGGGTCTGGATTCCAACTGGCGAGAGCAAATCCATCCGCGTTCCTGCGTCGGCAGTCGTGACGCGCGGACAGGTGGAGTGCCTTTTCGTCGTTGTGAACCAACACGCCGAGCTCCGCATTGTGCGCACCGGCAAGCATACCGGCAGCGAAGTGGAAATTCTCGCCGGGCTCAGCTCCGGCGAGCGCGTCGTCAGCGAAGGCGCGGCATCATTGCGCGACGGGCAGCCCGTCACCCTCAAGCAATGAGCACGGACGCCTCGCGCGCGAGCGGCGTCGCCGGGCGCATCGCGCACGCGTTCATCGACGCGAAGCTCACGCCGTTAATCGTCGTCGCTTCGATCCTGCTCGGTGTCGGCGCAATCGTCCTGCTCCCGCGCGAGGAAGAGCCGCAGATCAAGGTGCCAATGGTCGATGTGATGGTGAACATGGCCGGCTTCAGCGCGAAGGAAGTCGAGGAGCGCGCGACCCGTCCGATGGAGAAGCTGCTCTGGGAAATCCCGGGCGTGGAATACATCTACTCGACTTCGCGCGACAGCGAGAGCCTCGTCATCGTCCGCTTCAAGGTCGGCTCCGATCCCGAGGAATGTCTCGTTAGGCTGACGGAGAAACTGCGCTCGAACTACGACCGCATCCCGCACGGCGTCGGCACACCGTTGATCAAACCGAAGTCGATCGACGACGTGCCGATTCTCGCGCTCACTTTCCATAGCGCGCGTTACGATCACCTCACGCTGCGCCGGCTCGTGGCGGAAGTGGATGACGCGGTCAAAGCCGTGCCGCTCGTCGCTGAGACAACGATCATCGGCGGCTCGCGGCGCCAAGTGCGCGTGCTGCTCGATCCGGTGCGGCTCGCTTCGCGCAATCTCAGCGCGGCCGGCCTCGTGCCGATGTTGCAGCAGGCGAATCGGCAGTATCGCTCCGGTGGCCTAACGACTAACAATCAGGAGTTCATCATCGAAACCGGCGCATTTCTCACCAGCGCGGAGGATGTAGGGAATGTGGTCGTCGGTGTTTTCGGCGGCCGGCCTGTCTATTTGCGGGAGGTTGCGAAAATCGTGGACGGAGCGGAAGAGCCGTCGAACTACACCTTCTTCTGGGGAGCGCACGCGCCTCGCGTGCAAATCGCGGCGACTCGCCGCGATCCCTCTTCGCGCGGAGCAGTCGGCGAGGCGCGTCCCCAGCGAAGAGCCGGCCGTCACCCTCAGCATCGCGAAGCGCCCGGGAGCGAACGCGATCTCCGTCACCCACGAAGTGCTGCGCAAGATCGAGACGCTCAAAGGCACGCTCATCCCGCGCGATGTCGCAGTCTCGATCACGCGCAACTACGGCGAGACCGCGTCGGAAAAATCGAACGAGCTCCTCTTTCACATGGGCCTCGCCATCATCGGGGTGTCGCTTCTCATCTGGCTCACGCTTGGCTGGCGCGAATCGATGATTGTTGCGCTCGCCATCCCGGCCACGCTCGCGCTTACCCTGCTCGTGTTTTATCTCCTCGGCTTCACCCTCAATCGCATCACGCTTTTCGCTCTCATCTTCTCCATCGGCATCCTGGTCGATGACGCGATCGTGGTGGTGGAAAACATCGTTCGCCATTTTCACCTCGTGCAAAACAAAGGCCGTAACTGGGCCGCGATCGCCGTGGAAGCGGTCAGCGAAGTCGGCAACCCGACCATCCTCGCCACCTTCGCCGTCATCGCCGCGGTCCTGCCAATGGCGTTCGTCGGAGGACTGATGGGACCTTACATGCGGCCGATCCCAATCGGCGCGAGCGCGGCGATGGGCTGGTCGCTCGCGATCGCGTTCATCGTCACGCCGTGGGCGTCGATCCGGATTTTGCGCTGGGGGAAAAAATATTCGCGACTCACCGAAGGCACCCCGCCCGCCGGCACACAAAGCCACTTCGCACACGAGGAGAATTTCTTCACCCGGATCTATCGGCGGCTGATGGGACCGATGATCGCGCAACCGCGCTGGCGCTGGATTTTTCTCGGCTCCATCGTCGGACTACTGCTGCTCGCGATGGCGCTGGTCGGGTTTGGCTGGGTGAAAGTGAAAATGCTGCCCTTCGATAACAAGAGCGAGTTCCAGGTGATCCTGAACATGCCCGAAGGCAGCTCGCTCGAGCGCACCGCGCAGGTCGCGCGCGAAATCGCCGCCGCCGTCCGCACCGAACCGGAAGTGACCGATTACCAAATCTACGCCGGCGTTTCCGCGCCATACAATTTCAACGGACTCGTTAGGCACTACTTCCTCCGCCAGGGTGCGAACATCGCGGACATTCAGGTAAACCTGCTTCCGAAAGGCGAACGGAGCGCGCAAAGCCACGATATCGCGAAGCGGGTCCGCCCCCGCATCGCAGCGATCGCCGCGCGCTTCGACGCGCGCGTCGCCGTCGCGGAAGTGCCACCCGGTCCGCCCGTTTTGCAAACGCTCGTGGCCGAAATCTACGGCCCTAACGAATCGGACCGCCACGCGCTGGCCGGCAAGGTGCGCGACATTTTCAAGAGCACGCCGGGTGTGGTCGATGTCGATTGGTATGTCGAGGCCGATCAGCCGAAAGCGCGCTTCGTCATCGACAAGGAAAAGGCCGCGCTCCACGGCATCAGTGCCGCGACGATTTCGGAGACGCTGCGCATCGCCGTCGGCGGCGAATCGGTCGATCTCCTCCATCTCCCGCGCGAAAAGGAAGACGTGAACATCATGCTCGAATTGCCACGCTCGTCGCGCACGACGCCCGACGAGTTACTCGCGTTGCGCGTCCGGTCCGGTGACGCGAATGCGTTGCCCGAGCCCGGCGCTACCGGAACCGCGCCGCTCATCCCGTTGCGCGAGCTGGTCCACATCGAGCAGACGACAACCGAGAAAAGCATCTACCACAAAAATCTGATGCCGGTGACGTATGTAATCGGCGATGTCGCCGGCGTCATCGAAAGCCCCGTCTACGCGATCCTGAAAATGAACAAGGCGCTGGCGAAACTCGACACGCGCGAATTCGGCGGCGATGGCAGCCCGCGTGCAAATCTTCAACGCCGTCCAGCCTTTCACCGAAGCAAAGCCGGCGCTGAAATGGGATGGCGAATGGCAAATCACGATCGAAGTTTTTCGCGATCTCGGTTCCGCTTTCGCCGTCGTGCTCGTGCTCATCTACGTGCTGATGGTCGGCTGGTTCCGCAGCTTCATCACCCCGATTGTGGTCATGGCGGCGATCCCGTTTTCGCTTGTCGGCATTCTCCCCGCGCACGGTCTGCTCGGCGCGTTCTTTTCCGCGACTTCAATGATTGGCTTCATGGCCGGCGCGGGAATCGTGGTGCGCAATTCCATCATCCTCGTCGATTTCATCGAGCAGCGTCTCGCCGAAGGCATGCCACTCGCGGAGGCCGTGGTCGATGCCGGCGCAGTCCGCTTCCGGCCGATGTTCCTAACCGCGCTCGCGGTAGTGGTGGGCGCGAGCGTCATCCTCGCCGATCCAATTTTCAAAGGACTCGCCATCGCGCTCATGGCCGGCGAAATTGCCTCGCTCCTCATCAGCCGCATGGCGGTGCCGGTGCTCTATTTCATGGCGAATCGTTCGCATGACGAATCCGTTGATCGCTCGATATCGTAAGCTGACGTTGATACTCCGCGCGGTCATCGGATCGCGTTTCTGAAACGCCAAAAATCTGCGAAATCTGTGGACTTAGTGAGACGGATTTCGGCGGTTTCTCCAGTTTTCGCTTCACGCTCAAATTGATATTGACGCCTAACGACATTTCTGCCGGAATCCGCGCATGATTAAAACTCGAATTGCAGCAGTGGCTGTGGCCCTGTCGTTTTTGGGGGCAGCAGCTTGTTTTGCGGTTAGTCCACAGATGGGGACGTGGAAACTAAACGAGGGGAAATCGAAGCTCGTGCCGGGGATGGGCAAGAACACCACGGTCGTTTACTCGGAGCAGAAGGATAAAATTAAGGTGACGGTGGACGGCGTGGACAAGGATGGGAAGCCGACGCACAGCGTTTGGGTCGGCAAATGGGATGGGAAAGCCTACCCAGCGAAAGGGAATATGTCTTGGAATTCCGCCGCCTACAAAATGGTGGACGATCACACCAACGAGATCACGGCCATGAAGGATGGCAAGGTGGTCTGGTCGGGGAAGATCACCGTCGCCAAGGATGGCAAATCGCGCACGGTCACCGTTAACGGCACTGGCGCCGACGGGAAGAAGTTCAAGGGCAAAGCCGTTTACGATAAGTCATAGGCAGGTCCGCTTTCGGACTACACGAGCCGGGCAGCGAGAGTTCTGCGTTCAGAGCTAACTGCAACGTTAGGGCAAGCTATGCCCGGAGTCTGCCTTCACTTCACTGATATCCGAAGAGTTGATTGCTCCATTAGCAGTGACATCAGAACGAAAATTGGCAATGGTTACAGGCGCCGCGGATAGAAGCTTGGTTTGCGTGACGTCTGAGGAATTCACCGTTTTGTTTCCGGTGGTATCGCCGGCCAGTATGTTTACGCTGATTAACGTATCGGGCATGACCTGAGCAAAGCTGTCGGTCACGTTGCTTAAAGTAACAGTAATCTTCTGCATATCGGCGACACTGGTTAGGCCGATTGTCATCGTATTGCCATTGAAGCTGGGACTTCCAGCAACGTTACCCACGCCGCTAACTACACTCGCGCTGCCGCTAATCATCGAGTTACTAAAAGTAACTACTAGAGTGTGATTACCTCCGGTGCTGCGGCATTCCACACCGGGCTCGCCTGTTAACGGCAAGTCGACATCGAAATCTCCCGCAGCTCCATGCGTCTTCCGCGAAACCGCTGAGACAATCTGCAGTGGGTTACACGGCGACGGGCCTTGAATCGCGACGGTAATCGGGCTTCCTGTTTTGAAGAATCCTATCGTAGCGTTCCTAACCTCCGGCGGACGGTTGGAATCGAAACGGAAATTGTAAAGGGTGCCAAATCGAATCGCGTTCGCGTTCTGGTTCTGCGCAAAGGTCTCCGTGTTCCAGCTTACCGCGTCAGCAGTTTGATTCGAAGTCCACGGTGTATTGCTGAATCCCGCGTCTCCCTGCGTTCCATCATTGGCAAATCCTGGAGGATTTAGCGGAGCGTGAAAGCCAGGATTGCTAATCGTGACCCCGCATCCCAAAGGCACACTGAAGGATTGGATCGCGCGATCGAGGTTCTCGTTATAAAGCGCATATTCATAATGCCAGACGCCGGCGGATGGGTTCGTTACTTTGTAGCCAATGAACGCGCGGCCATCGACTCCCGGAGCCGGCTCGATGGTGTTGATGGTCGCTCCAGTCCACGCCGTGATGGCAGCAGCCGTTCGCACAGTGGATCCGATAGCGGAAAAGACGAAACTCGTCGTCCCGCTAACATTGAAACGACGATAGGACACATTGTTATAGACGTTGCATTGCCCGCCGTGTGCCTGACACCAGGCGTACTCATGCGGCGTGAGACATTGAACCTCGGCGTAATAAGTTGCCCCCGAGTTTAGCGTCGTGTTGAGATCGTCGCTTTCCACAAGGATCCTGTGCGAGACCCCGGTGTGAGTGTGACCCGAGTGGTCCGCTGGATTCGGATTCGAACCAGGAAAAACACCGGTAAGCGGATTCACCCACGCGCGCGAGCCCAAGCCAGTTTGCGCACCATCCGAACTCGCACTCTCAGCATCAGAGCATCCCGCGCCAAGATGTGTCCCGCCGACGACAGAGGGGGTACAGCCAAAACCGCAATCATTCTGCTCCAACGCTGAGAACAAGTGCCTCAGCCAGGATTGACCCACTTGTTCAAAGCGATCGTCGTGCGTCGCCCCGCCGCTCATTCGATAAAGATTTTGGGCAAGGACGGGATGGTCGGCGTTCGGCAGCGCAAAAAAATCGAGGTCCGTGTCGCCGTTGTTGCAAGCGGACACGCCGATGGAAAGGCCGACCTGTGTTCCGCTACTGCCAAGTTGTATCATACTGGATAGATCTCCGACGACGATGTCGGGCCCCGACACAAGAGCTGCGGCATCCGGAGAGTGTTGTTCTCGCGCGGGCAGTATCGACGATTTAGCTGCGCCATTAACAACGGTAGTAACTTCGATCGGATACACGGTCGCGCGGATCGAAATTTCTCCGGCCACTCCACCAGCATCCGCTGGACGCCCCAGTTTGTTGGCGAGCGCATCTGAAATCAGAAGCGTTCCGTCCTTGATGCCGAACAAATGCGTTCGGGCATCGTAATCATAAGTGTGCCCTTTAATCGTGAAAAAGACGAAGCCCGTTTTCCCATCGCGAACTGCCAGATCGACCGACTCACTCGAAGGCATTTTTTCGACAACGAGTTGGTTAGCGGACGCGCGCAACGGTTCGGGAAGCATCCGGGCGTCTTTCGAGATCAACGCCATCGAGCCCGCCTCGGGGCCCTGCAAAAAATTGTTAAAGACACGGATCGTAAAAAAAGAATTGGCGCTCACTCCCCATTGAAAGGTGTCTCGCTTCGACTCGTTAGTCGCGACCGCGCTTCCATTAAGTCGATTCAAATCGAGATTCATCGTCACATTTCCATTCGCGACGATCATCCGCTCAAAAGTTCCGGTCTGTGCGTTCGTGTTCTTCTTCTCTGGAAATTGAGCGGCAGAATTTCCCGAGTTGCTGCTCAGAAACAAAAGCAGCGCGAGTGCGAAATAGCTCAATGTTTTTCTCATTGTCCGGATCCTCCAATTATTAGTCCGTTAGAAGATGACGAGATCCTCTGCCAGGGTTCTATATAGATTGCGCAGAAAAGTGGACTCTTTTCTTAGTCATTCGGCGATGAAAGCGCCGAGTGCGCGACTTTGTATTCCAGCGCGGCGAACCGCGGATCGTCAAAGAGCGGCGATAACCACGTGTAAAAACGCGGCGTGCTGACCCGGGCCGAGCGATCGTCGCAGGCCCGATCGAGCGCGGCGAATGCCTTATCCTTTTCGCCGAGCGCAGCGTAAATCGCAGCGATGTGCATTTGATCCACATACTTTCGTTGAGAGAGGGTTTCCAGATCAGCCAGGATCTTTCGAGCGCGATCGCTCTGGCCAACATGCACATAACAAATCGCCAGTTGAAAATTTGGCCGGGTGAACAAGTCGGCGGGCAGTGACTCGTAGCGCTGAACCGCATCCTGCCAGCGACCTTCCCCGCAATAAACGCTGGCGATCGGGTCCACATCATAGAAAAAGTGGGGATCGATTTCCATCACCTGCTCCGCGAGCCGCATGGCGGATTGATATTCGCCGCTGGCAATATCAATGAAGCATTCAAACATGAGTGGCCATGTGTAGAGCGGGTCGAGGACGCGGGCGCGCTGCAATTCCGCGCGCCCCGCGTCAAAGTTGCGTTCCACCCGCGCGAGATACCAGCCCAGCCATCGGTGCGCGTCGGCGGAATTGGGATTGAGCGCAACCGCCCGTTCCAGCTCGCGTTTCGCCAAAGGAAAATTGCGATCGTAAAGCATCGAAACGGCGCCTAACCAAATATGACCGACACCTGCATCGTCATCATTCCGCACCGCCATCATCGCGGCGTGCCGCATCGGGAGTAGAACTTGCCGCGGCGCGCGGTAGGCATCGGCGATGGTGAGGTAAGCGCCGGCCAGGTCGCCCCACGCCATCGCGTAATGCGGATCCTCGGCGACGGCTTCGTTCAGAAGCGCGATTTTTCCTTCGAGACTTTGTTCGTCCGAATGTAATCCCAAAGCGTGGCCGCGGAGGAAAAGATCGTGGGCGCGCACATTGGTCGTCGGCGGGACAAGCAGCCGATGCTCCTGCGCCGGAGCGAGTTTTATTCTTAGCGCATCGGCGATCTTTTGCGCGACCTCGCCTTGTACGCCGAGCATGTCCTGCACATTATGGCGGTAACTTTGCCCCCAAAGTTGTTTCCCGCTTCGCGCATCGACCAGCTGGACGTTGATCAAGACATCGTCGCCACGTTTTTGCACACTTCCCTCGAGCACATTCGTGACGTCTAACTCACGGCTAAGCGCTCTCAGATCTTCGGAATGGCTTTGATACTTTTCGCTCGAAGTGCGCGACCTGACATTCAAGTCGGGCAATTGCGCGAGACTCGTCAGAATGTCATCCCGCATGCCGCTCACGAAATAAGCGTCTTTCTTGTCATCGCTCAAGTTCTCGAACGGCAACACCGCGATTGATTTTTCTGGAATCCTCGTGGCTTGCATCGGCGTTGACGTCGGCGTTTCCACTGCCGCCGGTTTCGGGCGCAACAGTTGAAACGCCAGCAGACTCGCGGCCAGCGCCGCAGTGCCCGCGATAAACAACGCAAATTTCCGCCTGCTCCACTGCGGCAACCGCTCGTTAGGCGAAATGTTTTGCGTACGCTTCATTCCTTCCGGCGTCATCTCAAACGCCCAGGCGATTACGAGTGCGATCGGAAAACCGACAATGACAACGACCACGACGAGCCACACCGCCGCGTTTGAAATATCGAGGAACGGAAAAACCTCCGTCGCGACCTGGATGAGCAGCCACCCAACGACTGCGTACGCCACCGCCACCTTGTAAACATTGCGCCGCTTCAGTTCGGCAAAGAAATTCATCAGGTTCAAAATCTGCCTCCAAAGGAAACTTCAACCCAAAGCCACTTACTTGGAAAGCCTCGATGCGATCCCTCACCCGCGCCACGCATCATCGCCGAAAAGGTAGATCGAACGCTCAAGCCTATCTGGGTCGCACGCGCCTCGCGTGCTGGTGATCGCGCCCTCGCGATCACGAACTTCTTTTCAGCTTTCAGCTTTTTAGAATCCCATTGGACAGACCCGCCGTTGCGGGGAGAGCTTGGACCTCGATGTTAGTCGGGCGGCGAAGCCGCATTTCTTTACCAACGCGCTCGGAGATCGCATTCCACCCTCCTGGTCTCCTGGCTTCCAAATTGAATTCCGAAGAGAAAAAGAAACGAATCAGGAAACCAAGAAACCGACTTCCGCATTTCAAATGGTGTCGATAATAGCTGACCCGTTACGGTCTCTCACCCGGTATTTTCACAAGAAACGCCCAGCAATCGGGACGACGCTCGTTTGAGCTTTACCTGCGTGAAGTTCCTGCTCAGACTCATCAACGATCGTGCTCCTATTGTTTGTTCCGGCATACGACAGTGGAGAATCACAACAGTAGCCGGTTACATAGGAGCGACGCAGCGACAAATCCTAACGAGCGCCTCACTATGAAAAAACAAAAAATCGCCTCACCGAAACCGGTGCTGGCCGGAAAAGGATCTTCCCACAAACAACGCCATCATCGCGAGCACGTCCCACCCGCCGAAAATTTCTGGGGCAGATCGGCGCAGCCCTCGCAGGCGGGGCCGTCCTGGGCAAAGCAGCCATCGCCTCCGCTAATGATTCCAAGCTTTTCGTTGGGAACGAAATCGCTCCGCTGGGCCCAGCCTCCGATCCACGGGTCACCCAGTCCTACAACCTCCGCGTCAGGGCGGCACTAAGAGAATCGCGGATTGCCGTTCCGCCGCACACGACTAACGGCGACGAAGCGCTCTATGCGGACAAGTCGGGCACCTACTCCAAGGGCATTCTTCAGGATGGGATCGGCCTGGTTAATCCGGCCGCCTTCGAGGGCTTCCGGAAGGCGATTGATAGTGGCACTTTCGACGCCTTCGAAAACGTGATCACGGGCGGTCCCCGCACCCAGAACGGTCCGCTCGGCGGAGACGCTTTCTTCCTGGAAGGATGCGATTGCGTGCAGCTCGGGAACGCACCGTCGCCGGCCAATCAAATCAGCCAGGTCGTGGTCCCACCCGCGCCTGCCCTCGCGAGCCCGGACTACGGGACGGAACTGATCGAACTATACTGGGCGTCGCTACTGCGGGATGTCGCGTTCACCGATTACGCTTCGAATCCCATCGGAGTGCAAGCTGCGAACGAGCTCACGCAAATGCCTACCTACGCCGGCCCGAGGAATGGGTCTGGTGACGTGACACCGGACTTGTTATTCCGCGGGCCTTACCCGGGCGACACCGCTGGGCCTTACATATCCCAGTTGGCTCTACGTCCTACATACCTTGGTGCGCAACCGTTGACCCAGCAGCTCGTCACCTACCTGGCGGACATCGACTACATGACGGACGCCGACGACTTTTCAACAGGTCCAGAACGGCATCGATACCGGGCTTCAGAACCAATTCGACCCACAGCTACGCTATCTCCGTAATGGCCGCGCTCTTAGTGCCTACACCCATGTCGACGTGCTCTTTCAGGCATACTTTACCGCTTACCTCGTGCTCGCCACGATCGGCACACCAGCGAATCCGGGCAATCCTTACATCGCCTCCACCAAGCAGAACGGCTTCGGCACCTTTGGTGGTCCCGATGTTGTGGCCACGCTCGCCGCCGTCGCTCGCCTCGCGCTGAACAACGTGTGGTATCAAAAATGGTCGATTCACCTCCGGCACCGTCCTGAGTCGGGCGGCGCCATCGTGCGACAAATTCTGACTGGCCAGGGCGGCACGCTCCAGGGCCACGTGAACGACAACGTGCTCAACTCGCAGGCGGTGCAAAGCAGCTTCAACAGATATGGGGATTACTTCCTCTCGCAGACTTTCCCCGAAGGCTCGCCGACCCATCCGTCCTATCCTACCGGCCATGGCGCCGTCGCCGGAGCTTGCATCACCGTCCTTAAATTCTTCTTCGATGGCAACTACGTCGTCCCCGATCCGGTGGTGCCAGCCAGCGATGGGCTTTCGCTGTTACCCTACTCCGGCTCCGATGCTGGCCAGATCACAGTCAACGGTGAGTTGAACAAGCTGGCAAACAACATCTCCTTCGCCCATGGGATCCACTCCGGTATCCACTGGCGCAGCGACACCTCGTCGTCCGTCCAGCTAGGGGAGGCGGTGGCCATTAGCATGCTCCAGGATCGGGCACCGTGCTACGCCGAGAGGTTCACCGTCAAACTAACCAAGATCGACGGCACCATCGCCACGATTACCAATCAAGGGCGTCCCGCCGAAATCGGTTAAGTTAGAAATAACAGCACCAAGAAGCTGTAACGATCTGACAAAGCCGTGGTCCCATGATGGGACAGCAGAAGAGCGAGCGCGCCGGAAGCCTAACGAATCAGGAAATTAGGAACGCAGGAAAAGGATTTCAGGTTTCAGAATTTGGTCACTCGCTTCCCCAAGCTCATGCCAGCTACCCTGGCTGCGTTACCGCCTATCCGCATGGCTCCCGCCCATGCGTATTCAGCGTTTCAAAATTTCAGTTTTCAGCTTTTTAGAATGCAGATGAAGTTTACCCGCCGGGGCGGGAATTCCGCATCTCGCAATCCGCATTCCGACTTGTCGCGTGCTCGCCAAGACTTTCGGAGTTTACGCGAATTCCGCATTTCTTACCTTCCTATTGTTCAGGCCGTTTCCGCGCATGATCCCTTTCTTGTCCGTCACGACAAAAAATCGCAAAGCGGCGGCAACGATCCGGATTGTCGGACATTGGCCGCGCTCGTGCTGACTCACTGTTTTATGTTGCTTGAGATGGGAAAAGGGAGGTACCATCGCGGCTTGCCCACTCTTCAGCCAGAGCGGGCTCAAATGATTAAACCACAATCCCTCATTCTCTCAGGAACTCGCGACCAGGCCACGGTCACACCAGAAGGTGGCAGGATTGGCTCCTTGCCGGCGGGCGTCACTACGCGCGACCTCACCACTCAAGTCGATGAGCGCGGGACGGTGTGCGAGATGTTCGACTCGCGCTGGCAATGGCATGTCGATCCCCTCGTCTTCACCTACACTTTTTCGCTCCGTCCCGGAATGATCAAAGGCTGGGGCATGCATAAGTTGCATGACGATCGCTACTGCATTCTCTCGGGTGAACTCTTGCTCGTGCTTTTTGATGACCGAAGCGACTCGCCGACGCGCGGTCTGGTTGCCAAGATCGTCCTTTCAGAATATCGCCGACAGCTTATCAATATCCCGGCAGGTGTCTGGCATGCGAACCAAAACATCGGCGGCAAAGATGTCGTGGTCGTGAATTTTCCGACCCGGCCCTACGATCACGACAATCCGGATAAATACCGCTTGCCCGTCGACACGGACAAGATTCCCTACCGGTTCGAACAGGGGCGCGGCGGGTGAAACGTAATTAAGCAAGCCGCGGGACCCGAACATCGACGTCTCAGACGTCGGTCCGAATACCGCTCGCCGCTTGGTTACGCGCAATAATGCGTCGCAGCCTCGCGCGCAGTAGCGAACGCAATGGCCAGCGTTCGCGTCCGTAAAAATCGATTGCTGCACGCACAAAAACCTTTCGCGCATGCGAACACGCGATCGCCGCTTCCCGCAGGGCGTGTTTCAACGGTTGCTTTGCGCCTTGACGAGTAAGGCGCGAAAAACAGACGGCACTATCTAATAAGAGTTGCGCGGCGAAGCCGGAGGGATCTTTCGCCATCGCTTCAAGCGTCGCCGGTTGCGGATGCGAACCGGTTGCGCTGTAGTTTCGCCAGTGGCCAGCAGGGAATTTTACTACTCCGAGTGAACTGACGAATTCAATTCTCAGACCGGCGAGAAAAACTCGCCGCGTGTAATCGTAGTCGCTGCTCCAGCTCAGCTCGGCTGGATTTCTCCAGAGCCCGACTGTTTGCGCCAACTCGCGACGATGCAACCATGATGATGGTGGAAAGCCGTGACGTTCGTAAGCGACTCCTTCCGCTGGCGGTCCGGCGAGATCGAGAATTCCATTCGGTCCGATGTTCACCAAAAGATCATGGACAAAGTCAGCGCCGGATTTTTCCGCGTAGGATACAAGTGCAGACAAGTGCGACGGCAACCACAGATCATCATGCCCGAGATAAGCGACGTACTGGCCGCGCGCGCGTTGGAGTCCTTCGTTGTTAGGCCGCCATTGGTTGCCGCTGTTTTGGGCAAGGTTAAACCAGTGCAAACGCGCGTCGGCAAGCCGTGCAACCTCCTCTTCGCTCCCATCAGTGCAGGCGTCGCCGACAATCCACGCTTCGAAATCCCCGAGCCTTTGTGCGATAAGACTTTGCAATGCGCAACGAAGCGTCGCGCGGCTGTTGTAAGTCGGCACGATGACCGTCACAGTCGGCATCTCACTGCTCATTTCCACATCGTTCCAAGATGAACATCAAACCTCAAACTTCTTTCGCTACTTGCGGCCTCCAAGGTAGACTTTCTCGCAATCTCATTTATCCCCACCCTCAAGTCCACGTTTGAAAACGCGCTCGACATTCAATTATCAGTCGCTTCAATCACAGAAAGAAAATTCCCGGCGGGATCTTTGAACCAGGCAAATGGTGGGGCCGTTTCCGCGCATGACCCCTTTCTTGTCCGTCCCTCAACCCTTAACCTCCGATTTCCGGCTTCCGATCTCCGACTTCTGGCTTCGGTTCGATCCCTACTTTCTACTTTCTACTTTCTTCCCTGGCTTCTGCCCCCCATTCCGCATTCCGAATTCCGAATTCCACATTTGGTTCCTCTGACTTCCGCCCCTTTGCCGCTTACCACTTTTGATTGAGTTACAACGTATCGCTGCGGCTGCTCGCAGCGCGGTACGTCATAGTCGCATGAGGCGCGAGCCTTTTAGGCGATTTTCCTTCTGCCCTCTACCTTTTTATTTTCCCTTCTGTCGATAGTAAGCTCCCATTCCCTTTTTCGTTCTCAGGGCAAACTCGATTTCGCTTTTTTCGTTGCGAAGCGATTCTGGATTGCATGTGAAAATTTCACGTTTTTCGCCAGCTCACTAAATACCTGGGGATGCAAGAAGTGAGTAGGGTGCCCAGAGCCGGAATACGCTGTAAAGTTTCGGATTTTATGTTTGGTATAGCTACCGTACCAAAAATTCTTCAGGATCAACTCTCGCCTAATTCCGGAGCGGCGTTGATCTAGTATTTTTTCTAGTAAACCGCCGTTAACGCGCAATCGGTTTGGTTTTGTTTTATAGAGCGAACTGTGAATCTCGCGCAGTTTCACCTTTAGTAAATCTACCTGCTTTCCGTGAATGCTTTCGATTTCTCGCGAGAAGAATTGGCAATAGCGGCGGATATACCAAACCGCCTTATCTAACAATAACAATTCATCTCCTGAAGTATAATAAGGAAACTCGAAATACCGATTTGCTCCCTGCGCATCTAGGTGACCTATGAACCGTTGTACATCTTGAGGGATGTCGAAAGGTATATCCCTAATATTACCGAGACGACTGTAGGCTTTTTGGATTCTGTGACCCAATCCTTTTGTTGAGTGATCATTGTAAAGGAGAATAGCCTTAAGATATTTTTCAACTGCCTGAAGCGAAGCCCATAAAAATTGCTGCTTCAGATTTAGCCGATAGCAGACTCGAGCAGAGATGTAGTCAGTGTCTGCGACGTCTCGGAATGATCGATCGATGAAATCGATTACGAGTGCTCTAGTGTGTCGATCCATAATAAGAGTTTCATTTCGTCCAACAACTTTGCAATAGCCTACGGAGGTTCGGAGTCCCGTCGGAGAGAGGACCTCCTCGCAAAGGACCGCGTGGTTAGGAATTGAGCAGATCGCGTGAAGCGTTTATTAGGGTAGTGTCACGATGACGTTCTTGAAGCCCATGAACACTGAAATTAAAGGCGATGCGATCCAAAGCCATATTGGCTTCGACGCAGCCGTTCGTCGGCGAGAGGATGATTATCTAAACCGCTGGCCGTTTGCGCGCGAAATCTACCAAATTGCGGTGACGGGACCCACCGAGTGGTCGGTTCGAATCGGAATCTACGGGGAATGGGGCACTGGCAAAACATCGGTACTCGAATTCATCGCTACGATGGCCGAGAAAGACCATCACGTTGTTATTGAATTCGATCCATGGGAGCACTCTTCGAAAGAATCCCTATGGCGCTCCTTTGTACTGACAATCTTCGGAAAACTCGAATCAACATTTGGCAGTGTCCAAGGCGCTGACGAAGCGCGTGCCAAAGCCTGGATGGCTAAAGCTAAAGGAGTAGTTACTGCAGTTGCCGGGGTTGTTCATGAGGGAATCGGAAAAGCGATCGGCGCAAGTCTAGATTTAGTGAAAGAGCATTTTGCGTTTACCAGCAATGATCTTGCGACGCTGCGTGGCATACTCGGCAAAAAGAGAATTGTCATTCTTATCGACGACCTCGATAGAACTGCGCCAGAGCTCGTACCTGAGATTCTGTTTGCGCTTAAAGAACTGATGGATATTCCGGGGTTCTCTTTTGTATGCGCTTTCGATCCTATTGTAGTGGGCAAAGTATTGCGGAGATACAATCCCGGATTTGGCCAAGGCCTCAAATTCCTTGAAAAAATTATTGATTATCCACGCTGGTTGCCCTCGCCGTCATCCGAGGGTCTTATTTCTTTGGCGATAATAGAATCAAAGCGATTTTCAACTTACGTCCCGGAAGAAGCGATCCGCGAAACGGTCCCACTACTGCCGAAAAATCCGCGAGCGGTGCGCCAATTCATCCGGCTCCTCGCGCTGCTCAAGCCACAAATTGACAGACACTATGAACATGAACTGAACTGGCCAATCATTCTCGCCGCAAATGTCCTCAAAGTCCGTCACCCTCAAATTGCCCACGATTTGTTAAAAGACGACGACTTTTGGGAAACAATTGCAACCACGTCTCTCATGGCGGAGGGAGATGAAGAACAAGCGCAGATCGGCAAGGAAGTTGATGCGCACATCAATCGTGTAACATCCCGGCTTGGTCTTAACCTCGCGATCGTAGAAAAAGAGGAAGTGAGGGCTGCGTTAATGCGCTTGTGCGGGCAATTGGATCGTTTCGCTCTCCGAACAAGCAGATTTCTTGTGGAGCAAATGGAGATCGCTGAATCGCCGCACGCAGTTACATGGAAGGAATACGATGAGTTCTTGAAAGTTTGGGGGCCAAACCCGTCCAAAAACACGGCCCGCGACTGGATACAGGAGCACGCCGACGAAGTCGAACGCAGCGAAAGTCGCGTCTACATGGAAATCTTCGATGCGACGATATCTGCTTACGCTAAATCATTGCGCGAGGTTGATGACAAGTTCATCGAGACCGATAAGACTCCGTTGGAAAAAAAGGCAGACACTTTATACGCCTTGATAGAATGCTTGGTATTCGAATTGGGGGATCTCAACAAAGCGAACAAGAAGATCGGACTCAAACAGATTGAAGCGCTTACCGAGGTGACTGCTTCCATCATCGGAGATACTGGCTCATTTTATGGTCGAATGAGCCAGCAGACCCAGAAGCTACTATTGAAGCTAATTGAGCATTGGAGCGGAGACGTTGATGTATTGATGACAGCAATTCATCCTTTCGATTCATTCCGATTCACACACTATGAGGGTCAAAGCGTCCGAAAACTCCACAGCGAACTTGGCGCAGTACCTTCTGCCAAAATTCGCGAGACAGGTGATTAATGGGTTTCGGCAAGTCGGATTTATTGATCAATTGCTTCAAAATCACGGCAATTACAGCGCGCGGCTTATCCTGATGGATCCTAATGGTGCACTTTGGAAGGGACTTCGTCTCGAAATCATGCAGGTCCTCTCGGAGGCGAATACAAATCCTATCGTCCAAGAAAACGCATACCAATTGTTATATTGGGTTGATTACCAACTCCGGCAAAACAAAGGAAGGTTGGAAACACAACAAGTGGGAGCTCTTCTGAAGGATAAAGAGATCAGTGAAGCAGTTTGGCGAGCGGCCATCGCCACTCCAATTAGCACACATGCCATTAATAGGATGCAGCGCTTTCCAGACGAACTTGGTAAGCTTGGAATAACTGTTGAAATCCCGGTTTGGTGGACGAACGCACTGAAAGCCATTCAAAAAAAGCTGCCTCAAAACGAGACCGCCGACGCAGAAATACAGTAATATAAATGGCGGATTGAGTCGCATTGACTTTGGACATTTCATTTCAGGAAAAAACTGGAGTGCGGAAATCTGAAACGCTGATCGCGTAACCACCTTCACCAATCCACCTTCGCGCAAGGCTACGGCGAGACGGGGGCCTTCGGCGAGTCAAGAAAGGCCTGCGACGTGAGCGGAGCTTTTACGTTTGCTTGCTACGTAAGCGGAGCAGCGTAGGACGCGGCAAGCTTTTTACGTCGCTCTGGCTCCTTTACGGAGTTGACGGATTTATTATTTGTCTCCCAGCGCTCGGCCCTCAACTCGTTTCCCCGCGCCCCATCAATTCCTTCCTGCTTTCTCTCCACGGCGAGTCTTCGACCTGGCTTCCTGATTCGATCCTGCGTGTTCGATCCTTTACGGCGCGGGCACAAATTTCGCGCTGTGGCATTTCGGACTGGGGGGAGAGCGCTGGGGGGTTTGTCTTGGGGCCAGCCACTCTATTTATTACTACGAAAAATCCGCAGCCAAGTTCCGAAAAAGTTTTGCCCCGTAAAAAGTTGAACTGAGGGTTACCGTTAGTCTGCTCGGGAGAAATTACTCACCTAATCTTTTTCACGATACGGGCGATGCTGGCGGTACAAAGTAAGACGCGTTTTCCCATTATCTAAAGGATTTTCCTTATTCTCGCGCGCGAGGGCTTTCTCCTGGTATTTTATGGCGGACTCGAAGTCTCCCGTTTCCGCATAAGCGGCAGCAAGCGTATCCAGGTAATCAGACTCTCGCCAGCCCTCCTCGGCGCACGCTTGCTTTGCGTCGGCGAGCGCGGCTTGACCGTTGCGGAATTTGCTGTCGGGACAAACGGCCTCTAGCCAGGCGCGACTATTAAGAATCATGCCGCGCTCATAGCCCCAGGGGGAAAGGGTTAGCAAATGATTATACTCATTCATGGCGCGAGCATAGTTCCCCATGTGCGCGTAGACCCCGGCGCGTGCGTTTGCATATTGCAGAAGGGTTGGCTCTAACCGGATCGCCATATCGAAATCCTTGATCGCCCTTAGATAGTCGTGCCGACGAAGGTAGAATCCACCGCGATAGTAGTAAGCGTTTGCGCTATGGGGAACGCGCTGAACCGCAGCGTCGTAGTTCCGCAACGCGTTTGCGTAATCGTGTTTCTGTTCGTGTTTGAAAGCCCGCTCCGCATACGTGTCCACTATGCCCAGGGCGAAAACAGACGGCGACGATGATGATGCGACGTATAGCAGGACCAGGCAGGCAATGACACGCACAAAGGCAACGTTAGATGGAAAGCGCATTGTGAGACCTATAGGGAAAACTTTCATAGATGAGAAGTTGGGGGATTTGCGCGATACGGGCGGTGCTGCCGATACGCCTTCATCGGACCTGTGGGGTCTGGCAGAGGATCTCTCTCGCTCTGATGGGTCATAGCTTCTTGCTCGTACCGTATCGCAGAGTCAAAGTCCCCGGTTTCCGCATACGCGGCAGCCAGCGTACCAAGATAATTCGCTTTATTTGGTCCACCGTAGGCTACTGCTTTCTTTGCATCGATAACCGCTTGTTGTCCGTTGCGAAATCGGCTGTCGGGACAGGTTGCTTCGAACCACGCACGGCCGTTAAGGGTCATTGCTCGCAGATCAAAAGCCAGCGTGGTTGCAAACAGATGATCGTATTCCTTCAGAGCGCGGGCGTAATCTCCGACCTTAACACATACATCAGCTCGTATGACAGCGGCCCACAAATTATTCCGTTGCAGGCTAAGGGTTGCATCGAGATCGCTGAGCGCCAGCTTGTATTGGTGCTGGCGATAGTAGAACTAGGCGCGATTAAAGCGGGCGTCCGGGCTATGGGGAGACTCCGCAACTAAGGCGTTGAGATTTCGCAACGCAGTGGCGTAATCGCCTTTGATTTCTGCCACAAGCGCTCGCTTATAATACTCTTGCGCAAGCGTCGTCGTGCTGTTGAGGAGAAGCAATAGGAGAAAGAGCTGGGGGAGCAATCGTCGGCGCATGAGAAGACCTCAAGAACTAATATGATGTCGGCCAGTCTACAAGTCTCGAATGAGCCCTTCCCACCCTGCCGGTCAAATCAATTCAACCCGCATCTATGCTTTTGACATTTCATTTTCGGGGAAAAGCCGAAAGCCTGACTCGTCTTCGCCTTGCGCCGGTTACGGCGTGGCAAGGAATCTGAAATCTGAAACGACTGAAGGAAGCAGCCGATCCACCTTCAGCGTCCACAGATTGCGCAGATTTTCACAGATTTTCCTGAGGCACTGAGTAGATCTGAATTTGAATCAGTGAAATCGTTTTGTTTAACCGCGGATGACGCGGATTTCACGGATCAGATTCCAACTGCCAAGTCTTATCTGCGTTACCCGCGTTATTCGCGGTCAAGCCTGCCGGTACCATCCCGATTTTCTGCTTTCCTGATTGAACGATTAATTTGGCGGCAAGGCCGCATTTGTTAGCATCGCCCGAGGGCCCGGCCGATCCACCTTCAGCGTCCACAGATTTTCGCAGATTTCTTCGGGGGAAGTTGAGCAGATCTGAATCCGCTCGATGTTATGATGTCGGCGAGGCCGAGCAGGTCCACCTAACGAGCTGTTATTGCTCGTTAACTTGATCCTATGGAAGCGGGCGGATCGCTCTCACTCGGTAAAATCGCTTCGGCGCACTCATCGCTGTGACTGTGCGCGTGGTCGATGCCCCTGAGTCCGGAGAGAAAGCAACACCGAATGTCGGGTCGGGCACCCAGGCCGAAAACAAATCAGGATTTGTTTCGATCACGTAAAGCCGCGCTGTCGTGCTCGTCCAAGTGACCGGCGAGCTTGTGCCGGCGGGGTTTGTCCCGAACGCCGTGATGCGCAGTCTGTCGGTGGCAAGAATTGGACTTGTGCCGTCTAGATATTCATCTTTGTCGCTAATGCCGTCGCCGTCGGTGTCGCTGCTTCCGTTGGCTGTCGTTAGGTTCCCGAAGAATTGAAATTCAAACGCGTCAGCGATGCCGTCGCCATCGCTATCGACGCCCGCGAGGACGTGATCGGTTTGGACTTTGCCGAGCGCGTCATTGAGATTGATCCAACCGCAATTAGCCGAATAAGCGTAACCGGTAAATGTTCCGGTGAAGAGCGACACGCGCGGGTTACCGGTCGCTTCGAAATTGATCCATCCGATGTTAGCGCCATAAGCGAGGCCGCGCAGAATGGCGACGCCGGCCTGTGTGGGATCGATGGAGTAATTGACGCCGAAATCTGTAGCCGAATTATTTTGATATTGAATGTGGTTAATGGGGCTTCCGTTGCCGACGTTGATCCAGCCCACGTTTCCGCTCCAAATCCAGCCTGAGCAGACGAACTCCTCGACCCGCACGCCGGTTGTGTTCGAGGCATCCGGATCAGATCGCCAGTTAGTCCAACCGATGCTTGCGCCCCAGGCGTAAGCGTTGCTGGAATTGATTGTGGATGTTGCGTTCGCTTTCGCGAAGGCCAAAAACCCGACCGCGTAAAGAAACAAACAAGAAATGTTTTTCATTTTGTTGACCGCTTCCCAGTTTGTTTTATCCGAAGTGTCCCGGCGCGCCGAGAAACTTGCTGTCCGGGGGAAAGTTGGTCCGCCGTAAAGCGTCCACGGATATTCGCCGTTCCGAATATTAACTTAAACATTTTAAGAACTGCGCACGGGATTCAACTAGCGCATTTGCGCTTATTGCAGATTCGCCCAGGGACTCGTCGAGGTCGCGGCGCTGCCGATCGGGCCGGTATCATTGCCGCCGGCAATCGTGTATGCGGTTGTATTCCCAACCGCGCTGTTCCGCACGATGAAATTGGCAGTGCCGGTGACGTGCAGCCCGACGCCGTTGTTCGTGAGATGATTGTCCTGAATCCGATCGTTGGTCCCGGTCGCGAGAATGCCGTCAACTCCACCATGATTGTCCACGGTATTGCCTTGCACGAGCGAGCGGCCCGTAACCTGAATGCCTCCGCCCGTGTTTTGGTTTACCAGACAATTTTGAACTGTCGCATCATTGCCGCCGGTGACGATTCCGAATCCCGTATTCAAGCACGCCATACAATCCGAAATTTTTACGGCGCCACTAGAGCCACTGGTAATGCCTGCGCCTCCATTCGAGAGACTCGTGATCCGGTTGATGAGCGCACGCGAAGCCGCGTGCAATCCCGCGGCTCCGTTATTCGTGACCTCCAGATCGGCATAGACGGCGCCATTGCCTGCGGTGGAACCGTCAATTCCGTCCCCGCCCCAGGTGCGGACGACGCCATTTTTTACCGAGATGTTGGTGCGAGCACCACTCACCAGAATTCCGGCCAGTGAACCGCTTACGCCGACGAGGGCGTGGCCGGCAAGATCGACAGTCACATTATCGCTGGTAATGGTGATTCCGTTGGAGCCGGAGACACCGGTTAACGTTCCCGCCAGGATCACTTTCGCCGGCACGTTGATGGTCTCGGGAACCTGTGAGAGCAGTAGCTCCACTTCGTTTCCAACCACCAGGCTGTAGTTTGTGGTGTTGCTTAAGACGGTGTTATTGCGAATGACGTCCCGAATCGAGATCGCTTTGAGTCCAACGGTATTGTCTGCAAGATGATTGCTTTCGATGCGGTCGTTGCCCGCAGCCATGACCGCCGTCGTATTGAATGTACAATTATTTTGGAATACGTAACTGTCCGATGTTTCGATTCCAGTGCCATTCTCGTTGACGGTGCATTTGCTGACGTTAGCCTTCGTAGCGACAACTCCGGTGGCGGTGTTCTCAATAAGGACGCAATCAACCACGTTACCAACGCCTATCCTCACTCCGACGTTGTTAAGAATGGCGGTGCACCGATCGACGATCGAATCGGCGGCTTGGAAGCCGTCACCCGTGTTGGATAAGGCCGAGCAACGAACTGCAGAGGCGAAGGTAATATTAAGCCCGATGCCATTCGCCGAAGCGCGGAATGCTTCGACCAGCCCTCCACTACTGATGATGGAAATACCAGCGCCCCCCCAATTGCGCGCGCTGCCATTGCGCACGATGACATTGGCTCCGCTTGCGCTGATGCCGTTCTGAGAGCCGGAGACGCCGACGAGTTCAAATCCATTCAAGTCGAGGGTGACATCATCTACCCCTGCGATGCGGATGCCGTTCTTGCCGCTCTCGCCTGTAATGTTCCCGGTCAAATAATAAGAACCAGGTTGCGAGATGAGAAACGAATTGCTCCCATCTCCTGGACAGTTAGCGGCATTGACGATGACGCGCGCCTCAACTTGATCGAGCGTCTTCATCGTGGGCGCGGGCGTGCCGGGCGGCGTGAGAGATCCCTGCGGAAAGGCGGAGGGCCGAAGGATGAAGGATAGGATGAAGACGACGCAGAGCGAGGATTTGCGTGTTACTTTTCCGAACGCACGAGTTGCTCTCATAACTTATCTCCCAGTAAACCGGAGCCTCGATTCGTGACGACAGCGCAAAACCCATTCGCGTTGCGATCTCGTCGCGCGAGCGGGGCAAAAGGTTGTCGGATTGTGCGCACATCAAGTCCCGAATTACAAGGCGAAAGCGCGCGGGCGGCTGGCAAAACTCGCACTTTCACCAGCTCGGCCATTCGCGGACTGATTTTTCTTTCGCGAAGGTTTTTACCGGCGAACCTGGATAGGAAACAAAGTCCGTTTCGGCGAGACGCCGAAAGTCCGATCTCTCCTCGCCGCGGCGAGTCTGTCCAATGGCGGACACGGCGAGCCTGCGACCGGACTGGCATACGCCCGAGACGGGCGCGCTACCCGGAGTGATTAGATGAGCTTCGAAATATTCAGACCGGCGGCGAATGAATTGCCTTCGAAGAAGAGCAATGGGGTCAGCTTACTATTGGCACTCGAAACGCGATCGTGTAGCGCACGCGCGAAGCGCTCGGGCGCTCCTTTGTCCATGGGCAGGTAAAGTGAGGGCGTCGGGAAAAGCTGAAATTGAAAAACTGAAACGACTGAAGGGAGCGGTCGATCCACCTTTATCATGTCGGCGAAGCCGAGTTGTTTTAGCATCGCCCGCGGGACCGGCCGATCCACCTTCAGCGTCCACAGATTGCGCAGATTTTCACAGATTTTCCTGAGGCACTGAGTAGGTCTGAATTTGAATCAGTGAAATCGTTTTGTTTAACCGCGGATGACGCGGATTTCACGGATCAGAATTCTGACTTCCAATCTCTTATCTGCGGTATCCGCGTCGTCCGCGGTAAGTAGACAGGTTGTATCTGTCGCGAAGACAACTGACTTCGCGCCGCACAGCTTGTTTGAGCCGTTGCAGGAATTCGTTCATTTTGAAGTCGTCGCGCCTTTGAACTCCCGTGCCGGAACAATCTTCTCCGCCAGCGCTTCGAACCGCGGGTCGCCATGCAGCGAGATGAGTAACGGATCGATCCGGATGACCGCCATGTAATAACCATCGCGATCGCGATAAGCTTGTTCCAGCCAGTCGAGGGCTTCGTTGCGATCGCCCAGTCCCAGATACACGATCGCAAGAGCGTAAGCCTCGGTGTAACGCTGCTCTCTCGTCTTACGCAGTTCTTCGAGAATCTGGCGGGCCTCATCTTTTCGCCCGATCCGGCCATAGAGGTGGCCGAGCAATGCCTTTGGAAGTGGATCGTCGCTCATGGCAATCGTTTTCTGATACTCCGCGATCGCTTCAGGAATCTGTCCTTTGAGGTCCAGCGCCTCCCCCAGCATTTGGTGGGCAAAATAGAAGCTCCCTTCCATCTCGACTGTCTTCCGCAATTGCGCGATGGCTTCATCGTAGCGGTTCGCATTGATGTAGGCCTGCCCGAGATTGGTGTTGATGATGAGCGACAGGGGATCGAGTTCCAGCGCCCGTTTCATCTCCGCAATCGCGCGTGCGGTCTGGCCCGCCGCGGGGAGTGAATGATTGGCAAGCCAGTGATGGGGCATCGCATCATTTGGGTTCAATTGAATGGCCCGCTCGAACTCCGCGATCGCCCCCGGGAGATCAAAGTCGTAAATTTGCCTGACCATGCCAAGCGCGGCGTGGGCGTCGGATGAGTTATCGTCCAGCGATAGAGCTTTCTTCGCCGCGGTCTCGGCTGGTGGAAAACAATCTTTCGGTGCGCCACCATTATATGCGGGCAGTAACAGCCATGCTTGCGCCAAAGCCGCATAAGCCAGCGCGTAGTCCGGATCTTTCGCGATGGCGGCGTTGAAGTAATCGATCGATTTCCGCAGATCGGCGGCGGTGCGTTTGTTCCAGAAAAAACGGCCCTTGAGATATAGCTCGTATGCTTCCGGATTCGCCGTCGGCTTTTTCGCGAGCGAGGTTTTCTCCGAACCGGTCAGCTTTGCCTGCAACTTGTCGGCGATGGCTTGCGCGATCTCGGTCTCGACCGCAAAGATGTCGGTCAGCTTCCGATCGTAGGTGTCGGCCCAGAGGTGCGCGTCGGTCGCGGTCTTGATGAGCTGGACATTCACCCGCACCTGGTCGTTCGCTTTCTGCACGCTGCCTTCGAGGATGTGCGCCACTCCGAGCTGCTGAGCGATCTGCGGGAGATTGTCCGGCGAACTTTTGAAATGCTGCGTGGAAGTGCGGGAGATGACTTTCAGGTCCGCAATTTTCGCCAACCGCGTCAGGATTTCATCCTGCACGCCCTCGCAGAAGTAAGCGTTGTCGGGATCGCGGCTCAGGTTGTCGAACGGCAGAACGCAATCGATTTTGCCGAATCGCCGGGGCGACTGGCACAAGCGAGGAAGATGATGCGGGCTTTGGTGCCACCGCCGTGCGCTGGCGAGACAACGACTTCATCACGGCGGGCGCGAAAATCATCGCGACGATCGCCAGGCAGATCAGAAAAAAGATGAGAATGGAGAGGACGATCAGCATCAGTTTGCTCCGGCCGGGCGAAGGTGCTGCCACCGCACTTTGTTCCTTCTCTCTTTCCTGCTGGAATTTGACCGGCAGTGCCGGGTTGCCAAGTTGCTCGGCGTAAAGATTCACCAAATGGAGGTGGACCCCGTGCTTCACCTCGCATTCACCCAGATCATGCAGACGCGGCGCCCATTGCCGATACTCCGCGAGGTCCTCCGCCACGCGTTGGGAAAGCAGAATGTGCCCGGCATCGCCGCAATCCATCACCCGTTGCGCCATGTTAATGCCGGCCCCGGCAATGTTCGTCCGCCCGCTCACGTCGGTGACTTCGCTGACCGGGCCGCTGTGAATTCCCATCCGCACCGGAATCTCCGGATGTTTCCGGAGCGCTTCGGCGACCTCGAGCGCACACCGGGCCGGTTCCTCCGCGCTGTGGCGGAAGACCAGCGCCATCCCATCGCCAGTCGGCAGCCTAACGAGTTGTTCGTCGGTCGATGCGCGCACCTGTGTGGTGGCGAGCACGATTTCGGTCAGCTGGTTCAACCGCTCCTTCTGCTCTTCGATCAACAGCTTCGAATAGCCGACGATGTCGATGAACAGGACATGCCCGATCTCGAACTTCACATCTGAGGAAGAGTCGGCTGACATACTACTTGTTAGGGCCGACGAGCTCCTTGCCAGCGAGGAGTTGCTGGAAACCCGGATCGTTGCGGATCGGATCCCAGACTGGGTCGATCTTTAACCGTTGAATGGAAACACAAACGCCCGCCGGAATCGAGAGCAACTGGCGCAGGGTTCGCACGGCGGCGCCTGGCTGTCCCGCGCGTGCCTGTATTTCCGCCAGCCCGGCGAGAACCGCTGGACCGGCCAACGCATCCTTTGCAACCGGGAGCAAATCGGCAGCCTTTTGCGCGACTCGCACAGCCTCGGCATCGCGATGCAGCGCGAGGTATATCCAACTTAGCTGGTTGAGAGCATGAGTATCGTCTGGCTGTGCGCTGAGCCTTGTCTCGACCAGGGTCTGCGCCTTTGCGATCTCCGTTTGTGCCTCAGCCGAATCGCCCGCAAGGACGTGGATGGTCACCCGGGCCGCCAATTGCGAACGTTCCTCCTCTGGATTGCTCGGCTCTTTTTCCCAAGCCTTCAGCGCTGCGGTAAAATCTCGATCGACGGTGTAAAGATAGGTGCCATCCCCAATAATGGTCGCCGCATTGCCGGTCTGGGATGGATTGGAAAGAGTCGTGCCTGGTGGAAAAGTGGCCCACACTCGCTTCGCCTCGTTGAGATCGTCGAACCCGTTGACGTAGGCGCAGAAAACAGCTCGCATCCCGACGACGTTGTTGGGATCGAGAGCGAGGGCACGCGACCCGGCGCGGATCGCATCCTGCCACATCCGCAGGTTCAGATAGGTGGTCCCGATATTGCCGATTAAAGTGACGTTACGCGGATCGCGCCCCTCGCACTTTGCCATCTCGGACAAGGCAAGCTGCCACCGCCCCTGGCGGCGATAGATGAAAGCGACTTGCTCCTGAGTCTGCACGTCGTTAGGTCGAAGCTCGAGGGCCCGGCCATACTCGCTCAATGCGTTTTCATATTCCCGCTTGCCGTAATAATAGAAGTTTCCGAGCGCCATGCGGGCATCGGGAAGGTCTGGCGCGAGAGCGAGCGCATGTTCTGCAATCTTCTTTATCTCGGCCAGCTCGGTGTCACTTGCCTTCGCGACGAACCAGTGGCGCTGCACCCGGTTGTTCGCGAGACGCGCGACGGCCAGAGCAAACTGAGGATCGCGCTCGAAGGCCTGGCGATAGAACTTAGCCGCGCTTTCGAACGCCAACGGTTTCAGCGTACTCTCGGCCTCCCTTTCTGCGTATTCGCCTTTCAAGAAAAGATCGTAGGCCTCGGCATCTTTGGTCGGCGCATTGGTGAGATTGCTGGCTTCGGCGGGGGAGAGTCTGGCCTCCAAGGCATCCGCCACTTCCTGTGAGATTTCGCTCTCGACCGCAAAGACATCCTTCGCGTCGCGGTCATAGGTCTTGGCCCACAGATGCGCCTCAGCGCGGGCATCGATCAATTGCACATTCACCCGCACTTTGTCGCCGGCGCGCTGCACGGTCCCTTCCAGCACCTTCGCCACGCCGAGTTCTCGTGAGACCTGTCCTGAGATCCTCTGGCTTACTCTTATACCTGGCCGTGGAGGTGCGGGAAATGACCTTGAGATCAGTCAGGCTCAGCCAGCCGGGTCAGGATTTCGTCCTGAATGCCTTCGGCAAAGTAAGCATTGGATTTTATCGTCACTCAGATTTTCGAACGGCAGACACCGCGATGCTTTTTTCCGGGATTGCCGAACCGGTAGAGGATGGCTCAGGCGCATTGTTTTTCTCGTCTGAAAGGTCCTTTTTTAACTCATCGGTGATTTTCCTGGCCACCTCGCTCTTAATAGTATCGGCCAACGAAAGGGACGCCGTGGGGCTCGGTTGAGGCAATGTCGCCACCGAGCGCTGATGGAGCGTGCGCATGATCGCGGGCGCGAAAATCACCGCCACAATCGCAAGTGCGATCAGTAGCCCGACAATAATGAAGATCGCGCGCGCGAGCGGAGAGAGTCCTTTGCGCGTCGCTTTCGAAACGGTCCCGGTGCGGCCGCGCACTTTGCCGAGTCGCGCCGGCGGCGCGGGATTGCCAATCGTTTCGGCATAAAGATTAACTAGTGAGACGACGGCTCCGTGTTTCACTTCCACGTCGCCCAGTTCGTGAAGATACGGCTGCCAACGACGCTTTTGCGCCAGATCGTCTGCGACGCGTTTACTAACAAGAATGTGGCCGGCATCGCCGCAATCCATCACGCGCTGCGCGATGTTGATGCCAGTGCCGGCGATGTTCTCTCGTTCATTCGCATCCTTCACGTGATGGACCGGGCCGCTGTGGATTCCCATTCTTACCGGCAGACTTGGTTGCGCGCGCAAAGCATGGCTAATCTCCAAGGCGCATTCGGCTGGCTCTTCCACCGAACCGGCGAAAACCAACGCCATGCCATCGCCGGTCGGCAAAATCGTAAGCTGTCCTGCCGCCTCGGCTTCCCGCGCGGCTTCGGTGTTGCGGACAATCTGGTTCAGCTCCTGAAGCGCTTCTGATTGCTCGTCAGTCAGCAGTTTGGAATAACCGACGATGTCCATGAAGAGGACGTGCGCGATCTCCAGACGCTGCTTCGGTTTCTGCTCGTCAGCCATTGGTTAATGTAACTTCGTAAACGTTGCGCCGCATTAGCTCGGCGAAGAACGAAAGTTTCTCAGGTTCATGGCACCGCCGGGAAATTCATCTTTGCGACCAATGCTTTGTAGCGCGGATCGTCGCGCAGACTCTGCAACAGCGGATCGACCAAAAGCCCGAGCATCCCGGTGTCGTGCGTGTCCAAAGATTTCTGCAACCACTCGAACGCTTTTTCTTTCTCCCTGCGCACGGCGTAGACCTCGGCGATTTGATAGGCTAGTCCGCGACCGTTGGCGATGAGATCAGCCAATGCAACATCCGCAGCCTGACGATCTCCACGAACAAACTGCGCCAATGCCATCACGAAACGGCGATAACCTTCGTCGGGTTCCAATTGCGCTTCGCGCAACGCGGTCTCGCCGTCGCCCCGCTGAACGGCGACGAGAACCTGAAAACGGCGACTGGAAGCAGCGGTCGGTTGCAGTTCCGCCCCCTTCTGCGCAACCGCCTCCGCTTCATCGAGCTTTCCCCGATAAAAAAGGACGCGCGTAAGATTGAGGTTCGCCGCAAAGGAAAGAGGATCGAGATCCACCGCCTGACGCGCCTGTTTCTCCGCCTCATCTTTTTGGCCGACATAAACAATGACTCGCGCGAGCAGATCGTTCGCGGTCGGATTCGCGGGCGAAAGTTCCCTGGCTCTTCTCAATTCGTTCAGGCCTTCGGTAAATTTCCAATCGACAAAAAACCGAACCCACCCGAGAGCGGCATGCGCTTCGGCCAACTTCGGTGCCAGGGCGACCGCCTTTTCCGCGTCCGTGCGCGCCTTTGGCCAAATGGTTTCGCCTTGACCGGTTAGATCCCCGATTAACGTCCACGCTTCGGAACGCTCGGCATACGCCAGCGCATATTCGGGATCGAGCCCGATCGCTTCATCGAAATAGCCGACAGCTTTGCGATAGTCTTCGACATTGCGCCGCTGGAAATAATAGTGGCCAAGAAGATAAGCGTTGTGAGCTTCTGCATTTTTAGTTGCTGAATTTGCAACTGCCAGTTGTTCCGATCCAAGCAGCGTCGCCTTCAGTGACGAGGCCACCTTTGTGGCAATTTCCTCCTGCACCGCAAAGATGTCTTTGAGTTCGCGGTCGAAGGTTTCCGTCCAAACTGCGATCCCATCCGCGGGCGTTGATTAGTTCGGCAACGATCCGCACCCTGTTTCCCTGTTTGCGCACTGTGCCTTCCAGCAATGTGGCCACGCCTAACTTCTCGCCGATGGTTTTGCTGTCTTCCTGGTGCTCTTTAAACCGAAATGAGGAACTGCGGCCAATCACCTTTAGCTGTCCGATGTGACTCAGTGCCGCGATCAATTCTTCGGAAAGTCCGTCCGAAAAATATTCGTCCTTCGGATTTCCGCTCTCATTTAGCAACGGCAAGACCGCGATCGATTTTGCCGGCAACTCGTTAGGCGTCGCACCGCTTGTATGCTGCCCCGTGTAGCGACCGACAAAAAACAATCCAACAGAAAACGCCGCCGCAACGAGCACAATGTAAATCCACGCGTGAGATTTCCTGTGCGCTTGCGTCGGACGATCGACATCTTCCGTGCGCTTCAATCCTTGCGGAGTCAACTCGAAAGCCCATGCGATGATCAGCGCGATTGGAAATCCGAGGATGATTGCGAGTACCACGAGACGCACCGCCCAATTCGGAATCTCGAAAAACGGGAAAACCTGCGTTGCGACTTGAACGAGCAGCCAGCCGACGACGGCATATGCGACCGCGACTTTGTAAACATTGCGCCGCCTTAGTTCAGAGAAGAAGTTGTTCATTTCGAAGCGGTCGGTCCTTTGAATTCCGCGGCTGGAACAATCTTTTCGGCGAGCGCTTCGAAGCGCGGATCGCCGCGGACATCGGCCTCCAAACAAAAGACATTCATACGACCTGCACGGATTGGATCCATAATCGGAAAAAGCGATCGCTGATCACGAATGAGCCATTGTCCCGATCGATTACGTCTCTCGCCAGTAGCGCCTCAACCGCGCGCTGGGCATTGGAGGCGGAACTCAGCCCGTGCCGGTTCACGAACTCCCCCGCAAAGACCTTTACGCCGGCCGCTTCCGCTGCGAGCCCCTTCAGGAAACGTTTCTGTGGAAGAGTGAGTGATTCCCATAATGTCGTGTAAGCGTAGCTCTCCCGGTCCAGCAATACTTTGACTGCCGCGCGAATCATGTCTCGCGTCACGGCTTTCCTGGGTTCGCCCAACTCCCAGAGCGCGTGACAAAGATGCTGGGTGTAAAACGGGTGGCCCTGCGTCATTTCGCAGATCTCGTGAATTTGTCTTTCGTCGATGCGCTTGTTCGCAGCCAGGAAATGCTGCCGAATGAATGGCTGCCATTCTTTCTCGGCGATCGGGCCGAGCGGGTAATGTCCACCCGCGCGGTATAGCGGCCGATTTTTGTCGAGCACCATCTTTTGAATCAGATGTTTCCGGCTGCCAAGAAACACGTAGCTCACGCGTCGATGGTTTTGAATCACGCTTCGCAATTTTCGTTCTGCCCGATCGCTGCCGTACTCCAGCATTTGCTGAAATTCATCCATTACGACAACGACGCGCGGTCCGCCTTTCGACCCAATTTTGGCCGGGGTTTCCAGAACTTCTTCCATGATCGGCTCGATCCGCGCGTGTTTCGCCAGGCCAAAGGTCAGGCTCGGCTTTCCTTCGTTATCGACCGTGATGCTCGGGGACAAGTTGCCGAAGAACTTTTTCGCCGTCTCCATTAGCTTTCCCACCGACGAGCTCATCGATTCGGTGATCGCCCTCGCCACCGCCGATACAAATGTTGCCTCGCTGTCCGTTGGCCAAAGATCGACATAAGCGGCGATGAAACTCTTCCGCGGTAATTTCCCGAGCGCCGCGCGCACGAGCGAAGTTTTCCCGTAGCGCCGCTCCGAGAACACGAACAGCTTCTCGGCGTTCTCCATGGCCCGGAGTAAATCGGCCAGTTCCCGTTTCCGGTTGCAGAAGGCGTCGCCACTCACCACTCCGCCGTATTCGAAGGGATTTTTCACATTACGCAGTTTGCGTTACGCATGTTGCGTAATACAAGCCGAAACCTCCCCCATGTAAAGCAGTCAGGCCCGTTTAAACCACGGCCCGAGGGCAGCGAACCGCTCAATCTGTTTGCGGCAGGGCAACGACGGCGAAGAATTGCTTGCCGCGCCGTCTTGTCCACCGTAGCTGCGAAGGCGGAAGGCTTAATGCCAGCCCGGTCGCAGACTCGCCGTGGAGAGCTCGGACCGGAGGTGGGTCGATCTTCATTCAGATTGCTTCGGCCCGATTAGTTCCTCGCCAGCGAGCAGTTGTTGGAAGCCGGGATCGCTGCGGATTGGATTTCGCGGATGATGTCTCCCACGGCGATGGCAGTGCAGACCGTCAACGTCATCTAAACCTCTGTTCGAAGAAATTCGTTAAGTCTTCGTGCAACAACTTGCCGGCGCTCCGCAAGAAACACTTTGTAGCTTGGGACATCGAGCAGTTTCGTGTCCGTTGGAATACATTGCGCTTCAAAAACCGGTGGCCCGGCTTTCTCAATCAGCGCGGGAAAGTAGCTGACTGGTGGTTTATCACTAATGGCCCGATTGGTTTTGCTGCCGATGAAGGCAAAGATTTGCAATGTCGTCAGCTTCCCGGGACGAATAGCTGCTTTTTAGAACGGCCTTCGGAAATATATGGTGGAACTGGAGGCGATGTTGTGCGCCCGAGTGGTCGAGCGCAATGGAAAGATTCGAGCGCCAGTCCTTGGCGCCAGCTGCTCGAAAGGCAAGGAACATGGTCTTGGCGACCATAACAACGTCAGTCTCCCGCAACTTGCTTTTTAAATTGGCTGATTCGACTCAATCAATTCGAATGCCGCTGCCCTTTGAGATCTGACGCAGTCGTGATGCGCTTTGACGTGCATCACTGAAAACGTGCGCGGCAATCGCCAGGTCGCGCAGTGCGCCTGTTCGGAATGTGAGATTGCGACGTTTCCGTCTTTTTGCAAAAATTCATCGTACGGAACCTCGATGAGATCAAACACAGCGTCTCTCTCAGTTGAGCTAAGCTTTAGCTTCCGCGTCACTGTATCCTGCAGTTCGATTGTTCGACTACCATCGGCGCTTTCTTCCAACGCTATGCCAATATGGAAGATAACTGGTAAGGCGAGGAGCTGAATATCCCGGTTTTCCTTTTCCAGATTCCTCACTGCAGGCACTATCGCTGCGCGATGCTTCAACCGTGTTGACGCGATTCGTCCAAGCTTCTTGGTGAACCTCTTGTTTGCCCAATACGCAAGAGGCATGTTCACGCCGGGCACCAGAAGGCGAAGACATGCTCTTTCAGTCAGTTGGCGAGCCAATTGTTGACCACCGAATTTATTTGCGACCTGCTGCATGGCTGCGCGGATGCCTGACCTCAAGGCCTTTCTACCAAGATATTCGGTGCTCCGCGGACCTGCCGACAAAACTGCGTTCGCCGCCTCTTGCCATTTTTGTATGCCAAGAGCATACCAGAACATTGTCATCAAATCCTCTGGGTCCGCCGCATCGAGAGGCGCGCCTAAAACGACAGAAATGTTGTAAATCATCTTTAGTTGGATATAAGTTGTGCTCGTCAGTTCTCCTACGAATGCAGCTGCTGCAGCAGCTAGGCTGGTCCCACCGCTTTCCGGAGCCGCCAGTTCAGCAAGCGTAATCGCTCCCGCAGCCGATGCGCCCGCGAGACCAGCGTAATGCGCGGAGCTTGCAATCAATCGCGCTGCAATTTTCTCCCGGTTCAGCCCTGATATTTCTTCTTAAAAAATTCTGCGTTCGCCGTCTCGACGTGAGTTTTAAACAATTTCTGCAACACCTCCGTCAGCCATGTTCCGTTTTGGATGTCGCCAAGCTTAGTGATTCTCTCATGTAGTTTTTTGAGCACCGGTCGCTTAGAGCTTCGAAACGCCGCCATATAATCACCCGCTAATTTCGAGACACCAAAAGCTGCAAGAGTGGCATTTAAATCGTTACCGCTTCATATCCGAGGCGATTTCGGTGACGGCGATGTCGGGTTCGGGGAGGCTGACGCTGGTTTGGAATTCACACGAGTTCTTCTTGGGTCTTCTCGCGTGAGGTTCGTGGTCGTTTCTTCGGCACCGATTTTTCATCTGAGGCACGTTGCTGATTGAGTGCGAGCAAGCGTTCGAGAATTTGTTCGTCAGTAAGATCGACAGGAAAACCGTAGGCGGCGGCGACAGCCGCATCGAGCTTTGCGTGCGCGTTCGCGAGCCAAGAGGGGCGCTCGTTATAGAGATTGGTGAGCGTGCGCTTGGCCAACTTTTTCGCGCACTCATCATCGCGCGGTTCGACGCGCGGATAACGGACTGTGCCGATGCCGCACGTGTCTGGATCGACAACGAAACGTGACCAGGGACCGTCAGTTGCGCCGGGAAATTCGAGAACGCGTGTGGTTGTCCATTCCGGCGGATTGAGCCAGTTCTCGCGCAGCTCGTTTAATTCTTTGACCGCGGTGGAAATCGTCGATCTTCTGTTTGTCGGTCGGCTCGGGGAACGGAAACGTCTCGAAAGAGGCGCTCGGCGTGTAACGCGGCCGCGTCTCCAATCGCGTCCCAAGTTTCAATGCCCAAACTTCTGAAAGCGCGAATGCAAAACACCGAAAAAATAATCATCGTCGCGTGCAAAGACGAACAGTTGGTGATCAGCGTTGCAAGGAGTGGACAGCCAAGAAAAAATTCGATGCTTCGATACCATTGGTGTGACTACAAATCGTGAAAACGCGGCGATAGCGCTTCTTCATTTCCGGAGTCGGACGTGCCTGTCGCCACCAATACCTCGCTGAACCGCTTCGCGGTGATTAAGTCTTAACGGCAGAACATTTTCTTTCACGTATTCGAATGGCTTGTCGTATCTAGCGCGCTTCTACCTCTCGAGAGCGAAATCGGGTAGTCGATGATCCACACATGCGGGTCACGTTTGACCAACCCATCCGCATTTAAATATGGCACAATCACGTCGCTGTTAGGCCGACCGTGCGGGTTAGGTGCCAACATCAATTCAAGCGCTGTCTCTTCTGAGATATCGAACGGCAGCTTTCTTTGTGGTGCCGACGTATGCAATGTCCACGGTTCGCTTCGACCTATCGCGACAGAAGTCGTATCAGCAAAGGCCGGTGAGATTTGCGTTGATCGCGCCTACGGTCTTTGCCATCCAGTTCGCGCAATTGTTCCGATGCCATCGTCGAAGCCAACCATTCTGACATGCACGTTCGCGCCGGCCAGAATCCATTCGCGGTCGCTCACGGCAAAGAAAATGTCGCCCGTCTCTTTGATTCGTTTCAAAACTTCGCGATTCGCGCCGCCGCGAATTCCCTGCGTTGCCAGAAGTCCGGCGCGTTTGCATTTCTTGCGTTCAATCAGGTCACGCGCCTTTTCAAACCAGTAGCAGCAAAGGTCCGACTGCGCCGGGAATCCGGTTGTCGTAAATGCGACGCAATTCTTCAACGTAATCGTCGCCAAGTTCGCGCACGCATGAACTTGTCGCCGAGAAACGGCGGGTTGCTCGACGATCACATCGCACTTCGGCCATTCGCGTTCGGTGTAGAACTTCAACGCGTCGTCGCCCTGCGTGTTCGCCCGCCTGCGCTTCCTTCAACGTCTTCGCCTTGCTGCGGAAATGCGGCACGAGCAGCGCGTCTTCGTTCTGGAAGCCGTCCAGATTTTGCAGCACGGGCGAGCGGTCGTTGTCGAAACCGTTGTCGCGCCGCCATTGCAGGTAGCCGATTTGCACGGACACCTGCGCCAGCTCGAAAGCGTAGGGATTGATCTCAATGGCGCGGAGTTGTTGCACGCTCACCTGCGGCGGAACTTGAAGCCGAGTTGCGTGGCGTAGGTGATGACTTCCTTTTCCAGGCCGAGCAGCAGTTGCAGCGAGACGTAAAGGAAGTTGCCGCTGCCGCACGCGGGTCGAGCACGGTGACGGCGGCGAGCTTCTTCTGAAACGCGGCGAGCGTTGTCGCGCGGTCGCGGGCGTCGCTCCTTGCCGCTGGCGTAGGCGGCGGCGAGTTCGCCTTTGATCTCGCTTCCATTCGCGGCGGAGCGGCGCCATCAGCACCGGTTCCACGAGCGTCTTGATGTCGGCTTCGCTGGTGTAGTGCGCGCCGAGTTGCGCGCGCTGCGCTTCTCGTCCAGCGCGCGCTCGAACAACGTGCCCATGATGCTGGGCTGAATGAATTGCCAGTCCGCCTCGGCCGCGTCGGCGAGCTTGCGCGATTTCGTCTTCGGTGAGTTCAAAGACGGTGGATTCCTCGAACAGATGGCCGTTGAAATGGCGAATCTTGTCTTTGCCAAACGTGCCGCCCTTGGCCATGACGTTGAAAAGCTCTTCGAGTGTTTCGGCGAAATGACTGGGTCGTCCACGCCGGTCTTGAGCAGTTCGGTGAACAAGCTTCTTCGGCAGCAAGCCGGTGTCCTCGGCGAAGAAGCAAAAGACGATGCGATTGAGAAAGCGGGCGATGCGGAGGTTCTTGCGTTGCGCGACAATTCACTTCCGCGCGGGTCTTGGCGTCGGCCAGTTCGATCGGCTTCGCGCTTCTGGAGCGATCTGGCGACTTCGGCGATTGTGCCGGCGAGGTTTTCGGTGACTTGCGCCGTGGTGCGCTGCGGCTTGAGGAAATCGGGATCGGTAAACAGCGGCGCGGAGCAGGCGCAGATTTTCCGGGCGGTCAATCTCGGCGTTGGTGAACTCGTGCGTCTCCTGCACCGTGCCGTTGAAATTGGTGCGGACGATGTAGCGGTCGAAATCGCAGACGACGAGCAAGGGCGGATTCAGCAGCGATTCGCGGTAGCGGAGCAGTTGCTTGTAGGCTTCGTCGAGATTTTTCTTTTTGCCTTTGTATTCCCAGGCGAAGCAGCCCTTTTTCCACACGTCGGCAAAGCCGCGTTCGTTCAGCTCGTTGATCTTCCGGCGTCGTTCAATCTTGCAGGCAAAAGCTCCGCGTCTTTGACGACGCGCTTCTGGAAACAGAAGATTCGCTGCCGGTCGGATCGGCTTCGGCGGGCGTTGGCTGGCCGAGCAAGGCGCAAAGATCATTGAAGTGCCCCTGGTAGGCGGAGGTTTCCTTGCCCTGATAACGCGACCACTTCTTTTTGAACTCTGCAGGGTTCATTGACTCGCGTCCCCGCTCTTCAACAGCACTCCGACTAGGTTGTGTCCCGACCCGCCCATCGATGTCGCTCGGCTCCCGCCGGTTCCATTGTCCATTCTCACTGTGGTATTTTTGGTGCAATCACTCTCTGCACCAGCGCCTCGAACCGTGGGTTGCCATGCAACGGGATAAGAAGTGGATCGCCACGCTTTGAGGAGCGGCCGCAAATTTTGCGCAATAGCAATCGGTGTTCTGCGGCGACCGGTGACGATTCGAGCCGGTTGTCCTTCCGTATCTGCGCGTACCTCGATGCCGGTTCGGTTCTTCGTGCGGCGCGAAGAGCGGTTCGAGCGCGGAGATGTTGACGTATGGATGATGCGACATTCCGCTTGGTTGCAGCCGATTAGTTGGCTAACTGACTTTCGGTTTCAGTGCCACGACCTTCCCATTTTTCCACACATAAACCGGCGTCCCGTAGTCGCGCGCGACTTTCCGTGCGGCGCGCCCAGCGCGGCGCAGCGCGCGACCCACTTTTGCCGTTAGATCGTCCGTTTCCTTTTTTTTGCTCATTGATTTCATGGTTCTCTCTCCAGCACTCGGGGAGACTCTCCTGAGTTATCATAAACTGTCCACGCATCCGCTAAGGGGCGATAGACGGTTTGAAAGTTCTTCCATCCGCGTTTGAAACGTCTCAAGACATCGACGCGCGGAACATTGTGCCCGCCCTGTCTCACCCGCGCGGCGATGCGCCGCAACGCCAGCTTCGGCGAAGGCAATTGCAGAAAAATGATCTCGATCCGATAACCCGCTGCTTTCCATTTCTTCAACCGGGCCCGGTAAACAAGTCCGCTCAAGGTGCTTTCAAAAGCGAAATCTACCCGCATCGCTGCCAGTCGTTCCAATTCCGATAACAGTAATCTGCCGCTGGCTACCGCGGCCAGTTCCGGCTTCAACGGCGAAAGCCCGCTGGCAATTTAAATCTGCGTTCACGAAATGAACTACCTCGGCTTCACGCGGCAGGAACTCGCGCGCGAAAGTCGTTTTGCCAGCGCCATTCGGGCCGGCAATGATGATACAACGCGGTTTGCTCACACCTTCACCTCAACCGTGATGCTGGTGTCGCAGCCGAAGATATCGACCACTTTGACGCAGGCCGTGTATTTTCCGGGCTTCGGATATTTGTTGAACCCGGCATCGCTCACGGTCTTGAGGACTCCGATCCTTGCGCGTCCGGTAGTCCTGCCAGTGGTGCTTGAAGGGTTTGCCCGTGCTGCCAGTCGAAATCGACGGCCCAGAAATCGATGAAATCGAAACCGCTCTTGATTGCCGCTCCCTCAACGCCTCCAGTTCCTTGCCGGGCACTTCGGCCAGCGACGGCAGGAACTTCGTCAGCTTAATATCCACGGTCTCCGTCCTTTGCCCGATAGATCGGCTCCGCCTCGAGCACGGCCACTTCCAGGAACGGCGGCGGACTCTTGCGGTTCTTCTCCATGATCTCGCGCGGAATCTGAATCAGCTTCATCTTGACGCCTCGCTCTGCTTCAACGTCGTGGCAGATCAGCCGCAAATCCATCTCGAATTCCCACGCCAGGCAGTAGCACTTCCTTCGCGCCCGCTTCGCGCGCGGCCTTGGCGACTGCGCGCACTTCATCGCGCGTGAAAGACTGAGTCGATGCCATCGACGTGGACAGAACGCACCGCCTTTGCGCCCGTGAAGATAGTGGCGACGGAGTTCGGCAGCAGCTTCAGCCTTGAAAAATCCGAGCACTACCTTCGATGCTCATCGTCCGCGCCTTGCAGCCGTTCCTTCTGCCACCACTGCCGCTCGTAACGGCCGAGGTTGTAGACATCGAATGCGCGGTAGGGCCTGCCTTCGTTGTGAAGCTTGCGTTGGAGTCGATCAATCGTTTGCGGCTGGTGTGAATGGCGAACCGCCCGAGGTCGGCCATGATCCAGCGGCGGCCCAGCTGCTCGGCCACCGCGCCGGTTGTGCCGCTGCCGCAGAAGAAGTCGGCGACGAGATCGCCTTCGTTGCTGCTGGCTTTGATGATGCGTTCAGAAGGCCTCGGGTTTTTGGGTGGCATATCCTATCGTTCATCAGCCATAGGATTGATTAGACAGGAATTTCCCAAACATCGTCTGGACTTCTTCTGCAGTGCTCATCGACGTAAATGTAGATTGCCTTGCTCATCACGTTGCCATTCGATTCTTAGCTACGAATTCTCTTGTTCCATTTCCGAAAGTGTGCTGCGTTTCCGCGCAATCTTAACTGGAACGAATTGAGGATTATAAGTAAATGCGTTTCGCGTCTTGAATAGAAGTAGCAATCGTGTTGTGAATACGAATCGAACGCCGCTGACGTTGCGCCATACTTGTTCGATGTAATACCATATGATCTCGTTTACGGAAGTTCTCGATCCAAAAATCTCGTCCAGTATGCAATCGAAGTAATGCCATTCACTCGCAGTCAAAATGCACATAAATGCTTCCGTTTTCGCTCAGTAACTCCTTCATCAACGTGAGCCGCTCATACATCATGTGCAGATAGGAGTCGGTGCCTTTGCCCCACATGTCGCGGTAGGCCACCATCTCCAAAGTGGATTGATCTTTGCCGACGGTTTCTTTCTCGTCCCCAATCGGCACGTCCATCGTGAAATCCGCGCCGACATCGAACGGCGGGTCGATGTAGATGAGGTCGATGCGGCCTTTGAACTCGGCGAGCAGGCTGGCCATGACGAGCTTGTTGTCGCCCCAGATGAGCCGGTTGCGGAAATCGCCATTCGCGCCATTCGTCTTCTTCGGATATTGGCCTGACTCCTCACGAATTCTCGCGCGCGTTTTCTCGAATAATTCAATCTGACCTTCAGCTGCTGCGCGACTTCGCGGCTCGTCAATCGTCTCGATCTTCTGCATCGGCATCGCGCATCCGGCGATGTCCACATCGCGACGATTCCCGTACTCGTCGTACTTTCCTTCCCAAACGAGTTCCGTCTTCAATTGCGAAAGCGGATGCGGATTTGCCGGGCCGAAGCGTATTTTTTCAGACATCACGAAAGCGATAGATTAGCGGGCGCCGGTTGACATTTCGAGTGCGGAGTAAATCGGTTGTCGATCTTCACTTCTTTTCGCCGACAACCTTTTGCACCAGTGCCTCGAACCGTGGATTGCCATGCAACGGGATAAGAAGTGGATCGACCTTGATCCAGCAAATATTGGCGCCGTCGCGTTCTTCAAAACCTTGTTCGAGCCAGCGGAGTGCTTCATCTTTGTTGTTCAAACTGAGATAAAGCAAAGCGCGGAAGTAACCAACCACCTCGCGGTTCTTACTGATCTCATCGAGCTCGCTCAGCATTTGTCGCGCGGCATCCTTGTCGCCAGCCCGAGCCTTGGCCGCAGCGCAAATCGTCGATACTAACAAGTTGTCGCTGGTCAATTGCTTTGCTTTTTCGTATTCCGTGATCGCGCCGGAGAGGTCGCCTTTGGCTTGAAGGGCGATGCCGAGGCTATAGTGCGCGAAGAAGAATGTCGGATCGATTTCGAGCGTCTTTCGCAACTGCGCTGCAGACTCGTCGTAGCGTCCGGCATAGAAGAAGGTTGTTCCCAAATCCGCGTTGATAATTGGCGACAACGGATCCAGCTCAATTGCGCGCCTGCCCTCGGCAATCGCTTCCTCGAATCGTCCGAGCGCCGCCAGGGTGTCGTTGCCATACCAATGACGCGTTCCGGCATCGTTAGGCTTGAGCTCAAGCGCGCGTTTATATTCGCGCATCGCTCCGGCGATATTGAGTTCAGTCCAGAAGAGAATTTTCCCGAGCGCGGAGTGCGCCTCCGCGAGATTGGGATCGAGCGAGAGAGCTTTGAGCGCGGCCTCTTTTGCTTTCGCGCCTTCCTGGCGCCGGTCCGTGTGCGTATAATAAGGAGAGAGGATGTGCGCGCTGGCCAAACCGGCGTAAGCCAATGCGTAATTCGGGTCGCGCGCGATCGCTTGTTCGAAGAACGCAATCGCTCTTGGGATATTGTCGCCCGACCGCTTTTCCCAAAACGACCGGCCTTTGTGATAAAGCTCATACGCGGTCGTGTCGGTCGTCTCTTGCGTAGCCATCATTTGCTTTTCAGAGCCGGTAAGCTTCGCCTGCAAGGTGTCCGCCACCGTCTTGGCAATGTCACTTTGCACCGCAAAAATATCGCTCAACTTGCGATCGTAGATCTCCGCCCAGAGATGCGCATTGGTCATCGCGTTAATGAGCTGGACGTTGACGCGCACCTGGTCGCCTGATTTCTGCACGCTTCCTTCCAAAATATTCGCGACGCCGAGTTGCCTTGCGATCTCGGACAAATCGGTAGGCGCGCTCTTGAATCGTTGCGTCGATGAGCGCGCAATCACCTTGAGGTCCGCGACCTTGGCCAAGCGAGTCAGGATTTCGTCCTGTACGCCCTCGGCGAAAAAGGCATTGTCGGGGTCCCGACTCAGATTATCGAACGGCAAGACCGCGATCGACTTTGCGGACAATTCATTGGTGGTCTCGGCAGTTTTGTTTCCGGCGGTGTATCGTCCGAGGAAGAACAGCGCGATCGAAATTGCGGCGCCGATAACGACAACATAAATCCATGCGTGCTTCTTTGGCGCGCGCTTTTGCGCGTCAAGATCGACATCTTCGGTTCGCTTGATTCCTTCCGGGGTTGATTCGAACGCCCAGGCGATGACGAGCGCGATTGGAAATCCGATCACGAGCACGAGCACGATCAGGCGCACTGCCCAATTCGGAATGTCGAACACCGGAAAGACCTGGGCAATACCTTGCGCGAGAGCCCAGCCGGCGACCGCATACGCGACCGCAACCTTGTAAACGTTGCGCCGCTTCAGCTCCCCGAAGAAGTTCTTCGGATTCATGGCGGAGCAAGGAGAAGACACCCGCGAATCACGCGAATTGACGCGAATTGAAAAGAATTCTTAGATTCGATTTGCTGGCCGGACATTTTGGCGTGATTCGTGTGATTCGCGGGCCAAAAACTCACAATTTTAACCCAATTGTAACCCTGAAGATCATATGACAAAGCAATCAACTGATTCAAAGCGCCTTCTATCCTACACTATTGCTGAGTGGGCTTGCGCGCTTAAATACGAGGATCTTTCCGCGGAAGCCATTCAATCGGCCAAATTATTTTGGTTCGACACCATCGGCTGCGCGCTCGGTGGCAGTCAGCAGGATGATGCGAAGATTTTGCTGAAACATTATCGCGCGATGGGCGGTGGAAACGGCAAGGCCACTGCGTTCGTTTCTGGATTCAAGACGAATCCCGTTCGATGCGTCGTTTCTGAACGGCCACATGATTCGCGCGATGGATTACAACGACATTTATTGGAAGGCCGACCCATGTCATCCGAGCGATCTCATCGCGGCGCCGCTGGCGCTTTGCGAAAGTGAAGGGCTGAGTGGCAAGGATCTGATTCTTGCGACGATCATCGCCTACGAAATCGAAATGCGTCTTTGCGAAATCGGTCGGCCGGGCGTGCGCGAATATGGCTGGCATCATGCAACGCTGAGCGCGTTCGCAGCGCCGATCGCGGCGGGTCGCGTGTTGAATCTCACGCCGGATCAAATGGTATCGGCGATGGGCATCAGCGCATCGCGAACATTTTGTCCGGGCGCGGTCACGGCGGGCAAATTGACCAACATGAAAAACACGGTCGATCCGTGGGCGGGTCGCATGGGCGCGGAGAGCGCGCTACTTGCTCGCGGCGGATTTTCCGGACCGGAACACATCATCGATGGCAAGGAAGGTCTGTTCGCTGTGTTTCATCACGTGCAATACAAAGGAGAACCAGCAACTTTCGACGGCGAAGGCCTGGTTAAGGATTTGCCGAAATCGAGCAAAGACCACTACCGCATTCTCGATTGCGGGATGAAGAGTTTTCCGATCGAAGCACTCAGTCACGCGCCGCTAACCGCGATGATGAAGACAGTGAAGGAACACAACATCAAGGCCGACGACGTGAAGGAAATCAAAGTGGAAGTGATCGCGCGCGCCGCCGACATTCTCGGCGATCCGCACAAATACCGACCGGATTCGAAAGAAACCGCCGATCACTCCCTGCCCTATTGCATGGCCGCAGGATTGGTCGACGGCATGGTCACGCCGTTGCAATTCAAAGAAGAACGCGTCCTCGACAAAGCGCTCATTCCGATCATGGACAAGGTGAAAGTCGTGCCTAACGAAGAATTCGAAGCGCTCTTTCCCAAGTTCCAACCGAGCCGCGTGACGATCACGACGAATGACGGCAAATCGCACGCCACGCGTGTTGATGTTCCGAAGGGCGATCCGCGCGATCCAATGACCGAAGAAGAGATCGCGGTAAAATTCACCGCGCTCGGCGGCGATGTGATCGGCAAGGATCACTGCAAGAAATTGCAGCGGTACATCATGAACATCGATACAGCTAAGAACTTCGACGGACTTTTTGAGCTGACTACGGCGCGTTGAATCACTTCGATTGGGGAGCGCACGCGCCCTCGCGTGCTCATTTCGGCGCCTCGCCGAAATGCCTGCATAAAAGTTCGCGATGGCGAGGCGCCATCGCCAGCACGCGAGGGCGCGTGCGCTCCCCGGATTAAGCAGTCGCGCTGCCGTGTCGTCGGCGTCCGAATTGAATCCCCTGCGCGAGCGGTAACTCGGTCGAGAAATTGATCGTGTTCGTCTGACGGCGCATGTACATCTTCCACGAATCGCTTCCGCTTTCGCGGCCGCCGCCGGTTTCTTTTTCGCCACCAAAAGCGCCGCCAATTTCTGCGCCACTCGTTCCGGTGTTCACGTTTGCGATTCCGCAATCGCTGCCGGCAGCGCACAGAAACTTTTCCGCTTCGCGCATGTCGTTCGTGAAAATTGCAGAGGTCAATCCTTGCGGCACGCCGTTGTTGATCGCGATTGCTTCATCGAAATCGCGATAGGTCAGCAAATAAAGCAGCGGGCCGAAAGTTTCGTGGCAAACAATTTGGAAATCAGGCTTGGCGTTTGCGAGACACGGCGTCATGTAGCATCCGCCCGCGTATTGTTCTCCCTCGAGGCGATCGCCGCCGTAAAGAACTTCACCGCCTTCATCCTTCAATCGCTGAATGGAATGTTGCACCATGTCGACCGCGTTTTTTTCGATCAACGGACCCATCACCGTCTGGCGATCGAGCGGATTTCCAATGCGCAGCGATTTGTATGCGCCCAAAAGTTTCTTGCGCACTTTGTCCGCGATCGATTCGTGCATGATGACGCGGCGCGTCGAAGTGCAGCGCTGACCCGCGGTGCCGACTGCGCCGAAGAAGATCGATTGCGTCGCCATTTCGAGATCGGCACTTGGGCAAACAATGAGCGCGTTGTTTCCGCCCAATTCCATGATCGTCTTGCCAAGTCGGCCATGAACTGTTTGCGCAACGTGCACCCCCATCTGGGTCGAGCCGGTGGCGGAGATCAAAGGAATGCGCTTATCAGCGGAAAGTTTTTGTCCCACCGTTTTACGGTCGCCCATCAGCAAAGTGAAAATCGCCGGATCCGCTCCGGTTTCGCGACAGACGCGTTCCGCAATCTTTGTCACTGCAATCGCAGTGAGCGGCGTTTTTTCCGAAGCTTTCCAAACCGTCGCATCGCCGCAGACGGCGGCGAGCGCTGCGTTCCACGACCAGACAGCGACCGGAAAATTGAAAGCGCTGATCACCGCGATCAACACCGAGCGGATGCCATTGTTCCATCAAACGGTGACTCGGCCGCTCCGATTGAATCGTCAGGCCATAGAGCATGCGCGACTGACCGACGGCGAAATCGCAGATGTCGATCATCTCCTGCACTTCCCCTTCGCCTTCGGCGATAATTTTGCCGGTCTCGAGCGTGACGAGCTGACCGAGATCATTTTTCGCTTCGCGCAAAGCGTTGCCGAGACGGCGAACGGTATCGCCGCGAACGGGTCCGGGTGTTGTGCGCCATTTCAAAAACGCTTCGTGCGCGCGCGCGATCGCTATGTCGTAATCGTCCGCCGACGCGGTCCGAACGCTGGCCAGTTTCTTTCCGTTGATCGGCGAGATCTTGTCGATCTTCGCACCGCCGCCACGCCATTCACCGAAAAAGACGCCGTCGTTTTCCTGAGCGAGACCGAGTCTGTTAAGAACGTTTTCCATATTTTCGTCGGCGCGACCGATATGCCAGTCCGGCTCGGACTCGCGCTCTACCAAATTAGCGCTGCATGCGCTGGCACTGTTTACGCAGCAAGTCCATCGCTTCATCGATCGCTTCAGCATTGATATCGAGCGCGGGACGAAATCGAATCGCCTGTTCGCCCGATTTCAAAGCGAGCACGCCGCCATCGAACAAACCTCTTCCAGAATTCATCGCGTGTTTTCGGATCGGGCAGATCGAACGCGATGAACAAACCGCGACCGCGCACCGCTGTCATGATCGGAAACTCTGCGGCAATTGTGTGCAGCGATTTCACAATGCGTTCGCCCATTACGCGCGCGTTCTCGACGAGCTTCTCACTTTCGATGATGTGCATGAAGTGCGTCGAGCGCACCATGTCGGTAAAATTTCCGCCCCAGGTGGAATTCAAGCGGCTCGGCAAACGAAACGCGTTGTCCTTCACTTCATCAATGCGCGGACCCGCCATGACACCGCAGGCCTGCGCCTTTTTCCCGAACGCCATTAAATCCGGGACGATGCCAAAATATTCACAACACCAGGTGCGCCCCGTCGTTCCGAAGCCGGTTTGAATTTCGTCGAAAATAAGGAGGATTTCGTTTTCATCACAAATTTCGCGCAATTTCTTGAGCCACTCGCCACGGAAGTGATTGTCGCCCCCTTCGCCCTGGATCGGTTCGATAATAATGGCGCAAATGTCTGTCCCGCGTTTAGCGATTGCTGAACGGATTTCCTCCTCGGACTTTTTCTCGCGCGCGATGACATCTGCTTCGCGCTCGTTTTCCGGCAGCGAAAAATCGATCGCCGGATTTGAAACGCGCGGCCAATCGAACTTCGCAAAAAGATCGGTCTTGCGCGGATCGGTATTCGTTAGGCTCATGGTGTACCCACTACGACCGTGAAAGGCGCGACGGAAATGCAAAATATCTGTGCCGCGCTCGCCGCGACCGGCCGCCATGTTCTTGCGCACCTTCCAATCCATCGCCGCCTTGAGAGTGTTCTCGATCGCGAGCGCACCCCCTTCGATAAAAAGATAACGTTCAAGTGGCTTCATTCCGGCGACACGGCTGAACGTTTCGATAAAACGTGCGTAGCCTTCCGAATAAACATCGGAGTTCGCGATCTTGATCTCCGATGCGCGCAACAAATCGCGCTTCACATCTTCCTGCTCAAAGTATGGATGGTTGTATCCGACCGGAAGCGACCCAAAGAATCCGTAGAGATCGATCAGCCGCGAATTACTCGCCGCATTATATATATAAGGGCCCCGGCTCTTCTCGAGATCGATGACGATCTTAAAACCATCGAGCAAAACATGTTGCTCGATCGTGTGAAGAACGTCGGTTGCGGTTGGATTGTTTTGTTTCGTGCTCTTTTTGGGTTGGCTTCGAGCTGAAGCCGCCTCCGTGAGCACGGTCGGCATACTCATCCGCAGATGGTAGCTGGGATGGCGTTCTTGGTCAACAGGAGTGACATGCGTTTAAAGAATGAGATCGCCGTTGCGTTGCTTTGGTTCGATGCAATGCCACTTGCCCAGGTTTTTGCTTTCTTGATTCTGATCGGCTGCTTTCCTGCGAAATTTGGCCTTTCGCCTCGGTCACGCCGTGGCTTCCGGACAATCCATGTAAAACGATATCGATGATCTGCTCTGCCTTTTCTTCAGCATCGCGCCTTTTCAGCACATCGTTTCTTGTGAGGTGAAATGGAAGCAGCGAATTGGTGGCTGCAATCAGCGCATCAGCCAAAGTGGAACAGGCTTGCGACTGAAGAGTCGCGCTCCTTCGTCCACGCTGCAGAACGCCGCTAAGGATCTTGGATTCTTGCTTGCAGTAAAGTTCTTCCCGGTCCCGCAGATCCGGCCCGACATCACGCAGTATATCGTCAAGGCTTTCGGGAATATGTTGAACGCTGTCGAAGCGCAATAGCACTCGGAGGTAAAGCATCTTACGAATCTTGCCTTCCCATGATCCGGATTTTTCCGCAACCCGCTGCAAGGCTTCTCTTACTGTTTTGGTGATTCGATCCTCGCGCGCGAGCACCAAGTCTCCTTTGTTTCGAAAGTAGAGATACAATGTCTGCCGCTCAATACGAGACTCGTTAGCTACATCCTCCATCGACATTCCGCTGTAGCCAACGCGAATGAGCAGCCGGTCGACAGCGTCCACGGCCAGGCTGATAATTTCTTCTCCACACTCATTCGCTTTCATACTTTGAAACAGTGCAGGAACTTTTAAGTGGAGCTACCTCAGTTAACGCCGCAGGATATATTGCGCGCGATCCTTCCAAGCTACAGGTTCGTAACTTTTCCCTTCCATTCTCGGGTGCACAATCGATCGCAGTCCCGGGCGTGGATACAGGTACTACAGCCATTAATACAAGCGTCGCCAGGATGAAAAAGAACAGATAAGCGAGTATTATCGCCAAAACAAAGGACATGTCGTTAGCCTTATTGCAGATAAAACTACCTTTGCCCTTGCGGGGCTAACGTAAGGTTGTGCGTCTCGCGATCGGTGCGAAAATTCCGCGGACGAAGTTCGAATCGACTCCGAAAACCGCGCGGACTAATTCCGAGTCGACGCTGAAAGGCACGGCGAAAGGCATCCGCACTATTGAAGCCGACTGATGCAGCTACGCATTCAACGCTCGTACGCGGCATGAGCAGTCGCCGGCGTGCCTCACTAAGGCGTAACTCTTCCAAAAAGTCCGCCGGTGTGCTGTTATAAATTGTTTTGAAAAGCCTGCTAAATTGTCTCCTGCTCAAGCCGGTTTTTGCCGCGAGTAAGTCTACGGACAAACGCTCGTGGAGGTGGGCACAAATCCAGGCTGGCAAGTCGGCGAGGCGTTCAATTGCCGTGGGTTGGAATTGAGGCGATTTCAACAGACACTCGTCTTCCCCGGGCGGTCGCAAGTTCATGACCAGTTCGCGCGCCAGAGCTCGCGCTACTTGCACGCCGTAGTCTTCATTCACCAGCGCCAGGCTCATCTCGATACCAGCCGATCCGCCACCACACGTATAGAACGAGCCATCCTTAAGGAACGTGGCGGTATGGTTGACTTTCAGCTTTGGAAACTGCCGCGCCACCGCGTGCGAGCATCGCCAATGCGTTGTCACGTGGCGGTCGTCGATGAGACCACTTTCCGCGAGCGAGTAGATGCCCGTCGACACCGATGCGATACGCCGGGTTTCCGCGCCGCGCGCATGCAACCAGGCTGCGATCTTCTTTATCGCAGCCGGATTGCGTTGCCCACCGGGAACGATAATTGTGTCGAACGCCGGAGCGGTTTCAATTGTGCGAGCTGCACGAAAAACAACTCCTGCCTCTGAAACAAAGCTCCTGCCTTCCAGCGCGGTGATAATAATTTCGTAGAGAGGCTTCTCTTTGACTTGATCGTCTTGCGCGCGTGCTTTTGCGAATACTTCGAGCGGTCCCACGAGATCAAGGTTGGATACGCCTTCGAATCCAACAATGCCGACTCTCTTCGGATTTTGGTGGGCCGGATTTAGGGAAAAATAGGTCATAGAGACCGTCCCTCCGATTGAAAAACTTTGTTCACGACACTTAACGCTGGAAAACCGACAAAAAGGGCTCAAAAAAGAACTTTCCGTGGAGATCACGTTGCAAGTCTGTAGGTTATTACCCAAAATGTCGGACGATGTGGACCAACCTGGCGCTTCGATCGAGCAAGCCGGAAACGATGTCGAGGCGTTGGCCGAGATGCTACCGCAAGTCTACCAACAACTTCGTGACCTGGCCGGCCATTACCTGCGCGGTGAGAGAAGCGATCACACGTTACAGCCGACTGCTCTTGTGCACGAAGCCTATCTGCGTCTTAGAAATCAACGGCAAGTCGATTGGAAAAATCGCGCACAGTTTGTTGGCATCGCCGCTCAAATGATGCGGCGAGTTCTTAAGACGCATGCGAGCGCTCGCACGGCGGCAAAACGAGGTGGAGAGAATGCGCTTCGTCTAACTCTCGATGAAGCTATCGATTTTTCCCAAAGCTGTGACCTCACTGTTGCCGCGGTCGACGAGGCTTTGACCGAATTGGAAAGACTCGATGCGAGGCAGGGAAGAATCGTCGAGTTGCGCTTTTTTGGCGGGCTAACCGTAGAAGAGATTAGTAAGCTGTTGCAGATTTCCCCTGCTACGATCAAACGCGAATGGGTTAGCGCGAAGCAGTTTTTGCAGCGAAGGTTAACTACCAGCTAAATGCCGCTAGACCAAATCAGTAAGATGACGCCGGAGCGCTGGCAACAGATCAAGCCTGTGCTCTGCGAAGCACTGGAGTACGAAGAAAAAGCGGGGAGAGACGCTTTCCTGGACCGTGCCTGTGGAAGCGATACCGCCCTACGACACGAGGTAGAATCATTCCTCCAGCCATTCTCGGATAATGTAGAAGCCTTTGCCAATAACTTGCGCACATCTTTGGGACGCAGGATCTGGTCCGAGCCGATCGGTCGACGCCTCGGAGCCTACAAAGTTATCAGTGAAATAGGACGCGGCGGGATGGGCAGTGTTTACCTGGCCGAGCGGGCAGATGGTCAGTTCGAAAAACAGGTAGCCATCAAACTGCTCCGCCGCGGCATCGATACCAACGAAATCGTGGATCGGTTCAGAGCGGAGCGTCAAATCCTTGCGCAATTGGAGCATCATTGCATCGCGCGTTTGCTCGACGCCGGTACGACTGACGATGGATTGCCTTACTTTGTGATGGAGTACGTCGCTGGCGTTCCAATTACGCAATTCGTACAAAAGAACCAACTTGCGATCCGCCAACGTCTCGAATTGTTTCTCAAAGTCTGCGATGCAGTCGAACGCGCGCATCGCGATCACATCGTCCACCGCGATTTGAAACCTGGTAACATTCTTGTTAACTCGGAGGGCGAGCCGAAATTACTCGACTTCGGGATCGCGAAGTTACTCGAGCCGGGAGACGGCGCGCTACAAGCTACCGCGACTAATAAGCGACGGCTGACTCCAATTTGTGCGTCGCCCGAGCAGGCACGTGGCGAGCCGGTCACAATGGCGACTGATGTATACGCACTGGGTGCGCTTCTCTATGAGATCCTGACCGACCAGTCGCCGTATAACTTTTCCTCGGCGCGGCCTTCGTCGGAAGAACTAACACGCGTCATCTGCGAAGAAGAACCCGCTCTCCCAAGCCTTGTTGTTTCCGATCCCGACCGACGCAACATTCTGCACGGCGATCTCGATAACGTTGTCCTTTGTGCGTTGCGTAAGGAGCCGGAAAAACGCTATCCATCGGTTCGCGGTTTTTCCGAGGATATAAGACGATATCTGGCCGAGCAACCAATCGTGGCGCAACCGCGTACCACGGCATATCACCTCCAGCGTTTCTTCACGCGGCGCAACCATCGTGGTTTACGCATTGCCTTAGTGATCGCGTTCGTTCTTGTCGCGGCAGGTGTTGTATTTCTTGTCAGTACGACGCGGCGCCAGTCTCCCACAACAACAGAGTCAACAACCCAGGATACTCGACCGATCAACGACAAAAGTATTGCGGTCCTGCCCTTCGAAAGTTTTAACAACGAGAACGACAATAGTTACTTCGTCGATGGCGTACAGGACGACATTCTCACGGATCTGGCGAAGGTATCTGACCTTCAGGTGATCAGTCGCGACGCGGTTGTCTCTTATCGTGGTGCCGGAAAGAAAACCGCGCGAGAGATCGGGAGTATACTTGGGGTCGCTCATGTTTTAGAAGGGAGCGTCCAGAAAGCCGATGGTCGCGTACGAGTAAATGCCCGATTGATCGATACGCGCACAAATACGCAGGAATGGGCTGAAAGTTATGAACGCAAGGTAGACGACTTATTTGCTCTGCAAAGCGAGCTAGCTCAGTCGATAGTGATGCAGCTTGAGGCAAAACTATCGCCTAGCGAAAAGAGGGCAATCGAGCGCCATCCTACGCAGGATATGGAAGCGTACGATCTTTACCTTCAGGCGCGTGACCTGGCCGCGCAATTTGCCACCAAGAATGGCGAGAACTGGAAGAAAGCAATTGCACTCGCGGATAAAGCTATTGCGCGAGATCCAGCTTTCACGCTGGCGTATTGTTTGAAGAGCCAGGCGCACATCCTTCTTTATCGTTACATTGATCACACTCCCGAACGATTAGCTCAGGCAAAGGAAGCCGCTGAAACGGCGCTAAAGCTTGCACCCAATCTACCTGACTCGCATCTTGCCCTCGCGCATTACTATTACCATGGCTTTCATGACTACGTGCGGACGCAACAGGAGCTCAATTTAATCGCACCGACTTTGCGCGGAAAGGTTGATTACCTGGACATGGCGGCGCTCACGGAGAGGCGTCTGGGCCACTGGAAAGACGCTTTGCGCGACGGGGAAAAAGCAGTCGCACTGAACCCGCGCGATCCAATCCTAGCCTCGGTGTTATTCGAAACGTATTTTGCTTTGCGAAATTATGGCCGGGCGGACGCGTTAACCGATCGTGCGATTGCACAATCTGCGCCTGCCTCCACAGGCTATCTCTGGGCGCGAAAATTAAGTCTAGCTCTGGCAACGGGCGAACTCGACAAGGCGCAAGCGGCGATTGAAGCGATGCCTAAAACGGAGGATTGGCAGAACTCCGCCGCGCCAGCCACACTTGCCCTTTACAGACGGCAATATCCGGAGGCGTTGCGGCTTATCCAAGCAGCAATCTCCGATGCACCATCGGAGCCAGTCTACTGGTTGAACGAAGGGCAAATTCAAGACCTTGTCGGTAACGTCGATCAGGCGCGACAAGCGTTCACCAAAGCAAAGGAATTGCTAGAGGCAAAGCTACTTCAGCGGCCAAACGATCCACTTTTGACCGGCTACCTTGCCACAGCTTACGCTGGATTAGGCCAGAATAACGAAGCAATAAGTATCGCCCAGCACGCAGTAGACTCGCTCCCTATTTCCAGCGACAGCATAGACGGTGTGAACTGCATTAGCCTGCTGGCTCAAGTTTACGCCATGGAGGGCGATTCCAAGGCCGCGTTGAATGCGTTGACCAAAATCGTCGGAATGCCGAACGGCCCAACGTACGGCGATCTCCGGTTTAATCCCTACTGGGATTCGCTTCGCAAGAGTCCACTGTTTGCCACAATACTCAATCAAGCGGCGACGCCGCCCGTGATTGAATAAATACGTCTCACCTGACAAGCTATCAGGTTCTTTACAGAACGAGAGAGGCAGCGGCTATCAACCGCTGCCTCTTTCTTAACCTAACTAACGGAAACAGCTAGAACTTCTTGGTCAATTCAACGTAGACGAAACGTCCGATGTTGTCGTAGATGGCTCCTGGAAAATCGTTGGCATTATTGGCCGCGAAAGCGCCGAATTGTTCCGGCGGATCCTGACCAAATACGTCGTTGCAACCAACGGTAATGGTTGTGTTGTTGAGCAAATTCTTCCAGCATGGCATGGAGTAATTGACCGTCTGACCAGTTTCAACCGCTTTGCCGTCTTTGCCGCGGACGACCTCCTTCGCATCTTTTGAATAGCCAGCCACAGGCCGAGACTCTACCGGTGCCACAAAGCTAAGCGTGTAGGACGCTTGCGCATCAACAAACCAGGTAGCGCTCACGTAGTGATCGTGATTGCCATCCGGATAGATATCCGTGGGAGCTCCCGAAAAGAGATGCTCATTGAATCCACCAAAGTAACGCGCCGTGCCCACGAGATCGAAACCATGCCAGGCCCAATCCAAGCGCGAGATTCCTCTCCACTTGAGATAGCCATCACCAAGAGTGCCTTGATCGGCCGAACCTCCGGATACTTCGAACCCCTTGGATAGGGTTGTGGCCTGGAAAATAAAGGAATCGAGATAGGTCGCCTGAGTTAGCGAAGTAAACGTTCCATACGAAGTCTGGAGCTGGTACTGGATACCTAAATCAATACCGCGCGCATTCTGACGTCCCGCGTTTTGGAAAGCGTCGATAACTGCATTAATCGTGTTCCCCGAAGGATCAAGAAGGACCGCTTCCCCGGGCAGCAGATGGCCTGCGATGAAGCGTTGCACGACTTCTTGAGCGGCAGGCGCCGTAACAACGCCTCTGCGTTCAATGTCCCATAGATCTACCGACAACGTCAGGCCCGGCACATACTTCGGCGTGTAAACGACGCCGGCGCTAAAGGCACGGGAGTCCTCCGGCTGCAGGTTCGGATTGCTCGAAGTAATGGTCGTAGTTTCCGGATCATTGGTTCCTTTGAAGTTAGTTGGCAGCAAACCGGTAGTGGGTGACGCAAAAAGCTCGAACAATGATGGTTCTCGGAACCCTTCCCCCCAGGTGCTGCGGATAGTTAACTGCTCGTCGAATGGCTGCCAGCGTAGTCCGAACTTCGGAACAAGGACATTAGTGTCATTGTTCTCGAACGCTTCGAACCGAGCCGCCGCCGTAAACTCCAAGGAATGGAAGCCAGGGATACTGTTTTCTGGACTAAAAATTGGTACGTCGGTTTCACCATAGAACGCATAATCTTTGCGTCCCGCATGGGTCAGGGCTTCCTTCGAGAAACCAATTACATCGCCCGTGAGAGCTTCTTCATCGGGACTCTGGACGATATTTTCGCGGCGAAACTGGCCACCGAAGGCAAGTCCCACGCCCCCTGCAGGGAGTTTGAAGAGTTGTGTCGTGTAGATATTCAAATCAAGCGTGGCCAGCTTTGATAACTGAACGTCCTTGGTATGAATGGTTGCGAAGTTAACCGGTAGCGCGTTTGATGGAATCGGCACGCGGAAGTCTCCAAATGGATTAAAGGGCACTGTTGTGCCGATGTAATCCGATGATGTCGGATCGAAGATAGAGTCGGCTCCGTTAAGAATACGCTTGAAGCGATTGACTGAGACGAACGTGCCCTGCTCAGTGTCTTTCACCTGGCTATAACGGAATCCGGCATCGTAACCCCAGCTACCATCAAACAGCTTGTCGCCTTTGACTCCCACCGTGCCGAGAAACGAATCCACATCGCTATCGATCTTCCGATTACCAAACTCAGCGAGACGTGCGCGACTACCACCTGAGATAATCTGCTGAAACGGATTGAACGGGTTGAAAGCATCCGTTGGCAGGCCGGTCTCGGCAAAAGTGGGAGTATTGGCCGGCGTAACGCCGCCTGGCAACGGTGAATTCGGCGGAATAGCGATGGTTTGCTGGCCTTTAGTCTCGAACGAGCCTGTGGCGGATGGCGCGAGCTCGTTGTGCGTCTTTGAATTCTCGTAAAGCATGTCGCCATAAACCACGAGCTGATCACTACATACTTTATGTTCAAAGCTGGTATAACCGCCGTAGCGTTCAGAGGATGGGAACATGCCCTGCACAGCTCCGAAGTTAAACGTGTTTGAGCGGCCGCGGGTATAGACGTAGTCGGAGGCTGGACTGCTTCCATCAGTTCCAAATGGGGCGCGGGCAAAGAAGACAGAGCCCGGACCGGTACCTGCGGGAGGCGTCCCTCCGGCGGCAATTACTGACTCATAGGTTACCTGAAGATTATATGGGCTGGCATTCGAACTCTGAAATGGCGGATGATTGGAATTGCCGCGGTCTTTCGCAAACACCGAGTTGCGATGATAGAAGTTCAGCGCGCCCGTGACTTGCGTTTTGTCATCCCCAATGCCAAAGACCAGGCTGGCATCGAATAGACCGTTATCTTTATCGAGCGTGTTACCATACTCCACGCTGGCTTCGGCGCCGCGGTAATCCTTGTACAATTTAATATTCACTACGCCGGCGACTGCATCCGCTCCATAGGTCGAGGACGCACCGTCTTTCAGAATTTCGATGCTCTCGATCGCGCCACGCGGGATCGCGTTCAAATCAATGAAGGAGAATGTTCCACCCTGGCCCACAGGAAACGGCGCCGCGCGTCGGCCATCGATTAGGACAAGCGTCGCGCTCGGATCGAAACCGCGTAGCGAAATGGAAGACGCCCCTGGCGTGAATCCAGTGTTGTTATTGGAAAGCGGAACGCCATTCGCATTCGCCACGGGCAGATCTTTAAGGAGTGCTTCCGCGCTACGTTGACCGGACTTGTTAATCAGATCGCGGTTGATGTTCAAGACCGGATTCGGACCAACCTCTTCCGCAGTGGGAATGTTAGAACCGGTCACGATGACGCGTTCAGCTTCGGCTGTTGTCGCTGGTTGCGCGGCGGGCTGAGATTCCGGCGTCGGCTCTGTCGTCTGACCAAACATTTGCGTCGCCATAAGAAGCATTGTTAGCGCAACGCCAACGTCTGCTAGCAAACCTGGTATCGTTCTTCTATTAGTAATCATGGGTCTCTCCATTGGTTCATCGTTATTCCTGAGGTTAAGGCACCGGCGAACCATGATTGCGTCTGAGATCAGTTCGATACTCATTGCTTTCATATGGTCCTCGGCATTTGTTACCGAGCCGTATAAACCGGAGAGACGACGTGCTGTTAGGACAAAGAACGTACAATAAGAGCCATCAAGAAGAAGGCCTCGGTATCGTCCTAACGAATCGATAAATATTGGAGGTGAGAGCGTCGCGCCTTGGTCTGGGATGGCGTGATCCCGCACTTGTCCCAAACTGTTCAAATTCTGTCTTAGTCACATACTCTTGCCTTATCCAGTTTTGCTTGCGCCCATGCTTGAAGGAGTCCTTGAGCCGTGCTGCACGAAGCTCTCGTCGCTTAACGCATCCCTGCAATTCATTTGAAAGATGTCGCGGCGATATTGGATTCCCTCGCTACCGTGGCGGCGATTGTTGTCATTTTTCGGTGTGCGATGGGCCGCCCGTTTTGTCATCCGATAACGGTCTTAATGCTTGCGTTTCTGATAGCGAAAGAAGGGTGCCAGCTGTTTTCTCAACCGCTCAGCGCCAAGCCGCGAACCGAAGTCTACAGCTGGGTCTTGTTCATTCTCGCGCAACTGCTGTTGCTCTTTCTAATCTGTGTTCGTTACTGGCGACAAAGAACGCAACAAGACGGTGGATACCGCCGCTTTGCTGCAAAACGATAAGGCCGATGAAATGGACGCCCTCTCCCATGCGCAGGTTCATTCGAACCTGAATCGAGCGGATTGGGTCGGCCGGGACTCGAACCCGGAACCAACCCCGAAGGCTTTCGGGGCTGCTCTCACTTGTTGCATAGTGATTGCAAAATGAATACCGCAACCTGGGGATTCTTCTTGCGTTTCAATTCCATTTCGAGCCTGCGAGCCTCCGTCGCCGAAGAAACTTCCGTTTGAGCGATTAGCTCGACTTCGCCACCGAGACGGTGAGTCGTATGATTACTTCCGCGCCGATGCTCGGCCATTCGACGCTCCAAATTATCTGTCGATCCAATGTAGTGTCGGCCTGACTTGCCTCGCAAAATATAGACCCACGCCATAATTCGGATTGGGTCGGCCGGGACTCGAACCCGGAACCAACGCCTTAAAAGGGCGCTGCTCTACCGATTGAGCTACCGACCCGCGCGGAACAAAGTTTCTAATCCACTTCCAAGGTCGCCGCAAGATTTGTAGCGACGCTTTGTGAGCATCGCTCGAAACGCAAAAAAATGCGACGCTCATGGAGCGCCGCTACAGAAGCGAAAGTAGATCGCGCAATGAATTTTTTCGGCGATCGAGTTCAAAAACTCGCAGGCCTGCCTTTGCAGCGGCTTGCCAGTCGCGCTCCGGATCGTCACCGACGTGCAGAATATTGTTGGGCGAAAATCCGCTCAGCTTAGTCGCGAGACGAAAGATGAGCGGATCGGGCTTGTCGGCGCCAAGCTCACTCGACAAAAAGATGTGCCGAAAATATTTCGATACGCCAAGATGCTCGAGAATCATCCGCAGCCGGCCATCGAAATTTGAAACGACTGACAATTCGAATCGACCGTGCAACGCACCGAGCACATCGGTCACTTCGGGATAGAGTTCCCATACACCGGGCTCGGCGAAATGATCGTAAGCGAATTCGAAAAAATTATCGCGATCGAGATCCTTCATATCGGGAGCGACTTGATCGAGAACGCGCGTCGACCAAATCGCGCCACCAACCTTTGTCGTCGTCCTCGCGCGGCTGCCCCGTCGCCGGCCGCGCGGGCATTTGTTTCCACGCTGTAACAAACGCAGAACCCAAAGCCGTCGCATCAAGCTGCAGGCCCATCCATTTTCCGACGAGCGCATAATGGTAACCGACGCCTTTCGGCAAATGAACAAGTGTGCCGGCCGCATCGAAAAAAATCGCCTTCAGCATTTCTACGGAATCGCTAATTCCACACCCGCTGATTGCAACCAATCGCTAAATGATTTAACGCTTTATTTGCCGGCATGGATCTCTTCGATGAATTGCACTCCACACACAAATGGACGCAATCCTTCGGTGAAGAACTCGCCAACACGATCAGCCATGCGGCGGGTTTTTTAGCCGCACTTATCGGAGCGCCGATCCTGCTTTTCGCTGCCTGGCACAAAACCAATGTCGCCTTTTTTATCGGCTCGATCGTTTATGTAACCACGATCTTGTTGTTGTACTTCGGATCGACGCTTTATCACATTTGGCCAAAGACCCGCGCGAAACACATCCTGCAAGTAATCGATCACGGCGCGATCTATTTGCTCATCGCCGGCACTTACACGCCGTTTCTTCTCGGTCCGCTAAAAGGGGCATTAGGCTGGACCATTCTCGTGCTCGTCTGGACGCTCGCCATTTTCGGCATCGTGCTGAAAACAGCGCGCGGCGTTCATCGCCACAAGAAGCTTGCGATGTTTCTTTATCTGGGAATGGGATGGCTGATGCTCATTGCCATCCGGCCGCTCGCACACAACGTCTCGCTCGCTACTTTACTCTGGTTGGTGGGCGGTGGAGTTGTATACACCGCAGGTGTGATTTTCTTTGTGAATGAGCGGGTGCGCTACTGTCACTTTATCTGGCATCTGTTTGTGCTGGGCGGCACGAGTTGCCATTTTCTCGCGGTGCTTTCCTGCGCATCGCATACTTAACGCGTCATGATTCCGGTTGAGCACGACGATCCAATAAACGCGAAAATTCTCGCCATCTCGGAGGATAAAATCGAAGGCTTCGTGCGCGAGCCATTCGAGGAGATCGCGGCGCGTTCCGGCGTTGCAGTGGATATTGTGATGGAACGTATCGCGGCGATGCTGCGCGCGGGAACGATTCGGCGCGTGCGGCAAACGCTTCTCGCGACCAATCTCGCGGACGGCGCGCTGGTCGCCTGGAAAGTTCCGCCGGAAAAAATCGATGCGGCCTTTGATTTCATGTTCCAGCGCGACCCGTTTTCGGGTCATGTCGTGTTGCGTTCAACCGAGACCGTGGCCGCAGGATCGGATTACAAACTCTGGACGACTGTGAAGGTGCCGCATGGTTTTTCATTGCAGCATCACGGCGAACTCCTCTCCGAACACGTCGGTGCCGAACATTTCCGCCTGATGCCGGCGAAGGGAATTTTCACGCTCGGCGTTGGTCATGTGCGACGAAAAACGATCGAACCGGGAAGCAAAGCTGATGTGCCGGCAAAGATGGCACCGGTTCATGTCGCGAGCCTGAACGAACGTGAATGGAACGTCCTGCTCGCGCTCAAGCGCGAGTTTGCCCCGGATGAAATTCGGCCTTCGCCGTGGGAATCGCGCGCAGCCGAAGCGGGAATTGCACTCGATGAATTCTTCGAGATCGCCGAAGCGTTGAACGGCAGAAAAGTCATCGGCCGTTTCTCGACGTTTCTCGAACACGTAAAACCATCCGCCGGCGGCGTGCGAGTGACGCGGTTCAACGCGCTCTTCCATTGGGCCGTCCCGCCCGGACACGAAATCGAAACCGGCGGCGAGGTGGGTCGGCATCATGTTCTGACGCACTGCTATTGGCGCGAGGCAGGACCGGAATTCAAGAACGTCAACATCATGGCCGTCGCACACGGCACGGACAAAGCTCTGCTTCTCGAACATAAACGCGCCATCGATGAGCATCTCACCCACTGCGGCATTCCGGTCTCTTACACGAATGTTTTCTGGGGCGGTCGCAGTGAGATCAAGCCATCAGAGATTTCGCCGCAGATTTACCGCGAGTGGATGCGCGCAATGAACACGGAATCGGTGATTTAGTGAGTGCGCCTAACGAATAATTTCTATCACGTAATCGATGAGGTCGTTAATCGAAAAACTTGAAGCAAGACGCGATCTCGACATCGGCGACATCAGCTACGCCGTGCCCGTGCTGCTCTCGGATAAAGCGGAGGACGCCCTCAAGTCCGATTTTCTGACCGCTCTTCATCGCAAAGGTGAAACGGCCGACGAACTAGTTGGCTTTGCCCGGCTTTTGATGGAGCGCGCGATCGATCCGATGATCGACGCCACTCAATTGCCCGGGCCTTTAGTGGATGTTTGCGGGACGGGTGGCGACGGTTTCAATTTTTTTAATGTCTCCACGACGGTCATGTTCATTCTGGCCGCGGGAAATGTTGTGGTCGTAAAGCACGGCAGCCGGAGTGTGACCTCGCTCTGCGGCAGCGCGGACGTTCTGGAGAAACTGGGGGTCGAAATTCATCTTACGCCGGAGGAATTGCGAGAGTGCGTGCAAGAGCTCGGGCTCGGTTTCATTTTCGCGCGCCAATTTCACCCTGCATTCAAGGCGATTGCGGAGATGCGAAAACGACTGGCCCGAGAAAAAACGCGAACAATTTTCAGCCTGCTCGGTCCGCTTCTAAATCCGGCGCGTCCATCGCGACAATTGGTGGGCGTATTCGCACCGCGCCTAACGAGCGTGATGGCAGAAGCGCTTCGTCAGCTCGGCCGTGAGCGTGCCTGGGTTGTCCACGGCACGATGGAAGATGGCAAAGGCATGGACGATATTTCGACAAACGGCATCACAACAGTGGCAGATCTCGCAAATGGCAAGATCTCTTCCGCGGTTATCGATACTCGCTGGCTAAATATTAAAGAGAGCTCCCTCGCGGATTTGATCGGTGGCGAAGCCGAAGGTAACGCCGCCATCCTGCAAGACATTCTCTCCGGTGAAATAAAAGGCGCGAAACGTGATCTCGCCGCCGTCAATGCCGCCGCCGGATTTGTCGTGGCCGGTCGCTGCAATGATTTGAATGAAGGGATTGCTCTGGCTCATGAGCAAATCGATAGCGGGCGCGCGCTGAAAAAACTCCGTGCTCTGCAAAACTACACGGTGAAGAGCGCGCGATAGCTTCGATCGAGCTTTAGCAGCAGCGCGAGAGCGAATCCTTGACGATTGATTTGCTTTCCAGTGGCCATCGCCAGCGATCCCGCGCTTTCACGAATCTCTTCGGAAAAGTCCTGATCGGTTTGATTCACATTCACGCCGATACCGACGATCGCGGCGTAACCACCATCCTTTTCCACGCGCATTTCGACGAGACACTCCTGCGACTTTTTTTGCCGCGAGATAGACATCGTTAGGCAATTTAATTTGCGCAGCGATGCCAATTTCTTCCTCAATCGTCGCCGCCACAGTTTGCGCGGCCCAGGTAACAACACGCGCTGAATCCGCCGGTCCGATTCCTGGCCGCAGAAGAATCGAAAACCAAATACCCAGATGTGGTGCGGATTCCCAGCGATTCCCTCGCTGGCCGCGTCCTGCAGTCTGAGATTCAGCGAAAACGACAAGGCCAGCCGGACTTCCCTTTTGCGCCATCTCCCACACCAGATCGTTGGTCGAAGAGGTCTCTTCGACGATCACAATTTTGTTTCCGATATGCGGGTCGGTCAGCGCGGCGCGCAATTCTTCGCCACGCAAAGATTCACTCCGCGACATGCGTGAGTTCCAACGAGAAATCGATCGCCCTGGCCGAGTGACTCAGTGCGCCAACGGAAATGTAATCGACGCCGGTCGCCGCGATTTGCCGGACATTTTTCAACGTAACCCCGCCGCTTGCCTCGAATTTCACTTTACCTTTCCCGAGCGCGACGGCCTCGCGCATTTCTGACGGCTTCATGTTGTCGAGCAGGATCGTGTCGATGCCATCGATTTCCAGAAAAGTGCGCACTTGTTCGAGATGATCGGCTTCGACTTCGATGCGCATCTCCGGATGTTCCGCGCGCAATTTTTCAATGGCTTGCGCGAAATCGGACAATCCGCCCTGCGCCGCGATGTGGTTATCTTTGATCAACACCATGTCATACAGACCGAAGCGGTGATTTGTTCCGCCGCCTGCCACGACTGCCGCTTTTTCAAGGGCGCGCATTCCCGGTGTCGTCTTGCGCGTATCGAGAATTTTCGCGGGGTATTTCCCCACGGCCTCGACAAACTCGTGCGTCAGCGTGGCGATTCCGCTCAGGCGCTGCAGAAAATTTAACGCAACCCGCTCTGCCGTGAGGATGGATGCGGCGTGACCGCGCACCTCGAGAACGCTTTCGCCTCCATTTAACGAAGCGCCATCACGCTGGACAATTTCTATCCGTAATTTGGGGTCCACCTGGCGAAAGACTTCCGCGGCGGTTTCCGTTCCGGCGACAATGCAACGTTCGCGCGCGACGATGCGACCGTGTCCCTTGAGTTTTGCAGGAACAAAAAACTGCGTCGTGACGTCTCCCGCGCCGATATCTTCTCGGAGAGCGATCGCAATTAGATCGGAGGAATCGAGATTCATATCGGCCATTCAGTTTATCTGGAAAACAGAAACTGTCGCGGCCTCCGAAATAGGCTGAAAAATAGATTCGGGCAGCGCACGCAAGGAGAAACATCAAATACAGAACGTGCAACTACCCGAATCGCCTTAACCTGCTCCATTGGACAGTAGCGACCAGTGCCCGTTCGAAATTATTTACGATAATTTCGTTAGGAATTTCCCGCTGTCCCGTTGTAGCTGCTCCGCCTCGGCGGCAGAACGACTTACGCTGAGCAACATTCTGCCGGTCATAGACGGCGCGCTACAACAGCGTGCCTTGCACAGCGGTCCCCTTCCGCGCCGCTTCATCACGGACTTCCTGAAGCAGCGACTTAAATTCGCATTTTTCCAGCGCTTCGATCAGGGCCGGGTATTGAGGATTAATTCGCAGCTCATCGATTGGAATGGGCAATTCCGTCTTGCAATCGAGCTCGACCATTTTGCGATTCTGCAAAATTTGCTCGCGCGCGTTAGTTAACTTTTCGCGCGTGCGGAGGCTCTTTATCGCGTCGAGATTTTTTAGCAAAGCATCGAGGTTTCCGTGCTCGCGAATGAGCTTGGCCGCGGTCTTACGTCCGACTCCCGCGCTTGGAATATTATCGACGGAATCGCCCGCGAGAGCGAGCACATCGCCGATCGACGAAGGCGGCACTTCCCATTTCGCCGTCACTTCCGCTTCCCCAAGCAGAGCAAAGGCGTCCTTTGGCGAAACCAAATCTGCCTTTGCCGTCGTATAAATTTTCGTCGTTGGACTAACGAGTTGATACAGATCCTTGTCGTTAGTCGCCAACACGACTTCGATGCCGCGTTTCCGGGCAGCGACCACATAGCAACCCATCAGGTCATCGGCCTCGGTATTCGGCAGGGAAATATTCTTGAACCCAAGCAGCTGCGTCAGTTCTCCTTGAATAAAATCAAGCTGCGGCACCATCGGCTGTGGCATTTCTTTGCGCGTTTCCTTGTAGGCGGGCTGCAATTCCACTCGCTTCTGCGGCAAACCTTCGTCCCAAAAAACGGCGCCGAGTTCCGGCTGCAGATGTTTGATCATCAAGCGCAGCGTCTTGGTGAAACCGAAGATCGCGTTGGTCGGTTCACCGCGGGAGTTCGAGAGATTTTGGATCGCGAAAAACGAGCGGTAAACGTAATAGTGGCCGTCGATCAGGAGCAGTTTCACGTGCGCAAATTAGCCGAAGCGCGCAAAGCATTCACGGACTTTTGGCGAATCGCGTAATTCGCGGTTAAGTGAAGCGATGCTGGATGATGAATGGTTCGTTCGCGTGGAGGGCAAAGAATACGGGCCGGTGGATCTGGAGACCTTGCGCGAATGGAAACAGGAAGGGCGCCTGATCGCAGACAATGAACTGCGCCAGGGTTCGAACGCTGAATGGCTGAAAGCTTCAGCCGTTGCCGAGCTATTCGAGAATTCCGCCGCCGAGAAGCCACCTCCCTTGTTCATGCGCCGACGCGCGTTCAGCGAGATCATCGTTGAAACTTTTCACGTCTATCGAAAAGGATTCCTGTCGTTCTTTGTTCTCGCACTTCTGGTCGCCGTTCCGTCATGCATTTTCCAAATCTCTCTGGCCTACCTCCACTTCCCCGAGACACAGCCTCTTTCGCGCACCGCCATTATCGCCACCACGATCGCCGTGGTTGCGGTCGCCGTTCTTTTCGCTCTTTGGCCGGTCTTCATCGCCGGAATTCAGATCGCGACCGGCGATCTCGCCGCAGGACGCAACATTCGACTACGCGATGTTCTTCAACGCGCAGCCCACGTCTGGCCGAAGGTGGCAAAACTTTGTCTCATTGTTTACGGCAGCTATTTCTTGTGGAGCATCATTCCGGTTGTCGCGATTTTTTCGCTGGTCGCGGCGCAGCCTTCGATCGTCAGCATTCTGCTGGCGCTGGGAATTTTGGTCTTACAGGTCTACATGACCGCGCGGTTGTGGGTAAATTTCCTTTTCTGGCAGCAAACGAGCGTTCTGGAAACGTCGGAAACACTCGAAGCTTTGCGCGAAAGTCAGCGACTCGCTCGCAATCCATCACCCGTACCGTGGCACGAACGGCCAGTTTGGCGCGGTGCAATTCTCGCGTCCATCTGGTTCCTATTGCTGATCCTGTTCAGCAGCGGCGCGGAGATTCCTTTTTTGCTCGTTAGGCTACGGGGAGTCACGAGTCCGGAAGACGCATTCAATCTTGTCCAGAATCTCGCGAATGCTCCGGCGCCGGACACGATGATGATCGTCAGCTACGTCTTCAGCAGTCTCATTCACGCTGTGCTCCGTCCTCTGCTAGGAATTGCGTTCGTTATTCTCTATTTCGACGCGAAAAGTAGGTTGTAGCTGCGTCTTCGGATCCGGGGAGCGCACGCGACTCGCGTGCCGGCGATGGCGACTCGCCATCGCGAACTTGCGTCCGATAATAGAAGAAGATGTTTTCGGCGAGTCGCCAAAAACGGCACGCGAGTCGCGTGCGCTCCCCAGAGAATGCCAGATCGCTAGCTCAGCGCGAGATATGGCAACAAACCGTGTCTGCCGCCCTCGCGGCCGAAGCCGCTCTCTTTATATCCACCGAACGGACTCGTCGGATCGAATTTATTATAGGTGTTTGCCCAAACCACGCCGGCACGCAGTTTGTTCACGATCTTGAAAATCTTGCTGCCCTTGTCGGTCCAGACGCCGGCGCTCAAGCCGTAGGGTGTGTTGTTGGCGCGTTCGATTGCTTCCTCCGGCGTGCGAAACGTCATCACGCTTAGAACCGGGCCGAAGATTTCTTCCTGCGCGATGCGGTGCGATGCAGTCACGCCGGTAAAGAAACTCGGCGGATACCAGTAGCCTTTCGCCGGCAGCCCCGAAAGCGTTCGGGGTTGCACCAAGCTGCGCGCCTTGTTTCAAACCGCTGTCGACTAACTCGCAAATCTTGTCGAGCTGCATGCGCGAATTGATCGCGCCGATGTCGGTGTTCTTGTCGAGCGGATCGCCCACGCGCAATGTCGCGATGCGATCGCGCAATTTGCGAATCACCTGTGGAAAAACGCCTTCCTGCACGAGCAAGCGCGAGCCCGCGCAGCAGACATGCCCCTGATTGAAATAAATCCCTGAAACAATTCCTTCGACCGCTTGATCGATCGGCGCGTCTTCGAAAATGATGTTGGCCGCCTTGCCGCCAAGTTCGAGCGTCAGTTTTTTTCCCGTGCCAGAGACCGACTGCAAAATGCGCTTGCCGACATCAGTCGAACCGGTGAACGCAATCTTGTCGACATCATCGTGTTCGACGAGCGCTCGGCCGGTTTCTCCCGCGCCGGTAACGATATTAACGACGCCATCGGGCAATTCCGCCTGCTGAAAAATTTCCGCAAGATGCATCGCGGTGATGCTGGTGGTCTCGGCTGGCTTGAACACGCAGGTATTTCCGCATGCGAGCGCGGGCGCGAGCTTCCACGCCGCCATGAGCAACGGGAAATTCCAGGGAATGATCTGCCCCGCGACGCCAAGCGGCCGCGCTGTGCGGCCCGGGAACGCGTATTGAAGTTTGTCCGCCCAACCCGCGTAATAAAAAAAGTGCGCGGCAACGAGCGGCAGATCGATATCGCGGCTTTCCTTGATCGTCTTGCCACCGTCCATCGTCTCGAGCACGGCGAGTTCGCGCGATTTTTCCTGGATCAAACGAGCGATGCGGTAGAGAAATTTTCCGCGCTCGCGTCCGGGCATTTTGCTCCACGTTTTTTCGTAGGCGCGCCGCGCCGATTTCACGGCGAGATGAACATCGCGCGCATTTCCTTCCGCGATTTCCGCCAGCTTCTCTTCCGTTGCCGGATTGATTGATGCGAAATATTTGCCAGAACGAGGCTTAACGAATTTTCCGCCAATAAAAAGCTGGTAGCGCGGTTGCAGCTCGAATGTAATCGCTCGCTTCGGGCGCAGGCGCATAATTCCAGCGATCGCCGAAACTCAATCTCCGCTCGTTAGGCGGAAGCGCGCGACGATGATCGATTGCACCGTCGGTTTCGAGCGACGACGAGCTGCGAATTGCGTGATTTCTTGCGCGCCATGGCCGTAGCAATCTCTAATCGCTCCGGTCTAAGGCTGCACGCAAAAAGAAACCGCGCTGGCTCCGTTCGAACCAGCGCGGTTCGTTGAATCTAATTCGTTAGGGCAAACCGGTGCCGGATTTCGATTTTACGATCGAGACATCGGTGCTGTTGATTAAACCGTTGGTCGAAACGTCCCGGCGGAAATTATCTTCGTCGGTCACGCTTCCCGAATTCCGCCTTGGTCTGGCTTACATCCGTGGAATTCACGGCTTCCGCTGCCGTCGGTATCGCCGACGAGCACACTCATCATGGCGGTGAAGTCGGCCGGAGCCGCGCCTGCGCTCGCGCCAAGGAGAGACACCGTTACTGTCTGCGGCGTGTTGCTCACGCCGGTCAGATTGACCGTCACTTCACTGGTCGGAGACGATCCGGGAGCAGGTGATCGTTGTGACTGCTCCAGCGTTACTCGAGGCACCCGTAAAGGTTACCGGTTGCGCAAAGAGGAATACAACATGGTAGGCGGCACCTTCAGTTGCGACATTCGACTGCTAGTGTCGTCGGAGGAACCAACGGAGCGAGTTTGATATCGAAATCTCCCGCGCTTCCATGAGTCTTGCGCGAAACGACGTTGATCAACTGCGCTACCGGCGCGCACGATGCGTTGCCGACAAGTGTGTAGCTGCTGTCGGCGGTGATATCGGAGGCGTTGTTCTGCGAACGTTGTCCGGGATCGGGCCGGTTGAAATAGGTGCGCACATTCAAACCGGCCAGATCGGCTGCCCGCGCCGTAACCGCCATCGGTCATCTCAGCCTTGCTTTGTCGAGTGTGATTGTGATTAAGCCGGTCGCAGGATCATAGGTTCCGCTATCTGCATCTCCAACTCTCACCGGCGTGTTCGCGTTTGGATTCGGATTCATCGGATCGAGAGCGACGCCGAAGTTTCCGTACTCGAAACTCGTCGCACCGGTTACATCGGTCTTCATCGCCACATAGAGACGATCGAAGTCCACTGTCGGACTATGCCGATTCCAAATAATATACCACTGACTGTTGGGCGGAGCCGCGCCGGTGGTGGAAGGCGCATCCTGTAACGTGAAGACGAGTTTGTTCACGCCGCCGCCCACGAATGGCTCTGCCACGTAGAGCTGGCGAATATTTACGCTGCCATCGACCGGTTGATTCGGCGCCATATCGTTATCGGACCCGTCCGGATTGAGATCGCTGATTACAGGAACGCCCGGCAATTCGCATGCCGTTGGTCCTCCACCCGCAGCCGGCGTGACGTCGTGGCAATACGGTCCTTCGCCCTGAGCGTTCACCGCCGTCACGCGATATTTATCTCCGGAAGTGAAACCCGCGTCGGTGTATTGCGGCTCATCAACCATCGCGACAAGCGCAAACACTCCGCCCATTCCGCGATAAACCTTGTACTTCGTGATGGTAGCTCCGCCGCTATCCGGTGGAGACCACGAAAGATCGACGCTGCCTCCGTTAACGGCCGCAGTCACTGCCGGAGCGCCGGGCACGAGAGGCTCCGCCGGATCGAACTGCGCGTACATTCGCTTACCGCCGGATTGACGGCTGATGAATGCCTTGGCGGTGAAGGAATTTGGTCCCCCATTGACGCAACCGCCAACGCAACCGTCCTCAGAGCCGACAACAACGCGACCTCCTTTGTCGATCCCCATGTCGAAAAAGTCGAGCAGATTGCGGCACCCGCCAGAGCCGCAAATTCCACCGCGTTGAATCGGATCGCCGGGAGTCGCATTGATGGTCGTCCATGTATTTCCACCATCAAAGGTGGTGGCAATGTAGAGATACCAGACGCCGGGAAATGTCGGTTGGTCCGCATCGGCGCCGCCCGTCGTGGTTCCAAAAAAGGCGAAGGCGGCACGACTCGTGTCCGGTCCATTCTGTTCGCCATCGCCCGCCACCACCGCAGGGAATGCGCAATTCTGCACGCCTACTTGCGCTCCGACATCGGTATCATGCAGCCAGGTAAGTCCTTTATCATGAGAGACAGCGATCCGGGCGTGACCATCCGCAGCCTGGTAACCGAGGAAAATCGTATTGCTGTCGGTCGCGACTCCGACGGACGGATCGTCATTCCCGCTCGTCGTCGCTCCGGGAATCGTACGAATTTGCCACGTGAGATTATTATCTTCCGAAACGATGACCGATGCTTCGCCTCCATTGAGCAACGGCACACCAAGACTGGCGCAACCTTTATCCGGCACAAAGGCCGTGCCGTCGGGCGCAACTTTTAGATGCCCATGCAAGCCAGCGCAATCCACTGCCGTAAACATCGGAGTTTGCAGCGGGAAAGTGATCCCGCCATCCACGCTCAGCTCTGCTGTCGCATCGGCGATACTTTGCGATGCGTAATAGACAGCATTGGGATACATCAATCCCGGCGGTATGGGAGCATGGAACGGCCCGCCTCCGACGGTCTGGTGATCGACTCCGGAAGGAGCGCCACCTTCGCTCGGCAAAAATGTGCCGCCATCGTCGTCCGTAAATTCCATCGTGCTCCCGGCAGGCGTTAGGCCCTCCAATTGCGAGACAAATGTGCGGCCGGTCCCGAGACTCGCGGGCATTCCCGGATACGGCGGCCAGCCGCGATCCGTGAAAAGAATTGGATCGCCGAAAGCGCGCGCCGTCGCTGGTAAAGTGACCGGTTTCTGTTCCCAAAGCGCGTTGGCCGGCGAAGAACAATCATCGAATGTGATCTTGAGCATGTAAGAAAGAAATCCGCCGTAATAATTCGACGTGCCGCCGTTAGGGATTGGCGGATTCGGAAGACCAGTGATGATGTTGTTATTGCTGAAGGAATGTTCCGTATTCCAATTGATGCCAATCGAAGGCTCGCCGGCATCATCGCCCACTCCCGGAGGCGCAACATAATTCTGAAAACGGGGCGCCCCAGCTACCGGCGCGGGAGTCGGCGTTATGCCTGGTGTCGGTGTTGGTGTAGGTGCGCCGCCCACCACCGTGGCTTCACCGCTGAATGTGTCGAGCGGAACGACTGTGAAATAAACGACGTGCACCGTGAACGCCCCGGTTCCCACTGCGGGATTTGTCGGATCGATATCCACCTCTTCCGGTCCGGCCCCGCCTTGGGCCGATGAACCGACAAGCGCGCCGCTGTTGTTTGTCTTGTGCACAAACATATCGAAGTCGTCGTTCGCATTGGTCCAGCTGATCTTGATGTGCGCCTTCTTCCCCGACCAATCGCCCGGGTTGCCGTTGAGGGTGAGAGTGAACGTGTCGCAGTTAACGCCTTCCACACATGTGCTCTCGTCGATCGAAACGCCACCCGCGCCCGAGCCGGTCCACGTCACCATTCCGCCGACCGGATCCAGCATGCCCGAGCCGGGCGTGGCCTTTGGCGCCGGATTCACACTTCCACTTCTTGCCGGTTTCGTACGAATACCGGCAGACAAAGCAGAAAGCGCAAGAACGACAGAAATGCTAACTAGAAGAAGCGAAAGCCCGCGACGCGAATTCCTTATGATGATTTTGCTCATGATTAGTTGGATGTTGAGGGATGACCGAAATTGAAACTTGTTTCGTGACTAATCGAAAAGGTCCCTCAAGGTGGCCCTGTCTCCGCACATTATAATTTTGTAATGATATCTGTTTGCGCCGCCGTGTTACTCGTTAGGTATTCACCTTCGTGAACAACAACGAACAATCTAAGCCGCGCACTCCGATCGGTCTCCGCTGGCTTGTTGTTTTCTTCTCGTTCGGCGCGCTGATGTGCACGCTCACCATCCTCCTGCTGTTGTTTCCAGGAAGCGCTCTGGAACCGATGTGGAAACTTAATCCTCAGGCGCACGAAGCGTTTCAATCGCTTGGCTACTGGTCGATCCTGCTCATGCTCATCGTCGGCGCCGCTTGCGCGTCCACCGCAATCGGGCTGGCAAGATCGGCACGCTGGGGTTGGCGGCTCGCGCTCGGTGTGCTAGCCGTAAATCTTCTCGGCGACACCATCAACGCCTTCGCGCGTCATGATCCGCGAACCCTTATCGGTATTCCAATCGGCGGCGCGCTTATCCTTTACCTAATGAGTAACCGCGTACGAGAATTCTTTGCCCGATCGAGGTTACAAAATCACGGCAACGAGAAATAGTCTGCGCCCTGGTAATTGCCGTCTACAGTCTTAACGATTTGCATGAGCACGTCATTGACGAGCGTGCTTGCACCGAAGCGGAAAAGATCGGGTGTGAGCCAGTCGTCGCCGAGGGTTTCTTTTAACATCACAAGATAAGCGAGCGCTTCTTTGGCGTTGCGAATCCCGCCCGCGGGTTTCATTCCTATGCGAATGCCGGTTTCGTAAAAGTAATCGCGAATTGCTTCCAGCATAACGAGCGTGACAGGCATGGTCGCGGCTGGCGAAACCTTGCCGGTCGATGTCTTGATGAAATCGGCGCCGGCACGCATGGCGATCTCGCTCGCGATTCGGACGTTGTCGTACGTTTGCAGCTCGCCGGTTTCGAGAATGACTTTGAGATGCGCGTCACCACACGCTTGCTTGGTCGCGGCGATCTCGTCGAAGACGCGATTGTATTCGCCACCGAGAAAAACGCCGCGATTGATCACCATGTCGATTTCATCGGCGCCGTCCCTAACGGCGCTGCGCACTTCCTGCAATTTCAAACGCAACGGCATGAGACCAGTTGGAAACGCCGTTGCCACGGAAGCGACTTTAACGCCGGAATTGCCGAGAAACTTTTTCGCGACACGCACGAAATTCGGATAAACGCAGACCGCGGCGCACGATGGAACTTGATATCGCGGATCGAGCGGCTGCATCGCTTTGCGACAAAGGAACGCGACTTTTCCCGGCGTGTCTTTTCCCTCGAGCGTGGTCAGGTCCATCATCGAAATCGCGAGCTTGAGGCCAGAAAGTTTCGCTGACGTTTTGATGCTGCGTTTCTTGAAAGCGTTGGCACGCTCTTCCGCCATGATTTGATCGACTGACGGCACCGTCCATTCGTTAGGCCGCAAGACCTGACGAGCCCCGTTCGAGATGATCGCTTTCATTGAGACGAAAAGTCTATCGCCAATGGCGAGCACTCCAAGCCAAATGAAAAGCGCCCACCCAATCCTTTCTCACAAAGAACACAAAGGATCACAGCGGTCACAACGTACTGTCCGTTAGACCTTCCTTCATTTGTTGTGCTCGTTGTGTTCCTTCGTGACCGTCGTGTGAAAAGGAAGAGGTAAAATTTACGATCGAACTGCGCGATTGCACAATTCGCCAACCTTTGTCAGTGTCTCGCCCAATGACCAGCGGAATAGTCGATTCGCCCGCACGCATCGAGGCTCTCCTGCGCTACGAGATTCTCGATACCGCGCCAGAGGAAGAGTTCGACGACATCACGCGCTTGATTGCGCGCATTTGCGACGCGCCGGTCGCCGCGATCAACTTCATCGATCGCGATCGGCAATGGTTTAAATCGGAGATCGGGTTGGGTCTTCGACAGACCTCGCTTGATGTTTCGATTTGCTCGCAGGCCATTCTGCAACCGGATCTTTTCATTGTTCCCGATACGCTGATGGATACACGGTTTGCAGAAAATCCTCTCGTGACCGGGTGGCCGCATTTGCGCTTCTACGCCGGTGCGCCGCTCGAGACGAGCGATGGATTCAGGATCGGGACGTTGTGCGTTTCGGATTATCGGCCGCGCGGTTTGCTCGATACCCAAAAGGAAGCGCTCAAAACTCTGGCGCGTCAGGTCATGGTGCTGCTGGAGTTGCGGCGCAGCGCGAAACTGCTTGAGCAAGCAAGCCGCTCGGTCCAGCCGGTGGATTACGAAAAGGACGAATTTCTCGCTACGCTCGGTCGCGAGCTTCGCACGCCGCTTGCCCCTCTTCTCATGACGAGCTACGCACTTTTGCTTGATAATAGTCTCACCAAGTCGCAGCGCGCGGACATCGAGACGATCCGGAGCAATATCGAGTTGGAAACAAAAATGATCGACGATTTACTCGATCATGCGCTCATGACTAACGACACATTCGCGCTGCGTCGCGACCCCGTTGATGTTCATTATCTCCTGGAACGCGCGGAGCAAATCGCGCGCAGCGCCGGCGCCTCGTTGCCGATTGAAAAGGTCCTGCGCGCGACGAACACACGCGTCATGGGCGATTCGGCGCGACTGCAACAGGCGTTTTGGAATATCTTAAACAACGCGATCAAATTCACACCGACAAATGGTTGCATCGCCATTATCACGAGCAATCCGCAACCGGAATCGCTCCGCGTTCGCTTCATTGACACCGGCATCGGAATCGAGCCGGACGTGTTGCCGCGTCTGTTTTCGGGGCTCGAACCCGGCCGGCGTGAGTTCGTCCGGCGCTTTGGTGGGCTGGGACTTGGTTTGCCCATCGCAAAAGAAATTATCGCGAAGCACGACGGTTCGATCCAGGCGACCAGCGCCGGCCGCAACAAAGGCGCAACTTTTACGATCGATCTGCCGGTCTTACCTGTAGCGGTCGCGACGCCGCCGTTCGTTCCGGAAAAAATTGCCGTCGCCGCCAGGGGCCTGCGAATTCTTGTGGTGGATGATCACGAAAGCACCGCTCAAATCATGGCGCGGCTCTTGCAACGCGCGGGACACGAAGTTGAGATCGCCCATTCCGTCGCGAGCGCGAAGGGAATTTTCGATCGACGCGATTTCGATCTCGTCATCAGCGATCTCGGATTGCCCGACGGAAATGGACTCGATCTTTTCCGTTACATGACTGAGCGCCAACCGGTGGAAGGAATCGCGCTCAGCGGTTACGGCATGCAGGACGACATTCAAGCAAGTCTCGCCGCCGGCTTTCGCGAGCACGTGGTCAAACCAGTGGATTGGCCGAAACTGGAAGCAATTGTCGATCACGCCGCGATGCGACTTCATCCCACGCAAAACGGACAATCCTACGACGCGCCGTTCACGCTGCGCGTTATTTGAAACTTCAGTCTGTTCTCGGCCCGGCCTCGCCGGTTTCAGCGGAACGCCAGTCGTGTCGCGCATCAGCGATCAACGGCGTTATTTTCATAAAAGCGCGGATAACGTATCCGAGATAAGCGACTAATCCTGCAGCCTGTAGTCCGATTAAAATCAGATGACCGTTGCGCAAAAGGAAAAACGCCGGGCGCAGTTGAATCGCGATCGCGCAAGCGATGTTGAAAAGCAAAATGGCGGGAACGAGAAACCAGATATTGAGGCGCTGGTCGCGCAGCACGATTCGATAAAGGCGCAAAGCGTCTTCGCTGCGGCTATCCGCTTCGCGCATGCGAATCATGCGCATATCATAGGTAAAAAGACCCCAGACCAGCGCCGAAAAAACCGCGCACAAAACAAACCACCAAAACGGATCGGTCAATCGCGTCAGGGCAAGCACTTGAGCGAGCGTGCACGTGATGTAAAAAAAGTTGTGCCCGAACTCGAGCGGCCAGCGAATTAAAGTCAGCGTGTGAATGATCGAGCGCGACCAGAACAAAAGAATAATTAAGAGGCCTGCGAGAACGTAGGGCCACGCAGTCCAGATTCGTCCGGCCAGCGCGACCCGCGCATTCTCCGCCAGGAAAGAAAGCGCCACGCCTTGAATAATGCTGACGAGCGTTAACTCGATGTTGACCACCATCGCGTCGAGTTCGTTGCGGCTTTCGCGCTCCGCTTTCACCGCGCCAGTGCTACCTACCCACGCGCGCATGTCAAGAAGCCATCAAGGAGCGGCGCTTTCCAAAGCGCCGAATTAATTATTTCGGCGGCTGAAACCGCCGCTCCTTGTTCTACGAGATCGCTTCCGCTAATATTTCCGCCATGTGTTTCGGACGAATCGACATGAGATGCTCGATCTGATGCCGGCAACTCGTGCCTGATGCGACGACCACAGCATCGCGTGGCTGCGCTTTGATTTTGTTCACGAGATCAGCTCCTACTTTGAGCGACAGATCGTATTTTGACTCGAGCGCACCAAAAGCTCCAGCCATTCCGCAACAACCCGTATCGAGCAAAGTTGCCTTTCTACCCGGCAACCGTGCCGCGAGGCGTGCCATGAACGCGGGCTTAAGAATGGACTTCGCATGGCAGTGCGCATGGATCGCGACGTTCGCAGATTGCGCATTAAAGCGGAGAGCTTCTGGTTCGCGTTCCAACAAATCGTCAACAAATTCTTCGAAAAGAAAGCAGCGCTTTGCGATCTCTTCGGCGTTTGCCAGTTTCAATTCTCGATAATCTTCAACGAACATGGAATAGCAGGACGGTTCGAGAAAAATTATCGGCGCGTCGTCGCCATTTTTTCCTAACAACTCAAGATTGCGTCGTCCGAGCCGTGTTGCTTCCTTTAGATTTCCCTGACTAAACGCCGGCCGGCCACAGCACTTGCGATTCTTCAGCAGCTCGACTTCCACCCCAAGCGCCTCCAAAACTTTCGTCGCTGCCATCCCGATATGGGGCTCGTTGTAACGAACAAACGTATCGTCCCAAAGAATCACTCTTCTGTAGCGGCGGTCTATGACCGTCGCATTCTTGCGGCGCTCAGAGAGCGCCGCTACAGATCGATCTAGCCTCGCAAACCAATGATCGAATCGTTCGTGCGCGTAATGCGGCAGTGGGCGTTTCGTCGTAAGTCCCATCGTCTTCGACATCACGCCACGAACCAAGCGTGAATCGAGCATGGCGTTCGCCAGCGACGGCGTCAGGCAACCGATCTTTGCCTAACAAATCGACATTGCTCAGCATTCGCACTCGCAACGGCAAACCATCGCGCTTGTAACGCGCGTAGGTCAGTTCCGCCTTAAGCAGCGCCAGATTTACATTCGAAGGACATTCCGGCGTGCATCCTTTGCAGGAGAGACAATTGCTCAGTGCGGTTTCCAGCTCCTCCGAACGCAATGGATCGCCACCACTCACGCGCATCTCGAGCGCAGCGCGAATGATGTTGGCGCGTCCACGCGTCGACATCACTTCATCGCCGGTGGCGAGAAAAGTCGGACACATCATCGGCGCGTCCTTGCGACAGCCACCGCAACCGTTGCATTGCTCGAGATTGCCGATGAAGGAACGATCCTTGAACGCAAATGCGAGCACGGGTTCGAATGGCAACTCAATCGGTCGCGTGAAGTTTTCCCGCAGGTTTCCATCGATGCGCGAGCGGCCATCGCTGAAAATTTTTCCGGGATTGAACGCGTTTTTCGGATCGAATGTTTTCTTGATCTCGCGCATCAAACCGAACAGTTCCGCGCCAAGCTGTTCCCCCATATATTCCGTGCGTGCGATCCCGACTCCGTGTTCGGCCGAAATCGAACCCTTGAATTGCCTAACGAGCGCCGACGTTTGATCGGCCACCTGCCGCAGTTTTTTGAGGTCGTCTTTATTGTGCAGATCGAGAACAGGACGGACATGCAAGAGACCGGCTGCCGCATGTCCATAGAACGAAGCGTCGAGCCCGAGCGGTTTCATGATCGATTTCAAACCGCGCACGTAAGCCGGCAACTGCGCGGGGCGAACTGCAGCGTCTTCGATAAAAGCGACCGGTTTGGCCGGGCCGATGCATCCAGTGATTAATGAGAGACCGGCCTTCCGCATCGACCAGACGAGATCCATCTCATTCGAATCGATCACAATCTTGCTGCGCAAACCAAGACGACGCCGTTGCAGGACCTCCAATCGGTCTGACACTTCTTCGTAAAACTCGACGATGAGAATGGCTTCGCAGGGCTTCGAATCGAGCTCGAGTAAATCGCGCGCGGCTTGGAAAAGAAGCTGACCTTTGGTTTGATCCAATAACGGCCGATCGATGTGCTCGATCGCTGCCGGTTTCAGATCGAGTAATTCTACAGTCGCTTGCATCGCTTCATCGACCGAAGCGAAGAAGATAAGGCCGAGACCTTTTTCGCGCGGCAACGGCGAGATATTGAGCTCGGCGGAAAAAATCGCGGCAAGAGTCCCTTCGCTGCCCGCGAGAATTTCAGCAAGATTTTGGGGCGCGCGCAGGAAACGTTCGATGCCGTAACCTGGCCATCGTTTCAACAATCCCGGCGGCATTTGCGCCGCGATTTCCGATTCGCTTTGCCTAACGAGTTCGGCAATTTTTTGACGTTCGCCAGACAGGGTGTCGTAATTCGCCCCTATGTTCTCGATGCGTCCGTCCGCCAGCACGATTTCGAGAGAGCGAACATGAGCCGCAGTGGTGCCGTAAACGGGAACATGCGCGCCGGAAGAATTGTTTGCGATCATTCCACCGAGCGTGGCCCGCGAACTCGTCGCGACATCCGGTCCAAAACAAAAACCGTGTGGCTTTAAGAATGCATTCAGCTGGTCGAGCACCACGCCCGCGCCGACCCGCACCGATCGTTTTTCCAAATCGAAATCGGTGATCTGGCGATTGTAACGCGAGAATTCGACGATGAGTCCATCGCCAATCGCGCCACCCGATAAACTTGTCCCCGCACCGCGCGGAATAATCGAAACACCTGCATCGATGCCGGCCTGAATCACCGCACTCGCCTGTCGCGCAGTGCGCGGAAACGCGACTCCCGTCGGTTCGATTTGGTAAATCGAAGCGTCGGTCGCGTAGAGTTGCCGGCTTAAATTATCGAACGCGACCTCGCAACCCGCGGCAGCTATTGTTTCTTGCCGTACCGAAGTCATCATCGGGAAATTATTCCCTGCGATGCTTTCGCACCAGCCGCGATGCAACTAACCGCGCATCGCCGTTTCGCTCAACGCTTCCCATTCGGCGGTCAATCGCTCCAGCTCTTCTGTTACGGCGAGGAGTTCGCGATTTAGTTCCATGACGGCGCCGCCGGCTTCGTACGTCTCCGGTTTTTCTAATTCGGCGGTCAATTCCTTTTGCCGGCCTTCGAGAGTGAGAATGTGCATCTCCAATTCGCGCGCATGCTTTTCGCGATCGCGTTTTACTTTGGCTTCGGCCTTTCGCTGTTCGGATTCAGCGCGGCGACGTTCGCGCGTTTGCCGCAAACCGGGAGCAGTTGCCGACGCCGCGACAGCTCCATTCGCTGGTGTTCGTGTCGATAATTTACCCCCGCTCGTCAGTGCCTGCGCGCGCGGAAGTGGCTTTGGATTTATCGAGGTAATAATCGTAATCGCCGGCGTAAGGCGTCAGTTTCCCGGCATTGATATGAAGAACGGAAGTTGCGATCGCCCGGATGAAATAAACGTCGTGGCTGATGAAAATGAGCGTGCCTTCGTATTGCGAGAGCGCGCCAAGCAACGCATCGATGCTGCCCACATCGAGATGAGTCGTCGGCTCGTCCATGAGCAACAGGTTCGGCGGATCGAGCAATAATTTTACGAGAGCAACACGCGTTTTTTCCCCACCACTCAGAACGCCAGTGGTTTTGAACGCATCGTCGCCACTAAACAAAAACGAACCGAGAACGGTTCTCGCCGTTTGTTCGGAAACCGGATTCGGCATGTCGCGAACTGTCTCGAGGACGGTCTGCCGCGCATCGAACATCTCCGCGCGATGCTGCGAGAAATAGCCGACCTTGGTGTTGTGCCCGAGGTTGCGCTCGCCGTGCTGCACAGCCAGTTGGCCCGCGAGAATCTTCAGCAATGTGGATTTACCCGCGCCGTTCGGACCGACTAGCACGATCCGTTGTCCGCGTTCTGCCTCGAAATTTAATCCGCGATAAACAACGAGATCGCCGTAAGCGTGGTCGACATCCTTCAAGCGTGATGACACGATGTCCGCTGCGCGGCGGTTGCGGGAAATGAAAATGCACCGTCCTCTCACGCGCGACCGGCGCCTCGATCTTGTCCATGCGATCGATCTGCTTCAGTTTGCTTTGCGCTTGCGAAGCCTTGCTCGCCTTGGCGCGAAATCGATCCACGAAGGCCTGCAACGACGCGATCTCGCGCTGCTGATTTTTGTAGGCGGCGAGCTGCTGCACTTCGCGCGCAGCTTTCTGCTCGACGTAATTGTCCCAGTTTCCGCGATAGCGTTGCAAGCGGCGCTGCGAGATTTCCACGATCGAACCGACGAGCTGATTGAGAAACTCGCGATCGTGCGAAATCATCAGGATCGCACCCGGATAATTCCGCAAATATTCCTGCAGCCAGACAAGCGATTCGAGATCGAGATGATTGGTCGGTTCGTCGAGCAGCAACAAATCCGGTTCCTGCACGAGTAGTCGCGCGAGATGCGCGCGCATGATCCAGCCACCGCTCATCGCTTTCGCCGGCCGATCGAAATCCGATTCGCGAAAGGCGAGGCCGGCGAGAATGCGTTTCGCTTTTGGCTCGATTTGCCAGCCGCCGTGTTCGTCGAAGAGATGCAACGCATCGTGATGCTGCGGTGAATCTTCCGGCGTCGTTTTCAAAATCCGCTGCGCTTTCATCAGTTCGGGCGAAGCGGCACAGGCAAGTTCCAGAACAGTTTCATCGCCGGCCGGCGCATTTTCCTGCGGCAGAAATCCGATCGCCGCCGATTTCTCGACTGAGATCTTCCCGACATCCGGCAAGGCATCTCCGAGAATCAACGAAAACAGGGTCGATTTCCCGGCGCCGTTCGGGCCGACAAGACCCACGCGATCGCCGCGATTCACCTGCAGCGAAGCGTCTTCGAAAAGAATTCGGCCGCCGAAACTTTTCGTGAGTTGAGAAATCGTGAGCATGGGAAAGCGGCCACTGTCGTGAAGCCGGCTACTGGACGCAAGCGAGGCAAGGAAGATGCCACTTTAGGCTCGCGTTGAAAATCCGCGTGCGTCATTTTCCATTCCGATCGCAAGCCAAGAATGCAAACAACTCCCGCCGCGGTAATCATGTTTGTCATCGCGGCATTTCTCGGCGCGCTCGGACAATTCCTTTACAAATCCGGCGCGGATCGCGCGGGCGGATCGATCGCAAGTTATCTCTTCAACGCGCGATTGCTCGGAGGTGTGTTTTGCTACATCGCCGTGATGGTTCTTTTCGTCGCCGCTTTCAAAAGAGGCGGCGCGTTGACCGTTCTCTATCCAATCTACGCGACGACTTTCATCTGGGCCGCGCTCATTGCGTGGTTAGTTTACGGAACGCCGATCCGTCCCGTAAACATTGGCGGAATGGCGTTGCTAATTGCGGGCATGTATTTCATGGGACGGCAGTGAAAGCGGCGATCGTTGCCGGGATTATTTTGCCTAACGACTTTCGCGGACATTGGAGGGCGCCGCGCTGTCGGCGCCCAAATTGTGGGACGCGACGGCGCGCGTCCCTCCATTAAAGAAGAATTAGTCGCAGGCGGGCGAGCCGAAGATTGCACGCGTGATATTGCGCGGCGGCATCGCGCCTGACGTTGGCGCACGTCTCGCGACATCGGATGCGTAATCACACGCCCATTTTAGACTACCTCAACAATCGTTCAGCGATTGCGACATCATCCTGTAGCGGCGGTCTATGACCGTCGCACTAATTTCTAGGGCCGCGCTGCCACCCCAGGAAGAATGCGACGGTCATAGACCGCCGCTACAACACAAGAAGGAGAACGTCTCCGAAGTCGCCACACGTCATTTCGTTCCCAATTAGCGCCGATTGCCGGCGTGATGTGATTCGCTTTATTACAACGGCATCAAAATGGAAACGGAAAAAACGCCTAACGACACATCCGGAGCCCAACCGCCACCCGAAGCAGGCGGGACCAAAATCACCAAACCGCATAAGGTCGCGGCGGGCACTGTCCGCGATTGTCAGCAGCGCGAAGTTTACGTTGCGCGAGATGGGCGTCTCGCCGCGGCCTCGGTAGCTGGCTCTCGGTAAACAAGAAAGACGGCTTCGATTGCCAGAGTTGCGCGTGGCCGAGTCCCGGACGATCACCGGCACATGTTCGAGTTTTGCGAGAGCGGCGTGAAAGCGCTCGCGAGCGAAGGAACGACGAAGCACATCACGCCGGAATTTTTTCGCGAGCACTCTATCGCGGATTTGCAGAAAGCAGAGCGATTACTGGTTGGAACTCCAGGGCCGGTTGGTGCATCCGATGGTGAAGCGCGAAGGCGGCACGCATTACGAACCGATTTCGTGGGACGATGCGTTCGCGCTGTTGGCTCGCGAACTCCAGGCGCTACCGACCCCGAACGCGGCCGCATTTTATACCAGCGGGCGCACGAGCAACGAAGCTGCGTTTCTTGTATCAACTTTTCGCGCGCCAATTCGGCACGAACAATCTGCCGGATTGCTCGAACATGTGTCACGAATCGAGCGGCGCTGCGCTCAACGAAGCGATCGGCATCGGCAAAGGCTGCGTGACGCTGCAGGATTTCGAGAAGTGCGATTGCATTTTCATTCTCGGCCAAAATCCGGGAACGAATCATCCGCGCATGCTCACGAGCCTGGAGCACGCGAAAGAGAACGGCGCGAAAATCGTTTCCATCAATCCTCTGCCCGAGCCGGGACTGATGAGTGTCGTTAATCCGAACCCGCAGGAATACCGCAATCCGCTCGCCTTCCCGGTGAAATTGCTTCTCAATAGGGGCACGCCGCTCAGCGATCTCTGGCTGCCGGTTCGCATCAATGGCGACATGGCGGTGATGCGCGGCATCATGAAAGAAATGCTCGCCGAGGAAGAAAAGAATCCCGGCAGCATTTTCGATCGGGAGTTCATCGAGAATTTCACCATCGGCTTCGACGAATTTGTCGCTCACCTGCGCGCAACAAATTGGGACGACATTCTCGTTTCCAGCGGATTGACGCGCGAACAGATCCGCGCCGCGGCCGAAATCGCGATGAAATCGAAACGCATCATCTGCTGCTGGGCGATGGGATTGACGCAGCACAAAAACGCCGTCGCCACCATTCAGGAAGTGATGAATTTCCTGCTACTCGGCGGTCACATTGGACGGCCGGGCGCGGGACCTTGTCCGGTGCGAGGACACTCGAATGTTCAGGGCGATCGAACCATGGGCATTTGGGAACGAATGAACGACAAGTTCATGGACAAACTTGCCAGCGAATTTGGTTTCGAGCCGCCGCGCGAGCACGGAACCGATACCGTCGAAACGATCAAGCAGATGCGCGAAGGAAAGATTCGTTTCTTTCTCGGATTGGGGGGCAATTTTCTTTCCGCAACGCCGGACACCGAATTTACGGCAAAGGCGATGACCGAATTGCCGGCTGACCGCACATGTTTCCACCAAGCTCAATCGCGCGCATCTGATCACTGGCGAGATCGCGCTCATCCTGCCGTGCCTTGGTCGATCGGAAACCGATCGGCAGACGAGCGGCGATCAATTTGTCACGGTCGAAGATTCGATGGGCGTCATCAGTCCGTCGCGCGGACATGTCGCGCCGGCGAGCGATCAGTTACTGAGCGAAGTCACAATCGTCTGCCGGCTGGCGCGCGCAACGCTCGGTCGTCGTTCGACCGTCAATTGGGAAGAGCTCAACGCGAACTACGATCGCATTCGCGATCACATCGAACACGTCATCCCGGGTTTCGAGAATTTCAACGAACGCATTCATCGCGACATCTTTTATTTGCCTAACGAGGCGCGCGACAAGCGGGTATTTAATAACGAGATCGGAAAGGCGAAATTCGTCATATCGCAGATCGCGCGCAACGAAGTCGGGCCCGGCCAATACATCATGATGACGATTCGCTCGCACGATCAGTTCAACACCACGATCTACGGCCTCGATGATCGTTATCGCGGCATCTACAACGGCCGGCGCGTGATTTTCATGAATCCGGAGGACGTGAAAGAAGCAGGCTTGCAGCAGGGCCAGCTCGTCGATCTTACCAGCCATTACACCGACAACGAAGAACGCGTGGCCAAACATTTTCTCGTCGCGCCGTTCGAGATTCCGCGGGGCTGCACCGCGACGTATTTTCCCGAAGCCAACGTGCTGGTGCCGATCAACTCAACCGCTGAGCGCAGCAATACGCCGACAAGCAAGTTCGTCGTCATCAGCGTCGCGCCCTCGCCGGAGAAGGAAGTCGCCGAAGCCGTTCGGCAAATTCGACGCGACGCAGATCCGGAACTCGCGCCCGGAGGGATTCGAACCCCCAACCTTCTGATCCGAAGTCAGAAGCTCTATCCAGTTGAGCTACGGGCGCAAAAAATTGCGATCTGATCTGTAGCGGAATTACCGACCGATGTCGAACGCCGCGAGGTTGCGTCGCCCCCGACTGATTCTACAATTTCGCGTGCGTGTTCCGAGCAACGCGCTCGAACATGTCGCAACAGCATCGATCCCGAGCCTAACGAATACGAATCACCAACGGGCGAACGGCCAGGGCCGATCATTTCCGAAAAACGTGCGCACGATCCTTACGCCGCTTTTCGGTCGCGCGGATTCAGTCTTTTCACTTCGGGCAATCTTCTCTCCATCATCGGCCGGCAAATGCTCGCCGTGGCGGTGGAATGGGAAATCTATGCGCGCACGCATTCTGCGACTGCGCTTGGCCTTGTCGGCCTGGTCTTCGCCATTCCCATCGTCACGCTTTCACTTCCGGCGGGCCATCTCGCCGATCGATTCAGCCGCAAACGCATCATCGCGATTTCGCAGGTCTTAAGCGCAATACTATCTGCTGCTCTTGCGATCGTTTCCTGGAAACATCTCGCGATTCCGGCATGGCCGATCTTGCGCCACGCTAATGGCGGATTAACCGCAATCGCATCGGTCTTTGAGCATCACAATCGCGCTTTTCATTTCGATGACGCCTCCGTTCCGATAATTTACCTGCTGCTATTTCTGGGCGCCACAGTGCGAACGTTCGGTTGGGCCGCGCGCACCTCGTTTTTTCCAACGCTCGTTTCGCGCGACGTTTTTTCGAATGCGGTCACATGGAACAGCAGTGTTTTTCAAATCGGATCGGTTGTCGGACCGGGTATCAGCGGTCTGCTTGTGGCCAAAGTTGGTTTCGCGCAGGTCTATGCGATCGACGCCTTGACCGCTTTCATATTCTTCCTCCTTATTCTGCCGATTCGTCGCAGCACGCAAAAGCGCAGTCACAGTACGGAAACTCCATGGCAAAGTGTTGTTGCCGGAATGCGTTTCGTCTTTAGCAAGAATGTCATCCTCGCAACCATCACGCTCGATTTGTTCGCCATCCTTCTCGGCGGGGCGACAGCTTTGCTGCCGATTTTCGCCGATCAAATCCTGCACGTTGGACCGATCGGGCTGGGCTGGCTGCGCGCGGCGCCGGCAGTAGGTGCGTTCATCATGGCTCTGGTTGTCGCTTACCTGCCACCGATGCGACACGCCGGTAAATCTCTGCTCTGGTGCGTCACCGGATTTGGAATCGCCACGATTATTTTCGGATTATCGAAGGTTTTCTGGCTCTCGTTAGGAATGCTTTTTCTCGCCGGCGCGTTCGATAGCGTGAGCGTGATCATTCGCGGATCGATCGTGCAGCTCATTACTCCCGACGAGATGCGGGGTCGCGTTTCTTCCGTGAACAATATTTTTATTGGCACATCGAACGAATTCGGTGCGCTCGAATCGGGATTAACGGCCGCGCTATTCGGTCCGGTCATCTCCGTTGTGGCTGGCGGAATCGGTACGATCCTGGCCGTGCTTGGTGTCGCAAAGTACTGGCCGGAGACGCGGAAGATCGGACGACTTGATAAATCTTTGCGCTAAAATCGAAGGAGTTAATGAAGATTGCTGTTGCTCAAATCGCGTGCGAACTCGGCGATCTCGGACGCCAACCTCAACAAGGTTCGCGATTTCGTTTCCCGTGCGAAAGATGCCGGCAACGAGCTCATCGTCTTTCCGGAAATGACTGACACCGGGTATTCGATGCCGGTTATTCAAAAATGCGCGACGGACTGGACGAAGGGTGCGGTTCCCAATCTGAAAGAAATGGCGAAGAAATTTTCCATCGCGATTGTGTGCGGCGTTTCCGAACGCGCAGAGGAAACGATCTACAATTCGCAAGTCTTCATCGACGCAAATGGCGAAATCGTCGCCAAATACAGAAAGAGCCATCTGTTTACTCTCGCTCCCGTCGACGAGCACAAGTGCTTTTCACCCGGCAATCAACTCACCAATTTCGCACACGGCGAATTCAACATCGGTCTCGGAATTTGTTACGATCTTCGCTTTCCCGAGTTCTTTCGCGTGCTCGCGGTCGAAAAAAACGTGAACACTTTCATCGTTTCTTCCGCGTGGCCATTTCCGCGCGTGGAACATTTGCGAACGCTGGCGACGGCACGCGCCATCGAAAATCAAAGCTACGTGATTTTGTCGAATCGCGTGGGTACAGACGATGGCGTCAGGTTCTGCGGATCGTCTGCAATTATCGATCCATATGGTGTGATCGTCGCCGCCGGCTTCAACAGATCGCGAAGAGTTAATCAGCGCTGAGTTATCGTCGGACATAATTTCTTCCGTGCGGAAACGCATGCCGGTATTCGAACATCGGCGACGCGACCTCTATTGATTTTTCCTTGTAGCGGCGGTCTATGACCGTCGCACTTATTCTCGGGGGACGTAGCAACACCAGAAATAATGCGACGGTCATAGACCGCCGCTACAAAAACAAAAAATTAAAATGCGCCGTGCAAGGCGATCGTTCCGTAGGGCGCGCCTTGCTCGTGGTGATAACGAACTTCCGTGCGATGAAAATCAAACTCGCGATACGGCAGATAGCCACCTTCCGCGGTTAGGGTAATCGCTGGTGTGATTTTCCAATCGAATCCCAAGCCGGTCCGGACTTCGGTGTAATTAAGAACTGCGCGATCGAGTTCGGGCAACTCCGTCTGAGTTGTGCCCTGATCATCGCTCATGCGAAACGTCTGACTCTTGATCACCGCACCAGCGTAAAGTGTGAAACTAGAATTCAGTTCATACTCGAGGCGCGGTTTCGGCAGCACCGCGTTGAGCACCCACTGCGATGACATTTTCCAGCGAATGCCGCCGCCGGGCACAACCGGATATTTGCGATTCACGTCCACACCGACACCAAGAACAAATTGCAAATTGGGACTGTAAATGTAGGTCCCGCCGATGATAAAAGGAATGTTCGCATCATCCCATTCGAGATCGTCCATTCCCGCGCCATAAATGCCGGGCTGCGCTTCGATGCGTACGAGAATGGAATCGGAGAATTGCGTGTCGAGTCCGACAACGAGATTGGCTGCCTGCAACGTGTTCGGCAACGGCCACCCATTATCGAATCCGAAAGAATATCTTTCGTAGGCTGCGCCGAGCCGCAGGATGCCGAAGGAGACTCGCGGCGTGAACACGAAACTCACGAGCGTATTGCTTTCATCAAAATCATTCACGTGATGCCGGCCTCGTGCGACATCGGACTCTCCGATGTATGTCTCTTCAACGTTGAATTCGGCAGAGAAACGGAATTGCGGCGCAGGCTCGGTGTAGGTCGAGGGTTCTGTCGAAGTCAGAACCTCCTTCCCATCTCCGGCAAACAAACGCGTGCAGACAACTACGCCGAACGAGCAAACAATAATTTGCGCCAAACGGCGCGGCGAAGATTTCATCGGTTCCAGAGCGACTAACGGCCCGATGATGTATCGCGCCGATAGAATGTCACGGCTTTTGTGATGTCTTTCATCATGGCCGATTCGGATGCAAGACGTTCCACGCCGTGCAACGTGGCTAACTGCGCGGCGGAAACGAAATCACCGCGCCAGACCAATGTGGACGGTTTCCCGCCAATCACGATTGGCCACATCTGAAAAAGTGTCAGCGAGACGTAATAGCCGCCGCTCGCATAATACAGCGTATCCGCCGCCTGATAAGTTCCGCCCGGGCCCGCGCGGTTAAAGGCCGCGCCCAAAGTCACGACACCCTCGTCGTCCGCCGAGAGCAATTCCCAATACATCTCCGGCTTTCCACCAGCGCCGTGACCGATTCCGGTGTTGCCAAGGAACGAAGAAAATTGCTGACGAATTTTCCCCTGCTCGCGTAAGAGACCATTCAATTCCTCGTTAGGCCGAATGGCTTGCCCCGTATGATCGTATGGCGCCTGCGCTGCTGTGCCACCCGAAGCGAAAGCCCGCGCGCGACCGCTCAACACGTTCATCCAAAACGAAGCAACTGATGCCGGCATCGCGCCGCCGCCATCATTTGCAGGAGTAAATTTCTTTGCCTCTTCCTTGCTGATCTGAAGATCGGGCGAAAGTTTTTTTGTCTTGTCCACGAGCGAGCGCACGGCGTCGTTGTCCGGCGCATTGCGCAAGCGCGAAAAATTTTCCGGACTGGCTGGAACTGGGAATGTCGGAATGCAAATAAACCTTCAGCTCGCGATGCGAGGTCGGGTTCCATTTCCGCATTGCCGCGATTTCCTGCGCCGGCGGCCGCGGCACGACGTAACAACTTTGCACCGAAAGAAACCGCGGATTGTTCATCGGCGGACCGTGCGCCGTTTTCAGATCGGTAGTGGCCAGTTGCGCGAGGTCGATATTCCCGAATGCGGAAAAGCTCGCCATTTCTGAAATTGCGTCGCCTTTGGCGGCCGAATTTCCAAGCAGGATCGTCGCCCCAAAAAACAAACTCAGGATGATGCGAGAGGCGCGTTGATGTGTCGTTTCCATTTTGAAGAAGCCACATCTATCCCATAGTGCATCCGTTGCAAATTGCGCTAACGAACAAATACCTTTCATGAGTGAACCCGTCATAGTGCTCGATCGATTATCGAAGTTCTACGGCCACGTGCACGCGGTCGAAGATCTCTCTTTCTCTATCGATTCTGGCGAGATCTTTGGTTTTCTCGGAGCAAACGGCGCGGGTAAGACAACGACGATGCGAATGCTTTGCGGTTTGAGCAGCCCGACGCGAGGTAAAGCAACAGTTGCCGGTAAAGACGTTTGGAAGCAACGGCGTGCCGTGCGCACGAAGTTCGGCTACGTCGCGCAGCGTTTCAGTCTTTATCCGGACCTTACCGTCCTGGAAAACATGCGGTTCTTCGGAGGCGCGTACCGCGTGCCACGCGGCGAACTCGAAAAACGAATCGGAAATTTGTTGAAACTGACCGACCTGGAAGCGAAACGGGATACGCCAGCCGGCAGTCTGTCCGGCGGCATGCGCCAACTGCTCGCTCTCGGTTGCGCGCTCGTGCACAATCCGCCGCTGCTTTTTCTCGACGAACCAACTTCCGGCCTTGATCCGGTGCATCGGCAGCAAATGTGGAATTTGCTTTACGATTTGAGCCACGATGGAATCACCATCTTCGTGACCACGCATTATATGGATGAAGCGGAACGGTGCACCGCGGTTGGCTTTATCGAAAGCGGACATCTGCTCGCGAAAGCTTCGCCGCGCGCATTGATCGAGAGTTTCAGCACCCAACCCCTCGAGATCGAAGCCGATCCGGTGATGACGGCACTCGTTAGCATACGCGAACACTCTGACGTTCTCGGCGTGTCGTTGCGCAGCGGCAGTGTCCGCATTTACGCAGCGGAGCCGGAAAAGTTGCTCGCGAGCTGGAAACAGCATTGGCCATATCCCGATATCAAGTGGCTCGGCGAACGCTGGGTGGAACCGGACATGGAAGATGTTTTTACGGCTTACTCGCAGGGCTACACCGCTCTGCTCAAACCGATCGACCAATGAGACTTCCTTCGTTAGGCGCAATTGGCAGCGTCGCTTATAAAGAGTTCCTCCACATTTACCGGGACCGCCGCGTTCTGGTTCTCTTGCTCATCTTGCCGCCCGTCTTTACGCTGATTTTTGGACATGCTTTTGAAGTCGGCGATCCGAAAAACGTGCCCGCGCTCCTGATCAATGCCGACAAAACTCCGCGCAGTCGAGCGTTTCATCGATCTTGCCCTAACGAGTAAAACGTTCGCCTGGCGCCATGCAATCGCCGCAAGTGGGAGGCGAAACCGATCTGCTCGGGCAGGGCGTGAAAGCGGCGTTGATCGTGCCCTCCGGCTGGAGCGCGAGTCTTGATAATGGCGATCCGAAACCGCTGCGTCTGTATCTCGATGGCGCGGACACGAACACCGCCCAGCAATTGGAAGGAAGTCTCCATGAAACGCTGGGCAAATTCCAAATGAACGAACGCCAGGTGATGATCGACAACTTGCCGGATGAAGTTTTCGATCTGGCCAAGAAACTTCCGGAAAAAATCCGCAAACAATTTGTCTCGGCCATGACGGCGTGGTCGATCGAATCCAAAGTTCTCTACAATCCGAAATCGCGATTCATCGAATACGTAACGCCAGGTGTAATTGGTCTGATCCTGCAATTGCTCACCGTCACTCTGATGGCGTGCACAATCGCGCGCGAACGCGAATCGGGAACGCTCTACCAATTACTGGTTACGTCATTGCGACGGAGCGAGATCGTGATCGGGAAAATCCTGCCCTACCTCGCGATCTCCGTTCTCCTCATTCTCATGATCATTCTTCTCATGGGTTGGCATTTTCATGTGAAGTTTCATCAGCACACGATTCTTGGGATCATTTGCTTTCTGTTCTTGCTTTGCTCGTTAGGATTGGGACTGCTCATTTCGGCCTTCTCCCGTACGCAAACGCAGGCCATTCAATTTTCCGTCTTCTTTCTTCTGCCCGTTTTCGTTCTCTCCGGCGCATTCGCTCCGCTGAATCAGCTCCCGAGAGTGATTCGTTATTTTGCCGAACTCTTTCCGCTCACGCATTTTTGTCGCGCCTTTCGCCTCGTAAATCTGTACCGCGCCGATTTTTCCTACCTGACGATTGATCTCGCCGCGCTTTGTTTCGGCGTGTTAATCACTTTTGTCGGAGCAGCGTTTCTCTTGAAACGAATCGAGCAATAATTCATGGCGCAAGAATCCAAGGCAAAACTTCCCTCCGGCGTGCAACTACTCGGTGAAGTGTCGTCAGAATTTGCGGAGATTCTTACTCCGGAAGCGCTCGCCTTTGTCGCCAAACTGCAACGCAGTTTCGGTGCAGCGAAGACTGGAATGCCTCGAACGACGCAAAGAACGGCAGGCAGCACTCGATCGCGGCGAGGCGCTCGATTTTTTGCCGGAAACAAAACAGATCCGCGAAGGCGATTGGAAATGCGCGCCAATTCCGCCGGACCTGCGCGATCGCCGCGTGGAAATCACCGGCCCCACCGATCGCAAGATGGTCATCAACGCGCTCAACTCCGGCGCGAAGATTTTCATGGCCGACTTCGAGGACGCCAATTCGCCGACGTGGAACAACATGGTCGAAGGACAAATCAATCTGTGGGACGCGATTCGGCGCTCGATCACTTTCACCAATCCCGAAGGAAAAGAATATCGGTTAGGCGAAAAAATTGCGGTGCTCCTGGTCCGCCCGCGCGGCTGGCATCTGGTAGAGAAGCATGTGCTGATCGACGGCCAGCCGATCTCGGGCGGGCTGTTCGATTTCGGTTTGTATTTTTTCCACAACGCGAAGGAGCTGATCGCGCGCGGAAGTGGTCCGTATTTTTATCTCCCGAAATTGGAATCGCATCTGGAAGCGCGCATTTGGAATGATGTCTTTAAACTCGCGCAGGACGAGCTCGGCATTCCTCAGGGGACAATTCGCGCCACGGTTTTAATCGAAACCATTCCGGCTGCATTCGAAATGGACGAAATCCTTTACGAGCTGCGCGATCATTCTGCCGGCCTGAATTGCGGCCGCTGGGATTACATTTTTTCGTGCATCAAAAGGTTCCGTAACAAACGCGATTTTTTGCTGGCCGATCGCGCGCTCATCACGATGACGACGCACTTCATGCATTCGTATTCGCTGCTTTGCATCAAGACGTGTCATCGGCGTGAAATTTTCGCGATGGGCGGAATGGCGGCGCAGATTCCGGTGAAAAACGATCCGAAAGCGAACGAAGAAGCGTTCGCGAAAGTGCGCGCGGACAAAGAACGCGAGGCGCGCGATGGCCATGATGGCACGTGGGTCGCGCATCCGGGAATGGTTCAGCTCGCGATGGATGCTTTTAACGCCGTGATGCCGCAGCCAAATCAAATCGAAAAAAAACGCGATGACGTGCAGGTCACGGCCAGCGATTTGCTTCAGTTTGGACCATCAGAACCGATCACGGAAAATGGCCTGCGCACCAATGTGAGCGTGGGCGTGCAATATCTCGAAGCCTGGCTGCGCGGTCACGGAGCGGTGCCGATTTTTAATCTCATGGAGGACGCGGCAACAGCAGAAATCTCGCGCGCGCAAGTGTGGCAATGGATTCGACATGCACGCGGAACGCTGGATGACGGCCGGAAAGTGACGAAGGAGTTGTTTCGCAGTGTGCTTGATGAAGAACTTGGAAAAATTAAAGAGCAGATCGGCGAGAAGCGATTTGCGGCGAGCAAATTCGAATCTGCGCGTGAATTGTTCGACAAGATCACGACCGACGATAACTTCGTCGAATTTTTGACGCTCCCGGGATATGAGCAGCTTGATTAGAACTGTAGCGGCGGTCTATGACCTTCGCTCGAATCCGCGGAGAAAAGAAATGCGACGGTCATAGACCGCCGCTACAAAATTAATGAAAACCTCGAATTGGGACAACAATCCGCGATGGAATGGCGTGATGCGTAACTACTCGTTAGGCGATGTCGAGAGATTGCGCGGCAGCGTCGTTGTCGAGCACACCCTCGCGCGTCGAGGCGCAGAGAAACTGTGGGACTCCCTGAAAACCGAGCCATTCATCAATGCGCTGGGCGCGCTTACCGGCAATCAGGCGGTTCAGCAAGTGAAAGCCGGTTTGAAGGCAATTTACGTTAGCGGCTGGCAAATCGCTGCGGATGCAAATCTCTCGGGCCACATGTATCCGGATCAAAGTCTGTATCCGGCGAACAGCGTCCCGGCGGTGGTAAAGCGAATCAATCAGGCATTGCAACGCGCCGACCAGATCGACCATTCCGAAGGCCAAAACAAAATCGATTGGTTCGTTCCGATCGTTGCGGATGCAGAAGCCGGCTTTGGCGGACCGCTCAACGTCTTCGAATTGGTGAAAGCGATGATCGAGGCCGGCGCCGCTGCCGTGCATCTCGAAGATCAACTTGCGAGTGAAAAAAAATGCGGACACATGGGCGGCAAGGTCCTTGTCCCAACGCGAACCGCCCTGGCACATTTAACCGCGGCGCGGCTTGCCGCCGATGTCAGCAACGTTCCGACTGTTATTCTTGCGCGAACGGACGCAAACGCGGCTGCGCTCCTAACGACTGATGCGGACGAACGCGACCGCGCTTTTCTCACCGGCGAGCGAACACCGGAAGGATTTCATCGCGTGCGCGCGGGAATCGATCAGGCGATTGCGCGCGGGCTCAGCTACGCACCCATCGCGGACATGATTTGGTGTGAGACGGCGGCACCGAACATCGCCGAAGCAAAGAAATTCGCTGATACCATCCATGCGCAATTTCCGGACAAACTTTTGGCCTACAATTGTTCGCCCTCATTCAACTGGAAGAAAAAACTCGACAGCGCGACGATCGCAAAATTTCAGCGGGAACTCGGCGCGATGGGATACAAGTTTCAATTCGTCACGCTCGCGGGATTTCACGCCCTCAATTACAGCATGTTCAACCTCGCGCGCGGATATCGGGATCGCGGGATGGAAGCGTATTCCGAATTGCAGGAAGCCGAATTCGCGGCCGAATCGTTAGGCTATACCGCGACAAAGCATCAACACGAAGTCGGCACCGGCTATTTCGACGATGTCGCACAGGTGATCGCAGCCGGACAATCTTCGACCACGGCGTTACACGGTTCCACCGAAGAGGAACAGTTTCATTAAGCCAGACGAAATTGATCCACAGATTACGCAGATTTTCACAGATTTTCTAAAACTACATCTTTGCCGGCTGATCTGTGTAAATCTGTGCAATCTGTGGACGAATCCCCTTCATCCTCCGCCGCAGCGCTAACCGACAGCCGTCTCGCTGCGCTCTGCGCGCAAACAGCGCGCCAGGCTTTTCTGGATTACCAGGAAAGATTTCACGAAATTACCCGACGCGCACGCGAACGTTTTCTCGCCCGGGCCTGGCCGGAATCGTATGCGGACGCCACGGCGCGCCTCAAACTTTACAGCGCGTTGCTCGACGGTCTTACGAGTCGGATCAGAGATCTTATGGGCGAGCGTCTCTCCGATCGAAGCGTGTGGGCTGCGATCAAAGCAGTCTATTCTTCGCTCATCGCGGATTCTTCGGAATGGGAAATCGCGGAGAGCTTTTTTAACTCGCTGACGCGTCGCGTTTTTGCCACCGAAGGCGTCGATCAATCGATCGAGTTTGTGGACACCGACTTCGATGCGCCTCCGACGAGTGCGCGGACGGATGTTCAACGGCGTTATTCCGGCAATTCGTTGCCGGAACTGCTCAGGCAAATGGCGACGGATGCGGAAGGCGGTGGTTTTGATGAGAAATGCTGGCGCAATCTTTCCGAAGCGACGCGGCTCGGCGCGCAGCGGATTCAAGCTGCATTTACGCCAACCAATTCAATGCCCGCTTCGAATTGGAATCTCGAGATGATCGGCAGTGCATTCTATCGCGGTCGGGGAGCGTATTTGGTTGGTCGGGTTTTTCGCAACGAAGATGAGCCTCTAGCGGTGGCATTTTGTTTACGTCACGAAAATGACGAGGGCGTCACACTCGACGCCATCCTCATCGGCGAAGGTGATCTCGCAATTCTGTTCTCCTTTACGCGCGCTTACTTTCGCGTCGAATCGAGGCGTCCTTACGATCTCGTGCGCTATCTGCGTTTGCTCATGCCGCGCAAACGTCTGAACGATCTCTACAATTCCATCGGTCATCCGCGACACGGCAAGACCGAGTTCTACCGGAACTTCGTCGCGCACCTCAAAAATTCGAATGACCGTTTTGCAATCGCGGAAGGCACTCCCGGAATGGTGATGCTCGTCTTCACGTTGCCGAGCTACGATGTCGTTTTCAAACTGATCAAGGATCGCTTCGATTATCCGAAAGATGCGAGCCGAGCCGATGTGATGCGGAGATATCGTCTCGTCTTCGAGCACGATCGCGGTGGACGCCTCGTTGAAGCACACGAGTTCGAACATTTGCGCATTGCGCGAAATCGATTTGAACCGGCGTTACTCGAAGATATGCGACAAAATGCGGCCGCGACCGTGCGATTAGATGGTGATGATGTCGTTATCGGGCAGGCCTATGTGGAGCGCCGCGTTCGTCCCTTGAATCTTTTCTTCGCAGAAAACGAATCCTGCGCACAGGCGAAAGCCGGACGCGATTATGGTCAGTCAATCAAGGACCTTGCCGCCTCAAACATTTTTCCGGGCGATCTGTTAACGAAAAATTTTGGCGTTACGCGTCACGATCGCGTTGTCTTTTACGACTACGATGAATTGACATTCCTGACCGATTGCAATTTTCGCGATCTCCCGCAGGCGACGACATACGAGGAAGAAATGTCGGCCGAGCCGTGGTTCTCCGTGCGCGACAACGATATTTTTCCTGAAGAGTTTCCGCGCTTTCTTGGGCTTCCCGAACCAGCGCGCACCGCATTATTCGAGCAGCACGCCGATCTGTTCGGTGCGGATTTTTGGCGCGACCTGCAGACGGAAACTTCGCGCGGGAGAAATCCTCGAAGTTTTTCCGTACAGCTCCGAGCGAAGACTCGATTATTGATTTTTCTCCACGTCGCCGCGGAAAAGTTTCGCCGTTCTCAGCCGCTTCCTTGACCATTTCGCCACCGGCGAATAGACGATCCAGCCCGCCGGTGTAGGAACGGAATGGCGCGGAAGCGAAATCGACTTGCCAAACCAGTGTGCCGTTGTCCTGCGGAAACAATTCGTAAAGCGTGACCGACATGAAGTAAGTATCGGAGACGTAATAAGTGCAATCCGCCAGCTGGCATGACGATGCGCCTTTGCGGCCAACGAAAAACGCCCCATGCAGATTAGTATGGCCGCGAACACGCGCCGCCTGCCAATACGGAACGATCTCTAACGTCGCTGCCGGGACCGGGCTTGAATGGAGCACCGCTAACCAACACGCGAAAATGCGCCGCAATCTTCGGCGTCTGTTGCAATAACGAATCGAGCTCCTGCCGCGCCGCGATTTCAACGCCGTCGGCTGAATACGACGGGACAGCAGCAAGACCGCCGCTGGGCAAGAGCATCATCGCGCGCATGCAATAATTTTCGCCAAAAGGCATTCACAATTCCGTCGCGCTGTTGCGCGGACGGATTGTTCGGCGCCTGCCGCGCCATTTCCTGGAAAGATGCAATGTCGGCACTCGAGACGTGCAGATCGGTTTTTGCGTCCGCGACCGACCGCAACTGCCACGTGCGTTCCGTGAGCCACCGTCTTCACGCCGTGAAGATTTCAGCGCGAGCGCATCCCAGGCGTTAGCCGGCGTCGGCCAGCGAAATTCCCGCAATGCTGAAATCTCCAGCTCGGGATGCTTTGCCGAATTCCAATGCAACAACTTTTCGCCGACAACCGGAACAGTTGCGTGAATGAAATAACAACTCTCCGCGTAAATTCCGCGCGGGAAATTTCCATTCGGTCCACGCGCGCCGAGAGATGTCGCCCTGTTCGAGCTTGGTCAGATCGATCTCGGGCAAATTCGAGATCGACCTGATCTGCTCAAGCGCACCGGCAGAAGCGTGGAGCGCGAGACTGCTCAGCGAAAGCGCAATGAGCGCGCCAACTCTAAAACTTCGCCTTAAATTCAAACTTCAGATACGGCGCGGGATCAGTGCGGATAATTCTCGCCTGCGCGATGAAATTTGAATCCGCGCTCGATCGAACAGCCAGCGCCGAGATCGACCGTGACGTTCTTGCACGGCGAATAGTTACGAGACCAACACCGGCGCGGTAATCTTCATAATCCACCTGAGCGCCACTCAATTTCGTCGGACGAATGTGTGATCCCTATCCGTGCGAAATGATCCGCCAGCGATCTCGCCGCCGAACCAGAGATCGAGATTCTTCGTCGGCGAATAAATCAATCGCGGCTCGGGCGGAACCATCATCAGATCGCCACTTGTCGCAGGGCATCCAAATGATACCGGCAAATGGAAATACCGGATAGCCGCCGCGCAGAAATGAGGATTGCGCACCGACCAGAAGATAAAGTTTGTCGTCCTGCAATGAAAAAATCCGGCCCGCGGTAATCGGCATATCGAAAGATGAGATGCCGATATGTTCTTCCGTATAGATGCCGGGCTTCATCCAGAAGAACGCGCCCACATCATCACCGTGCATGTAATCGATGCCGATTACACCCGCGAGACTTTGCAGATGGACAGGAACAGGAGCAGCGGTGTTCCCGAAGTCGAAGCGATCGTATGAAACTCCGACGCGCAAGTAGAGGTTACCGGTAAGCAAAAACCGGTGCGCATAGTCGAATTGGGTTTGCAAAGAATCCTGGCTACCAAAGCTCCCGCCATGGTTCAGATCACTTTCGAAGACGTAGCCGCTCTCCAGCGTAAAAAGGTCGAGCGACACCGGTTTCATCTCCCTCGCCGTTGAAGTCGCGGCGTATCGTCTCTTCAGGACCAGCCCAAAGCCCGGCAACTGAAAAGAGCCCGACGAAAAGTGTGGCCAGAGCGATCTGTAGTTTCATAATGCCCCGGAACCTCTACCTCATTCGTTCCACCTGCACAAAGTGGATTTGTCTGTTCTGGGGAGCGCAGGCTGCCAGCCTGTACCGCCGGGCAGCTTGCCCGGCAGTCTTCTACGCAATGTGAATTTTTCGTCACAGTCTTTCGAAGTGCATCCGTAACTTTCCGCGGCAAGCTGCCGCGGATTACAGGCTGGCAGCCTGCGCTCCCCAGAATAGAACCAAGTTGCGACGTTGTTTCTCTTGCGCTTAACCTCTCGCAATTATGGCGCGCACGCCGGAACAACATCTCGCCCAAACCGATCCGCGCATGGCGGAATTGATCGCACGCGCACGACGCTTTGAGAAAAACATCGCACCACTCGTTAGGCCATTCGATGCCCTGGCGGAATCAATCGCTTACCAACAATTGAGCGGCAAAGCGGCGGCGACGATCTGGGGACGCGTCAAAGCCCTTTATCCGCGACGAAAGTGGCTCGATCCAAAATTGATTCTGGCCACGCCCGACGAAACATTTCGCGCGGCAGGTCTTTCCGGTTCAAAAACGCGCGCCTTGAAAGATCTGGCCGCGAAAACTCTCGACGGCACCGTGCCGACAGGACGCGCTCTGGCGAAGATGAGCAGACGAAGAAATCATCGAGCGGCTGACCACGGTGCGCGGGATCGGAAGATGGACGGTCGAGATGCTGCTTCTCTTCGATCTCGGCCGCTTGGATGTCTGGCCCGTGGCGGACTACGGCGTGCGCAAAGGTTTCGCGAAAACTTTTGGTCGCAGAAAACTGCCGACACCCAAACAGCTGTTGCGACTCGGAGAAAAGTTCCGTCCCTACCGCTCTGTCGCTGCATGGTATTTCTGGCGCGCGCTCGAGAAGATCGAGACGCCCAATCGCTTTGATTAATTTTTTACTCGTTAGGCGAAATTGCCCCGCCGGGAACGATTGACTTTCCGGCAAGGGTTCACTACAACGCGGACATTATGGCGATGATCAATGTAAATCGTGGCGCCACCAGCCTGGGCGTTTTTTCCGAGGAAGATGTTCGAGCCGGCCTGCGCACCGGTCGTTTCGCACCAACTGATCTGGGGTGGCGCGAAGGAATGACAAGCTGGCAACCGCTCGCGCAATTTCCGGAATTCGCCGAGGGCATCGGAGCCGCCGCGCCAGGAACGGGACCTACCGTTGCGCCCGGTAGCGAAGTACTCGCGCCTGCCGCGGGCGTTGCTCGAACTGGCTTGCCGTGGGAAAACCGGGAACAACTCGGATTTGTGAAAGCTTTCACCGACACCATGGTCATGGTTTTGACGAAGCCGGTCGAAGCGTTTCAGATGATGCGGACGGAAGGCAATTTCATCGATCCACTCATTTACGCCGTGGTTGGCGGCAGCGTCGGCATTATCGTTTATCTTCTCCTCACCCTTGCGCTCGGGTCGTTCGGCATGATGGGCAGCCGAAACAATCCGCTCGGCGCGATGTTCGGTGCGGGAATCGGAATGATTTTCATGATCATTCTCGCGCCGTTTTTTATTGCCGTGTGGACCTTCATTGGCGCAGGCATCATCCATGTCTGTCTTATGCTGGTGGGCGGCGCGAAGAGATCCTACGAAACGACATTTCGCGTTGTCTGTTTTGCCTGCGGCTCTACGCAGCCGCTACTCATCGTTCCATTTTGTGGCGGCCTGATTTCCGGCATTTGGGGACTCGTGGTGGAATGCATTGGCTTGTCCCGCGCGCATGAGACCGATGTTGGTCGGGCGGTATTGGCAATAGTGCTGCCGTTGATTGTTTGCTGCGGCGGTGGTTTTCTCCTCGCACTAATGTTTGGCGTGCTGGGTGCAATGACCGGTCATCATTGATCGCGCGATGCGAATCTGCTGGAAACGACTCGCACCCGCGGAAACCGATTACGAACTGCTCTGGCTAAGCGTGTCGGCGACGGGGCTGGCTGCAGGCGCAGCATGGTTTGCGTTGCGGCTGCCCTGGCCCGGCTGCGCGTTCCATGATTTGACCGGACTCCCGTGTGTCACGTGCGGCGCGACTCGATCGACGATCCAGTTTCTTCATGGACATTTTCATGCCGCCTTACTTTTCAATCCGCTCGTCTTCGCAAGTTTGTGTACGATCGCGTTGTTTGATGTTTACGCTTTTGGCGTTCTCGTAACGCGGGCGCCGCGCTTGCGGCTGGCAAATTGGAAGCGAACAGAAACGAGGATTGTTCGCATTCTGATAATCGCTGCCTTGTTATTGAACTGGGGATATTTGCTCGCGCATCCTCCAGCCTAACGAGTTTCGGCGGCTTGGAAGCCGCCGCTCCTTACATCGGGGGACGGCCGATATCGTCATCGGGAGCGCCGCGATGTTTCGCGATGAACTCGCTGGGATTGATCCAGCCGCGAGTATCGGCGCGATAACCTGGGCCGATAAACGGCGTTACAAACTCGCGCATTTCAAAATGCAAATGCGCAAAGTATTGGCCGTGCGCATTTCCCACGGTCGCAATCTGCTGACCGCGACGAACCTCCTGCGGCGGAGCAACCAGCATTGTGTCGACATGCGCGTAGTACGATTGAATGTATTTTCGCGCGCCGTTTTCTTCATACGCATGGAGGACGATGATGACATTTCCCCAGCCCGGCCCGCCTTCTCGTGCGAGTAAGACGCGACCGTCGGCAACGGCGTAAATCGGATCGCCGAAATCGCTGTTCTCTCCGCCGATGCCGTTGAGATCATCGCCGAGATGGCGATTCTCGGTGAAACGTTGTGCGTTGTAGGCGAAGGCACCGTTCTCGTTCCCGAGCGGAAAATCGAAACGCGTTGCCGTCGGTAACGAAACAAGATCGAGCGGCGATGGAAGGTAAAATGCCGGATCGAATTTTGTCGTTCGCGTGAATTCGGGCCGAAGCCGAACAAACAGTGTTCCGCTCAACGCAACGAGAAATACGAAGACAAGAATAATTGCCGTGACCAAACGTGTTCTGCCCTTGCTCGCGTTTCGCTTCATCTTTACCGTCGCGCCGTGCGGATCTTAGTCACAGGCGGTGCGGGATTTATCGGATCGCACCTTGTCGAGAAGTTGCTCGATCTTGGCCATGCGGTTTCCATTCTCGACGATTTTAACGACTTTTACGATCCGCGGATCAAGCACGACAACATCGCCGCCGTCGCCGATCGGATCGGTGTTCATCAAATAGATCTGCGCGATGCCAACGCCGTGCGCACATTATTTCACCGCGAGAAGTTTGACGCCATCGTGCATCTGGCCGCGCGGGCCGGAGTGCGCCCGTCCATCCATCACCCACAGCTTTACTACGATACGAACGTAATCGGCACACTGCATTTGCTCGAAGCCGTACGCGCTACCGGCATTGAGCGGTTCATTTTCGCTTCGAGCTCGTCAGTTTACGGAGTTTCGAAAAAGGTACCGTTCTCCGAAGAGATGAACATCACGCAAACAATCAGTCCGTATGCAGCGAGTAAAGTTGCCGGGGAATTACTCTGCTCGACCTATTCGCATCTTTATCAGATGCGCATCGTCGCGTTGCGCTTTTTCACGGTCTACGGCGCGCGGCAACGACCTGACTTGGCGATCCATCAATTCACGAAAAAAATTCGCGCGGGCGAACCGATCGATCAGTTCGGCGATGGCACGACGCGTCGCGATTACACCTACATCGACGACATCATTCAAGGCGTGACGGCGTCGCTCGAATTACAACGGACCGCTTTTCGACATCTTCAATCTCGGCGAAAGCGAAACCGTGCAATTGAAGGATTTGATCACCGCAATTGAAAACGCAGTCGGAAAAAAAGCGCGGATTAATCAGCTTCCCGAACAACCAGGCGACGTGCCGCTTACCTGCGCAGATATTTCCAAAGCGAGAAAGCTGCTCGACTATAATCCGACCACACCGCTCGCGGTCGGTTTGCCGAAGTTCGTCGAGTGGTTCGAGCGTTGCGTCGGCTAAGCGATTTCTGTAGCGGCGGTCTACGACCGTCGCAAGATTCCCTCTCGATAGTGCGACGGTCATAGACCGCCGCTACAGAAGAAAGGAATCGGAGAGCAGGCTTGCAATCGAGACGGCCACAGAGTAGTTATTCACACATGTCGGGAATCAGTTTCGATACTCCGGCTCCCCGTTTTTTACGACGATCCAGTTTTTTTGAAAGAGCGGTGCGAATCATCGCATCTCTGATGGATCATTGGCGGACTTGTGCGGGTTGCCTTTCGAATCTTTACCGACAGCACGGGGCGGAGTTTCCAGCGGCTGAGCCCGCTAACAAGCTGCAAATCCTTCGGGGTTTGCCGGCCGCGGACGGTGCATCATTTGATGCGCTCCGCCCAAACCACAATTGGGTAAACCTTAAGGATCAATATGAAATCTCATTCACCCGGAGGGAGAAACTCGCGGCGTTCGCGCGGCGGCTCTTCCCGACGAAGGGGCGATGGTCGTTCGCGTTTTCAACAAACGACCCCCAGAGCGCCGGTAAAGAAATCGTTCTGGCAAAAAATCACAGCGCTTTTCACCAACGGAAAAACGAAACCTTCCGTCGCAGGACGGAATGGTGCGCCGCAGCAACAGCCACGGCCAGCGCGTAAACCCGAAGCAATCGAAGTGACGACGCCGCGTCTTTACGTCGGCAATCTTTCCTTCGACGCCACCGAGAGCGATCTCTTCGAGCTGTTCAATGGCGTCGGCCAGGTGCAGAACGCGGAAGTCGTGACCTACAAACACAATCAGCGCTCGAAGGGTTTTGCCTTCGTGCAAATGCTGACCGTAGACGAAGCCAAACGCGCAGTCGCGGAATTGCACGATAAGGAATTCCTCGGCCGCAAATTGGTCGTGAGTGGAGCGAAATCGAGCGAGCATCAGGTCAGAAATTAACGCGCTCTCGAATTCGTCAGCCTTCGAAACCGGAAGACAAAGCTTGTCTTCCGGTTTCTTTTTTTAATGCGCGCGCTTTTTATCGTCGGTCCGACCGCGACGGGAAAATCCGATTTGGCTGCAGAAGTCGCGCGCAGGTGCAACGCGGAGATTGTCAGCGCGGATGCATTTCAGATTTATCGCGGGCTCGATTTGCTGACGGCGAAACCGGATCACGAAACGCTGGCGAAGGTGCCACACCATTTGTTGAGTGCGATTCCGTTGAGCGAGGAGATGAACGCGGAAAAATTTCGGGCACTTGCGCTCAAAAGCAATTGAAAAGATTCACGCCCGGCAGAAGACCGCGATTGTCGTCGGCGGGAGCGGTCTCTACGTCAAAGCGCTCACACATGGATTGGCGCCATTGCCAGTTGCCAACCGAAAACTCCGCGAACAATTAAGCCAATTTAGCGCCGGAGAATTGTACGTGCGTCTCAAGATGCTGGATCCAGAAACTGCGCGTGCGATCGACAAGAAAAATCCGCGACGACTGATTCGTGCGATCGAAATTTGCCTGCTCACAGGGCGACCGGCTGTCGTGTAGCTGCAACCGTCACGGCGGCAGCCTCGTAGACTGCCGCCGGCGACGGCGGCAGCTACAACCGAGGCATCTTCGTTTTTCGTGAACGCGAAGAACTTTACGATCGTATCAATCGCCGAGTAGAAGCGATGTTTGCAAACGGAGTCGCTGATGAAGTGCGTAATCTTGGACCGATCGGCCGAACCGCAGAACAAACTCTCGGTCTGCGCGAAATTCGACAACTGATCGCGGGAGAGATTTCCGAAAAAAATTGCATCGCGCAGATCCAGCAGGCCACGCGCCGTTACGCCAAAAGGCAGTTGACCTGGTTTCGGCGACAAACTAGTTTTTCGCCGCTGAACTTATCTCGCTACGGCCACGCTGAGGCCATCGAATGGATTCTGCGCGAAGCGCGTCTGTCTTTCGCGCACAGGGATGATTGAGACTTCACCACAAAAAAAACAGGAGCGCGCGCTCCTGATCGGACTGGAACAGAATGGAGTCTCGAAATGGGATCTGCGCGATTCGATGGAGGAGTTGCGTGAACTCGCCAACTCAGCCGGCGCCGAAGTTGTCGATACTGTTACGCAAAAACTCGATAAGCCGACGGCGCCTTACTACATCGGCAAGGGCAAGGCGGAGCTGATTAAGGAATCGTTCAAGGATCGGCACGTCACCTCAGTCATTTTTAACGACGAGCTCTCGCCGGCGCAGGGACGCAACCTGGAAGACTTGCTCGCGCGCAAGGTTCTCGATCGCACGCAATTGATTCTCGATATTTTTGCGCAGCGAGCGCGCAGTCGCGAAGGCCGTTTGCAGATTGAACTCGCACAATTGCAATATCTGCTGCCGCGCCTAACGAGAATGTGGGGCCATCTCTCGCGACAAACCGGCGGCATCGGCACGCGTGGACCGGGCGAAACGCAATTGGAGGTAGATCGGCGCCGCGTGCAGGAACGGATCGCGCGACTGGAGCGCGAACTCGAAGGCGTGCGCAAAGTCCGCAATGTGCAACGGCAGGGACGCAAGCGTCATCAGTGGCCGGTTGCGGCCGTGGTCGGTTACACCAATGCAGGGAAATCGACGTTGCTGAATTTGCTCACGGGCGCGGACCTTGTTGCCGAGAACAAACTTTTCGCCACGCTCGATCCGACAACGCGAAGCTTCACTTTGCCTAACAAGCAACGCGTCTTGCTTACGGACACGGTCGGTTTTTTGCGAAAACTTCCACATACGTTGATCGAATCATTTCAAGGCGACGCTCGAAGAAGTAAGCGAAGCGGATCTGCTCATCCACGTGATCGATCTCAGTCACCCGCGGGTCGATGAAAACATCGAGGCGGTGCACACAGTTTTGAAAGAACTAAACGCGTACGGCAAAGATACGCTTCTCGTTTTCAACAAGATCGATGCAGTTGAAAGTCCCGAACACATTCAGGTTTATCTCAAGAAATTTCCCGGCAGCGTCGCGATTTCCGCGCGCACGGGTGAAGGGATGAGTGAGTTGGTCGGCGCGCTGCAGGACGAACTCGCGTCATGGCGACTGCGTTCGCGTTTTCGCGTTCCGTTAACAGAATCAAGCTTGATCGCGGAAGTCCATCGCATCGGTCACGTGCTGGAATTGCGATACGAAGGCGATGCCGCCATCATCGTGGCGCACATTCCACCACGATTGGAGCAGCGGCTTGCGCTGTTTGCCGAGACGCCGACGCTCTCCCCTCATCCCGAGGGAGAGGATTAATAAGAACAATCTTTCTATAAGGGCGGTTTCGATTGCGCATTGGCACATTGAATGCAACTGAAAAACCGCGATGAGGGACTTCCTGCAACGCTGGATAAAAAGGCTCGGACTCGATCACTCGCCGCGTTTGCGCAAGACGCTCGTCGCCATCATTGGAGTTACGCTGCTCCTGTTTGGTCTTGCTCTCATCGTGCTGCCGGGACCGGCGTTCATTGTAATTCCGCTGGGACTTGCCGTTCTCGCGACGGAATTCGCCTGGGCAAAACGAGTCGTGAAGCGCGGCAAGTTTCTAGTCGATAAAGTTCGAGGGAGACCGCAGCCCGAAAAATCTCCAGCGCCCGTTTACCATCAATGACGGCTCGCGAACGCGTCGCGCGGCTTGTTCGGGCATTCCCGAAGGTTTATCCCGACGCGCATTGCGAGCTAAATTTCAAGAACCCACTCCAGCTGCTGGTCGCGACGATTCTTTCGGCACAATGCACGGACAAGCGCGTGAACATGGTCACGCCGTCACTGTTCGCCAAATACAAAACCGCTGGCGATTATGCGCGCGCCCCGAAGGCCGAATTAGAGCGCGCGATTCAACCGACAGGATTCTTTCGCAACAAAACGAAGAGCATCCAGGGCGCGGCCAAGGCGATCGCGGAAAAATACGGAGGCAAAGTTCCCAATACCATGGCGCAACTGCGCGAACTTCCTGGTGTTGGGCGCAAGACGGCGAATGTCGTCCTGGGCAATGCGTTTGGCGTCGATGAAGGCATTGTCGTGGACACGCACGTGATTCGCCTTTCGCAACGGCTGCGCCTAACGAAACATAATGATCCGGAAAAAATCGAACAGGATCTGATGAAATTGGTTCCGCGCCAGCATTGGACAGACTGGAGCCACTGGCTCATCTGGCATGGACGCCGTCGCTGTTTCGCGCGACGGCCGGATTGTCATCACTGCGAAGTTTTCAAGCTTTGCCCAAGTGGAAAGACCTTTATTCGAACCGGCGAGGCAGCATCGGCGGAAAAAGACGGATGATTATTTTCTAGAAGCCTTCCTCACTCTGGCGTCATGTGCATGCGAGGCTTTCTCGCTCAGATGCCTGAATTCCTGCTCGAGTCTTTTCAAATCCGCATCGGAAAGTTCCTCGAGATCAACCAAATCATTGCGAGCACCTGCCAGCGCGCGGATGAGTTCGTCCAATTTTAGATGGACCGCTTTTGCGTCGCGATTTTGCGTATTCTGAATCAGAAATACCATGAGAAAAGTAACGATGGTGGTACCGGTGTTGATGACCAGTTGCCAGGTGTCGGAGAAATGGAATACCGGACCAGTCACGGCCCAGACAGCGATGATCAAAACGGCAGCGACAAAAGCCCAGGCGCTCCCGAGCATGTTGGAACATTTCTTGGCGACGACATGAAAGGCGTCCTGCACGCGATCGATGAAGTCGCGCTCGTCCTCCTCTTCCTTTGCCCGTGGGTCGATGATTCCGGTTTGCGATGGCAATTTATCATCGCGTTTGCTGATTGGACTGCGCGCATGAAAACTGCCTTGCATCTGGATCTCGACGGCGCATGGAGCGCAAACGAGATCCCACTCGAAACTGTCGAGCTGAAAAAATGGGGGCCGCAGCTTCGTTTTTGTGCGCCGGCGCGTGTGGTGGAAGGATTCTACCGCGAAGTCGAATCGCAGCTCTCGCCATTCTTGCTCTACGGTTCTGGGGACTTTCACCATCTGAGTGCCCTTTGGATCCGTCGCCAATGCGAACCGCTTACAGTTGTCTCATTCGACAATCATCCGGATTGGGATGTTCGTCCGCCGAGGTGGTGTTGTGGTGGCTGGGTTAATCGTGCGCTCGAACTTCCGCAAGTGCGAAAAGTGAGCGTGTGGGGCTGTGGAAATTTCGAACCGTGGTGGCCGCACAATATTTTTGGGAACCGCCGCGCCGAGCGAAAAGGCCGACTGGAATTACATGCATGGGCTGACGATCGTTCGGCGTCGGCGCGCAAGCGTCGCGGCGCGATCGTGAGACAAGACTGGCAACAACGCTTCCTTGCCTTTGCCAAGGAACTCACCGGTGAATCTGTTTACGTGACGATCGATCTCGATTGTCTTCGACCGGAGGAGGCAGTGACGAATTGGGAAAATGGCCGCTTCACAGTGGACGATCTGGAATGGGCCTTGGGCGAATTACGCAACGCGACACGCATAGTCGCTGGAGATATCTGCGGCGCCTTTTCCGAGCCGCGATACGCGCGATTAAAACAGCGTCTCGCTTCGGAACTCGATCATCCGAAGTTGAAGCGACCGGAACCGGCGGAGATTCGACGAATCAACGCTGCGACGTTGAAACGTCTCTGGCCGCTCTTAGCTGAGTGAAACGAGAACGATCCCCGCGCTGATCAAAAGCGATCCAATCGCCAACTGCAGCGTAAGCTTTTCGTGAAGAGTAATCGCAGCGGTAATTGCGATGAGAACAACGCTCAGACCTTGGAACGGATAAAGATAACTCAGATCAAAACGTTGCAGCAGGCCAAGCGTTAGAAAAAACGAAATCGTCATCGCCACAATTCCGCCAGCGATGAAAGAACCGAACCGGCGATTGTCGCGATCGGTTTCCGTCGTCAACTCCATTCCTTTCTTCAAGAAAAGCTGACCTGCGACGAACGTGATCAGCGAGGTGAGGATGAGCAAGAACGACCACCAAGTCATAAGCGTTCCTCCATGCGCGCGACTGGTTTTGCGATTACGGCGAGACCAATTACGACTAGAGCAATCCCGACCCAGCGACGAGGTGAGATCGCTTCGCCAAGAAAAATCCAGCAGCAGAGCGGCACCAGCGCATCGACCACGCGTGAAAGGGGAAACGCAATCGAGAGCGGAACGTATTTAAGAACGTAAAGCCAGGTTATGAAGCTGGCGATGATGAACAGAATTGCCAGCCAGACGAGCGGCGAAGTCAGTCCGTTAATTCCGGTCCACGACCACGCGCTTTCAAGATTCGCAATGTCGGACGCGCCACGTTTGAGCAGCAGCTCAGAGACGAGAACGCACGCAACACTCAAAACCAGATGCAACCACGGATTGCGAAAGCCGGAAGGCCGATTCGGCATCCGGCTTTTTTAAGCTGCGGCTCTCGAACAGCAAACGATTTCCACTGCGCCAGAGCGCGTCGCTTAAAGTTGATTCGCGTTCGGAAACCGCCGCAGCACCGGATCGTGGCGGGTCGGCTCCAGAAATTTGAGAAGGCGGCGGAAAATTGGATTCAGCAGAGGCCTTGTGTGCGTGACATAGAGATCGAGCGGAACCAGATGGCAACCGAGATGGAGCTTCGGATCGTAGTTGAGCGGGCTGCTGCAGTAATTTTCCAGTCGCTGCTCGATCGCCCACTTGATGATGTCACGCAGGGTGTAGAAATACAGATGAAGGTCGTAGGCAACGCGATAATCGAGGCCAAGATAGTCGTCGTAAATTGTGCCGGCGTGGACCATGCACACGCTGAATGCGATCACTTTTGCCTCCTGTCGCCAGATGAAAAACCGGGCACGCTCCGGCATTCGCTGCCCGAGGCTGCAAAGATATTCTTTGGTCAGCCGCTCGAATTTAAGAGGTGAACGTTCGTGCACCTGCAGGTAAAGCGGGTAAATCTCGTCGATACACGGCGTGACATCGTTGACTACTTCGAGCTGAATCGGCGCGGCACTTTCGGCTTTTCGGAATTTTCGACGCAGGTTTTTTCGGGTCGCTTTGCCTAACGACTTCAAATATTCTTCGAAATCCGAGTAGTTAAGACGCAGCCGCGTCATTGGCATGCTCGGAATCCGCGCGTAACCATTGGAGGAAAAACCGCGAAATGTTTCGCGATATTTCGCCGAGAAATCTTTCAGAACGACGAGCGAAGCGCGGTTGTCGCGTGCATAGGTTTTGAGGCTTTCGTGCAATCTCGCGGCCGCCCATTCGTTATCTTCGGGAAGACAGACGCCAAGATGACTTTCGCCGGCGGCGCAGCCAACCATTAACACGCGCATGGTGAGAAAACGCGGGAAGCGCTGCTGCACCTTATCAACGAAGCGACGCATCGCACCGGAAACTCCTTCACAAACATTTTGCCGAAGAAAGAATAGCGGTTGAATGGCGCGCACTTTCCCGTCGGAATCTTCGAGAACGAGATATTGATATTGGAAATCGCTCGCAAGCGTCTGCGCCATAATCTCGTAAAATCGGTGATCCTTGCATTCATCGTGGAAAATATTTTCCCAGGAATCGCAATGATCGAGGTCGGAGCGGGACAAGATTCTCGCACATCCGTCCATCAACGGAATGACACTGGCACGTTGCATAGCAGGGCCGCCGAACAGACGGCGGGTGGTGGCTCTATTCGACTAGCAGTTTTTGCCAATTTCTCAAGCTTTAACACCTGAGATGCGTGTTTTCCTCGAGAAAATTTACGCACGCTCCCGCGGTTCTTCTTCGTCGGAATAGATGTTCTCCGTCTTGAGTACGCCGCTGCGAATATGCAGGTCGCGTTGCGGAAACGGAATCTCGATGCCGGCCTCTCGTAATTTTCGTTCGATGGCAAAATTCAGCTCGCTCCGATATCGACGCGGGCGATTGCTCATTTCGCTGCTCCAAACAACGAGCTCGAAGTCGAGCGAGCTGTCTCCAAAGCCGGAGAAGAAAACACTCGGGGCCGGATCCTTTAAGGTGTGCGGATTTTCTGCGCCCGCCGCAATCAAGGTCTCACTCACCTTTTCCACGTCGCTCCCGTAAGCAACACCAATCGGGATGCGAAAACGGACGCGCGGATCGCCGTAGGTCCAATTGGTTACCGGCGAATCGATGAACTTATTGTTGGGAATGATGGTGGTGATGTTGTCGTTCGTCACCACCACAGTACTGCGCGCGCGAATCTGTTGGATCTGGCCAGTAACACCCGCGACTTCGACGCGATCGCCAATCGTGATTGGACGTTCCGCGAGAATCACGAGCCCGCTGATAAAATTGCTCGCGATATTTTGCAGACCGAAACCGACTCCCACGCCAACGGCACCGGCAAAAACGGTGAGCGCGCCGAGGTGGATACCCGTGTTTTCGAGAACGATGAAGACGCCGATGACGAGGACGAGATTACTGACGATCTGCGCGATCGCGTATTGCAACGAACGATCGAGACCGCTGTGGACGAGGAAGCGATTGAAGAGAAAATGCTTCGTGCGCGAGGAAATCCAAAAGACGACGATGAGCAGCCCGATGAGTAAGAAAATCTGGACCAGACTCAAGGAGACGCCGGGCAAGGCGGCATTCCACGAAAGCGGAATGCCAAAACCGTTGACGGCGCTGATCGTGAACAACAAAAAAGCGACCACGCTGAGCAGAGTCGTGACAATGGCGATGAACTTCGAATCAAGTTTGAACCGGCTGAAGAGCCGGCGCACGGCTTTGCTTTGCAGCGCGCCGGCTACGACGACGCCCGCGGAAAACAAAGCTACGAACGCAACAATTCCGAGCAGTGAAATGTGATGACCCGCGACATCAAACAAGGGCCGCTCGACAAAGCTCATGCGCTGTTAGTCTGTCGCGCCTGAGAACAACTGCAACCGTGAACAAAAAAACACGGCCGCAGCCGTGTTTTTCGTAAAGCTTAAGTCCTGGCGCCGTCTCAGGCCTGTTTGTTGGCTCGCTCCTCGATGTATTTGTTAACGTCGCCGACGGTTTGCAGTTTCTCCGCGTCCTCGTCCGGCACTTCAACCGAGAATTCCTCTTCGAAAGCCATCACCAACTCGACAATATCGAGTGAATCCGCACCTAGGTCTTCGATGAAAGAAGCAGTCGGTGTGACCTGTTCGGGATTCACTCCCAGCTGCTCGACGATGATGTCTTTCACCTTCTCTTCAATTGATTTTTCCGACATAAAAAGTTTTCCTTCGAATTGGCGTTTCGGGGCAGAACTAAACCTTTCCCGGCACAGCATGGCAAGTAAATGAATTAGCCCGCTTGTCAATCAATTTCAGGCTCGCAGACGTTTCCCCGCGTCAATTTGCCGCGTGCGCTGTTTACTTCGCGTGGGCTTGGCGTAAAAGGGAATAAATGTCTGCGCCCGCGCCCTCGGCTGATTTGTTTGATTTAAGGCTTTTGCCCGCGTGGGTAAAGGAGGCGGCCGCGCCTAACGAATACGCAGAATTCGCCGGAGAAGAAGTGGAAGAGCGACCACGGCGGGATCGAGGACCTTCCGATCGGCGACGCGAACCAAAACGTCCCGGCCGCCGAGAGCAGGGAAATAAGCGGGAAAATCGTCGGTTCCCTCACCGTGAAAGGGAACGGGAGGAGCACCGGCCGGCGGCGCCTGCGCTTCCGGCTGTAAGCGTGCGTTTTCTTCCGCAACCTCCTTCTCTCGAAAATGTCATTGCGCAGATTAAGTCGGGCTCGGTCGCTTATTCGCTCTTCGCTCTGGCGCGGCTTTTTCTCGAAAAGCCGGAACGTTACATTGTTCGGCTCCAGGCTGCGGAAAAGGCCGAGCTCTTTCAGCTCGGCGAGCATGGACCGGTTGCAACGGACCGTCGATTGCTCGAAGCCAGCGCGTTCGATCTCACGAAAGAAGATTTTTACAAAATCGACGTCGTGCAAAGCGATCCCATTAAAGGCAACTTCACGAACGTCGCACGTTGCCGCGCGAGCGGAACGCTACTCGGTCCGACGAACCACCACGGTTATCAGGGGCAATTGCGCAGTCTTTACGAACAACGTTTCAGCCGCCGGATGAGTTTCGCCGATTATCAGAGACAAATCGAAATCGTGAATGATCCGGCGGCCGTTGAGCAATGGAAGGAACAAGCGCGCAATATCACGACCTACACAACCACGCGCGACGAAACACCGATTACATTCAACAACGCGAACGAAACCGAACGTCATTTTCGACAACACTACTTGCCAGATCTGATTCGCGCGGCGCCGGAATGGACTATCGGCGGCGTCTTGAGCCGGCGTTTGCCGGACCGAGGGCTCGGGCGCGTGATCGAGAATGCGTGGGCTCACGAGGCCCGTTCCCCATCAGGGATGATGCAGGAGCTCGCCGGAGCACTGCGTCAGGCCGGTCTAAACGTTTTTCGGCACCGGCGCGGGATGCTTTTTGTTTCGCCCACTCGTTTGCGTTCGTTCAAGCACGAGCTGGCGTCTGTTTCACCTTCGATTGCCGGCATCCTGGAAGCCGTTACGACTACACCGCGAATCCATCGGAAGGAATTGGCGGACAAGTTGATCGCAGCAACGCCGGAAAATACGGATGTGGAGCGATTAAAGTTGAGCCTTGCTGCAGATTTGAAGTGGCTCATCAGCTCCGGCTACGTGATCGAGTTCAATGATGGGTCGCTGGATTTGCCGCGAGTAAAACTGCCTAACGAATCGCACAAAGAGAATTCATCGGACGATAAAGCGGCGACTGCGCCCAGTTGCCGAGGCGGAAAGAGAGGCGCTCGATACAGGCGCCTCTAACGAGACAGACGGCTAGATTATGCCCGCGGTTTTCAAAGCCGCGTAGGCGCCGTTCTTGTTGATTGTCTTAAGCCCACGCGCCGTCACGCGGATACGCACAAATTTTTTCAGCTCCGGCACCCAAATGCGGTGCTGGTGCAGGTTCGGCCCGAATTCGCGCGGCACGTTTTTCGTGACGTGTCGGCCGACGCCGCCTTTTTTCTTCGCCATACCACGGCGATGAATCACGCTGCCCCGCGTGGGTTTTGATCCTGTGATGCTGCAAACTCTTGACATACTTCTCGAAAGGACGCGTAAGCTGCCGCGCCCTCCCCCTCGGGTCAAGCGATTCTTGAACGCCTTTTGCGCGTGACGGTCAAAGGTGATTCGCGCTTAATTACCAATTACCTTATGAGTCGGTCGAATAATCACAAACTGCGTATTGGTATCGTTGGCGCAGGGGCAATCGTGCAACGGCGGCATTTACCTGCGCTCAAAAAACATTCCGAAGTAGAAATAATCGCTGTTTCGAACTCAACTTACGAAAGCGCGGAACAGTTTTGCCAGGAGAACCTTCCGCAGGCCACCCCCATGCAGAATTGGGCCGACCTGCTCGCCATCGATGATCTCGACATCATCTGGATCGGCACGCCTCCCTACATGCACTCCGCCGTAACGCTGTCCGCCCTCGAAGCGGGTAAACACGTTTTTTGTCAGGCGCGCATGGCGATGGATCGGGCGGAAGCGGAAGAAATGCTGGCGGCATCGAAGAAACATCCCGAGCTGGTGACCATGTTATGTCCCCCGCCCTATGGCCTTCCCGGCGATCTGCTCGTGAAAAAGTTGCTCGCCGAAAATTACGTGGGCACGCCACATCACATTCACCTGCAAAGTCTGAACGGCAATTTTCTCGATCCGGCAGCTCCGGCGCATTGGCGGCAACGCGTCGAAATCAGCGGGCTCAATGTCATGACGCTCGGAATTTACGTCGAAGTGATCCAACGGTGGTTAGGGGAAATTACCGGCGTTTTTGCGCGTGGGAAAGTTTTGCAACCGATTCGACAAGGATACGAAGTCGTGATTCCCGATGTCCTGACGGTGCTTTGCAGTTTTGCCAACGGCGCGGAAGGCGTGTTGGAATTCAGCGGTGTCGATCCGCATGGGTCAGGCGATCGGCTGGAGATTTACGGAAATCTTGGGACGCTTACCTACGATTTCGGCTCGGATCGTATTCAAGGCGGCCAGGTTGGCGATAGCGGTCTGAAAGATCTGGAGATCCCTTCTGAGCTAAAGGGCGAATGGCGCGTGGAAGAAGATTTTCTCGCGGCAGTGAAATCCAAAGGCCGAGTGGGACCGCATCCGGATTTCGAGGATGGCGTTTCCTACATGCGAGTGGTGCAGGCAGTGAGCGATTCGCGCAAGCGCAACGAGTGGGTCGAAATCAAGCGCTAGCGGACGTGGCGCGGATTTACATCCGGGCAAAAATTCGCGTAAGCAAATAACCTGCGAGTCCGGTCGCGGGCAGCGTGAAGATCCATGCCCACACAATGCGTTCGACGACCATCCACTTCACGCCGCTGAAACGTTTCATCGCGCCGACTCCCATGATCGAAGTGGAAATGACATGGGTGGTCGAAAGCGGAATGCCGTAAAGACTGGCGCCTTGAATGATGAGCGCGGCGGTCGTCTCCGCCGCAAAACCATGCACCGGCTGCAGCTTCACCATGCGATGACCGAGTGTGCGAATAATTCGCCAGCCACCGGCGGCCGTTCCCGCTGCCATCGTTCCCGCACAAAGGACTTTCACCCATATCGGCACGCTGCCAAAAACCGGCGTGTGCAGAAATTGCAACCAAACCGGAAGGTGCTCGAAGCTGCCAGCCTTCGTTCCGGTGAACAATGCGAGCGTAATGATGCCCATCGTTTTTTGCGCGTCGTTCGTGCCGTGACTGTGCGCCATCCACGCCGCGCTGAAGATTTGCAACCGTCCGAAAAGCGAATGGACTGTGCGCGGCCTGAATTTGTGAAGCGTGACGAAGAGCAAAAACATGATGATGGCGCCGAGAATGAATCCGGCGATGGGCGACGTGAACATGGGCAGGACAACTTTTGGCCACAATCCCGTATTCCATTTCAGGACGGACCATTGACCATGCGCCGAGGCGATGGCCGCGCCGCATAATCCGCCGATAAGTGCGTGACTGGAACTCGATGGAATACCCACCCACCACGTAATGATGTTCCAGGCGAAAGCAGCGATGAGTGCGCATAGCACCGTCGTCATCGTAACGACGTTTGTATCCACGAGACCTTTGCCGATGGTCGATGCGACGGCGCCACCGAATAGATGCCCCGGTAAGATTAAACACGGCCGCCATCGCGATCGCCTGACGCGGCGTCAGCACTTTGGTCGAGACCACGGTCGCGATGGCGTTGGCCGCGTCGTGAAAACCGTTGCTGTATTCGAAAATGATCGCTGCGAGAACGACGGTAAGAAAAGCCAGCATGCGGCCGCCTAACGAATCAAGAATACTTCAGAACCACTTGCAGGACAATGTTGCCAGCATCGCGGCAGCGATCGATCACCTTTTCCAAGAGCTCGAAAAGATCGCGCAAAAAGATCATCTGTTTAGGATCGTAATCGCCGTGATAAAGATCGCGGAGTAGATCGAGTTCCAATTTATCGGCGTCGCCCTCGATCGCTTGCAGGCGAGCATTCATTTCACGCGCGGTCTCGATGTCCGTGCCTTTGCGCAACTCTTTTACCATCGCGAGCACCGCTTCCGCCGCTTGATCGAGTAGTTGAACCTGCTTCGTAAAATTGCGTCCGTGCAAATCCTGCGGGCAAATGAGAATGCGCTCGCTAATCTTTTCGACTGTTTTCGGAATCTTGTAGAGGGCGGAGGCGAGCGCTTGAATATCTTCACGCTCGAGCGGCGTAATGAATGTGGTGGAGAGCGCCTCCGTTAGCTCCTGCGTGATGCGCTTATCTTCTCGGCGACTGAGCGCGAACGCTTCCAAATTCTGCGGCGAATCTCCCTGCTCCAGTTTTTCGAGCAGCTCAACCAGGTGATGCACGCTGTTATCGGCCTGCTGCGCACTACGTTCGAGCAGATCAAAAAATGTTTCGTCGTGTCCGAAAAGTTTGCCGATGGAAAACATAGTGAACCCCCGCTAAAGCAGCGCCCCCCGCATGATCAGAAGTGCAATGCTAAAATAAATAACCAATCCGGTTACATCGACGAGTGTCGCGACAAACGGCGCCGAAGACGTCGCGGGATCAGCGCCCACCCTGCGCAGGATAAACGGAAGCATGGAACCGGAAAGCGATCCCCACAGCACGACTCCGATCAGGGCAATGCCAACGGTGAATGCGACCATAAGCCAATGCGGCCCGTAAATCGTCGAAAATTGCGACCAGATTGCGACTCGCATGAAGCCGATAAATCCCAAAACCAAACCAAGCATTAGTCCCGAAATAATTTCCTTCCGCATGACGTGAAACCAATCGCGCAACTTCACTTCGTCCAATGCCATCGCTCGAATGATGAGCATCGATGCTTGCGAGCCGGAATTACCGCCGCTCGAAATGATGAGCGGCAGGAAGAGCGCAAGCACTACTGCTTTCGCGATTTCGCCTTCGTAATAACTCATCGCCGAAGCGGTCAGCATTTCGCCAAGGAACAGCACGACCAGCCAGCCCGCGCGCTTTCGCACCATACGGAAAAGAGGTGTGCGCATGTAGGGCTCATCGATCGCCTCCATGCCGCCGAATTTCTGGATGTCTTCGGTCGCTTCTTCTTCAGCGACGTCGAGCATGTCGTCGCTCGTTACGATGCCGACGAGGACTCCATTTGAATCCGTCACCGGCAGTGCGATCCGATCGTATTTTCGAAATGAGTTTAACGCGTCCTCCTGCGAATCGGTCACGTTCAATGCGACGAACGCCTGATCACGAATCTCGCTTACTTTCGCCGTGAGCGGCTTGAGCAAAAATTCGCGAATGCGCAAATCGTCGATCAGCTTTCCGCGTTCATCGACTACGTAAATGACGTTCAGCGTTTCACTGTCAGATCCATGCTCGCGCACGTAGTCGAGCACTTCTCTTACTGTCCAGTGATCGTAGACCGCGACGAAATCCGGCGTCATCAAACGGCCAACGCTGCCCTCGGGATAACCAAGAAGCGCTTGCGCAACGCGACGTTCTTCCGGCGTCAGCAATTTGATCAATTGTCGCGCGGCGGCGCTCGGCAATTCTTCGAAGAGCGCCGTGCGATCGTCCGGCGACATTTCATTGAGAATGCCAGCTACCTGTTCGTGCGCCATCGCGCGCAGCAGTTGTTCCTGCGCTTCGACTTCGAGATACTCGAAAACATCCGCCGCGAGCGCGGCCGGCAACACGCGAAAGATAATGACCTGATCGTCTTCGGGCAGGTCGGGAATGATTTCCGCGAGATCCGCTGGCGCCCATTCGCGAAAGATTTCACGCAACGCGTTGAAGTCACGCGCCTCGATCAGGCCCTTGATTTCCGGTATGAGAATTTTGCCGACCATGCCCCGCGAGTCTTAACATTCGCAATTCGCCAGCGCAATCACCGCGAATGCTCCGGGGAGCGCACGCGCCTCGCGTGCTGGCGGCGGCGCCTCGCCGTCGCGAACTTTCTTTTAGCGTTAGAGATTTCGGCGAGGGGCGCCGAAATATGCACGCGAGGCGCGTGCGCTCCCCGGAATGCTCACTGCGCGTGGGATTCACCAGCAAAGTTCCTTCAGTCGTCACACCACGTTCCGTCCTCAAGGAGCGGCGCTCTCCAGAGCGCCGTCAAAATAAGTTCGGCGGCTTGGAAGCCGCCGCTCCTTGGTTGATTTGAGTAACCACGACATGTTCTCTGCACTTGGAATTTTCGCGAAAAGGTCCAAAATTGATTGCCATGTCTGCCACAATCACGGACTCGATGATTCAGCGCGAAATTGGCGACGATCGCATCTGCGTGCTCACGTTCGATCGGCCCGAATCCGGTGCGAATATTTTTGACGCTCCGACGATGAGCGAACTGAGCGAACACGTGGCTTTCATTGAAAACGAATCAACGCTCAAGGGCCTGATTATCGCTTCCGCGAAAAAATCGATTTTCATTGCGGGCGCTGATCTCAAGACGCTGATGCGTCAGGCCGCGAGCGGCGAAATGCGCGCCTTCATCGCGGAAGGCCAACGGGTTTTCAATCGCATCGCCGCGCTAAAAATTCCGACATGCGCTGCGATTCACGGCGCGTGCGCAGGCGGTGGATACGAAATAACGCTGGCGTGCGATCATCGCCTCGCATCAAACGATCCCGCGACAAAAATCGGCCTGCCGGAAACGACACTCGGTTTATTGCCGGCGTGGGGCGGAACCACGCGTTTGCCACGATTGATCGGAGTCGAGAAATCCGCCGATGTGATTTCGAAAGGGAAATTGTATTCGGCCGCGGAAGCGAAGGAGCTTGGACTCGTCGACGAAGTCGTCGGACGCGAGCAATTGCTCGAAACAGCAAGGACGAAGATTGCTCAAGGGAAAAAACGCCGTGAAGAAAAAGCAGATGGAAAGGCCGCCGGTGAAGGCAAATCGATTACTGCGTCGAAAACCTTGGGAAATCCTGCGCCTGAGCGGGCGAATGAAATTCTCTCCAAGACGCTGAGCGTTTCGATTGACGATTCATTGAAAATGGAACTCGACGCCATCGTCGAGCTCGGCGAAACGGAATCGACGCGCAATCTCATCCGCAATTTTTTCCTTGCGGACAAGTATCGCAAAGGAAGCTCAAAAACTTCCGCGGAGAAAATTGCGCACGCCGCCGTGATCGGCGCCGGCGTCATGGGTTCCGGGATCGCGCAATGGCTCAGCTCGCGCGGTGTTTCGGTTATTCTGCGCGACGTCAATTCGGAAGCGATCGATCGCGGCCTCGCCAACATCGACAAGACTTATGGTGATGCGGTGAAGCGCGGTTTGATGAGCGAAACGAAAGCGAAAGAAGGCCGCGCTCGCATTGTCGCCTCGACCGCCCCCGTAGAAATGCGCAACGTGCAAATCGTCATCGAAGCCGCGTCGGAAAAGCTCGAGATCAAGAAGCAAATTTTCGCTGATCTCTCCGACAAGACTGGAGCCAAAGCGATTCTCGCGACAAACACATCTGCTCTGCCGATCGGCGAGTTAGCCGCCACCACCAAATCACCGGAACGCGTCATCGGTCTCCACTTTTTTAACCCGGTTAGTCGCATGAAGCTGGTGGAAGTAGTCGTGGGAAAGAAGAACTGCGCCGGAAACGACAGATCACGCGCTCGCCTTCACGCGACAGATCGGAAAGCTTCCGGTGCTCGTGCAGGATAGCCCGGGGTTTTTGGTCAATCGCGTGCTCTTTCCCTATCTGCTCGAAGCTGCGGAGCTTTACGAGAGCGGCGTGAGCGCGAACGAAATCGACGACGCCCTTTTCCAATGGGGAATGCCGATGGGGCCATTGCGTCTGATCGACGAGATCGGTCTCGATATCACGATCGACATTGCCGACACACTCGAAAAAGCTTATGGCGAGCGCGATCGCCCGCCGAAAATCTTGCGACGCATGCGTGAAGAAAAAATGCTCGGCCGTAAATCCGGCAGCGGATTCTACAAATACGACGGCAAACAACAGTCGCCTAACGAGAGCCTGGCACCATGGCGCGATTCTTCCAATCCACCGCGCTTTAGTGGCGACGATCTCGCTTTGCGTCTAATTTTTCTGATGGTGAATGAAGCCGCGCGTTGCCTTGAAGAAAAGGTCGTCGCCACTCCGGAAGATGCCGATTACGGAATGATCCTCGGGACCGGGTTCGCTCCGTTCCGCGGCGGACCGTTGCGCTTCGCTGATCATTTCGGCATCGCAGAAATGGTTCGCGCGGGAGATCGGCACGGCGGTAAATTCAAACCGTGCGATTTGCTGCGCCACCACGCCGATAAAGGCAGCAAATTTTACGAGGAGCGCTAGCGATAATGAATTCACCACTTGAGGCGCCAGACCGTCAGGTCGCCAAGGAAACAAGCGCGAAGTCGGAAAAGCAAACGGCATCAGTCATCGACACTTCGAAGATGTCGGAAGGCAAGCGCGCGGCGTTGGAGCTGGCCGAAGCATCGCGCGATCCGCTCGACGATCGCGGCAGTTTTGCGAGCAATCTTTTTGTCGGTCGCTTCGACTTCGACCGCATTCATCCATTCGCAGAACAAAGCGCGGAAGATCGCGCCGCAGGAGAAGAATTCCTCTCCAATCTGAAGAAATATTTGCACGACAACGTCGACGCCGATGAGATCGATCGCACCGGCGAAATTCCGCAAAAGAACATCGACGATCTCTTCGCGATGGGCGCGTTCGGCGTTAAAATCCCGAAGGAGTACGAAGGTCTTGGCTTATCGCAGATTAATTACGGCCGTGCCGCGATGCTGCTGGGAAGTTGGGATGCGAATGTGACGGCGCTTGTCTCTGCGCATCAATCGATCGGTGTGCCGCAGCCGCTGCTGCTCTTCGGGACGGAAGAGCAAAAGAAAAAATATCTGCCGCGTGTCGCGCGCCATGAAATCTCCGCGTTTGCGTTGACGGAATGGAACGCCGGTTCCGACCCGGCGAACATGAGCTTGCGCGCCGATCCGACGGAAGATGGCTCAGCCTTCATCCTTAACGGCGAAAAACTTTGGTGCACGAACGGTGTGAAGGCCGGCGTGCTTGTGGTGATGGCGAAAACGGCGCCGAAGATCGTGAAAGGTCGCGAGCGCAAACAAATCACTGCGTTCATCGTCGATGTCGATTCGCCCGGACTCGAGATCACCTATCGCTGCCACTTCATGGGCTTGCGCGCGCTTTACAACGGTGTCGTGAAATTTACCGACGTGCGCGTGCCGCGCGAGAACATGATTTCGAAAGAAGGCGCGGGACTAAAAGTTGCCCTAACGACTTTGAATACGGGCCGTCTCACGATTCCTGCGGCGTGCGTGGGCTTGTCGAAACGTTTGCTCGAGATCTGCCGCAAATGGGCGAAGGAACGCGTGCAATGGGGCGTGCCGATCGGTCAGCACTACGCGATCGCCGGCAAGATTGCCGAAATGGCCGGCAGCGTTTTCGCAATGGAAGCGATGACTTTTCTCACGTCGGCCTTGGTCGATCGGAAGGCCGGCGATCTGCGCATCGAGACTGCGATGTGCAAAATGTGGGCGACGGAAACGACATGGCGCATCGCCGATGAGGCGATGCAAGTGCGCGGCGGACGCGGTTACGAGACCGCACAATCGCTCGCCGGTCGCGGTGAAGAACCGATCGCGGTCGAACGCTTCCTGCGCGATTGCCGCATCAACATGATCTTCGAAGGTTCGAGCGAAATCATGCGCTTGTTCATCGCGCGTGAAGCGCTCGATCCGCATCTCAAAGTTGGCGGCGCCATTTTCAACACGCAGCTGCCAATGTCGGAACGAGTCAAAGCAGCTTTCACTTCCGGAAAATTCTACGCGATCTGGTATCCGAAACAGTTATTCGGCGGCGGCGCAGGCGAGATCAAAGATTTGCACAACGATCTGCGCGCTCACGTCGATTACGCGGCGCGCACAAGCCACCGTCTTGCGCGGGGATTATTTCACGCCATGGCGCGCTTTGGCCCGAAGCTCGATCGCGAACAGCTGTTGCTTTCGCGCTTCTGTGGAATTGCGACGGAACTTTTTGCGATCAGCGCCACTTGCTCATTTGCGCAATCAAAGATCAATCACGGCGAACCGGCTGATGAGATTCTCTCGCTCGCGAATTATTTTTGCCGTTCTGCGCGCATGCGCATCGATCATCATTTTGCCGGCACGAGCAAGAACGCCGATCGCAGCGGTTACGATCTGACGCAGGAACTTCTCGCTGGGAAACACGAGTGGCTCCAGAGCGGCATTGTCTAACTCTGTAGCGGCGGTCTCTGACCGTCGCATTACTTAGTGTGGAAGTAGTGCGACGGTCAGAGACCGCCGCTACAAACCAGAGGATCGATTCCACATCACACGTCATGAAATCATTATCGAAACATCGGAGATCGCCGCTCTTGTTGGTCAGAAGCGCTTGCCTCGCGTTGTTTTTCATGTTTCCCGTGCTTATCACTGCACGCGCTGCCAATGACCTGAAGCCCGCTGCATCTGCGACAAACGAGTTCGGACTCGATCTTTACCGTAAGCTCGCAACCGGCGACGAAAATCTCTGCCTCTCGCCCTATTCAATCGAAAGCGCGCTTGGAATGACGTTCGCGGGCGCCGATGGCAAAACGCGCACCGAAATGGCGCGCACGCTGCATTTCCCGGAAAGCGGTGACGATATCCATGCTTCCTTCGCCGCACTCCAAAAATCGCTCGAAGCGATGGCGGAAAGAACCAAAGAGATCGCCGGCCAATCCAAAAATTACGGTGGCGCGTCCGAACCGATTACGCTGACGATTGCAAACCGTCTCTTCGCCGAGAAAGGCTACGATTTTCGCCAGAGCTTCCTCACGTTGGTGAAAAGCAATTACGGCGCTCCGCTTGAAGCGCTCGATTTCTCGAATAACCCGGAGAAGGCGAGAGCCTACATCAACGATTGGGTCGCCGAACAAACGCACAAGCGTATCCGCGATTTGATTCCCACCGGTGCGATCGACGCGACGGCACGGATGGTCCTGACCAACGCGCTTTATCTTAAGGCACCGTGGGCTAAGCCATTCGAAAAAGAAGCGACGAAACCGGAGCCGTTTCACGTGAAAGGCGGCTCGCCGGTCGATGTGCCGATGATGCATGAACGTTTGGATCGCATTGGTTATGCGAAACATCCGGGATTCACGGTTTTCTGTATTCCCTACACCGGACGCGAACTAAACTTCGTTGTCCTTTTGCCCGATGATGTGAACGGCCTGGCCGGACTCGAGAAGAAATTGACGCCGACGATGTTGGCCGACTGCGCCAAACTTCCGACGGCCGACGTCATTCTCTCATTTCCCAAATTCAAATTGGAGCCGCCGACTGTGGCTTTGAAAACGCAACTCGAAGCGCTCGGAATGAAGAGCGCTTTCGACATACCGCCGGGTAGCGCAAATTTCGATCAACTCGCCCCCCGTCGGCCTAACGAATACTTATATCTCTCAAGCGTTTTTCATAAAACATTCATCGCGGTCGATGAAAAAGGAACGGAGGCTGCAGCCGCAACCGCCGCCATTGTGGCGCTGGCCACGAGCGCGATGCGGCCTTCGGAGCCGATTGAGGTCAATGTGGATCGCCCGTTTCTTTACGCCATCCAACATGTCACCGAGCGGTGTCTGTTTATTTCTCGGGCGCGTAACCGATCCGCGTTGATCTTGCCGTTGCTCCATTGAGCGAGATTTCGCTCGAGCAATTCCTCGTCGCCTAACGAAACCCAATCCGGAGTTTCCATTCCGCGCGAACGATATCATTTGGAAGCCAGGAAACCAGGAATCTGAAAATGGTGGGGCGCGACGGCCCGTCGCGCCGACAAAAATTCCGGGGAGCGCAGGCTTCCAGCCTGCTGGTCTCGGCATCTTGCCGAGACGAACTTTTCGAAATCGTGGCCGGAGACTAACCGCCGAGCACACGGAGACGACACAGACAAGCATACGGTATTCTCATTCCGTCTCTTCTCTGCGCCTCCATGTTCTCTGTGGTAAAGAATGCCTCCGCTGTATACAATGTGCTACGTTGTAATGCGTTGTTTATGAAGTTCCCGACTGTGATCTATCAAGACGAAGACAAGATGTGGATCGTCGAATGTCCCGCTATTCCCGGCTGCGTGAGCCAGGGGCGCACGCGCGAGGAAGCGATGGAGAACATCAAGGAAGCGATTGCACTTTGCCTCGAAGTGCGGGCGAGAACGCGGTATGCCGCTTACTTTTGAGACCTCAGACGTCGAAGTCGCGGTATAACCAATATCATAGGAGATAACTTGCGCGCCCGAGCCGGAGCGCGAACTCTGAATGCATGCCACAGCTTCCCCTCTTAAGCGGCCGTGAAGTCGTTCGACGGTTTGAAAAGTTCAGTTGGCAGGTAGCTCGACAGCGCGGAAGCCACATCATTCTCGTCAAAGCGGGCGCACGCGCCACGCTTTCAATCCCCGATCACAAAGAAGTCGCAAGAGGAACACTGCGCAGTTTACTTCGGGCCGCAGGATTAACTGTCGACGAATTTACCAGAGACGTTTAGGCCGGTAATTCAAGGTGCTTGATTAACGGGTCCAGCGCCGTCCCCTCCAGCTTCAGCCCGAGCTTGGAAATGCGCCGCTCGAGCAATTCCTCGTCGCCTAACGAAACCCAATCGGCCGCTTCTATTTCGCGAATGGTATCACCGACAAAAGGGCTGTCACCCCGGCGTACAAGGAGCTGCGTTGGCAAATCTGTCATCCCAAGGGTAGAAGGAAAAATCAATCCGGTTGCCCGGTAACTATTGGGAGCTCGAACGAAAAGTCGTTGTTACCTATTCCTCTTACGTCGGGATTGTGCGCCCGATACCGAATCTCGAAACCATGTGCGTCCGCGATCAACTTAAACCGTGGGCTCCCGCGTGGAGGCAATCTGATCGCAAGAAGCTAAAGAAATCCCTCTGAACTCGGGAATCGAAAGAATTCTGGATCTAAATCAAACAGTTGAACGGGCCTGCGTACCACCCCAATACCATTGCGGATCATGCTTTCCGCAATCGCGTCGCCGTCGAGCAAAAGAAGTGAAATCGCACCTTTCTTAATAGAAGCAGCTTCGGCGTCAGCCGTGAATCGGCCGGTAGTCAAGAATACACCGTGGTCATAATCACCTTGTATCGCGCCGCGGAACTTATCGATCTCCGGTCGACTGACCGAATTTTTTCGCCAGCGCTTCGCCTGAAACGCAGAGCGAATGGAGACAACGCCTTGCCGAAACAGACCAAAGCCATCGATGCCGCGATCTGCGCCTCGATTTGTGACCTGCAGCTGCTCGTACCCAAGCGGACCGAGAAAGGAAATACAAAATTGCTCGAAGTCTGTGGATCGAAGGTTTTGAAGTTCCGAAATGATTCGGCGCTTCACCTCAGATTCGTTGTCGTACACCAAATCTTTCAGAGTCGCCTGGTGCGCGAGTAATAACTCTTCAGATGAATTTGCTGAAGCGCCAATCGCGCGTGCTCGGCCCCTTGGCGTCAGCTTCCAGACGCCTCGTGTTGATCCATCAATCTCACCTTTTTCGACGAGCTTCTGCCGACTCCATTGGACAAGATTGTGCCAACGAAAAGTGGACGGGCTGCTTGGTAGACGCGCGGTCAAGTCTTCCTCGGTCAATTCCGAGAAGATCTCCGCTAATTGGGGATAAAGTTCTTTTGGTTTAGCTTTTCCGCCAATTTCCTGCAACTTTTTAAGAAGCAATTCGATTTCGCTCTGCTTCGGAAAGCTCATTGGCTTCTTGTTACGCGCGCGCCGCGAAAGCGCTCCAAGGCGCGCGACATCACGTCTTGAGTCCAATCGATTTTCTCTCGCTCGCAATATTGCAATAGATCGATAACGAGACCGCAAATTGCATCTTCTGGCGCCTCGGTCAGATTGACCATATTCGCGATTCTTAGCATCGCTTCATTTCCATGGGGCATCTCAGCCAAGATCTCGGAATCTGACGTCAACACATGGGTCTTGAGTGTCAGTTCGATAGCTGAGGGTAAAGGATTTTCCATTGCGATGGGGGATTTCGGCATAGGAATGTTTAACACTCAGCTGTTTCGAAGGCTACGAAATTGCTGCTGCGATTGGCAAATCAATCATCGCGGTCAGCGCTTCTCGGATTCCGGCCTCAACGAGTCGCTGAATCAATTTCTCCGACACGTTGCGCCTCCGATACCATTCCTATTCGCGCTGATATTGAGTCGTTAGGTCGGGCTGCAATGCGAGCGCGGCACGCACGAGCCTTGCGCTTGATCGATTTGGTCGAGAGCCATGCGTGCCGCGATTTGATAAAGCCGCAAGCGACGCGTTTGAAAGGGGAGCGCGGACAAATTGAATCGCTCGAAAGTGGCAAAGGCATCCGGAAAAAATTGAAGCTGAAGCCGTGAATCTCGTCTTCTCGGCCGAGTCGTAGGAAGAATATCTCTACTGGCAGGAAACGGATTGGGGGACCTTGGGGCGAATCAACCTCGTAATTAAAGACATCATGCGCGATCCGTATCGCGGTATTGGAAAGCCCGAGCCGCTCAGGCACGCGTTTCAGGGCTATTGGTCGCGTCGCATCACGGCAGAACATCGAATCGTCTACAAGAAGCTCGCTGATCAGATTCTAATCGCGCAGTTGCGATATCATTATCGGTAGCGACTCGATCAGCGGTTAGAAGATGAGATTTATGCGACGGTCGTAGACCGCCGCTACAGAGTTGAAGATTTTAGACAAAACTCGACAGTGGCGGCGTCTCTTTATTGAATCCAACCGCGATGGTTGGCGCATAGTATTAAGAGGGCCCGCTTATGATGATCGATATTCGTTTCGCGCTTCGGCAGTTGTTCAAATCGCCCGGGTTTACTTTGCTCGCGGTCATTACGCTCGCGCTCGGGATCGGGCTGAACACCGCGATCTTCAGTTTGATCAACGATCTGTTTCTGCGCGGCCTTCCGTTCAAGGAACCGGCGCGCGTTGTCCATCTTTTCACGGAACCGAAAGGTGGCGACACGTTCGATTACCCGCTCTCCGCGCCGCGCTTCATGCATTATCGCGATGGCCAGAAGATCTTCGACGGATTCGCGGCGGAGACGTACACCGCTTACACGCTCACCGGCCTGGGCGAACCGGTGCAGCTCCAGGGTTCCGCACGACGGCGAATTATTTCGACGTGCTCGGCGTGCGCCCGATTCTGGGCCGCACCTTTTTGCCTAACGAAGAGGAAGGCGCCGATGTCGCGCTCGTCTCGGAGAAATTCTGGCGCAACCGGCTGGGCGGCGATCCGAATGTGCTCGGGCGCAGCATCACGCTCGACGGCGACGGCGCACACGATCGTCGGCGTGTTGCCGAACATGCCGGCGCAATGGGTCGGCCCGAACGGGAACGAAGTCTGGACGACAAAGCCGTTCGTGATCGCGGGTTTTTCGCTACGAACGGATGATGCGCGGCACTGCGTTCCTGCGCGTGATCGGTCGGATGAAACCGGGGCAAACTGTCGAGCAGGTGAAGGCGGCGCTGCTTCCGCTTTCGCAAAGTTATCGCGCGCAAAATCCGGGCAAGATCGATGCGGATGTGAGCGATCTCGTGAAAACGCTTCCGGAAGATGTGAACGGCGACTTGCGACCGGCGTTCGGCATTTTGCTCGCGGCGGTCGCCTTCGTGCTGCTGATCGCGTGCAGCAATGTGGCGAATCTGCTTGCTCGTTAGGTTTAGCGGACGCCGGCGCGAGATCGCTTTGCGCATGGCGCTGGGCGCTTCGCGCACGAGCGTGCTGCGGCTTTTCGTTCTCGAAAGTTTGCTCGTGAGTGTGCTCGCCGGGATCATCAGGTGCGGCGCTGGCCTGGCAACTGGTTCCGCTTGTTCCGAAACTGGCGGCCAATTTTCTCCCGCTCGATCCGGGGAGTCAGATCGGTTTGTCGCTGCCGGTGCTCGCTTTTCGCGATCGTGCTTTCGCTCCTGACCGGTCTCGCGATGGGCGTCTATCCGGCCTGGCAAAGTTCGCGCGCCGATCTCGTCGATGGACTGAAGGAAGGCGGCCGCGGCATCGAGCGGCAGCGTGAAGCAGCAACGCTTCCGCAAAATTCTCGTCGGCGCGCAGGTCGCGCTCTCGGTCACGTTGCTCGCGGGGGCGGCGTTGCTCATCGCCAGTTTCGTTCGGCTCAACCACCAGGATCTCGGATTCCGTTCGCAGAATCTCTGGGTCTGGTTTCATCACGTTGCCGGCCGCGCCTTATCCGGACATGGCGGCGCGCACGCGTTTCGTGCAACAACTGATGACCGCGCTCCAGCGCGGTGCCCGGCTTCGAACAAATCAGCCTGAGCGGAGACATTCCGCTCGATCGGCGGCAACCGCACCCTTTATACGAAGCCCGACGGCAACGTCCTGCCCGTCACTGAGCGCGCCGCCGCGCCGTCCCACGATGTCGCGCCGGGCTATTTCAAAACCTGGGGCATTCCCCTGCTCTCCGGCCGCGCTTTCAACGAGCACGATCTGAGCGATCACCAGAATGTGATGCTGATCAGCCAGGCCGGTGCGCGCAAAGTTTTCGGGAACGAAAATCCGATCGGGAAAATCTTGCTCATCACCAGCGCAGCGTGCCGACGGAAATCATCGGCGTGGTCGGCGATGTGCGCTCGGAGCGCGTCGCGCAACGCAACGAGATGGAATTTTATCGTCCCTGGGCGCAGGAGAATTTTCCCTTCCTCACCCTGACGGTGCGGAGCACGTTGCCCACTCTCGGAGATCACGCGGCTGACGCAAAAAGCGCTGACCAGCATCGATCCCGCCTCGCCATCGCGCAGCCGCAAATGATGATCGGCGATCGTCGCGCAAGCGCTCGGGCAGGCGCGCTTAACGACGATACTGCTCGGCCTCTTCGCCGGCGTCGCGCTGCTGCTCGCGACGGTCGGCATCTACGGCGCGGTCGCCTACACCGTCGAGCAACGGACGGGCGAGATCGGCGTGCGCATGGCGCTCGGCGCACAGACGATCGACGTGTTGCGCCTGGTCGTTAGGCAAGGAATGAATCCGGTCCTGATCGGGTTGGTCATTGGCCTAACGACAGCGCTTGTCGTCGGTCGCCTGATCAAATCGCAACTTTACGAAACGTCCGCCTATAATCCGATGCTGCTGAGTGCGACGGTCGCCGTTCTTGGTCTGGCCGCATTGCTCGCCTGTCTTTTCCCCGCCCGCCGCGCGACGCTGGTGAATCCAGTCGAAGCCTTGCGCGCGGAATAAATTCGTTTCGCGTGGTGTTCGTTCTTTTCTGTCTGGATGCGCGACTGGAATGGAACCAGCCGCGCACCTTTATACTACGATCGGAGTTTCAAAACCGATGCTGCGTTTCTCGTTAGGGCAAACCTTTGCGCCCGGGTTCAGCACGTCGGCAAGTGTGTACTCGGCAACGCCGGCCCGCGCGCGAAACGCCGTTTTTCTCTTCAACGCAATCTGCTCCGCGATTGGGCGGGACAACAGGTTGAAGCGGCGGTGATTCATCAAACGGCCGGGACGCAGAATGGCAGGATCGAGATCCTCCTCATTCGCGCGTTGACGGAGCAGATGACGTGCAATCGCAACATTCGTCCCATCAATCCATCCGCAATGTTCAGGAGTGATGAAACGGCTTCGCGATTATCGGCGCCACGGTGCCAGAGCAGACGCTCGGCGTCTTCCATGACGATGACTTTCACGCGATCGGCGTGCCGCACGTTTTGCCGCTGCCAGAACGGAACGAGCTCCGGCGATGAGAGCGCGCCATCACGCGCGACCGGCAGCACGTAGAAGACGTGCGTTTTCTCCAGCTCGTAATCATTTGTGTGAGCAAGCTGGTCTTGTCGGTGCCGGTGCTCGCGTTCGCGATCGTTCTCTCGATCCTGACGGGGCTCGCCATGGGCGTGTATCCAGCATGGCAAAGTTCGCGCGCGGATTTGGTCGATGGACTAAAGGAAGGTGGGCGCGGCACGAGCGGTAGCGTGAAACAGCAACGCTTCCGCAAAATTCTCGTCGGCGCGCAAGTCGCGCTCTCGGTCACGTTGCTGGCCGGGGCGGCATTGCTCATCGCCAGTTTCGTCCGACTCAACCGCCAGGATCTCGGATTCCGGTCGGACAACTTGTGGACTGGCTTCATCACGTTGCCCGCCGCGCCCTATCCGGACATCGCGACGCGCGCGCGTTTCGAACAACAACTGATGACTGCGCTGCAGGCGGTGCCCGGCTTCGAACAAATCAGCTTGACCGGCGATGTGCCGTTAATCGGCGGAAACCGCACACTCTATACGAAGCCCGAGGGCAACGTCTTGCCGGTCGCGGAACGGGCGGCCGCTCCGTCACACGATGTCGCGCCGGGCTATTTCAAGACCTGGGGCATTCCGCTGCTCTCCGGACGCGATTTCGACGAGCATGATCTCATGGATCATCAAAATGTGATGCTGATTAGCCAGGCCGGCGCGCGCAAAGTTTTCGGGAACGAAAATCCGATCGGGAAAGTCTTGCTTACCACGAGCAGCAGCGTGCCGACTGAAATTATCGGCGTGGTCGGCGATGTGCGCTCGCAGCGCGTGGCGCAACGCAACGAGATGGAATTTTATCGCCCCTGGGCGCAGGAAAATTTTCCGTTCCTGACCATGACGGTGCGGAGCAAATTGCCCACTCTGGAGATTACGCGGCTGACGCAGAAGAGCAGTGAACAGCATCGATCCCGCGCTCGCCATTGCGCAGCCGCAACCGATGTCGGCGATCGTCGCGCAGGCGCTCGGCCAAGCGCGATTGACGACCATATTGCTCGGTATCTTTGCCGGCGTGGCGTTGCTGCTTGCGACGGTCGGAATTTATGGCGCAGTCGCTTACACCGTCGAGCAACGCACAGGTGAAATCGGTGTGCGAATGGCGCTCGGCGCGCAAACGATGGACGTGTTGAGCATGGTTGTGATGCAGGGAATGAAGCCGGTGCTGATCGGGTTGGCCATTGGCCTAACGACAGCGCTTGTAGTCGGTCGCCTGATCAAATCGCAACTTTACGAAACGTCCGCCTATAATCCAATGCTGCTGAGCGCGACGGTCGCAGTTCTTGGTCTGGCCGCATTGCTCGCCTGTCTTTTCCCCGCCCGACGCGCGACGACTGGTGAATCCAGTCGAAGCCTTGCGCGCGGAGTGATGTAGCGGCACACCGCCACAGATTTTGTTATCTGTTTCGCTGCCGTTGTGGCTGCCGCTGTCACCAGCGGCAGATTGGGCGGTTGCTTCCGCGGAAATTTTTGCGCTCGTGACCAACGCGTTCCTTTGCTGTCATCCTGAGCGAAGCGAAGGACCTCTCGGAAGCACAAGGCAGATTGGTGCGATCCCTCGCCCCGCAAGGTATTCGGAGATCGGGATGACGCGCGTTTGCGTTTGCCAATCTGAGATCTTCGTCGGTCGCCATCCAGCGGCCGTGCTTTGCAGAGCGCATGCCAGCATGGCAGCCACGAAACGCCGCTTGACACCAAGGGAATTCATTTCAAAAAAATTCCTGTTGACGGGTCTCACTGTGTTGCACATACTGTGTGCTACATAGTGTCCTGCACACAGTAACATGACAACGTCCACTGACCTGAATATTGATCTTTTCAACAATTTGCGGCTCGAATTGCGGCGCGGGTTGCTCATTGTGGCCGTGCTCGCGCAGCTGCGGAGCGAGCACTACGGCTACAGTCTGCGCACGGACCTGGCCGCGCTCGGGATGGAGATAGATGAAGGAACTCTCTATCCGCTCCTGCGCCGCCTCGAAAGCCAGGGCCTGCTCGAGAGTGAATGGCGCGAGGAAAACAATCGCCAGAAACGCTTCTACAAACTTTCAAAAGACGGTCGCCAGATTCTGAAATTGCTCCTGACCGAGCTCGAGAAGATCAACGCTTCCCTCCATCGCATCATTTAGCCTAACGAATAACCCAAACGAATAACCAATATGCAACTACTCGATCGCTACCTCACTGCCGTAAAATTCTGGCTGCCGAAAACGCAGCGCGACGACATCGCCGCTGAACTGGGCGCAAATCTTCAGGCCGAAATTGACGATCGCGCGGCCGAACTCGGCCGGTCTCTAACTGATGAAGAGATCGCGGCGTTTCTCAAACAACAAGGCTCGCCGATTCTCGTCGCTTCGCGCTACCGCCATGAACACAGGACCGTCACTCTTGGTCGTCAATTGATCGGTCCCGTCGTTTTTCCGTTCTATTGGATCGCGCTCAAGGTCATGTTCGTTCTCTTGCTGGTATCGGCAATCATTCCCGCCCTGGTCTTGAGCACGGACATAAACCCGGTGCGCGAACTCGCGCATGTTCTTTTTCGCGTGATCCAGCTCGCGCTGCCCGCTCTCTTTTTCGTCACCCTCGTTTTCGCACTATTCGATTTTGGTCTGCGCAAATTTCATTTCGTCGAAAAATGGACGAGCGATTGGGACCCTCGCAGTCTTCCCTCACTCGATCGTCAGGCGAAACAGGTGCGGCGCTCGAGTTCGATCGCCGGCATCATCATTCAATCAATCTTCATCGTTTGGTGGTGGAACCACGGGAGCATTCCCTATCTCGTCGTCACGAATGCCGGAGCGCAGGTGCATTTCGCGCCGATTCTCGCCACGCTGCATCTGCCGATTTTGATCATTATGTTCATCAATCTCACTCAACATTGGATCAACCTCGTCGAACCAGACTGGCGCTGGCTGCCGCCGCTCGCCGGAGTCATCAGCAGCGCTGCCGGCCTGATCATCATCTATCCGCTGCTCCACACTTCGCCCTTGCTTTCGATTTTCGATCGCAACGGCATTGCGCTCAGCGCGCGAGAAAGCACCGAGATTCAGAGCATCCTCTCGCTCAGCGTGATCGGTCTTTGGTTGGGAATTGCGCTTGTCGGCGCGATCTACGCCTGGCGCCTCGTTTACATTTTGTGGCAAACGTTGCCGCGAACGCCCATGGGTTCGGCCAGCAATGGCGCCGCACATGTTTGACCGCGATATGCGATGACAAAAAAGTCCGGCCATCGAATAAGCGAGAAATTCAAATCCAAAGCGTGATCGATTCGCATCTCATCAATGCGACCCGATCGAATATGAAAATTCTCCTTTGCCTCTGCCTGCTTTTACTCCCGAGCGCAATTGTGCGCGGACAAAATTCACAGCCAACGCCCGCTCCGATTCAAGTGATGGTGCTCGGCACCTACCACTTTGGGAATCCCGGTCTCGATTTGCACAACATGAAAGTCGACAGTGTCCTCACGCCGGAGAAGCAAACCGAGCTGAGTGATGTTGCTTCGCGCCTCGCAAAATTTCACCCGGACAAAATTGCGGTCGAAGGAATCTCCGATCGTCCCGATTTCGCGCTGGAGAGTTACGGGAAATTCGTTCCGGAGAAACTGAGCAGCAATCCCGACGAGCGGGTGCAGATCGCGTTTCGTCTCGCGCATCAGCTCGGTCAAAAGACGATCTACGGAATCGATGAGCAGAGCAAAACGATCGATTATTTCCCGTTCGACAAAGTCGAGGCTTACGCAAAAAAACACGGGCAAAGCGCCGCGCTCGATGCCTTGCAGCAAAAGGTCGAGCAAATGATGAAACAAATGGAGACGGCGCAGAAAACGAAATCCATTCGATTGATGCTGGCTGATTTGAATGAACCAGCGCGCATCGCCGCCGATCATCAAGATTTTTACTACGCTCTATTGCCGTTCGGAAATCGAGAAGGAACAGCCGGGCGCGGAATTGAATGCGGCGTGGTATCAGCGCAACGCAAAAATTTTTGCAAAGCTGACCCAAATCGCGAAAGCCGGGCGATCATGTGCTCATCGTCTTTGGTTCGGGCCACGCTTTTTGGCTGCGCCACTTCGTGCAAAACACGCCGGGATTCGAGCTCGTCGAACCAAACAACTATCTGCGCTGAACCGCTGCCGCATTTCGGATTTCGCCGAAGAGCGATGTCGTGTAAAACAACGGCGTGAACGAAACGGCCCGCTCCCAAAACATTTTCGCGCTGAGTAAGCCGGATCCGGCATTGTGGACGCTGTATATTATCCGCGCAGTGTTATCGGGACCGGGCGTGATCTTTGCGTTGCCGTATCTTTATTTTCGATATCACACGCTGCGTTACACCTTCGATGAAGAGGGAATTCATATGCGCGTGGGAATTCTTTTTCGCCGGGAGGTGAATCTGACCTATGCGCGCATCCAGGATATTCATTTGCGCTCCGGTCTGCTCCAGCGCTGGCTCGGGCTGGCCGATATTCAAATCCAGACCGCTTCCGGCTCGGCCGACGCGGAGCTGGTGATCGAAGGATTCAAGCAATACGAAGCAATTCGCGATTTTCTCTACACGCGAATGCGCGGATACCATGCGACAACGCCATCGCCCGCGAAAGCGACAGCCGTAGCGACCGATTCCAACGCAGAAATGGTGTCGCTGTTGCTCACAATCCGCGATGAGTTGCGGCAAACGCGAGAGCTACTCGAACAACGCAAGGCTTCATCGCCATGAAACTCGTTAGGCGAAGGTAAGCCATCGTTCGATGTTTCAGGCATTCCGAGAATGGTGTGAGCGCTGGCTGCGCATTCCGGGCGATCCAGAACCGCCGCCCGGTGACGAAGCGCGGACGCAACGATTTCGCGCCGCGCCGAACTTTTACAAATATCTGCTCCTTATCTGGGGAGTAAAGAGCCTCGCACTACTGGCGGTTCTGATGCCGTCGACGATTTTGCCGCTCATCGCCGTGCTCATGACAAAACACGGGAATCAGATTGCGATCACCATTTCCACAGCACTTCCGCTCTTGATTCTCGGCGTCACAATCGTGCTGCGGTTGTTTGCGCTGGCACTCGTTAGGCTCGATTTCGAAAAGCGCTGGTATCTCGTGACCGATCGCAGCCTGCGCATTCGCGAAGGCATCGTGAACGTGCGCGAGATGACGATCACTTTCGCGAACATCCAGAACATCTCGATCTCGCAAGGTCCGCTCCAGCGCGCCATCGGCATCGCCGATCTGCGCGTCGACACAGCCGGCGGAGCAAGCCCGGCGCGCAGTCACCAAAAGGGAATGTCACAAAGTATGCACACCGCGTGGTTCCGCGGCGTGGATAACGCGAACGCGATTCGCGAATTAATCCAAAAGCGGTTGCGCGAATTGAAGGATTCCGGTTTGGGCGATCGCGAAGAAGCGATCGCGGCGACAGCAGGAACGGATGCATTCGCGTCGGAGGAATTCCTCGCTGTGTTGCGTGGCATTGCCGCAGAGGCTACGGCGTTACGATCAGCCGTCGCAAGGTAGCGGCCGATACCCGCGGCCAGTTGTGGTTGCCAACCGCGTGGTGTTGCGAACATTTCCTGCATGAGAACGACCATCATTCTTCTCCGTGGCGTCGTTATCACAGCGGCGCTGGCAATGGCCGGAACCAACTTGCAAGCGGAGGAGCCGTTTTTTGAAGGACTCGGTTCGTATTCGCGGAAAATCACAACTAATTCACCGAAAGCGCAGCGGTATTTCAACCAAGGGCTCGCCTTTCTTCATGGCTTTAATCATGGCGAGGCGATCCGTTCGTTCCAGGAAGCGGCCCAGCTCGATCCGAAATGCGCCATGGCCCACTGGGGAATCGCTCTTGCCTGTGGGCCGCACATCAACTTCCCTCTCGTTCCAACAGAAGCGGCGGAGCTGGCGTGGAAAGAGCTAAAGCTTGCGCAAGGAAATGCCGATCATGCTTCGCCAGTGGAGCGCGACTTGATCGAGGCGCTCAGCCATCGCTACGCCAATCCGCAGCCGGAAGATCGCGCCCCGCTCGATCTGGCTTATGCAGATGCGATGCGCAAAGTTTGGAAAAAATACCCTAACGACCCGGATGCCGGTGCATTTTTCGCGGAAGCGATGATGGATTTGCGGCCATGGAACCAATGGACGGCACAGGGTCAGCCAAATGCCGGCACGGAAGAAATTCTTTCGACGCTCGACGCGGTCTTGAAACTCAATCCCAAACATCCGTTCGCGAACCATCTTTACATCCATGCCGTGGAAGCTTCACCCCATCCGGAGCGCGCGGCTGCGGCAGCGAATCGTCTGCGGACATTACAACCGGGGCTCGCTCACAACGTGCACATGCCTTCGCACATCGACATTCGTTGCGGACGCTGGCAGGAAGCGATCGCAACGAACGTGAATGCAGTCGAAGCCGATCGCCGGTATCGGCAAATCGTTGGCACGCCGAAGGGCCTCGTCCCGCTTTACGCCGCGCACAATCGGCACATGCTCGCTTATGCGGCGATGATGACGGGCCAACGCAAACTGGCTGTAGAACAGATTCGCAAAATGGTGGCGGAATTTCCGCGGGATTTCCTCAAGGAAAATGCGATGACCGCAGAAGGATATGCAGCGATGCCGCTCGAAGTGCTTGTCCGCTTCGGACGTTGGGACGAAATCCTCGCAGAGCCCGATCAGTATCCCGACTACATGTACTTTACGCGCGCGTTTCATCATGCCGCTCGCGCCGTCGCCTTCGCGGCAAAACGTGAAAGTGCGAAAGCGCGAAAAGCGCAGGAGACCTACCTCGAACGCAAGAAGCTCGTACCGGATGATGATTTCATCTGGGGCAACAACAGTTGCGAAGCGATCCTCACCGTTGTCACACCCATGGTTGAAGGTGAGATCCTGGTGGCAGAAGGGAAGACCGATGAAGGCATCGCTCAATTGCGAGCTGCCGTAGCTGCGGAGGACGCGCTCAAATACGACGAACCGCCCGGATGGTTGATCCCCGTCCGGCATTCGTTAGGCGCGACGCTCATGCAGAAGGACCGCTATGCCGAGGCGGAACAGGTTTACCGCGAAGACTTGGCGCGATTGCCAGACAATGGCTGGTCCCTTTACGGATTGGCGAGTAGCCTGCGGGCCCAAAAGAAAAATGCAGAAGAGGTTGCTGCGACCAACAGCAAATTCAAAAAGACTTGGGCCAAGGCCGATACCCAGATCACCAGCTCCTGTTTTTGCCAGCCGATGGAGGAGAAAATGTGATCGGGACCTCTTTCTGGGGAGCGCACGCGCCCCGCGTGCTGATTGCGGCGCCCTCGCCGCAATCGTCTTTTTTTCAACGCCACGATTGATATTCTCTTTATCCGAAGTTCGCGATGACGAGGCGTCATCGCCCGCACGCGAGGCGCGTGCGCTCCCCATACTTTCGCTGGCTAGTCAACAACTGGAACCCCTTCCCTCGCAGTGCGCTGCGCGTAAAGTTGGCTCAATCGTTTTGTCATCGGTCCTACCTCGCCGTTTCCGATGAGGCAGATCGTCGATTTGCGTGACACCTGCGAGTTCGCCCATTGTGCCGGTGCAAAAAACTTCGTCCGCACGATAAGCTTCGTCGAGTTTCAGATCTCTTTCGTAACACGGAATTCTCTCAGCCGCGCAAATCTCGATCACCGTCGCGCGCGTGATTCCTTCCGGGCAGGCGACGACGCGACTCGTAGCAACTTCTCCATTTCGCACGATGAAAACGTGCGTGGCATTCGTCTCCGCGATCAATCCATGAATATCGAGCATGAGCGCGTCGTCCGCGCCGGCATTGTTCGCTTCGATCTTGGCGAGGATGGAGTTGAGAAGGTTAGCGTGGTGAATTTGCGGATCGAGAATCTCAGGCGGCGGCCGGCGAAACTTACTTGTGATCAACTTCAATCCTGTCTTCGCGTAAACCGGCGCCTTATGCTCGGCGAGCACGATCAAGGTCGGCCCTGATTGATTCAGGCGAGGGTCCATACCGGAAGTGACCTTCACTCCGCGAGTCAGGGTCAGACGGATATGCACGCCGTCACGCATCTTGTTCGCCGCGAGGGTGCGCTTGATCTCGTCGATGATCTTCTCGTTAGGCGGAATTTCGGCGAACGAGAGAGCGACTGCGGAACGGCGCAAGCGCTCGAGATGTTCGTCGAGCTTGAAAATCCTGCCGTCGTATAAACGCAATCCTTCCCAAACGGCATCGCCACCTTGCACCACGGAATCGAATGGACTGACGCCAGCCTCATCCCGATGCACGAGGCGGCCGTTGATGTTGACGATCAGATCGCGGTTCTTCTCGTTATATTGCTGCAGCATTCTCTCGATTGTAGCGGCGGTCTATGACCGTCGCACTTATTGGATCTGGATTAGTGCGACGCTCATAGAGCGCCGCTACAGAAGCCGGAACTGCGAAAGCTGCTCATAGCATTCCCGGCAACGATCATGAATTGCGCGCAAGCGATCTGGCACAGGTTCGTTTTTCGGTTTGTACGGTTGGAACGATGTCGATTGCATGACTTCGCCATACCAATGTTTCGCCCACACGCCGTCAGTCTCCCGCAAACCTGCCGGCCACGACAACATGGCTTCATCGAATGCAACATGGACGGCGTCGCAGAGCAATCGCAACAGACGCTGCGGATCTTGCAGAACGTCTTTGGCATCGATGACAGGCGGAGTCGAACCGGTGTGTTCGCGCGCCCAATCAAAAATCTCGAGTTGTTGAACGAACCCGAGGTCATCGAGGCTCGGATCGTCATTCTTCTTTATATATGAACAGATGACTTCGGCGGGATCGCGGATGAGGAAACAATTTGTGATTTCGCCTAACCAATCCCGGTCCACTTCTGACAGCAGATGATGGGTCATCTGTTTTTGGTAGAAAATACTGGATTCGTTCGAGGCGCTTAGGCCCCTCCCACATTGGGCGACGACCTTTCGCCAATCGGTTTCGCCTCCTGCGAGGATTTCCTCGGCCCCGGGATGCCGTTTGCCCGTATTCTTGAGATAGAAAGCGTAGAAGGGTTCATCGATCACGGTCGTATCCGCGCGGTTGCCCCACGATCGCATCATCGCCGTCGAGATGTTGCGCGGTCCCGACCACATCGCGAGTCGAATGCGGGGCTCCCGGCAGGTATTCATAGGGACACCGGAGATCACGTCACCCAACGTAGCGCGTTCTCACAAAACCGTCATTCTTGTCGCACTTCTGCGGATCGCTCGATCAACGGCCTGTGTCATCGAAGAGAAGACAAGACTGTTACTAGCAGCGAGTCAATGACTTACAACATGAGTCAAACTCGAAAGATAGACAGGCACGCAACCCGCTGTTATCATGCGTTAGAATGAAAACGATCAACGCGCCCATGAGCGCCACCGCATCGCGGTTGGCTGCATAGGCACGTCGCGATCTCGCCAAGTTGGAGCCCGCGTTTCGCGGCACCCCAGTGGTCGAATCCTCGGACGCTCTGCGTCTGGGTAACCCGATCGAATTCTAAGAAATCAATTGAAAGAATCATAATGAAACCGACATCAAAACTTAGTTTCCAGGCACGGTCGTCACGCGGAGATATCCGCGGATCGCCGGACCATGGGGCTTTTCCGTTAACCGATTACAACTTCCAGTCGAGCACAGAGGCTCATAGCGTTTCCGCGTTGTTGCCTGGAAAAACGAGCCATGTTTCCGAACCGCAAAGGTTCTGGAAACTGAGCAGCGACTTCCTGGGCGACGAAACGAGCCGCGATTATGTGAAGGAAGGAATTCTGTTCACCGTAATCGTGGCCGTCTCGGCCTGGCCGATCATCTCGATGATCGGCGCGCTGGCGCTGTTAGTGAGATAAGCGGCGCACGTTGCAGCGTATCAGTGGCCTTTACAGGGCCAGCGTCTCCTGTTCCGCAGCCGGGATGAACGTCGAGAACTTCTTCACCAGGTCAGCAAGCTTGGCGACGTAGTAATCGATGTTCTCGTCCCGGTTCTGCGGATCGAAGTCGCTCGCGAGCTTCGCTGCTTCGTAGGCAGCAACTTTCCTCGGCGTGCCTTTGACGTAGTAACTGATCCGATCGCCCGGTTTGTAGGGCCGACCACTCGTTAGGGCGAGTTCGTAAGCCGCGGCGCGATTGCGTGCTGATCCGGCGATCTTAGCGCGATATTTCTCGAGCGAATCCTGCAGCGTGTCGGTCTTCATGAGCATGTCGATGTGCCACGCGCGATCGCGAATTTTCTGTTCGAAATCGGCGCGCAACGCCCCGATTGCTTCCGGCTTTCCCTCCATGACAAGCTTGATCATTTCCTCCATGAAGACGCGCTGGAATTTTTCGAGACCGCGCGACTTCAACGCACCGCCTTTAATTATGACGTCGCCATCGCGCGTAAGCAGCGCGTAGTTCTTTGCCTTGTAGCTAAACATGGCGTCGAATTGTTCATCGAATTCGACTTCAATTCCGGGTGGTAGTTCCTTCGCGAGTTCGTCGCGCAACTTCTCGGCGTCCTCGTCGTTTGGGGGAACGAAATAAATTCCATCGGTGTCGACCTCGATGACTTGCGCGCCTTGTGCAGTGAGCCAATCGATCATTTTCTTCAGGAGATCGCGCCCAATCTGTGTCACCCGCGCGGCCGCATCGAAATCCGCAAAATTTCCCTGCGCAAAACCCAGATAACCATAAAAGCTGTTGATCAAGATCTTGAATGTGTTTTGCAGCGCGTGGAAATAGCGCTGCTGTTTCGGATCCTTGGCGCCGCGCATATCGGCCTTCGCCTGCAACCGAAATGTGCGCAGGTCGGTAAGCAGATGCCGGAAAATCTGGAGTTGATCGCTTGTCGGGAAGCAATCGAACTGCAACATGATCGACGGATAGAGCGAGGCGATGTCGCAATGCCAGACGTTGCGCGCAACGCCGGTGAAGAAAATGTCGGTGTAGCCGCCTTCAAAACCGCGCACCATCGGCATCTCAGGAATCGAGTGACGCTGCCGGAAATACTCGCGCAGGAAGAGCGCGTTGATGCGCGTGGCATTCCCGCGCACGATCACGTCCTGATAGTTATAAGGAAAAATCTGCGCCTGGATGAAGTAGCTGGGACTGAGCAAATCGGCGACGGCTCGCGTTTCGCGCACAGCGCATACCGCACGCTTTCGGAACTTTTCGTTGCCCTTCAGATAAGCGCGTTCCAGTTCCTTGCCCGTAAGTGAGGAAACTTCCTCGCTCTCGCAAAAACCAAAGTGACGCGCGACGTCGGCTCGCTCAAAACCGGAGAGAGTGCGTAGACCGACATCGTAAAATTGCGCGAGCAAAAATGTGTCGACGAAATGACGTCCTTCGACGCTGAATTTCGGGTAATCGATTGTTTTCTCCGCAATCTGCAATCGCGAAGGACGCGAACGCAGAAAGCCACCGCTGCGTCCCCAATCGAGTTTTGTTTTCGCTTTCCGCGCACGAGCTACGAGATATGGAGAGATCGAAGCGGAACAGATCGTGGCCTTCGATCACGTCGGGATCGCGCTCTTTAATGATACTCGTTAGGCGCTTAAGGGCCGCATGTTCGGATTCGTCGGCGTTCTTCGGATCGACGACGATTAATTCTTCCCAGCCGGAGTTATCGGAGAGCGCAATGCTCGCGATGTGATTCTGCGAAGCTTCCGCGAGATCGCTTTCTCCGGAAGGCGCCAAGCACTTCAACCTGCAACCGGCGCAACTCTTCAAACGGAAGCTGCTTGAAAAGTGTGCGGCCGGTGTGCGTGAGGTAATGCTGCACCGGATCGCTCAAGGCGAAAAAACTGCGGCCCGCTTTTTTCAGGCCGTTTCGCAGTGCGATTAATTCTTTCCAGCTATCTGTTGTGACGAGCCAGTTGTATCTCAGGTCGCCTGAAAGTTTCTCCGCGTTCGTTAGGCCAAGATCGGCAACGTCGCCATCTGCCCAGACGAAGGGATGAAAAGGTTCCGTATCGCAAGTGGTCGCCCCACCTTTCTCGCGACGATAGACTTTGACGGTCCCCGTCTCGCCCAACTCAATCGCCACAATGCGCGGTGTCGGATCGGAACCGAAGAGCAGTTGGTTATCTTCGAATGCCACACGAAATGGTGCGCGACATCGGGACAGATGACAACTGCGCCAGTCTGAGCCGCGTGAATCGTCGTCGTTACGACGACGGATGGGCTTCGAACTGGATAAGTTTTTCGCGCATTGTTGCGCGAGAGACGCCGAGCCAACGCGCGGCTTTAGCCTGATTGCCGTGCGCGAGTTTGATCGCTTGCGAGAATAGCTCTCGCTCGGTCGCTTCGATCGCAGTGGCGTGCGCATTTTGAATTTCGCCCCGGCTGGCGGCACCGATGAGATCAGCGACGAACGCGGACAGGGTTGACGCTTCACCGGTGGACTTGCGCGAAAAACGTACCGCCTCGCGCACTTCCTCCAGACCAATGGTGTAGCCCCGCGCCAGGGCGAGCGCTTTGTGAAGCGCGTTCTCCAATTCCCGAACGTTGCCCGGCCACATCTGCTCGCAGAGGAACTCTATCGCGTCAGAATGAATGGCTGGTGCTTCGACATTGAAGTCCATCGCATAGCGCATCAAAAAATATCGCGCGAGATCCGGAATATCATCGCGGCGCTGGCGGAGCGGAGGAATCGTGACGGCGACAACGTTGAGCCGATAATACAAATCCTCGCGAAACTCCCTGGCATTTATGGCAGCATCCAGATCGCGGTGAGTGGCGGCAATCACCCGCACATCAGTGGGAATAATTTCCTTACCGCCGACGCGCTGGATTGATTTTTCCTGAAGGACGCGCAGCAATTTCGCCTGTGTGTTGATCGACATGTCGCCGATTTCATCGAGAAAAATGGTGCCCTGGTGCGCCTGTTCAAAGCGGCCGATGCGCCGCATGTCGGCGCCGGTGAAGGCGCCTTTTTCGTGCCCGAAGAGTTCGCTTTCGAGCAACGTTTCCGGAATCGCGGCGCAATTCACGGCGATGAATGGTTTGTCGGCGCGATCGCTGTGCTGATAAATGGCACGCGCGACCAGTTCCTTCCCCGTGCCGGTTTCGCCGCGAATCAAGACCGTGACCGGTTTTGCGGCGACGCGCCCGATTTCCTTATAGATGTCCTGCATGACGCGGCTTTTGCCGACGAGGGCGCTGCGGCCGGGCGAGAGCGCGCCGATATCGATCGGTTCCAGCATGAGGCGGCTGCTCGTCACCGCCCTTTCCACCAGAAGAAGAAGGTCTGGCATTTCGAATGGTTTGAGCAGGTAATCGTAGGCTCCGAGTTTGGTCGCTTCGATGGCTGTGTCGGTCGTCCCGTGCGCGGTCATTAGTATCACCGGCAAACGTGGACGCGCGTCGTGCAGACGCTGGACCAGCTCCATTCCAGTCACGCCGGGCATTTTGAAATCGGTGACGACCAAGTCGCATTGACCGTCCGTGGCCAGCGAGAGTCCTTTCGAGCCATCGTGGGCGTGCGTGACTTCATACCCTTCGTCGGCGAGGACGCGCGTCAGAGCGGTGGCAATTTGCTGATCGTCTTCTACCAACAGAATTCTTGCGCGTGGTTTCACGATTCGGTTTCGGCGGGAAGAATAATGCCGAAAGTGGTTCCGCGATTCAGTTGGGTCTGATATTGGAGCGCGCCGCCATGTTGTTCCACGATGCGCGCTGCGATGGAGAGTCCGAGCCCCGTGCCGCTCGACTTCGTGGAAAAAAACGGATCGAACAATCGCTGCTGGACGTCGGCTGGAATTCCTTTGCCGTCGTCCTCCACTTCGAGAACCACAACATCGCGAACCCCATTACTAAGGGCAATCTTATCGGAGCGACTGCGAAGCATGATATGACCGTTTTCGCCAATGCTGTCGGCCGCATTTTGCACGAGATTAATCAGCACCTGCTGCAACTGGTGTGAGTCCGCCTCAATTTGCATGCTTGGACTCGGTTCCACCGTGAGATCAATGGCGTTTTCCCGCAATTGCGGCGCGAGCAACTCGCGAACCTGGCCGAGCAAGTCCAGAGGGGAAATTTTTTTTCGCTCCGTTGCGGCGGGTCGGGCGAAGGCGAGGAAATCGTGAACGATCCGTTCGAGGCGACTGATCTCTCGCGCAATAAATTCTCCATCGATGTAGGCAGGCGTTCCCGCGACAAGAGCTTTTTTTTGGGTGAACAAGCGCGCTTTGATCGCGGTGAGCGGGTTACGAATTTCGTGCGCGACCCCTGCCGCCAGGACGCCGAGCGATGCGAGCTTTTCCTGTCGCTCGGCTATTTCGCGAGTCTCGATCAGCTTGAGTTTGAGCGGAGCAATAGTTTCGCGATAGATAACGCGCACGCTCCACCCCGTCAGAATAATGAGCGCCAGAAGAGAACCGAAAATCACCTGCTGAAGAATCACAACCGACCTGTCGGATTTACGGATCGACTGTCCGAGCGTCTCGCGGCGGATGGTTGCCAGTCTGGCGGAAAGTGTCAGCAGCTGCTCCGAGGCGCGTTGGATTTGTCCGAAGCGATTAATCATTACAGCCTTCGGTTCATCGATCGGGTTTGCATCCGCCAGCGCTTTGGTTTCAGCAATGTAACGAGAGTAAGCGGCACTAATTTCCTCGAAGACCGCTCTTTCATTATCAGTCATGAGAGCGGCTTTCGTTAACTCCATCCAAGCGCCGAGCTGCTTGAAATATTCGTCTAATTTGTGCCGATCTTCTGCCCGATCGGTGACTTCGAAAGTGAAGAGGGACGCGGTTGTGCTGACGACTAAGGCGTGAAGACGTTCCGCATCGTACTGCAAACTCTCCGTCTCCATGCGTTCGAAGTGTCTGCGAACGTCACGCAATTTCACCCAGCTGGTGCTGGCTGCCCAAACAATAAGGACGGCGAGACAGAACATCGTCCCGATTAGAACGAAGAGCCGTGATCTCGAAGAAAGGTTCATGATCTGGCAACCTAGTTACCGCGTATGGTAAGCCAGTGATCACCTGACAAGTCGCCGGCAGATTTCGTTCAACTTCCAAGCGCCTGTCAGCGAGCGCTTAGCAGAGTCCATCAATTCGGTGGCATGCCGGGAGCTATGCGCACGGACATGAAAAAAAAGGTCCTGTTGGTGGATGATGATTTCGCTGTTCTCGCCGGGTTGGCCGGCGTGCTTGTTTCCGAAGGCTACAACGTAATCCACGCCGCGGATGGCAATGAAGCAATCGGAAAATTTCGAAACGAAGGACCCTTCGATCTCCTTCTGCTCGATCTGAACATGCCAAAGAAAAGCGGCTGGGATGTCTTCGGGCAAATCACTGCGATCGATCCACTCATACCGGTAATCGTGATTACCGCGCGTCCAGACCAATATGCCACAGCCGTTGCGGCCGGCGTGGACGCCCTTATGGAAAAGCCACTCGATCTGCCCGTGCTATTGCAAAAAATAGAAAATTTAATGCGAGAGTCCGCGCAAGAGCGATTGGCGCGGAAGAGTGGACGGAACCCCAATCTTTCGTATAGCCCGGCGCCAAAAACAATCGAGGGCGAGATATTCGGTCAGGTTATTAATCGCGCCGCAGCCAGGCGCCGGCCGGCAAACCAATCTTCCGCAACTCAATCCGCTGCGCCAGAGCGACACGACCAACCACTCGATCGATTGCTGAAGGCATGGGCAAATTGCACCGAGGACGAGCGGCGACTCTTTCTCGAAGGGATGAAGCGACTGGACGGACATTTCAGCAAGTCGGCAATCGCTGATTCAGCAGCGTCGCCGAATTCAAGCGAATTTGTTGAATCTCACATCGCCACCGCAGAGAGCACGGAACAAACCGTTGTCGACACTCCATCACACGCGCCGCGAATCGGATTCGCGGATTTGAGCAACTCCGTAGAGAACTTGTGCCTTCCTCCTCATGCTAACTAACGGGTTGCCATGGATCATCGAGTTGCAGGAAACGCGTGCCTGTCGCACGCGGGCGGAACCAATGGGAGCCGCTCGGCGGCGGAACCGGAAACCAATCGGTTTCGACATAAGACAAAGTCGAATCGTCTCGTCCGTTTTTTCTCACTCCTGGGGCCCGGTCTGATCACCGGCGCGGCGGACGATGATCCGTCTGCCATTGCGGCTTATTCCATCGCCGGAGCCCGCCTCGGCACTGGCCTCCTATGGACGGCTTTCATTACATGGCCCTTAATGGCGGCGGTTCAGATGATGTGTGCGCGAATCGGATTCGTCACGGGCAAGGGATTAGCCGGAACTCTGCGCAATAAATACCCGGCACCGCTCATCATTCTTCTCTCTGGAGCTCTGCTTGTAGCCAATACCGTCACCATTGGTGCAGACCTTTCCGCCATGGCGGACGTCGTTGAAATGGTGACCGCGATCAACTCTCACTATTTCGTCGTTCTTTTCGGGATCGGCACCGCCGCGGCCACGATTCATTTCCGCTACCACGAAATTGTGGACATTCTGAAATGGCTCACGGTTGCGCTGCTGGCTTACGTGATTACTGCCGTCGTCCTTCGGCCCGATTGGATGACGATCCTGCATGACACCTTTATTCCAAGCTGGCCGAGCGGGCGCGAGGCGTGGGCCACGCTGGTCGCCGTTCTCGGGACCACCATTAGTCCGTACATTTTTTTCTGGCAGGCATCGCACGAAGTCGAAGTTAAAAATGCGGCGAAGCGCCCAAGTCACTCCTGGACGCACGCGGAGACGGCAAAAGAAATGCAGGAACGCGCGCTCGCGGTCGGCGGCGGTTCCTTCTTCTCCAATGTGGTGATGTACTTCATCATCTTAACCGCCGCTCTCACTCTTCACGTTCACGGAGTAACTAACATCGAGACGTCCGCACAAGCTGCCGGTGCGCTCGCCCCGCTCGCGGGAAAATTCGCTGGAACACTCTTCGCACTCGGAGTGATCGGCGCCGGTCTGTTGGCCATCCCCACCCTTAGTGGCTCAGCCGCCTATGCTCTTGCCGAAAGCTTCAGGTGGAATCATGGACTCAGCCAAAAATTCGCCGACGCGCGCCCCTTCTATCTCGTGATCATTCTTTCCACGCTCACTGGAATTGTTCTCGATTTCGCGAACGTCAACCCTGTGAAAGCGCTCTTCTGGGCCGCAGTCCTTAATGGATTGCTCGCGCCATTTCTGCTCATCGGAATTTTGATGATCGCCCGCGATCCGACGATCATGAATCACAACTGCAGCTCCCGCCTGTGTCAAACAATCGTGAGTCTTACGGCGATGCTGATGGTCGCCGCGGCGATTGGGATGTTCGTGTTCTAAACGCGACAACGCAGCAACTGAATTCAAGCCAGACGAAAGAATGGAATTTTTAACGCAAGCACCGCGTAATTAACATTTGAGAGATGCCTCGACTTCGCTCAGCATGACAAGATGAAGATTCTTTCGCTGATTTTGTCCGCTGCAATTCTTGCGTCTCCGCTTTTGGCGCAGCAAACACCACAATCGCTCGCCGAGAGCGAGCTGCCGTCGCTAGTCACCATTTACAAGGACATCCACACCAACCCCGAATTGTCGACGCAGGAAAAGCGCACTTCGGCTTTGGTCGCGAAAGAACTGAAAGCAGCCGGCTGTGACGTAACCGATCACGTCGGCAAATACGAAACGCCGGGCCTGACGGGATACGGCGTCGTCGGCGTAATGAAAAATGGCGACGGTCCGACAGTTCTCATCCGCACGGATATGGACGCGCTTCCCGTTCAGGAGGAAACGGGATTGCCCTACGCGAGCAAGGCCACGGCGCAAACGCCGGATGGCAAGGAAGTGCACGTGATGCACGCCTGCGGACATGACGCGCACATGGCGATCTTCATCGGAGCGGCGCGCGCACTCGCGAAGTTAAAAGACCAATGGCATGGCACGCTCGTTTTCGTTGGGCAACCGGCTGAGGAAACTGGCTCGGGTGCAAAAGCATTGCTGAACGACGGCCTCTACAAAAAATTCCCGAAACCGGATTACGCGATTGGTTATCACGACAACGCCGAACTTGCTGCCGGCAAGATTGCTTATCATGAAGGATACGCCTGCGCGAACGTCGACTCGGTCGACATCACGGTGCGCGGCGTTGGCGGACATGGTGCTTACCCGCACAAGACAAAAGACCCTGTGGTGCTCGCGTCCGAAATTGTGATGGGATTGCAAACAATCGTTAGTCGCGAAAATAATCCGCTCGATCCGATCGTGATCACGGTTGGATCCATTCATGGCGGGACGAAACACAATATTATTTCCAACGAAGTGAAGATGCAGTTGACGGTGCGCACTTATAAACCAGACGTGCGCAAACACGTGCTCGACGCAATCGCGCGTGTGGCCAAAGGCATGGCCATTGCCGCTGGTTTCCCGGATGACAAGATGCCGATCGTGCACGTTGAGGAAGATCAATTCACACCGGCGATGTACAACAATCCCGAATTGACGCAGCGCCTGGTGAAAGATTGGAAAAGCGCGATCGGCGCGGACAATGTGGTCGAGCGCGATCCGACGATGGGCGGCGAAGATTTTTCGGAATTCAGTCTGCCGGATCACTCGATCCCCGCATGCGATTTTTGGATCGGTGCCGTGGCGCCGGAAAAAATCGCGCAGAGCGAGAAGACAGGACAAGCGTTGCCGAGTTTGCACTCGAGCAAGTTCGCTCCACTGCCGGAGCCAACGATCAAGATCGGATTGATCGGCGTTACGACTGCCGTGCTGGACCTGATGAAAAAATAAACCAGCCGCGTTGCTCCGCTTTTCTGGGGAGCGCAGGCTGCTAGCCTGCCGAATCCGGCAGCTTGCCGGATTCCATCCATGACTTGTTAGGCGGCGTGAACCCGAATTCCCGTCGGCAAGCTGCCGACGGGTGCAGGCTGGCAGCCTGCGCTCCCCGGAAAAGAAAGCTGGCGTCTACTTCACACGCACATTCTTGCGCAGAAATGTCGGCACATCGAGATCCTGACCTTCGACGATGGTCGGCTCGCTTTTTTCAAAACGGCCGCGTGTCACCGGCTCAAACTGCAACACTTCCTGCTTGGCGAACTTCTTTTCCACGGGCGGCTTCGGCTCCTTTGGCAGGATCAATTTCTTCTTGGTCGAAACAGGAACTGGCGGCGGCGCGATTTCTTCCACCGGTGCTTCCTCTTCAATCTCCATTTCCGGCTCAGAATCTAATTTTGCGAATTCGGCAAATTCGGTTGCCGGCGGCGGAGCGTCTTCGAGTTTTTCAGCTGAAACTTCAGCGACTGGTGCCGGCTGTTCCTGCTGTTCCCAAATCGGTGGCGCGGGCGGTGCAGGTGGCGTTTCGATCGCGGCCGGAACAAATGCTTTCTTTGGCGGTTCTGCGACAGCGCCATCGGGCGAAAGCGAGCTGATCAACGTCACGCTGAGTCGATTTCCCATTCTGCTATCGACTGCCGTTCCGAAAAAAATCTGCGTGTGATCGCTGATGTGACGGCCGAGTTCCTTCATCAAAATCTCCACTTCCGACAACGTCATGCCGGGACCACCCGCGATTTGCACGAGCACATGCGCCGCGTCCGCCAGCATGCGGCCGCGATCCATGAGTGGATTCTTTAAAGCCTGCGTGAGCGCTTCATGCGCGCGATTGTCGGATTCCGATTCGCCGAAACCGAACAGACAGCGACCGTTTCGCGTGCGCAATGCGGCAAGCAAATCGTCGAAGCCGATGCGAATGAGTCCCGGTCGTTGGATCAAATTCACAATCGAGCGAACGCTTTGACTGATCGTGTTATCGGCGACGGCGAATGCCTGATGAATTCCCGCGCGCGGCGCGACCATGTCACCCATGCGATCGTTCTCGAAACAAATCACGGCATCAGCGGATTGATTGAATCGCTCGAGCGCTTCCTGCGCCTGAATCGCGCGTCGACGCCCTTCAAATGAAAATGGAAGCGTCGCCAGACCAACGACAAGCGAACCTGCTTCGCGAGCGATTTCGGCGACGAGCGGCGCGGCTCCCGAGCCCGTTCCTCCACCAAGGCCCGCACAAATGAAAACCATGCGCGCGCCGGCGAGAGCCTGACGGATCTCGTCCTTGGATTCGGCCGCCGCCTCGTAACCAAGTTCCGGATCGCCACCGGCACCGAGCCCGCGCGTCACACTTCGACCGAGCTGCACTTTGCCTGCGGCGACCGAACTGGCGAGCGATTGCACATCGGTGTTGATCGCGATGTGATCGGCTTTGTCTAATCCGTCGAGCACGATGCGATCGAGGGCATTAGACCCCGCGCCGCCCACGCCGACGACCTTCATTGGAATGATTTCCTCTTCGCGTTCGGGAAGACTGTAATTTTTGCTGAGCTGAATCATTTATTTTTGCTTTCTGTTTTCAAAAATTTCTTGCCGCACAAATTGCTGTCATCCTGAGCGCAGCGAAGGACCTCACGAAGATCATCTGAGTTTTTCGTGAGGCCCTCGCGTTCGCTCGGGATGACAGCATAGCGGAGTTGCATCTGTATTCTTTCATCGCATGCCGTTGAAAATTCTGCCGAAGATTCGGCCGAAGCCGCGTCGCGGGCGGCCGCGATCCGACTGCACGGCCTGTGCGTATTTGATCAAACCGATGGCGGTTGAGAATTGCGGATTTTCAAATGCACTCGTTAGGCCGGACATGGTTTGCGCGTGCGAAACGCGGGCCGGCAACTCGAAAATATCTCCCGCGAGATGATCGATCCCACGCAGATGACTGCAGCCACCGGTAATGAAAATCCCTTCGCCGATGTAATTGATGAACGACTCCTCTTCGATCTGACGCTTGAGCAGTTCGAATGTTTCGCGCAAACGCAGATGAATGATGGTGTTGAGTGTCTCGCGCTCGATTTCTTTTCCCGCAAAACCGGAATCGTCTTTCAGCAAAACCGTCTCCCCAGGCAAACAATTTCCCAGAGTGACGCTGCCTTCTTCGATTTTCAGCCGCTCCGCGCGCGCCATCGGAATGCGCAATCCCATGGAAATGTCGTTCGTGATGTGATCGCCACCGACGGCGAGACAGCCGCTCTGCCGCACTGCGCCGTCGACATACAAAATGTAATCGGTCGTTCCGCCGCCGATATCGATGACGAGCGAGCCCAGATTCTTTTGGTGTTGCGTTAGCACCACCTGCGCGGAGGCGAGCGCGTTGAAAACAACATCCTCCACTTCCAGCGGCAATTCTTTCACGCAACGAATCGTGTTTTGAATGCGCGTCCGCACGCCGTGCACGATATGGAAATCCGCTTCCAATCGCTGCCCGAGCATGCCGACCGGGTTAAGCACACCATCCTGTCCATCGACGTGATAATGCTGAATGATCGAGTGCAGAAACGCATTCTGCGCAGGAATGCTGACCTCGCGCGCGCTCACCTTCACGTCCTCGATGTCCTGCTCATCAATCTCGTCGCGATCTTCTGCGAGCGAGACGCTGCCGCGATTGTTGAAGCTTTGAATGTGCGAGCCGGACACGCCGACGTAAACACTGCGAATCATGACGTCGCTTTTTTGTTCGGCATCGACGACTGCTTCGTGCACGCATTTCATCGCAGTCTCGAAATCGACGATCTCGCCCTTGCGCACACCACGCGATGGCGCCTGACCCACTCCGAGAATCTTGATCGTTCCGTCGGGCCGGCTCTCCCCTACCACCACGCAAATCTTCGAGGTGCCAATTTCAAGACCGACCAACAAATCACTGCTCGCCATTACACTTAATCCTTTCTGCCACGATGAACTGGAATTGCCTTTTTTACCGGCACCGCTTTCGCCTTCTTGATCGGCATCGGCGTCGCTGTCGGTTTCGGTAAAGGATGAACCGGAGTTGCTTTCAAAATTTTGGGGCCTTCGCCTTCGGGATCGATCGTTTCGTTGATTACCTCCGCGGCCGGCTGCGTGAACGTGACGGGGATATTCCGCTGCACGAGCAGGTTGACCGTTTGCAGTTCGCGTTTCGAATCGTCGGAGTAAACGAGGAATTGCTCGAGCCGCCGCAATTGCGTGTCGATATGATCGAAGCCGAACGTGATCTGCATGCGATTCTTATCCGTCACGACAAGGCAGTAACCTTTCGAGAGGTCGATCTCGCGAATTTGAAAACGCGTTTGCATGTAGCTGCCCATGTTCAAGCGCAGAAGATCGAGCGCGGATCTCGCTTCGAACGATTGAATTGTTCCGCCCGCCTGCAACGACTCGCCGGTGCAACCGGTAATCAATGGCAATCCCAAATATTCCGGCAGCAATTTTTTTTCCTTCATGAGCACGCCGCGTTCATCCATGAGAAATGCGGCATCGGAAGCGAAGGGATCGGAAACTTCCTTTTCGCTCGTGATCCAGGCGATCGGTTTACGCTCGACGATGTGAATATCGATCTCCGCCGGCATTTGCCGCGTCACCTGCACCTCGTCCACCTGCGGCAGTTCCTGCAGCGTGTCGTGCACCTTTTGCAGATTAACGCTAAAGATGTTTGCGCCCTCGTGCAGACCGGCGGCTTTCAGAATTTGTTCGCGTTGCAAGGTCCCGTCGGTTTGCACTTCGATCTGGCGCAACTGGTAGTCGGGATTTTCAAAAAAGAGCCGCTTCGCCCCAAATTGCGCTCCGAGGTAGGCGCCCACGATGAGCGCGAACACGAGCACGATTTTCGAGAGCAAAACAAGGATGCGGCGGTTGCGATATTGCGTTGCTTTGCGCGATCGCACTTTGACATCGAGCAAGTGCTGTTGCTTGCGTTGTCGCGAATTCGAAACGCGCTGATTTCGTATTGAGGTTCTTTTGCTGCGCGTTCTCATTTTGTTGGCCGCGCCGCGCGAGAGAGTTCGATGATGCGCGCGCACAAATCCGCATAACTAATTCCCGCCGCCGCCGCCGCTTCGGGGAGCAGGCTGGCTTCTGTCATTCCCGGGATCGTGTTGACTTCAAGCACACTCGGCTCGCCCTCCTCGGGAAGAATGATGTCAACGCGTGAATACACCTTCAGGCCTAACGAGCGATGGGCCCGCAGCGCGAGCTCTTGAATGGCGTGCGTTTGGTCTTTCGGAATGTTCGCGGGACAAACATGCTGTGCGCCGCCGCCCGCACTTGGATTTAAAAACGGATACTTATTCTTGAAATCGTAAAATCCGCCTTTGGGAATGATTTCAAGAATGGGCAGCGCTTGATCGCCAAGTATCCCAATCGTTAATTCGCGTCCCGGAATAAACTTCTCGACCAGAAATTCCGAATCGTACTTCGCGCCATCTTTCAATGAAGAGGCGATCTCGCGTTCCAAATTTACGATATAGACGCCAACCGTCGATCCCTGGCGCGGCACCTTGATTACGATCGGAATCGGGATTGTTGGATTTTGTCCGGCCTTGATGACCTGCCAGTTCGGCGTAGTCACGTTGTGTTCGCGAAATTTTTCCTTTGAACGGATTTTGTCGAAGGCGAGTCGGCTTCCTTCAACTCCCTCTCCGGTGTAGGCAATCCCGCGGTTTTCGAGAATTTGTTGGACCTGACCGTCTTCGCCGAACGTTCCGTGAAGCGAGATAAATGCGAGTTCCGTGTCGTCAGGCAAATTGAAATCGGCATCGCGCACATCGACTTCCGTCACGTCTGCGCCTAACGAGCGAAGCGCTTTCGCCACGCCACGACCAGTCGCGAGCGAAACATCGCGCTCGGTACCGGGACCACCCATGAGGACGGCGATCTTTTTGCCAGCGAGCGTGTTCATGTCTTACTGGGGAGCGCACGCGCCGCCTGCGCGTGCGCGGCGCCTGCCGCGCCCCCGCGATCGCGAACTTTTCTTGGCGGAGAAGAAGGATTCGTTGCGGCGCAGGCGCCGCAACCAGCACGCGAGGCGCGTGCGCTCCCCAGAGCTCAAGACCTCGTGCAACGTCACGAGGCTTTCACGCTGGTTCCCCCACGATTTGCACTTCGGTTTGCAATTCGATTCCGCGTTTCGCGCGCGCTGTCTCCTGAATTTTCGAGATCAGTTCCAGGACCTCGGTTGCAGTCGCGCCGCCATCATTGACGATAAAATTGCCGTGCACTTTGGAAACGCGCGCTTTGCCGACGCTTGAGATTTTTCAACCCGAGTTCATCGACAAGTTTTCCCGCCGGACAACCATCGGGATTTTTGAAAATGCAGCCGGCGCTTTTTGCGGCTGGCTGCGATGTGCGACGTTTCTGCTGCGATTCATCCAGACGACGCGCGATTTCTTCGGCGGACGTCGGTTTGCCAGTAAAGACCGCTGAGACCGCATAGTTTTTTTCTAACGACGGCACATGCCGATAATGCACTTCCAATTCGTCCGCTGTTTTCTCGTGCGGCACACCTTCGCCATCGAGATAACGAACTCGCAGCACGTGCTCAAAAGTCTCGGAACCCATCGCGCCGGCATTCATGCGCAAGCCGCCGCCGACTTCGCCTGGAATTCCTTCCATCCACTCGAGTCCGCCAAGTCCCGCCGCTTTCGCCGCGTAAGCGACCTCTTTTAATTTCGCGCCAACTCCAGCGGTAATCTCATTTCCTTTCACTTCGATTTTGTCGAAATCGCCGCCGCTCGGGTGAACGACAACGCCGCGAATTCCACCATCCCGCACGAGCAAATTCGAACCGCGTCCGATGACAAAGAGCGGAAGGTTTTCGCGCCGGCAAAAACGAATCAATTCGCCAAACGCTTTTTCATTGCGAGGCTCCACCCAAAATTGCGCGGGACCACCGACGCGCAATGTCGTGTGTTTCGCGAGCGGTTCGTAAAGACGCACGTCGCCTTCCTCGCCGACGATCGCTTTCAGGTTTTCCGCAATAACAAGATCGGCGGCGAGCAATGAAAGTTGTTCGTGAATATTTCCCGCGCCGAGACTAACGACTAGATCTCCGGAATCGAGCATGTTGCCGACGTCGCTGTGCACGAGTTCCAAACGCGGCTGATAACTCACTCCGCGATGACCCTGGGCGGCAATTTCATCCGCGATGATTTTGCCGCTGACGCCGGCAATCGGCGCCTCGTTCGAACCGTAAACATCCGTCACAACGACGCGTTCCGCGTCATTAAACGCCTGGCCGAATTGCTTACGCAACGCTTTGGTGCGCGAGTAACGATGCGGTTGAAACATCGTCAGGACACGCTTTCGGCCGATCGACCGCGCTGCGTTCAAGGTCGCGCGAATCTCGGTGGGATGGTGACCGTAATCATCGACCAGAAGAAAGCGGTCGCTTTCATACTTAATTTCGAAACGGCGGCGCGCGTGCTCGAATCGCGCGAGCGATTTCTTAATTTTTTCAAACGAGATTCCCAACTCCATCGCGAGCGCGATCACTCCGAGCGCATTGCTCACATTGTGCCGGCCGGGCACGCTCAGGATCGCTTCGCCCAATTCTTCGCCATGACGAAACACGCAAAAGACCGAGGCGAAATCCTTCAGTTCCACATCGGTGCCGCGATAATCCGCGTCGTCCGCAAAACCGAACGAGACCGACCGCTCGCGCTTTACGCAGAGACGTTTCGCGTTTGCATCATCGGCGCTGTAGAAAATTTTGCCGCGCGTTTGTCCGAGCAATTGCGCAAAGACAGATTCGATTGCGGCCAGGTCGGCGTAAAAATCGAGATGCTCTTCTTCGACATTTAAGAGAATCGTGTGCTCCGGATGGAAAAAACGAATTGTCCCGTCGCTTTCGTCGCCTTCCGCCACAAAATATTCCCCGCGCGGATCCCAATGCGCGTTCGTGCCGAGAATGGGAATTTCCGCGCCAACATAATGGGACGGATGCAATCCGCCTTCGCGCAGAGCATGCGCCACCATCGCTGAGGTCGTCGTTTTCCCGTGCATGCCGACGATGATGATCCCTCGTTTTCCATGCATGATGGCGGCGAGGGCTTCGGCGCGACGGAGCAAAAGTTTTCCGCCCTCTTTGGCGCTGGTTAGAATTGGATTGTCCTTTTTGATCGCGGATGAATAGATCACGACGTCGGCTGCGCTGGCGTCTTCGCGCCCGATGTTCGCGATGAAATTGCAATCCGAGCCGCTGCAATCGGTCGGTCTCCAAACTCCTGATTTTGTCGGAACCGCTGACTTCGTGTCCGAGCTCGAGCAGGAGCGCAGCAATTCCGCTCATGCCGCTTCCGGCCACGCCAACGAGATGAACTCGATGCCGCTCCTGCGTCAGGATTTTTTGCAGGTCGGCCTCAGGTGCGTGCGTCATGATCGGGTTGAGTATATTTTTCCATCGCCTTCACCACGAGATCGGCGGCATTTTTCGGAGCAAGACGCGAAGAATTGTCGGACATGCAGCGCAGTTTATTCACGTCGCCGACTAATTCCCGGATTTTGCGCGCAAGCACGTCACCGGAAAGTTCGGATTCCTTGAGAATGATGGCCGCGTCAGCGTGCGCGAAAATTTCCGCGTTGCGCGTTTGGTGATTATCCGCCGCGAAGGGATATGGAATTAGAATCGCCGGCAGCGCGAAGGCGGCGAGCTCCGCGAGACTCGCCGCGCCGGAACGCGCGATGGCAAAATCAGCTGCGCTGTAAACAGTTTCCATCTGATGATGAAATGCGGCGACATACGCCGGAATATTTTCGCGGCGATAATTGTCCGCGACCAGAGTTTCGTCGCGCGCGCCGGCGAGATGGATTACCTGCAACGGCAGCTCGCGGAAAGCGGTCATCGATTTGATGATGGCCTGATTAATTCCAGTCGCGCCCTGACTGCCGCCCATCACAAGGAGCGTTTGCAAATTTTCCCGCAGTCCGAGTTGCTCCAGCGCTTTCTTCCGATCGATGCGCTTTAGATCCGTGCGAATCGGCGTGCCTGTGACTTCGGTCCGGACCTTCGGGAAAAATTGCGCGCACTCTTTGAAGCCGAGCAGAACAGCGCGCACCATGCGTGCTGTCATGCGATTGGCGCGGCCGGGAATGGCATTCGATTCATGAATGAAAGCTCGGAACGCCGCGAAAACGCGCCGCCATCACCGGCGCGGTCGATGTAAAACCGCCCATACCCAAAACGAGATTCGGTTTGAAGGTGCGATAGATCGTGCGGCAAAGCGACAGGCTCTCATTAAATCGCCTAACGAATCCCAGGATCGCCGGCGAAAACGGCGAAGGCAGTCCGATACTCGGCAGTTTCTCAAGTCGAAACTCATTGCGCGTCGATACTGCGAGCGAATCGATTTCCTTCTCGGAAATAAAAAGCATGACTTCGTGACCGCGGCCGCGCAGCACTTCCGCGACAGCAAGTCCGGGAAACAAATGCCCGCCCGTTCCTCCGCATGCGATGACAGCGTTCATGACCGCGAGATTTCTGGGGAGCGCAGGCGCCAGCCTCGCGTTTCCGGCGAGCTTGCCGGAAACAAGCGTAGTTCGTTAGGCGTTGTTTGAAAAATCGCTTTCGGCAAGCTGCCGACGATGTGCAGGCGAGGCAGCGTGCGCTCCCCAGAATCAATCGCATGCAAACGCTATACATGTCATATCCGTGGTGTGATGCGCGCTTGCAGGACGACGCGTCTCTTGTTCACGACTGGTTCCAGAATCGCCTGTCTATATATATTAAGAAGCAATCCCACACCGAAAAGGCAGGCCGCGAGATTCGATCCGCCGTAACTGATAAAAGGCAGCGGCAATCCTTTGTTCGGAAGAAGTGAAGTCGTGACGCCGATGTTAACCGCAGCCTGCAGTGCCAAGAAGCGAAACGATACCGGTCGCGAGCAGCAATCCGAAACGGTCCTTTGCATGGAGCGCGATCATTGTTCCGCAAACGATGATGACGACGAATAAAAAGACGACGAGCAAGACTTACGCGCAGCCCGAGCTCTTCGCCGATCATGGGAAAAATAAAATCGGTATGTGCGTAGGGAAGGTAGAGCATCTTCTGTCGACCGTTGCCGAGACCGAGACCCTCCATTCCACCGCTGCCCCAGGCGATGAGCGCCTGCATTTGCTGGAGGCCATCGGTTTGTTGATGCGCTTCCAGATCGCGGAAAGCGGTGAGTCGCGCCATGCGTTCCGGCATTTTTGCAGCAATCAGTGCAATGCCGCCGATTCCGCCTAACGAAAGAAGACCGAGCAATGCGGGGTTCGTTCCGGCAACAAACATCACGGCGAATGTAGTCGCACCGATCAATGCCGTTGTTCCGAGATCTACTTCGGAAACAATGAGCGCGAGCAAAGCACCGATAAAAAGCAGCGGAAAGACAAAGCCGTGCAGAGGGCGGCCGCTCGATTTTTCGTAGCGCGCGAACCAGGCGGCGAGGAAGATGACCGCGGCAAGCTTGGCGATTTCCGATGGTTGAAAGGTGACCGGACCAACCCCAACCCAGCGGCGCGAGCCATTGATGCGCATCCCGAGGTGCGGCACGAAACAGAGAGCGAGCGCAACGAGCGCGAGGCCGAACCAAAGCCACCACGTGCGTTGCCAAAAATGGTAATCAACGAGTGCCGCGAGCGTGCATCCGACCAGTCCAATGCCAAGCCAGATCGCCTGGCGTTTGATGAAGTAATAAACGTCGTTGTGACTGCTGCGTGCAAAAGCGCTGGTGCTAAAAAGCATGACGATGCCGATGACGAGCATCACGAGCACGGCAACGAATAAAATGTAAGCGCTTTTACGATGCATTTTTCAGGGGAGCGCACGCGACTCGCGTGCTGGCGATGGCGACCTCGCCATCGCGAACTCTATTGGCGCGGGGAAAGAAAAGGAGGCATTGCGGCGAGTCGCCGCAATGGGCACGCGAGTCGCGTGCGCTCCCCAGTCAAAATTTCGCCGCGCTGTGTTCCATAAAGTTAATCGTCTGATTTCTTCGATTTCGTCGTCTTCGCCGGAATCGATAGCTTCTGCCCAATCTGCAATTTGCGCGGATCGTCGATCTGATTGAGTTCCATCAAATCGTCGTAAGGAACTTTAAACTTCCGCGCAATCGTCACGGGATTGTCGCCTTTGACGACGACATAGATTTTTCCCGAATCCTCGACCGAACTTTTCGGCGCGTGTTTCGCGTGTTCCGTCTTGGAGTCTTCCTTCGCGACATTGGTATGGGCGGGCTTTTCTTCGGCATGATTCGCGGTCGCCTGTTCCTTTTCCTTTGCAGCGGGTTCTGTCGCTGCGGGCGCTTCCGCAACTGTCGAGCTCACATTTTTCGCGAGCGGCGGTGGCGGCAGCGAACCTTGCCGCGTTTTTATGGCGTTGAACGCGATGATGCCGGCGACTGCGACGACATGCAGGACCAGAACAATCAGCAGCGCACGCGACAACTTCATGTTCGGTTCCGACATTTCCTCGTAGTCCATCTCGCTCGGAGCGGTAAGCGAGCGGCGCGCTGTGCTGGCGCGTAGTTTTTTGGCTCTCCTGAATTTGGGCATTTTTATTTTCATTTCGGTAAGGCGTGGACGAGGGCGCGAAATTGATCGCCGCGATCGGCGTAACTCTTGAACATGTCGAAGGAGGAAGTTCCGGGAGAGAAGAGGACGATTTCGCCGGGCTTCGCCAGCGCGCGCGCGCGATCGACTGCGTCCGCGAGCGAATCCGCAATTTCTGTGGGCACCGCCTCGCTCCAATCGCGCGCAATACTTTCCGCCATCTCTCCAATCAAAATCGTCGCGCGAACTTTTTCCCTAACGAGTTCACGCAACGGATCGAAGGTAAAGCCTTTGTCTTTTCCGCCGGCGATCAAAATGACTGGTTTGTTTTGCGCGAGAAGCGCTTTCTCGACCGCATCGAGATTCGTTGCTTTCGAATCGTTGATGTAAGTCGCGCCTCCGACTTCGCGGACAAATTCGCAGCGATGCGGCTGCGGTTCATACTGCGAAAGCGGCGGCACCATTTCGGCAAAGCTGAGATTGCGCGCGAGACCGATCGCGAGCGTGGCCATCAAATTTTCGATGTTGTGGGAGCCGCGCAGTTTTGTGTCGGCCAGACGCAGCACGGCTTCATCGCCGTAAACGATTGCTCCGCCTTCGAGTCGAAAATCGGCGTCGTCCGAGTAGGCGCTGAAGGTAACGGGACGCGCCTCAATTTTCGGCAGGACGTTCGATCGCGTTGACGACGGCAACGTCATCGGCAGTTTGATAATCAAAGATGCGAAGTTTTGCGGCGCGATATTCCGCAACCGACGCGTAACGATCGAGATGATCGGGCGCGAAGTTCAGCCACGCGCTGATCGACGGCCGAAAAGTTCGGATCGTTTCCAATTGGAAGGAGCTCACTTCGACCGTGAGCACGTCGTATTTTTCCTGGCGACGCACGATGTCCGACAAAGGTTTGCCGATATTTCCGCACGCGATCGTGCGCTGACCGCAGGCGTTTAACATTTGCGCGACTAACTCGGTAGTGGTGGTTTTCCCATTCGTGCCCGTGATCGCGATGACGGGGCGCTCGCAGGAACGCCAACCGAGTTCCAGTTCGCCGATGGTTTCGATTTTTCGCGACGAAAAATTCTGCGCGAGCGGCGAATCCGGATCGATGCCGGGGCTGAGAACGACCAGATCGTAAGACGACGAATCATGTTCCACTTCCGGTCCGCACATCACGCGAACATTTTTCGCGCGCAGATTTTCGAGCGTCGGCTTGAGCAATTTCTTTTCGTCGGCGCTATCAAGCACGGTCACGTGCGCGCCCTCGGCCTCGAGAAGGAGAGCCGCAGCTGTTCCACTCAACCCAGCTCCGAGCACCGCGACGTTTTTGTTTTTGTAGCGCACGTTTATCTCAACTTCAGAGTTGCAAGGCCAAGGAGCGCGAAAATTGCGGACAAAATCCAAAAGCGCACGATGACGGTGTTTTCCTTCCAGCCGGCTAATTCGAAATGATGATGGATCGGCGACATCGCGAAGATGCGTTTGCCAGTGAGCTTGAAACTCAACACCTGGAGGATGACGGAGACGGCCTCGATCACAAACACGCCGCCGACGACGGTCAGCAACAGCTCCTGTTTGCAGCAGATCGCAACGACGCCAATCATCCCCCCGATCGCGAGCGAACCGGTATCGCCCATGAACACACGCGCCGGATGACAATTGAACCAAAGAAAACCGAGGCCTGCGCCAACGAGTGCGCTACACACGACCGTGAGTTCGCCGGTGAACGGATAAAACGGAACCTGTAGGTATTCCGCGATCTTGTAATTTCCCGCGGCATAGGAAAGCAGCGCATACGCAAACGCGACCGTAATCGTGCAACCGATGGCGAGACCGTCGAGTCCGTCTGTCAGATTGACAGCGTTGGATGAACCGACCACGACGAGAGCGAAGAATACAAACGTAAACCAGCCCATGTCGGTAGTGACGGGCGCTTTTAAAAATGGAAGATAAAGCGAACGCGCCTGCACTTCGATGAGCGGGCTCGTGAGAAAAACCGCGGTGACGATTCCCGCGAGGATGACCTGAAAAACAAATTTCAAACGCGCGGGAATGCCGTCGGATTTCTTGCTCACGACCTTCAGGTAGTCGTCCACAAAACCGAGAGCGCCGAGATAAAGGAGAGTGAAGAGAACCAGCCAGACAAAGCGATTATCCGGGCGCGCCCACAAGACACTTGAGATAAATACCGAACCGATGATGAGAACACCGCCCATGGTTGGTGTTCCTTGTTTCGCGCCGTGTAATTCAGCGAGCCGGCGTACTTCTTCCGCGGTGCGAATCGGTTGGCCGACTTTCAGCGAAATTAATTTTCGGATAACAAAATTCCCAAAGATCAGACACAGCAGGAAAGCAGTGATCGCCGCCGCCACGGCGCGAAAGGTGACGTAATAGAAGACATTGAAGCCGCGGACCTGCTCGCTGAGAAGATGGAGGTAATAAATCACGAGGTAATTCCCTGTGGCGATTGGCGTTTCGCGAATTCTTCCATCACACGTTCGGTCCTTGCGGCCCGGCTGCCTTTGATGAGCACCAGGTCGTTAGGCGACGTTTCTTCAGCAAGGATCTCAGCGGCTTCATCGGCGGAAGCGACGGTGCGACTTTTTTCCAGCCCGGCTTTTTGCGCCGCGTCCGCAATGACCGATGCGGTTTTGCCGATCGCGATTAGTTCATCAATTTTCAAACTCGCCGCCGCTTCGCCCACTTCGCGATGGCCACGCTCGGATTCAGTTCCGAGTTCCGCCATTTCGCCCAGGACGGCGATACGACGGCCGTCCGTTTCCAATTCCGCCAACGTAGCTAATGCGGCGCGCATCGATTCCGGATTCGCGTTGTAACTGTCATCGATGAATTGAACGCCGCGAATGGTTTTGATTTGCAGACGCGCTTTCGTCAGCGGCGCCGAGGCGAGACCGGCTGCGCAATCTTCAATCGAAAGTCCGAAAACGCGGCCGGCCGCGACGGCGAGCAGCGCGTTTTGAATCATGTGCAAACCCGGGACGGGCAATTTCGCACGGCAGCGATGCGCGCCTTCGAGAATCGTGAATTCCGATCCACTCGCGCTCTGGCTCAGATCGGTCGCGCAAACCGATCCTTCTTTTGTGCCAGCAAAAATCGTCTTGGCCCGCGTTCGCTTTGCAATGCTTTCGCTGAAAGGATCGTCCGCATTGAGAATGAGCGTCCCCTGCGGCCCCAGCGCCTCCGCGAGTGCTCCTTTCTCCAGCGCAATCGCGTCGCGCGATCCCATGAATTCTATATGAGCGACGCCAATATTGGTGATGATACCAACGTCAGGCGCGGCGATCTTTGCCAGGGCCGCGATCTCGCCGGGATGATTCATACCGATTTCCCAGACGCCGATTTCATCCTTCGAGGTCGCTTCCAGAATTGTTCTCGGCAGACCGACGTGATTATTGAAGTTCCCCTCCGTTTTCGTGACGCGAAACCGATGACCGAGCGCAGCGGCGACGAAATCCTTGGTCGTCGTCTTTCCGTTGCTCCCGGTAATGGCAATTACCTTCAGTGAGAGCGATTGCCGATAGCCAGCAGCGATTTTTTGATACGTCGCGAGCGTGTCTTTTACACGCATGATCTGAAATGACGGCGATGGTTTTCCGGTCCAGGCGTTCTCGACAATCGCACCAACCCCGCCGCGTTCCTCGGCCATGCTGACAAAGCGATGACCGTCGAAATTCTCGCCGCGCAGAGCAACAAACAAATCTCCGGGCTGCAAGGTGCGCGAATCAGTGCTGATCCTGGAAACCACAGGCTCCGGTGTACCTAACGAGAGGTCGACACCTGCAAATTTCGCAATCTGTGAAAGGGGCAACGAATTCATAAAACTCTGGGGAGCGCATGCGACTCGCGTGCAGTTTGTGGCGACTCGCCACAAACAATTCTTGTTTGACGCCTGTTCAGGCCGTTCGGCGAGTCGCCGAACGGTGCACGCGAGTCGCGTGCGCTCCCCAGACTATCTTTCGCGTAGCGTGTCGGAAAATGAGAGCAAGATGTCATTTCAAAACTCCACGGGATGATCTTCCAACGCGCGTCGCGCGACCTGCACGTCGTCGAAGGGAATGGTGTGATCGGCAAACTCCTGGTAGGTCTCGTGACCTTTGCCCGCGATCAAAACGATATCGCGCGGTTCCGCGAGTGCGATGGCGCGCGCAATCGCTTCAGCGCGATCGGGAATTTTCTCGTAGCGATCCGAGCGAAATCCCTTTTCCACTTCTGCGATGATCGCATCGGGATTTTCTTTTCGCGGATTATCGGAGGTGATGATGCCGTAGTCTGCATTGTCATCGACGACACGGGCCATGAGCGGGCGTTTTTGCCGATCGCGATCTCCGCCGCATCCGAAGACAACAATGAGACGGCGCGGTCCGAGATCGCGCAGAGTTTTCAAAACATTCAAGAGCGCGTCGTCGCTATGCGCGTAATCGACGAAAATCTGAAACTGCCGTTTTGCCGGAACCGATTCGAGGCGGCCGGGGACCTGCGGTGACTTGGCGAGACTCAGGATCGCTTCGCGCAAATTGACGCCGAGACTGTTTGCCGTCGCCAAGGCCGCCATGGAATTCGCGACGTTAAATCTGCCGATGAGCGGGACGCGCACGAGATAACTCTTTCCGCGCGCATCGAGTTGATACGACGTGCCGCCAAATTCCATTCGGTAATTTGAAGCGCGAAAATCCGCGTGCACGCCCATGCCGTAGGTGACCACGGCGTTTTCTTTCCGATGCGAGTCAATCAGGAGCTGCCCGTAATGATCGTCGGCGTTAATGACGGCGACGTTTTTCTTTTTCGATTCTTGCGCGGACAAACCGGTGAACAATTTCGTCTTCGAATCGAAATAATTTTCCATCGTGCCGTGAAAATCGAGATGGTCCTGCGTGAGATTCGTGAACACGGCTACGTCCCACTCCAATCCCCGCGTCCTCTCCTGCGCGAGTGCGTGCGAAGAAACCTCCATCGCCGCAGCTTTGCATCCAGCGGCCGCGATTTGAGAAAGCAACTCCTGCACTTCCAACGACTCGGGCGTTGTGCGAACGGCAGGAAGAATGCGCTCACCGATTTCGTAGCGGACAGTGCCGATAAGGCCGCAACGCAGCCCGGCTTTCTCGCAGATGTGCTTGATTAAAAATGTTGTGGTTGTTTTTCCATTGGTGCCGGTCACCCCGGCCATTTTCAAACGACGGGCCGGCCTCTGATAAAATGCGGCTGCGAGATCCGCGAGCGCTTCGCGCGAGTTCTCCACCACCACGGTAGTGGCGCGTGTGTGTTTTTCTTCGCGCTCGCTAACGATACTCGAAGCACCACGGTCGATCGCTTCGCCGATGAATTGGTGGCCGTCGCTCTTTTCACCTTTGAGCGCAACGAAGAGAGTGTTCTTCTGCACGCGTCGCGAATCATACGCGATGCCTTCCACTTCCCGATCGAGCGGCCCGAAGATTTGGCGCGGCGTGATGGCGGCGATGAGAGTTTTGAGCTGCATGAGGAACGAGAAGATGGACGCAAAATGCTCAATGGCGTAGGGCATTAGTTAAGGCAACACGTCCCGCAATCACTCCTTTGCCAGGTTCCTCATGCGGCTCGAGATCGAGATAGCGCGCGGCTTTTTCCGCCACGCGCGCGAAGATGGGTCCCGCGACCAGTCCACCGTAATTTAATTCCGGGTTCGCCGTGTGCGCATCATCAAGCACAACGAGGCCGACGAATTCGGGATGGTCCGCCGGCAGATATCCGATAAAGGAAACAACATACTTGCCGTGTTCGTAACCTCCTTTGGGATCGACTTTTTGCGCCGTGCCGGTTTTGCCGGCGATGATGAAACCGGGAACTGCGGCGGCGGCAGCGGTGCCGCGATCGCTCACGACACCGCGCAGTGCACTCCCGATCATCGTCGCAGTCTGTGACGAAATAACCTGCCGCAAAACAGTGGGCGAAAATGTTGTGACGGTTTTACCGCTGCGTTCCGTAATTGATTTAACGATACGCGGCGTGACGAGCTTGCCGCCGTTCGCAATCGCGGCCATCGCCGTCGTCATTTGCAATGGCGTCACGCCAATCTCGTGACCCATCGGAATGCGCGTGATGGAAATCTTGCTCCACGTTTGCGGAGAGTGAACCATCCCGCTGATTTCACCGGGCAATTCGATCCCGGTGCGTTCGCCGAATCCAAAACGCCGGATGTATTCGTAAAATTTTTCTTCGCCGACGCTCATGGCCAGCTTGGCCGCGCCGATGTTGCTCGATTTGATGAGAATATCGCGCACGGTCAGCTCGCCAAATTGTTTGTGGTCGTGCAAGACGCGGCCGCCATAAGTCCAGGCGCCGTTCTCGCAAAAGATTGTCGTGTCCGGTTTTACCTTGTGCTCGTTCAGGGCCGCCGCCGCGGTGACGATCTTAAACGTCGAACCGGGCTCCATCATATCGATGACCGCGCGGTTTTTCATTTGTTCGGGCTTGGCGGTCGCACGCAAATTCAGATCGAAATTCGGCCGATTCGCCATCGCCAGGATTTCGCCCGTTTGCGGCCGCATGAGAATGATCGTCGCTTTCGCCGGACGATATTCCTTCATCGCCGCGTCGATTTCGTTCTCGACGATGTTCTGCAAATTTAAATCGACGGTGAGATGGACTTGATAGCCATCGCGCGGCGCGTGTTCCAGGCCGCGATAGAGAACAATCTCCTGGCCGGCGCGGTTGTGTTCGATGCATCGGTAACCGTCTTCACCGTGCAGATATTGCTCCATCGAAGATTCGACGCCCTGTATCCCGCGATGTTCGAAGTCGGTAAACCCGATAACGTGACAGAGCATGGACCCGTTCGGATAAATGCGGGCCGAATCGCGCTCGAAATAAATCCCGCGCACATTTTTCGCGCGCAGTTGATCGCGTAACGCCGTCGCGACCGTCTCCGGCACCTCGCGTTTGACGATCATGTAACGGCGTCCGGCGCGCAGTTTTTCGGAAACCTCGGACGCCGGCATCTTCAGCGCGGTGCTCAGCAGAGATGTCGCGCCCTCTATATTATTAAGAAGGGTCGCGTCCGCGACGATGGTTTCGACCGGCACATTGTGCGCGAGCACTTCGCCGTTGGCATCGACGATCTCGCCGCGTTCGGCGTAGATGGTTTGCTTGTAAACGTGCTTCTCCGCCGCGAGCTCCGTGTACTCGTTATGCTTCAGCAGCTGCAGATAGACGAGACGGAAGGAAAAAAGGCTGAACAGAGCGATGAAAGCGCAGCAAACCAAAGCGCAGCGGAATCGTCCGTTCCATTTCATGGGCGTGATTCTTCGTTAGCGACGGGTTGAATCGAATCTTCCTCCGGCGAACGAGCCGGCGTGTTCAGGCGCACAATGTTTTGTTCCGCGATCGGAATCATTTTGATGTAGCCCTCTTTCAGCCGCCGCTGCAAAGCAGCGCGCGAAGTCAGCGCCGCGATCTGTCCGGTCGCGACTTCATTTTGATTGCGCAAACTAACGAGCTGTTTTTCCAGCTTGTTCTGCTGATCGCCGAGACGATGGAGCTGGATGCTGAGGTAGACGTAAATGAGTCCCGTCAGCGCGATGAAAAGCGTGAGCAGAATCCAGCGCGCAAGCGAAGGCGCATCGATGGCATTGAAATTTTGTCGGCGCGAGCGGTTCATTTGATTTTTTCGGCCACGCGTAATTTTGCGCTGCGCGAACGTGGATTGGTGCGCTGTTCGTTTTCGCCGGGCTCGACCGGTTTCGGCGTGATCAACCGCAAATTCCATTCGGGATTTGGTCGGGGCTCGGGCCACTCCGGCCGATCCAGCCACTCACGGCTGTGGTCGCGGAAGAAATTTTTAACGATGCGATCTTCCAGCGAATGAAATGTGATGACGGCGATGCGTGCGCCGATATCCAGCCGATCGGTTAGCGTGCGCAAACCTTCCTCGAGCGCGCCAAGCTCATCGTTCACTTCCATGCGCAACGCCTGGAAAACCTGCGTCGCCGGATGGCGTCGTCCGTGTCGGCCGACAATTTTTTCTACGGCGCGCGCAAGCGGAATGGTCTCGAGAAACGGCGATGCCTTTCGCGTTTTCACCAACATCGTGGCGATCCGCCGCGCCGCCGGCTCTTCACCGAGCTCGCGAAACAAACGCGTCAGCTCTTCTTCGCTGTAAGTGTTAACGATCGTTGCCGCCGTGAGTTCGCCCCGCGGATCCATCCGCATATCGAGCGGACCATTGCGCATGAGACTGAAACCGCGCGCGCCGTTCTCCAGTTGCCGCGACGAAACGCCAAGATCAAGCAACGCGCCGCCGATGCGCGCGATTCCGAGTTGATCGAGAATCTCTCCGGTTGCGCGAAAATTGCATTGCCGCACCGAAACGCGCTTGCCAAATGTTGCCAGCCGCCCGGCTGTAAACTCCACCGCATCGGGATCCTGATCGAGGGCCAGAACATCCGCGCCGGCTTGCAAGATTGCCTCGGTGTGACCGCCGCCGCCGCACGTGCCGTCGACGACAAGGCTTCCGGGCTTCGGCGCGAGCAATTCGATCGCCTCCGCCGCGAGCACGGGACGGTGATAAATTGGATCTTCCATTTCCTCCGCCTCCTCTTCAATCGCCAATGGACCGGTCGCGAACCAGATCGGCCGCTCAAATAGCAACGCATTCATTTCGTTCTCGTTTACAAACCAACAAGATCCGCCACGTGTTTATAAGTGGCTGTTTCCTCTTCGTGTGCGCGTTTCCAGCGCGATAAATTCCAAATTTCAAAACGGCCGCGGCCGCCGACGAGCGTCACCTCGCCCTTCAAGCCCAGCTCTTTACAAAAATGCTCCGGCAAAACGAGGCGACCCTGGCGATCGGAGGCGCCATGTTCCGCCCGCGCGTGCAGGTGACGGGAAAAAATGCGGCGGTCACGCGCCGAAACGTTTGGATCGGATGCGGCCGCCGCGCTCATGCGATCGAACTCCTCCGATAACATGACGAGAAGGCATTGTTGATTCGCCTCGGCGAGAAGAATGAACTCCTGACTATCATCTCCGCGCCAGCGCGAAGGAATGGTGATGCGGTTCTTATCGTCGATGGCGTGACGGAAATTGCCGGCGTAGAAAGTTTGAGGCTGAGAATTGTTTTCCATACGCCAGTGGAGAACCGGGCCATTTTAATCCACTTTCCCCCACTTCTAACCACCTTCCGTGCCACCGGTCAATAAAAAATAACCGTGATTTGCGGCATTTTTTGTCAGCCGCTAGACTGATCAATCCCGTGCGCCCTTTTCGAATCATCGCTCTTTTATCATTTGCGGCCCACGCATGTGTCGCTGACGCGCAGCCGATGCCGTCTCCCGACGCGGTCCGCGTGACCATTTCGCTCAATGCCGACGGTTCGCGTACGACCTATCAATTCGACAACGCGCATCACAAAGCAACCGCGACGACAACGGATCCGGAAGGTAAATCCCTGGGAAAAACTTACTACACGCTGGATGACAAAGGACGCTTCGCTGCAGGAACTGTTTACGGTCCGGACAAGCGATTGCGTTTCAAATCAACCTACAAATATGACGATGCCGGAAGACTCTTGCAGGAACTGCAATGCGACAAAAACGACGCGGTCCTGCACAAGATTGTTTATGCTTACGACTCGTTAGGTAAACAGACCGGTTATTCCATTTACGACGGCGCGGGAAAATTGGTGGGTCAGACGACGGCGCCCCCCGTTTCAGCGACACCGTCGAAAAAAAAGAAGCGCTAAGCAGCAATCTTTTTCTGGGGAGCACAGGCTGCCAGCCTGTCTCAGCCGGCAGCTTGCCGGCGTTCTCCTCTTAACTTTCCCAAAGAATCCGCTTCGCGAAAATGTCATCGGCAAGCTGCCAATGACTGCAGGCTGGCAGCCTGCGCTCCCCAGAGCTCTGGTAACCGGCTCCCCAGACCTAATCGTAACCGATCTCAACTTGCCTGCGTCAACAAAGAGGATTACAAGATTCGACTAATGATCGATTACCTTCAGAAGGGCGGCGTGCTGATGTGGCCGATCCTTATCTGCAGCATCATTGCCATCGGCGTTTTTGCCGAACGCCTGTTCTATTTCCACCGTGCCACGATCCACGTGGGCGAATTCTTGCAGGGACTTTCCAATCTCGTTAGGCGGAAAAATTTCGCGGAAGCGCTGCACGAATCCGCCGGCACTCCCGGACCGGTGGCGCGCGTCATCCATGCCGCCATCATTCGTCATAATGCGCCGCGCGCGGAACTGAAAGACATCGTGCAAGAGGCGGGGCAACTTGAAGTGCCAAAGCTCGAGCGATTTCTTGGCGTGCTGGCGACGCTCGCATTTCTCACACCGCTGCTCGGCTTGTTAGGCACGGTCGCGGGAATGATCGAGGCTTTCGGCACCATCACGGCCAACGGCGGCTATGCCACGGTGACCGAACTTTCCAGCGGCATCTATAAGAGTTTGCTCACCACTGCCGCCGGCCTGGTTGTCGCTACGCCGACGTTCGTTGCTTACAGTTATCTTTCATCGCGCGTGAACGCCATGTTGCACGACATGGAGCGCGCTGGAATCGAAATCGTTCACATGCTCACGGATCGCGAATCGGCCGGCGACATCATCAGTTTCGAACCGGCCGCGCGTGGCAGCCGCAGCTCCGAGCGCGAACGTTAGCCTGACGAATCGCACCTGTTCGACGTGAAATGAAACTCACGCGCACAAAAAATTATTCCTTCGGCTGGCTCAGCATCTTTCCCGCGCTCGATGTCCTGTTCCTGCTGATCTTTTTTCTTCTGCTCAGTTCGAACTTCATTCTCCAACCCGGCATTGCTGTCGCCGCGCCGTTCTCGCGCTTCATCCTCGGACCGCAGGTGAATCAGCAAATCATCAGCGTGACCGGTGGCGCGAACGCTTCCATTTATTTCCGCGATCAAAAAGTGACGCTGAAACAATTGGATCCGCTGCTGGAAAAAGCGAAGAAGGAAGGACGTTCGATTATCATCAAGGCCGACCGCATGACTCCGTATGAAGTTGTAGTCGCAGTGACCAACGCGGCGCTTGAGCACGGTATTGCGTCGGTTGCGCTTGCCACCACCTCGGCCAAGTGAGCGCGCCGGCCGCAAACGAGAGTTTGCTTTTCGCCTGGGAACCAGCGAGCACACGTCGATTCGCCATTTTTGGGTTTATCGCTTTGTCCGTCGTGGGACATGCCATTTGCTTTTACCTTTTCCAGATCGTCTATCCGCCCACCGTCGCGTTACTTCCGCCCCCGGCGCGGGTGAACATGATTTCTGAAAACACCGAGCAGGGACGCACGTTGCTGCGCTGGATCGCGGCCGAAGATCCGGCTCTCGCCACAACCACTCAACGGCCGGCGGAAGCGAAGGCATTCCTGGTTCCGAAACTCAGTCATGTGCCTTCCTATTCGACAATCCAGCCTGCCCTAAAGCCTTTGCCCGCGACCGCACCGGACCTGCAGGCTCCCAGTTCCCAACCACCTGCGCCTGTGCCGACTGAACGCGTCACGAAGACAGAACCGCTTCCCACGACGCCCACGGCGATCGTCTTTTCCGAAAATCTCGACTCGTTAGGCGCCGTGGAGAAGCCAGCGATGATGAAATTCTCTGCCTCCACGCGCGAACCCCCGCAAAGCGCCAGTTTTCGCGTCGGCGTGACGCAGAATGGCGTGGTCCGTTACTGTTTTCTGCAAGATCCATCAGGCGATAGCGCTCTCGACGAACAAGCGCGCGCTTATGTGATGCGTTGTCGTTTCGTCCCGAAGGAGACCACTGCGATCGAAAATCCGGATCACCTCAACTGGGCGACTGCGACGATCGAATGGGGTAACGACGTGGTCGCGCCACCTTCTGCGCCCGCCAGCCCAGACCTGCCGTGATTCGCGTTAGCCTTGCCGTCCTGGTCACGATCTACCTGCTGGTTTTTCTTGCGGCGGTTTTTCTCCTCTGGATAGTGGGAGAGTGGAATCGGCGCCGGCGTGAGCGACGGGCTTTACGCCATCGTTTGCGGTGCGTGATTTGCGCGTTTGAGTTCGAAGATCGAACGGACGCGTTGCTACCGCGGTGTCCGCGCTGCGGAAGCTTGAACGAAAGATTTAAACTGGAGCGAATTTAATTATGGGAATGTGGATCGGCCGAAATCGAAAAGCCCGCGTCACCTACGGGTTCGACGAGATTGCGCTCGTGCCGGGTCGCGTCACAATCAATCCAAACGAAGTCGACATTACCTGGCGCCTGCCGCGCAAGGATGCCAAACCGCTCGAGTTCAAAATTCCGATCCTGGCCAGCGCGATGGATGGCGTAGTCGATGTGCGATTCGCCATCGCCATGAGCAAACTCGGCGGTCTCGCGGTTCTGAATTTGGAAGGCGTGCAAACGCGCTACAAAAATCCGCAGGAAGTTTTGCAGAAAATTGTCGATACCGACAAAGCCGAGATCACTGCGCTTCTGCAAAAGATTTATCAGGAACCGGTGCAGGAAGATTTGATCGCGGCGCGCATTCGCCAAATCAAGGACGCGGGCGCAATCGCGGCGGTTAGTTCCATCCCGCAACGCGCGGCCGAGTTCGGCGCGATTGCGCAGGAAGCCGGCGCCGATGTTTTCGTCGTGCAAAGCACAGTCTCAACCGTGCGCCATATTTCCTCGGAATATCAATCGCTCGATCTGAAAAAGTTTTGCAGCGACATGCGCATTCCAGTGATCGTCGGCAACACCGTTGGTTACGACGTGACGTTCGAGATCATGGAATGCGGACCGGCCGCCGTTCTGATTGGCGTCGGGCCCGGCGCAGCTTGCACATCGCGCGGCGTCCTCGGTCTTGGAGTTCCGCAAGTCACCGCGACGGTCGATTGCGCAGCGGCGCGCGACGCTTATTTCAAAAAAACTTCGCGTTACGTTCCGATCATTACCGACGGTGGAATGAGCAAAGGCGGCGACGTTTGCAAAGCGCTCGCTTGCGGCGCGGACGCCGTCATGGTCGGCAGCGCATTTGCCAAGGCGCTCGAAGCGCCCGGCCAGGGCTATCATTGGGGAATGGCAACTCCGCACGCCAATCTCCCGCGCGGCACGCGCATCAAAGTCGGAGCGACCGGTTCGCTCAAGCAAATCCTGTTTGGCCCGGCCGAAGTAGATGATGGCAGCCAGAATCTGATCGGCGCGATCACGACCTGCATGGGCAATGTCGGCGCGCGCGATATCGCTGAATTTCAACAGACGGAAATCATCATTGCGCCTTCGATTAAGACCGAGGGCAAGCTTTTCCAGACCGTGCAAAGCGTCGGGATGGGAACGCGCTAAGGAAACGTGACAAGCGGCCAGTGTTGAGTGACAGGTAAGGCCGTTCGTTAGTCAGCACGTCACAAGTTTCTCATGAAAGATCGCAAAGTCGTCATTACCGGAATGGGTGTGGTCTCGCCTGTCGGCAACGACCTGGAGACATTCTGGAAGAGCCTAACGAATGGCATAACCGGCATTCGGCACATCCAACATTTCGATGTCTCGAATTACGATTGCCAGATCGGAGGCGAAGTGCGCGACTTCGATCCCAAACCATTTTTCAACAACCCAAAAGATATCCGTCGCACCGATCGCTTCGCGCAAATGGCGCTGGCCGCTGCGAAAATGGCGATGCAGGACGCCGGGATGGATCTGGAACGCGTCAATCGCGATCGTTTTGGTGTAAACGTGAGCAGCGGCATCGGCGGGCTGAAAACGCTCGAGGATCAGCACACCACCTTGCTCACCAAAGGACCCTCACGCGTTTCCGCTTTCACCATTCCGATGCTGATCAGCAACATGGCGAGCGGTTTGATCTCGATGGAATTTGGGCTCAAGGGCCCGAACCTTTGCATCGTCACCGCGTGTGCTACTTCCAATAACGCAATCGGCGAATCGTGGCGCATCATTAAGTTTGGCGATGCGGATATTTTTCTCGCAGGCGGCGCAGAAGCGGCAATCATCCCTATCGGTCTCGCTGGATTTGCGGCGATGAAAGCGCTGAGCACGCGCAACGACGAACCGGAGCGCGCCTCACGTCCGTTCGATCGGGATCGCGACGGGTTCGTCATGGGCGAAGGCGCCGGCATTATGGTGGTGGAGGAACTCGAACACGCCAAAGCACGCGGCGCGAAAATTTACTGTGAGCTCGCCGGTTACGGATTATCCGCCGATGCATATCATATGACCGCGCCCGAGCCTGATGGCGAAGGAGCCGCCCGCGCCATGCAGTTGGCGCTCGATCATGCCGGCATCACACCGGAACAGGTCGATTACGTTAACGCGCACGCGACCTCGACCGGCCTTGGGGATATTTGCGAGACGCGCGCGATCAAGACCGTGTTCGGTGATTACGCGAAGAAAGGTCTTTCGATCAGTTCCACGAAATCGATGACCGGCCACTTGTTAGGCGGCGCCGGAGCCATCGAGATGGCGGCGTGCGCGCTCGCGATGCGCGATTCGGTTATTCCGCCCGACGATCAACCTGGAAAATCCAGATCCCGAGTGTGATCTCGATTACACACCGAACGTCGCGAAAGAAAAGACAGTGCGGGTAGCACTAAACAATTCGTTCGGCTTTGGCGGTCACAACGCGACTCTCGTCGCGAAAGAATTCACCGGCTGAGGAGCAACTACTCCGTGAAGATTTCGCCAGCGCCGATCTCGGCTGGCTCGAACGCGACTTCATGCGTGTTACCTTGCAGCGACTTCAGCAGTTCACCCACCTTCTGCGCCGCACTCGAAGAATAAAAACGCACTAAACCCACCGTCGTGCGCGGGCCGAAAACGGTGATCATGATCGTGTCGTCATCGACTGAGTTCATGAAAATGTGGCTGCCATTGCCTTGATGGTAGAGCGCGTTGAATTCCACTTCTCCAATTCGGCGCGCCAGCTCCTTGGTTGCGGCGAAGGATCCGGCGGCGAGCGCCGCGATGATCGTGACATCGAGCACCGCCATATCTCCATACTGCGAGATGACGTTACCGCCGCGATCGATGATAACAGTCAGTTCGGCCTCAGCTTTCTGCAAAAACTCGGCGAGAATTCCATCGAGTGTGGCGACATCCTCAATTGTAAAAACGGGAATGGCGTTCATACCGGCGCCTCCTCCTGCGCCACGACAGGTTCCACCGGAACCGCCACCGGTAACGCCGTCGATTTCGTCGAATCGCTTTGTTTGCTGAACTTGTGCAGCAAGAATTTGCGAGACCGCGTTCAGGGAAGCGAAAACGTTTTGCCCCGTGCTGGAAATGACTTCGAAACTTTGGGCGCGGCGCTTTCGATTGTTCAATACGAACTCGAGATAATTCACCGGCGCGATATTCGGCAGGTCGCGCTTGTTGTATTGCAGCACGTAGGGAATCTCGTCGATGGAGATGTTTTGCTTGGACAGATTGTCCGCCAGGTTTTTGAAGCTCTCGACATTTTCCTCCATCTTTTCCCATTGCGAATCGGCGACGAAAACGACGCCATCGACACTGCGCAAAACGAGCTGACGCGTCGCGTTGTAAATGACCTGACCGGGCACGGTATAGAGTTGAAACTTCGTCACGAATCCCTTGATCACGACCGCGTTCACCGGCAGGAAATCGAAGAAGAGCGTACGATCCGCGGCGGTGGCGAGAGAAACCAGGTCTCCGCGATTGGACGGATTAATTCGTTGATGAATGTATCCGAGGTTGGTCGTTTTCCCGCACAAGGCAGGACCGTAGTAAACGATTTTGAACTGAATCTCGCGACTGGCGTAATTAATGATCGACATGGGAAGTCTCGGTTGGCGAATAAGTGCGGGAAAGTTCCGCGAGGAGTCTGCTAAGTTCGGTGCGCACATCCTCGGTCAGCTCGCCGTTCGCATGCAGCGCGACGAGACAAACGTTGGCGTGTTTGAAAAAGCTGAGGATTGAGTTCGAGCAATGCAGTGTTACCGACTTGAGACCGCCAATCTGGGTATCGGCCAGATGGGGTTCGATTCGCTCCAGTAACGATGGCGCCATTGCGCTAAGTGCTTCCGCGCCGAGTTCCGCGGGAAGATTTCCGGCCAGACTCAAGCCATCTGTGAAGCAGAGCGAGCAAGCGCGCACCCCCGACAGCGCGCAGACTTGCGTCACCATGGTTTTTGCATCGAGCGCCGGTGCCGGAGTCGGGACCGCCGCTTCCGGTTCTGTGGCAGCGGGCGCTGGTTCCGGCTGCGCGGCCGGCTTCGGAGCTTTGTTGAAACGTTTCGCATCCTCTGCCGCAGTAGTCGAGAAGGGCGTCTCGATCACCTCAGCCACTTCGCCTTCCTCCTGATCGCCGCGCATTTGCAGCGCTTCCGCGGGCAGATTCTTCAACACTTCCTGCAACGGCAGGATCACCGGCACTTGTAAATCCTTCGCCGTGAAAAAGCGACGGCCGTCCGGCGGCAGCGCGCGTTCGAAAAGCTCCGGCGCAATCGCTATGCGCCCACTCGAAAGTTGCGAATGGATAAGCGAAAACGAAAATTCGATCCGTGCATCGTCCGGCACTTCCTTCGGATCGCCGCTCAATTCAAATACGGGCAGACTTTGCAGAATCGGCTTGAGCGCGAGACTGATCTTCTTTTCGTCTGCGCCAACTTCGTCCATTGGTGACGGAGGAATGAATGCCGGCTTTGGCGGCAGATCGATGGCGGACGCCATTTCGAATGGAATGCGTGTTGCTGAGGATGGAGGCAAACCGGTAGAAACGGGCGGCCCGCTTGAGGCTGGAACTCTCTCAGAGGCGGGCGCACCCGTTCCCTTCGGTGGAAGATGAAATGGAATTCCTTCCGGCGCCGCTTTCGACGCACGACCGCCCTTCTTCGACACAGTTTGCTTCGCCAGTGGAATTCGCAGCGGCTTCTCTGGCTCGGCCTGCGGATGCGATCGGTGCACACGAATAACTTCGGTCGCCGCCGCTTCCTCTGGATTGGCGGCGGCAATCGCTTCTGCGGTTGCTGGAATAGGCATAAATCTCTCGCTGTCTGGCTCGGATTCAGCCGCGGCCGTGGCGCGGGTTGCTGATGCTTCCGCTCGCGCCGTCGTTTTGGTCGGAGCCGGCACCGGCTCGTTAGGCACACCGAATTTTTCGCTGTCTTCCAGGGTTACCTGAAGAAATGGCGTCTCGACCTGGGGAACCGCATCGCTGCTCACCTGATCGCGCCGGATCTGCATCTGCATGAACGCTTCCAAAACTTTGTCGAACGGCAGCGCGATCTCCGTCGTGTCCGTGGCTGCAACCGGCTTCAGGAATATTTCCGGCGCCTGGTGATGAATACTTCCCAGCGAAACAGTCGGCTTGCCGACAGCCATCTTCTTCTCCAACTCCGAAGCCTTCACCAAAATGCGGCGCGACTTGTCCAGGCTCTCCAGCGGTTTCGTTAGGCCAGCCGGCATTTGCTTGAGCACATCGGCCAGGTCCAGCGAGATGGCTCGCTCCACCCTTGGCTCGAGTGCGAACGCCACCGCCGGTGGCAAATCTTTGTTGCGCCCCACCGTGCTTTTCTTTGTCGGACCAAACGCAATCGCGCGCGGCGGCGTTGATGGCGATTCGAACGAATTTTCATTCAAAGCCGAGCTGGCCGCTTCCGGCGTCGCGTCCGTTGAAACTGTTCGAGTCGCATTCGGCATCACCGTCTTGCTCAGCTTTTCCCCTTCGGGTTTGGAAATGGCCGAGGGTTTCGAGGTTTGATATCCCTCAGACACGGCTTGCTTGGGCGCGCTCTGTCCCTTTTTGAAACGTTTGAAAAATGGGATCTTCATTCGCTTATTGGTCCTCCGCCGTGACTCGCAAGATTTCCTCGAGTGTAGTTATCCCTTCGAGAGCTTTCTCGATCCCCACCATGCGTAATGTTTTCATTCCCTCGTTCACCGCCTGGTTTTTGATTACGACGGCGGAGGCGCGCTTGATGATTAATCGACGGATCGCCTCGCTTATCGGCAACGCTTCAACAATTGCGAGCCGTCCCAGATAGCCGCGTCCTTTGCAACGATCGCAGCCTGCGCCGTGAAAAAATACTCCGCCCTCTGATCTCGACCCCGAGATTCGCCATCGCTTCCGGTTCGGGCACAAACTCTTCCCGGCAATTCGTGCAAACGCGCCTAACGAGTCGCTGCGCGCAGGTCATCAGAATTGAACTTGAAATGAGAAACGGCTCGATCCCCATGTCGTCGAGACGCGTGATCGCACCGGCAGCATCGTTTGTGTGCAGCGTGCTTAAAACCTGGTGACCGGTCAGCGCCGCTTTCACCGCGATGTCGGCCGTTTCGTTGTCACGAATTTCACCCACCATCACGATGTCCGGGTCCTGGCGCAGAATCGATCGAAGCGCGGAAGCAAAATCGAGTCCGATATCGTTGCGCACCGAGACCTGGTTGATCCCGGTGAGTTCGTACTCGATCGGATCTTCGACCGTCACGATGTTGTATTGCGGACTGTTCAGCTCCTGCAGAACCGAGTAGAGCGTGGTCGTCTTGCCCGAACCGGTCGGACCGGTGACAAGAATCATTCCGTGCGGCGCATCGATCGCCTTCCGGAATTTGCTCAGCGTCGTTTCATCCAGACCCATCTGGTCGATGCTGCCGGTAAGGGATGCCTTATCGAGAATACGGATGACGATTTTTTCTCCGTGCGCGGTCGGCAGAATGGAAATACGAAGATCGACTTCCTTGCCCATGACCTTGATGCGAAAGCGGCCATCCTGCGGCACGCGGCGTTCCGCGATGTTCAATCCGGCGAGAATTTTGATGCGCGAAGTGATCGCGAGCTGCAGCGCTTTCGGCGGCGATTCCGCCACCATCAATTCGCCGTCGATACGGAAACGCAACTTCAGCGTGCGTTGGAACGGCTCGATATGAATGTCCGAAGCCTTTTCCCTGATCGCCTGCGCCAGGATCAGGTTCACGATCTTGATGACGGGCGCGTCTTCGCTGTCCGTCGCGAGCCGATCGAGATCGATCTCTTCGTTCTTCGAAGTTTGCACTTCGACTTCCGCATTCTGCGCGGCTTCGTCCGCCACCTGACGCAACACCTGCGTCATGTTTGTACCGCCATGGATGCCGGCGAGCGTTTCCGTGACCGCTTTTTCCGTCGCGATCATCGGAACGATGTCGAATTGCACGCGGCGCTTCAGATCGTCGACCGCGAGAATGTTCGTCGGGTCGGCCATCGCCACGAAAAGCTTGCCGTCCAGGCGCGCGATCGGCACGAGCTTGTTCGCCTTCGCCATTTCTCGCGGCACCAGCTCCATGATCTGTTCCGGCACGCGCACCTTCGACAAATTGATCGGCGGCGTATTCAGACAACGCCCCATGCTGAAGGCCATGTCCTGTTCGGTGACGAACTGTTTGTCCGTTAAAATCTTGAGCAGCCGGCCGCCCTCTTTCTTCTGCGCCGCGACCGCCTCTTCGAGTTGATTGGGAAGGAGCAGACCTTCCTCGATCAGGACATCGGCGATGCGTTCTCCGAAAGATTTGCTTCTACTCATACCGCCGTGGCTCGCGAATCGAGCCGGTAAATGTCGTGCAGCGATTTTAGGATCGCGTCTGGCCGCGCCAGGTACCACGCCACCGTATAATCGAGCGATTGCTGCACCGCTTCGCGTCCCGCCACATCAAAAGGATTGCAGCACGCGACCATGATGGTGCGACTGATCAGATCGAACGGCACGAAAAGCCGGCCGAGCGTGAGATGATCCGGCAACATCCGCGCGACCTGCCGGTCGACGTCGTAATATTCGAGCGGCACGTAGGCGAACTTCGTCCGGTCGATCAACTGCGAGAGCACCGCGTCGAGCTTGTCCGTGTCCTGCCGGCAAAGTTTTTCGAGCAACGACGACGCCAGCGCCTGCCCGCTCAAATCCTTGTTCAAAGTCTTAACCGTCTCGAGCGCCGCCGCGATCTCTTCTTCCGCGAAGAGCTGTTGCACGATCAAAAATTTCGCCAGCTGATCGTCGCCGCGTTCCTGCAATTGATGCGACCGGCTGAACTTCGTCTCCGGCATCTCGATCAACGACGCGCCATTCGCTCGCCGCCGCGCGACTAAATCCGTCGCGATCAATCCCGTGCGCGATCCCTGGTCCGGCGCTTTCGAACCCGTTTGCTGAAGCTTGTGCTCGATCTCGCCGAGCAGCGCGAGAATCTCCGGCGCGTTCGGTTCCTTGAGCAGGATCACCTCGCACTCCTGCATCGCGAGGGTGTAGGAACCGACGTTGTAATAGGCCTCCGCCAACCGGCGCGAGACTCGAAACGATTCATCGAGCCGCCCGATTTTTCGGTAGCCTTCTTTCAGAATCTCCAGCGACTGATAATCATCGGGTTGTGTTTGAGTAATGACCTCAAACATCTCGATCGTCTGGACAATCTGACTTCGCTCTTCCTCGGATAAAGTGTGTTCCAGCACGCTTCGCAGTAAAAGCTAGAACCATGCCGATAGCCTCCGCCCAGACCGACGAATTTCCCCTTTGCCGCCGCCGTCCCCCGTTGTAGCTGCCGTCATCCCGTTACAGCTGCGCCGTCCGGTTGTAGCTGCCGCCGTCACTGGCGGCAGATCTTCCCTTACGCTCGCGCCTTCACCTCCGCATTGCGTTTACCCATCCTGGTCAAAGCCTGCCCGCCGCGGCGGGTGGTGACCACGGCGGGCATTCCGAATTCCGAATTTCTTCCCCCAACCCTCTTCCGTCCCAATCTTTCCGGCTCATGCCCGCTTCGCCGTGTTCCGCATTCCGCATGGAGTTCATCCGCCGCGGCCGACATTCCGCATTTTTTCCTCGGGTTCCAATCCCGATTCGGCTATCAAAAAGCAAAATGCGACCCCGTTCCCGCTCCCCAAAATCCGCATTCCGAATGGAGTTCATCCGCCGCTCGGCTTCATTCTCTCGGCTTTTCAATTCCGCATTCCGAAATCCGCATTCCGCATTTCCCACCGCTTTTACGCTGCCCAAGCTGCGTGGCCGCACCGCTTTTACGCTGCTCGAACTTCTCGTCGTCATTGGCATCATTGCGGTGATCATGGTGCTCCTTACGCCGGCATTCACGAGCATGAACAGAGGTAACACCGTTACGAGTACGGCTAATTCAATAAAGGGATTACTTGAAAATGCGCGAACGTACGCAAAAGCAAACCACACTTATGTTTTTGTTGGTATTGCCGAAGTTGACTCTTCAGTAGACGCGTCAGTTATCCCCCAAAGCACCGCTGGGATTGCCCCTTATGGCAGAGTTGCGATAGGAGTGGTTGCCTCCAAAGACGGAACTCGGCAGTGTCAATACGCTTCAAGCAATCAGTGTAGCACGTGGACATCCAACTACAGCAATGGCGCGAACTTCATCGCTGTTGGCAAACTTCAGGTTTTTGAAAATCTTCATTTTATCGGACTGAATTTTCCGTCTTGGGCTCCATCATCTCATCCCAATTCGAATATCGCGAGATATCAGCCCAGCAACACGACATACAACATCGGGACATCGAATTCTGTGACGCCGTTCAGTTGGCCACTCGGTTCTGCTTTAAATGCGGGACAATACAGATTCGACAAAGTAATAAATTTTGACCCGCAAGGCGTCGCCAGAATCGCCACGGCAAGTAATTCCGATGAAGTCACGGATTTAATGGAAATCGACTTTCAGGAATCCCGCGGCACGGTCACACCAACTCCGCCATCTAACCAGGATCTTGGAAATCACTTCGTGATTCAAGTCGACGCCTCAACCGGCGCGATTCGACTTTACCGGCCATGATTTCACCGACTCACAAAGCCAGCGCATTCTCACTCATCGAAGTCACTCTCGCGCTTGGCGTCGCCGCGTTCTGCTTACTCGCGATCTCGGGTCTGCTGACCGTCGGCGTTAAAACAAACAAAAAGTCGACATCTCAAAATGTGGCTACAAACATTCTCGCGGCGGCCGTGTCTGATTTGCGCGCCAGCCCTAAGGTCGCTCTCGGCCAATCGCCCGGCGGCTCATCGCCGCTATTCGGAATTTCACTCAGCGGAACAACAAGAGTGTTCTTCGATACAAGTGGCAGCAAAACGGATGTTCCAGCCGCGCAAGCCTACAGGCTAACAGTGACCGCGAGTAATTCTGGAGCAAGCACTCCCACGTATGCCAGCTTACAGGTGAGTTGGCCGGCGGCTGTCGATCCTGCAACAGGCAGTCCCGATGGCTCTACTGAAACTTTCGCGGCCGTTGACCTGCATTACTGAGAACGTGCCAACATCCAACAAATCTTCGGCGTCATCGTCCACGAAATTGTGTCATCGCCGCTCTGGCTTCACTCTGACGGAAGTGCTGGTGGCAACGGCTGTGCTCGCGCTCGTGACCTTGTTCGTCATCCAGTTAATGCAAGGCGCGACGCGGATCATGACTGCTGGCCACAAACGGATCGATGCAGATTCGCAAGCGCAGCAAGTCTTTGATCGTATGGCGACTGACTTTAATCAAATGATCAAGAGAACAGACATAAATTACTACTTTAAAGCTACAACCCCTAGCATGCCCGGAAACGATCAGATTGCTTTCTTCACTAACGTCCCCGGTCATTATCCTCAATCTACCTACAATAGTGGCACTAGTCTCGTTGCTTATCGTATAAACGCCAATACAGGGGTCACTAGTACCATCAGCTACAACCGACTTGAAAGAATGGGAAAGGGCCTGCTACTTAACGGAGGCTCTACCAGTTATGTTCCCCTTTTGTTTCTCGACGCGGGTTACACTACAACGATCATCAACGTCTGGCCAACCGCCGCTAGTAACACAGCACTTGACACTGACTACGGGTTGGCAGGGCCCCGGGTATTTCGATTCGAGTATTATTATTTGCTCAATCCGAGCGGCCCATCGGAGCTTTCAGGCCTTTCTGCGGGCCCATGGGCCAACAGCACAACAGCCTTTCAAATTAAAGATATTTCAGCAGTTGTTGTAGCACTAGCCGTTATCGATCCAAAAAGCCGAAGCATTCTCAGTAGATCACAGCTTGAACTGCTTGCTGGGACGAACGGCCAAACATCTCCTTTTGTAGATTTCGCAACTGGTTGGACCGCGGGCGAGCTCCTATCGAACTGGCAAACCGCGCTTGCCACGAATTCGCAGCTCGTCGCGTTGCCCCTTCAAGCAAGGCAAAATATTCGGTTCTACGAACGGTATCTTCCGCTTCCTCGATAATGCAACTGGCTCGTCAGTTTGATAACAGACCCTCGAATCACGGGGTTGCCCTCATAATCGTTCTCGCTTTCGTTGTCCTTTTTACGGGACTTGGCGTGGCATATCTGTCCCGAAGTGCGGCCGATCGCCAAGTCGCACATTTCAGTTTTAACGATACCGATGCGAGCATCCTCGCTCGAAGCGCGCTCGATATTATCGTTGCCGACTTCAAGAAGGAGATCATTGATGACGGAACCGTAACATCCGCGAACATTCTTCCGATTCGCAGTGGCAATCCGTTCTATGTTCCGGCCACAGGCAGCGCGGCGCCTACTGATCCTGTTCCCAATCTGATCCGGCGCAGCTGGGCATCCGACAACAACCTCCCGCCTGCTATTCGAAGCCGTGCTTCGGCCGTCAATTCGACAAGCGATGCTTCTACAAATGGACGTTCGGTTGCTTTAGATCGATGGAATTTCCATTACTTATTGCCTCGCCACGATCCCACGTCGGCTAGCGGCAGCACACCACAGAGTCCGCTCGTCGGTGACTCAACTGGTTTTACGCCCCCGGATTGGGTTCTCCTCACGCGGAGCGGGCCTTTGGCTTTCGGGGCTTGGCAAGATAGTCTCAAAGACGCAGCATCTACGAACAATAATTACGTTGTCGGACGCTACGCCTATGCTGTCTACGACGAAGGAGGTTTGCTCGATATCAACGTAGCCGGATATCCAACTGCGACGAGTCCGCCTTCTAGCTACGTTACGGATATCGGGCGGAAGGGGACTGTCGCAGTTGCTGACCTGACGATGTTACCAACAAGTGGCAGCAGCACAATGACCACATCTGCGGTCAATAAGTTCATTTTGTTTCCCAACTATGCCACGACAGGCAGCACACTCACGTTAGGTTCGGCAACGACGTTCACTACCGCAGCTGCCTCACAATTCATTAATTATTACCTTGGAAGTCCAACCGGCACCGATAAGACTTCGGCATTGTGAATGTGGTCAGCACAGGCTCTGGGTCGTCCACGCGCACAGATCAAAATTTTATTACGCGTGCAGAATTGATTAACTTTCGGAGTAATACAGGCATAGCGAATCCGAATACTTTGCAATATCTAGGCACATTTTCGCGGGAGCGAAATCACCCGACTTGGGGGACGTCACTTACTCGACTCGCCGGCAGATTTCCGCTTAGTCGGTTTGAATATTTTGCGTCGACACCGCCTACAGATACGGCTCATATCCAACAATATTTCGGTCTCATCTATGTGCCGGCTTCGGTGGGACCACCTGCGCATGCGGAGCATTGGCAGTACGTCGGCACGTCCGGCTCCACACTGCTGTCGTCTATCCCGTCCATCATCGGTAACAACCAAAACCCTGATCTATTTCCATTGCTTAAGTCCACATTACCAAGCGCGAGCATTAGTGAGATTCTTTCCATCGGCGCTTCTCTGATCGATCAACGCGACCAAAATCCAGATACAACTTGGATCGAATTCGACGCCGGCGGAACCCAAAAAGCATTTGGCGTCGACAGAACTCAGTCGACTGAAATCGGCGCGCCTGCCCAACCGACTACACTATTGATCTTGAATGACGGGACCACAAACTACGGCGCACTTCGGAATGTGGGTGAACTCGGATACGCATACAGAGACGGAACAACGAGCCTCGATTTTCGCTCCGGTGGAAGCGCCGATTCTCCGTTACTAGATCTTTTCACTTACAACACAGCAATTACTCGCTCTGGAGTTGTAAGTCTTAAATTCTAGACAACCGGCAGTTCTAGCCGCGATACTCAGATCAGCCCTACCGACGTTGACAGGCACGCCGATCACGGCGAGCCAGGCGACCAATGCCGCGAACAGCATTGTTAACACAACCGCAACGAGTACTGGAGCTGCGATTGGCCGACAAGATATTTCACGATTGGCTAGCTCGGCTGTTGTCACAACAGCACCATTTAATGTGTCAGGTGCTACCAATGAAGAAACAAGAGAAGCTATCGCCCGTGCTCTCGCCGAAGTAACACAGACGCGTGTGTGGGGATTGCTGATCGACGTGATTGCCCAATCCGGTCGTTATCCGCCAAATGCCGCATCGGGACCAAATACATCCAACCCCCTCGCGAACTTTGTTGTCGAAGGCGAGAAGCATTATTGGCTGCACGTTGCAATTGATCGATTCACCGGTGAAGTGATCGATCAGCAGCTCGAAGAAGTTAACGAGTAACGCTGTGCTTGTCAGGGCGCACCACGAGAAGCAATCACCTTTCCTGCCGGCTCAAAGCAGACCCTTCCTGATTTCCCGGCTTCCTGATCAATCGCCAAGGAATCTTCGTCGCCCCGAGGCAATTTGCACGCTCGATAAGGCAATTCGCGCGGTCGAGGGGGCCGTTGGCACACTCGAGAAAGCGTCTGCACATGTTTCCAAGCAAATTGACATGCTCGAGGAGGCGATTGCTGCCTTCGAGGAGCTGGCTGGCATGCTCTAGAAACCGGCTGACACGATCGAGGAGCCGGGCGACGCGCTCGAGGAACCAATTTGCGCGCCCGAGGATTCGCCTGACGGGCTCGAGGAACCGACTTACACAGTCGAGGGGACGATTTTCACGCTCTAAAAATCGATTGTTACGCTCTTGAATTCGTCTGTCGCGCTCGAGTAACTGGCACTCAGCCCCGAGGAAGCGACAAAACGAATGTGTTTCCAATCTCCGACCTCTGACTTCTGGGACTGCGACTTCTCCTTTCTAACTTCGACCTTTTTACTTTAAGAAAACCGGTCTTCGGTCCAGGGATCGGCGGTGTTGCTGTAACCGCGCACTTCCCAGAAGCCTAGCTTGTCTTCGGCAACGAATTCGATCTGGCGGACGAACTTGGCGCCTTTCCAGGCGTAAAGTTTCGGAATGATGATGCGCGCGGGACCGCCGTGATCGCGCGGGATGGGTTTGTTGTCGAATTGCGTGGCGACAAGAACGTCGTCGTCGCACACGTCTTCGAAGCGGACGTTGCTGGTGTAGCCGTCGTAGCTGGTGAAGAGGACGTGTTTCACCTCCGGTTTTGGCCTAACGAGTTCGATGAGAGTAAAGAAGGCGACGCCGCGCCAGCGGCAATCGAACTTGCTCCAGGTGGTGACGCAGTGGAAATCGCTCACGTCTTCGAATTGCGGAAGCGCGTTGAATTGTTCCCAGGTAAATGTCTGCGGATTCTCGACGAGGCCGCCGACTTCGAGCTTCCATTCCTTGAGTGGAATGTCGGGTTTAATCCCGAGATCGAGGACGGGAAAGCCGGGCGTGAGATGTTGCCCGGGCGGGAGACGGTTTCTCTGAGCGCACGGCGAGGTTTTGCTTTGCCGCTCATCTTGCGCGCCCAGCGTTCCTTGCGCTCGATCAATGAAGGGTTTGGAGTAGCCACGGTGGAACTTAACCGCAGATTACGCGGATAAAACGGATTTTGAATCAGGAACGCAGGAAAAGAGGAAGAAGATCGTCCACAGATTTCACAGATTCACACAGATTTTTTCGGAGATAATCTTAATTTGGAAGCCAGGAAACCGGGAGGAAGAAGATCGAGACGGCAACGCGCCGCGTCACGTGGAAATGACTCAGGTGGGAATAGCTCTCCGGGCCGTCTCTGTCGCCCGGGGCGCTCGGAAAATGTCCCTACCTGACTGTATAATCTGTGAAAATCTGCGGAATCTGTGGACGATTCCCGCTTACTTTCCGGCTTTGAGCAGCTTGATCGCGTCGCGCAGTTCGGCGGCGCGCTCGTAGAGTTCTTTCGCGATCGCGGTTTCCATTTCGCGCTGCATGATCTCGAGTTTGGAGAGCGGACGCTTGGAGCTGACTTCCTCGAGCCATTCTTCCAGAAACGCGAGCTCGGAACTTTTCTGCGCAAGCTCGGGGAAATTCGATTGCTGAAAGAATTCCTGAATCGTGTCGCGCCCCCGCTCGATCTCTTTCATGGCATCGGCGAATTTTCCTTCGCCGAGGGAAATGGAAGCCTTGGCGCGCGTGTTCATCATGATGACGTAAGGGCGAAATTGCTGAAAGCTCCAGACCACGTCTTCGCGTTCGGTGTGCGTGATGACGAAACTAAAAAGATCGAGGTTGCGTTGCGTATCGCGAATGACGCCGAGGAAATCGTTGATCTGAAAGAGACTGAGATAGCGGTGATAATATTGAATGCCTTCCTGCTGCAACTCGGCGCATTGCTCCGGGGTAAGGTGGTAAGTTTCGCCTCGTTCTTCGGCGCGCACGGCGCGGCGTTGATGATACGCGAGCAGTGACTCGGCATTGTGGGGGCGCTGGCCATCAGGCCGACCTTCCATTTCCATCTGGAGCAAACCGAGATCGATGCGGAGCTGCAATTTCTCGCGGCCATCGAGGCCCATGACTTTACGCACCTTGATCGACCCGGGTTCATGCGGCCAATCCTTCACCAGCGAATTTAAATCGAGGCTCATGTTGCTTAATGATCGGACACTAAAGGTTCGTTTGTCAACGGGTAGAGGGTTTGATTCATTTGGCGATTTGGAATTCAACCGCGGATTACGCGGATGAAACGGATAAGCAATTAGATGATGACTGGTAAGTGAGCTGGATTGAGGCCAACACACTCCTGACTTCCTGCTTTCCTGATTCACGCATCTGCATTATCCGCGTCATCCGCGGTTTGCTGTCTGCGTAGCGATGTCCGATGGTGCACCAGCGTGGAACAGGACATCGATGCCTTCATTCGTTTCCTCGCGGTCGAGCGCGGTCTCTCGGATAACTATCAGCTCTCGACGCAGCGTTCGCTGACGGAATTTGCGGAATGGTGCGCGCGTGCGCGCAAAATCACGCGACCGCGCGAGGTTACGTTGCCGTTGATCAGCGAATATCTGGGCGTGCGAAAACGCGGGGGACTTTCGGCTTCGTCGATCAAGTTAATCGTTGTCGCGCTCAAAATTTTCTTTCGCTTTCTCGCGGGCAAAGGCGCGCTGGAGCGCGATCCGACCGAGACCCTGACGCTGCCGCGAATCGAACGGTATTTGCCGGAAACGCTGAACGAGTTGCAGGTGGAGCAGTTGATTGAAAGCATCGACACGCGACACGCACTCGGCTTGCGCGATCGGGCGATTGTCGAATTACTTTATGCGAGTGGTCTGCGCATTTCCGAGCTGGCCAATGCGCGCCTGGAGAATTTCGACGCGAACGAGCGCATCCTGCGCGTGACTGGAAAAGGAAATAAAACGCGACTCGTGCCGGTAGGACAAAAAGCGTGCGGGGCTTTGGCGAGTTATCTTTCGACGGAGCGACCGCAACTGGTGAAACACCGGACAGGGAGCGAGATTTTCCTTTCGTCGCGCGGAACAAAATTAACGACGACGCGCATCTGGCAGATCGTGAAGGAATGCGCGCGGCGCTCGGGTTTGGAGCAAAATATTTATCCGCACCTGCTGCGGCATAGTTTTGCCACGCACTTGCTCGGCAACGGCGCCGATCTCCGCATCATCCAGGAAATGCTGGGACACGCGGATATTTCGACGACGCAGGTTTATACGCATGTCGACCAGCAGCGATTGAAAGCGGTGCATCGCAAGTTTCATCCGCGCGCGTAGATGTAGCCGCCCCACTCAGTCGGGGCGAGATGCAGGTTGATAGCCTTCACGGCGACAGAGCGCCGTGGCTGCAACAAGAATCGTTTTATTTTGGCGACGGTCGCAGACCGCCGCTACAGTGCGGCCTCATGAGGAAATTCCTTTGGCTCGTTCTCGTCGCGCTCATCGCCGCAGGAGCGATTTGGTACGGACTTCGTGTCGCGGAGAAAAGCGCCACGCGGGCAGTCACTGCGTTATTGCCCGGTGACACGCTCCTGGTTGTGCATCTGCCAGATTTCAACCGGATGCGCGATCAATGGCATCAAACGGATATTTACAAAATCCGGCAGGAACCGGCGGTGCGCGATTTTCTGCAAAAACCGCTCTCGAAAATTTCTAAATCGGAAGCCGCATCGCGAGGCCTGGCCGAATTCGAGAGTCTCGAACCGAAAGATGTTTTCTTTGCAGTGACCTCATGGGCGAACGGTTTGAAATTGGCGGGCGGATTTCGCTTCAAGGGGAAGGCGGACGATGCCGAAAAGATTCTGGGCAAATGGCGCGCGCATTTGCAGGCGAAATCGCCCGACGCGCAAAGCGAGGTGGTGGAATATCAGCAGCACCAAATCCAAACGGTGGCGGCCAAGGGTCAGATGCTCGCGACTGTTTATGACGAGAACTGGTTTCTCGCAGCGAACGATGTTGGAGAATTGAAAATAATTCTCGATCGCGTTGATGGCCGGCTGAAAGATCGAGCAGCAACGCTCGCGGGAGATTCTACATTTTCGGCTGCGTTCAAGCACATGCCGGCGAGCTACGCTTCGTTGATCTACGGCCGGGTCGATCGTTATCTCGAAAAAATGGCGCCGTTACTGGGGGCAAGCGGCGCGAACGAGCCGGGAACCAAGCCGATCTATCGGCAGATTCATGCTTTTTGCGGCGCGCTGAATTTTGACGACGGCAAGATTCGCGACGTTCTCTTTCTTGGAATGCCGCAGCTGGTCAATGCCGGACCATTAACGCGCACTTCGCTCGCGCTCGGGACGAAGGAGACGTTTTTGTATCTCGCCAGCTTTCTCAATTTGCCCAACCAAATGACATGGCCGTCGGGCGTACCGGCCGGGCCGGGTCTTCCCGGTGCGATGCAAAATCTGGTGAATGCAGTCTCCAGCAGCGGCGTCACCATGCAGGAGTGGAACGAGGCTTTCGGGCCGGAACTTGGCACGCTCGCTGACTGGGCATCAGGCGCGCAATTGCCGACGATGGTAGCCAGTTTACCAGTGAAAGATTCGGCGAAAGCCACGCAGTTGCTGACCAAGATGACTACGTCCGCGGACGGTGGGACCTGGACGCAAGAGGAAAAGGATGGCGTGAAATATTTTTCGATGCCGTCTGCGGGTGGCCTCTTCTCGGTCACACCCGCGCTCGCCTTGTCGGATAAAATGTTGGTCGCCGGTTCCAACGAGAACGTTACCGAAGCCGCAATGAAACGAAGCGCTTCCGGAAACTCGGAACTCGCCTCGTCCGAAAGTTTCCGGGCAGCCGAACATTTGGTTCCGGCCGCGAAGCAGGCATTCGTCTACATTGATACAGCACTCCTCTACTCGCGGCTCGATGCCGCAGTTCGGCCGATGCTCGTGATGGGCGCCGCGTTCATTCCGTCGGTGAATGAGAACGTCGACCTGAACAAGTTCCCGCCTCCCGAAGTGATCACGAAACATCTCAGTCCCATCGTGATGTCGCAAAGCTACGAGACCGACGGATATGTAACCGAATCGGTCGGGCCCGTGACCATCTATCAGGCTGCGGCGGGTGCGGCTTTGGTGGTGGGGGCTGCGATGTACACATATCAACAGCAAACCCACGGCAGATTGCCGGCTCTTCCCTCATTTTCGCCCGGCCAAAGCGGAACCTCTCCCTCACCGTCACCCAATCCGAGCGGGACGCCATAAAAGTCAAAACTGCGCCCTTTTGTCATAGTTTCTATGGCCCAATTTTGTCGCTTTGGGGCGATAAATAAGCTGCTATCCAGCGGAAATATGTTATTCTTGCCGCCCTATGGCTATCCTCAAGAAAAACGCATTCTCCCGTCGAGTTCCTGACCTAGTGACAGAGGAGCTGGTCGCGGTGCTCTCCAGACGTTCGTCTTTCGAATTCAAGCAGCTCTTCGATATCGTCCACGAAAATCTCCGGGCGCGGAATGCCGCCAGTGGTGGTGAGGAAATGCTACGTTTGCGAGCCTACGAGAAATTGCAAAACCTGGTGGCCCGTGGAGCCGTAAAGAAGAACGGCAAAAAATACAAAGGACTTCCTTCGGCCTTGGCTGCAGCGATCGCGCCGCAGAATGGCCATCCGGCCGCCACGGTGAGGTAGGTTTTCGGACAACCGGAAGGTAACCGGGCGGATGCTCCGCGAGTACATACCAGTCCTGCTTCAGTTCGTCGTCGCTGTCGGATTCGCGGTCTCGGCGATAATCGTCAGTATCATTCTGGGCAAGACGGGAAAGCGCACTCGCACCAAGGATACGGCTTACGAATGCGGCATGGTGCCGCAAGGGGAGGCCATTCCGCGGTTCAGCGTAAAGTTCTATCTCGTCGCGATGCTCTTCATCCTTTTCGATTTAGAGATCGTGTTCATGTATCCGTGGGCGGTGGTCTACAAGGAGGCTATCGTGCAGAGTAAAATCATTTTCTGGAGCATGCTCAGCTTCGTGAGCATCCTGATGGTTGGCTACGCTTACGCGCTGAAAAAAGGCGCGCTCGATTGGAAAAAGTAATTTTCTAGCGAGCAGAGCCGCGCTTCATTGCGCGAGAAGGTTCGGATGCGGTTTAGCGCTTGCGCGAAACGCACTCTCCGCCTAAACCTTACCCCCCATGGTTCATCACATCGTCCTTTTCAAATTGAAGCCCGAAGTTACCCCGGCGCGGGTAGAGGAAATGATGATGAACACGCGCATGCAGCTTCTGAAAATTCCCGAGGTTCTCAGCATCAAATGCGGCAAGCGCATCGATCCCGAAGTCCCCTGGCCCTTCTTCATCGCGATCGATTTCGAGTCGATGGATAAGTACGAAATTTTTCGCGAGGATCCGATTCAGGTGAAATTCATGGAGGAAGTGATCAAGCCGAATACGGCCGACGCGCTCACACTCGACTTCGAAATGGATCCTGGAAAAGACGTCCGTTTTTCCTAATTCAATCTTCCTCCCCCGCTTCCTCCTAATCTTCGTTCTTTTGAGAAAGCAGAGGAAGAGGTAGAGGAAGAAAAGGATGCGACTCGCCTATCTTTATTCCCGTTATCCAGTCATTTCGCAGACGTTTTGCGACATGGAAATGCTGGAACTGGAGCGGCGCGGTTTCGATTTGCTCATCGGTTCGGTCCATTCGCCGCTGACCAGTCTTCGCCATGAGCATCTGCGACGATTGAAGGCGCCAATTTACTACGCGCCGCCGCAAACCGTTCTGAAGGTCTGGGAAAAAAAGGCGAAGGAAGAAGGTCGCTGGCCACAAACGCTCATCAACGAGCACGAGAAGAAATACGGCGCGCCGTTTAAAGCCGCGTTACGCGCGCGCAATGCGCTTTATTTCGCGGACTTATTTCATCGCGAAGGCGTCGAACACGTTCATGTTCATTTCGCGAATCGCGCAGCGCACACAGCGATCTTTCTCAAAGCGCTGAGCGGTATTCCATTTAGCGTGACGGCACACGGCCAGGATTTCATGTCCGACCTCGCGCAAGACGATTTGCTTCGTGAAATTTGCGACGCGGCCGAGTTCGTCGCGGCCGAAACCGATTACAGTCAGGCGTTGCTCCAGAAGCGCTGCCCGGAAGCGGCGGCGAAGATTCATCGCGTTTACAACGGGATGGATCCGGGGATTTTTTCGCAGGCGGCGCCAAAGCCGCCATCATCGGGCCCATTGCGAATCCTGAGCGTCGGCCGGCTCGTCTCGTTCAAAGGATTCGAGAATCTAATCGATGCGTGCGCGCAGTTACGATCCAAACAGCTGGATTTTACGTGCGACATCATCGGCGACGGACCGTTGCGCGAAAATCTGCAGCGACGGATTGACGATTCGGGATTGAATTCCGTCGTCATGCTGCGCGGGTCCCAGACGCAGGAACAGGTGTTCGACGCGCTAAGGAACTGCGACGTCTTCGCTCTCGCCTCGATCGTCGATCAGGCAGGAGCGAGCGATGTGTTTCCGACGGTGATCCAGGAGGCGATGGCCAGCTCGCGGCCAGTCGTTTCCACCCAGCTCGCCGGCATTCCTGAGACGGTCGTTGATCGAGAAACCGGCTTTTTGGTTACACCCGGCGACACTTCTGCATTGGCCGACGCGTTGGCGAAACTCCTCGATAATGCCGATTTGCGATCGCGCATGGGCGAGGCTGGACGCGCTCGGGTGGAAAAGCATTTCCAGATTCAGACGACGGTTGAACCTTTAATCAAACTCCTTGAAACCGGCGCTCGAAAAGCAGCACGCGTACACCACGCGCCGAAGGAAAATCAGATTGGCTACTTAATCGATCTTTGGCCTGACGATCGACTCCCCATGCTCGAGAAAGAACTTTTGGAGATGGGCCGGCGCGATGTGGAGATCACAACTTTCGTTTGTCGAACACCCGCCGACGCACGATTCAACACGTCGATGGAACAACTTGCGCCACGCCTGGACTTTTTGCCGGATGCAATGGCGATCGAAGCAGAATGGCTGGCCAATCCGGAACTCGCGCATCAACTTGAAAATGATCGCGCGACGGAAACGCATCGCGCCCCTCCCGATATTTTTCTGCAACAGGCACGTTTTGCGCTCGCCTTGCGCAAATCGATTCTGCAAAAAAAAATCTCGCATCTGCACGTGACGAGTTCGCGCGCATTGCTGTGCGGGGTGATGCTAAAAAAAATGAACGGCATAAGTCTAAGCGCCGCGATCGAATCCAAGTTGGCACTTCCGCGACCGGTAGTTGAAAGCGGGCTACGGCAATGCGTGGGTGGACGCACAAACGATCGCGATTTCACCGAACAGCTTGGGAGTCATTTTATTTTCGAAGCCGTAATACTGGGGATCGGCCTAAGCCGAAGCGATCGTTTCTGGGGCGAATGGTCAGAACTTCTGAAACAATGGAGCGGGCAAAAACAAGGCGCATGAAAAAAGCCATCCTTCTCGCGGGCGGCGCGGGCACGCGTCTTTTTCCGCTAACAAAGATTGTCTGCAAACAACTGCTGCCCGTTTACGACAAGCCGATGATTTGTTATCCGCTGGCGACGTTGATGCTCGGCGGTCTGCGCGAGATATTGATTATTTCCACTCCCAAGGATGTCCCGATGTTGCGCGATTTTCTTGGTGACGGCTCGCACTTGGGAATCGCAATTTCCTACGCTGAGCAACCGAAACCGGAAGGAATAGCGCAAGCATTCCTCATCGGCGCGGATTTTATCGACGGCAGCGGTGCGTGTCTCATTTTGGGTGACAACATTTTCTACGGGAAACTCGATTTCTTTCGGGAGGCGCTCGCGATCAAACAGGGCGCCTGCATTTTTGGTTATCAAGTCCGCGATCCGGAACGATATGGCGTGGTCGAGTTCGGCGAAGATGGTCGCGCGATCAGCTTGGAGGAAAAACCGAAACGGCCCAAGAGTCAGTTTGCCGTGCCGGGTTTGTATGTTTACGACGATCAAGTCGTCGACGTTTGCAAGACGCTGCGGCCATCGGCTCGGGGTGAACTGGAAATTACCGATCTGAATCGTGTTTATCTCGACCGCAATCAACTCTTTGTCCGGTTGTTGGGCCGCGGCATGGCCTGGCTCGATACAGGAACCCAAACAAGCCTGCTTGAAGCCGGAAATTACATCGCGACGATCGAACATCGACAGGGACTTAAAGTGGCTTGTCTGGAAGAAGTCGCATTGCGCATGGGATTCATCGATCAACGCCAGCTCAACAAGATCATCGATCGGCTTCCAAGAGCCGAGTACCGCGATTATCTCCGCCTCGTGTGCGACGAGGGGCCTGGCGTATCGTCCCTCGAACCGACGATCGACTCGGCCGCCTGAAAAAGCTTCCGTTTGGCGTTATAGAAATTATAAAAGGGCACATTGATTGCTCGTTTTAACGCCTGCAATGGCGTTTTCCTACGGTAAACGGTTTCCTTCGAACCACGCGTTCACGATCGCGGAGGCAGTCGTTGCTCTCGCGATCATCGGGATCGGCATTGGTGCCATGGTTCCGTCCATGACCCAGCTAAATCGGGAAGCGAGCGTCAGTCGCAACGCCACCGGCGCCGACGCAGCGCTGCAAAACCAGATCGATCTCCTTCTTTCGGATGGACCGTTCAACCCTCAAAAAACCGGCTCGGACGGCCAGCCGCAGATCCCTCCCGAATTGGTCGTGGGCACGCATACGACAACCAATGTGCCCATCTATCGCGAGCCGAACACCGGGATCATCGTTTCAGGCACGTTGACGACAACCGTGCAGGACATCAGCCAGAACTATGGAGGACTGATGATGTACATGTATCGGGCGACGGTTTCCATTTCCTACACTTATCGCAGCCGAACGTACACCAAATCGAGAACTACCATCAGAAGTTCGGATATATGAACGCACGTGGCGCTTCCAAAACAGCATCCGGTCTTTCGCTGGTCGAAGTTACAATGGCGATGGGATTGTTGGGAGTGTTCGGCATCGCCGTCTATTCCATGCTGAACGTCGGAATGATCCTGGGAGCGAAGAACACGGCTGTTAACAGCGCGCATCAGCAGGCACGCTCGGCCATGTTGCAAATGATTCATGACCTGCACTCCGCCGTTTCTCTTCCCGCCTTGATCGATGTGAACGGTAACGCCCTGGTTAACCCGGCGCCTAATACTGCCGCTCCCGGCATTTCTTTTCAGCTTTGGTCGGCAGGACCGTATCAAGTCTGCGCGGATTCCGCCGTCGGTTCTTCGACGATTAACATAAACGTACCTAACGGCTCAAATGTACCCATCGTTGGGCAAAGAGTGATCGTACGAGGATACCGAATCGAAGAAGACATAACACAGGTTACGAGTCTCGGTAGTGGCGTTTACCGTCTCACTTTGTCCGATCCACTCGTCAATGCGATTCAAGGGACCGGGAGCCCGACTTTCTATAACATCAGCTGCTTTCTTACCGATCGCTGCTCTTACACGGTTAAGAACGGATCTTTGGAATGGAACGGTCCGACGACACGGAAGTCGTTTGCCATGCTTGGAAACGACATCATAAGTCCTACCCCTTTTACTACTCCAAACACGCCGGCAGGCGCACTTTATTATCGTTTTGTTGCCGCGATCAACCTCTGCACGTCCGACAGCAGGTACGACAAACGCGGTTTTAAGTCCGCTAACATTCTGCTTAACGGGCAAGTGCCAACACGAGCTCGATTAACCGATTACCAATGAAGCCTCGAGAGATTCGCAAACAATCTGGCTCCGCCATCGTCGTCGTTTTATCGGTAACTGTCACAGTCGCGGTGATCATCGCGATCGCGATGGAGTATACGAGCGCGATTCGACGTTACGTGCAGCGTGGCGAAGCGCTGCAATCAGCGACTGCAATAGGCGACGGCGCCTTGGAAAGCGCCTTTTGTTATTGGCGAGGTATCTGTCGACTTAGCACCGATATGCCGCTACCTACGAGCGCGTTTGCGGCTATTCCCGTTCCCACTCAAGCGCAATTTCCGGACATTCCCGGTTTTACCGTCACAACTGACAGAGTCGACACCGGGCTCGATCATCCACCGACAATATCTAATTTTAGTGTTATCGCGGTCGATCCGGAGTTTAATGCCATCGGTGCGAGCGCAAGTCCTGTCCCCGGCATGGGACAAGGTCCCACGAACAAGACCTACTACTATTTGGCCCAGGCTGATGTCACTTTGCCGGTCGTCAACAACCACGTAACGGCCAGGGTAAGGCGCGTACTTCAGAAACAGGAAATCTCCCCATGGATCTATGCAATCTTTTACGTCGACCCGTTGGAGATTCAGCCGGGCGCGCTCATGAATGTTTACGGCTGGGTTCACACGAACGCCGATCTATTTACCGGCCACAACCTCCTGCATTTCCTCGATAAAGTCACTTACGCCAGCGATTGGTTTGTAGGTTTCGAGCCCGGAGATTCCCGCGCACCTGGCGGTAGCTCGCCAGAAACTCCCACGTCTCCATCTTATCCAAGCAATCTACCGCCAGCGTATGACGTCGCGCATCAACCTTTCGGTCTCGATTCCGGTCTGCTTTTCAGCACGACGGATCTAAATCCAAATAACGACAGTTATCATGAATTGCTTGAGCCGCCAATCAGCGGCTATCCGGATCCACTACAAGGTAAGCGCTACTACGATCAGGCGGGTATAAAGATTCTGATTGACGGGACTAATACGATCACGATCAAGGATGCCAGCGATACCACGCTCAATGCCTCTAGTCCCAATGGCGGCGGTCAGTTATATACAACTTTCAAAAACGCGATTACGACGAATCAAAGCATTCAAGACAACCGTGAAGGCAGCTCAGTCCGATTGGCCACCTTGGATGTAGGAGCAATTAATAACAAGATTCGAGACGCTACCTTATCCGGTTTTAATAAAATAATTTATATTACCGATACGAGCGCCGGAGCCAACGGCGGTACGCCCAAGCGCGGCATTCGCTTGAAAAACGGCACCACCATGGCTGACGGAGGTCTAACCGTCGCCAGCGCGAATCCAGTTTATATTCAGGGAGACTACAACACGGGCGGCAGTAATCCGCCATCCAATTCCGGTGATCCAACCAAACCGCAGGTAAACGGCTATACACGTCAACCGTGTGCTGTTATTGCGGACGCCGTCAACGTGCTATCGAGCGCGTGGATCGACTCTCATTCCTCCTCGGACGTAAGTACGCGCGACGCTGTCAACACAACCGTCAACACCGCTGTTGTGGCGGGCATTGTTCCGAGCGCAAACAATAACTACAGCGGCGGAGCTGAGAACTTTCTAAGATTCCTCGAAGATTGGGGCGGCAAAACCTTTACTTATTACGGCTCCATGGTGGAGCTCTATCAAAGCCGTCAGGCTATTGGTAAATGGGGAAGCGGCAACGTTTACAGTCCACCCGCCCGCCAGTGGTTTTTCGACACCAATTTTCAGTACAACGCACCACCGGGCAGCTTGCTCGTTTACAGCTACGTCAAAGGTCGATGGTTCCTCGCGCAATAGACGGCTTGACCTTGAAATATTGCTCAGCACTCGTCCTTTTTACGATTCTGGGAATAATGGAGGTACGTGCTGACCTTAATCTTTCTCCGACCAAGGAAGAATTCAAATTGGAAGGGGTAAAACTCTGGCGTCTCGCTTTCGAAAATGGGACGAGCCAGAAGGCCACCTATCAACCACCGGTTGGGTGGCTTTATTCCGGCGGCAGTAACGAATTGGAGCTACGGCCTCCGGGCAAAGCTCAGGTCATGGTAACAATTACGAAGATCGGCCCGGATCGTGCGATATCATTTGCCCAAAGGGATCAAGAAAAGCTAAAGCAAAAAGCTATCGAGGCATTGCCGAAGCGCTCCTCGGAGATCGAGATAAAAGAACCCCAACTAAACGTTCTTCAAATCAGCGGCAAGGATACCTGCCTTGTCGAGATAAGTTATAGCTCTTTCGGAAAGAAGTTTCGCTGCTACTTCCTTTTGCTGAACCTAAGCGAGGGTCAGTTACGATTCCAACTCACCTGCCCCGAGCGCGATTACGACGGGCTCGTGCAAGCGTTCCAGAGAAGCCTCTATACCTGGCAACACCTTATCTAGGTTGTTCGCGGAGAAGGTGGTTCGTGTCTGCGAGTAATTTGGTAATCGCATCGGGCGCCAGTGCGTCGTAATAGCCGCGAATCTCGCCTCGCCGATCCACCAGCACCATACGCGTGCTATGAACAGGAATGGCAGCTTCGGCGCTGCTATCCGCAATGGCGAGTTTGAAGCCATTGCGAGAAAGATCGTAGACCGCCTGTTTAGAGCCGGTGAGAAAATCCCACCGTTGCGGTTGCGCCTTTAGCTTGTCCGCATAACCACGCAGTATTTTCGGAGTATCGTGTTCCGGATCAACGCTGACGGAAACGAGATGGACATCCGTGTTTTCGAGCGGTTTTTGCAGCTCGCTCATCCGGCTGCTGATCATCGGACACGGACCGGGGCACATCGTATAAATGAAATCGGCAATCCAGATTTTCCCTTTCAAATCTGCTGAACCAAACGAGCGACCATCCTGATTGGTAAGCTGGAATTGCGGAACCTTGCCATAGGCGCTGATGGAGCGGTTTCGCAGTTGCTTCACCTCGGCTTGCCGAAGTAAGAGCAGCAGGCCAGCGATGACCAAAGGAATCGAGAGCATCGCCACTTTCCACGCGATTGCGCTTTTTGATAGTGGCGGGTTGGCGGTCGCGGTAACTGCGTTCATGATTTCGTCAGGACGAGAGTAAGAAGGAGAAGAGCAAGATAAGCAATTGAGGTCAGGAATAAAGTGCGCGCATCGCCCGGGGTCCGTCTTCGATGAAAACGCATTGCGGCTGCGATAAACCAGCCGCCGAGAACGAGTGAAATGGGAAGATACAAAGGACTCGTTAGGCCAAGATATGCCGGGATGCCGGTTACGATTAGCAGGAGCATGCAAAAGAGAACGCTTTGACTTGCGCTGCGTGCTCCACTCTCGTCGCCGCTCGATAACATGCGAAAACCCGCGCGGTCGTAGTCATCGCGATACATCCATGCGATCGCAAAAAAATGGGGGATTTGCCAGACGAACAGGATCGCAAATAAACTCCACGCTTCGGCCTCCAGTTCTCCCCGTGCCGCAGCCCAGCCAATCATGGGCGGGATCGCACCGGGAATTGCGCCAACAAGCGTGTTGGTCGTGCTGAATCTTTTCAGCGGCGTGTAGCCAAAAATGTAAATGGCGATCGTCGCAGCCGCGAGAAACGTGCTGAGCCCGTTACAGGTAATTGTAAGATAGACAAGACCGCCGACCGCGAGAACGCTTCCGATAATTAGTGCATCACGCGGTCGCATTCGGCCTGCGGGAATTGGCCGCATCTTCGTGCGCAACATCAAGGCGTCAAAGCGATGCTCCCACCATTGATTCAGGGCAGCCGCTCCGGCCGCGGCGAGCGCAGTTCCGAAGACAACGTGAAAGAAGCCCGCGTAGTTGATGGGACGCGAGGCGCCGAGATAATATCCGACCGCGGTCGTCAGCAATACGAGAAGCGTGAGGCGCGCTTTTACCAATTCGCTGAAATCGGAAAAAACACGACTGCCCAATTTGTTCGACGGAATCGGTGGAGTCGTATCCAAGGCAGCCGCTTTCATGAAGTCGCGCCTTCAGGAATGAGCGATCGACGATCGTAATCGGCTGGAACTCTTTGACTGGCAATCCGCAAGCAAATCGCGTCAAGAGCGACACCCAAGCCGAAAATCGTGGCCCCGACCGCGACGTGAGCGGTCGCGATGTCAGCAGCTTTGTTACTCCAAATCGTCCACGCACCAAGTGTGATTTGGCATGCGACGAGAAAAACCCAAAAGCTCGACAGACGTTTCAACGCGATCGATTTGGACGCAAAGCGGCGAACACAAAACCAGAACGCAATGACACCAACCACGATCATGAGAGCGACGAAGCGATGCGCCATTTGCAACCAGATTTGAAACGCAGTCACGTCGGATAGAGCATGCGCATCGCGCCACACGTTAACGGCGGCGAGCTTTTCGGCACTGACGTCCGGAATCACTTTCCCGTAGGCCAATGGGAAATCGAGAATCGAGAGATCGCGATGCTCGTGCCGCATCGTCGCGCCGAGCGCAAGTTGTCCATAAATGAAGAAGGATATTGCGATCGAGAGACGCGCGAGGAGACGCGCGTTCTTGGCGAGCACCTGTGTCGAAGAAAGGCGCGTCCAAAACGGCGACGTCACGAGGGCGATCACGATGAGTAATCCGAAATAAGCCTGCGCGAGGCAGGCGTGAAAGATTCCGATCTCATCTTTCAACATGGTGACACGCAAGCCGCCGAGCACGCCCTGTAAGACAACCGCCGCGAGCGCAGCATAGCCGAGGTTGCGAACCCAGCGTCGTGATTCAGTGCGCCACAACCACACCGACAAAATAATCGTGAGAAATCCAACGGTGGAAGCGATCAAGCGGTGAACGTGTTCAAAAAAAATGCCGCCGATCCATTTTGAAAAGGGAAAGAAAAACATGTTGTAGCCGAAAGTCGTCGGCCAGTCGGGGACGGCGAGCCCGGCGTTCTTGCTTGTCACCATCCCGCCGCTGCAAATGAGGAATAACGTCGCAGCCGCCGTGAACCAGGCGAAACGATGCAGCCAATTGCTGTAGCGGCGGTCTATGACCGTCGCACTTGTCGAAGGAGGTTCGTTCACGAGTTGTGAAAAGATAACCGAACCAGCAGTAAATGCGACGGTCGCAGACCGCCGCTACAGAAGAAAATTATTTGCCGCTCGGGTTCGCCGTTTTCGGTGCGCCAGCAGGCGGCACAGTGCCCGGCGTCGGGGCCGGCGGAGCGCTTTGATTGCCGGAAAGTTCGACGCGTTCCTTCAGCCAAGCTTGATAATCTGCCGGCGTATCGACGACGAGTGTGCCTTTCATGCCGTAATGGCCGAGACCGCAAAGCTGGCCACAGATAATTTCGTATGTGCCCGCCTTAATCGGTCGAAACCACATCGGAATCATCTGACCCGGGATGGCATCCTGCGCGATGCGCATGTTCACGAGCGCAAAATTATGAATTACATCTTTCGACGATAATTCGACAATCACCGGGCGATTCACCGGTACGTGCAATTCGCCGAGCACGACGAGATCATCTTTTGAAGCCGGATCATTTGAATCGAGTCCGAGCGGATTTGAATTCGTCACCAAATCGGCATTGCGGCGGCCGAATACGCCATCAGGACCCGGCAAATGAAAGTTCCAGTTGAATTGCTGGCCAATGGCGTGCACCAAAACCGCATCCTTGTCCGGCGGAAATTGGTTTACGCGCTTGGCCCAAAGCGGGACCGCGAAGCCCACCAACAGGACGGCCTCAATCAGCACAACGGCAAATTCGAGGTGCGTTGAGATGCCGCTCTTCACGCCTTCATGATCCGCCTGCCGATGGCGACTCTTGTGAAAACGGATCAGCACGAAAATAAAATAGGCAGACCACCCGACGAAAAGCGTGCCCATGAACCAGTGACAAAACTCGATGATGTGATCGATCTGGTAACCGTGCTCTGATGCATTCAGCGGTTGACCGAGAAACTGATTGATCAGCGCGAGGCTATTCATACTGCTCGAAATCTTCTTCCACGAGTTCTTCGTGTGGTTCGAGCGGAGTATGAGCATGCCGCCAAAGGTGAAAACTAAACGCGCCCACACCGCCGAGCACAGACATCACCGCGCCCATCAAAACCCATATCGCAACCGCAATGTGCTCGGTTGATTTCGCATCCCTGGCTCCGAAACAAACCGAACAGGCCATCGCCTGACCCAAGGGTGAGCCGACGAAAAGAACAAGCAGCAGGATCAGTTTCGCCTTCATGTGATGATGCGCGACTTCTTCATCTTCCGATAAAACCATACACCGTAAACGATCAAGGCAAACGCGGCGATGAACGACCAGATCGCTCCGGCGCGATACACTGGCGCTCCTGCCACGAGATCAATCCAAATGCACCACGAGCCAATGCCGACCGCGAGCAAGGTCGAAAACGCGATGAAAACGATATGAAAGCCTTTCAAGGTCATCAATGGTGGACCGGATCGTACCAGGCAAGAAACGTCAGCCAGAAAAGGCCGAGCACGAAAAGACCGGTGAAGATTAATACGCGGTAGATCAATTTTTTCTCCGCCGAAAGGTGCATGAAAATCGCAGCGACCAATCCCGCCTTGAACATTGCGACGAGCATCGCGACTGCGATGTTCGCTTTGCGCGTGCCGAAATCGAGATAGGAAAGAAAAACGGTGAGCGCGGTGAAGGCGAGCAAGGTCGCGCCCACCATCATGTATTTCTTTACGTGATGCGCGACATCGTGGGCGTACTGCTCGTGCTCGCTCGGATCCTGCGAAACGTCAGGCGGATTGTTCATAGCAAATAGAAAAGCGGGAACACAAAAATCCAGACGAGATCGACGAAGTGCCAGAACAAACCGGCAACCTCGACCCGGTTCGCCAAATGCTCGGGATTTTGCTGGTAAAGTCGTTTGCTCACCGGCAGCCACATGTAAATGAAAACGAGCACACCAGCGAGAACGTGCAGCCCGTGCAGCCCGGTAATGGTAAAGTAAGTCGCGAAATATGTGCTATGCGTCGGCAAAAACATGGTCGCGCGTTCCACATCTTCCTTTTCAATTTTCCCGATTTTTTCAGTCGGCGGGACGTAAAGGAAATGCGGACGATCCATCGCGCGATTCGTTGGATCGGCGTTAACGGGATCGAGTGCGACCTCGTACTCTTTGATGTTAGGATCGTTCAGCGCTTCGCGATTGTGCAAATGACCAGTGATTTCAACGCGCGGCGGGAGACCTTCCTTCTCCAAATGATGGTTCCCGAGATAGGGCTCATATTTTTCCAGCGCATCCTTCTTAATGTAGGCGCCGAAGTGCTCGTACTTCTGCGGCCATTCGTAAGCGAGTTTCACGACGAGAAAAGTCACGCCACACAGAATGGTGATCCCCATGTAAATCTGGTAGCGCCGAAATTGCCGCATTTTCAGCGCCGCCCACGCCAGCACGACCGTGACGGATGACGCAATCAGGATCGCGGTGTTCATCGTGCCCACCGGCACATTGAGGAGGCCGTGCGGCCAATAACCCGGTTCCGCGTCGAGACGCAGAAAAATGTAGGCGGAGAAAAGTCCGCCGAAGAGCATCACTTCCGACGCGAGAAAAAGCCAGATGCCGATCTTGGCATTCCAAAGGCCGGTGTCGGGACGCGCGGCAACTGTATACGGGATTTCCATTTTACTGACTCGTTAGGCGTGGACCAGCTCGGCCGGTTTACGCGGCGTGCGCTCACTCGGATCGACCGGCTCATTCTGCATGGTGAAATCCTTCGCGCGCCCCGGCAGGCTATATTCGTACGGGCCGCGATAAGCCACCGGCGTCTCAACGAAATTTCCATGCGGCGGCGGGGACGGCGCAGTCCACTCGAGCGTGGTCGCTTCCCAGGGATTGTCGTTCACCTTTTTACCATGCTTGATGCTCCAGAAGAAATTGATGATGAATGGAATTTGCGCGAGGCCCATGCACCAGGCCGCGATTGAGATCGGCGTGTTCCAATGAAATCCGGAAAGGCCCCAGGCCTTTTCGTTGGCGATATTCCAGCCCTGACCACCGTCGTACCAACGGCGATGCATGCCGAGCATTCCTTGCAGGAACATCGGAAGAAAGATGACGTTCATGCAAACGAGCGACGGCCAGAAGTGCACTTTGCCCCAGAACTCGCTCATCATTCGCCCGGTCGCTTTCGGGAACCAGTAATAGATGCCGGCGAAGAGCGCGAAGATTGTGCCGGGGGCGACGATGTAATGGAAATGCGCGATGACGTAATAGGTATCGTGCAGATAAAGATCGGCGGTATTGAACGCGAGAGGAATGCCGGTCAGTCCGCCGATTCCAAACATTGGCAAAAAGGCCGTCCCGAAAAGCATTGGTACAGTAAATCTGATTGAACCGCCCCAGAGCGAAATGAAAAATGCGCTCAAGATGATCACCGACGGAATCGAAATGATGAGCGTCGTCGTCTGAAAAAACGCACTCACAGCGCTTCCCATGCCGGTCAGCCACATGTGGTGCGCCCAGACGATGAAGGAAAGAAATCCGAGAACGAGCACCGCGAAAACGAGCGACTTGTAACCCCAGAGCGGCTTGCGCGAATTATTCGCGAGCACTTCCGCAACGATTCCCATGCCCGGCAGAATGAGCACGTAAACTTCCGGGTGACCAAGGAACCAGAATAAGTGCTGCCACAAAAGCGGGCTGCCGCCGCCGCTGATGTGCATCGCTGCGCCGTTCACGACCAAACCCGCCGGGAGAAAGAAGCTGGTGTCCGCCAGGCGATCCATCAGCTGCATGATGATTGCCGCTTCAAGGGGCGGGAAAGCGAGCAGAAGCAAAAACGCGGTCACGAATTGCGCCCACACAAAAAACGGGAGGCGCATCCAGGTGAGACCCTTTGCGCGCAGTTGAATGATGGTGGTGATGAAATTCACCGCACCGAGAAGCGATGACGTGATGAGAAAAATAAAACCGATTAGCCAAAGATTCTGGCCATTAAAAAACCAGTGAAACTCGGGCCCTTTGTCCGCGATATCCGAAAGCGGCGTATAGGAAGTCCAGCCGCCCTTGGCCGCGCCGCCTGGAACAAAAAAGCTCGAAAGCATGATGACGCCGCCGACGGCAAACGCCCAAAAACTCGCGGCGTTGACTTTCGGGAACGTCATGTCGGGCGCACCGATTTGCAGCGGCACGACAAAGTTTCCGAACGCGGCAAACGCTACCGGCACAATGCCGAGAAAAATCATGATCGTGCCGTGCATCGCGCCTAACGAGTTGTAAAACTCCGGCGTCATCTTGCCATCGGGCATCGTACCGGGGCCGAAGAAATGGCCGAGCGCGTTCCCGATGATTGGCAATGCCTGCCCCGGATACGCCAGTTGCCAGCGCATCAACATCATCAGAGAAAAACCGAGAAAGAGGAAAACAAGCCCGCAAAGACCGTATTGAATGCCGATCACTTTGTGATCAGTCGAAAAAATGTATTTTCGCCAGAAACCGAGCTCGTGGTGTTCGTGTTCGTCGTGATGATGTGGATCGTGGGCAGCGTGAGAGGCCAGTTCGGTAGAAGCGTCCATATTCGGAAAAACTGAACGTGAATATCGGGGTAAATTTCTCAAGAGGAAAGCGCGAATTTATGGAAAAAGTTAAAGATCGGCCGTGAAAAGCGTAGTCATCGCCTTTGCCATGCTTTGATCGCCGTATCTAGAGTTTGCTCGCGCGCTCACTCGTGGGATATGATGACGACGATGCGAAGTTCCGCGGCTAAATGTTTTTCGATCGCAACGCTTCTTTGCTTTCTTTGTTGCGTCGGAACCGGATTTGCGCAGACGCCGACACCCACGGCCACCGTAACTCCAACTGCGACTCCAACCGCGACACCGGTCGGAGGCAGTCCCACGCCTACACCGAGTGCAACGCCAACGCCGTCCGTCACGCCGAGCCCTTCAGCGACTCCGACCGCGAGTGCGACGCCGACACCGAGCGCCACGCCCACGCCAAGCGTCACTCCGACACCGGGAGGCGGAACTACGCCAACACCAACGCCGAGCTCGACCGGCGAGCTTCTCAACATCTCGACACGAGCATTCGTGCAGACCGGCAATCAGGTATTGATCGGCGGATTTATCATCACGGGCACAAACGCCAAGACCGTTATTATTCGCGCAATCGGTCCCTCGCTGACACATCGAGGTGTGAGCGACGCACTGCAAGACCCGCTTTTGCAGTTGTTTGACTCGGGCCAGAACCTCATCGCGCAAAACGACAACTGGCGCGATGGACAACAAACCGACATTATTGCTACGGGCATTCCGCCGACTGACGATCGCGAATCGGCCATCGTAATCACGCTCCCGCCTTCTAACTATACCGCTCTCGTCGTCGGACAAAATAATACGAGCGGGACCGGTCTCGTTGAAGTCTATGACCTTGATCCGATGGTCGGCTCGATTTTGGCAAACATCAGTTCGCGCGGTTTTGTGGGCACCGGTGACAACGTCTTGATCGCAGGTTTTATCATCCTGCCGAATGGGACGAGCGCTAATGTCGTCGTGCGCGCGCTTGGTCCTTCCCTGAGTAACTCCAATGTCTCGGGCGCGCTGCAGGATCCAACGTTGGAATTGCGTGATGCGAACGGCACGCTGGCGGGTGCGAACGACAATTGGAGAGATTCGCAGGAAATGGAAATCCAGGCCGACAACCTTGCGCCGACAGATAATCGCGAATCGGCGATTGCCGTTTCGTTAGCCGCAGGCAGTTACACCGCGATCGTCCGAGGACGCAATCAAACAACCGGTGTTGGGTTAGTGGAAGTGTATCGCCTGCAATAAAGGCCGATCAGGCCTTCGGTGCCGGCGTCGGGGCAACAGGTTTTGGTTGCTCGTTAGGCTGACCGCCTGCCGGTTCGCCGCCAGGCAAACCAGCATCTTCTGGGACCGCCTTTAAGTCGGCTTCGTGCCACGATTCGGTGCGGCCGGCAAGTTCCTTGCGCAATGCCGCAATCTGTTCTTTCGAAACGGGTCCAGCCTGTATTTCCCCATTCCTGACGAACAAAGGTAAGCACGTCGGCGATCTTTTGATCGTTTAGCGTCTTTTCCCACGGCTGCATGACTGCCGAGCCGAATTGCTGACCTTTGACGGTCACAGGCCCGACCAAACCCTTGAGAACAATCATCGCCGGACGGCGCGCGCCGCCGTTGACGATCTCGGAACCAGCAAGCGGCGGATATTGTCCGGCCACGCCGAGCCCCGTCGTTTGGTGACAAGTCACGCAATTGGCCGAGAAAATCTTTTTGCCACGTTCGGCTGGCGTAAGCTCCACCGTTTCAGTTGCAGCTTCTCCGCCACCGGCGGTTTTCTTTGCTCGTGGCGCACCACCTAACGGATCGAGCCCATCGCCGCTAAAATTTCCGGAGTAACGGCCGAGATACGCGCCGCCGAAAAAGACGGCGAGTCCGTAAAGGGCGATCAACCAAAGCGAAAGCGGTTCGAGTCCGGCGCGTGGTTCGCGTTTTTCGCGTTGAATCGCGGCGTGCGTTTCCTGCACCTCTTCCGTCTCGCCATAATCCATTCCCTGGCGAACGCGTTTTTGCGTGGATGGATCGTCGTTCATTTGACCTGTTTGGCGGGCGCGGCCGGCGAAGCTGGCGCCGCAGTGGTTTTCACTTCTTTCAACGGATGCGATTGATCGAGCGACATCAAATACGCGACCAAACATTTTGCATCGTAAGTCGGAATAATTTCCCAACCGGGCGGCGGCGCATCGTTGGAGGATTGATCGAAGCTCAAAGCGTCCGCCGAAACCTGGCCGCTAATCCGACGTTTTTCGTAGAGAAAACGAAATGCCGGCATGTCGGAATCTACCGTGATGCTGCGCGGATCGTATAAATGTTGATGATGCCACGCTTCGGTATAGGGAATCGGAACGCCGTTGATGGAAGTCACGGCTTCGTTAGGCGCAGATGCGCTTGCTGGCGGAGTTGGATTTTGCTTCGCGGCGGGTGGAGCACTCGCAGTTTGCGAAGCGGGCGCGGGCGAAATTGCTGGAGCTGGTGAAGTTGCGGGAGACGGCGCTGGTGACGCTCCGGCCGGCGGCGGCGCATTTTCGCTCGGTCACTGATGCGGAATGTCCCACGTTCGCGAGATCCGGACCCATACGCATTTTTCCGAGTAAAACCGGACGACCGAAAATGTAGTCGCGCGGCGCGCTCCGGCGTTGGCCCCATTTTAACTTTAGGTCGGCGTCGCGCGTGCGATCGAGATCGGAGGCGGCGTAATCGGCGCGGACCTGTTGCGTGTGACAATAGTTACAGCCGTTCGCGGCGTAAACACGACGGCCGCGCTCGACCATTCCAGATTGCGGCATGGGATAAACGTCGGTTCCATCTTCTTCCATCTGCGGATCGAGATGACCGATTTGCAGATTCGGAATGAAAATCAGACCGGTCCACGAAAAGGCGAACGTGCCAAAGATTCCGAGAAAAAGAGGAAGCAGTCCTTTCATGGGTGCACATCCTCCGGTTCGATGGGGTTGAGAAAGGTCGGCACTGTCGCGGTGCGGCCGAGTCCGAAGAGCATCAGGACAAAATGATAGGCGAAGATGAAATGCGAAACCGTGAGCAAAATTCCGGAAACGCTGCGGCCGCGCAGATAAGGCAGAACCGACTGCGTGGTTTCGGAGAACGAGAGCGTCGCGTCGTTCATGCTCAGGCCCTGCACCAACCCGCCGACAAGAAGCATTAACACCATGAGGCCGACACCGTAGGCGGATGCCCAAAAATGTAACTTGATCAGAGTAGCGTAACGCCATTCGCGCCCCACCAAACGCGGCACGATGTAATACATCGAACCGAACATCACCATGGTGAAAAAGGCGTAGAGGCCGAGATGCGAATACGCCACGCTGACCTGAGTGAAGTGAACGATCCGCGCCATCGAACGCAGCGAAATGATGATGCCGACTACGCTAAATGCGGTGTAGGAAATCGCGCCGAAAACAGTGAAACGCAGCGTCGGGCTGTAACGCATGAGCTGAAAATATCCGCGCATCGTCATGTGATGATTCAGTCCGACAGTAGCGACGGGAATGATGGAAAGAATCGCTGCCGCGATGCTCGCCGTAATCATCCACGCCGGGAATGGGCCATCGACCAGGCGCTGCATTCCGGTCCAGCTCGCAAAGAGCGCGTACGTCCAGAAACCGATCGCAGCGAGATTGTAACTGTAAACCGGACGCCCGATCACTTTCGGGATCATGTAATAGGCCGTGCCCAGTCCGATCGCGCCGAGCCAGAGGAACATGAGATTGTTCGCGTACCACCAATTCACCACGGCCTGCATCACTCCCTGCACCGGAACGACGAAGAGCATGACGTGCGTCGCGGCGTAGAGCCATGGGAACCAGAGAAACGCCGCGAGCAAATACCATTGCGTGATGTAAATCGTATCGCCGCGCCGGAAACGGAACATCAAAACCGCCCACGACATGACGAGCAGATACGCCACGAACAAAACGATTCCCGCGTAGGTCGGAAATTCGAACCATTCGTAGCCGGTACTTTGACCCGCGAGAATTCCGCCGACACCAAGCAACACGCCAAAATTCCAAAAGGCCGCGCCGGTCACGAGCAAGAGCGGATGACGCAATGTCGTCCGGCACAAACGCGCCATGAGCCAGATCGCGGTTCCCATTCCCGCCATCGACGCCCAGCCGTAAACCATCATGTTCATGTGCGCCGCGCGCACGCGACCGAAGGTGAGAAAACTAATTCCCGAAAACATGTCGGGACTGTGCAGTTTGAAGGAAGCGAACCCGGCGAGCAGTGTGCCAAACAAAAGCCAGAAGATCGCCGACGCGTAAAACATCAGAACCGGCACGCGCGTGGACGCATCGATCAACGCGCGTTCGACGTTCTCGATCTCGCGCGGCGTAACCTGCTCCGTCGCGGGCTGCGATCCCGGTGCGAGTCTTGAGGTTGCTGATTCAGTTATCGATTCCATTTCGATGCTTCCAAAACTTTCGCTTCCAAAGAATCCGGCGCTGGTTTGCGGAACCAGCGGCGTCGCGGCATCACCAAATCCGTCGGCGTGCCGATCGGTTCTTCGGTGTCGAAGATCATCTCGGCGTTCTTTTCGTAACGCTTCATTCTATTGATGAGGTCGGCGACAGTCATGGCGTAGGCGATTTGCCGCGAACTGGCAGCGGTGTTCCCGGTGGTGATTGCTCCGGCCTGGATAAAGGCGATGCGGCTGGTGTAGCTGAAGCTCCGGGCTGTGTTCCTGGCGGCGCAGAAGCAGCAGGTTGCGGCGTCGGAGTTGCAATCGCGTATGCCGCCGTTGGTTTCTTCGCTGCGAGATCGGCCATGGCCAGTTGCATCGCCTGCTCGATCGGAATGCGAACTGTGCCCTTGTTCTTATCGACCCACGCGTAACTCGTTAGGGCGGCAGTCGCATCTTTTTGCAGCTGCTCCAATTTTTCCATGCGCGCTTTCGCTCGCTTTTCCTCGTAGGTGTCGCCGCGAGGAATTGCGCTGAAGACAACCCAGACGAACAGGCCGAAGACGACAAAGAGTAAGACCACGCCAATCCACGTCCCAAACATCGAGCGGGGCTGCTGAAAATCGACTCGGTGCGTTTGATTCATCTTAATTCGTCAGACGCAGTGACTCGATCAGGCGCGGATCGCGCACAGGAAAGAGCGATGTTTTCGCGACGATGCGCAGATAGAAAAATCCAAGCGTCCCGCCGATCGCGAGCAGTGGCACAAAATCCAACGGGCTCAGATGGACGCCCGTGCGATGAAGTTCCGGCAGAACGACGATATACATGTCGAGCAATTGCATGCACAAAATCCAACCGGCCATGATGCAAATCTGCTGCGGTTTCTTTTTGATCGAGCGCATCAACAGAATTGGAAACGCGAAGAAAAATCTTCCGAAAACAAGCAACGTGCTGAGCAGCCACCACGATTCGGTGTTTCGGAGAATGAAGTATTCGGTTTCCTCCGGAATGTTCGCGTACCAAATCAGCATGTATTGGCTGAAGCCGATGTAGGCCCAGAAAACCGTGAAGGCCAGGATCCATTTCCCCATGACGTGGTAATGCTCCATCGTGATCACGTCCTTCAAATAACCGGCTTTGCGCAGCGCCGTGATCACGAGGACGAGCAGTGACATCGAGCTGCCGGCCGCGCCGGCAAAAATGTAAACGCCCCACATGGTGGAAAACCAGTGGTAGTTCAGACTCATCAGCCAATCGAAGGCGCCAAAAGTCAGCGCCAATCCAAAAAGTGGCAGACTAACGAACGCGACCTTGCGCATCATAATGGTGAAGCGCGGATTGCCGTCCTTGTCCTGACTGACGGAATATTTCCGCAGCAAAAACGCGGAGAGACTGAAGAAGGCGAAAAAGATGACGGCGCGGACGATGAAGAATTTCAAGTTCAGATAGCCATGCTTGGCGTCGAGCGTTGGATCTTCTCCCGGCGGAATGTTCATCCAGCGATAGAGATGATGACGCAAAAGCAAAACGGGAATGAAAAGCAGAGCGAGAACGGGCCAGAGCGACGCGATGTTCTCAAGCTGACGCCTAACGACTACCGACCATTCCGCATCGGTCGCGTGATGGACAATGATCCAGAAAAGGCAACCGCCGCAAAGCGTGAAGAAATAGGCGAAGGCAAACAGCCAGGAAAAGCTCAGTTGCTGCGGCCACCAAATCGCGCCGACCACGCTGAGAACAATGCCGAGCAGAGCAAGCACGCCGAACAGCAACGACAAGCCGGCGAAGCGGCTTTTCTCGAAATATTCGCCTTCCGGCGTCGGAACAACGTGCGAGCGCTCGCTCATTTCTTTGCCGCCTCCGGGGTTGCTTCCGCTTTCGTTTCCGCGGGCGCCGGTTTATCCAAATCCGCGCGATGTTCCGGTGGAACGTCGGCGACGGTCGTACCCTGACTCCGTTGCAACGCGCGCAGATAACAGATGATGGCCCAGCGATCCGCCACCACCAGATTAGGTCCGTAAGCCATCATCGTGTTTTTGCCGTTGGTGATGGTGTTGAAAATTTCGCCGTCCGCCATCTTGCGAATGCGCTCGTCCTGCAGAGTGACGACGGTCGCGAGGCCGTACTGCTTTGTGATTCCATCGCCGTGCGCAGTGGCGCCGTGACACATCGCGCACGTGATGTTGAAACGCTGGCGACCGCGCTCCATCACTTGCGCATTCACTTCGATCGGAATGCCCGTCCCCCACTTGTCCCCCATCTTTCCGGTGTTGTAGTAATCGACGCCTTCACTGAAGCCGATGGCTGGCTCAGGTTCGCTCGCGGGAACATTTGTGGCCGGCGTCGCGATCGTTTGCGGACGTGGAAATTCGTAACCGACCGGAATCGTGCCATTGATTGGCGGTCGCGCTCCACGATCGTCGGCAAAAAATGCGAGCGGCGCCTGCGCCCGGACCTTCGGCTGGCGCACCATGTCGGGAAAAACTTCAATCGGCGAACCTGTGCTGTGTTCTCCGCGAAAACCAAGGAACGCCACCATGGCGAGACCAGTCAGGAAAAAAATGAGGAAGAAGCCGCGCAACATATCAGTCTTCGTGAATGATGGTGATGTGTTGGCCGCCAGTCTGCTCGAGCAGGTCGCGCGCTTCTATTTCGGTAAAGCGCGGATCGCGTGCTTCGATCGCGAGGAAAAATCCGTCGTTCGTCGCGCGACTGAAACGTTCCCAATTGAAAATGGGATGATACCAGCGCGGCAGACCATTCATGATGAGCAGCGCGAAGAAGGCGGTGAAGGCCGCAAACAAAACCGTCAGCTCAAACATGATCGGGAAAAATGCCGGGACGGTGCGCCAGTCGAACGGTTTGCCGTGGACGACGAGCGGATAAATGAACCACGACGGACCGAACTCGACCGTCATCGCGGTAATGAAACCGGTGATGCCGCCGCCGAGAACCGCTGCGCTCAGCCACGATTTGCCGAGTCCCATCGCGTCATCCATTCCGTGAATGGGAAATGGCGAGTAAACATCCCAGCGTTTGAAACCGGCATCGCGCACACGCTTGGCCGCTTCGTAAAGCGCGGCCGCGCTCGGATATTCCGCGGCCATCCCGTAAACCAAATTTCCGGAGGGCGTTCTCATTGCGTGCGCTCCATTCCGCCGGCGGCGACCGGATGATGTTGCTGTGGCGTCGCGTAATGCGGATCAGCTTCCGGCAAAACAATTTTCACTTCCGACATCGCGATCATCGGGAGGTAGCGAATGAAGAGAAGGAAGAGCGACGTGAAAATTCCGAGCGTGCCGACGAACGTCCAGATATCGACCCACGTCGGAATGAACAGGCCCCATGAGGAAGGAAGAAAGTCGCGGTGCAATCCGCCGACGATGATGATGAAACGCTCGAACCACATGCCGGCGTTGACGCACATGCAGACGAAATAAACGACGAAGATGTTGTGGCGGCACCATTTGAACCAAAAGAGTTGTGGCGAAAGCGAGTTACAGAAAAGCATGCCCACCCACCAGTACCACCAGTAGGGACCAAAGATGCGGTTATAGAATGCAAACTTTTCGTATTGATTGCCGCTGTACCAGGAGACGAAAAATTCCATCGCGTAGGCGTAGGCAACGATCGAGCCGGTGAGCAAAATGATCTTCGCCATCTTGTCGATGTGCTGTGGCGTGATGACATCCTGCAGTTTGTAAATGGCGCGCGCCGGAATGAGCAGCGTCAGCACCATGGCAAAGCCGCCGAAAATCGCGCCGGCCACGAAGTAAGGCGGGAAGATTGTCGTATGCCACGTCGGCAAAATGGAGGTGGCGAAGTCGAAGGATACGACGCTGTGCACCGACAACACGAGTGGCGTCGCGAGACCTGCCAAAAGCAGATACGCCATTTCGTAATGACGCCAGTTGCGGTTCGAACCGCGCCAGCCAAAGGAAAAAATTCCGAACAGGAATTTTTTGATCTTCGCCGTGGAGCGATCGCGCAATGTCGCGAGATCCGGAATCAAACCGGTGTACCAGAATAAAACCGAAACCGAAAAGTAGGTGGAGACCGCGAAGACGTCCCACAGAAGCGGGCTGCGGAAATTCGGCCAGATGCCGTAGTTGTTAGGCAACGGCGCGAGATACCACGCCATCCAGACGCGGCCGACGTGCACGCCGGGAAAAATCGCAGCGCAAATAACCGCGAACAACGTCATCGCTTCCGCGGATCGATTGATCGAAGTGCGCCATTTTTGGCGCAGCAAAAACAAGATCGCTGAAATCAAAGTTCCGGCGTGTCCGATACCGATCCAGAAAACGAAATTGGTGATATCCCACGCCCAGCCGACGGGATGATTCAATCCCCACGTGCCGACGCCCGTCGAAATTTGATAGCCGAGACAAAACAGACCGAAGGCGGCGACCAGTGCGGTGATGGTAAACGTAACCCACCACCAACGCGGCGCGGCTTCTTCGACCACGCCGGAAATGCGATCGGTAATCCAACTGAAATTCCGTTTGTTTAGAACCAGCGGCACGCGCGCAAGCGGCCGCTCGACCGAAGCTGATGCTTCGCCGGCGATCACGTCTGGTGCTGTGGTGGAGCCGTCCATATTAGCTGTTGCGGAGTTCTAGTTCGCGACACCAAAAGTTTCTCATGGCTTCGCCTCCGGATTTAAAACACCGGCGTCGTGGTCGCGCCGGTATTCATGCGGTGGTCGCTTCTCACCGGCTTTCTCTTCCCCACCAATGCTCGCGACCGCAATTTTTCCTGCATCCGGCATTTTCGGATTGGGATTGCGAATGCGTGCGAGATAGCTCGTGCGCGTTTTCACGTTCAAATATTCGAGCAGCCGATAATTTCGGTCCTGGCCTTTCAACTTCGAAACGCGGCTTTCCGGATCGGCGATGTCGCCAAAAACAATTGCCTCGGTCGGGCAAGCCTGCGCGCATGCGGTCGTGAATGAATCGCGCGGAATCCTCGTGTCGTCCGAAGCGCCTGCATGCACGTGCGCCGCGATCTTCGCTTCTTCGATGCGCTGCACGCAGAACGTGCATTTCTCCATGACGCCACGCATGCGCACGGTGACGTTCGGATTTTTTTGCATCTTCACGATGTCCGGCGCGCCCTTTTTCGTGAACGGCGCGAAGTATTCCTTGTAGATGCTGAACGCGCCCGCGATTTTCTTTTTCCCGATCGGCCGCTGATTGTAATCGAAGAAATTAAAGCGGCGCACTTTGAACGGGCAGTTGTTCGCGCAATACCGCGTCCCGATGCAGCGATTGTAAGCCATCACATTCAATCCATCTTCGCTGTGGATGGTGGCATTGACCGGGCAAACGGTTTCGCACGGCGCGTTCTCGCAGTGCTGACACATCATCGGCTCGTGCACCATTTCGGGATCGCTCGGATACTGGCGCTTGTCTTCGTTGAATGGTTTCGCGCTCGCGTAGTAACGATCGATCCGGATCCAATGCATGGCGCGGCCGTGGCTTACCTGCAGTTTGCCGACAATCGGAATGTTATTCTCACTCTGGCACGCGATAACGCAGGCGCTGCAACCGGTGCAGACGTTGAGATCAACTGACATTCCCCACTGCTGCGGCGCGCTGAGCGGCGGATGGCTGTAAATGCTGGGCAATCGCGGCGGCAGTTCGTCGTCGCCCGCGATCTTTTTCGCGAACTCGTTGTCTTCGCGATAATGATCGATCGTCGCTTCGCGCACGAGTCCGCGACCTTCAATGCTCCAGTGATCCTGCGTGATTGAAAGCGCGTAGGTGCGATCGACTTTCTTCACCGTCACGCTGTCGATCGCGCGATCGTCGGCGACGATGTAATGCGGATTCGATGGAGTGCGCAAAAGATATCCGTTGAATCCCGCCTCTTCGCCGACAGGCCCGGTTTGCTTGCGACCGTAGCCTAACGAAATTCGTGATCGAATTGTCGGCATGTCCGGGTGAAATGAGAGTCGCGATGACGAGCTCGCGTTTGATCGGTTTATTGTTCTGATCGACTGCTTTTTCCGTGACCGTGATCTGAATCAAATCGCCGTTCTCGACTTTGAGATTGCGCGCAAAGGCGGGATTCATGAGCGCGGCGTTATCCCATGTCAGTTTCGTGACCGGGTCCGGCATTTCCTGAAGCCAGCCGTTATTGATGTAACGGCCGTCGTCCATTGCGTAACTGCCGACGAGCACGATCTCCGGCGATTGCGTTGTCGGAGGCGGAGTCGGCGCCCAAAGGGTGTGTGCGATGCCGCCTGCGGTGTTGCCATTGAAGGTCGGCGGTTTATCGCGCAGCTGAATGTGCGAAGCGAAGCCATCGTGCAAAAATTTCGACCACGCCGCCTGGAAATCTCCCGGCGCTCCGGTCCCACGAAATGTTTCCTGCACGAGTTCCGGACCTTCCACTTTCGGTCCGCCAAGCAACATGTTCATCACTTCGATTTCCGAAAGTCCGCCGAAGAGCGGAAGAATCATCGGTTGAATCGCGAGATAGGCGCCGTCGGAAGTGAGCGCATCGCCCCACGACTCGAGGTAGTGCGCCATGGGCAAATGCCACTGGCTCACGCTGGAAGTCGCATCTTCGTAATAACCGAGACGCACGATTTCCGGCACTTTCTTTTGCAGATCGATCCAATCGACCGGCATTTTCGAATTCGCATCAATCGTTAGGGCGCGCGGTGCGTTGTAAACAGGATCGCCACCGAAAATGAAAAGCTGTTTAATGCGACCTGCCGTCATTTCGGCCGGCGAGTTGCAGAATGCTGTTCTCGTTCGCATTCCGCGTGCGCTCGCGCACAATCAACGTCTTGCCCACGTTCTTGAGCGCAGAGTTGATTCCGTAAACGAGCAACTGCACCACCACGGGCTGATGCGACCCCGCGAGGACCAGACTCGCGCCGGGTTTCGCCATGAGATCGTTAGCCGCTTCGGTCAGCCATTGGTCATCGAACGTTGCGCCTTCAGGCGCTTTTAACGTCGCGAGAACAGAAGATAATCCTTCATCCTTCGTCGCTGCCGCGATTTTTCCCGCGAGCAGATAGGTCACCGCGGGAATCTGACTGGCCGCGCAACGCAGACGATGATCCGCCATCGCACCGGTAAGTGTGAAACGATTCTCCACGACATAGAGGCGATTCATCGTGTCCTTCGCCGCCGCGACACGGCGACGCGAAGTGAACGCGCGGATCGAGGCGAGATCGCCATCGCCGCAGCTAAGAAAATCATTATCGAGCGCGAGCACGACGTCGGCGCGTTCCATGTGCGGCACGAGCACGGAGTTGTCGCCGAAACACATCTGCGTCGAAAAAGTTTGCGCAGGACTGAGCAGCGGTTCGTAAACGCACCAGTGCATGCTCGGGAATTTCTTCTCCAGTTCCTTGCGCAAACGTTCGCGCGTGGGCGAATGCGTTTCCTCGACAATGAATGCGAGACCGGCGCCACGATCCGCGGCGATTTTCGCGCTCAGATCCGAAAGATATTTTTCGAAGCTCGCGCGATCGGAATCTTTTCCGTTCTGAACAAACCGCCTCGATCGCGCTGGATCGTAAAGATCAAGAATGGATGCCTGGGCGTAGAGATCCGAGGCACCGCTGCTCGCGGGATGAAGCGGATTGCCGTCAACCTTGGTCGGCCGGCCATCGTGCGTTGTCACGACAAGTGGTAATGCGCCGTTCCGCCGCGGCATGGCCGTCGCATAAAAAAGCGGTTTGCCGGGAATAGCCCATTCGGCGCTTTTCGTGAAAGGAACAAGATGCGCTTCGGGCCGGCGACAACTCGTTAGGCCAAATCCGGCAAGCGCCATGGAGGCGCCCATGTATTTCAAAAAGCTGCGGCGCGAAACTTCGTCGCCTTCAAGTTGTGCGGCGCCTGATGGAAACTCGCGCTCGAGCCAGTCCCGAAATTCCGGCGTGTCGCTCAACTCACTGACACTGCGCCAATAGCGCTTGCCCGTAAGCGATTCAGATGGGTGCTCGAAGATGCGTTTCATTGCGTCCTCCGGAGGACAGGCATCTTGCCTGACTCGGCCGACAGGCTTCCAGCCTGTCGAAAAAAGAGAGAAGACAGACGACGGGCTGGAAGCCCGTCGGCCGAGTCAGGCTGGAAGCCTGACCTCCATTTGCTGCAGCCATCCGCGCGTACCCAGTTCATCGATGACACCCCTGGCAATTGGTCGGGGGCATAATGTTCCAGCGCTCCTTCAACGTTCGACCGATCTCCTGCTGCGTGAGCGTTTTCTTCTTCGAAAAATCTTCCTCGGCATCGTCCGGCTGGCCGTATTTCGCGACGAACGCCGCCGGGTTCACATCCTCCGGTTTCCAATCGAGATTAAAAATCTGATCTTCCGGACGCAGGAAATTTTCCGGATGACGATGGCATTCCAGGCACCACGCCATGCTGTGCGGTTTCGCGTGGTAAACCACCGGCATGTGATTGACCTGGCCGTGACAACTCGCGCAACTGATCCCGCGATTCACGTGCGCCGAATGATTGTAATAAACGTAATCCGGTGTGCGATGCAGTTGCACCCATTCGATCGGCTGGCCCGATTTCCAGCTGGCCCGCATCGGTTCGAGCTTCGGATTTTCCTTTTGCACCTGCGTATGGCAATTCATGCAGGTCTGCGTATTCGGAATGTTCGAATGCGCCGCGACATCGACGAAGCTATGGCAATACCGGCAATCCATCCCCAGCTGCGAAACGTGAATGTCGTGCGGAAACGGCACCGGCTGGATCGGTTGGTAACCGACACGCGTATACTTCGGCGTCACGTAATACCAGGTGGCGGCGGTCAATCCACAGACAGCGAAGATGCCGCAGATCGTAATCTTGAGCGGCAACCAATTCGTCCAGCGTGGAAAGAAATTCGCCATAACGAATCAGCGGGCCGCTGCTGCGGTGCCAGAAACCAGGAATTGAGCAGCGCGGTTAAAGAGGTTCAAACTATCGGACAGGTTAAGGATTCGCTCGCACGGGTGCAGCGACCGGGCACTCTATAAATCGAAGTGGATATGGCAAAAGAAAATTCATCGCGCATTTTCAATAGTTTCCTTAAAAAGACAGGGCCGGTTTTCGCAATCGAACAGCCGGCAAAATTGATAACGTCAAAACTTCGGCAGAGCGTCAATGTGAAAGCGCAATTTCTTAGGATCGGCAGCGCACTTTTTTTTGTTTTTCTCTCTCATTCTTCGTGCATCCTCGCCGCCGAGGATGCCGATCTCATTTTCCTGAACGGAAATATTTACACCGTCAATGAGCGGCAACCCCACGCGGAAGCGGTCGCAATACGAAGGGATCGAATCGTTTTCGTCGGCGCCAGCGATGACGCCAGAAAGTTAGCGAGCACGAAAACACGCGTCGTCGATTTGCACGGCGCCACTGTCGTTCCCGGCATGACTGATTCGCATTGCCACATTTTCGGCATCGGCGAACGCGAGATGACTTTGAACCTTGAAGGCACAAACACGCTCGAAGAATTCCTCGCCAAAGTGAAGGAGCGCGTCCCGAAAACGCCGCCGGAAAAATGGATCACGGGCCGCGGCTGGATCGAAACTTTCTGGAAGCCGCCAACTTTTCCGACGCGCCAGGATCTCGACAAGATTGCCCCGAATAATCCCGTGTTTCTCACGCGCGCGGACGGACACGCTGCGATCGCGAATAGCGCTGCGTTGAAGATCGCCGGGATCGATCGCAATACATCAAATCCATTTGGCGGAGAAATCTTGAAGGACAAAGCGACGGGCGAACCGACCGGCATGCTGCTCGACAACGCGCAGGATCTTGTGGAATCAAAAATTCCAAAGCCAACCGAAGCGGAGCGCGAGCAAGCGCTCCTGCGCGGCATCGAACGCGAAATCAAACTCGGCTGGTGCGAAATTCAAAACGCCGGGAGCGAGCTTGCAGACCAGGCGATTATCCGGCGGGCGTTTGAGGCAAACAAAATTAAGCTGCGCATTTACAATGCGGCGTACGGACCGGGCGCAGCCGCAAACGCATTGCTGAAGAACGGGCCGACATTGAATGCGTTCGATCACCACTTCACGCAGCGCACGATCAAAGTAATTTTCGATGGCGCACTCGGTTCGCGCGGAGCGGCTTTGCTCGCTCCGTACTCGGACAAGCCGGACACGTCGGGTTATCTCACGCAGAAACCAGAAGAGTTGTCGCCGATGTTCGAGGATGCGTTGCGTCGCGGGATTCAGGTCGAGACGCACGCGATTGGCGATCGGGCGAATCGTTTGATCCTCGATCTTTATGAGAAAGCTTTCGCGGCGGTTCCGCCTAACGAACGAAAAATCGGCGAACCACGCTGGCGCGTGGAGCACGCGCAAATTTTGAGCGCGCAAGACATCCCGCGTTTCGCAAAACTGGGCTTGATCGCATCGATGCAACCGTCTCACGCGATCAGCGATTTATTTTTTGCGCCGGCGCGACTCGGAATGGAACGGCTCGCCGGCGCTTACGCGTGGCAGAGTTTGCTGAAAACCGGCGTGATCATATGCGGCGGCTCCGACGCGCCGGTTGAGCGCGGTGAACCGATGATCGAATTCTACGCCGCGGTCGCGCGCAAAAGTGTGAAAGGATTTTCCGGTGAAGGCTGGCATCCCGAACAAGCCGTTTCACGCGATGACGCGTTGAAAATGTTCACGCTTTGGCCGGCTTATGCCGCGTTCGAAGAAAGCGAGAAAGGTTCGATCGAAGCAAACAAGCTCGCCGATTTCACTATTCTCTCGCACGACATCATGAAAATTCCCGAAGCGGAAATTTTGAAGACGCAATGCACAATGACCGTCATCGGCGGCGAAGTTCTGAATCACCGCTAAGCCGGATTACGAGTAGAGATATTCGTCGTGATATTCGCGGGCGGGAGCGAATTGCACGGACTGGTCGCCGCCACTTTCCGGATACTCGAAGATTTTTCCTTCGTAATTGCGGATCACGATCTTTTCGTTGTCGTGATAGAGGATGTAACCGGGATTGATCGGCACCTTCCCGCCGCCACCGGGACCATCGATGACGAACTGCGGTACGGCGTAACCAGTCGTGTGTCCGCGCAAGCCTTCGATAATTTCAATGCCTTTGGCGACGGACGTACGCAGATGCGCGGAGCCGTTAATCAAATCGCACTGGTATATGTAATAAGGCCGAACGCGGCACATCAGGAGTTTGTGCACGAGCGCCTTCATCGTTTCGACGTCGTCGTTTACGCCTTTGAGAAGAACGCTTTGATTGCCGAGCGGAATTCCGTGATTGGCCAGACGCTCCAGCGCTTCCTTCACTTCGATCGTTAATTCGCGCGGATGATTGACGTGCACGCTCATCCAGAGCGGATGATATTTTTGCAACATCGCGCAAAGCTCGGGCGTGATGCGTTGCGGCAGGAAAATCGGCACACGCGTGCCGATGCGCAGAAATTCAATGTGCGGAATTGCGCGCAGCCGGCTCAGAATTTTCTCGAGCTTGTCGTCGCTGAAAAGTAATGCGTCGCCGCCGGAAAGAAGCACGTCGCGCACTTCGGTGTGTTCTTCGAGATAGCGAAACGCTTCCTCGAAATTCGTGTGCAATTCCTGTTCGCCAACGCCACTAACGACGCGACTGCGCGTGCAATAGCGGCAGTAGCTTGCGCACCGATCCGTCACGAGAAAAAGCACGCGGTCCGGATATCGATGTACCAAACCGGGAACCGGCATGTGCGAATCTTCGCCGCATGGATCCGCCATGTCGTAAGGCGAGGTCCACGATTTCTTCCACTCGCGGAATGACCTGGCGCCGGATCGGACAATCCGGGTTATCGCGTTCGATCAGATTGAAAAAGTGCGGCGTGACGGCGAGCGCGAGCTTCGTTCCCGAAAGCAGGACGCCGTTGCGTTCGTCATCCGAAAGTTCGAGATGCTGCTCGAGCTGAGCGAGCGAAGTCACGCGATTTTTCAGCTGCCATTTCCAATCGTTCCAGAGTTCGGGCGGGACATCGGGCCAATAGCCCGGCACATGCGAGACGAACTCTTTTCCATCCTTTTTGCCGACGGCAAGAGTAACCATTTTAGTTGAGGGCGAGAAAGTTAAGACCCTTAACAATCGTGTCAATGGAGGCACTCAGATGTGCGCAACGCACCTCACTTCGCACAATTCCTGCAGGCAATTTGCTCGCTGGGTGCGCGCTCTCTACAATTGAACAGCCGCGCATGCGGCCTGTCCAAAATCGAACCGATGCTCAGAATTTTGTCGCTCCTTATTTTTCTCGCGGCCGCTACTTTGCGCGCCGCGCCGCCCGCCACGCCCGCGCCCACTCCAACCGTTCCCGCCGCCGCTGCGGAAGCCGGTAAAGATGTCGTCCACCAACTTAATAACGCTTTTGCGAAGGCGTTCGAAATCGTGGCGCCCAGCGTCGTCATTATTGAAGTGACAAAAAAAAGGGATGGCGCTGATGCTTCGTCGCTCGACGACCTCTTTTTCCAAAATCAGCCGGATGAAAACAGTCCGCATGGAAATCCACGCGGCGCTCCCCCGGTGCAAAGCGAAGGCTCGGGATTCATCGTCAGGCAAGACGGCTTCATTTTTACAAACGATCACGTGCTCGATGACGCGGAGCGGATTGATGTGAAGTTAAAGGACGGCCGCGAGTTCCAGGCGAAAATCGTCGGACGCGATGAGAAGACCGATGTCGCTGTCATCAAGATCGATGCGACCAATCTTCCCGTTGCTCATCTTGGCGATAGCGACCGGGTTCGCGTTGGACAATTTGCGTTCGCCATCGGCGCGCCGTTCAAACTCGATTACACATTCACGTTCGGCGTGATCAGCGGCAAAGGCCGCAACAAATTGCTCGATAACGCCGGCTATTCGATCTCCGATTATTTGCAGACGGACGCATCGATCAATCCCGGAAACAGCGGCGGTCCGCTCTGCGACATCGATGGCAACGTCATCGGGATGAATACGCTCATCAATGGGTTGAATCGCGGTCTGGGATTCGCGATTCCGAGCAATCTCGTAAACGAAATCGGCGAGCAATTGGTCGCCGGGCACAAGATCGTGCGGCCGTGGCTCGGCATCCGCATCGAAACGCTCGGCGACGATTCTTCCATTCGCGATTTGTTTAAAGGCGTGGATCGCGGCGTGGTCGTGCGCACGATCGAAGCCGACGCGCCCGCTTTCAAGAGCGACCTGCGGCCGTTCGACGTGATCACGCAGGTCGATGGCGTTCCCGTTAACACCGATACGCAGTTACAGCGCGAGATTTTAAAAAAGAAAATCGGGCAAAATGTCGACCTGACAGTTTGGCGCAAAGGCCAGACGATCAAGATTCCGATCACGACGGCCGAACTTCCCAATCAAGTCGCAGCGGTCGCGCCTAACGAGTCGAATCCAACGCCACCGGCGAAACAGGAAGACGCGAACAAATTCGGCCTGCAAGTTCAGGAATTGACGAAGGAAGTAGCGACGCGGCTGAAGTTGAACGTGCAGCAAGGCGTCATCGTCACAGACGTGGAAGACAACAGCATCGCGGCCGGGCAGGATATCCAACGCGAAGACGTCATCACGGAGGTGGATGGCAAGCCGATCGCGAACGTGGCGTCGTTTCGCGAAGCGTTGAACAAATCCGATCCGCGCCGAGGGATTCTGCTTTATCTCGATCGCAAAGGAAGCAAGACCTTCGCGGTGCTTAAGGCCAACAGCTAGGCCGCGATGAAATTCGCCGCGGCAGTTTGCGTACTTCTTTTCTCTTCAATTGCCGCGCGCGCGGAAGAAGTCACGCCACTTCACGCGGGCTTGCGTGAAGAAGCCAACTTGTGGGTAACGTGTGCGCTTCGCGAGACGCCGCGACCGGGCCAGATTCCGGTCCTGCCTTGGAAGAAGGACTGCGAAGATGCAACCGGCATTTATCATTACAAACTTTGGCTCCCGCATGGCTATCTGGCGCAGCCGCAACGGCGCTGGCCCTGCGTTTTCATCGCGTCCCCCTTTGGAAACGCACGGATGGGCAACATGGCGGGAAGTTTGAAGAGAACACATGTCGTCGTGATGCTGGTGGAATCGCGCAACGGCCCCTGGCCCGGGACGATTGGGAATTTTCTCGCTGCACATGACGACGTAGTGAAGCGAGTCCGAATTCAGGAAGGCGCCAAGATCGCGACCGGACTTTCCGGCGGTGCCCGGGCCAGTTCGGTCTTCGTGCAACTGCGCCCCGGATTTTGCGGCGCGATTTTGCAAGGCGCCGGCGTTCCCGCCGATGAAAAAGGTAAGTTCTATTTCTACGATCTGCTGAGCAACAAATCGATCTTCATCGCCATGGTGATCGGCCGAAAAGATCCACGCCGAAGCGAAATCTTTGAGATGGAACGACAGCTCGGTTCAAAGCGCTTCGGTGTTTTGCTCTTTGACGGTGGTCATCAATGGGCGCCGGCGGACGCGTTCGCGAAAGCGCTCAACTGGATCGAGAGCCGCGCGCGTTCTTCGAAAGGCTGACGCCTAGGCCCCGCGTTTGCCCGAGACGAGCAAAATAATGCCGCCGACGATGCACACGCCGCCCACGATCGGGCCGATAGGAACCGGATGTTCCTCATGCCTGTTCACTTCGATCGGTCCCAGTTTCGCCACGTTTTCTTTTGTGGTGAAACTGGTGTAGCCGCCGTACGCCAACATGATGATGCCGACGACAATGAGGATGAGCCCCAAGATTCCTGTTGGTTTCATGCGAAAAATGAAGTGCGCCTAAAGTGTGCGTCTGCCCTGAATCAAATTTATGATGAGGATCACGACGGCGATCACGAGCAGGATGTGAATAAGGCCACCAAACGCATAACCACCGATGAAGCCCAAAAGCCAAAGCACGAGCAGAATCACGAATATTGTCCAAAGCATAAGATTATCCTTAATTGGTTGAGGTTGAGTTCCTAGTTGTTCGTTCCCCGGCAGCGCCTTGCGCTTATTGAAGTCAAGGATTTTACGATTCCGGAATCTTCAGATATTTGCGGATTATTAAAGAAAATGCTGGCGGCTCGGCAAAAAACCGCATAGAACGCGTGTTCCAAATTTAAAGATTATCTGCTGTCATGCGTCGCCATATCGTATTTTGTCTTGCTGTCGCGGCGCTCTTTTCCAGCTGTGCCTACGAAGGAGTCGTCGTGGAAAAGCGCTTCCGTCCGGTCCCTTTCTCCGATTCTCTTGGAGTGGATGCCATGTACAATTTCCACCTTCGCGACAACGCCGGCCAGGTTCATTCTCAAATGGTCACCGCCGATATATTTGCGAGTTATGCGACGGGCGATTATTTCAATGACCTGCAACCGCCTCCAGAGCATGGAGATAAAGAGCTAGAAGGTTTCCGGCCCGCGCCGCGCGAAATGAATGAGGGACCGTATCAACCGGTCAGGGTCATGCAGATTCGACCGCCGCAAAAGGCGGCAACAAGAGTTGTCGTTCGCTCAAATCGCTCGATCAAAGGCGTGGCAAACGCTGCCATTCACTCAAATCACTCCGTCAAGGGCGTGGCAAGAATTGCGGTTCACCCGGCTCACTCAACCAGGAGTGCAAAAAACGTTGCCGTTCACTCAAACCGCTCCACCAAGAGTGCGACAAAAGTTACCATTCATTCGAATCATCCCGTCAAGAGTGCGAAAAACGTTGCCATTCACTCGAATCACTCCGCCAGGAACGCAGCGAGAGTCGCTGTTAAGCCGGATCAGTACACCAGGAGCGCGGCAAAGATTTCGAAATCGCATCGTCTCAGCAACCACACCCCGCGAATTGTCCACCACAAGAAAAAGGCAACGAAAGTCGCCAGCAAACATCGCAAGCACCATCCGAAAACTGTGGCGAGTGTGAGTTGATCCGCGCGACAAAGCGCCCCAATCGCCGCAGTTAGCAGATGCGGGGAAGCTGCTCCCCGGAGACACGAGTCTCCGGTTTATGCGTGTCGATTTCCCATCGGCAATTGCCGCACTTGCGGCGTCGATCGGCTTCGCGATCAAGGCGTCATGCTCACTGGTCGGCGCAGGAGCATTTTTGCTCTCGAGGCAATTGGGCAATGTTCGGCGCCCCTAGCGGATGCGCACTCCGATCCCGGGCTGATCCAGCGCGCCAATTGCGCAAAGCCGGAAAAGGTAATCATGCGCGATACTGGGTTCGAACCAGTGACCCCTACCGTGTCAAGGTAGTGCTCTACCACTGAGCTAACCGCGCTGGAACAGGCACAAGTGAACGAGTGCCCTGTGAAGAGTCAAGTGGAAGCCAAAGTTCCACTCCGGCTGCAGCAAAAATCTGTAACGATTGCTCGTTAGGCGGCGAGCTTGACCGCGTCCTTATGGCCGAGAATGCGCACGGTCTCTTTGAGCTGCTCCGCCTTGAGCGGCTTTTTCAGCACCGTGACTGGGCCCTTCGCCAGAATCCGATCGAGCATTTCGCTGTCCGGATAACCGGTGATGATAACAATTGGGCAATCCGGCTGTTCTTCTTTCGCGGTTTCGTAAACCTCGTCCGCCGGCCCGTCCGGCAATTTTAGGTCGAGAAAAATAAGATCGAACTTCTGTTTCTCGAGAGCGACGAGTGCTTCCTTCACCGTGCCGACGACGACGCGACTGAAGCCAATCTTCTTCAAGAAAATCTTGAAGAGACTTTGCAGGCTGGCGTCGTCATCCACGACAAGAACAGTCGGCTGGCCCGACTTATCTTCCTTCAAGATATCTTTATCGAGGGAAGATTTCTTGATGCGCCATCGACCACCGATTTGGATGGCGGGTAACTGTCCGCGCTGGACTAGATAGTAAACGGTCGGGAGCGGTATCCGTAGATACTTTGCGGTTTCCTTAACCGTTAAGAGGTTGTGCATGGATGAAAATCAGCAACTTACGTCAGACACGGCAAGACATTTCGCTTTGGAGAGCTTTATAAATTTTAGAATCAATGTCAATCCTTTCCTCTCGTTAGGTAAACATTCTGGCACACAAAGTCTTCGGAACAGGTCGCTAAAGCGGACTTATGCCCCGCCAATCGCGACTGGACAAGGCGGAGGCGGCGGTTGAAGTTCGCCACTTCATGAGCGTTTTGTTCTTTAAGCGATTTTTGCAGCGGCCGTTTCAAATCGCTTCCATCGTTCCCAGTTCGAAGGCTTTGGTCGAGCGGGTCGCCGATAAGATCGATTTCAGCCGTGCCCGTGTCATCGCCGAATACGGCCCGGGTGAAGGCGTGCATTCGCGGAAAATCGCTCGCCGCATGCGAGCGGACGCGAAACTCCTGCTTTTCGAGCTCGATTCCGCTTTTTCGCGCGATTTGCGCCGGCAATTTGCCAGCGATCCGCGTGTCCACGTTTTCCATGCGGATGCCGCAACGCTGGGTGACGCATTGGCGCGCCTGGGCATTGGCCCCTGCGATTACATTCTGTCCGGAATTCCGTTCAGCATTCTCGAGATCAGGAAGAAACGGGACTTGCTGCAACAAACCCACGACGCGCTCAAGCCCGGCGGCAGTTTCATTATTTACCAGGTGACGAATGAGCTAAAGCAGCACGCGACTTTCTTCGACGAATCGGAATCGGAATATTTTTTGCAAAATATTCCTCCGATGTTCATCACCGTCTTTCATAAAGCAAATACGCGAAACGGCAGCGAGCATCACGCCCATAACGGTGCCGTTCCTCTGCCCGCACAAATCAGTTCATGACGTCAGGCAAGACCCGCATCGAGAAGGACTCGATGGGCGAAATGTCCGTCCCGGAGTCGGCACTTTACGGCGCATCGACGCAGCGCGCCGTGCTCAATTTTCCCATTAGCGGTTATCGTTTCAGCCGGCCGTTTATTCGCGCGCTCGGCTTAATCAAGTGGGCCGCCGCCCAGGCGAATCACGATCTCGGTCTGCTCGATGCGCATCGCTCGGCGCTGATCGTGCAAGCGGCGGAAGAAGTGATCGAAGGGAAACTCGACGAACATTTCCCGCTCGACATTTTCCAGACCGGTTCCGGCACGAGCACGAACACGAACGCGAATGAAGTAATCTCGAACCGTTGCTGTCAGCTCGCGGGAAAACCGATCGGCGCGCGAGATCCGGTTCACCCGAACGATCACGTCAACATGGGGCAATCGAGCAATGACGTTATCCCGTCTGCGATGCACATTAGCGCCGCGGAACAATTGAAAGATTTTCTTGTTCCGGCGCTCGAAGAGTTGCACGGCGAGCTGGACAAGAAAGCGAAAGAATTTTGGGACATCATCAAAATCGGTCGCACCCATTTGATGGATGCGACGCCAGTCCGACTCGGTCAGGAATTCAGTGGCTATGCGCAACAGGTGCGCTACGCGAAAGATCGCGCGAACCGTGCCATCACTGTCTTGGAGGAATTAGCGCTCGGCGGAACGGCCGTCGGCACCGGTCTCAATCGCCATATCGATTTTCCCAAGAAAGTGATGACGCATTTGCAGCATCGAACCGGGATTTCGTTTCGCGAAGCGACGAATCACTTCGAAGCGCAGGGAGCAAAAGACGCGTTCGTGGAAGCGAGCGGATTGCTCAAGACAATTGCGGTCAGTCTTTTCAAAATCGCCAACGATATCCGCTGGCTCGGAAGCGGTCCCCGTTGCGGCATCGCCGAAATTCGATTGCCGGAAACGCAGCCGGGCAGCTCGATCATGCCCGGCAAAGTCAACCCCGTGATGTGCGAAGCGATGATGATGGTCTGCGCGCAGATCATCGGAAGCGACAGTTGCATCGCGTGGGCGGGAGCGAATGGAAATTTTGAGCTCAACGTCATGATGCCGGTGATGGCGCATCATCTTCTCGAGAGCATCCGCATTTTGCGAAACGCCTGCGACGTCTTCGCCGAGAAATGCGTTGCTGGAATTGCTGCGAATGAAAAGCGCTGTGCAGAATTGGTCGAGCTTTCCATGGCCATGGTGACGAGTCTCGCGCCGAAGATTGGTTACGATCGCGCCGCGGAAATCGCGAAGGAAAGCGCGCGCACGGGAAAAACAGTTCGTGAAATTTGCGTCGAGAAAAAGATTCTGCCGGAAGGTGAACTGAACGATGCACTCGATCCGGTGAAAATGACCGAACCCGGTGGGACCGGGTCCGGCGGTGGTTAGCGCGCAGGTTTTTCCTGCCTAACGAGTATGGTTGCCAACGTTAACGGTCCGCAATTTTCCGGCGGCGCGAATATCGCGATCAAATGCCCGAGCCACACTTACGAGCAAACAATCGCATTTTACCGCGATACGCTTGGCCTGCCGTTGATCGAGCAGGAAGCGGACGGCTGCATTTTTCAATTTGGTCCGAACCGTTTGTGGGTCGATCGCGTGCCGAACCTCAGTCACGCCGATATCTGGCTGGAGCTGGAAACGAACGACACGGAAGCCGCCGCATCTTATTTGAAAATTAACGGCGTCGCGCGTCGCGATGAAGTGGAACCGCTGCGCGAAGATTTTGATGGCTTTTGGATTTCCGATCCCGCCGGCGTAATCCATCTCGTAATCGGGCACGAAGAAGCCTGAACGCAGCGCATTCAACTCTCTGTCATGTCGAGCGAAGTCGCTTGCCGCGCCGTAGCAACGTGAAGGCGGGAGACATCTCTTAATATTAGAGAATGATCTCCAAACCGGCAGTAAGAGATTCCTCGACTTCGCTCGGAATGACAAAGAAGGCGATTATCGCGCAATTTGATTTCCTATTGCCGCTGGCGGCGAGTTGGGTGCAGAGACAAGAAAGACGGATGCTCCGCATCGGCGTTCCGCTTTCCGATCAGGAAATGGCTGACGCTCGAGCAATTGGCGTCGCTCAACCCGATCGGGTGCGACTGTTGCAACTCGATCGCGTTCCATTTCCGAAAGATCCGATGCTGAAAGCAGCCGCAAGCGCGATTCAATTCCTCACACCAACGACGTGTGGTCTCGCCTTGCGCTACGGCATCTTTATCCGGAGCGATTGCTGGCGCGACCGCGCATTGATCGCGCACGAGCTGGTGCATGTGATGCAATACGAGAGACTCGGCGGGATCCTTCCTTTCCTGCGCGATTATCTTTTTCAGTGCATGACCGTCGGTTATGCCAATGCGCCATTGGAGCAGGAAGCGGTGGACATCGCACGCAGAGTCCGTGCTTCGTGATAATCGATAGCGCTTGATCCGCAATCCCTTCCCGATAGCGGGACGCAAAAATCCCGCAGACGAGCATTCTCATTGAGATTCAAAAGTGTGCTAATCGCGCACTGTATTGATATTCAGCAGCTTACGCGTTAGCAACGCCGACTGGCACGGCCTCTGCAATAGCGCTCCGCGTTCGCCGATTTTTTTTGAATCCAAATGGTCTCGCCATTCCATCTCATCCAAGAAGTGAGGCACATCGACTTTCCACTGCCGTCTATTCGTTTCGTCTCCACTTTTTCCATTCTTCGTCATCAACCCACTCAATCCTGACTTATGTTTTTCGAATCCTTCCTGCAAGATGTCCGCGTCGGCCTCCGTGTTTTGGTGAAAGAGAAAACGTTTTGTTTTCTCGCCGTCCTCGTCCTCGCGCTCGGCATCTGCGGCGTGACGACGCAATTCACCGTCGTCAATGCGCTCATCCTGCGCGGTTTTTCTTTTCCCCATCCCGAGCAACTGATGAGTGTCGGTCTGATCGATCCGCAGGGAACGCCGCAAAATAATAATTTCGGCGCCGGCAATATTCCCTCGGCCCAGGATTACGAAGACATGCGCGCGGCGCAGCAATCGTTCGCGATGATGACCGGCTACCTCAACGGCTCAACCATCAACGTCACCTACAAGAATAATCCGCAGCGTTACACCGGCGGTTACGTTACCGAGGATTTTTTCAAGATCATCGGAGTCTCACCCATCATGGGCCGCGACTTCACCGCCGCGGATAACAAACCGGGCGCGGAAAAGGTCGCGCTCCTCGGCTACGAAATCTGGCAGCGGGATTTCAACGGCGACCCGAAAATTGTCGGCCAGGCAATTCGAATTAACGGCAAAGCGGCCACGATCATCGGCGTGATGCCGAAAGGCTTTAAGTTTCCTGTCTCGGAACAGCTTTGGGTTCCGCTCTACAACGAGTTTCCACCAAAACCACGCGGAGACCCGTCGGCCAACGGACCGGCCGTCATGGGCCGGCTCAAACCAGGCGTGAGTATCGACCAGGCGAACGCGGAATTTGTCGGCCTCGCCAAACGCATGGCCAAAGACAATCCGAAATCCAATGGTCAGCTTACTTCTGCGAGCGTCCAGCCGTTGCTCAATACTTTCACCGGACCACAACTGCGCCAGACCGTTTTCGCCATGCTCGCCGCCGTTATTCTGGTTCTGATCATCGCCTGTGTGAACGTGATGAACATGCAATTCGGTCGCGCGGCTTTGCGCGCGAAGGAGCTGGCCATTCGCGGCGCCCTCGGCGCCACCCGCTGGCGACTCGTTAGGCAAATGCTGACCGAAAGCCTGCTCGTCGCTACTTTCGGCACTGTCATTGGCGTCCTTCTGGCCTATTGGGCCGTTGCGTTGCTCATCCACGCCGTCAACGCATCACCTTTCCCGCCTCCTTACTGGGTTGTGTTCACGATCGACGGAAAAGTGCTGGCTTTTACCGTGGCGTTTGCGCTCGGCGCCACGCTTCTCTCCGGCCTCGTCCCCGCCTGGATGAGCGCGCGGGCTAACGCAGCGGAAGTAATGAAGGAAGGCGGACGCGGCAATTCGAGCAGACTGGTGAACATCATCACGCGCGTTCTCGTCGTCGGCCAAATCGCCGTAACCGCTGCGCTTTTGATCGCCGCCGCGCTGCAAGTCAAATCGATCCGTAACCAAACCAAACTGGATTACGGCTATGATGAAGAAGGCGTTTACAGCGCTCGCATGGGTTTGATGGATGGCGATTATCCAACCTCCGAAGCGCGCCAGCAGTTTTTCGCGCGCGGCTTGCGCGCCTTGCGCAGCAATCCGGCATTCGAGAAAGCGGCGATGAGTGGACGTTTCCGCATGACCTTTGGCGGCTTTGGTCAGTACGAAGTGGACGGCCAAACTTACATCACCGATCGCGACCGGCCGCAGGGTAACTTCGATTTCGTTTCCGATGGTTACTTCGACGCGATGGGCTTGAAGATTTTGGAAGGACGCGATTTCACGATTGAAGATAACGACGCAAAACAGCCGGTAGCGATCGTGAGCTCGGGATTTGCCCGGAAATATTTCGGGAACGAAAGCCCGTTAGGCCGGCGCGTGCGCATTTTCAATCCGGCGCAACCCCAGCCCTGGCGCACGATCGTAGGCGTGGTTCCCGAGACTTTGATGCAGGGTCCATTCAATCAACAAACCGACAACAGTGGTTTTTACCTTCCGCTGCTTGGCGTTCCGCCAGCGCCACAGTTCGCCACTTTGATCGTTCGTCCGCATCCAGGCCAACGTGCCGACACGCTGGCTGCGCCTTTGGCCAAAGCAGTCGCAGCGCTCGATCCGAATCTGCCCACTTACTTCGGAGGCACGCCGGGACGTTTGCATGCGGAAATTCTTTCCGGAAATCGTCTCATCTCGACGCTCTTCGCTATTTTCGGCGCGGTGGCGTTTTTCCTGTCGGGCGTCGGGCTTTATGGCGTCATGAGTTTTTCCGTCAATCAACGCACGCAAGAGTTCGGCATTCGTATGGCCTTGGGAGCGGATGCGAAAAGAATTTTCCGCCTCGTCATGACGCAAGGAGCCTGGCAATTGGCGATTGGCCTTTTCCTGGGCGCGGGCGCTGCCGCGCTTTTGCTCGGCGTCGTTGGCGCAGCCGCTTTGAAGAACATTCTCTACCAGGTGAACGCGCTTGACCCGATCATTTACACCGCCGTCGCCGGCTTGCTCGCCGCTGTTGCCGCCGCTTCCTGTTTTGTGCCTGCACGGCGGGCGACGCGCGTCGATCCGATCATCGCTCTGCGCGCCGAATAACTCGTTAGGCAAGAAATTATTTGGCGCGGTGATCGAGCATTTCGGCCCGAACCGTTCGCGGATCGACGCGAGTGAGATTTTTCTCCATGAGCGGCTTGAGCAACGGAATGTGCGGAATTTCGCAGAGATGTTCGGCGATAAACCAGATCGGTTTTTCCGTCGTCATCCAATTGAGGCGATCGAAGCGCGCCAGATTCACCGGCCGTGAGTAGCGACGTAAGGTGCGCTCGAACCGCAGGTTGAAGTAAATATTGAAATAGCTGAGCGCGAGCTCACGCAGAGTTCGATGCACTGGCTCGCGATACCGGCAGCCGGTGAAATTCGATTTTGCGATGGCGCCCCAGTGGCCGCGCACTTTGAAAATCGCGATGACGTGATCGGTGTCGCGTTCCGCTTCCAAATCGAAAATGAGCGGCGGAAATCCGAGAACGCGCAAAGCCGCCGCGGCGAAAATCGCACCTTCGAAACAAGATGCGGTGCGATCGCGCAAGACATTTCGCGGCGAACATGCCGTGTAATCAAGATTATAAGAGAGTTCATCAAGGAATCGCTGAACGCCAATCGGCGATTTCAACGCGCGGAAAGTGCGGAGTTCTCGCTTTGTCCATTCCGACATCCACGGGAGCGAAGTTTTTCTGCGATTTGAAGAGGCTTTGTTCGGCATCCGAGTTCGTTAGGTAAGCCGATCATGAACACTCTACAAGCGTTCCGCCAACCGCAGGCGGGCGTTGATCCCGGCCCCATGCGATTAACCAGGAAAGGCGCTGTCAGTCTGAGCCAACGTGACGCCCAACGATGACGAGATCGCGTTCGATGCCGTCCAGTCTGGCCACGCGTGGAAACAATCCCCAACGCTCGAATCCCGCCTTGGCGAAAAAACGCAGGCTCGGCTCGTTATGCGCGAAGATATGACCGATGAGCGCGGTGATCTCGAGTGATGCCGCGCCCGCCTCGATGACTTCGTTGAGCAAACTTTTCGCGACGCCACTGCGCCGAAAATCTTCGCGAACGTAAACGCTCACTTCCGCTGTGCCGGCATAAGCGCAGCGCGGCAAGAACGTCTGCAAGCTCAGCCATCCGATTACTTGGTCGCCTTCACACATCACCCAGAGAGGATGATCGGGCGAATGGGCGCGAAACCACGGCAAGCGGTCCTCGACCGAAACCGGTTCGACCTGCGCGCTCACCATCCGGCTTGGAATGGTGGCGTTAAAAATCTCGATGAGGCGATAGCCGGCGAAGATCGGCTTCGGTCGCGTCGCGGATAGATCATGCCGCGTGCGTTTGGAAAAAAATCTGTTCGAAAGTTGGTTGAAACGCGCGCAGCGAAAGTTTCGCCGATTTGAAAACGCGGACTCATTTCGCGCTGATCGGCGCAATAAACTTCAATTTCGCGCCGGCCGCATTTTTCGAGCAAAGCCTGCACCGCGCCGGACGCGAGCACCGGCGTGTTGCAATCGCGGCTGAGATGCCCGAGCACAACGCGCTCGATTTTTCCCGGCAACAATTGCTCGATCACGCTCGCCGCCGCGACATTGGAAAGATGTCCGTGACGCGATTGGATGCGCTGCTTCACCGGCCACGGGCGATGCGGATCGTTCTGCAACATTTTCTCATCATGATTGGTTTCGATGACGAGGGTTTGCACTTTGCGCAAACGTTCGACCAACATTTTCGTGGGATAACCAAGATCGGTAATGAAACCGAGGCCGCTGTTGCCGGCGTGAAAAGCGAACCCGACCGGATCGACCGCATCATGCGGAACGGGAAACGTTTGCACCGTGATGTCGCAGATCGAAAACTCCGCGCCGGTGCGGAAAGATGCGCCAATTACGATGCGCGCCTAACGAGTCACACCCGTAGCGAACCGCTTCCGCCGTCAATGCGTTGCAGTAAATCGGAATCTGAAATTTGCGACACAGCACTTCCAATCCGCAGACATGATCGCCGTGTTCGTGGGTGAGAAGCACGCCGTCCAGCTGCTCGATACTCACTCCGCAAAGCTTCAGTCGCGTCAAAATCTGGCGCGCGCTTAGTCCAGCGTCGATCAAAAGCCGACAATGATCGGTCGCAACGAGCGCGCTGTTGCCGGCACTACCGCTGCCGAGCATCGTCAAACTGAACACGCTCGATCTTTATTCCGGCGCGGACGATGCGCAAAGTAATTTTAAATTTCGCGATCGATCCATGAGCTCGAGAATACGCGTTTTCTTTGCGCCGTAATCGAGCGAGCGAAACATTCGAATTTCTTCCAGCCGCCGCATGCCGTTGAGAGTGTCGAGATATTTTGTGTAACTCGTCGCGAGTTCAGTCGTCTCGAGATAACGCCCGCGCAGATTCGCGTCGTGGAACGCGCCGGGATTTTGTCGGGCGAAGAGATGAAAACGAAGCCAGCGACGATCGGTCCGGGAAACTCTTTGCGTCTTGCGAAAAAACGCGACGAACAAAAGCAACACGAGATAGGTATCGACCTGCGCCTGCAATTCGAGGTTGCGCGCGAATTCCTCCGACTCGATTGCGCGCTGGCCGGTTTTGAACTGCAACGCAGCATGCAGCGCGTGATTGATTTCTTCCACGAACACGATGAGCGAACGAATATTCGTGTCGCTCAACCCCGCGCGCGGATCGTGGCGCTCGAGTTGCTCGATTAACCAGCGCGAATAATAAATGCCAACGTAAAGCTGGTCATCGGCGTGCCGCAGAAATGTGCGCGCGAGCTCGCTCAATTCGCGCGCTGATGCGCCGGCCAGTTTGCTCAACTGCGCGCAACGGGCGCGATCGATCAGGCAATCTTCCAGATTGATTCCGACGTGCGCGTAAGTGCGTTCGAAAAGTTTTTGGATTTGGCTGAAAAGCGTTTCGTTCACAATAGCAACGACGCGTTTTCGTCCTCGTCCAGATTGAGCAATTGATCGGAAAGCTGATTGAGCGCGAGACGCACATCGCGAAAGCGATCGGCCAGGCCTTCGAAGACGTCGCTCAATTCGCAGCGGCGCGCGGTGGCGTGTGAGGAAACGAGTTGATAATTGGTGCGACCCACCTGCTCGTAAAATTCCATGTCGGGCGCGCCGCGCTGGCTGCGGCGTTGCGTGTTCTCGTGGAAAATTCCGCTGATGAAGAGCGAATAATTCCCGACATGCGCGCGGAGAAGAAACGCCTGTTCCGGCGTCACTCGCGTCAGGGCAATGAGCATGTCGGAAATGTATTGCGCGCTCGACTCGCTAGGCACATGCGGGGAGCGCAGCAGATTCACCCGCGAGAAAGTTTCCAGGAGCGAGCCGATGTAATCGCACAACTTTCGATCGGCAATTCCCGCCTGTTGCAGAACGTGGCGCGCGAGCACGTAAAAATAAAATTGCGATGAAATCGTGAGATGATTGGCGTTGGAAAGAATCGCATCCACGAGCCGTGGATGATCGAGCACATTATCGCGCGTGTCGGCGTCAGACAGGAGATCGACGAGAGAAACGTGATCCTTTTGCGAACGCGCCAGCGTGCGCACGACGAAATCAAAATCCGCTGCGGTAAACCGCTCCCGACAATTCGCCCTGATCACCGAGCGCCGATTATGCGCAGCGGGCGTGCCAATTGGCAAGGAGTTTTTGCTAAAGTTACGAAGAAAGCGGACCGCTCTTGACCGAACCAAATGATCGGTGCGACAACGCTGCCAGGAATGAAATGAGATGACCGAGCCGATATGGCGGAAGGGGTGGGATTCGAACCCACGGTGAGTTTAACCCCACGCTCGATTTCGAGTCGAGTGCCTTCAACCGGACTCAGCCACCCTTCCAGGAACTTGGAGCGTTAATTATCTCGCGAGATGATCGCTTTGCAAAAGAAATGGGAATGCATCGCAAAAAATCGCATTCCTACAGATCAATCTTGCCGGTTTCGAGCGACAAACACGGATAGAGATCGCCGAAATATCAGTCTGAAAAAAATGTAACAATTTTCGGCTTGCACAGGGTCATTTGCCGACTGCATGTTGTGTTTCCGCTTGTTGGCGAGCCCCATATGTTGTTATGCGCCTATTCACATCTTATTGGCTCCGCCATTCACCGTAATTCACCGCTATTCCCAACCTTCACCCGCTAACCGTCGCCATGATTCAACTTAAACCCGGTATCGCACCATCTTCTCTAAACAACGGCTCGAAATCGAGTCGTTCACGTAAAAATCGTGGCGCAAAAAAGAAAAACGCGGCATTGCGTTTTGAGCGCGTTTTTAGTGATGAGGCGATCGCCCCGTTTGAACAAATCGAATGGGAACGTCGCACGGCGGAGATCACGGACGACAGCGGGAAAATCATTTTCAAGCAGGAGGACATCGAAGTTCCGAAAAACTGGACTGCGCTCGCGACGAAAATTGCAGTCTCAAAATATTTTTACGGCGATATCGCCAACGGCACCGATCCGCACAAGGGCGGCCGGGAAACTTCGGTGCGGCAATTAATCCATCGCGTCACGCGGACGATCACGGATTGGGGAATAGCGGACGGTTATTTCGCCAACGCAGAAACGGCGCAGGTTTTTTACGATGAATTGACCTGGCTCTGCGTGAACCAACATGGCGCGTTCAATTCGCCGGTCTGGTTCAACGTCGGCCTCTATCATCAGTACGGGATTGGTAAAGACGCAGGGCTCGGCAATTATTTTTACAATCGCGAAACGCGGCCAGGCGGAACGTGCGACGACGCAGTACGAATATCCGCAAGGCAGCGCCTGTTTCATTCAATCGGTCGACGACACGATGGAAGACATCATGCGCCTGGCGATGAGTGAAGCGATGCTCTTCAAATACGGGAGCGGCACGGGAACGGATCTTTCATCGTTGCGCAGCACGCGAGAAAAATTGAGTGGCGGCGGCAAACCGAGCGGCCCGCTTTCATTCCTGAAAGTCTACGATCAGATCGCGAACGTAGTGAAAAGCGGCGGCAAAACGCGGCGCGCCGCGAAGATGAATACGCTCAAAGACACGCATCCTGACATCGAAGAATTCATCGATGCGAAGCAGAACGAAGAGAGAAAAGCGTGGGCGCTGATCGAGCAGGGTTACGACGGGAGCTATAACGGCGACGCTTACGGCTCGGTCATGTATCAAAACGAAAATCTGAGCGTGCGCGTGAGCGATGAATTCATGGATGCTGCGGTCGAGGATCGCGAATGGTGGACGCGGAGAGTGCGCGACGGTCAGCCATGCGAACAAAAAGATGCGCGGACCCTTTTGCGCAAAATCGCCGAAGGCACACACGTTTGCGGCGATCCGGGAATGCAGTTCGATACCACGATTCACAAATGGCACACGTGCAAGGGAACAGGGCGGCAGAACTCGACCAATCCGTGCTCGGAATATCTGTTTCTCGATATCGCAGGGGAAAAAAATGTAACAATTTTCGGCTTGCACAGGGTCATTTACCGGCTGCATGTTGTGTTTCCGCTGATTGGCGAGCCCCATATGTTGTTATGCGCCTATTCACAACTTATTGGCTCCGCCATTCACCCTAATTCACCGCTATTCCCAACCTTAACCCGCTATCCGTCGCCATGATTCAACTTAAACCCGGTATCGCACCATCTTCTCTAAACAACGGCTCGAAATCGAGTCGTTCACGTAAAAATCGTGGCGCAAAAAAGAAAAACGCGGCGTTGCGTTTTGAGCGCGTTTTTAGTGATGAGGCGATCGCCCCGTTTGAACAAATCGACTGGGAACGTCGCACGGCGGAGATCACGGACGACAGCGGGAAAATCATTTTCAAGCAGGAGAACATCGAGGTTCCGAAAAACTGGACGGCGCTCGCGACGAAAATTGCAGTCTCAAAATATTTCTACGGCGATATCGCCAACGGAACGGATCCGCACAAGGGCGGCCGGGAAACTTCGGTGCGGCAATTCATCCATCGCGTCACGCGCACGATCACGGATTGGGGAATAGCGGACGGTTATTTCGCCAACGCAGAAACCGCGCAGGTTTTTTATGATGAATTGACGTGGCTCTGCGTGAACCAACATGGCGCGTTCAATTCGCCGGTCTGGTTCAACGTCGGCCTCTATCATCAGTACGGGATCGGCAAGGACGCAGGGCTCGGCAATTATTTTTACAATCGCGAAACCGGTCAGGCTGAACGCGCGACGACCCAGTACGAATATCCGCAAGGCAGCGCCTGTTTCATTCAATCGGTCGACGACACGATGGAAGACATCATGCGCCTGGCGATGAGTGAGGCGATGCTTTTCAAATACGGGAGCGGCACGGGAACGGATCTTTCGTCATTGCGCAGCACGCGAGAAAAATTGAGCGGCGGCGGCAAACCAAGCGGTCCGCTGTCGTTCCTGAAAGTTTACGATCAGGTCGCCAACGTCGTGAAGAGCGGCGGCAAAACCCGGCGCGCCGCGAAGATGAACACGCTGAAGGACACGCATCCAGACATCGAGGAATTCATTGACGCGAAGCAGAACGAAGAGCGAAAGGCGTGGGCGCTGATCGAGCAGGGTTACGACGGGTCTTACAACGGCGACGCCTACGGCTCGGTCATGTATCAGAACGAAAATCTGAGCGTGCGCGTGAGCGATGAATTCATGGACGCGGCGATCGAGGGACGTGAGTGGTGGACGCGCCGTGTGCGCGACGGTAAGCCGTGCGACCAAAAAGATGCGCGCACGCTATTGCGCAAAATCGCCGAAGGCACGCATGTCTGCGGCGATCCGGGAATGCAATTCGATACCACCATTCACAAATGGCACACTTGCAAAGGCACGGCGCGGCAGAATTCGACGAATCCATGCTCGGAATATCTCTTTCTCGATAACACCGCGTGCAATCTCGCGTCGTTGAACTTGATGAAGTTCAAGGATGAGGATGGCGCGTTTGATGTGGAACGCTTCAAGGCAGCGGTGCGGATCTTTATCACCGCGCAGGAAATCATCGTCGATAACGCGAGCTATCCGATCAAGGAAATCGCGGAGAACTCGCACATCTTCCGCACGCTCGGACTTGGTTACGCGAATCTTGGTTCGCTCATCATGAGCTACGGACACGGCTACGACACCGTCGAGGGCCGCGCGTTGTGCGGAGCGATCACGGCGATCATGACGGGCGAAGCGTACGAGCAAAGTGCGCGCATGGCGCGGGTGCTCGGGCCGTTCCCAGGATATCGCGACGCGCGTTGCAGCGGTGTCGCCAAACCGGTCGCGAAAGATAATGTGAAGTCGATGCTGGAAGTGATCGACCTGCATCGATGCGCGGTGGCGGAGATTCCCGATGCGAAAGAATTCAGTTACCTGAAAGACGAAGCCGCGAAGGTGTGGGAACGCGCGGCGCAATCAGGGAAACGGCACTGGTTATCGCAACGCGCAAGTCACAGTGCTGGCCCCGACTGGCACGATCAGCTTCCTGATGGATTGCGACACCACCGGAATCGAACCAGATATCGCGCTCGTAAAATACAAGCTGCTCGCCGGCGGCGGAATGTTGAAGATCGTCAATCAAACGGTTAAGCCGGCGCTGGAAAAACTCGGTTACAATTCGGAAGAGATCGAGCGCATCATCGCGCACATCGACGCTTTCGACACAATCGAAGATGTGCCCGATACCGACGGCTCGACTATTTCCTCCGGATTGAAACCGGAGCACCTGCCGATTTTCGATTGCGCCTTCAAACCGGCAAGAGGCGAACGCTCGTTAGGCTACATGGGGCATCTGCGCATGATGGCAGCAGCGCAACCATTCCTAAGCGGCGCCATTTCCAAGACCGTGAACATGCCGGAGGCGGTCACGGTGGATGAAATCGCGGACGCGTATGTGGAAGGTTGGCGTCTGGGATTGAAGTCGATCGCGATGTATCGCGATGGTTCAAAGCGCTCCGCGCCATTGAACACGAGAAAGACCAAAGACATGGGCGGCGTTTTCGATGTGATGGTCGAACGCCCCGAACTGGAAGCGCGTATCCTGGAACTCGAACAGGAACTTTCCGTCGCGCGCGGCGCGCCCGCGCGGCATCGCATGCCCGATACACGCATGTCGCTCACGCATCGTTTCGAAATTGCAGGCCACGAAGGCTACATCACGGTCGGGTTGTTCGAGGACGGAATGCCGGGCGAACTCTTTGTCACCATGTCCAAGGAGGGCAGCACCATCGGCGGTTTGATGGACACGGTCGGCACACTCACTTCGATCGCGCTGCAATACGGCGTGCCGCTCGAGAGTTTGGTCAAGAAATTCGCCTACCAGCGATTTGAACCGAGCGGTTTCACTAAGAATCCCGACATCCGCAGCGCCACCAGCATCGCCGATTACGTTTTCCGGTGGTTAGGTTGTCAGTTCATCAAAGGCTACAAGGAAGCGACCTCACCACATCGCGGGCAACCCGAGCTGCCCATGAAGGAAATTTCCGACATGGAAAAAAAGGCGGTTAACCGCCCGGTCACCGACCTTTCCCGCACTGGCGAGAAAGAGATTCTCGATATCATTACTAACCACGCTCCGAACGAAGGCGAACCACAGGTCCACTCTAATGGTCATACGCATGCCGAGCGCGTCGCCACCGCGTTAGGCAATATGTTCATGGACATCACCTGCTCGCATTGCGGCGGGGACAAAGTCATCCGGGCCGGCGCGTGCGGTGTTTGCACGGAATGCGGGACAAGCCAGGGTTGTAGCTAAACGCGGCTCAACCTTTTCGCTGATTCGATAACGGCGAACACGGCTGGAGCTCTGTCGTTTTGCGTTTCTATTATGATGATCCGCAACTTCACAATCGCACTGGGCGCGGCGCTTTTTCTCGCTGGGTGCGCGTCAAGTTCATACACAATCATTGGTCAAGTGCGGCCGCCGATCGATCCGGGAGACGTGGAAGTTTTCACCGAGCCACCGCGGCATTATGAAGAAGTGGCGTTGCTCGATGCTTCCGGCGCGGGCGGATTTGGACACGCCTCGCGCGCGAGCACGGACGAAGCAATTTATCGAATGAAAGAGGAAGCGGCGAAGCTGGGCGCGAATGGACTTCTGCTCACGGGCATGCATGAAAGATACGGCGGCTCGGTCGGGATCGGCGTCGGCGGTTACGGTTATTCGAGCGGCCGTTCGCACTTCAGCGCCGGCGGCGGCTCGGTCGGTTTCGCCGGCCCGATCGTGCAAAATGCCGTGCAGGCCGTCGCGATTTACGTTCCCGGACGGAGCTAACGATGCGGTCCAAATCGTCTTTCAGGATTTGATTTAACGCGGATCAAGCGTAACATCCGCATCTGATTTGCGCCGGCCTGCCGTATCCCCTGGCTTTTTGCAGTCGACGGGCGCAGCAAAACCGAACTATCACTGTAATTCATGAACGAAGCAGAGCTCCAGCGGCAAAAGGAAATTCAACAAGCGGAAGAACTCCTTTTCGCCGGACACCAGGAACTTGGCTTCGCCAAAGGATTATTCCTCGGGAAATTTATTGCCGATTGGGCAATGCCGTATCCGCGCGTTCCAGCGGCGCAACAGACCGAGCTGGATCAGTCTCTTGCGGAAGTCCGCAAGTTCCTCGACGAAAATCTCGATCCAGTTGCGATCGATCGCGACGCTGATATTCCGCGTCGCGTCATCGACGGCCTCGGCCACGTCGGCGTTCTTGGCATGACCGCACCGAAGGAATTTGGCGGACGGGGATTTTCGCAGATGGCGTATTGCAAAGTGCTTGAGGAAATCGGCGGACGTTGTGCGTCCACTTCGGTTTTCACGAATGCGCATCATTCCATCGGCATCCGGGCGCTGCTTCTTTTCGGATCACGCGAACAAAAAGCGAAATGGCTGCCGAGTTTGGTTAACGGCGAACAACTGGCGGCTTTTGCATTGACGGAAGAAAACGCCGGATCCGATGCGGCGAATGTGCAGATGCAGGCGCAACCGAGCGAAGACGGTACGCACTTCATCCTGAACGGCGAAAAACGCTACATCACCAACGCCGCGATCGCCCAAGTGCTGACGGTAATGGCGCGGACACCCGTTCCCGGCAAAGAAGGTAAAACCGCGATCACGGCATTCCTCGTCACTCCCGACATGCCAGGATTCACCATGCTGGAACCGCGCATGCCGAAGCTCGGCATTCGTGGAACGGCCACAGGACGTTTTGCGTTGAAGGACGTGCGCGTTCCGAAAGAAAATGTTCTTGGTCCGTTAGGCAAAGGCTTGCGCGTGGCGTTGACGGTTCTGGATTTCGGCCGCACGACTTTTGGCGCTTGTTGCACCGGCGCTGCGAAAACCTGCCTTCGTCTCGCCATTCAGCACGCGAACAGCCGCCAGCAATTCAACAAGACGCTCGGCGACTTCGATCTGGTGAAGAAAAAAATCGCACGCATGGCTGCGGATATTTACGCGATGGAAGCGATGACGATGGTGACGGCATCACTGATCGACCGCGGTCTCGAGGATTACATGATCGAAACGGCGATGCTGAAAGTTTTCACAACGGACCGCTTGTGGGACGCTGTGAACGATACTTTCCAGATCCACGGCGGCTCAGCCTACTTCGATGATTCTCCGTTAGGCCGAATCCTGCGCGACGCGCGCATCAATCAGATCGGCGAAGGCAGTAATGAAGTGCTGACCTCATTCATCGCGCTGGTCGGCATGCGCGGACCGGGCATGGAGTTCAAAGAAATTTACGACACCATGTTGAAACCTTCGCGACAAGGTCTCGGCAAAGCGTGGACCGCAGGAATGAATCGCCTTGGCGCCGCGGTACGAATTCCAGACGTTCCGGTCAAGAGCGAGCAATTGCGCTCGAAGGCCGGACAACTCGGACGCTTGATTTGGAAATTCAATCTTTCCGTAAATCGCGCGCTCATCGCCTATCGCGAACCGATCCTCGACATGCAGTTGATTCAGGAGCGGATCGCCGGCGCCGCCATGGAAATGTTTGCCTCGGCCTGCGTTCTCAGTCGATGGGATTCCGAATTGCAGGCGAGCGGGCGCAACGGAAGTTCCGTCATCGAAGATAATCGCGCCGCAGATTTGTATCTGCGTCGCTCATTCCGCAACATTCGACAATTTCTCGGTAGCATAACGGACAACGACGACGAGGCATTACTCGCCACGGCCAATACCACTCTGGAAAAAAAAGAGGGCGCCGACCGCAACGGTAGCTAAGGGACGCGTGAGAGAAGAACCGCTCGATCGCGTTAATTCGCGCACAACTGGCGCGAACTACGACGACCCCATTTCTGGGCGATTCGCCCTTGATAGATGGTGGCTTAATTAAGCCCGATTGTTACGCCTTGTTATTGTCGCCAAATCTGCCGCCGTTCCAAAGTTCCGGTTATCGCCATGTTCTTTTCCCTAACGAATGGAAGGGAGCGGCATACTATGGCTTCGCCCTGGTGGAACGAATCGTGCCGGGCAATCCTTGGATTTACCATTGCACTCGGTCCGGTGAAGCTCTCCGCAAAGTAGATATCGCAATCGCTCACGGCTGCGCTGTCGCAACCCGCGCCGGAGGATCGTCATGCCATCCGCTGATGCGGAGCAGGTACGAGTGTTCATACATACTAATCAATTGCTCCGAAGGCACATCGATTGCGGCGAAAGTTTGTCCGTGAATTTTCAGATCGTAGGCGAGGATTGATCCCCATTCCGCAGCAAAGCGTGTCCAAGGGCGAGAGTCGTTCGGCGCAAGAGGCCGAACGGCAGGCGGCGCCTCGCGTCGCGGCGGCAAAGTTATGCTGACGACAACCCACACGCGATGGCCAGCCTGAAGCTTGTGATCCACTTTCTCGAGGACCGGCCCGATCGCATTCGTTCGACGAGCCTGCTCCATCACCTCATCCCATCGATGAAGCGAGAGATCGCGAACCATCGGTATCGTTACCTGATCCACGTCGCGATGAAAATAACGTTGGAACGTGATTCCATCCGTGAATGGACAAAACACGATCAGATCTTCGGGATCAGCTCGCTGCGCGATCGATCTCGCGATGAGGTCCAGATTCGACGCCCGAGTCTGAAGCTTTTCGAAAATTGTCGGAAACGAAACGGCAATGATGATGATCGCTACGCTTGTCCGCACAATCGGCGCGAGATTCGAGCGACGATCGAAGTCGAAAATCAGATCAATCGCAACGGCGGCGACAGCCAGCATGGGCAGGTAGTACCAAACGTTGGTCGGCCAGGAAACAATGCGGAAGAAAATCATCGTCGATAGGAATCCGATGCCGCCGGCGAGAAGAGCGAACAGCACTTGATCTCGTCTTTGGGTCGATTGATCGAAGAGAACGGGTCTGATTTGCCAAAGGCAAACGAAAATTAACGCAACGATTGCCGCGATTCCCCAAATCCAGATAGAGCCGACGCCTTGCTCGGCGATTGCATCCCCGAGGACGCGGAAGAGGTGAGAAGTCGGGACATTGGCTTTACAAAGACTTGACCAACTGTGAGTCGCCTGGATGATGCCGGCGTAAGGGACCAGAGAAAGAGCGGCTAGCGCTCCGATAAGTAGAATCGCAGCGACACTCCGATATTCACGCCGGCGTAAAGCGACGATTGCCGCTGCTGTGCCACAGGCGAAAATGAGGAGCGCGTTAGTTAGAATGCTTTGCACGCTCAGAAGCGCAGCGATCAGAGCCAGGACAAACTCCCATCTCCCCGGCTTCTCGAGAAATCGCCAAAAGGCGCCAAAGGCAATCAAAATCCAGAAAACACCGAGTCCGTATGCGCGAAGCGAATCGCTCCAAATGATATGGGTTGGATTAAAACCAAGTAATGCAAGCGACAGAATCGGGATGCGAAGCCTCGTTAGGCGCGCATTAACCCAAAAGGCTGCGATACAGGAGAGACCAATACCGAACCCCAAAATTCGCAGAGAAAAATCGGAATCGCCAACGAGCGCGTGCCAGCCACGGAGCAGCACGAAAAAGAACGGCGGGAAAGGATCCAGAACGAGCGTCTTCCAAAGTTCGCCCCACGAAGTTTTGGTGGCGAGCGTCAAACTGCTAATTTCATCGCGCCACAGCGGGCCGCGATTTAACAGGACGAGAATATTCAGCCCGATTAGGACCACGCTCAAGACGATCGCGACAATGCACTCGATCCGTCGGAACCTACTGGGGTTGTCATTTTTCAACACGCTACTCGGAAGCAAACGTGATGCCCTTGGGAATAGAAGCTGCTCGACTTCAGAGCAAGCATGGTTCGAGCGCAGTTAACGGAAATGCCTGAGACCGCGAGCCTGGTCGCTTCCAGGCCCCTCATCGTCATTCCGGTTTACAATGAAGCGCAGAACATCAGAAAATTGCTCGGTAAATTGCTCGCTCTATCCACTCCCGTCGACGCTGTTGTAGTAGACGACAATTCACCGGATGGAACGGGCGCCATTGTGGAGCAACATCCGGATTTCGGAGAGCGCGTTTTTCTGCTTCAGCGCGCGACGCGGCGCGGCTTTGCCAGCGCCTGCCGGGAGGGTTTTAACTGGGGAATGAGACGCGGCCACCCCGTCTGCGTCGAAATGGATGCGGATTTTTCCCACGATCCCGCGGACATCCCGCGTCTCCTGGCGGAAATCGAAAATGGTTGTGATGTCGCCCTCGGATCGCGCTATGTCGATGGCATTCGCGTGATCAACTGGCCCGTACGACGCCTCCTCTTAAGTCTGTTCGCCGGAAGTTACACTCGTTTCTTGAGTGGATTACGATTGAGCGATCCCACCAGTGGATTCAAAGCCATTCGCTCCAGGGTTCTCCAAAGCATCGATTGGGCGCAATTTTCTTCAGACGGATACGGATTCATCATCGAGTTTCATTTCCATGTCGTCCGGAACGGCTTTCACATCTCAGAAGTCCCCATCGTCTTTACTGAGCGTCGCCGCGGAGCATCCAAAATGTCGCTTACAATTATGATGGAATCCGCGGCTCGAGTGCTGACGCTAGGTTGCTGGCGTCTTCTTCACCGGCGTCCTCGCCGTGTAGCACGTCCGGTCGAGTCGCTTCGCTACGCTTAGCTCCGACAGATCACGGGGATTTCAAAATCTTAAGCGCTCGTAGTAATCCTTCACTTACCAATTCATAAAGCGGGTAGTGAACGAAAAGAATAAGGTATTGCCGCAATTCGGCAGCACAAAGCACGCTCATTGCGATCGACATGGCCAGAACGCAATAGCGACCCAGTAACCCGCAAAGAAACGCAACCTGGCTGACCGCCAGAAAACGCAGCGGCATGTCCCACATATTGGCGTAACGGAGATTCATTCCGTATTTGATATTGCACATGACGAGATAGCTGCCGGCGATGAAGATGCTCAGAAAGAGCTCAGCCTTCTGTGTCCGATCAAGACGAAATACTGCCCCGATCGCAAGGATTAAGATAATCGGGCTAACTAATAGTAGATCCACGATATATCGATACCATGGTCCATCACCAGTATGAACGGCGTAGGCAAGTTGATAATTTTTAGTTACGGATAGCTGATACGTCGTGATGAGATTGGTCACACCGCCGGCAAGGAATACGAGAATAACGACACCGAGAAGCGGACCGAGGAGAGTTGCGAGCAGTAGCTGCGGTGTGATCCGGCCAAATTGCATCCATCGATTGCACAAAAGCAATACAAGTATTGCCACGAAAACAAAGAAAGCATTCTCCTTGGTAAGAACAAGCAAAGCAAAGCGCAAGAATGTAAGCGAGCAGCCATCCGACTCGCTTTGGAGTTTGCAGATTCTCCCAAAGAAACCACAGGCAAAGTAACGCCCAGAAAGTGAAAAATCCGTCTACCAGCGCATGCTGTGACATGTGAATCTGGGTCGGCGCGAAAGCCATCAAGGCCCCGATACCTAACGCCCAGACCGGTCCCTTCAAACGCCACGCGAACGCCGTGGCGACAAGCAGAGTCAGGATGCTAAAGAGCGCAGGCGACATTGTGCAAAGCAACGAGCGCCTCGCTACCAAACAAGGAATGCCAAAGGTATGCCGCGAAGATGTAAAGAAAACGGACCGGCGGAAGCACGGAAGCGGGCAGCTTGCTTTGTACCGCGATGTACTGTTCTACAATGTCTCGGGTAGCCAGCCGATTCCAACCTTCGACAGAGCATTTACATATTCGCGATAGAGGCCTTCATCGAAGCCGATACCGGAGAATTTCGCAGTTGGATGAGCAAACCCTGCAGCGCATGCAAGGCGCACCGTCTGTAAACAATGGCGAAGGCAACCGAAGAAAATGCCGGCGCCAATCGCTAAGACTAACGCGGCGTAATAGAGAATACGTCGCCCTCTGACATGGCTTCTGTGTGCGATCGACGCATACGCACATTTGTATCTCTTCCGCGATAGCGCTCCGCGCCATCGCAACAGAATCCCCGCAACAGCAGTACCGCCCATGGCCAAATTGTCCACGGAGTCCAGATTACGTTCAGCCGGTTAGTCGAGATCGCCGACATACCACGGCAAGCCTCCCGCAGTAACGTTATAAAAGAAAAAAACAAATAGCGAACTGGCGGCAATAAGCCAGCAGTAGAACGCTGGCGAGGAAATAAGGATGAACGGAGCCAGCCAAATCATGTACTGAACGCAAACGCCCGGAGATAAAACGAAGAAAATAATCCAACTGTATGAGAGCGAGTCAAAGAAAGCGCGTCCTTCCACGTTTCTGCGGCGCCAGGCGATCGTAAGAACCGCAATGATGATAAACAACTTTAATGCTGTCACGATTACGTTTTCCCAAAGCGGCAGGTCATGAAAAGCTGACAACGCCAAACTGCGGCAGGTTCGTTAGGCGCAACCAATAGGTAATTCCCCAAATTCCCCAAAAGCTACCATAGGACAAAACGTTGTGGAGAAAGAGCGCCGGAAATTTGAGCAGCGGCTCGGCCCAAAGAAGAGCAGTGGTAACAGCAAAAGGAATGAGGAACGGAAATGTCGCGCTACGTGCAATCCAAAAAAAGAAGAAGACGGGGCAAAGCAAGAGCGCCGCGATTTTGATCTGGCAACTCAGCGCAAGAAACAGTCCCGCCAGCACCGGCTTGTTCCGTAGCGTCGAGAGCGCAGCTAGAACGAGAAACATCACCATTACAGGATCGGTGTTCCCGTGAAATCCTGTGATCATGAGCGACACGGGACTTAATGCGAAAAGTAAAAGTGCCCATGGTGGGATTCGGACGCGCGCGTCGTTTTTTACGGCCCAGAGTAGTGCCAGGACAACGACGACATCGGCGAGAATGCCGGGAAGGCGAAGGAGAAAAGGAAAGGTCAGTCCGTAGCTGCGGCAGAATGGCAGATGATCCAGGTAATAGATGGCGCGAAGGTAATACGCTGTAACCGGCGGATGATTAAACGAGATACTGTGCTGATAGGTCCATTCAAGGCCGTGCAGGTGTAAGTTCCTGGCGAATCCGTAAAAGGTAATAACGTCGTTTGTGCCGAGAGTAGTGCAGGCGATGGTCAGTTTCAGCGCGAATGCGACCAATGTAGCTGCCAGAATCCAAAAGGTGCTTCGATCTCGTGGGAGACGCGATCTCTTTGATGGTGATACGAAACGGTAGACGTGTCCGTAACCACAGATGGTCGCGTAGCTATCACAGAAGTGGCAGAAGCGGGTTGCAGCACCGTGAAGTTTTAGCAGCTTTGGTGCCTGCTGAGTCTCACGGAGATGTCGCCTTTTTCTCCAGATCGGCCTTAAGCGCCTGAAATTCGGGTTGTTGAGGGGCAAGCTTGAGCGCCTGCTCAATTTCGGCTCGGGCACTTTTCAAATCTCCCATGCTGAGATGAGATCGGGCGAGAAGATAATGAGTCTTGGCGTCCCGCGGGTTTTGCTCCAGAGCTTTGGCGAAAAATCTGGCAGCTAACTGACCCTGATTTTCTTCCAAGGCCAGCACACCCAAATTATTGTAACTGCCTTCGTGACGTGGATCGAGGCGAAGGGTTGTGAAGTAGTACGATTTTGCAGCATTCTTATCGCCTTGCGCGAGACGAAGATTACCTAGCGCAAAATTCAACTCCGCGTTATCGGGAACATACGCGTAAGCAAGGTTCAATTTCTGTTGCGCAACATCGAGATGATTCAAGTCCAACGCTTGCAAACCGGTGTTGTAGCTGTCCAGAGCCCAGAGTGATGGTTCACGCTTTGGTTGCGAGACAAACAGTGTCGCCAGGATCACAAGCGCGGCATAGACGGCAGCGTGCCGGTAGCGAGCTATAACGCAGCTCTCCCAAAAGTTCCAAAGACCGAAGGCCGCGAACAAAAGCAGGCCAGGTGCTGCTGCAAGCCGGTATCGTTCGGTGACAAAAACGCCGAGTAATGATACAAGGTGCAAGCCAATCGCCGCCGCCACCCAGCGAGAAAGCGGAAATTGATAACAAGCGAGCAATAGACCCGGAATCGCCAGCGCGGCTACCAAGCCGAAGCCGAGACCGGGAAAAATAACGCCTTCCTCACGCAAAGTCGTTATGACGCTGAGATCGTCGTAACGAAAGGCGTTCCAAAAGTTGACGAACTTAAGACCGAGTAACTTCAGCCACGCACCGAAATTGTGAGCGATATAGTTCCGCGCCTTCGCAGACCAATACGCGGAAACTTCCGACCGTTTCAGCGGATGCCCGACGGCAGATTCTGCGCCGTTGATCGAATCCTGTAGCATCGCCTCCTGGCCGGCGTGCAAGCCGGGCGGGAAACGTGGATAGCCATTTGCCCATGGGTTGTTGCCAATCCAAAGATTGATGCCGCTGTGGGCGGAAAGAAAAACGGGATCCCGCGCGACCAGGTAATTGTGCACGAAGGCCGGGAGCGTGCCTATCATTGCGCCGAGTAAAATTGCACACGTCGCTATGACGCGTGCGCTTTTGCCAGGCATCGTCCACTTGAAGCAGACGGCGGCGATCAAGAGCGGAATGAGAAAAAGGATGGTTGCTATCCCCATCGCTGTGACGCCAACGACAATTCCGATAATCAGGATCCAGATTAGTCGCCGGCGCCTGCTGTCGCGCGACGATTAGCCAAACAAGAAGCCAGAAAACAAAAACGAGCCAGGCGCTGGGCATGAGGATAACCGAGTAAGCTTGCGCCGGCGTAAATAATCCCCATCCCAACCCTGCCAGAACACCGATGATTTCTCCGCGATAAGGCAAACCTGCCCTACCTGCATCGGACACCTCCGCCGTCTGTTTCCGCTGGAAGATTCGGATTGCCAGTTGGCAAATAATGACGGCGGTTCCGCCATCGAGACCAGCCTGGAGCAAACCAGGCACGAACGGATTGTAACCAAATATTTTGTAGATCCCGGCGAGCAAATAGGGGTAAAGCGGCAGGCCGTAAAACGCGAGATGATCGGTCCATTCCCCGCGCAAAATTCGCAGTGCCCAAGCGTTGTAAAAATGCATGTCGCCATGAGCGGGCAACAGAAAGGGCGACTCGGTTATGCGAGCCAACGCGATGACTCGCAGCAGAACTACGAGAACGAATACACAAAGGCCGAATAAGGCCCGTCGCCGGTCACGAAAAGGACTCATTTCGAGATGCCGATGTTTACCGTAAAAACCGTAGCGATTGGCATTAACACTGCTTTTTAAACGTCAACATCCGCGACTGATGTCGTGGGTCGCAGTCAAACAAATAAGAGATAAACGAAAGCACTAACATGTTAAATAAAATCAACAAGAAACGCGGGGGCTTCACCCTCGTGGAAATCATGATCGTGGTTGCGATCATCGCGCTGCTCGCTGCAATTGCCGTGCCTGGCTTCCTCCGGGCCCGCAAACGCTCGCAAGCCAGCCGTATTCTCAATGATTTGCGCTTGATCGACGCGGCCGTCGATCAGTACGCCATTGAGAATAACAAAACGAGCGGCTCCGTGGTCAATACCGCTGACTGGACGAACTACCTGAAGAAAGGTTCTACGCTCTACATGACGGGCGCGGATCTTTTCGGAAATGGTTACGGCGCTCATGAGCGTCGATCTCTGCCAAAAGCGCCGAACGCCGCCTGGCTTACACTATCGGACGTCGCCGGATCAGATTTCTGGTCGCCATACGGCCACAATTAATCATCTGACGATTCATTCTCCTGCCATCGCTGCCGGTGGCAGGGAATGAGTCGTGAGAGTCAGCGAGGGCCACGGCGCTCACTCAGAATTTCCAAATATGAGAAAACACGGCGTCAAACGTGCGGGTTTCACTCTGGTGGAGATCATGATCGTAGTGGCAATCATCGCTTTACTGGCGGCGATCGCGGTCCCGGGCTTTCTGCGCGCGCGCAAACGCTCTCAAGCTTCAAAAATCTTGAACGACCTGCGCATGATCGACGCTGCGATCGATCAATATGCGATCGAGAACGGCAAGAAGACCGGTGATCCAGTGGCAGTAGTTGACTGGACAAATTACGTCAAAAAAGACAGCACGCTTTTCGTGACCGGGCAGGATTTATTTGGCGGTGATTACGGTGACCAAAACGTGGATACCCTGCCAAAGGCTACCCAAACTGCCTACAACTCCTTGTCCGACGTCACCGACTCATCATTCTGGTCGCCCTTCGGACACAATTAAGTGCGCAATCCAGCCATGAAGGTTGGGCGCCACAACTCCTTCAAGCTTTGAAAGCCGTAATGACACGAGCCTCGGGCTACCTCGGACGCAACTGGATACGCTGCGCGCTGCTTGCCCTGTTTGGATTCGCCGTGCACGCGCCGGCATTACAGGGCGAGCTTGTTTGGGACGACCAATATCTGGCGCACGACAATCCCTTCATCAAAAGTCCGCTTCTAATTCTGGAAGCATTCAGACACCACCTTTTTCTGGATTCCTTCTCCGCGCATTATCGGCCCGTCCAAAACATCTCGTTCATTTTGGACTACATGCTTTGGAACACGAACACGTATGGATTTCATTTAACGAATGTCTTGTTACACGTTCTCAGCGGAATTCTTCTCTACTTTCTGCTGAGGAAATTGTTCGTCATGACGTGCGTGTCGTCGTCGGACAAACACCACGTCGGGTCCGCTGCCGCTTTTATCGTTGCGCTTCTCTGGGTCGTTCATCCCGTGCATAGCGCGGCCGTCGATTACATTTCGGGCCGCGCCGATAGTCTGGCTTTCGTCTTTGCTTGCGGCGGCTGGCTCCTTGTCCTGTTCGCGCGCGAGATCAAATCGCGCTACCTGCGTCTAGGCTGCTACGGTCTGGCGGGCCTGTCCGGGTTGTTATCTCTCTGTTCCCGAGAAATCGCATGCGTCTGGTTCGCGCTCTTTCTTCTGCACATTTTCTTTTTCGAAAAACAAATTGGGCGGCGAACGAAAATTGTCTCGTTAGGCTGTTGTGTGATCTTGCTCGGCATTTATGCCGGGCTTCGCCAATTGCCGGATCGTCGTCCGAATGCAAATCCATCCTCCGAATGGAGCCGTCCCACACGCGCGGTCCTGATGTTGCGCGCGCTCGGCGACTATGGACGGCTGATGATCCTGCCTTCAAACCTGCACATGGAACGAACGGTCATCGATCCGAATAACTACAAGACGAAAGAAAGTTGGCGGCATTCCGTGGGCTCAGAGTATCTCTCTATTCTTGGACTCGCGGTGGCAATAGCAATGTTTGGCGCCTCGCTTCGAAAAGGAGCCGGACAGTCCATGCGGATCTTCGGCGCCTGTTGGTTTCTGTTCGGCTACCTGCCCATTTCGAATCTGATCGAATTGAATGCTACATCCGCCGAACACTGGCTTTACTTACCGAGCGTCGGTTTTCTGATTTTTCTCGCAGGCTGCGCCATCGATCTGCCGCCGATGTATCGCAAGTCTGCGATCGCACTCGCCAGCGTTGCCGTCGTCGGCTTTAGCGTGCGAAGTGCCATTCGCAGCACGGACTGGATAACGGCGGAAACATTCTATCGCAGAACTGTAGCCGCCGGAGGCATGACGACGCGTATCGGCGTCAATCTCGCGCAGATTTATGCGAATCGGGGCGAATACGCCAAAGCTGAAAAGATTTACCGCCGCATTCTGACATTGACACCGGATTACCCCATTGCGCGCACCAACCTCGCAGAAGTGCTTAATCAGCAAAATAAGAAAGCCGAGGCCAGGGCATTGCTCCTCTCCGTGAACACCGCCGTGGCTCAATTCCGAAAAGAATATCCGCGGACATGGATCGCAGTGCTGAATCTCGCTCACTTGCGGCATGAGGAGAAAGACGATCAACGTGCCTTGGAAATTCTGGACCAAGCACGAATGGATTATCCTCAGACGTGGGAGATCGTTTCTCTCGAAGCAGAAATCCTGCGTGAACGAAAGGGTCCGGAAGCAGCTCTGCAATTAGTCGAGGCTTACGCGCGGAAAAATTGGTGGCATTACGGCGCTTCGGTTGCGCTCGGTCGCCTGTATTTGGAAGCGGGCGATTCGGAACACGCGATGGCTGCTCTTCATCACGCGAGTTTGCTCGATGTTCACGACATTGTTGCCTCTGAATCTCATCGCTACGCTCGATCTTCGCCAAAATCGCCTCGAGGAGGCGTGGCGTGTGCAACGTCGCGCGGTTGCCCGTCAGCCAGATGAACCACGGCAATACATCATGCTTTCCAACATTCTGGAAAAGATGGGTCGGACCGACGAAGCACGCTCAGCAATGGCGCATGTGAACCGCTTACAGGCGCTGGCGCAAACGCAGCCGGTGGCGAACTAGTTCGGTGCGGCGACTTGCACTGCGGTTGCAGTGTCGTTGACTTGATCGAACGCTGCGCTAGCATCGCGGCGCTCATCCGCCTTCCATGGCCGCTCGCATTTACAACGATCGAGACGCCGATCTCAAATTACTGCGCGGAAAAACCTGCGCTGTCATCGGCTTCGGTTCGCAGGGCCATGCGCATGCGCTGAATCTAAGAGACAGCGGCGTTAGTGTAATTGTTGGTCTTTATCGCGGAAGTAAATCGCGCGCGCGCGCGCAAAGTTACGGGCTCAAGGTTTTCGAAACAAAGGAAGCCGTGCGGCGTAGTGACATCCTTTTTCTAGCGCTGCCCGATACGCAGATTCCGAAGATTTACGAAAGACAGATCGCGCCGTTTCTGCGCACGAATCAAACCCTTCTTTTCGCACATGGTTTCTCGATTCTTTATCGCACGATCCGGCCGCCAAAAGATGTCGACGTAATCATGGTCGCGCCGCTTGGTCTCGGCCAGATGGTGCGTCGCGAATTCGAGCAAGGTCGCGGCGTCCCGGCCCTTATCGCCATTCAACAGAATTTTTCAAAACACGCAAAACAAACCGCGTTGGCCTGGGCGAAAGGCATCGGCGCAACGCGCGCCGGCGTTATCGCGAGCACATTTCGCGAAGAAACGGAAACGGATCTTTTTAGCGAACAAGCTGTTTTGTGCGGGGGGATGAGCGCGCTCGTGCGCGCCGGATTCGAAACGCTGGTCGACGCTGGCTACGCACCTGAGATCGCCTATTTCGAATGTCTTCATGAATTGAAGTTCATCGTCGATCTCATGCACGAAGCTGGGCTGGCCGGCATGCGAGCTCTCATCTCCGAGACCGCACTTTGGGGCGAGCTCACTGTCGGTCCTAAGATTGTCGATCGTGGCGTGCACAAACGGATGGCTGCGGCGCTGGAAAAAATCCGGAGCGGAAAGTTTGCCCGAGAACTTCTCCGCGAGACGCGTGGTGGGGAAAAAAACCTCAAGACCCTGCTCCGCGCCGCCAATTCCCAGCCCATCGAAAAGATTGGCGCTCATCTTCGCAAAATGATGGCTTGGAAAATTGACCCCTCAGAAAACAACCACCCCTGACCGGCGTGCAGCCGGTTCGACGCTTCGCGAATTTGGTCGCGAGACCGTGTTCCCCTTATCGGTTCGAGATACGTGGGTCGCCGACCACCAGCATCGGCGTTGTTGTCGTCGGGATTCCACCGAGCCGCTCAAGCGGTATTGGAATCGCTGAAGCCGATGATTTGACGTAATAAACGATCCTCTTCGGCTTTTGGACTGCTGCTTGGTACTGCCGCTGAGTCACGACGCTTTTGCCGTCGGAGTCACCAGCGGACGCGGAGGCGCACAGCGCCAGGCTCAATACCGTTCCCACGCACAGAACACTACACAGACTGGGGAGCCTGTATGTTGTTGTCATGACGACAGCTTGCGCCTCCTTGGGCGTTTCCGCAATTGTATTTTCAGGACGAAAACCGGACAAAAACGGTCATTGCTCCCACAAGAAATGTTCCAACCGCAACTGTGCCAGCCGGGATTTCGCTTCTTCGCTGCGCATCCCTTCAGCGGTCGCTAGTCTTTGATATATCGCCGCCGCGGAACTCCATTTTTCTTGTTCTTCCAGAAGGCGTGCCGCGTTAAAACCGGCTTTGTAAAACCAAAAGAATTCGCGTGGCTTGCCCGGCTGCCCTTCGTTTTCCAACACGCGATAAAAAATCGCGAGAGATCCGGCTTGGTCGCCTAATTTTTCCAGACAAACACCCTTCTTGAAAAGAGCCTGATTTCGCCAATGCAAGGATGCGTCTGTGTCGGCAATCAATTGATCGTAATTTTCAATCGCTCGTTTGTAGTTCTCGCGCGTCGTCGCACCCATTTCGAGATAGATATCGCCCTTACCGCACAACGCCTCACGCTTTTCCCCGGGTTTCGCGTTTCCTTTCAGGACCTCATCGTAAAGCGCGAGCGCATCCTGCGACTTTCCAAGTTTGCGCTCAATGACCGCTTGTTCGTTTCGCGCCGCCCATTTTAATTCACCATCCTTGTGCACCACTTCATCGAAAAGTGTCAGAGCGTGCTCGAGAGAGGCTGTTGCCATGCTCGCCATCGCTGATTCCGCAGCAAAAAATAGCGCTTTCTCGGCGAGTGGACCGTTTGGATTGTGCGCCACCAGAAGTTCGAACTGCGTCTGCGCGTTCGCGAAATCCTCACGTCGATAATACGCTTCCGCTAGTTTCATTCGCACATCGGGAACAAATGCCGAGTCGGGATGATCGCGAACAAACTGAGTCGCCAGCGAAAGAACTTTCGCTTCATCGATATTCGCCGGCGTATCCTCGATCCAAATATTCAAATAATCCGCGCGTTCTCGCGCGACCGCCGTGGGATGTGATTCCATCGCATGCGCTAAATTTGCGCGCGCCTCGTCCAGACGCGGGGGCGATGCATGGAAAGCCATTTCCGCCAATGCGACCCACGCTTCGGAAATGCGTTTGCTCCTGGGGAAATCGCGCAGAAAAGTCCGCAGCGAGTTCTCCGCCTTCGCGTCCCCCTGCCCGGCTTGCATTAGCCCTCGTTCCAAAAGTAAATCGGCGCGCGCGTCGTCGTCTGTTCCGCTTCCGTTCAACTCCTGGTAGTCGGCCGCGAACCGGCCTTCATTGCTTACTTGCAGCCAGCCTAACGAAGCGTTGAAAAGCGCGTTGGTCGTCAGGCTCGGATGGTCATGCGCAATTTTTTCGAAATCCTTCGCTGCCGCCTCAAATTGTTTTGCTTCATATTCAATCTCCGCGGCGAGCCAGTTAATTCTTGCCAGCTCATCGGCGCGCGGCAGTAACGAACGCGCCGCATTAAGAATAGCGAGAGCATCATCAAAGCGGTAATCAGCCTTCTGTAATTCCGCGAACTCAAGATACCCATCGATTAGCTCCGGCCGTTTCACCGCTGCGCTGACAAAGTCGCGAAAATCTGCGAGAGCTGCGGCGCGATCGCCCGCGCGAAGATCGGCCCGCGCAAGATACCATCGCGCAAAAGCTCGCCGCGGTTGTATGTGATCATGGCTCCAATGGCTGAGTTCGGAACGGGATGGCTTTCGCTCGGTTTGATACACCTCATCCAGTTTCCTGAAGATCCTTCCCAAGTCCGGATCGGCCGGATGATGCTCAATAAACTCTTCTAAAATGTCGTCCGCCGCCTCCGCCGTTTTCAATTGTAAATGGACATCGGAGATCGCGAACAACGTGGCGATGACTAACGAGTGATTGGCCTGTTCAGTTTTTCTTAGAATCGTTTCGAATAGGGCGAGGGCTTTTTCCGGACGTTTAAGTTCGGTTTCGATGCGACCGCGCAAAAATCGACGTTCCTGTTTTTCCAACGCCGATTTCGGCTGAGCCTTCGCCAACATATTTGTCGCGCTAACGACGTCGTGTTTATCGAGCAACAACTCGGTCGCACGAAATCGTGCCCGCACGGCCCAGCGTTGATCGTCGAAGAGTGTGGCCAGCACTCGTAGCGCCTCATCTCTTTGATCCAACGCGCGCAATGCCTCTGCCTTTCCGAACAACTCGTCGGCGTGCAAGGCGGCATCCTTTTCCAAACCCAGAGCGTTGTCGTAGGCAACCAAAGCTTCCGGCCAGCGCCCAAGACTCGCACACGCCTGACCTCGCCAAAAACTTCCGGCCGAGACATTGCGCAGCTTCGGATCATCGAGAACCTTCAACGCCGCCTCGCCATCTCCCGTAGCAACATACGCTTCACTTAGTTTCAGCAGGACACTGCGCTTTTCCTGAGTTCCGAGATTGCTCCGAAGCAACTGCTGCAAACGTCCGATAGCGACTTCGGGGACGCCTTCATCGAGCGGTTGCGTTGCTGAATGAAAATCGATCGGTTCCTGCGCGCTCCACAACTTTGCCGCAGCGGCAAAGAACAAAACAATTGCCAGCGCTGACCGCAATGTTTTCATCGATTGTTAAGAAGTGGACGGAGATATTCTCCCGTGAAACTCTCCGCCATCTCCGCGAGTTTTTCTGGCGGGCCCGCGCCCACGATTTTACCGCCGCGCTCGCCACCCTCCGGTCCAAGGTCGACGATCCAATCCGCGCATTTGATCATTTCAAGATTGTGCTCAATGACGACGAGCGTGTTGCCCGCATCGCGTAATTTCATCAACACCTGAAGCAACTTCTCGATGTCGGCGAAATGCAACCCGGTAGTTGGTTCGTCAAGGATGTAAATCGTACGACCAGTCGCTCGCTTCGCCAGCTCGGTCGCCAGTTTCACCCGCTGCGCTTCGCCGCCGGAAAGCGTCGTTCCGGATTGCCCGAGCCGGAGATATCCGAGACCGACATCGAGAAGCGCAATCAATTTGTCGGACACCGAGGGCACATTGCGAAAAAACCGCGCGGCTTCATCGACCGTCATCTCGAGAACGTCAGCAATATTTTTTCCTTTGAAAGTAATCTCAAGCGTCTCGCGATTGTAACGCGCCCCACGGCAGACTTCGCATTCGACGTAAACGTCGGGCAGGAAATGCATCTCTATTTTGATCAAGCCGCCGCCCTCGCAATTTTCACAGCGGCCGCCTTTGACGTTGAAACTAAACCGGCCGGCATCGTACCCGCGCACGCGCGCGTTCGGCAGCTGCGCGAACAGTTCGCGAATCGGCGTAAACGCGCCGGTGTAGGTAATTGGATTTGAGCGTGGCGTTCGCCCGATTGCACTTTGATCGATGACAATCGCCTTATCGAGATGTTCCAGTCCGCGCAATGCTCGAAAGGCTCCGGGCCTTTCTTTCGAGTTGTAGAAATGTCGGAAGAGCGCCCGTCGTAAAATGTCGTCGACGAGCGTTGATTTTCCGCTTCCGGAAACGCCGGTTACGCAGGTCAGCAATCCGAGAGGAAATGAAACATCGATCTTCTTCAGATTATTTTCTGCCGCGCCGACCAACGTGAGCCAGCCGTCCTCATCGGGCCGCGGCTTAACGCGCTGCTTCGGAACGGCAATGCGCGCTCGGCCCGACAAATAATCTGCCGTCAAAGAATTCTTCGCTTCAAGAATCTCTTCGAGCCTGCCCTGCGCCACCAATTCGCCGCCACGCGGACCGGCGCCCGGGCCGAGATCGAGAATGTGATCCGCCGCGCGAATCGTCTCTTCATCGTGCTCTACAACGATGACGGAATTGCCGAGATCGCGCAGGCGACGCAGCGTTGTCAGGAGCCGCGCATTATCGCGCTGATGTAATCCGATGCTCGGTTCGTCGAGCACGTAAAGAACACCGGCCAAACCCGATCCGATTTGCGTGGCGAGACGGATGCGCTGCGCTTCGCCGCCGGAAAGCGTTCCACTCTCGCGATTCAAAGTGAGATAGCCGAGTCCGACTTCGACAAGAAATTGCAGACGCGATTCGATCTCGTGCAACACGTCGCTAACGATGATGCGTTGCTGTTTTGTTAACTGAAGTCTTGCGATGTATTCCGAGGCGGCCTGAGTCGTCAGTTCGCTGAATTGATGAATATTCAGCTCGCGATTCGCCTCATCTTTGATTGTCACCGCCAGGATTTCCGGCTTGAGGCGCGCGCCGCTACAGACTTTACACGGCACGCGCGTCATGAACGCGCGGATTCGATTACGGGTGAATTCGCTTTCGGTCTCCTCGTAAAGCCGTTCCATTTGCGGCACCAGGCCTTCAAACGGCTTTGCCACTTTGTGCTTCCCGTTGCTGCCAAAATTCATCTCGATCGGTTGATCGCCGGTCCCAAAATAAAGCGCCTGCGTGAACTCGTTAGGCAGTTCTGCAAACGGCGTTTCATCGTCAACGCCGAAATGCTTCACCAGCGCACTCTGCAATTGCCGGTAATAGGCACGCATCGGTTTGGTGCCACGTCGCCATGGCGTTATCGCCCCTTCCGCCAGGCTCTTTTGTGGATCGGAAATCATCAGATCAAGGTCACACACGAGTTGCGTCCCCAAACCATGACAGGCCGGGCACGCGCCAAAATGGCTGTTAAAGGAAAAATGTTTCGGCGTAAGCTCGCCTAACGAAAAGCCGCTTTCCGGATCGCTGTAATCGGTCGAATAGCGCAGCTCTTCCCATTCTCCTTTTTCAACATTCAATGTTGAACGTTGGACGTTGGACGTTTCAGTTTTTGCCTGCCGCAACACCACCAGCCGGTGCTCGCCCCACTTCAGTGCGGTCTCAATCGAATCCGTCAGCCGCGATCGTATTCCCTCGCGCACGACCAATCGATCCACGACTGCTTCGATAGTATGCCGGCCGCCTTTCTTGAGCCGAATAGGTTCGGGCCGTCCGAGCTCAAGAATCTCGCCGTCTACCCGAACACGCACGAATCCTTCCCGTTTCAGTTTCTCGATGACATCTCGAAACTCGCCCGTCTGATTTTGCACGAGCGGCGCGAGAAGCGTGATCTTCGTTTCCGGTTCGTAGGCGAGAATTTGATCGACGATTTGCTGCGGCGTTTGTCGCTGAATCGGTCGACCCGATACTGGATCGTGCGGTTGACCCACCGCCGAGAACAGAACGCGCAGATAATCATAAATCTCCGTAGTCGTAGCGATCGTGGATCGCGGATTAGCTCCAGCGCTGCGCTGCTCAATCGCGATCGCCGGCGAAAGGCCCTCAATAAAATCAACCTCCGGCTTTTCCATCCGGTCGAGAAACTGCCGGGCATAGGCGGAGAGGCTTTCGACGTAACGGCGCTGCCCTTCGGCGTAAAGGGTGTCAAAGGCGAGCGAAGACTTCCCAGACCCGCTCAGACCGGTAATAACAACCAGCTTCTCCCGGGGAATCTCGACGTGGAGATTCTTGAGATTGTGCTGGCGGGCGCCGCTGATCTTGATAGTTTCCGCTGGCATCGGACGAAATATGTCGAACCTTTAAGTCAAGCACGCTTGTTGCTCTTCTCCAGCAGTATCTTATGAACGAGGCCGGTACTAGTGTTTCCCAGGAAGAATTGGTCGCACTGCAGCGCAAATTCAGTGAGATCAAACACTCCATCAATAACGCCCTTGCCGTGATGATGGCTCTCTCGGAAATGTCGCAACGCCGGCCCGATTATTCCGAGAAACTGGCCAGCACGGTGCTGTCAAAGGCGCCGCAAATCGTCTCCAGTCTTCAGGAATTCACCCAGGCCTTGAACGAAAAGGCCGGCCCACGGCCGGAGGGGCCGATCTAACCTAAGGGCTTGGGGAAGGCTTCGTCGCAGGGGAGCCAGCCGGACTGCTCACCGGCGATGCTGCCGCGGCCGGGAGTGTAGCGCCTACGGCCATGTCGGCCGGTTTTGGTGAAGTGACGGGACCCTTAACGGCTGGCGTTGGATTAGTGACAGTTCCGGGCGGCCCGACAGCTGAGGACGGCTGGGGCTTCGCCAGGGGAAGAGTCGCCGCCGCCGCCTGCGATTTCTCCAACTCGCGTCGCAAATTACTGCTCGTCGTCGAGCGGTGCGCATAAAGGACAGAAAGCCCAAAAGAAAGAATAAAGAACAGACCGGCCAGCCAGCCCGTTGCCTTGGTGAGGACGTTTGTTGTTTGCGCGCCGAAAATGTTCTCCGTCACGCCGCCACCAAAGGCTGCGCCCAAACCTTCGCTTTTCGGCCGCTGCATCAGGATGACCAAAAGCATCAACAGCGCGACCAGCACGTAAACCGAGAGAAGAATATTAATTAGAATGTTCACTTTGGGGACGGGCAATATGGCGAAAGGCGGCCGTTTGTAAACGGCGGCCTTTACTCTTCCTCTTCTACCTCTTCCCCGTAATCTTACTCGTGATCGAAATAGTTCCGATTACGATTACGTGCAGGAGCACGAGTATTTTGCATCACCCATGAAAGTTGCCGGACAACATTTTCGCACTATCTGGCTCAAACCAAACGATCCGAGCGTGGTGCAGATCATCGATCAAACGGCGTTGCCGCACAGCTTCGTTGTAGAAGATGTCACGACTGTCGAGCAAATGGCGACGGCGATCCGTGAAATGCATGTGCGCGGCGCGGGATTGATCGGTGCGGCCGCTGGCTATGGAATGTATTTGGGCGCACTCGCCGGAAAGAAAGATGACAACTTCGATCACCGCATCTCCAAGACGGCGGCACAATTGAAAGCCACGCGCCCGACAGCAGTGAATCTCGCGTGGGCGATCGAACGACAACTAACGCGTATGGCTGCGGGCAGAAATACCGAAGAAAAGGTCGCGCTCGCTCTCGAGACAGCTGAGAAAATTGCGGCGGAAGATGCGGAACATTGCCGGCAAATCGGCCTTCATGGTCTGGAATTGATTCGGCAAATTGGGAACCGCAAAGGCACCACGCCCATCAATATCCTGACGCATTGCAATGCTGGCTGGCTGGCGTTTGTGGATCACGGGTCCGCCACAGCCCCGATATACGCCGCCCATGATCGCGGGATATCGGTGCACGTTTGGGTAGATGAAACCAGGCCGCGTAATCAAGGTTCCAAGCTGACGGCGTGGGAGCTGGGCGAGCACGGCGTCCCGCACACGATCATCGCCGACAATACCGGTGGCCACTTGATGCAACGCGGCGAGGTGGACCTCGTAATCGTCGGAACCGATCGCACGACTTACACGGGCGACGTTGCAAACAAAATCGGCACCTACCTGAAGGCTCTCGCGGCGAAGGATAACGGTGTCCCGTTTTATGTGGCGCTGCCTTCGTCGTCTTTCGATTGGAAAATGCGCGACGGCCTGGCAGAGATCCCGATCGAGGAGCGCGGCGCGGAGGAAGTGAAGCACGCGGACGGGTGGGCCGACGGTCGACTGCTCGAAGTGCGCGTCACGCCCGAGGGTAGTCCGGCGGCGAATTATGGATTCGACGTCACACCGCGGCGATTGATCAGTGGACTCATAACGGAACGCGGCATCTGCGAGGCGAACGAGCAAAGCATCCTCGCGCTCTTTCCCGAGCACGCGGCATGAACGAAACCGGCGCGGTCAAATTCAATTACGAATCTGCCGGCGGCGAGTTGACGCCATTTCCTGGCTTCGAGGAATTGAATGCAGCCCGTCAGGAATTGCGGCGGCTGGGTCTGCTCGGCGTAGATGAGAGCGGCATCGGATTTGGTAACGTCAGCATGCGAGATGGAGCGACCGATTCATTTTACATTACGGGCTCTGGCACCGGTATTTTGCCTGCATTGACACTGAGGGATTACGCCAGAGTGACCATGTGCGATTTCAAGCGCAACTGGCTGCGTTGCGAAGGCCAGACGATCGCGTCTGCGGAATCGCTCACGCATGCTGCGATTTATTTGATGGAGGCAAGCGTCCGCGTCGTGCTGCATGGGCATAGCGAGCGTTTATGGAGCGGCCTGCTGCAGCGAGGTCCCGCAACCAGCAGTGACGTGTTTTACGGCACGTCGGAGATAGCGCTGGAAGTTCAGCGTCTTTTTCTAGAGACCGACGTACGAACCAGGAAAGTTTTCGCGATGGCAGGGCACACCAATGGCATTGTCGCTTTCGGCCAGAATTTCACGGAAGCACTGGCTGCTCTTGCGCTGTAATTACGCAAAGCGGCTGGCTTGATCCGCGATCTTCTGCGCGTTCCAGATTTCGTCCAGCTCATCGAGGCCAACGTCCCCCAGATTTTTGCCCTGGACGCGCAGCGCGTCCTCCAAGGCGTGGAAACGGCGCACGAATTTGTCATTGGCCGCTTGCAATAGCGTTTCCGCGTCGAGCTGTCGTTTGCGCGCCAGATTCACGATCGCAAACAACAAATCTCCAATCTCCTCCGCGATTTTCTCTTCCCCGCCGGAGGCGATGGCCGCCTTCGTTTCCGCAAGTTCCTCATCCACCTTCGCCATCACTTCGGCCGCCTTGCTCCAATCGAAGTTCACGTGCGCGGCTTTTCTTTGGATTTTTTGCGCGCGCATCAACGCCGGAAGCGCGGCACCCACTTCGTCGAGGTAATTCCGTTTTCTCTCCTTCTTCTCCTCAAGCTTGATCGCGTCCCATTGCCTAACGACTCCAGCAGAATCGCGAACCTCACTTGAACCAAAAACGTGCGGGTGCCGGCGGATCAGCTTCGCCGTGATCGCCTCGATAACTTCATCGATATCAAAACGTTTTTGCTCACGCGCGATTTCAGCATGCATGACCACGAGCAGGAGCACATCGCCAAGTTCCTCGCGCAAATTCTCGTCATCGCTGTTCTGCACTGCAGCGACAGCTTCGTAGACTTCTTCGATCAATTTCGGGGCCAGTGATGCGTTGGTTTGCTCGCGATCCCACGGGCAACCACCGGGCGCGCGCAGTTGCGCGACCACTTCGCGCAGCTTCTCGAATGGCGAACTCATATCCGCCACAGCGAACGATGCGCGCGGAATTCCGTAACTTCGCCGGCCGTGTTCTTCCCGACGTAGATCGTGATTCCGATCACAATGACGAATGTGCCCACGAAAACCGCGGCCACGAACCAGGACGGAATTTGGCCAACGCGTAACGCATGATAAAACGCAGGCACGCTGTCCATCGCGGTCGTCCCATGCAGAAAAATCTTCGTCACCCACGCGATCAGGATGAGAGCAAAAATGAAAACGTAGTTACGCTTCAACCGTCGCCCGACCGCTTCGAATTTGCTGATTTTGAACGAAGGCAGAATCAGATCTTCGCAGACCAGCTTCCTCCATTCGCCCTGCAGCATGTCGCGATTTTCCATCACCATCGGCACGAGAAAATGCGCTTCGAGCATGCGGACACGAGCGCGGAACGCGTCGTAAAAACGATAGCGCCGCGCTTCGATCCAAAGCATCACCCACACGATCGCGAGATTAAAAAAGAAAATGATGTGCGGCACTTCGCGATTGGAAAACGCGATCGTGATAATGGCCGTGCTGCTCGTGATCGCCCAATTGGTCGTGATATCGAGTCGTTGCCGCCAGATCATGATGCGTCCGAGTTCACCGCGATAAAAATGCGACATCGCATTGACGTAGCCCGGATCGTAAATGCTCTTTTGCAACGAGATCGTTGCCTCGTCGGTCGGTTCGCCCGGAATGTTTTCAGTTGCCACGGCTAAGTCGTTAACTGGATAACTGGCTTTGCCGCGATAATCCAATAAATCCTCCACCCTATGGCCGTCGTTCTTGCCGATCTGCTCGATGAAAAACAAATCGAACTCGAATTACATGCGTCGACGCGAGATGAAGCCCTCCGCGAGATCGTCGATTTATTCCGAGAAAGCGGCAAAGTTTCCGATGCCGTGAAATTTCTCGACGCTGTGATCGCCCGGGAACAAAGCGCTTCGACCCTGGCAGAGCATGGAGTCGCGTTTCCGCATGCGCGCACCGATCTGGTAAAGGAAATTGTGCTGGGAATCGGTCGCAGCAACGGAGGTATTCGCTTCGGAGAAGAATCCGGCGAACCAGTTCATCTCATTTTCCTCATCGGCGTGCCGAAGCAGATGATCCAGGATTATCTCGTCTGTGTAGGAACACTTGCGCGACTGGCCAAAGATGATTCGATTCGCGCGGCGTTGCTGGAAGCGAAAACGAAGGCAGAATTTATAGAACAACTGCGCAGCGCTTCGCTTCTGCTCGAGTAATTTTGTAGCAGATTAGTTCGGCTTCTTGAGCAAACGATTGCGCGCACGATCGAGTGCGCGTCGCTCACTTGTGGTCAAACTTCCGATGCCGGACTTTGCGATTTTATCGAGGATTGGATCGACCGAAGCGTAAACATCATCCGGCTCGACCACGCGCCGCGAATTCGGTTTCGGGACAACGTGAAACTTCGGCTTCGGTTGCAGACGCGTTTTCAAATTATCCCACCACACCAATTCTGGTCCGACGCCACGCAGTCGAATGAACAAAAATGCCTGCGCCCATGCCCAACCACAGAACCGCCATCTCCGACCAATCGTGATAGGCCAGGCAGCTGCAGCGTATACAATCGCCGCGCAAGATCAACGCCGCCCATTTTGCCGTGATTCGCAACAAGACATTTCGACACTCGGATAAATCGTGGCGAAGGCGACAAAAATTCCGAAGTGCACGGTACGCCGGAACCCGCCAGTCCGACGCGCTGCTTAAACCCCAAATCGTCAGGAACCGTCGACGGCAAAAGAAGCAAGAGAACGTAAAGACCGACATGAACGCGCGCCGGCCAATGAAGCGCTCGACTTCGCGGCCAAAAGAAAAAAGCATGTACATCTCAATCGCGAACCAGAGCAAGTGCCGAGAAGGCGGATGGACGAATGCGTAGGTCGCAAGTTGCCAGAACGCTGCCGTGCAAAATCTGCGGCGCTGTCGAACTGCAAAAGATTCAGAGATGCCGCCGCCGCCGAAACGCAATCAGAAAACAGCGCGAGCACCACGCAGGCAATGTGCGATCGCGACGAGCAGCGTCGTCACATCGATGCGGATAGCGTCCCATCCAGGCGACCGGCCTGTAATCATCGGAGGTAGTGACTCCGAACATGACCTACTTGTAGCGGCGGTCTATGACCGTCGCAAATTTTCCGTGACGCGGAATCCTGCGGAAAGTATGCGACGCTCATAGAGCGCCGCTACAAAAACACGAGAGAAAATTCGCTTGGAGAACCTGCGTGATGCGGTGAGAATTAGCACCCCTTCCGTCAAATCATGACCAATATTGCACCAGCTATTTCTCCGCGCGCCGGAATGGGCGAAGCGAAATCAGCCAATCCGGCCGTTCTCGACTGGGTGCGCGAGATCGAGGCGCTGGCACAACCGGACAATATTTTTTGGTGCGACGGTTCGGAGAAGGAAAAACAATTTCTGACGGACGAAGCACTGAAGCAAAATATCCTGATCAAACTGAATCAGGAAAAGGTCCCGGGCTCCTATTTGCATCGCTCGAATCCGAACGACGTCGCGCGCGTCGAGCAGTTCACATTGATCTGCACGCCGACTGAGGAAGAAGCGGGACCAACGAATCATTGGGCCGCGCCGGCAGAGACTTACGCAAAACTAAACGGCATGCTTAAGGGCGCGATGAAGGGGCGAACGATGTTCGTCATTCCCTACATCATGGGCCCGCCGGATTCGCCCCTGACGAAAGTCGGGTTCGAAATTACCGATTCCATCTACGTCGTCTTGAGCATGCGCATCATGACGCGCATGGGCGAGATCGCGACCAAACGCCTCGGCAACGATCCGAAAGCGGAATGGAATCGCGGCGTGCATTCACTACTGGATGTGAATCCCGAGCGCCGCTGGATCTGTCATTTTCCGCAGGACAACACGATCATTTCCGTCGGCTCCGGTTACGGCGGAAATGTTTTGCTGAGCAAGAAATGTCTCGCGCTTCGCATCGGTTCGTATCTCGCGCGCAAACAAGGCTGGCTCGCGGAACACATGTTGATCCTCGGCGTTGAATCGCCCGAAGGGAAAAAGCATTACGTCGCCGCGGCGTTCCCGAGCGCGTGCGGCAAAACGAATTTCGCCATGCTCATTCCGCCGAAACATTTCAAAGGCTGGAAAGTTACGACCATCGGCGACGACATCGCCTGGATGCAGATTCGCGATGGCCGCTTGTACGCGGTGAATCCGGAGAACGGATATTTCGGTGTCGTCCCCGGCACGAGTTACAAATCGAATGCGAACGCGATGAGGTCGATCGAGCGCGACACGCTTTACACCAACGTCGCGCTCACCGATGACGGAGATGTTTGGTGGGAAGGCAAAGATGGTCCGCCGCCGAAACATGCGATCGATTGGCGCGGGAACGATTGGACGCCGGATTCGAAAGAAAAGGCGGCGCATCCAAATTCGCGTTTCGCTACACCGATGCGCAACAATCCCGTGCTCGATCCGGATGTCGAAAAAGGCGAAGGTGTTCCGATCAGCGCGATCATTTTCGGCGGACGCCGCAGCGACACGATGCCGCTGGTTTTCCAAGCGCGCGATTGGGAACACGGGACTTACATCGGCGCGACGATGGGTTCGGAAACGACCGCGGCTGCGACCGGCGCCGTCGGTCAGGTGCGACGCGATCCCATGGCGATGCTTCCGTTCTGCGGCTACAACATGGGGCAATATTTCCAGCACTGGCTCACGATCGGCCCGCGCCTGAAAAATCCGCCGCTCATTTTCCACGTGAACTGGTTCCGCAAAGGTGCGGACGGAAAATTTCTCTGGCCCGGCTTCGGCGACAACATGCGCGTCTTGAAATGGATCATCGATCGTTGCGAAGGCCATGGCGGTGCCGCGGAAACACCGGTCGGCTTCATCCCGCGCCCTGAGGATTTCGATCTCGCTGAGCTCGACGTTTCACGCGAAACGATGCGCGAACTTTTCTCGATCAAACCCGAGGAATGGAAAAAAGAACTCGAAACACAGTCGGAATTTTTCAAGACGCTCGGCCAGGATTTGCCGCGCGAATTGATCGCGCAGCGAGAAAGACTGGCCGAAAACTTCAGGTAGGAGAACGTGCAATTCGCTCCTGCAAACGTAACGTCCCTGGTTCGCGCGAAAATTTGCGAACCAGTTCGGCATCTGGGATTGTCTCCGGTGGGTTCGAAGATTGTCGAAAAAAAGCGCGTCTCGGCGCCTCCCGAGCGCGGTTGCGTCGAGATTCGAGGGGCGCGGCAGAACAATCTCAAAGGCATCGATCTCGATTTGCCGCTCGGTGAATTAACCGTCATCACCGGCCCGAGCGGGAGCGGGAAATCGTCGCCTCGCCTTCGACACCATCTACGCGGAAGGCCAGCGCCGTTACGTCGAAACTTTCAGTCCGTACATGCGGCAATTCCTCGATCGCATGGACAAACCGCGCGTCGATGACATTCGCGGCATTCCCCCTGCGATCGCGATCGAGCAGGCGAATCCGGTGAAAAGCTCGCGATCAACCGTCGGCACGATGACCGAGATCAACGATTATTTGAAATTGCTCTGGCCACGCATCGCGCACGCGTTTTGTCCAAGTTGCGGTCGCGAGATTCGACCCGAAACCGCGAAATCGATCGCCGATCAAATTGTTGCGCAGTTCTCTTCCAATTCAGGTAGGGGCGAGGCACAAACGGTTCTCATCACCTTCTGGGTTTCTGTTCCGCCCAAAACAGAGCCGCGCGATTTCTTCAATTTTTTGCAACAACAAGGATACCTGCGCGTCTGGATCGACGGCCAAGTCGTTCGTGTCGATACCGAATCGAAAATCAAACGACTCGGTGCGCGCGTGCAGGTCATTCAAGACCGCATCGCGATCACTGACGAAAATCGCGCGCGCCTAACCGAAGCAATCGAGATCGCGCTCCGCTTCGGCAAGGATCGAATCAACGTCGTCGAGCTGGAGGGACGTGCTTCTGCACGTCCGGGGACGAGCGGAAGCTCGTCCCTCCGAGATACAGCGGCAGAGCATCCCTATTCGACCGGCTGGCATTGCGCACATTGCGATCTCGACATTCGCCCGCCAACGCCTGGCCTCTTCAGTTTCAACAATCCGTTAGGCGCGTGCCCCGAGTGCCGCGGTTTCGGTCGCACCATCGCGATCGATCTCAATCGCGCGATCCCGGATCGTTCGCTCTCGATCGCGCAAGGCGCAGTCCGCGTTTTTCGCGGCGAAGAAATGGGCGAATCGCAAAAGGATTTGCTGCGCGCGTGCGCTCGCGAAGAAATCGACGTTCATCTTCCCTTCGAAGAATTGCAGAAAGCGGATCAGGACTTCGTCATCAATGGAGAAAAGCGCAGCGGCGAATACACGGACGACGATTACGAGAACGATCGCTGGTATGGCGTGCGCGGATTCTTCAAATGGCTCGAGAGCAAAACCTACAAGATGCACGTGCGCGTTTTGCTCAGCCGCTATCGCGCTTACACCACGTGTCCGAGCTGTCACGGCGGACGCTTCCAACCGGAAACGCTGAACTATCGCGTCGGCAAGATCCGGCAATGGCGGGATGCTGACGCTGCCGCAGTTTGATGCGCTTTCGGTTTCTTCGGCGCGCGATGTTCTCGCTCACACCATGCCTTTCGCCTAACGACTCGACAGCAGAGATGTTGCGTCGCGAAATTTGCGCGCGGCTGAATTATCTTTGCGAAGTTGGCCTCGGTTATCTCACGCTTGATCGCTCCACGCGCACGTTGAGCGGCGGCGAAGTGCAGCGCGTCAATCTCACCACCTGTCTCGGCGCATCGCTCGTGAACACGCTCTTCGTCATGGACGAACCAAGTGTTGGTCTGCATCCGCGCGATGTCGGCCGGCTCGTGCGCGTAATGCACAATTTGCGCGACAAAGGGAACACGCTCCTTGTCGTCGAACATGAAGAAACAATCATCCGCGCCGCCGATAATCTGATCGATATCGGCCCCGGCCGCGGCGAACGCGGTGGCGAATTGGTTTTCAGTGGCGCACTCGACAGATTTTCTGGGGAGCGCACGCGACTCGCGTGCCGATCGCGGCGACTCGCCGCGATCCCTTATTCGAAAGCAAACATCCGGTCGGCGAGTCGCCGACCGGGCACGCGAGTCGCGTGCGCTCCCCAATCACTGACTCGCGATTATCTCTCCGGAGAAAAACGCATCCCAATTCCCAAATCGCGCCGGAAATTTTCGCGCGCGATCAAAATCGCGGGTGCGAGCGAAAACAATCTCAAGAAAATCGATGTCGAGATTCCGCTCGGAATTTTCACCTGCGTGACGGGCGTTTCCGGTTCCGGAAAATCAACGCTCATCCACGACGTTCTCTATCGGAACCTGATGCGCGCGCACGGTGAATCGAGCGATCAGGAACCGGGCGCGTGCAAAAGTGTCACGGGCGCGCATCGCGTCGGCGACATCGTGATGGTCGATCAAGCTCAGCTCTCCCGCACGCCGCGCTCGACACCAATTCTTTATCTCGGCCTTTACGATCGCGTGCGCGAACTTTTCGCCGCGCTGCCGGAAGCGATGTCGCAAGGTCTGACTGCGAGCGCATTCTCATTCAATTCCGGCAGCGGACGTTGCGAGCGTTGTTGCGGCACGGGCTTCGAGAAAATCGAGATGCAATTTCTGAGCGATCTCTACGTGCGTTGCGCCGAATGCGAAGGCCGCCGCTTTCAGCCGCACGTTCTGAAAGTGAAGCTGCACGGCAAATCGATTCACGACTTGCTGCAAATGACCGTGAACGAAGCGTCGCAATTCTTTGCGCAGATCGGCGAGCAAAAGAGTTTATCGGATCCGCTCGATGTGCTCGATGAAGTTGGGCTCGGTTATCTTCGCCTCGGGCAGCCGCTCAACACGTTATCCGGCGGAGAATCGCAACGTCTCAAACTCGTTAGGCATTTGACGGAGAACAAGCAAGACGACTCCAACGGTCATTCCGGAAATCTTTTTATCTTCGACGAACCGACAACCGGCCTGCACTTCGATGACGTGGCGATTTTGCTGCAACTTTTCCAGCGCCTGGTCGATGCCGGACACTCGATCGTGGTAATCGAGCACAATCTTGAAGTCATCAAATCCGCGGATTGGATCATCGATCTTGGTCCGGAGGCGGGCGAGGACGGCGGCGAAGTGGTTGCAGCGGGAACGCCGGAAACAATCGCGAAAATTGACGCAAGCCATACTGGAAGATTTCTGCGGGAAATTCTGGGGAGCGCACGCGCCTCGCGTGCTGTTCGCGGCGCCTCGCCGAAAACTCCGAAAGGCATCATTCGGTATACGCGTCGATGATGACAGACGTCGAAATCGCGCGCGCAGCGGAAGATCCGTTCGGCGAGGCGCCGAACGGTGCACGCGGGACGCGCGCGCTCCCCAGAAAAAATCTCGCGAAACACATCCATCGCGGTTTATGGCGCGCGCGAACACAATCTCAAAAACATCGATGTCAAAATTCCGCGCGATCAGATGGTTATCATTACCGGTCTCAGTGGATCGGGAAAATCCACGCTCGCGTTCGATATTCTTTTTGCGGAAGGGCAGCGCCGATTTCTCGATTCGATGTCGCCGTACGCGCGGCAATTCGTCGAGCAGCTCGAAAAGCCGGATGTCGATCTGGTCGAAGGTTTGCCGCCGAGTGTCGCGATTGAACAACGCGTCACGCGCGGCGGCGGCAAATCAACCGTCGCGACGGTCACGGAAGTTTATCATTTTCTTCGTCTGCTCTTTGCCAAAACCGGAACGCAGTTTTGTCCGGATTGCGATTTGCCGGTGGAAAAGCAAAGCCTCGCCGCGATCGTGAGACAAGTTGAGGCCGCGGCCAAACGCGGCCCGCTCAAAGTGCTCGCGCCGCTCGTCAAAGCGCGAAAAGGTTTTCACAGCGATGTCGCGCGCTGGGCGGAGCGGCAGGGATTCGACACGCTCTTCGTCGATGGCCAGCTGATTCCGGTCGCGCAATTTCGCAAGCTCGAGCGTTTCAAAGAACACACCATCGATGTCGTTGTCGGCGTGATCGACGCGAAACGAATCTTGAAAGCGCGCAATCTCACGCAACGCGCCCTCGATATCGGTCGCGGCACGGCGCATCTGCTCGACACAAAACATCGTCTCACAGTCATGAGCACGGAGATGAGCTGCCCGGGTTGTGGTCGCGCGTTTGAGGAACTCGATCCGCGTCTGTTCTCCTTCAATTCGCCGCACGGCGCGTGCGAAGAATGCGGCGGGTTCGGTGAAATCTGGAATCAGAAGTTGCAAACCGGCACGGAAGATAATGGCGAATCCGTTTTGGAAAACGAGCTCGCGGCGGAGCGCGAATCGGAGTGGATCGATGGAGAAGAGGCTCGCGTCTGTTCGGCATGCGAAGGCTCGCGTTTGAATCCGATTGCGCGCCATGTGCGCCTGCAGGGACGGACCATCGACAACTTCACCGCGCTATCCGCGGGCGAAGCGTTGAAGCTGGTCGGCAAGCTGCGCTTTCGCGGAACGCAGCAAACAATCGCGGCGGATCTTGTGCCGGAGATCGAGCAACGGCTTCGCTTCATGGAGAACGTCGGGCTCGATTATCTTGCGCTCGGTCGATCGGCGAAAACGTTGAGCGGTGGCGAGTCGCAACGCATTCGACTGGCCGCGCAGCTCGGCTCGAATTTGCGCGGCGTGCTTTACGTTCTCGACGAACCGACCATTGGTCTGCATCCGCGCGACAATCTGCGCTTGCTCGAAACGCTGACCGCGCTGCGTGAAAAAGGAAACTCGCTTGTCATCGTCGAGCACGATGAAGAAACGATGCGCCGCGCCGATCACATCATTGATCTCGGCCCGCGTGCCGGCGTGCACGGAGGAGAAGTCGTAGCGGAAGGAACGCTGGACGACATCAGGCAGAATGCGAACTCGGAAACCGGTCGCTGTCTTAAACACCGCTTTGTCATCCGACACGGAAAAACCGTCGTTCGTTAGGCGAAGTTGAGCATTGGATTCAAATCCACGGCGCGCGCGCGAACAACCTGAAGAATGTTGATGTTCGTTTCCCTGTCGGACGGCTTTCGGTCATCACTGGAATTTCCGGTTCGGGAAAATCGACGTTGATGGGAGATGTTTTGTTGCCGGCAGTGAAGCAACAGTCTGGGGAGCGCACGCGCCTCGCATGCAGATCGCGGCGCTCGCCGCGATCCTTCAACAAAGAACTGTTCGGCGAGAACGTCAAGTGCACGCGAGGCGCGTGCGCTCCCCAGACAGGAGCAGGCATCGACGCAATCGAAGCGGTTTACGAAGTCGATCAATCGCCGATTGGAAAAACTTCGCGCTCGACGCCGGCGACCTACATCAAAGTCTTTGATGAGATCCGGAATCTTTACGCGCAATTACCGGTTTCGCGGGTGCGCGGTTATTCGGCGAGCCGGTTCTCATTCAATGCGGAAGGCGGCCGCTGCGAATCCTGCAAAGGCCAGGGCGTGATCAAACTTGAGATGAGTTTTCTGCCGAGCAGTTATGTGCCGTGCGAAGATTGCCGCGGCAAACGTTACAACCCGCAAACGCTCGAAGTTCTCTACAACGAGAAATCGATCGGCGATGTCATGGAGATGACGATCGAGGAAGCGGCGGAATTTTTTGCCGCGAATCCGAAAATCTCACGCGCGCTTTCATTGCTCGTCGATACGGGACTTGGTTATCTGAAATTGGGTCAACCAAGTCCGACATTAAGCGGTGGCGAAGCGCAGCGGCTCAAACTTACGAGCGAACTGACGCGTGGAATCGGACGGGCGCAAAACGAGCGCATTCGCAAGATGCGCAAGCCGAAATCGACACTCTATCTATTGGAAGAACCGACGATTGGCCTGCACATGGCGGATGTCGAATTGCTGCTCAACGTGCTGCATCGCCTCGTGGACGAAGGCAACACCGTGATTGTGATCGAGCATAATCTCAGCGTGATCGCGGAAGCTGATTACATCGTCGATATCGGACCCGAAGCTGGGCCTGATGGCGGCGAGATCGTTGCAACTGGAACGCCAGAGGAAGTCGCGCAAAATCGCATCAGCCGCACCGCTCCATTTTTGCGTGACGTGTTGAAAATCAAACCGCCGCAAAATAATGGTCATCCTGAGCGCAAGCGAAGGACCTCACGATCGCGTCTGAGGTATTCGCGAGTTTCACTCGGTCGCCGCGGCGACCTCGGGATGGCAAGCGTTGTTGTTGCTGCTTTCCCTTAACTCGTTAAGAATCGCCTCCGATGCTCGCCTATTACGTCCACGATCTTGATCCAATAATCTTTCGCCTTTGGGATAATGTCGGACCGCGCTGGTACGGGATGGCCTACGTGCTCGCGTTCATCTGCGGATACGCATTGCTCCGGCAATTATCGAAACGGGGGTACTGCGAGCTTCCCGTCGAGAAGGTCGCGGACTTTATCACGTGGGCTGCGCTTTTCGGGGTGATGCTCGGCGGCCGGCTCGGATACGTTTTTTTCTATCGGCCGGAAATGCTGCGCGAGCCACTCTCGATTCTGCGCGTGTGGGAAGGCGGTATGTCGAGCCACGGCGGCATGATCGGTCTTTTTCTTTTCACGCTTTTTTACTCGCGCCGCCACAAACTTCATTGGACGAATCTTGGCGACAATCTCGTCGTCGTGGCGCCGATTGGTTTGTTCTTCGGGCGCTGCGCGAATTTTATAAACGGCGAACTTTACGGTCGCGCCGCAAACGTGGCGTGGGCGATGCAGTTTCCGAAAGAACTGCTCGAACCGGATAACGCGGCGGAGGCCGATCGTGCGATCGCGGTCTGTCAAAAAATCGATCCGTCATTGACGTCGCCCGACGCGATCGCGGCAGCGGTTCGACACAACTCGCAGGTAAAGGAAGCCTTGCGAAGCATTCTCACACCGCGGCATCCGTCGCAGCTTTACGAAGCGTTTTTCGAAGGCGTCGTGCTTTTCCTGATCCTCTGGATCGTGCGAACGAAATTTCGCACGCGGAACGGCGTCCTTACCGGCCTGTTTTTTATCTTCTACGCCATCTTCCGCATCATCGTCGAAAATTTTCGCGAGCCCGATGCATCACTTATTCTCGGGATCACGCGGGGACAGTTCTTTTCATTTTTTCTCATTGTGATCGGAATCGGATTTTTGATTTTCGCAGCCATGCAACGCACGAAGAATTCAACAACAGCCTAAGATTTTACGACGCGAAAATGCACGGGGTGCGAATCCTTGTTGGGAGCTAAGCATGATTGAGAAATTCTTCGCGGACCGAGAAGACGCCGATCTCGTAAAAGGATTAGTCGCCGGAGTTGCGGGCGGCCTGCTCGCATCGCTCGTAATGGAGCAGTTTCAATTGTTGTGGAGCAAGGCTTCCGAAGCAATCGAGCGCGCGAGGGAGACGGAAAAGCCGAGAGGCAGAAAAGCGGATCCGTCGACGGTGAAAGTGGCACAGGCGATTTCGAAAAGTGTGTTCGGAAAGAAAATACCGAAATCGAAAAAGAGATTGGCCGGAGAGGCCGTGCACTACGCAATGGGCGCGACTTCCGGCGCAATCTATGGCGCCGCAGTCGAAGCGCTGCCGTTTACAACCGCAGGCGACGGTCTCGCGTTCGGGACCGCGCTTTGGGTATTGGCGGACGAAGTCTCCGTGCCCGCGCTGCAATTATCGAAACCACCGACGAAAATTCCGGTGTCGACACATATTTACGCCTTCGCCTCTCATCTCGTTTACGGATGGACGACCGAGATGGTGCGCCGTGCCGTACGGCAAGTGTTGTGAGGCACGTCGTTCGTTCGGCGATGGCGCTCGCTTTCCTGCTTTCCATGAATCCGATTTCTTTCGCACAAAACTCCGGCGCGGTCCGCGAGACCAAGACATCCTTTGAGAGCGGCGGCAAAAAGATTGCGGTTAAGATTTTTGCGCCGGAGGCCGGAGCAAATGGCGGCGGTGTCCTCGTCCTGCATGGCGCCGGTGTGTTGCGGCTTGGGGAGCGCACGCGACTCGCGTGCCGTTTTCGGCGACTCGCCGAAAACTCCTTTTCCAGCCGATCATCCTTTTTCCGGGAAGAGCCATTCGGCGAGTCGCCGAATGGTGCACGCGAGTCGCGTGCGCTCCCCAGATTATTGCGCAACGTTTTCGAAATTCGACGAGCTATCTGTTCTGCTTCAGCGCGAGCTGAAGTAACGCCGCGATCTTATCTCCCGGAATCGCCATGACCTGATCGTGTTGCTCAGGTGTTGGTTGCCAGGTCGAAGTAGGAAGCGATGGCAACAAATCCAATTTTCCGATTTCGAGCGTGGCGTCCCAATCTTTCGCACGCAACTGAACTTGAGCGACGCTGTGATCCTGCGGGCGAATCCAGAGGCGCACCGGCCAGGCCGCGTGTTTCTTCTTTTGCCCGACCACGCCCACATCAAGCACGCGATAAGTTTCTTCGTTTAATTTTACCGAACCGGCATCGTGGACATCGAAAAGCGCGGGCAACAAAACGGCTTTTGTTTCTTCCAACTGAAATGGCGGAAGCGGTTTTGTGGAAATGTCGATTCCAACTTTCTCGATCAACGGTTCGAACTGCGCGGCGGGAAATGCCCAGACGTCCTGCTTGTCGCGACAAATTATTGCCGAACCACGCGGCGTCGGAAATTGCACGAGCAGTTTGTCGGGAAATTCGAAGGCGACATGAACCTGCGCACCATTCAGTTCCGCAGGCAATCCGGTGGCTGCGCCGATCGTCGCCTGCAAATCGATCGCATGATTGCCGTTGCTTCCGGCGGGCGTGAGCAGCGCGATGATCGGGGCGATTGATTTCGCGAGAACATCGAAACGGCTTTCCGAATGGTCATCCCCCTGTGCGAACGCCATTCGCGCAATTAAGACATTCACCGCGCAAATCGATCTGATCACTTTCGTTTTCATGGGAATCCGTTATTACTAGGTGACGTGGCGCACATGCTCCTTCCGAAGATCATCGCGGCGGGCGGCCTTCTCTTCGCGTTCGAACATTCCACCATCGCGGGGAAGATCGTTCTGTTCTTTCTCGCCGTCGGTTCGATTTTCAGCTGGTCGATCATGGTCACAAAATTGCGCGTCATTCAGTTTGCCAAAAAACAGAACACGCGCTTTCGCGTCGCCTTTCGTCAAGACAGACAGCCGCTGCGTTTGTTCGAAAAAAATGCGCGTTTCGCCGGTTCACCCAATTTCAATGTCTATCGCGCCGGATGCCAGGAAGTAACGTTTCAAATGCTCGGTTCCGCGGAAGTGGATGAAACTTTTCGCGCACGACTCGAGATTTCAGACAAGATCAGTCCCGCCCAAATGCATGCCGTCAACGCGGCGATGGAACGCGCCGTCGGAGAAACCGCGCTGGAACTTGAGTCGCAAATGATTTTGCTCGCGACCGCGGTGAGCGGTTCGCCATTTCTTGGATTGCTCGGAACGGTCTGGGGCGTGATGGACACTTTCACTAGTGTCGCGATCGCGGGCGCGCCGAATCTTGCAACGATGGCGCCGGGTGTTTCCGGTGCGCTCATTACGACGGTGACGGCGCTCTGCGTCGCGATTCCTGCGATGTTTGGTTACAATTTTCTGGTCACGAGCATTCGGGGCATGGTCGTAGAGATGGACAACTTCGCGGCGGAGTTGGCGTCGGAATTTGAACATCGATACGTCGATCACAGTCCACGTCTTTCGGAGTTCAGACGATGAACGGAAGACCTCTTTCATTGAACGTTGAGCGTTGGACGTTGAGCGTTGGACGTTTTCCCTCGACAGAAAGCAAACGTTCAACGCTCAACGTTCAACGTCCAACGTCCAACTGGGGGAGACAAAGATGAGGCGCTACTCACAGCGCACCAGCCTAACGAGTCTTTCCGAGATCAATATCACGCCGCTGCTCGACCTCGCGTTCGTGTTGTTGATTATTTTCATGATCACAACGCCCTTGCTTGAGAACAGCGTCAATCTTGTCATTCCATCGAGCGGTGTCGCGAATACGCCGGTCAATCCGTCGAAGGTGCAGGTAATTTCGATGGATCGGACCGAAGCGATCAAGCTGAACGACGAACCGGTCGATGCAGAAATGCTGGCTTCGCGCCTGGCGGAATTGAAAAGCGCCGATCCGGATGTCGCCATCGTGATTCGGCCGGATCGCGAATTGCCTGTGCAAAAATTGGTCAGCTTAATGGACGCGTTGCAACGCGCGCAGATCACGAAAGTCGGAATCGCGACGAAAGCTGAGACGAAGCAGTGATGTCGCGAGACGCACGCTTCTGGCGCAACGTCACAATCATTGCGCTGGTGCACATCGCGCTTTTGATCGCGCTGATTCGCTGGAGCCGCGCTCCTAAAAAAATAGTCGCGCGCGACATCACCTGGATGAATGCGGGCGTGGGGGACGAAGGTGCAGCCGGCGCTGCTCCGGCTGTTTCCACTTCGACCGCAACCGAACCCACGCCCGAAGAAGAGTCTGCCAAACCCACGCCGGAACCGTCGAAGGAGGAAAAGCTTGAAGAAGACAAACCTATTTTGACTTCGGCGCCGAGCGACATCCAACTGCCTACCCCAACACCAAAACCAACTCCGAGCGCGACTGCGACACCCACTGCCAAACCCAAACCGAGCGAGACACCCAAACCAACCGCCAAGCCCACGCCGAAAGCGACACCGAAGCCGAAACCAAAACCTTCGCCGACACCGAAAAAGAAAAAGATAATCGCCAAAGCAAAGCCGAAGCCAAGCGTGACGCCGAAGAAAAAAACGAAGGACGAAGAAAGAAGAGACGGCTGCACTAAAGAAGAAGAAAGCTATTGCGAAGGCCGCACTGGCTAAGAACGAGACGAGCAAGAGAGAAGAGGAAAAGGAAGAGAGTGGGTCCCGATAAGCCGGCGAAGAAGGCGACTGCCGCACACGATGGTAAAAAAGGCGGTTCGGGGAAAAATCATGGTGAAGGCAGCGGTAGCGGAGGCGCATCCGAGTTCGGCTGGTACGGCAATATGTTGCACGACCGTTTTTACAGCGAATGGGTGCAACCGATCACGGCGGTGGAAACAGGCGTAAAGTTTTCTGTGCTTGTGAAGTTGCGCATCGAGCAGGACGGCACGGTTTCGAAATTTGATATCGTGAATCCTTCGGGAAATGTTGTCGTCGACGAATCGGTGCAGGCGATCGCGAAGCGTGTCACGCAAGTGGATGCACTACCGGCGGGACTCGGTGAGGACGGCCATTACGACGTGAATATCAATTTCGAATTGAATACCGGGCAATGAGAACGATCGCCATTACTGTCTTCGCTTTTCTCCTTGCTGGATGTTTCGGGGGTGGACCGCGCCATGTCAGCAACGCTGCTGTCGGTCGTTACGGTCATCATTTGCACGACGTTTTTTACGAAGCATGGACGCAACCGACAACGGTCACAGCGCCGGCCGGAAAAATTTCGGTGCCGGTCGATATTCAGATCGACAAGAGCTGGTCAGGTCGTGAAATTCCAGATCGCAAGATCTTCAGGCGATCCCGCGATTGATGATTCCATCGCGGCGGTTGCGCGAAAGATCGGAAAAGTCGATCCTCCGCCGGTCACTTCGCGGAACGATCGCTACGATTTACGAATTTACTTTGAACTCGATGTGAAATGATGAAAGCCGCCATTCGATTTATTTTCTGTTGCACTTGTTTCGGCGCGATCGCGTTTTCTGCCGCAGCGCAAAACGAACCGACAATTACCATTAGCAAAAGCGATCGCATCAATCTCACGGTTGCCTCGATTGGCGGAGGCGATGGCGCGGTTGCGACCAAAACTTTGCAGAACGACCTGACGCTCTCGGGATTTTTTGTGCTTGGTGGAGCGAATGCTGTTTACACCGCTGGCGGAACAGCGAGCGGCGGAAGTTTGCAAGGCCGAGTGACCGATCACAGCGGCGGAACGGTCCTTGCAAAAACTTATAGCGGCAGCGCGAAAGAAAATGCGCACCAATTTGCCGATGACATCATTGAGACACTTACCGGCAATAAAGGAATCGCCGGAAGTAAGATTTCTTTCATCGCGACACGCAGCGGACATAAAGAAGTTTACGTTGCCGATTACGATGGCTCGAACGTGCGGCAAATGACGCACGACGGCGTGATCAGTGTGCATCCCTCGATCAGTCCGGACGGGCGCAAGATCGCTTACACCGGTTATCAAAGCGGATACGCGGATGTTTACGTGATCGATCTGGGAAATGGCGCGCGCAGTCGCGTGGCCAATTATCCGGGAACAAACAGCGGCGCTTCATTTTCGCCAGATGGCGGGCGGCTTGCGCTCACGATCAGCAAAGATGGAAATCCCGAACTTTATACGATCAGCGCTGGCGGCGGTGGCGCGCGGCGATTGACGCGGACGCACGGTGTCGAATCAGGACCAACATGGTCGCCGAACGGCGACGAAATTATTTATTCATCGGACGATCGCGGCTCACCGCAGCTTTACCGCATTTCGGCGTCGGGCGGCAGCGGCCAAATGATTTCAACCGGTCATGGTTACTGCACCGAACCGAATTGGTCGCCGGACGGGAAGAAAGTTGTGTTTAATGTCCGCAGTGGCGGCGAGTTTCAAATCGCGGTGCTCGATTTGAGCGGCGGTGGTTCGCGCATTGTTGGAGTGGGACAAGATCCCGCGTGGGGGCCGGATTCGCGTCACATTATTTTTGCCGAAGGCGGCGCGCTTTACATGCTCGACACCGTAACGAGCCGGAAAAACAAGATTCTCGACGGGCTGGGAAAAATTACCGAGCCGAGCTGGTCGCGGTAATCTTATTCTGTCGCGGCCACCTCTATGTCAAAGCAAGGCAAGCGATCTGCCTTCTCGATGCGCGACCTGGTCCATCGTGCATTGCTTCGGTGCTTTGTCAGGACGCCAACGGACAATCTTTGTGCCGTGCCGAAAGCGATCGCCGGTGAAGTGGTCGTAGGTAACTTCGACGACAACTTTCGGATCGACCGGTTCCCACTCGGCGGTGCGTTCCGTACTCCAGCGGCTTGGACCACCAGGCGCGTTGCCGGTAAAACCGGGCGCTTTGCGCAACGCTTCGAATTTCTTCGTTAGGGCGGGGCGCTCCTCTTTCGCAAACGCGGAAGTGAAGCCGACGTGATGTAACAAACCATCGTCGCCGTAAAGGCCGAGCAGCAACGAACCGACAACCTTCGCACCCGTGGCATAACGGAAGCCACCGACAACACAATCGGCAGTGCGAATGTGTTTTACTTTCACGGCGGCTGTTCGTTCGCCGGATGCGTAAGGCACATCGAGTAGCTTCGCGATGATGCCATCGAGATTGCCGCCGACTTTGTCGAACCACTTTTTTGCGACTTTGAGATCGCGTGTCGCAGGCGACAATCGGATCGCGCTTTTCTTCTTGAAATTTGCACGCGCGAATTTCTCTAACTTTGGTCGACGCGCTCGAAGTGTTTCGCGCTTTAACCTTTTTCCTTTCTCATCCACGAGCAGATCGAAGGCGATGAAGATCGCCGGATGCGCGGCGGCGAGTTTTTGCACGCGACTTGCCGCTGGATGCAATCGCAATTGCAATTCGTCAAAGGAAAGTGCGCCGCCAACTGGAATGGCTAATTCTCCATCGAGGACGAATCGTTTTGCTTTCAACTTCTGAAAGCACTGCAACGATATCGGGAAAATATCGCGCGAGCGGTTGGCCGGCTTTTGATTGCAGAAAAATTTTCCGGCCATCGCGAAAAGCGAGGCAGCGAAAGCCATCCCATTTCGGTTCGTATTGCCAATCTTCGCCGATGGGAATCTCATCGACTGAACGCGCTTCCATCGGTGCGAACGGCGGTTTGATCGGGAGCGTCATTTTCTAAGAGGACACGCGCTACAACGCTGTCATTCTGAGCGAAGCGAAGAGCCTCACGAAGTCTGTCTATGCGAGGTCTCTCGCTTCGCTCGGGATGACAGATCGCGATGGAGCGCGCGCCGGGACACAAGAGGCCTTTCGCGGAGTTGGCGCCCATCCTCTCAGGTTTCGTCGTGGCGCAAGTTTCGGCGGCCGCTTGCCTTTAACGATTGCACCGGCGATCGCGATGTAATCGAGTTCTCTTCGATCTGCTGCACATCGCAAGAGCAGTCCGCCGCGGCTCATGTCGCCGCGACCGACGAAATCCGCGGGAAAGCGGAGACGCTCCTGAAAATTCGAGAGCAGAACTCGACGTATTTCCCGGTCGCGATGCTGCCGAGCAGAATAGCAGAACATTGCGATGATAATTTTTTCGCGAGCTTCTTTGCATCGCGCTCAAGCGGTTTGCGGTAACGCGGATCGGCTTCATCGATGTCCACTTCCGCGAATTCGCGCAAATCATCGAGCGTGATGTGCGTTTGCGCGTCGACCAATCCGCGCGTGGGAGTGATGACTAGCGCGCCGCAAAGTCCATTGTCGACATGCGCAAACACATTTGCGTAGGCGATCTTACCGCGGAAATATAATCCGCTCAAAAACGTAAACACGTCCGCGATGCTCGCGCCTTCCGCGCTGCGCAATTTTCGCGCGAGATCAAACTGCGCGCGTTCACTCATGATCATGCGCGCGCGCTTACCGCCTGCGTAAGCTGGCGAAAGAAGAAAAACGCGATTCATGTGTGACGCTTTACATTGAAACAGCCACGAATCTCCGCAAGCCGCGGATCATTCACCGAATAAACGGACTTCGGCCAAATCGAGATCGCGCTGGATGCGCCGCAGCGCGTCATCATTAATCACAAGTTGATTGCGCAATCGAATGATTTTCTGCGCTCGATGCGAAAGCGCTTCATGTTGCAATTGCTGATACTCCGGCGTGGCGATTCGCCCGGCCGGATTGCCATTTCCCGCTTGCAACGCTGCAGTTGTCCGATCCGATCGTCGTACTCGGCGCGCAAACGACGAATAATCTCCGGCGAAGCACCGTCCTTCAGACATTCATTTTCGAGAAAAGCGATCGCGGCTTCGTTGGCGGCGAGGCGCGCGCCACGTTCTTCTTCATCAGTCGCGCCGTCGTCTTTGATGCCGAGTATTCGGATAAGGAACGGCAGCGTCAAACCCTGACCGACAAGAGTGGCGAGGATGACGCAAAAGGTGAAAAACAAAATGTAATTGCGGCCGGGAAATGGATTCCCGTTCGGTAACCTGAATGGCAATGCGAACGCGGCCGCGAGTGAAATGACGCCGCGCATGCCGGCCCAGGAAACGAGCGCAACATTTTGCCAGCGCGGCTTGGGTTCGTGCGCGCGTATTCTTTTGCTAAGCAATCGCGGGAAATAAACGCCGGGAATAACCCACACTATGCGAGCTACGACCACGGCAGCACAAATCAGGAGCGCATCGTAAATGAGCGTGAGCAACGAGTCGCCGCTTATCGCGCGCAGGATTCCCGGCAATTGCAAACCGATGATGATGAAAATGAATCCGTTGAGGAGAAATCCGATCATTTCCCAAAACGAAAACGCCTGGAGGCGATAGCGCGCCCTAACGACAAGCGGCGAGTGCCACCCGAGATATATGCCGGCGGCGACAGTGGCGAGCACACCGGAAACATGCAGCCGTTCGGCCGGCAGATAAGCGAGAAAAGGGGTGAGCAACGAAACGGTGATCTGCACGGGCGGATCATCGAGACGGCGCTGCACCGCGCGCATAAGAAAACCGACGAGCAGTCCGAAACCAACACCGCCGGCGCCGACCGCGACAAAACGTATTGATGCGTGACTGAGCGAAAAAGTTCCGGTCATCATCGCGCCAATCGCAAATTGCAATGCGACCAATGCGGTCGCGTCATTAACCAGACTTTCGCTCTCGAGAATCGCCTGGATGCGATGCGGAACAGAAAGGCGACGGATGACTGCCGTGGCGGCAATCGCATCCGGTGGCGAAACAATTGCGCCGAGTGCAAATGCTGCCGCCCAGGGGAGTGAAGGGATAAGCGTGTGTGCTACCCACGCCACCGCAACCATGGTGATGAGCACCAGGCCGATCGCGAGCAAAAGAATGGGCCGCAGGTTTCTGCGAAAATCCCGCCACGAAGTGAAAAGAGCGGTGGGATAAAGAAGCGCCGGGAGAAACAAAAAGAAAACGAGATTGGGATCGAGATGCACTTCCGGCAGACGCGGAATGAAACTGACCGCGAGGCCACCGAGGACGAGCACGACCGGATAAGGCAGCTCGAGTTTTTTTGCGATGATGACGAGCGCCGCCATCATCATGAGGAGAATGGCGACAATCTCAGCCTGATGCATGGGCTGTTATCGACCGAACGCGGCGGGGATTGGGTGCGAGTTTGCTTTCGCGCGATTGGCTTCCAGCTCCGACAAATGCTTCTCCGACCATTTGCAGATCGCCTGCAACGGCTCGATCAGCGTGCGGCCAAGCGGCGTAAGCGCGTATTCCACACGCGGAGGAACAACCGGATAGATCGTGCGCCTAACGAGTCCATCGCGCTCCAGACTGCGCAACGTTTGCGTAAGCATTTTTTGCGAAATGCCTTCGATGCTCCGCTGCAATTCCGCGTAGCGATGAACACCGCCGCTCAAGACGCGAATGATGAGCGCCGTCCATTTATCGGCGATGCGAGCGAGAACGAGACGGGAGAGACATCGAGCGTTGAGAACGGAAGGCTTTGAGCTGTTCCTGGAAGCAGTCTTGGGCATGGCGGCATTTTCGTGGAAAAGCACGCACGCGCAACCGGAGGGTAACAAACCGAAGAGCATGTAGCCGTCCTTCTCTTGCGCGCGGCGCGTTGACGCGGAGAATGGAAATCACTCGATGAATATTCTCGTAATCGGCAGCGGCGGACGCGAACACGCACTGACGTGGAAGCTCAAGCAATCTCCAGCGACTGATCGGATTTTTTGCGCGATGGGAAATGCGGGCACGGCTCGAGATTGCCGAAAACGTTCCGATTCCCGGGAACGATTTTCCGGCGCTGATCCAATTCTCAAAACAAAACAAGATCGATCTGACTGTCGTCGGCCCGGACGATCCGCTGGCGGCGGGAATCGTCGATGCCTTTCAAGAAGAAGGTTTGCGAATATTCGGGCCAACGAAATCGGCGGCGCGTCTCGAATCGTCAAAGATTTTTGCAAAAGAATTGATGCGGAAGATATCGGATCCCGACGGCGGCGGCGCGAACATTTTGCAGCAGAGTGACGAGGCGAAGCGTTACGCCGAACAACTCCGACTTCCCCATCGTGATCAAAGCGGACGGGCTCGCGCTGGGAAAAGGTGTAATTATCGCGCCCGACCCAAAGTCGGCGCCAGCGCAATAACGGAAATGATGGAGAAAGGTAAATTTGGCGAAGCCGGTCGGCGCATAATCATTGAAGATTTATTGCGCGGCTGGGAATGCTCGCTGCACGCGTTGGTCGACGGCAAGAGTTATAAAATGCTGGCGACCGCGCGCGATCACAAGCGCGCTTACGATGGCGACACCGGTCCGAATACCGGAGGTATGGGGGCTCTTAGTCCCGCAGAAGATTGGAGTGACAAGTTGCAATCGCAATTCGACACCGAAATCATGCGACCGCTTCTGGCAGGTCTGCGCGAGAATGGCGTTTCATTTCGCGGACTGTTGTTTCCGGGCTTGATGGTAACTGAGGACGGCGCACGAGTTTTGGAATTTAACTGCCGGTTCGGCGATCCCGAAACTCAAGCCATTCTCCCGCGAATGAAATCAGATTTGTTGCAGCTACTCGAGGCGACAATCGACGGCCGGCTCGAAAAGATGAAAATCGAATGGGACGAACGAGTCGCGGTCACCGTGGTGATGGCGTCCGGCGGCTATCCCGAAAAATATGAAACTGGCAAAATAATTAACGGACTCGATGAAGTCGCCAGAATGTCAGACGTGCAGATTTTCCATGCCGGCACACGCAAAGTGAATAGCGACATTGTTACTTCGGGTGGACGCGTCCTCGCCGTCACTGCGCTTGGCGCAACGCGCACGGAGGCGAGACAGCGCGCTTACGATGCAGTGGCAAAAATCCATTTCGACGGCTGTCATTACCGTCGTGATATTGCTCTGGAGAAAGAGCCGGATAAGCTGGCGTAGCACCGATGTTGCGAAAATTTTTGCTGGCTTGCGCGAGTGGGCTTTTGCTCGAAGCCACGAACGCTGCCGTGTCGCCGACACCGGCTGCATCTGTTTCGCCAAAGGCAACTACACCATCCCCCTCGCCAACTGCATCGGCGTTGATCGATTCATTACAAGCAGCGGATTTGCAGCAAGTCATTTCCATTTTGAAAAACAATTTCATTAATCCAGCAGCGTTAAGTGAACTGGAATTGAACCGCGCAACGCTGCAGGGGCTGATGATACGACTCGGTCACGGCGTTGTTTTATTGCCTAACAGCGCAGCGGCCCAGATGGAGAATGGTCGTCCGCTTTTCAGCGAGCTCCTCGCGGGACACATCGGATATTTGCGACTCGATGCGCTGACTGCCGGCAACTTGCAGGCAATGGACGGATCGCTGAAAGCTTTTGCCAATCAGAAAGCGGACGCGCTCATCGTCGATCTTCGGACGTGCACGGCCACGAATGATTTTGCGACGGCGGCGGAGTTTGCGATGCGATTTACGCCCAAGGGCAAAACGCTTTTCATTTTGCATAAACCGGGCGCGAAGCAGGACCGCGTCTTTTCGTCCGATCGCGATCCGAGTTATCAGGGCTTGATGATGGTGTTGGCTGACGGGAGTACCGCCGGCGCCGCGGAAACTCTTGTGGGCGTGCTGCGGCTTTACCAGAAAGCGATGATTATTGGGCAACCGACAGCTGGAAGCGCAGTCGAGTATTCGGATATTTCGTTGCCGAGCGGGAAAGTTTTGCGCGTTGCTGTGAGCGAGGTCGTTCTCCCTGAATCGAAGCCATTGTTTCCAGCGGGCATTACACCGGATTTGCCAGTAGAGATGGCGGAAAAAGATAGAAACGAAATTTTTCAGCAAAGCCTAACGAAGGGTATGAGCCGCTTTATTTTTGAAAGCGAACGTCCGCATTTGAACGAAGCGGCCTTGCTCGCGGGCACGAACCCGGAACTGGAAGCGATCGAGGCGTCGCAGCACGGCCATGTGCCAAACCGGGAAACGCTGCACGATGCGGTCGCCCAACGCGCGGTGGATCTCGTCACCTCGCTCGCGATTTATCAAAAACGCTAGATTTATTGTCGTTAGGCTGGCGTAAGACTTCTGGTCAAAATTCAGCCGATCGGATAAAATCGCGGGCGTTGAATCCGCTCGAGAAACGCATCGATTACAAATTTCGCAATCCTCTCCTGCTCGCAGAAGCGTTGACGCATCCGAGCCTGCGCCACGAAACACAACGGCGTTATTTTGATAATCAGCGGTTGGAATTTCTGGGGGATGCCGTCCTGCAGCTTGTCATCACGGAACATTTGTACGGCATATTCTCGCGCGAAGCAGAAGGGCGCCTAACGAAGTTGCGTTCGCGTCTCGTCTCACGCGAATCGTTGAAGCAACAGGCGGCCGCGCTCGAATTGGGACAGCACCTCATGCTCGGTCGCGGTGAGGAAGCAAGCGGAGGACGCGTGCGCGATTCTACGCTGGCCGATGCGTTTGAAGCTTTGATCGGCGCCATTTATCTGGACAGCGATCTTCCAACCGTGCGTCGCATCGTGCTGGAGCAGATGGGAGATGAGCTTGCGCTCATTGCAGAGGATCCTGTGGACATAAATCCGAAGGGTCATCTCCAGGAACTGTTGCAAGCAATTTCGCCGCGCAGTCCCGTCTATGAATTGATTTCGCAAACTGGGCCGGAGCACGCGAAGACCTTTGTCGTGCGCGTCGTGTGGGAAGGAACGAACCTCGGCGAAGGAACTGGGCGGAGTAAGAAATACGCCGAGACCGCGGCAGCAGTGGAAGCGCTAAAGTTGCGCAGGTGGGAACAGGTAAAGCTGTAGCGGCGGTCTATGACCGTCGCATTATCGCATTCGTAAGAGTGCGACGGTCAGAGACCGCCGCTACAATCAGGTCTCGTTAGGCGAGTGATTAAGGGCGTGAATTGCACCGCCGGAATTCGATTTCCAAGTGAAATGCTGCGCAATCGCCCGGGTGACGAATTGTTTGCCGCGTCGCACCGATTCTTCCAGCGAGCAACCTGAAGCTAATCCGGCGGTGATCGCGGCGGAATAAGTACAGCCTGTGCCATGCGTCGAAATACCGCGGACAAACGGTGCTGAAAATTCGCTGACTTTATCGCCGGTAAAAAGAAGATCGATCGCCTCTTCGCCTGAAAGATGGCCGCCCTTCAAAAGTATCGGCACATGATATTTGGCCATAAGTGCTCTACCAGCAGCACGCATGGCAGTGAAGTCCATCAATCGCTTCGCCGAGAAGTTTTGCCGCTTCATCCAGATTAGGTGTGATCAAAGCCGCGCGTGGAAATAATTCTCGCTCGTAACGGGCGATCGCGTCCGGTTGCAAAAGCGCATCACCACTCGTTGCGACCATGACTGGGTCGATCACCAGTGGAACTTCCGCAGCCCGGGCAGTCAGCGTTTTCGCGACCACCGAGATAATTTCGGCGGAATAAAGCATTCCTGTTTTGATCGCGGCGATCGGAAAAACATCCAACAACACTTCAAGCTGTTGGCGCACAATGTCCGCGCTCAACTCCTGAATGCGCGAAACCTTTCCCGGCGTTTCCGCAACGACGCAGGTGATGGCGTTCATTCCATAAACGCCGAGAGCACTGAAAGTCTTCAGATCCGCCTGCGCGCCTGCACCGGCGCTGCTGTCGGAACCTGCGATCGTTAGGGCGATGGGTACGGCGCGCACGATCATCGGCGCGACAAGTAGTCGCGCCTTGCCAGTTTATAACTACCCGCCGTCGCTGCCGATGGCTTCGACCGGGCAACCTTCCTGCGCTTCTTTACAGAGCGCTTCTTCTTCGGGACTTTCGGGCTGTTTGTAGACAAAGGAATGACCACCGTCGTCGTTGCGTTTGAAATTTGCCGGTGCTGTTTCGCGGCATAAATCGCAGTCGATACATTGATCGTCGACGTAGAATTTTCCGTCTACATTTTCCGGATATTTATTTGCAGCATCAGCCATTTTGTCCCGCCAAAATTGAGTCGTGCAAGGTTAGGAAGAATGCCTCCCCGCGCAAGAATATTTGCGTCTTTACCATAAGACGCAAAACCGGCAGAGAGATCACAGCCGAAGAGTCGGTGCCAATATGAAACCGAAGGCCGCCAAAGCGTTAAGGGCATTTTTGATTGAGCTGGTGATCTACTCTGGGCTCGTCATAGGCTACTTCTTCGCGGTCCTTCATTTTCTCGCCGGTTGGCTGAATCACCTCGAGAAGGCTCACATTAATATCTACGCCCTGGTGGCGATCGGGTTGATCATCGGCCAGGCGATTTTGCTCGAAAGCGTCACTACCGCATTGATGCGCCTGTTGCAGGGCGGTCGTTCCGAATGATCGCCATGATGTTTCCGATCTCCCACACGGAGATCAGCCCAATTTATCTCGTGGCTGTCGGGTTTTTGATCGGCATCCTTGGCGGATTTTTTGGCGTCGGCGGCAGTTTTATCGCGGGGCCGGCGCTGCGCGCGGCCGGGTTGCACTGGAACTTCGCGGTCGGGACCGATCTCGCCCACATCGTCGGGAAATCCGTCGTCGCCGCGAAACGTCACCGCGCCATGGGCAACGTCGATCTTCGCCTCGGTTTTTTCATGGCCATCGGGACAATCGGCGGAGCGGAAATCGGAGCGCAGTTCATCCAACATTTGAAACGCGCGGGTAACGTCGATTACGTCGTGAGCATGGTCTCGATCGTTATTTACGTCGGGATCTCCGCATTCATGCTGTGGGAAGGATTGGCAACGCTTCATGCAAAGAAGGGACGCGCGTCGAAAAACAAAAAGAAGGACGATTCGGCTTTTAAAGGCTTCGCCCAGGGAGTCCAAAAAATAAAAATCTGGCCGATGGTTTCGCTTCCGGTCTCGGGCGTGAAGTCGATTTCGCTTTGGGTCATCCTGTTCGTTTCCCTCATTGGCGGATTCTTCAGCGGTTTCCTCGGCGGCGGCGCTGGTTACATCCGGATGCCATCGATGGTTTACATTCTCGGTATCCCGACGCACCTCGCTGTCGGAACCGATTTGTTTGAAGTCATAATTTCAGCGAGCTACGGAACGTTCACGCACGCGCTCAAAGGCAACGTCGATATTATGATCGCGCTCGTCATGCATACGGGCGGGGCCATCGGCGCACAAATCGGCGCGATCATGACGCAATATTTTGGCGGACCGAAGATCCGGCTCGCTTTCGTCCCGCTTCCGTTGATCGGCGCGGCGATTGTGATTTATACTTTAATGACCGGCCACAAGATCTGATCAACGATGCGCGTTTTGATTTGCAGTGACGGGACCGACCCCGCGGACAAACCGACCAAACTTGGTGGATTGATCGCCGGCCCGTGCCGATTCGCGACTACACTCCTGGGCATCACCGAAAAGCCCGGAGACGAACAGCCGTTGCGCGCGGCGCTGGAAAGCGAGTCGCAGTTGCTGCAAAAGTTCAACGTCACTCCGGAAATCGTCGTGCGCGAGGGCGATCCGATTCGCCAAATTTTCAATCAGGCGGCCGAAGGAAAATACGACATCGCCATCATCGGAGCGCGCCGCACCGGCCGCGGCGGATTGTATTGCTACTCCGAGCGCACTTATGAAGTGATCAAAGCAGTTCCCGCTTCGGTGCTCATTGCGACGGGCGAGTTCGAGCAGATCAAACGCATCCTCGTTTGCACCGGCGGCCGGCATTACATCGAAGATGCTGTGCAACTGACGGGCGAGATCGCCAAATGCATCGGCGCGGCAGTCACTCTGCTGCATGTCATGGCCGAACCGCCCGCGATGTACGCTGATCTCGTTAGGCTGGAGGAAGACGTCGATCGGTTGCTCGAATCCGATTCGGAGCTTGGCCTGAATCTCCGCGGACAAAAGAAAAGCCTGGAGAAGATGGAAGTGCCTGTCGAAGTACGCGTGCGCCACGGGATCGCTCTCGACGAAATTTTTGCGGAAGTAAGAGATGGCCATCACGACATGATCGTAACCGGATCGTCGTTGGCGCGCGGTCCGTTGCGCCACTACATCATGGGAGATCTCACCCACAGCATTGTAGATCGCGCGGAATGTCCGGTCCTGGTCGCGCGGAGTGGGAAGGCTGCGACTGTCAGGCCAGGATTCTGGAATTCGCTGAAACGAGTTTTCGTCGCGCCCTGAATCGTCGCGGCGCTCTGTCGGGGCATCATCTTCTCACGGCGACAGAGCGCCGTGCCTGCAGCCCTTGCACTACAAGTCGCAGCCGCTACTTTCGAAACGAACCCTATGATCTCTTTGTCTTATCGCTTCATTACAAAGTCCGCTCTACTTCCAATCGTTGTTTTCATCTTCGCCCTTTCGGGCTGCAGCAAAAAAGGCGGCGGGCAAAGCGCAGGAACGACAGGCGATTACGTCACCGGCACGCCGCTTCCCGAGCGCCGCGAAGGCACTTCGTTCTACGGCGGCAACGTCAACCGCAATCAATTTCAGCCGATCTATTTCGATTACGACAGCCAGAATATTCGTTCGACCGAGACGGCAAAGATCCAACAGATCGCCGACTTCATGAATGGAAACTCGAGCGAAATCATCATCGCAGGATTCACTGACGAACGCGGAACCGCGGAATACAATCGCGGTCTCGGCGAACGTCGCGCAGAATCGGTGCGCGAAAGTTTAATCTCGTCGGGCGTAGACGGCGGTCGCATTCAAACCGTCAGCTTCGGTTTGGAAATGCCGGCCGATCCCGGCCACGACGAATCGGCGTGGGCAAAAAATCGCCGCGCCGAAATCGGCGTCACGAAATGATGTTGTAGCGGCGCTTGTATCAAGCGCCGAGAATATTAGTTAGGCGCTCGCCGCGGCGAGCGCCTCTACAACATGCCTTCGAACCCACCCGTTTCGCGTTCGCGCGCGCGCCGCTGGATCGCTCATCTCTGGCGAGAGTGGACCATCGAAAGCTTGCGACCCATGCGGCCAGCGTTCGCACATCCGCAGCCTAACGAATGGAGCAATGAGAAGCTCACTGCGGCGTGGCTCGGTCATTCCACCGTTCTCATCAACTTCTTCGGCATCACAATTCTCACCGATCCCGTTTTGTTCCCGCGCATCGGCATTCGCATCCCTCCGTTTTTCACCATCGGCCCAAAACGCCTGACGAAACCGGCGCTGAAATTCAACGAACTCCCGCCTATCGATCTTGTTCTGCTTTCGCACGCGCATTTCGATCACATCGATTCGCGTACGCTCCACAGATTTTCGAAACGCACCGCCGTCGTCACTGCACCCAGCACGAGCGACCTCCTGCGCCGGACGCGCTTTCGCGACATCACCGAATTGCGCTGGGGCGAATCGCACGAGCTCCACACCGATCCCGGATCACTCCGCATCAAAGCCTTTCGCGTCAATCACTGGGGTGCGCGCCTTCGAAACGACGACTATCGCGGTTACAACGGCTACATCCTCGAGCGAAACAATCGCCGCATTATCTTCGGCGGCGACACGGCGATGACCGAGAGTTTCGCCGAACTAAGCGACGACCGGCCCTACGATCTCGCGATCATGTCGATCGGCGCTTACGAACCGTGGATTCGATCTCACGCCAATCCCGAGCAGGTTATCGAGATGTGTAACGCCGCTGGCGTCAATCACATCATGCCGGTTCATCATCAAACCTTTCGCCTCAGCTTCGAACCGTTCCGCGAACCGATTGAGCGATTTGAAACGGCGCTTCAAGGCGAGCCAAAACGAATCGCGCTACGCGAGATTGGCGAGACATTTATTCTGCCATGAACGCCCGGCTCGTTGCCTTGCCGTGGCGTCCATGCAATGTCATCTTTTGCGACTTTTTAGCCGCGCCGGTGTAGCTCAGGGGTAGAGCAACGGTTTCGTAAACCGTAGGTCATGGGTTCGAATCCCATCACCGGCTCCATCGCATTTTGTAAGAGCGTGCGCGGAGGAAATTCGCTAAGATCGCGAGATGAAGTGGCCGGGCGTCGTCGCGTTCCTCGTTATCCTGGTTGGATTTTCGGCACCGGCCGGCGCCAGTGATCCAGCGATCGCCCCGAGTACCGAGCGACGGATGGAAGCTCGGTAGCACGAGTGGAGGAGTCGCTATTCATAGTCGTCCGCGCCCGAATTCATCGCTCAAAGAATTCAAGGCCGTGGGCGAAATCGATGCTCCGATTCGCACCGTTCACGCGGTCATCGATGATGTCGGGAATTATTCCAGTTTCATGCCCTACACCGTCGAATGCAGAATCGTTAAGCGGGAGAACGGTTCGGTTTTTTTCTACCAGCGACTTTCACCAAAAATCGTGAGCGATCGCGATTATACCCTGCGCGTCAGCGAGAAGTCGTGGCGCGGCGAGAACGGTCTTGTTCTTCTTCACCGCTTCGAGGTGGCCAACGAGTTCGGTCCGGCGGAAACGAAGGGTTTTACACGGGTTAGCATTTGCGATGGCGGCTGGCTGCTCGAACCGCTCGGTGAAAAGAAAACGCGCGCGACTTATTCCATCGATACGGACAATGGCGGGAAGATTCCCGCTTTCATCGCCAATCCGGCGAGCGAGATCGGTATTAGAAAACTCTTCGCGGCTGTGCGGAAACAGGTGAAAGACCCGAAGTATAGCCTAAACGGGCCTTAATAATCTCGCACGAGAATGAAGACTCTTGTCACCACCTTGTTCGTCGTAGCCGCGGTAATCATCTCGATGCTGCTGGGAAAATGCATCGCATCAACACGAGATTGGCGAGTTCGTATTGCCGTCTTGCTCGGTTCGCTCTTGCTTTGGACAGCGTGCGTCTGGTTGATGATGCTTTATTGGCGAAACGCGTACGAACAATAGCGCCCAGCAAAAGGTTAGATTAGATCGTCGGCGCGGACGTGCTGCTTCGCGTATTCCCGTCCAATCTCCTGCAAAAAAGGAATCAGACGCAGATTGTCGAGAGAGAGTCCGGCCTTGCTCTGTCGTTTTGCCATCTCGATCTCCTTCGCAGTGAAGGGATGATCGTAGCGCATGTAGGTAAATTTCCGTTGCGCGATTTCGGCTGGAGCGACGTCGCGAAAATCGCCTACTTCGGAATCAATCGGCTCGCCTTCTTTGCAATAACCCATCGTCCGACAAATCATATCTTGTTGCAGATTGATTGAATCCATCAGAGCAATCGGCAGCGAACGCGCATGGAAAAGCATGCTCATCTGGTCCGCGCGACGCAGGCCGATTCCGGTGCGAACGCGGCCTGTGCCGATCGAGACGAGCAACATCTTATCAACTCCCGTTTCCCACCCGAGCTTGTAAGCGGGAAGCGTCGCCATCATAAAAAGAAGCAGCGCGGGATTGTTATAAGGCGTAATTCCACCATCGACGAAAACCTGCTTGCGACCGCCGAGTTCGATCGTCTCCGGCGGAAAATAAACAGGCGCGGCAGTGCTCGCCCTAACGAGTTGCCAGACAGGCACGTTGAGATTGCAATCGGGCAACGCCGGGTCGTTAAACGTAGCCGCAGGATTATTTGAAACGGGCCAGGGTGAACCAGTGGTGTGATTGCGCATCACAAGCGTAAGCAAGGTGCGAAGTTTTTTCGTGCTGAGCAGCGCCGGAATTTTCCCTTCTTCATCCTCCGAGAAGAGAGTCTTGAACATTCGCGTGATGGCTTCGCCTTCGAACTTGTTCCAAAACCGCAGATAAATCGGAGCGAGCCGAAACATTTCGATCGCGCGTCTCGTATAGAGGTCTCGCACTTCGTCCACGCTCATCCCCCACGACAGACACGTTGCGATAATCGCGCCCGTGCTCGTGCCGGCGAGGTAATGAAAATGATCGGCGAGAACCAGATTGGGATTACCCGTTTTCTCACGCAGCAACGCTTCGATGCGCGCAAGAATTTCGAGTGAAAACACTCCGCGAATTCCACCGCCATCCAGCGCCAGCAATCGTTTCATCAGTTAAACCTTGGGAAGCGAAAGAGGGTAAACCACTCGAAGAATTCACCGGCAAATGCATTCTCAGTATTTTCAACCGCGCGCCGCAAACTGGAGAAGCTTTCACATTTCTCGATTTGTCGCCGCGCCATTTGCAGGGCGGCTTTCCATCGCCTTTGAGCTGGCGAGTTGACGGCTGAGATCAAAAATCGAAATGAGAGAAAGCGCACAACCCGCCGCGAGCGGCAAGGCAATCGGAAGGAACGATTTCAAAGCATCGGCGACCAAAGGCTGCGATTGCGGCACCGCTGAAAATACGGTGATAAGCGTCCGCGCCGCAGCGGCGGCCGAGAAAATCCAAAAGCTGCAAGTGAAAATGAAAAGTGCGGTTGCCAGACGGCGACTCCGCCGGCGAAAATATTCGATCTGGTCGTCGACACGGCTCGTCACGTATTCGTTTTTGCACGAGGCGAGATCCATTCGCGGTTGATCGCCAGCGCGCAACTGGAGCAATCGAATCGATTTCGCGAGACGCCGAAAATCTCCGAGTTGCGTGAACCAGACCGGGGCCGCAATTCGACCGAAGTTCCATGTCGCCAGCGACGATCGACAGATTTCGGCGGCAACACGACAGCGAATCCAGTTACGATGCGCATGTTTTCGTTTGATTTGAATGATCGAAAGCATGGCCGCGGCGATGAGCAGAAAAATGATCGCGTCGAGAGTGCGCGAGCGAAGGCCAAAGCCAATCGCAGCGGCGGTCAGGATGGCGGCGAGCGTGTTCATAATGACCGATGCCGCAACCCAACGGCGAAATCGCGGTGCGATGCGCGCAGCCTGCGCATCCACTTTAGCGAAGAAACGTTTCACGCGCTGTTCCGTTTCAGTGCGCGAATCAATCGCCGCAGTCGCTCGCTCTGGAAGACGATTGAGATATTCCATTTCCGGGTCGGAAAACGCTTCGGAGGAGAAACCTTCGCGCTGAGTCGTTAGGCGATCCGGATGAATCAAGATCAGCGGCCTCCCGAAATTGCGGGCATGTGCGACGACTTCAGCGGTGCCGCCGGTGCCACGCGACGCTTCTCCATCCCAAATCGCAATCATCAAGTCAGCTTCTTCGACGGTGGCGAGGCCGCATTCGAGATAGGCGACATTGCGATCCTTCGCGCCAACGAGCGAATCCACGCGTGCGGCGCGCTGGAGAAGCTGCCGCGCCTTATCCCAGTCCGCCGCGCTGAAATCGCTTTTGAAATCGCCTTCGGCGAATGGCAGCAGCGCGATCCACGGTATGCTCGACGCCAGGCACGCTTCGGCAAAAAGGGTGTCGCCTCCGATCGCGATGGAGGAATGGCCGACCAGTTGCCCGGGAATTTCACTACCTAACGAATGGAGCAGTTCGCGCAGAAGCGCGCCAACTTTCTCGGGTTGATTCAAGCGCCGATGGCCGGTGAAGCCAACGATCCAAACCGGCGGCAACGAGGAATCCTGATCCATGCGAGACTCCTCACAACTGCCCGCGCAACAGAGGCAGCAGGGCTTTTAGCACCGAAACTTTCAGGCGTTTCGCAAAAGGTAATCTCTTCGATTCGTTAGGGGCAACGAGCTGCTTGAGGGTGATATGCGTGCAGTTCGGCTTATGCGCATTGATGTAACGCGACAAGCTGTCGCGCCGTTACGGCATCGTCAATTGCCACGGCTGTTTCCGTATTCAGATGTTGCGAACGCGGATCCATGTTGAATGATCCAATCAGCGCGATGTGGTCGTCGAGCACGGCCGATTTTGAATGCAGTGTGTCGGGACCTTTGTATTCCCAAAGATCGACGCCGAGACGAAGAAGTTTTTTCTTTGAGGTCTCGTATCCAAGTTGCACCAACATCGAGTCATTGGAAGAAAGCGAGTTGGTGATCATTTCGATCCTGGTTACGCCTTGTTTTTTCACCTGCTGGATTTCGGCGAGAAGCTCTTTCGTGGGAATGAGGTAAGGCGTCTCAATGAGGATCGAATGATGTGAATCTCGAAAGACTTCCCGGAGACTCGTGCTGATTCCAGGTTCCAGACCTTTCTTGCCGACAGGATCGTGGAAAAACTGAACTCGGCCAACTTCACGAGCTCGCGCACTCCAGTCCGTCCCCGTATCAATCCTCGGAGCTTTGTTTGTGCGAAGCTTTTTGCGCGCGGCGTCCAGTATCGCTCGTCCCTGCTGCGCTCGCGCGCCGGTCGGGTCTTTGGTTTTCACCCACACGACTTCGTCACTATTCCAAAGCTCATCGAAATAAGCATCAGAATCGGCGACGGCTTTCCCTTCCACGTAAACGTCTCGATCGACGAAGTTGCGTTTCGCATAGCCGAAATAATCGCCTTCGACATTGCGGCCACCACGAATCATGCGTTTGCCGTCCACATCAAGACCTTTGTCGTGCATCCGTCGCACAACCCAGCTGAGCTTTCGCAAAGTAATGGGGTGATAGACTTTGATCGCGATCTTCTCCTGTTTCAGATGCGCGTGCACCGCGGGAGAAATCTTGTTCGAACGTCCATCGATGATGATGCGGACGTTACAACCGCGGCGCGCGGCGTCGCGCAACAGCGCGAGTCCCGCATACGTAAAGTAATCGTCGCCGACAATATAATATTGAGCGTCGATTGAACGCTTTGCCTGCTGAATGAGATCGACGCGAATTTGCGACGCTTCCCGCGGATCTTCGATGATACGCACCTTATCCGCCCGCGCCGAAGCGAGCAGACAGATCGTGAAAACGAATACTAGATCACGCGGCCTAACGACTGATCGAAAATCGGCGATCATCGATCATCGCGGGCAAGAAATCGATTCCAAATAGGCGCGTATTCCTTCGGCACAGGACCGTCGGCGTACGTCTGGCGCAGGTCGGAAAGAGTGATCGGGGGCGTTTCGTCGTCTTCCGTCGCCACCCTCATGCCGGAAACAGCATCGGCCAGGTCGGCCAGCCAGGGCGGCGGATTCTTTCCGGTAAAGCGAAGCTTCGAAGCATCAGCGGCCGCAGGTCGACTCAGCGAAACGTCCCACGCGCGAACCGTATCCATCGCGACCCAGGACGAGCCAGAAAGGCTGACGATCATCTTTCCATCGGCGCTGAAGTTCGGAAAAACGATGGCATCATTAAAACACATCGGCTCCGCTCGTAACTCGTCGAGGCGCGCTGTATTCCACATGGCGATCATCCCGAGCTTCGCAGTCACGCCCGCGGCAATAATGTGATCCTTGGGGGCAAAGGCGATTCGCATGATCTGGTCGTCCTGCGATTTCGGTTTCAACCATTTAAACGTCCCATCGCGAATATTCCAGATGCGAGCTGGTTCCTTAAAGGACGTAGCCGCCACCTCTGTTCCATCGCCACTAAAAACGAGGTAAAAGTATCTTGTTTCTGGATTTCGATCCGGCGGTTCCAAAATTGATTTCACCGCGGATTCGGCCGGCACCGGTTCGAGCGTCGCAGGATTTAGTAATTGAATCTCGCCGCCAACTTTAGCGATCGCTAACAAGCTATCATCGGGACTCAGATCGGCCGCGGTAACGTCATTGAGACTTGTTTTCTCCCGATAATCTCTTCCTTGAAAAGTGAAGATACGACAGACGCTTTGCCCTCCGAAGCGTTGCGGAATAAAACAGAGCAGATTGGCGTCGTGACTCCAGGCAAGGGAACGAATGGCCTCTTTGAAATCAACCGTCGTAATGCTGGAGCGATAGGCGGCGTCATGATCCGACCAGTTACAAACGCGCAGCTTTTCTCGCGTGGGCGGAAACCCCGCAATAAGAATACGTCTGCCGTCCCGACTGAATGCGGCGGAATCCAACACCTTCTTGTTTTCTGGTGACATTCTGTCCGGAATGAGAGGCCGGTTAGCGAGCTGTTCGTAATTGTCAGCTCTCCAGCGGACAAGATTGCCGTCCGCCGCGACCGCAACGATCTCGCGGTTATCGGGACTGAGACCGACGGCAAGCAACGGGCTGTCCGAGTAACGAAGAGGCTGCGAAAGAGGCGGGCACCAATTTTTCTCGACCAACAATTGGCTCGCGAGTTTGGTTGCCTCCGCATTGCCCGGATCAAGTTTCATAGCGCGCGCGAGCTGGCGTAAGGCAACTACGTGACGACGAACATCGTTTGGCCGTTTGAGGCGTTCCTTTGCCTGCTGAAGTAAATCGCGGCTGCGCTGCTCGGCCTTCGCTCCGGTTTTCATCCTTCCATGGAGAAGAAAACCCGCGAAAGCCAATGCCGCGGCGAAACAAATGGTAAGCACGAGGGCCGCGATCCCGAGGCGATGCTCGCGTCGCATTTGTTTTAAGCGAGCGTTGGCCTCCGCTTCGCGCTCGCGCGCACTTCTCGCTTGCGATTCCGCTTCCGCGCGCTGGCGCTCCGCTTCTTCCAGACGGCGCGCGGCGCGCTCGCGTTCCTCACGTTCTTCACGCTCGTTCGCTTCGCGCATTTCGCGCTCGTGCCGGCTGTCTTTGACGACGTCGCAGAGCACATCGTGCGTAAGCTCCAGCCATTTCGTTTTGTCCTGCCGGCGTTCGGTGATGCGCAACAAACGTTCGTCAATCAAACGCTGGATTGCCGCAGATGGATCAGGCACGCCGACGTCGGCGAGGCGATGTTGCGCACGCACCAGCTCCGCCATGTTTCGATATCCCGTGGGCGTAAGCAGATCGTCTTCAACAAACTTCTGCACCTCCGGCGCGCTCTCGCGATCGGGAAGCGAGTCGAAACAGTCGATGTAAAAACGATGCAGAACAGAGCGACCGCTGCCCTTCAAGAGATCGTTCGCGATTTCCTGCGTGATCTTTGGTGCGTGGCGTCGTTTCCGTTCGTCGTTCAATTCGCGACAAACCATGCTCAATAGCGCGGGATCAACTTCGAGCTTTGCTTCGTCCATCAGCTCGCCGTAACTCACAGACGGAGTCGTGCCGTCGCCCTCTTCAGGTTCGCCACGCCGACTCGCCGCAACGATCTCGACGATTTCGCGCGCAACGACTGGTTCGACCAATGTTTCTCCGGGAATCGCGACCGCATCGAGCGCCTGCCAGCCATTGAGGGGAACTAATCGCGTTTCGTTTTCGTGAATTGACGGCATCAAATCACTTAGATCGTGAAGCTCGGCGAGATAATCTTCGCGCAAGCTAAGAACGACGCGGTAATCCTGTCGCGTAAACTCGAGATCAGCGAATCGGTCCGCCTCACCCGGCTGTTTGCGATTCATTTCCTTGAGCACGTGCTCGGGCAGGCGGTTCTCCACGCAGTCGGCCAGATCGCGCAGAAAAATCTCGCGTATGACCTGACGGGCTTCGCTGCGACCGAGAGTGAAAATTTCCTCGAATTGGTCGAACACCAAAACCGGCGCGACGCGTTCGCGATCAGGGCTTCGCAACCCGGAAACCTTGCGGTGCAAATATTCCCAGAGCGATTCGTCATCGCGCGGCATTGGCGATGGACCATTCGCGTCAGCGGGAAGCAATTGTTTTTGCTCGATCGCGTCACTGATCGCATCGCGAATGAATTGACGCGTTTGCGCAACCAGGGCCGACGTTCCCTTTCCACCGAGACCATCGGCGTCGGTGTGACTGAGCCGAATGTAAACCGGCAACCAGCCATCCGCGCGCAATCGCGGAAAGAGACCGGCTTGCAAGTAGCGAACTTTTGCCCAGCCCCGATTGACCGTAGAGCACCGTGAGCAATCGATGTCGCACCATCGTGAGAAGCAGATCGGCCTCCGCTTCACGGCCATGAAAAAATGCGCGGCTCTTCTCCGCGAAAAAATCGAGACCGGGCCAGGGATTCTCCGCATCTACCACCACCTTGGCAGCCGGATCCTCGTTCATTTTCATGGCGTGGAGAAAAACCGCGCTCGATCAATCACCGTTCGTGCTCTGTCCTTCGAAGAGGGCTTTCATTTCCTTCCGAAACTCGGGCGTCGCTTGTCCATCGGGAAGCTGCCACCAATGCGCGCGGAGGAAAGGTTTCGGGACGCGCGCCGTCGCGGCCTTGGTGTCGTCGATCGCGATAGGGACAATAAAGCGGATATCGTCGTGCATCGCACGCGTACGATCGGCCGCCTGGTTCCATTCGCGGCGAAAAAAGCCTTCCAGGCGTTTATCGGTCGTGCGCGAAATGACCGGCATAAAGAAACGGCAGCGCGCTATGTTGTCCTCGATTTTGCGTTCCCAACCATCGCCAGCTTCGAGCTTGGCCTGATCGAACCAAACCGGAAAGTCTTTCAGGCTCGCGCGCAAACGTTCCACTGCCGCCTGATCTTCGCGTGCGTAACTGATAAAGAGCACGCCGTCCGGCATGGTCGCAGGCAGGCGTTCCGAAACCTCGACTTTCTTTGGTGCTGCCGTCGCAGCGGCAATTTTCTGTGGATTGCGCTCGCCCCAGCGACGACGGAGCTCGTTGACAAAGCCAACAACATTCCCGCTGCGGAAAATTCGCGTGCTTGTCCAAAATTGTTCGAGAAAGAGAACGAGATTTTTATCCTGCGGCGCGTAGTCGTCCACCACGTATTCAACGATGTTGCGCAAACGTTCGTCGTCCGGTCGCGTTGAAAGCCGGCGCCGTTTCGCTGCGCGCAGGAAAAACCGCGCGAGCCAATCGGAAAAACTGCAGCCCAAAAGCAGCAGATGATTTTTCGAAAACTCGTTGAGCAGGTTAACCGGCACGCGCTTCTTGTTTTCAGAATAGAGAGCGCACACGAACTCGAGCAAATCTTCATCGGAGACGACGACGTTGCTGGAGTTCACCGTCAGGCGTCCCATCAAATAGTAAACGACCGGCTGGGCAATGCTCCGCTTCGTCAGTGGCAAATCCTCGACCGCTTTGCCAGAGGGCGGTTTTGGATCGTAAGCGTAAACCGAAGGGTGGCGCGGTTCTCCGCCAGAGCTACTCGCCTCAAGCGCTCGCTCCATCAATGGATCGAACGTCGTTGAGACAAACAGCTGAAAATCCGTGATCTCGGCCAGTTGTCGCAATGGCACGGGCGCCGGCCAGTCCGAAACCTGCTTCAAGACTTCCAGGATGCTGTAGCAAATGTCGAAATGGTTTTGCCCATGCCGCATACAAATGCCGACGGCGTCATTAAGGGTATGATCGGTCGCCGATTCTTTGGACGCCTGCGGAACTTCCCGGCCGAGCTCTTCGAGCAAACGGCTCGCGATGTAGTTATAAAGCAGGACCGGCTGCTCTTTCCCATTGGGGCTGATACAAAGCAGGTCGCGGCCGATAATGGGAATGACTGTGCCAGCTTCAATATTGATGAGAAGCTTATCCCAATCGGTTTCCTTCCAGCCTCCGCCGATGTCAGGCGCGACTGGCATCGAGATGTTTACCGATCCCATTCGTTAGTGTGTACCTATGATCGTAACAATCGTTAGTGTAAAGGTCGACAAGTTTTTGCCTCCTGAGAAATACGCTCAAGTTCGAGAAGTCGAGCGCTTTAAGCAGCCGTCAATCTTTTGGTCGAAAAGCACTGAACGCGAGTCTTTTTGAATGATCACGGAACTGGGAAACGCCATGCCCCCGAAGGTTAGATCGAACCTTCAGGCTGAGATCGCGCACGTCCTATTTATGGACGTAGTTGGTTATTCGAAACTCCTGATCGATGACCAGCGCGATGTGCAGGAACAACTCAACCAAATCGTTCGAAGCACCGATCAGTTCCGCGCGGCCGAAAAGGAAGGCGAACTTATTCGCCTGCCATCGGGCGACGGGATGGCGCTCGTCTTCTTCAGAAACCCCGAAGCTCCCGTGCGGTGTGCGTTGGAAATTGGCAGGGCCTTAAAGGACCACCCCGAGCTGCAATTGCGGATGGGGATTCATAGTGGACCAGTCAGCAACCTTGCTGACGTCAACGATCGTTCAAGTGTCGCCGGAGATGGAATCAACATGGCGCAGCGGGTGATGGATTGCGGCGATGCCGGGCACATCCTGCTCTCCAAACGAGCGGCGGATGATTTGTCGCAATACCGGTACTGGCATTCGCACCTGCACGAGCTCGGCGAATGTGAGGTGAAACATGGTGTTGTTGTCTCCGTCGTAAACCTTTATAACGACGAAATTGGCAACGCCCAGCCTCCGCAAAAATTGAAAGAGCAAACAACCGTTTTCGGCAATTTCGAAATTCTACGAGACGCGGCGGGCAATCCGCTTCACCTGGGTCGTGGAACTTTTGGCCGAACTTATCAAGCGCGACATCGTTACCTGGAGACGATCGTCGCGCTGAAAATAATCAGCGAGCGTTTCGCTCGCGACGCGACGGTGCGGCAACGTTTTCTCACCGAGGCAAAGGCCGCGGCAAAATTGTCACATCCACATATCGCGCGCCTCTATGATTTCGGTGAAAAGGACGGCGTTTTGTTTTACGCGATGGAGTACTGCGCCGGTGGCGACCTGGCGGATTACGTAAAAAAACATGGCCCCCTCACGCCCGCGCAGTTACTCGATGTCGCGAAACAACTTGGCGATGCGCTGCAATGTGCGCACGCCGCCGGATTGGTTCATCGCGATATCAAACCTTCCAACGTAATGCTGGCAGGCAACGGAGAGGCGCTCGCAACCAAGCTGATCGACTTCGGTTTAGTCCACGTTCACGGCCCCGCGGCGGCGAAGGGCGCAGACGAAACGGAGACTCCAGATAGTCCCATGTTGGGCACGCCTTTGTTTGCGAGTCCGGAACAACTTCGCGAAGAAGCAGTCGATGCGCGCGCCGATTTGTTCTCGTTAGGTATGACGCTTTGGTATCTCGCAATCGGGCAGGCGCCCGAGAGTGGTTCCTTGTCCGATATTACGTCCAATCGGTTAAGCGAGGAGAGTTACAGTTCCAGATTACCGGATCGACTTCCGGAGCAATTAAAGGCGGCGCTGCAACGCCTGTTAGAGAAAGATCCGAAGCGCCGTTTCGCGACCGCAGCGGAATTTCTTCAGGAGCTCGGTCACGAGACGAAAATCGAAACGGCTGTCGAGCACGGCAGTCGCAGAAACCGAAGCCGCCGAGCCGCAAGTTGAGCCTTTGGCGCTGGAAACAGTCAATGCACCGTTGGCTTCGGAATGGAAAACCGGCAGTCGCCATAACGAGACTTTCACGGGAATTAATTATCCGGCGACATCGGCGCGCGAAGCCAAAGAACAAGCGTGGCTTCACGTGTTAAACGAAACGCTGCTGAAAAACGTCGATCTGCTTTGGCGATTGCGATTAAACGCGGCGCGTTTTGCATCGCTAAAACTTCCGGGGTTGCTCGCACCGATTGCGGGACGTCGCTATTCCGACTTTGCCGCGGTGGTGTTGGAAAAACCGGAATGCACTCCGCTCTTAAACGCGGTGCCAACGCAAGCCACTGCGATTGTCGCCGAGTTGCAACCGGTGCTCGAGAAAATCGCGGATACCTGCGATGCCGTCGCTGCCGCTCACCTCCCCGGCGTAGATCTTCAGGCGACCGATATTTGGTTGCGATCGCCTTCATCCGATCTTTCCAGCGCTCAACCGAAAGTGTTTCCAAGATTTCTCTCGGCCAGCGACGCGCCGGATTTGTCGGAATCGGCCGGAACCGTCGATGCAGGTTCTACCCTCACCGCTGAAATGTTCACGAGTCCGGGCAGCGCCGATGACATGCGCGCACAATTCGCGAGACTGATTTATCGATTGGCCGCGGGGCGCAATTGTCCAGCCGCCGCTTCGCTCGCATCGCAGGCGTATGTGGCAGTTCCAAATCTTTCCGAGCAGGCAAATCGCACGCTCGCTTTGGTGATCGCGCGAAAACGCGAATACGCCACGTGCCGGGCATTGTTACAGGATCTTCGTCGCAGCGAAGGATCGGGCGCACTCACTTCGAGTCACGGAGCGCGTTCGCCTTCGATGAGTCCCTCGCCGGGACCAGCTACTCCGCCACCGGTGCCGACGCCTTTCGAGGCAAAACCGGACGCGACGCGAACGATGATGGGCAAACCGGCACCGGCGAAAGCTCCACCGATTACTTTTCGCGAGCCGGTCGCTCCGACCCGAGCGGCGCCGCGCTCCAAACGTTCGGCTCTTATTGTTGCCGGCGTGTTGCTTGTGGCGCTCATCGTGGGGTTCGCGGCATATCGCAGTTTCAATAAGCCGTCGGCTCCCCCGGCTCCTAAAGAGGCAGAGACAGAATTATTTGCGCCCGGAACAAAACTTCGACTGACGGGAAGCGAAATCCCGCGACACGCCACCTTTTCGGTCGCGGGAAAAAAACTGGATTCGCAGCCCGAGGGCGCGGACATCGTTCTCGGATTGGGCGGCATCGCACATCGATTTCCTCTCGAGATAAGCGCCGAGGCGAAAGGCTTCAAGAACACGTCAGTTGTCGTCAAGGACGACGCCGATCTTGCCGCCTCGCATCCTTTAACAATGTATCGCAGCACGGGTAGGATTCTGTTTGTTGGTCTGCCCTCCGACTACACGCATGCTTCGGCGTCGATGAAGTCCCTTTTGCCTAACGAGAAGGATCTCGACAAAGTTCGACTGGAACGAACGGAACGCGGAACCGAGATCCGGCCCGGCGGCAGCAATACAATCGAAGTCGCGACGGGAATTTATTCTGTCGCACTGCGCAGCGGGAATAGCCGTTCGGTCCGTCCGCTATTTCTTCCCGACAAATACGAGATCAACGCGGACGACACGAAGAAGATCACCGTGCCCACGACATTTGTGGGACGTTACAAAGGATCGGTGAAGGACATTACGGATGCGAATACGCAATTCGAACTGGAAATCTCAATCAACGACGACCTTCCAATCGGCGAACTGACGGAGCATCGCGGTGCTTCGACGCGACATGGAACATGGAGCGATGGGCATCTGGACAGCACCGGGCTTTACCGCGCACAAGTGCACTTCGATGATCGTGAAGATGCCAAAGGCGGAGATTTTCTCCTGACGCTGCGCTCTATCGATGAAAAGAAAATTGCGTTGGGAGCGCCAGATGTCGACCGCATCCGCACAAGACGACGAGCGCGAAAGCACCGCCCTATCCCGCCAGTGGAGAACTAGCGAGAGTCGAGCCTAACGAATAGCATTTCCTCGGCAACGTGGCGCGAGTTTCCGGGGAGCGCACGTCGCCGCGGCGACCCGGCGATGGCGCCCTCGCCATCGCTCCTTTCGTAGAGCGATCAGGACAAAGCGCGTTGCGGCGAGGCGCCGCAACCAGCACGCGAGGCGCGTGCGCTCCCCGGATTGAGTTGTCTCCCCGCCGCGTTACTCCGAGTATGTCGACGGCTTTTCGACCGCGCGGAAGTCTTCCGCCCTTCCGGATTGAACCGACGGCGGAGCCTTCTCGGAATGATGGTGGTGATGATAAACGGGCTGCGGTTCTTCTGACGCACAGCTGCAGAAAATGGCGGTCAGAATGACAAGTACAATTGATTTCTTCATAATTTTTTTCTTTCCGGGCGGCTAAACAATTTATCTCGGCGTGGACTCGTTCGCCGAACCGAAATCAGTCGGACCTTGCGGAATCGGCAGGTTGCCTTTTTCGTCGCCGCGGCGGCCGACTAACACTGCATAAGCCGCCAGCCCGCGTCGCACGCGCGATGTGGACATACGCTTGAACGGTTCCGCTGTAGCTCGATCTGAATTTTACACCCGCGCGCGAAGTGGTTCGCCGGTCGTCGAGGATCAAACTTCCCACTTCATCGTAGACATAAAGATCAAGATCGCGCGCCGCGACATCGCGACCAACGAGGATGACATAGTCGACACCTTTACTTACCGGAATAAGCAAACGCACCGTGAATCCGGCGCCGCCTAATCCGCTCGTGTTCGTCGGGGCCATGGCGAAACCTCGCGCTGTGTAATACACCGCCATGTTGTAGCAATCGTCTTCCGCTTTCGCCGGATCGGCTTTGAGCGGCAGTTGAGTCGCGCCGAGGAGCGCCGCAATTAGCAAGCTCTTGGAGATTAGTTTCATAATGATTCCTTTCTTCGCTCTACTTCGCGGCGATCGCCGCTTTAACTGCCTCCGTCGCCAACCCGTTGAGTTCCGTCACGCTTTCCTTCGGAACGCTGCCGTCTAATGGAATGTTGATGATCTTTCCGATCTTCGGCAAAACCTCACGGATCTTTGCCACCGCCGCGTTCGATTTCACATTCGCAGGCAACGCGTCCATCTTTGCCGAAAGCGCATCGATCAATTTCGGCTCCCGCAACAATTGCGATGTCGCAGCCGTGTAATGATCTTCGATCAGCGCCGTCGTATAGCGCGCGCCTTGCAGCCAGCCCGCTGTAACGAGAAGCGTCGTGCGTGATGCGCTCTCCTTGTCCTCGAGCTTTTTCATGATGTCCTGTTGGAAAAAGCCGAGCTCCATAAAAACGTTCAGCCATTCCTTCTTATTCGCGGCGGCCCGAACGGCGCGGGCTCGATTCAAATCCGAATCGGCCACGCCCATGCGTTTGGCCAGCGTCTCGATGTCGGATGCAGCTTTGTTGAGCAATTCGACATCGCGCGCTTTCACCGCCATCACGCCATCGGCAATGCGAACGCCGAGCACCATCGGTATGACGGTGTCCTTGTCCGTGAATTGATCGGGATCAACATCGACCGCGACTTTTCGAAAAGTCTGGTTCCAGTTGATCTCGCCCGACGGGACCAATTGGTCGAGAGCGATGAATTTATCGTACGGTGTCGGCATTCCCAAGCCGCCATCTTTTGCCTGCTTCGGATCAAACGAAGCCTTGTCGTCTTTAGCCTTGTCGCCTTGCGCTACCGCGAACTGTGCGGCAGTGATGAGCGCAGCGGCAAGATACAGCGCGAGTTTGTAGTGTGCGGACATTTGCGTCCAAATAACAGAACTAACGAAAGGCGCGCAAGCATATTTGTCGGGCTCAAGACGCGAGACTCCGCACGGGTTTTTACGGCCTGACCAAGGAAAGGCTTCGCCAATAGCATCGACATTCGAGCGTGAGTCTGATTAAAAGAGTAAGATCATGAACTCTCCTCTCAGGGCTCATTGCATCCCGGCCAGGTTTTCCTCATTAGCAAAACGAACATCCAGAACCGTTTTCCTGCTGCTAACTCTTTGCATCTCGTTCGTCGCCGGAAGCGTCGCTGTGCGCGGCCAATCCGCGCTGGATGGATTCGATCCGAATGCGAATGGTGCGATTCGCGTCATCGTTGTGCAACCCGATGGGAAAATCTCTTATCGGGGGCGAGTTCACCACGCTCGCGCCGAACAGCGGTCCAATCGTGACGCGCAATCATATTGCGCGGCTGAATCCTGACGGCACGCTCGATCTCGCGTTTGACCCAAACGCGAACGGCAGCGTCCACGCCATCGCCGTGCAGAGCGATGGGAAGATCGTGGTAGGAGGAAATTTTTCTGGAGCAAACAGTATAGGTGGACAAACGCGCAATTTCATCGCCCGGCTGGACGCTACCACCGGAGCAGCCGATTCCTTCGATCCCGATGCGAATCTTCCAGTCTTCGCGGTCGCGATGCAGAGCGATGGCAAGATCGTCGTGGGCGGCTTATTCAATGGCGCCGAACAGTATCGGCGGACAGACGCGCAATTTCATTGCACGACTTGATGCGCAGACCGGAGCGGCTGATTCCTTCGATCCGAACGCGAACAGCTACGTTATTTCGCATTTCTCATACAACCTAATGGCAAGATTGTAGTAGGCGGCGATTTTAGCGGAGCCAATAGTATTGGCGGACAAACACGGAACCACATGGCTCGGCTCGATCCCGTGACTGGCCTGGCTGATTCCTTTGATCCCAACGCTAACGGCCTCGTGCTTTCGATCGCGCAGGAAGCCGATGGCAAGATCATAGCAGGCGGCGATTTCTCTGGACCTAACAGCATCGGAGGCCAGATGCGCAATTTCATCGCCCGACTCGATCCAGTTACCGGCGCGGCTGATTTGTTCGATCCGAATGCAAGCAGCGTTGTCTTTGCCGTTGCAGTGCAACCGGATGGAAAGATTTTAGCCGGCGGAAGTTTCACGACCATCGGCGGTCAAACACGCAACCATATGGCGCGACTCGATCCTGCAAGCGGACTTGCAGATTCGTATGATCCAAGTGTTAGCAGCACTGTTTTTGCCATCACTGTGCAACAGGACAACAAAGTCCTAGCTAGGCGGTGACTTTGTGGCTGCTTCGCCGATGGGAGGAGCTAGCGTTACACGTAATTTCATCGCACGATTGGAGAAACGACGGCAGACTCGATCAGACTATCGATTTAATATCGGGCCGGGTTTTCCCTACCCTGACGGATCAGTCACCCTCGCCTTTCAGCCCGACGGCAAAATTCTTGATCGCCGGACCCGAATCTACCGGCATACGGTGTGAAGCGGTATAATATCGTCCGGTTGAACACGGACGGCACGCTCGATTCTAGTTTCAATCTGCGCTCAATTGGACCGTCTCAATTCTCCGCAAATCGCATGCACCCGGTATGGAAAGATCGTCGCGATACAGGCGGATTCGGGAAAATTCATTAGTAGCCACGATGCGCAAGGCGTTCGCGTGGTCCATTCTATCGGGTAATACCCGGTCGGCACGTACGATCCGGTTGATTCCCAGGCGCATTGCGGAGCTGTCGGCTCGATCATAGGTGCAGGCGGATGGCAAGATTTTGAGTCGGTGGCGTTTTACTTCAATTCGGCGCAGAGGCCGGTTCGCAGTAGTACGCAATCGACATCGATCCCGCTAAACGCCGACGGCACGTTGGATATCGTCTTTGATCCGAATGCTGGACGGAGGAGTGCTCATTTCTCTCCCATTGCCCTCTGGACGGCATCTGCAGAGCGATGGCAAGATTCTAGCGGGCGGCGAATTTACAGCATGTGGAGCGATCAAACGCGGAACCGCATCGCGCGGCTCGATCCTGCGACCGCGTTGGCTGATTCGTTCGATCCGAATGCGAACAATCACCGTCTACGCCGCTTGGGGTGCAGGCAGACGGCAAGATTTTGGTGGGTGGAGATTTTCGCAATGATTGGCGGCCAACCACGCAATCACGATTCGTGCGGCTCGATGCCTGTGAGCGGCCTGGCTGATTTGTTCGACTCCAAACGCAAACAATATGCCCGGGGAGGGTCTTTCATTGCACTATAGCTCTACAGACCGACGGCAGGATTCTGGCGGGCGGGAGTTTCACTAACCATTGGTGGTCAAACGCGTAACCGCATTGCCCGGCTCGATCTAACGACCGGCCTGGCCGATTCATTTGATCCGAACGTGAATGCGTTCCGTTTCAAAGCGGGTACTTGGTAGCATCGCAGTGCAGGCCGACGGCAAGATTTTAGCGGTCGGTGGTTTCGGCATTGGTTTCTCTACGATCGGCGGGCAACGCGCAGACAATCGCGCGTTTGAGTAATGATACGGCCGCGCTGCAAAACCTGGCGGTAACGCAAAGCGCCATCACCTGGACGCGCGGAGGTTCAAGTCCGCTCTTAACGCAGGCTACGTTTGAGTATTCAACTGACAACGTGAACTACACTTTATTGGGCAATGGCGTTGCTTCAGGCACTGACTGGACTATGACCGGTCTTAAACTTTCCAGTCGGGCAGAACATCTACGTTCGCGCGCGTGGTTATTATCCCAGCGGCCAACATAATAGCTCGCAGAGCATCACCGAGTCGGTGCGCAACTCCTTCTTCTTTGGACCTACACGTGTGGTTTCGAGAAAGGTTCACGGGAGCGCAGGTGTTTTCGATATCGATCTACCTCTTACGGGTATCTCCTGGCGTGGAATGTCGGAGCGGCGGAGCGAACGGTGATTACCAGATCGTCTTTACCTTCTTAAGCGCGGTGACATTCGATAACGCCGTGATCAGTGGCGGTGCTGGATCGGTCAGCGGGACGTTGCTGGCAGTGGCACAGGTTACAATCACGGTTAACCTCACTGGAGTGATTAACGCGCAAACGATCAATGTCGGTTTGCTAGGTGCAACCAACGGCACTGAACACAAGCAACTTTAGTGTGCCAATGGGCGTTCTGCGTGGGTGACACCAGTGGCAATGGCATGCGTGAACGCAAGCGATATCATTAAGACCAAAGGGCAGGCAGGAGTGCCGCTTAACATCTATCAATTTCCGCGAAGATGTGAATGCCAGCGGCTCGATCAATGCCACTGACGATTGGAATTTGTAAAATCGATGTCGGGGACAGCATTGCCGAGTGGCAATGAGGCCACGGTGTTGTCGAAACGCAGTATTCTTTCTTCGCCTCCCACTAAGGCAACTTGGAGCGGTGGGAGTGACGTTCTGCCGTCGGCGCCGCGGAATTGCTGGTGGCTACAACGCGCGCGGCGCTGTTAAGATAGCTGTTGACATTCTAGTCTCTATGAGACCAGAGTATAGCCATGGAATCTGTTAACGTGGCCACATTAAAGAGCAGGCTCAGCGAATACCTGACCGCCGTTAAAAAAGGAAAAAAAATCGTCGTGACTTCGCATCAGCATCCCATCGCGCGGCTGATGCCAGTGGAGGACGGTCTGGGGTCGTCGCTTGAAATCCTGCCGGCGAAGAAGCCGATCTCTTCAGTGAAAAATCTCAAAGGTGTTAAACTGAAGGTCGACCTGGTAGCTGATCTCCTGGCTGACAGACGCCGGCGGTGAACGTTTATCTCGATTCTTCTGTCGTGCTGCGAAGATTGCAGCGAGAAACAGCGCCGATGCTAAATTGGGCGCGCTGGGAAAAGGCCTATAGCAGCGTCTTGCTTCGCGTAGAGGTATTGCGAACGATCGACCGTAACCGGCTTAGAGGCGCTGTGACCGACAACGAAGTCGCTGAACTCATCATCCAGGCGTACGCGATTTTTGATGTCATTGAATTCGTCGCGTTGAGCTCGTCGGTCCTAAATAGAGCGTCGCAGTCGTTTCGCACCGCGCTTGGAACTTTGGATGCGCTCCATCTTTCGACCGCATTGCAGCTCATGGAAATAAGTGGAGTCGATTTGACATTTCTGACGCACGATGGCGAACTGGCTCTGGCCGCGCGCGCCGCTAATTTTGCAGTCCAAGGCGTATAACGATTCTTTTTATCGTTCTGCGATGCATCCTCGTTTGCGCAACGCGCGCTGACGTGGAAACCGCCGGACAACTTCATTTCCTCGCCTGATCGTTAATACATCGGGCGAGCACTCGCTTGCCATCTGTGCTCCAGCCGCGCCCGAATTGCACTGGACAATCCGACACTCGCGGCCCTACGCTTAATTTTCATAATCGACATGAAAGCGCGTTACCTGACGTCGGTTTTTTGTGCAGCGTTCATCGTGACGAGTTGCAGCGATCGCGGCCAGGAAATGGAAGTGAAGGTCACGCAAATGCAGCGCCAGCTCGACGAAGCGCAAAAGCAATTGCAAGCTGCTAATCAAGCTCTGGCCAGTCGCGCGCCCGCTGCCGCGACAGAAACATCCGCTGCTTCGTCAACGACGGGCGGTTTGCCGTCGCGCGATGCAGTCGAGCAATCTTATTCGGCTAGTGTCACCGCGTTTCGCAGGGATTTGGATGCGAATCTGAAAAATTTTCGCGTCGAATCCTGCACCACGCACAGCGTGCAAATGCCGACCGAGTTTTATCCATTTACCTCGCAGCTTTCGCTCGCGCTGGTTTCCACGGACGGAAAAAACTTTACGACGGACATTCCCGTCAAAGCGGACGTCACAGGCAAATGGATTTTCCCGACAGTCGCCGAAGTCACGCAGCGCATTGAAAAGGTGAACCATGCCGCGAGCGCCGCAAACACTTCGCGATCGACTGCGCAAAACCAACCCACCTCAGGCCAACCGGCGCCGTATATGAAAGTGGACGGCACTTTTGTCATTCAATGGCCGGATTCGAATGCGAATACGACGAGGGCCGCGGCGGGAACGCCTGCTCCGGCCGAAAGCGCGCCAACTCCCGTCGCCCAGGCTCCCGCTCCGCCTCCACCCCGGCCTCAGCCCACTCCCGCTCAAACGTCTCAGCCCGGCGCCAATCCGGTGATGCCGGTGGATCGAGATGTGCAAATCCAATTTCCATCGCCGCCGTGAGTTGCGCGATAAAGCGGTGTCATCCGGTGCTTTCGCAGGGAAGTGTCGCAACACTGGAAATGCAACGAGCTAACATGCGATGTCATCCTGAGCGAAGCGAAGGACGTCTCGTATCACGAATGCGTGTCGCAAAATGAGAGGTTCCTCGGTCGCCGCGGCGATCCTCGGAATGACCGCATAAGGAATGATCGTTCAATGAAAGGCCGACTTCGAATTCGCGACCGCACGGACGAACGTGAGATCGAGTTGACGCGCGAAGACGCGAACATCGGCTCATCCGCAGACGGCCATGTGACGGTTGGCCGCGATGCCGCGAATCCGAGTGGACTTTCCCTGCAATGGGAAGCGCGTCACGCGACGTGGGTCTTGCACGTCGCGCTCGCGTTATCGACTCCGGCAACCGTCAATGCCCGCCCGGTAAATCCGGGAGAAGAAATTCCGCTCTCAAATCTCGACACGATCGAATTGCCGGGAGCGCTCATTCAATTTCAACGCGTGCTCGCGCCGCCCATGCGCGCAGGACATCCCGCATCGCGCGTGACTCTTGATTCTCAACCGCTCACGATCGGCCGCGGCGATCTGCAAAACCCCGGCGAGCCTTCACATCTCGATCTCGATCCGGAAGAAAATATTATCTCGCGTTCGCACGTCGTTATCGAGTGCGAGGGCGGCGAGTATTTCATTCGCGATACAAGTCGGACCGGCACGGAGCTGAACGGACGAGCGCTCGTGCGCGAGCGCCTCGTTTTTGGCGATCGATTCCGGATCGCCGGCTACATGTTTGAATTTCTCGGCGACGCAATTTCGCGCATCGAACCGGAATCGACCGGCACAATTACCGCACGCGATGTCTCGGTCGTTGTCGGCGATCACGCGATTCTGGAAAAAGTTTCGCTGAACATTGCCGCCGGAGAATTCATCGGAGTGCTTGGCGGTTCGGGTCAGGGAAAATCCACATTGCTCAACGCGCTCTGCGGCATTCGTCCGCCTGATTCCGGCGATGTTCGCATTGGCGGCGTGCCACTGACGGATCGCGATCGTCTGCGCGAGATTGGCATCGGTTACGTTCCGCAAGACGACATCGTTCATAAAGAACTTACCGTTACCGAAGCGATCACGTTTAGCGCGCGTTTGCGTCTCAAACTTTCGCCGCGCGAAATTCGCGCGCTCGTGGAAAGAGTGACGGCGCGTCTGGGTCTCGCCGAACACGCGGCCAAGCGCATTTCCGATTTATCGGGAGGTCAGCGCAAGCGCGTCAGCATCGCGATCGAACTGCTCGCCAATCCGAGCGTTCTTTTCCTCGACGAGCCTTCATCCGGACTCGATCCCGCGACTGAAGAAGCGCTCATGACGCTGTTGCAGTCGCTGACGCTAACAAAGCTAACGGTCGTCTGCACCACGCACGTTTTGCAAAAAGCATATCTGTTCGATCGGTTGCTTTTTGTGCAGGGCGGCCGGCTTGTTTTCGCTGGCAACAGCGATGAAGCGCGCCGGCATTTTTTGTTAGGCGACGCCGATCAAGACGCTGCTGCTATTGAATTATCCCCGCTGGAACGCATCTACGCTTGTCTGGCAAATTCCGGCAAGCCAGCTGCGGAATGGGAAACTGAATTCAAAGAATCGCAATTCGCGCCGCGCGCTTTTCCCATCGTCGGTCAGCCCACGGATAGCGAGACAACTGACGACTCGTTAGGCCGATTGAGCGTGTCTCCCCTGCGGTCATTCGCGCTCCTCGTGGCGCGGCAATGGCGCATCATGAAATCCGATATTCTAAATATCGCCTTTCTTCTCGTTCAGCCATTGCTCATCGGCTTGATTGTCGGTTGGGTGGCCGACAAATCGGCCATGAGAATGTTTCTCTGCGTGGTCGCGACGATGTGGTTCGGTTGCAGCAACGGCGCGCAACAGATCGTGGGTGAACTTCCGATCTTTCGTCGCGAAAGAATTTCCGGACAGGGAATCAACACATACATCTTCAGCAAAATCGGATTCCTCTCGCTCATCTCCGTCCTGCAGGCGCTGGTGCTTTTGATCACCACTTTTGCGGCCGCGAGCTGGTTTCATCCCGAAGATATCGATCGCGATAACGCGATGACGGAATTGACTCGCTCTTATACTCTCGGGGCGGAGGAAGCCGAGCAGGGTGAAGACGCGGGATTCGATGCGGTTGATCTGGATCATCCGCAACCAACGCCGACAGCAACCGTTTCACAGGCGGTTCACAAACCGGTGAAGCAACCGCCGGGCAAGTTCGCGCTCAACACACTCCTTTCGATCGGAAAGTTTTTTCAGATCACGCAAAACATTCTTGATTCGAGACCACGTCTTCTCGCGACGGAGGATGGAACTCCGTTACGCGACGAACACGGAACACTTGTTGTGCTGCCGGGAATTTCAGTCATCGGGCTTTTGTCGGCGAATCTTGGCTTGCGTCTCGCCGCTGTTGTCGCGGCCGCGGTCGTGAGCGTTGGCATCGGATTGATGATCTCCGCTCTCGTCGCAAACACCACGCAAGCTGTGCTCTGGGTTCCGCTGGTTCTTATTCCACAAATTCTTTTCGGCGGAATTGTCGTGCAGGTCCCCGACATGAGCAGGTCGGTGCGATTGTTCAGCCAACTAATGCCCAGCTTCGCCGCGCAACGCATCATGGATGTCAGTTCTCTCTACGGACTCGCGGTTCCGTTGCTATCAAACCGCACCAAGACTCCGGTGTTTCTGACTTCGCGCGGCGACAAGGAACGCGTCGAGTGGACCGAGGGCGACCGTTCTTTCTCGGAAGTGTTTGATAAGCTCTCGCGCGTGAACACATCTTTCCAAAACGTGCTCGTCATCCCCGACCGGTTAGGCCAGCACAAGCGTGTGGGCGATCGCAGCGAAGATGGTCTGCACATGGAATATCGCGACACGGTCGAGACACGGCGCGATGTGCGTTATTCGAAAGGAACAATCTTTCGTTCGCTGCAACCGTTCCAAACTTCGTTAATTATTCTCGGAGTTTGGGCGGCGCTTTCCTACGGCGTTATTTATTTTGGGCTAAAAGCAAAACAGACAAAGTAGCTAATCTTTGTCTCCGCCCGTCGGCGGAAGTCCGATGCCATCCCAAAATTCCCCGTTAGGCCCGTATATGCGCGAGTCCGTTATCTTCAGAATCCCGGCCTGCACAACAGTTTCGCCGTTGTGATTTTTCCCGGATACTTTGATGACACGTTGCGTTACACCTTTGCCATATGTCTTTTCGCCGTAGGACTGCGCTTTTAACGGCGGATAACCCAAAAGAGATGCAATGATCAATTCGGCGGCGCTACCGGTAAAACGATCCTGCAGGATGGTGAGTTTTGCGGGTCGATAAGGAGCAGAGTTGTTTGACCGCAGAATTTCTGTTCCCTCAAGCGTTTCCAGTTTTCCGACGACGGTGTCCATCGGCAAAAACATGGAGGCGATCGCCACTGCAAAATTGACCGGCCCACCCGGGCAGCCGCGGAAATCCAGGGTAATTTTCTTTTCCGGACCGATCGATCGCAGTTCCTCCCGCAAGTCGGCCTCGCATCGACTCGAAATATCACGCAAAGTGATCCGCCAGGCATCGCCGGTTTGTTCGACGGAAACGGGCGAGAACTTGATCGGTTCTTTCGGCACCGTCACCGTGTCGACCCCACCATCACCGCGCCGAACGCGAAGTTTGACACTTTTCGCCTGCGTTTCTGAAAGCCAGTTGTGAATTTGCAATAGCGACACGCCGTGAGTCGGATGATCGTCAACGGCGACAAGATGATCGCCCGCGTCGAGTCCCGCCCGATCAGCCGGTCCTCCGCGAATGGGGACGCAGATGATGTCATCCGCGCGTCCTGCCAGTAAGGTAAGTCCAACGCCTTCGTAATCGGGCTCCTCAAACTCCTGAGACTTTTGCCAGGTCTCGTACGTGTCGTAACTGCAGTAACGATCAAGCGTTTTGCAGTATGCGCGCAAAGAGAGTTCGACCAAACTTTTCAAAGATTGATTGATCTCCGGCGCGTGCGCGAGTTCTCGCAATACGTGCTGGTAAATCAGCCAGTTCTCTTCTGCTGTTTGTCTTTCAAAATCGGCTGGAAGAGTTGCGGTAAACTTCGATCCCAGCTCCTGCTTCAAACCTTTAAGCGCGCCGATGAGGACGTCGCGTTCCGAGACGCGATAAATACAATTCGTTACGATGCTATCCATCGCATTGCGGAAGAGCTGAAATTCGGCGCGGCCTTCGACCGCCGTTTCTTCCGCCCTGGCCGAAAACGTGGCCAGCAAAACACCCGCCAGCAATAGCCCGGCGAATTGGCGCTTATCCCACATTAAGCCCAGCGATAATCGCAACTGCCCGCGCGCTGTACTGAGCGAGATCAACCCTGGTCGTCTTCGCTCTTCTTTTTCAGATCGCGATTTTCTTGCTCAACGCGCTCAGTATCGGACTCGATGCGATTTAACTCTCGGTTTTTCTGATTAAGGCGTTGTTGCGCTTTCTCCTCGCTCCAAAAAATCCCGCCGTGATGCGGGTCGCCCGTCGTTTCGCAGCCCGCGAAAAACAGCATTGCTGAAAAAATCAGAGCAGCTTGTTTCATGATTTAAATATTAGTTTGATTGTCCAAAGCCGCCAGACGCGACATGTTTTGGCCGAGTTCTGCTCTGGTTTCCTTGAGACTTCCGACACTCTCTTTCAACTCTCCATACTTCGAGGAACTTCGGGCCGAGCTGTCCTGCAGAGCGTTTTGTTGTGCAGCGACTTCGTTGTCGACATTCTTGGATTCCGCCCTCGCCTCTTGTTTTAAACTCGCGATCTCGTTGTGGATCTGTGTAACCGCCGCCTTGTCGTGTGAAGCTCTTGCCGCCCTGGATCGTTTCTCCAGTGACGCGATGCGCGTGGAAAGCTTTTGGTTCACCGCGTAAGCGTGACGACGATAGCCGCGTGCACTTGCGATACACGCATTCAACCAATCCTCTGCTCTCGCATATTTCGCTTTTTGATTAGCGACGTGCGTCCCATAGACAAATCCGGCGCTGCCGCCGATCAACGCACCAGCGATGGCTCCTGTCGCAGCTCCTCGCCCGCCTCCGGCGGCTGCGCCAATACCAGCACCGAGCGCTGCGCCTAAAAGTGCACCGATCCCGGTGCCTTGCGCTTGCGTCGTGCGGCCCTCCTGGGTTTCCGCGCATCCCGCCAGCATCGCTAAAGTTACCACCGCACTAATAAAAACCGACCATCGGCGAATCAGATTCATACTCGTTGACCTCCTGGGAGCATTCGTCATACCGGAAAACGATTGAGACGCGCAAGCCTTTTTAAGATCCCGATCCTGACCCTCGCAGAAGCACTCGGAAGCGCATGATTTTCCGCGTGAGTTGACGCAATCGCCGCGGAGTCCAAAAATCCCTCGCCCTAACGAGTTATAAACGCGAAGCCGCTCTGGCTGAAACTGTCGTGTTTTTGGCCTAGGGAATCGGGCCGACGCGCCGCTATATCCGTAGGGACGCGAGAAACCATCAACTCTCGGAGTCCAGCTTAACCAAAACGCACGGAGAAACAGATGACAAAGAAAAAAACGATAAAGTTAAATTACCACTTCCCGCCGCCAGGCGTCGCAGCCACTGCAGGAATTTTCCTTTTCCTGATATTGAACGCGTTCGCGCAGGCACCAGATGCAACGCCGGGAGCCACCACCCCGACAACGACCAATGCTGCAGCCCCGGTTTCCGGTGGCAGTTCAGCCGCACCACAAACTGGTGCGTCAGCGGAGGCCGAACGCGTCATCGTAACCGGTTCCAACATTCCGACGGCGGAAGAAGTTGGTCCGAACCCCGTTTTGAACATCAACCGCGATTTGATCAACAAACGCGGCGAGCGTAACGCTGAAGAGCTCATCCGTAACCTGCCGGTTGCGAATGCTAACGGCGTTCCTGTTTCGAACAACGCGACCGGATTCACCTCCGGTGCAGCTTCTATCTCGCTGCGCGGCTTTGATCCGAGCGCCACTCTCGTTCTGGTCGACGGGAAGCGTCTCGCCGTTTATCCGATCGGCACGGGCGGCACATTTTCCTTCATCGATTTGTTTTCGATTCCGCGCGCGGCGATCGACAGCATCGAAATCTTGAAGGACGGTGCCTCCACGACCTACGGTGCAGACGCCGTTGCGGGTGTTGTTAACATCAAACTGCGCCACAATTACCGTGGAGCAGAAGCGACGGTCGAATACGGCAACACGCTCGATAAGGATGCTGGTGAATACAGTGCCGATTTAATCTTCGGAATCGGTGATGACAAAACGCAGGTCACCGGAACGATTAACTTTTATCATCACAATTCGGTCTTTAATCACGACCGTGGTTTCTCCGCCAAGCCTCCATTCCTAAGCTCGAACGCGAGCCCTCTGAACTTACAGCTTGCTGACTCATCGATCATCGCTGCCGGGGGAACTCCGCCTGCGCCAACCGGAGCGGGAGACATTCAGGCTTTCGGTCGTGCGCCGTTTTTTACGAATGGTTTGGCGCCGGCTACGGCTTATGCCTATACCAACGGCCGTAGTTCAGCGTTCAACTTCAACTCTACCTCTGGTTCGTATCCTCAATCGGAACGCTGGGGTGGATTCGTCAGTGTTGAGCATAAGATCTGTGGAGATCAGTTAGTGCTCTACGCCGACATGATGTATCAGAACGTGAAGACGCGAAATGAACTTGCTCCCTCGGCTACGGGGGATTTCCAAACGCCGGGTTCTACGACTCTTGCGATTCCGCCTGATACGCCGATTGCTCCAGGAACTGAAGCTCCCGGCACGCCTACCCACGCCGCGACTGGGGTTCCGGCCGATGCGTTCAACCCGTTCAACCCGTTCCACCAAATCATCTCGGGAGGCACACGTGCGCGTCTTGCTGAATTTGGCAACCGCGTGTTCAACAACGAAACCGACGCCATTTTCTTCACGCTTGGTGCGCGAGGCGACAAGTTGTTTGATGGCAACTGGGGTTACGATTATGGCTTCCGTTACAGCCAGGTAAAAAACACCACCACGGGAACGCTCGTTTCCGCCTCGCGGTTTGACCGCGTGCTCAACCAGGCCGATCCCATTTTCCAACCGGGCGGCGTGCTTGCCGGCGCTGTGGCCTATAATCCATTCACGGATTATCGGGTGCCATTCCCGTCGAACCAGGCAGTCGTTAATTTCGCGACTGTGCATCCGAAGGACGTCGATACTTCAAAAATTGCGACGTTGGACCTGAACATCTACACCACGGAACTCTTCAAACTCCCAGCTGGTGGTATCGGCTTCGCTGTTGGTGGCCAGTTCCGTCGTGAAGCGATCATCCAGGATCCTGACCAAATTAACATCGAGGGCGACACGATCGGTAGTTCGCCGACCGCCATTACTCATGCTGGTCGCAAGTCGTTTGCGTTCTACGCCGAAACGGACATTCCGATCTTTAGCCCGGAGAATGCGATTCCTGGCTTCCATGCCTTGAATTTCACCGCCGCCGGCCGTTACGAAGAATTCCGTAACAACGACAGCAATGTCATGGTGCCAAAACTAGGTCTCCGTTGGCAGCCGTTGGATGATTCGCTGACAATCCGTGCTACATGGGGCAAGGGATTTCGCGAGCCTTCGCTCTTTGAGTTGTTCTCGAGCCCAACAGCTGCATTGGCAGCCGTTACGGATATTCTGCCGACAAGTCTGGGTGGGCCTCCGACGCCGGTAGGCGATCCTACCCGCGCCGTAAACAATCGCGAAGTTCCGACCTTGTTTGCGAGTAACCCGAACCTCCAGCCGGAAGATTCGAATGCGCTGAGTGCGGGTATTGTTTATACCCCAAAGTTCGTGCAAGGACTTACCTTGTCAGTCGACTTGTGGGGCATTGAGCGAGGCGGTGTCGTCCTGGCAGCAAACCCGAACCAGGTTCTGGCGCGCGAATTGGCGGGAAGTCTGGCGCCCGGCGAAGTGGTGCAACGCGACGCAAACGGCAACTTGCAACGTATCCTCTTCTCGTTCCAAAATGCAGGACAGGAGCGCGCGCGCGGCATCGACTTTGGTATTCAGTACCAATACCAGACGCCTTTCGGCACATTCACTTCGCTAACACAAGCCACCTACCTCGACTCCTTCCGTCTGGCATTGCAAATGGGTGATCCTGCGTTGGAAGTATCCGGCACACCTACCGTTCCTACAGCGGATGACGCTTATCTAAAGTGGAAGGGTCGTTCCTCGCTCGACTGGACCTGGAATCAGTTCGATATCTTCGCCACCGTCAACTACACGGACGGTTTCCACGAAGTCCTGTTCACTGCGCCGTTCCTGCCTGACACCAAGAAGGAGCACTGGGTGCACGCTACGTGGATCTTCGATGTGCAAGGCACTTACAATTTCGCCTTCACGCCGCCAGTTGAATCGCAGCCAGTGGCCGGCTATTCGAAAGACAACAAGGAAGTCGTGCGCGGCAAAGACGGCAAAGCTGTCGAAACTGGCCAGACGGTGAACTACTCGATGCCGTGCTGGAAGAATCTGCTGAACAACACCAGCATCACGGTGGGTTGCAACAACGTATTCGGTCAGGATCCGCCGAAGGCATTTGGTGGATTCGGAAACGCCGTGGGCGATCCGGACTTCATCTATGACTCGATAGGTCGATTCGTCTACGTCAGTCTAACGAAGAAATTCTAGCTTTCTCTGTTAGTTAGGTTCAAAGAGGCAGCGGCCATACCGCTGCCTCCTTTTTTCTTTTGCTTTCCATTGGAATTTCGCGAAAGCGCCTCGTCATCCTAAGCGCAGCGGCGGATCAATAAGCGCACGACCTGCTGTCACATCGCCGCGTCGCCTCGTCCGCTCGCCGAACCTTCACCTCAATTGTAAACTGGCGGCTTTGAAGCTTGCGCGAGAATTTCCTGGAAGCGCGGGTCGTTGCGGAGCTGGTCCCAGTCCGGATTCAATAACAGATCACCATAAGCCAATCCATTAGGTAACCTGACCGTCTTGGCGAGTTGCTCCAAAGCCGCTTCAGAATCCCCGGTCAAGATATAAACCTCCGCCAGTGTACCCATCCAATTAGCGCTATCGATTGCGTCCTGCGACATAGGAGCCAAGGCGGCGGCACGTTGAATGGCCGCAAGTGCTTCCTCTTTTTGGCCCGCTGCCGCATAACAGAAGGCAAGATAGCCAACCAAATTAGGATCGTTAGGGGTTTCGGCAATCTTGTTGTCCAATAGTTGTCGTGCCTGTTCGAACGTGGATCGGGATTTTTCTGACTCGCCGCGCAGACGCTGCAGATCGGCTTCCATCATAACGTCGAAAGGCTCCTGCGTCTTCGATGATACAGCTGAGAGGACTCTCGAAGCTTCAGCATAATCGCGTTTGTAGAAAGCGACCATCGCAAGCGCCGACCTCTTCCACGTGGCATGTCCCGGAGTTGCCTCAATTACCGCCTGAGCCCGATCCGGCATGCCGCGGCCGAAGGCAAAGTCACACTTGTAACTCCAAAAATCATCAGCCAAATCTGCCGGCACTTGCGCAATCGTATCGTCCGCGAGCTTTTCCCCTTCAGAATACATGCGCAGGGCGCGGTAAGTCTGGATCAGCACGCCCGCGAGAGCGGGATCGCGCGGATTGAGACTCATGGCCTTTTCTCCATCACGCACCGCATCTTTCCAATGGCCAAACCGTCTTTCTACAATTTGTTTTGGCAGCAAGAACTTTGTCGTACCAGCCAGGGTCGGAGCAGCGAGATTGAGCTCGCGCTCAGCGCTCACGTAATCGCGCAACCCGTGGTAATAATACAGCGCCTGGGCTAAATGCGATTCACCCAGATCAGGCGCAAGCTCCACCGCCCTGGCTGCCGCCGCCTTTGCCCGAGCCAATCGTTCCGGCGTGTGCTCGTCATACCTGTAGACTAAAACGTTTATCTCGGCAGCGAGGCAATAAGCGAGGGTGAATTTCGGATCCTTCTCGACGGCCTGATCGAGTAAACCGAGCGCCGTCTTCTTCCTGCCTAAGTCCATCCCAGCTTGGGAGTTCAGGTCGCGAGCGCGAAGATACAGATCGTACGCCTCCATATTCTGCGTTGGTTCTCTTTCGATCGCAGCCTTTTCGGTGGGCGAAAGTGTACCCTGTAACTGAGTCACGATTGATTGGGCGAGCTCACTTTGCAGCGCGAACAGGTCATTCACCGTGCGCTCATAGTGCTCCGACCAGACCTGCGTGTTAGTTCCAGTATCGACGAGTCGCACATTTACGCGAACCCGCTCGCCGGATCTTTGTACGGTTCCTTCAAGCACGCGCGCAACTCCCAGGGATCGGCCGATCTCGCGCGCATCCTTTTCGGCTCCCCGGTAATGTTCAACTCCAGATCGGCTAATAACCTTCAAGTCGGAGACCTTTGCCAGGTCCGTCAGTATGTCATCCTGCATCCCATCAACGAAGTATCTATCGTCCTGGTCATTATCGAGAGTATCGAACGGCAGGACGGCAATACTCTTTCCGTCGATCAGCGTCGCAGAGAGCTGCGCGGATCGCATTGTGTCGGTCTGTTGCAGCCTTGGCCTAACGACAAATAATGCTCCGCAAACTACGAGAACAACCATGGCGCCGATGGCCACTGGCAGGCTAACGCTGTGATTGCGTGCGAGGAAGCGCTGCACGCGGTACATAGTCGTGCTCGGTCGAGCCTCGACAGATTGACCATGCAAATATCGTCTGACGTCTTCCGCAAATCCGCTGACGGAACCGTACCTTCGCTCCGGTTCCTTTCGCATGGCATGGAGCGTTATGTTATCAAGATCGCCTTGTAGCTGCTGTTGCGTGTCCCGGTCCGCAACGGCGGCGCTTGGCGCAATCGGCTCCTGCTCGCAAACCACTCGTGCCAATTCTTCCGGCGACGGACGCGGCGTCGAAAACTGATGCGGTGGACGCTGCGCTAATATTTCATAGAGCAACGCACCCAGCGCGTAGACATCGCTTGCCATCGTCACCTGCTCGCCTCGCGCCTGTTCAGGCGATGCACAGATGGGCGTCAATCGCTGTTGATTAGTAGCGGTAGCTTCAACGGCGTTCTCGCCAGGCTCGAGTAGCTTCGCGATTCCAAAATCAAGTAACTTCGGTTCGCCATCCGAAGTAACCAGGATGTTACCCGGCTTTATGTCCCGGTGAACAATGTGATCGCGATGCGCCCGCTCGACCGCGCTGCAGACTTTGAGAAAAAGCTCGAGACGTTGCCGGATCGAAAGTCGATTCTGCCGCACGAATTGGGTGATGGGCATACCAGCGACGTACTCCATCACAAAGTAGGGCAATCCATCCTCGGTGGTACCCGCGTCGAGCAGGCGCGCGATGCACGGGTGTTCCAAACGCGCCAGAATTTGAAGCTCTGAGCTGAACCGGCGCACAATCTCATCCGTATCGGTCCCGCGCTTGAGTAACTTGATGGCGACTTGCTTTTCAAATTGCCCGTCGGCGCGCTCCGCGAGAAACACTGCCCCCATCCCGCCGCGGCCAATTTCCTGCACGATGCGATACGCCCCCACCCGACGACCAATCGGTTGCGACCACATCTTGTTCAGCATCGTGTCGCGAATGTTGTCCGCGCAGGCTTCCATCTTGTAGTCGGAAGTGTTGAGATAGGTCTCTACCTCTTTTCGGAGAGTAGTGTCGCCTCCGCAAGTCCTGGCGACGAATGTCTCTCTGTCTTCGCCCTGTTCGTGCTCCAGGGCTTCGCCCAGAATTTCCTTCACCAGTTGCCAGTGTTGCGGAGCCATGAGTGACTAGGTCTGCATCTCTGACAATTGGTGTTGCAACCAGAGCTTGGCGGTCGCCCATTCCCGTTTCACGGTCGCAGGCGAAATCTTCAGGAGTTTGGCTATTTCCTCAATCGTTAGGCCGCCAAAAAAACGCAGCTCGACAATTTGCGCCTGTCGCGCGTCGAGCTTTTCCAGTTCGCTCAACGCTTCATCCACTGCCGCTACGCTGATGTCGTTCTCATGATAAAAGTCGAGCGCTTCATCCAGCGTCAGGCGGAGTTGATCGGGCCCGCCTCGTTTGGCCGCGCCCCGCGCGGTGGCGTAATTCTTCAACACGCGCCGCATCATCTGCGCTGCAATCCCGAGGAATTGCGCGCGGTTTCTCCAGTCCACTTTGCGCTGATCTCGCAGACGCAAGTAGGCCTCGTGCACCAAAGCAGTCGCTTGCAATGTGTGGTTCGCTCTTTCGCCACGAAGATAATCTTCCGCGAGGTTGCGCAGGTGCTCATACACCTCGGGAATCATTTCTCCGAGCAGCTCGATTTCGCCGGCATTCGCGACCAAATCAGTTTTCGTCGCAGCTGATTCGCTCCTCTGCAACGGAGGTCGTAATGCGTGGAGTCATCGCGGCCCTCATGTTTATTCCCCGGCTGAACCTACGATTTTTCCCAAGTTTATTCCAGCCGGAAAAGTTCTCTTTTCGTGAGCCGTTTTTGTCGGTTTTTTGGCGTTAGTAGTATGGGCACACTATTTTCTCCCGGGTTGGGGAATCCCGGGAACGACCAAAGCGCAGCGCGCCGACGCATCGGCTTTATCGGATTCGATGGCGTCAGGACACTCGATCTTACGGGCCCGCTCGAAACCTTCGCCGCCGCCCGCACCGTCGCTGCCGAGGGAGAGAGCGCATGCGAATACGAAGTGGTGGTGGTGGGAGTGAATGGAAAAAATTTCGTCTCCCAATCAGGCGTTATTTTCACGGCGCAGCAAACGATACACAGCGCACGAGACTTCGATACCATCGTGGTGCCGGGCGGCAGCAGGCTGAATGAGGGTGGAACAATGACTGCGCTTTCCGCGTGGCTCTCCGCTCAGGCGCCGAAAGCTCGACGCATCGCATCGGTCTGCGGTGGAATTTATCCGCTGGCGCAAAGCGGTTTGCTCGATGGCCGGCAGGTCACAACTCACTGGCGGCTTGCCGCGGATGTCGCTCGAAAATTCCCCCGGCTGCGATTGGTTCCAAACGCCATCTTCATTAAGGACGGCCCCTTCTACACTTCAGCGGGAGTAACGGCCGGAATCGACCTCTCGCTTGCCTTAATCGAGGAAGATCACGGGCCGAAACTCGCGCTCGAAGTCGCGCGCGAGCTTGTCATGTACGTGAAAAGGTCGGGCGAACAGGAACAATATTCCGAGCCTTTGCGATTCCAGACGCAAGCGACCGACCGATTCTCCGACATTGTCGCGTGGATCATTGCGCACCTGCATGAAAATCTTTCCGTAGAAATTTTGGCCGCGCGCGCCTGCTGCTCCGTCAGACATTTCAGTCGCCTCTTCAAAGCCGTCTTCGGCAAGACGCCGGCGGACTTCGTCGAAGAATTGAGATTGGCGGAGGCGCGTCATCGACTCGCCGTCCCGCGCAATAGTTTGGAAAGCGTAGGATCTTCCGTCGGTTTCCACAGCGTTGACGCGTTCAGTCGAGCATTTGAGCGGCGTTTTGGAATCCGCCCACAGAATTATCGTCGCCAATTTTATCCGCTCGGCACCAAACGCTCGGCGGGAAAACGCGCGGCTTAGCGACGGCTGATATCGTCGATTCTATGTCCTACCCGAATTCGCGAAATGGTTAGAGCATCGTTCCAGCGAAAATTATGATGGCAAAGCAAATTGGCCTTTTGGGCTTCGACGGCGTCATTGCTTCGCACCTGACTGGACCGGCCGATGCGTTTGCACTCGCGGCGCTTTCCGATGGATTCGGCAACCGCATTCCGTGTTACGAGGTCTACACGATCGGTCTTACTTCGGAACCATTCCGCGCAGAATCGGGCATGAGTTTCATCGCGCAAAAAAATCTCCGCAACGCGCCGCCGCTCGATACCATCGTTGTTCCGGGCGGCGGCGGCGTCCGGCAACCAGAAACAAACGCCAGGATCGTCGATTGGATTTTGAAACGCGCGCCGCACACACGCCGCATCGCTTCGATCTGCTCCGGAATTTACGGCGTCGCGCCCACTGGATTATTGGATGGCCGCGAAGTCACCACCCACTGGCGCTTCGCCAGCGATATCGCGCGGCGATTTCCCAAACTCCGCGTCGATCACAAGAAAGCCTTTGTTAAAGATGGGCCGTTCTACACATCTACCGGCCTCACCGCCGGGATCGACTTGTCGCTCGCGTTAATCGAAGAGGACTACGGACGCCATGTCGCGCTCGCTGCCGCGCAGGAAATGGTAAGCCCTCTCCGCCGAAAAACCTCCGAGGAAGAATCCATCCCATCCACCACTTTCGACCATAGTCCCACCGATCGTTTCGCTGAGCTGGTATCGTGGATCGTCCGCAATCTCGATGCGGACCTTTCCGTGGAAATACTCGCGCGCCGCGCCTGCATCTCACAGCGACATTTCAGCCGTGCTTTCAAAAGCGTGTTTGGAAGCTCGCCTGCTGAATTTGTCGAAAACCTGCGACTGAATGAGGCGCGGCGCCGACTATCCACTCGCCAAAAAACATTGAGCAGCGTCGCCGCATCCGTCGGATTCCGAAACGCCGACGCCTTTCATCGCGCCTTCGCCCGCCGCTTCGGGATAAGGCCAAGCCGTTACGTCCATGACATAGCGACGGAAACGTTCCCCGAGAGAGCGCCATTAGCCGCCCTAAGGTAGGGGCGGTTCACCGAACCGCCCGCGGGCTTTGTAGAATCTTCGAGGTCTGGTCGCTGAGCGCGCCGAAGAATTGACGGAGGATAGGCTTCCAGCCTGTCTTGGCCGACGGCGCTTCCAGCCCGTCGTTCTTCATCCCAGGAATTAGGAAACGAGAAACTCAGCAAAAGGATTTCAGTCTTTCAGAATCTCCCCCTGGTCGCGTGAGGCGAGAGCCTTTCCTGACTCGCCGAAAGCTTGGCGAAGGTGGTTACGCGATTCAGCTTTCAGCATCACCCTGACACGGACTGTTTCTGCTTGCGTCACAAATTTAGTCTTGCATAGACTTCGCCACGAATGGTCCCCCTCCTCCTCTCCATCAGCGGCAACTTGGAATCACCGAACAGGGCCTATGGAACGCGATTGAGCCGCCTATTTACGCCGATGGCGTACCAAAGGGAGCCCGGTGCCTGTGTCACGGGCGTGTTATACGAACAATTCTTCGTAATTAATTGCGAACTTTCGCACAATTCTCGTTAGGCCTCATGCCCGCCGCCAAAAATATCGCCGCAAAAATGAACACCGAGGAAGACGAAGCAGAAGGCGCGCTGCAACGGCTGGAAAACCTCGCGATGAACATCCGAGGGCTGCCCGACAGCGCTTTTACTCTATTGCGAGGTTTAGTAGAGTTTTCGCGCATCCAAATGTCGATTGGCCGCCGCGCCGATATCTCGACTAATCGGCTTGTCGTCCTGTCGTATTGGCTGATAGCTCTTACCGGTGCGCTGCTTCTTTTTACGTTTGTTCTTGCCGTGTTTACGGTAGCACTCTACAAGGACACGCACCTCCAGATACAGCGCGAGAGCAAGCAGGAGCATGCAGCCCTTCAGCAGTCGCAGCTTCCACCACAGCCATGATCCGTATGTGTCGCCAAAAAGGGCCTAACCAGGCGATGGAGCCAACCGCGGACCGTCCGTATGCCTAGATTTTCGTGCTCATGAGCGCCCCTCGTAATTCGCGCGGTGGCTCACCTTGTTCTCGTTAGGCCCGTGAACGAACTCGTACACGCCGAATTTCGCGAACTCCTTGATGGACAGCGTTACAGCGATGCGCTCGATGTGATGCGGCGATGCATTTCCGCGGACCCCTCGGACTGGAATGCAATTTATCTTGCCGGCTTTGTGTACCGTTGCATGGGCGATTTTCGCAACGCTATTGAGCACTATCGACGCGCTTTAGAGCTTTATCCTGACTGTGCCCCTATTCTTTTGGCGCTCGGCATTGCATTATCAACAGCTGGGCGCATTTGACCCTGCGATCAAGGCCTTATCCGAACCATCAGGTTGGAGCCGATTTCCGTCGCGGCGCACAATAGCGTTGGCTACACCTACAAGCTAGCAGGTGATTACGATGCTGCCCTTCGCTCATACAAGCGAACACAAGAACTATGCGCGGAGCGGGCATGTGACCAACTCGCGCGCGACCGCGATCGGTATTTTTATTTCACCAGCGAGCACGGTAAGCGCACGATGCACCTGAAAGCAGAATATTTCGAGGCAATGCGTACCGATCTTGGATACTAATTTCGATTTCAAAAACGTCCTCCAGAACATGGTTACGTGCTACACAGAAATGGGCAATAACACGGAGGTCGCCCGACTTAAGGACATATCGACGGTTGCACCCCAGTTTACGCCGATGAATAACTATGACAGAGCAGAATCACTCCATTGCTTCGGTCGGCCTAACCATGCGATGGAGACAGGCTATGACTGGTTGCAAGTGTTTTAGGCGACATTTGCGAGGGTTGGCTGGTAGTTAGGTTGGTAAGGTTTGCCTGAGCGCAAGACGGCAACGAGGCGGCGAGTAAGGATGCGCATGAGATGACTCAAGGCGACCTCGTGGTGTTTGCCCTGGGCGCGTTTGCGCTGATAGAAGCTGCGTAGCTCGGGATCGTGTTGCGAAGCGCTGAAGGCGCATTGGAAGAAGGCCGTGCGCAGCATTTCTACCCCGCGCTTGCTCATCTTGGTCTGTCCCTGCCATTGGCCGCTCTGGCGCAAGCGCGGATCATTACCCATAAAGGCCTGGAGTCGGGCGGCAGCCTGGCGGTTGCTGCCAGCGTGTAGGATTTCGCCGGGCAAAAAGGCCAGCAGCTTGGCGGCGTTCAGCGCGCCGAAGCCGGGGATGGATTCTACCAGTGCTTTGGTTTTTGGATCCACACTTTGTGAAGTGAGTGTTTCAATTTGCCGGTCGAGTTCGCGCAAGCGCGCTTCGATCGCGTCCATACTTTGGAGCAGGGCAGTCAAGGCCGGCCCACTCGCCTGGGCCAGCTCTGGATCAGCCATCGACTCGGCGGCCAGCTTTTTGAGCTGCGCCGCTTTGGGACGCAGCATCCAGTTTTTCTCCAAAGTGGAGCGGCGCATCCGTGCGATGGCGCAGGGAGTGGGGCCTGGGCGAGGAGCTGGCGGATGCCCACTCCGTCAATTTCAAGTAGCCTGCCTAACTCGGGGAAGCTGACATCGAGCAGACTGCGATAACTCTTCTTTAGGTTGCTCAGGCTTTTGCGCACCGCTCTGCGCACACTGTGCAGGCGCTGCAAGCACAGCTGCTCGGGTTTAAGACTAAAGCGATACAGAGCCAGAAGCTCCTCGCCGTGCCAGCGGCCGATGCCACAGAGTCGGCGGGCATCGATGGGATCGCTTTTGTTGTCACGGATGGAGTTGGCCAAGGTGTAAAGCCGGCGCGCGATCAAGGGATTGATCACCACCACGGCGTAGCCTGCTTTGGAAAGCGCGGCCGACCAGTTGAGATGGAGCAGGCCGGTAGCTTCAATGAGCACGAGCAACGCTCTGGGTCGGGCACGTGTTGGCGGAGCCGCAGGAGCAGCTCGGTTAAACCACCGGCATTGACCGGCAGATCTTTTTCAAAGAGCAAACGCTCTTGCGCCGCCTCGCTGTTGCTCAGAGCGGCGCGCACTTTGTGTTTGGCGATATCGATTCCAAGGATGTAGGTTTGTTTCATTGAGAGGTGCGGTTTTGAGTTTTGAACTAAACGATTGGCATCCGATGGCTTTAGCTTATGGCCAGGTGAACGTTTCCCTTGAGGGTGCGTTTCAGGCGATCAAAGCTCATCGAGAGTGCCGGTTAAAAGATGGTCGGCCGGTCTCTTCTCCATCCAATGCTCCCGTAAAACGGGGCATGGCGAACGGGCTAAGACTCGACCGACCGAAATGATTAAACCAGAACCGCCCTCTCAACTCACTCCCCAATGACCGCCAAGCCTGCACACCCCTCACATAAGCGAACGGCGGACCGCTGTACGCTCCACTTTTGAGATGACTTCCACACTTCCACTCCGAGCGACGCGCGCCCTCGCTTGGATTTCATCCAAGACCCCGGCTTCCCTAGTGCGATTCGCGTCTTCGCGTTCACGCACTCCCGCCGTATTGTTGTAGAACGGTAGCCGTCGCTCATCTTGTTCTCGTTAGGCCTCGTGATCCGCGCAGACGACGTTACCGTTTTTCTCGTGCTTTAGCCCGGTGTGTCGAGCTGGTCTTAGACGTGCAAATAAGCTGGCCCAGGCAGATCTTTTCGGTTATTCGTCAGAGTGTGAACAATCATTTTATGAGGGTGGGATCCGCCAAGGTGTGGCTCGTCGTCGGCTTGGTTGTGCTGAATCAGCCATCGTCAACCACTGCTGCGGCGGCGCAGAAAGTTGAAACTATCAGCGTATCGGATATCCGATCTGGAGCCGCGAATTTTAATGGGCGAATTCAGGAGGCGCAGGAAGTTTTCGATAGTAACGGCAACGAAACGAAGATCCCCCCGAAGGAAGCACTTTTTCAGCAATATGGAATTCGTACATTTACGGCCTTCGAAAAGCATCCGGAACTCGTCTCGTCTCTCAAGAAGCTGAATCCCAAATTCGATCCTCATCAAATGGGTACTTCCAGCTTGAGCAGTATCGCCACATTCAATGGCAGAACACTCCTGATATTGTTGGGCTGTTTCCCGCATAATTGTGGCGGAACACAGCAGATCGTTGCTTTTGAACCATCCACTCGCCTGGTTTATCTCCTTCAGCCGACAAATGTCGGGCCCGAAACCACGCCGTCAGGCAAGTTCCATCTATACGGCAATCCGGATAGTTCAGTACGTGCAGCGATGTACAGTGCTTATCTTGCTTATCTTGACTAGATTCTACGCTGACGCTTGGCTACAGATACCCTGTCCCGCCCTGCTCGTCCCTTTGGTGTTCCTTGGTCTAGCCGGTTTTACTGCTTTTACGGTGGTGGCGATGCTTTCTACTTTCGATCGGCATGAGGCCTAACCAATCGATGATGGAGCGAACGGCTGGACGCGCTGCACTGCTCCGACTTTGAGATGACTTTAACTCTTCTCAATCCGAGCGACGCGCGGTTTCGCCCGCCATCGCTCAGCTTGGTCTGGTTAGACCGCATGCGGATCGCAGATCTGTTGATTAGCAACGACACCTTCTGAATACACAGGATGTATTTCGTGACTCGTTATTGGCCTCGGACACGTAGACTTGATCACCGAGGCAAAGGCTCGCTCAAACCGAAGTCGAGCAGATCGTGCGTGCCGTATCACTAGTCCCACCTCGGAACGATTAGCATCATGCGCTGGTCTCTTGATCGCGTCAGACAAGTTGTCGTCTATGCGGAGCTTGGTGACCCGCAATGATGGACTACTTTCTTGAGGAGTCCGCATAGGGGGTATGGCGTATTGTTGAGTCTGGCTATGGCCATTTCAGGATATTTGAACACGTCGAGTCACTGCCAAACTCGATCTAACCAATCGGTCGGAGCGAACAACGTAATGAAACCGGGCCAACCGCTGGCCGTTGTACAGTCCACGATTTGATTTTCTGAACACGATTCTTCATGTCTCCACGCGCGTTAGTTTACCCACCGCGGTCGGCCAGCGGGGCTCAGTTTTGTCTCGTTAGGCGTATGGCAAGCACAATCGAGGGCGGGTGTTTATGCGGAGGCGTCCGCTATCGTCTACACGTTAGGCCAAAGCAGGGGAGTGACTGCCATTGCGAAGATTGCCGGCGGGCTAGTGCTGCTCCGTATGTGACTTGGTGTAGCGTTCCCAGCAAGGCGATAGAGGTTCTGAGCGGTGAATTGCGTAGAGTCTTATATGCAGACCGATTACGCTCGTTCGCCTCTTGTTGTGGCACGCCTCTGTTTATCCAGGACGAAGTCGGTTCTGAATGGATTGACGTGACAGTAGCGTCGCTCGATGATCCTAAGACCTTTCCCCCGGAGGCCGCGATATGGACAGAAGACAAACTCCCGTGGGTAAAGCTCGATCCGAGCCGGCCTGCTTTTCGCCGGAGCAGAGATGAAAACGTCTGACCACGCGACGATGGAGCCAACGGCGGACCGCCGTACGCACCACTTTTGAGATGACTTCCGCATTCCCACTCCGACCGATGGACGGACTCGTCCCGTGGCGAGCTAGCGAACACGCCTCGCGATCACGAAGTTTTCTTTCACTTCTTCAGATCATTCGCGATTAGCCGCTCTAAGGTAGGGGCGGTTCACCGATCATGTTCGTTGTTGCGCTTTTACTCGAAATGTAATTAAGGAGCGGTGGTTTCCAAGCCGCCGAACTAATCAAAGGGCGCTTTAGAAAGCGCCCCTCCTTGAGGCCTGTTTCTGTACCGCGTAATTGACAGCAAATCGTGACGAAGAAATTTCGTTGCCAATCCATCTTCCCAAATCTTGCCGTCTTACCTCTTCCTTTTGCTTCGCCGGTAGCGGCTCGCTTCTTCCCGCACGACTGCGCTTTTCTCTGCCTTTGGCAGGGGCTCGAGGACAACGTGAACACGGGCGTGAAGCGCAGCGGCGACACGGCGGAGCATGCTAAGGGAGTGGCCTTCGTAAGCAGGTGATTCCAGACGGCTAACCTGTTGCTGGGTGGTTCTGAGAAGACGGGCGAGCTGCGATTGCGAAAGGCCGGCCTGCTCGCGCAGGGCAGTTAGTTGCAAAGCGACGTCCCACGCTTCGCCCGCTCGTTCATAGCGCTCGACGAAGACGGGGTCTTTGAGTTGTTCTTCGAGATAGCGATCAAAATTGGTCTTTTTCATGATCGCTTCTGCCAGTCACGCATCCGGTCGCGGGCGATATCGAGGTCGCGGGTCGGGATGGCCAAGCCTTTGTTGCGAATGCCGTGAACGGCGATGATGCGGCGACCTTTCATAAAGAACCAGAGGATGCGCGTATTTAATTTGCCGACATGGCGCAATTCAAAGAGTCCGTCGCCCAGCGCTTTGGACAATGGCTCACGGTGATTCTGTCGACTTCGTAACTTGGCCAGACCGCGCAACATCGACGCGTGGTCGTCGGGATCGCTCTGCTTGAGTTCCTCGAGAAATTCCTGGACCGGGAACGTCCGCTGGCATTGGTGAAAAACTCTACGGTAAAGTCCACTTGGGCGCTACATCAAATTTGATGTTAAGTATTCCACGCGCCTAAAGAGCGGTGCCGCGAGATAACGGCGGGCGGTGCTTGTGCCAATCGGTGCTTTGCTCGTAGGCATGCGCGATTTGCAAAATGCGAGCTTCATCCATGGCTTTGCCCAAGCAACTGCAACCCGATCGGCAGCCGCTTCCCATCCGACGTCAGCAAAGCCGCAGGGCAAACTGATCGCACAAATGCCAGCGAGATTCGCCGCGTTCGTGAAAATATCGGCCAGATACATTTGTAACGGATCGCTCGTTCGCTCGCCTAATTGAAAAGCGGGCGTTGGCGTCGTTGGCGAGATGAGCGCATCCACCTTTTCAAACGCCTGCGCAAAATCGCGCCGGATCAATTCGCGCACTTTCTGGGCGTGCAAATAATACGCATCGTAGTAACCGGAGCTGAGAACGTACGTTCCGAGAATGATGCGGCGCTTCACTTCGGAACCAAAACCTTCGCCGCGCGTGCGTCCGTAGTGATCGAGCAAATCCTTCGGCTTCTCAGCGCGAAATCCGTAACGAACGCCATCGAAGCGCGCGAGATTGGCCGACGCTTCGGCCGTGCGAGAATGTAATAGGCGTCGATCGCATATTCCGTGTGCGGCAGGGAAATTTCGACGATCTCCGCGCCTAACGATTTGAGATGCGCGATCGCTGCGTCGATCGCACTCTTCACCTGCGGATCAATTCCCTCGATCATGTATTCCTTCGGCAAACCGAGTCGCACGCCGCGCAAATCCCTTCCCAAATCAGCGGTGTAATCGGGAACCGGCTCGTTCAATGCAGTCGTGTCCTGCGAATCCGGACCCGCGATGGCGTTCATGATGAGCGCCGCGTCGCGCACCGTTTTCGTTAGCGGACCGGCTTGATCGAGCGACGACGCGAACGCGACCAAACCAAATCGCGAAACGCGGCCGTAACTTGGTTTTAATCCAACCACGCCGCTAAACGCTGCCGGTTGCCGAATCGAACCGCCGGTATCGGTGCCGAGAGCGCCGAACGCTTCGTCCGCCGCAACCGCCGCCGCCGATCCGCCACTGGAACCGCCGGGCACGCGCGAAAGATCCCAGGGATTATGCGTCACTTTCACGCTCGAATTTTCCGTGGAAGATCCCATGGCGAACTCGTCCATGTTCGTCTTGCCGAACGGAATCGCTCCGGCGGCGCGCAACTTTCGAATCACGGTCGCATCGTAAAGTGCGCGATAGTTGCGCAGCATTTTCGAAGCGCACGTGCACGGCTGGCCAGCCACGCTGATTATGTCTTTGATCGCGATGGGCACGCCGCCGAGCGGAAGATTCACATCGACACTTGCGGCTTCCTTTTTCGCCTGCTCGAAATCGAGCGAAAGATATGCGTCGATTTGCGGATCGACCTCCGCGATGCGCGCGTGCAACGATTCCAAAACTTCGCGCGGCGAAACTTCGCGCCGCTGAAGGAGGCGCGCAGGTCGGCGATGTTCAGCGCCGGCAAATCGGTCGCGGTCATTCCACGACTTTGGTGACGATAAAGAGACCGTTCGCTTTCTGCGGCGCGTTGCTCAACGCTTCCTCCGCGCTGAACCAATCACGCGGTTCGTCCTCGCGGAAAACATTGAAGACCGGAATGGCGTGGGCCGTCACTTCGACGTTGCTGACATCGATCTCGCGCAATTTCTCCACGTGCTCGAGCACCTGGCCAAGCTGGCTTTGGAAGAGACGCGTTTCTTCGTCAGATAAATTCAAACGCGCGAGTCTGGCGACATGAGCCACATCGAGATCCGATTCGGTCGCCATCTCGTTAGGCAAATTAAGTGTGAAAACGCGTCACGAGCCAGATGACCGCGATGGCGAGCGCGATCACCAGCACAAGAAAAAGAAGCCGGCCTTCGCGCCGTTCTTTCCTCATCGAACCGCGCCGCCGGCTGCCATGCGCCTCGTCTCCGTAACGTTTATCCTGCAACGCCATCGAAACATCGAGCCGGCTGCCGCCTTCGCTCGCACGCTGTAGAATTTCTTCACGCTGGCGGCGTGAAGTTTCCTCCGCCAGGCGGGGCGCCTCCGCGATCATGCGCTCGAGCTTGAGCATCTCTTCGCGCAGCTTCGATTCGGTGCGCGCCAACTCTTCCTGTTTCTGATTGAGCGGCGTGGAAGGTTTAGACGATCGGCGAGCCATGCAGGGATCACTGCCCTTTCGCGGTCATCCAAAAAAAAACCAGGAAAGCGAGGCAGCCGAAAATGATTAACGGAAGTGAAAATGCGAACCCGATCTGCATCCAGTGAAGAAACGTTCCGCCACCGCCGAGTCCGCCAATTTCCGGCGCGACCTCAGGCAAAGGGACGTCGCCGTTTGCATTTTCGGCCGCCTGCAAACGGCTCCGCTGCTGGCTAAATTCCGCGCGCGCATCGTCCACTGTGCTGAGCGCGCGGCTCAATTCCTTGTGCAAATCGGCAGGATTCCAATTCTTGGGATCGATCGCTTCGATGTGCTGCAGGTGCTGCGTAAAACTTTCGTGCGTGACGCGCAATTGTTCGAGTTTCTTCTGCGAATCGTACGCCTCGCGTTCCAAAATTACGAGCGAGCGCGTTAGCTTATCGCTCATCTCCGCCCGGCCGCGTTCCAGTTCTTCCTGTCGCCGGCTCAACTCTTCGAGCTCGCGCTTTTGCTTCTCGATTTGCTCCTGCTGCCGCTTGAGCTGAAGCAATTGCTCCTGCGCTTTTTGCACTTGCGAATCCAGATGCTCGGGCGACATCGATTCTTCTTCGTTCAGTTCGAGCATTTGTTCGATCGGTCGGATTCGTTCTGACATGTCCGGGTTGGTCGCGCCGTTGCTGGCGGTGATATTAGCGACACAACTCTAGAATTCCACTAGTTTCACACGTTGTTTTCAGCGGAAAAATTTCGCTCAACCTGCTTCCGCCAAAAGTTCCCGCCATTGAGCGCAAAGTTCGTCGTATGCGCCTCCGGTCAGATGTTTCAGCTCGGCGAAATGCGAATCGATGTGGGGCTGTTGATATGGTTTCGGTCCGTGAAAATGAATGATCTTCGCTTTTGCGTAATCGCCCCAATACGGTTTCCAATTCAATTCGAGGCGATAGTTTATCCCACGAGAAAGAGCCGTCGTTCGTGCTGAAAAATTGGCGATAAGCGCCCTGATCCCACGCGACATTTTGCAGATTGTTGAGACTCTGTCGGAGGTAATTCTTGAATTCCGCATCAATTTCTCGCAGCGCTGGAAGATTCATCAACATTACGCCGGTATTCATGGCGCGGTAATCTTCGCGATCAAACTCGGGCGCAACGGCAAAGTATTTGCAATCGATTTCGGCAAAGTCCACCGCGACTTCGGCGCGAAAGAAAATATCGCAATCGGTATATAAGATACGTTCGCCCATGTGCAGTTGTTCGCTCAGCCGGGGCAACTCGACGCGCAGCAAAATTCCGCGAAACGCAAGCCGGATATTCTCTTCGCGTTCGCCGCACTTCAGCTTTGCAATTTCATCCGCCAGATAACTCTGGCAACGAACGATCGGGATCTCGCGCTCCTCCAACCAGCGCGTGATTTCGTTTTCTCCGCCATCGTAAAGCACATGCGGCTGAAGAGAAGTGTGCCGAAGCGCAGTGAAGATGGCGACTTTCGCCATCTCCGCGTATTTTTCGAAACCGAGACT
>CAVWVT010000006.1:0-311795 GCA_963758535.1 uncultured Verrucomicrobiae bacterium | reverse complement strand
TATCTAAAGTAATCTGCGTAAATCTGTGTAATCTGTGGATGAATCAGGAAAGCAGGAAAGCAGGAAGCGATGAAGATCCCAGCGGTCAAAAGCCGTATCTAAAGTAATCTGCGTAAATCTGTGTAATCTGTGGATGAATCAGGAAACGGAAGCAGGAAGCCAGGAAGCCAGGAAGCATGAAGATCCCAGCGGTTAAAAGCCGTATCTAAAGTAATCTGCGTAAATCTGTGTAATCTGTGGATGAATCAGGAAAAGCAGGAAAGCCAGGAAGCTGTGAAGATCGCAGCGGTTAAAAGCCGTATCTAAGGTAATCTGCGTAAATCTGTGTAATCTGTGGATGAATCAGGAAAAGCAGGAAGCCAGGAAGCGATGAAGCCAGGAAGCTCGCCAGCGGTTAAAAACCGTATCTAAAGTAATCTGTGTAAATCTGTGTAATCTGTGGATGAATCAGGAAAGCAGGAAAGCAGGACACTGAATCGCGTAACCACCTTCGCCAAGTCTTCGGCGAGTCAAGAAAGCTGACAGCTGAAAGTCTGAAGAGCTGAGGTTGTCTCCGGCGAGTCGCCGTTATTTAGGAGCAGTTACTGGTTTTTCTTTCTCTACTCTCGCTCAAAGCTCTCAATTGCGGCGGCAACCAAAAGGAAACGCGCAATGAACCCAAAGTAGGCAAGCAGACGCCGCCTATTTGAATCCTGGTAACCGATAGTTGATCAGTGCGATGACGACTGAACAAATCAGCAGGGCCAAGGAGGGTAACATTTTGTGCACCGGGTTTTTCACCCGCAGATGAGTGACCACCGCGGCTGCCATCAAAATGGCAATGCCGGCGCCGCCCACGACCGCAAAGAATCCGTGCTTAATCCCAATTAATAACATCAACGCGAAAGTTATCTTCAAGATGCCAACCAGGTCCCGCAACCAATCGGGCAACCCGTATTGCTTGAACTCCTCAATGATGTTGCTGTAGCGGACCACCCAAACAAAGAAAATCGACGCCGCAACCAGGGCCTGCAAGGAGATCGTCAAATGCTGCATGGCTTAAGCGTAGATGCGGGAACTCCTTGATCCAAGCGCGGATTTTGGGCGGTTTGATTTGTAACATCGAGCGACGGAGCTCCGAAAGCTTTCGCGAGCAGGCTGCTCGATCCACCCTTTTGTCAGCGAGGGCTGGGGTTGGCGAAGCTTCGCTTCGGGTTATCGGTTCCTATGGAAAAAGCTGAAAGCTGAAAGCTGAAATTCTGACGCGGAAAGGCCCGGCAAGTAAGTTCGTGTCGGCAAGCTGCCGACACCAGCAGGCTGGCAGCCTGCGCTCCCCAGATTGGGAATGCTGATTGTTGAATGTTTTGAGAAGCTGGGACGCGGAATCGCGGAAGGGGAAGAAAGTTCGTGATCGCGAGGGCGCGATCACCAGCACGCGAGGCGCCGACCGGAGTGGCATTTGCATGCGCTCCCCGGAATGGGGACGCTGAGACAAAGTGCGGCTCCGCCGCCGAAGTAACATCGAGCGACGGAGCGCTCGATCCACCGACGAGATTAGTGCGCGAGCGCGTTGGTTTTTAACATTGAGCTCGGAGAGCTCAATCCACCTGGTTGGTTCATTTGCGTTTTTGCGCAGAAGCTTGCGCGATCAGGTTCTGAAAGCGCGGATCGGCGCGGAGTGGATCCCACACCGGGTCGAGCTTGAGTGCCCAGACTGACATGGCATCGCCGGCGGGCATGTCTAATAGCTGTTTGAGAAGTGCGAAGGCGGCGTCGGCGTGGCCGAGTTGCGATTGGATTTCTGCGAGCGCTTCGACCCACTGTGAACCTTCCAAACTGTTTTTCGAAATGGGAAGCAGGTCGATGGCGCGTTGGCCTTCAGCGACGGCGCGATCGGGCTGGCCGAGATAGGAGAATACTTTACCCAGGGTCGCATGGGTTAATGGTTGGTCCGGGTGCTTCGCGATCTCGGCTTCGAGCAGACGAGCTGCTTCCTCGAAAGAGTCCTTCGCGTCGTTATCGTGAAGACGATGCTGAGCTATCCCAAGATTGAACGGGCGCGCCCAGTCCGAGGGAAAGCCAGTGGCGGGTGTTTGTTCAATGAATGCGCTAGCTCCTTCGAAATCGCGCGCGAGTAACTTAAGATGAAACTGCTCGGCTACGACGTGTGGTTCGGTCTTAGCGGCTCCCGGTAGCGCCTGTAAGATGGCGGAGGCGGCAGTTATATCGCCGTTACCGAGAACAAGGACGTCGGCAAGGTTACTCGCATCGACCGCATCGTCGGGGGCCAGGGCAAGGATGCGCCGAAAGGTTTCGATAGCTTGGGCGTAGTCGCGATTCTGGGTGTAACCAAATCCGAGGTTACGCAGTAACAGAACATTGCGCGGGTCCCATGTCAGCGCGGGAGTAAGCCGGTCGATCGCTTCCTGCGGTTTTCCCTGACGCATTGAAATGGTCGCCAGGCCAAGCACGGCATCGGATTGTGTGGGCTCGATGGCAAGAGCGCGCTTGTATTCGGCGCCGGCGGCGGCGTAATCCTGGTATCCCCATGCGTGCCATCGGGCGAGGTAGGTGTGCGCGGCGGCGAGATCCGGTGCAAGCTCGAGCGATTGATCAATATTATCCTTAGCCTGATGCAAGAGCTCGGGTACCGGATCGGCTTTGCCATCAATTACGCCGAACCAGTAGGCGGTAAGTTGTGCATAGGCGAGCTGGGCGTAGGCCAGCGCGAAACCGGAATCTATGGCAATCGCCTCCATATAGGCTTGCTGCGCTTGCTGGAGCGGGTTTTCCCCGCTGGCGCTGCCGGCAGTCCAGGCGGCGTGTAGTTTATATTCACCTTTCAGGAACGCGGCATAAGCTTGCGGGTTTTGCGTGGGTTGTGTGTTAATCTTCGCCACCTCCGCCGGCAGAAGCTTGATCTTGAGCGCGTCGGCGACGGTCTGCGCCACCTCGCCTTCTACGGCGAAGACATCCTGCAGGTTGCGATCGTAGCTCTGAGCCCAAAGATGGGTGTCGGTCTTTGCGTCGATGAGCTGGGCATTGATGTGCACCTTATCGCCATTCTTCTGCACACTTCCTTCGAGAAGCGCGCCAACGCCAAGCTCGGCCGCGATCGCCTTAATGTTTTCGGGATGGCTTTGGTATTTCTCCGTGGAAGTGCGCGAGATGACTTTGAGGTTCGCGATTCTTGTCAGCCGGGTGAGGATTTCATTCTGAATGCCGCTGGCGAAATAAGCGTTCGATTTATCTTCGCTGAGCGATTCGAATGGCAACACGGCGATCGATTTTTCCGACAATTTCAAAATGGCATCCCGTTTCGCAGCGGCATAGCGATCGGTGAATCGTTGAATGGCGAATAGCCCGAGTGCCATCGCGCCCGCGATGACGACCACATAGATCCAGGCGCGCGCCCGAGATCGCTCTGGTTGCTCTTCGGAGTCGGCTGTTTCGGTGCGCTTCAAGCCCTCCGGCGTGAGTTCAAACGCCCACGCGATTACCAGCGCGATCGGAAAACCGACGATCGTCGTCAGGACCACGAGGCGCACCGCCCAATTCGGAATGTCGAAGAATGGAAAAACCTGCGTGGCAATTTGGATGACCAGCCAGCCGACGACGGCATACGCGACTGCAACCTTGTAAACGTTGCGCCGCTTCAATTCCGCGAAGAAATTCTTCGGTTTCAAACTGCTCGTCGTCAGGTAGCACTTTCAGCCATGGCTGTGTGCTTGGAAAGTACCGATGCAAGAGCGCGTAATTCTTTGTTCATTCGCGCAAGCACACTGAAGTGCAGAATGTGGAATTCCCGCCGCGGTCGTCATGGCGACGGACGAAAAAACTTCACGCCGAACGGGAGAGAATTACAAGGCTGCCGGGTTAATCTGGAATTTCCGCCTCGACCAGTTTCGCGAGAAGGATGAGTGACTCTTGCCAGCCGAGATAGCACATTTCCGGGGGAATGGCGGCGGGCAATCCTTCCTGCACGATATTTAACTCGGTGCCGCAGGAGACCTTCTTCAGATCAATGGTCGTCTGGATTTCGCCGGGCAAGTTTGGGTCGTCAAACTTGTCGCTGTAACGGATGCGTTCGTTAGGCGTGAGCTCGAGATATTCGCCCCCAAAGGAATGAGTCGCGCCGGTGGTGAAGTTAGTGAACGACATCTTAAAGCTGCCGCCGACTTTCGCGTCGAGGTGGTGGACCTTGCAGGTGAATCCGTTAGGAGGAAGCCATTTTGCGTTGGCATCCGCATCGAGGAATGCCCGGTAGATCTTCTCGGGCGTGGCACGGATGATACGATGAAGTCGGATGGTGTTCGTGTTTTCGGACATGGTAATTACTACTGCTTTGGGTCGGTGGGGAGTCAAATTCGCCAAGCGGAGGCAACCGCCTTCGCCAGCATGAACTTCTAAGGCAACAAGGGATGTCTCCGGCGAGTCGCCAGAGACGGCACGCGGGTCGCGTGCGCTCCCCAATCCGAGTTGGAGCGCGGAGGCTGACTTACTCGCGCTGATCACATAGGCTATCGTGATGAACATTCACACTTCAACGGCAGGTGAAGAAACGAGTGAGAAACCAGCCGATGTTGTCGTACGCGGAACTGCAGGTGGATTTCTGCAGGAAGTTGTTAGCGGCAAACATCATTTGCGCGTTGACGAGCCGGTAAATGAGGGCGGCAACGATGTCGCGCCGGGACCGTACGAGTATTTGCTCATCGCATTAGGTTCATGCACATCGATGACCGTCGGGCTTTATGCGCGCCGGAAAGAATTGCCGCTCGAAAATATCATGGTGTCGCTCTGGCACTCGCGCATTCACGCGAAGGATTGCGAAGAATGCGAGACGAAGGAAGGACTGCTCGATCGAATCGACATGAGCATCGCGTTGACCGGCGCGTTAACGACGGAACAACGAGAAAAACTCATGGAAGTCGCTGCGAAGTGTCCAGTTCATCGCACGCTTGAGTCGGAGATAAACATCCGGATGCGTGGCGATGAGTCGTAGTTCTCGAACACGCACGCAAATTCCTGCGTTTGTAAGGGTCGTGAATTACGATTGCGGATTTCGGAGCGCGCCGGAAGCGCGAGCGTCAATTCCTTCTGCGCGTGGCTTCGAACAGAAACCAGGTGCGACGCTCGGTCTCATCGATCCACACTTCGATCAGGCTCGCGGTGGCGACATCGCGATGTTCATCGCAAACGTTGTGCGCTTCACGCAGACGCGCCGCCATTGTCTTGTTGTCGTCCGCTAACTCAGCGAGCATGTCCAGCGGTTCGACGTACTCGGCATCGTTATCGAGCACGCGTTGAATCCGGGAGATTTGACCGATCGACTTCAAGGTGGGCCCGCCGATCTTTCGAATCCGCTCCGCGATCGGATCGGTCATGGCAAAGAGCTGGTCGGCATGTTCATCGAGGAGAAGGTGATAATCGCGAAAGTGCGGACCGCTCATGTGCCAATGGAAATTTTTCGTTTTCAGGTAGAGCGCGAACACGTCGGCGAGCATCGCATTCATTGCTCCCGAGATGTCTTTAGTGGCGGAACGCGTGAGATCAGTCCGAGTCTCCAGCGGAGCGCTGCGTCTATGTAGAAGTTCCGAATTCTTTTTCGAATTTGATTTGTTCATGGTTTTATCGTGCTCCTTAATTCTCTTCGAAATCTAAGTCGATTTTTCCGACTGTCTTGCAAGATCATCTGCCTTCAACAATGTCATCGGCTGAAAGTCGTTCCAACGCTGAGTTAGTCGTCGACTAATCTCACAGAGCAGGCGCGTGCATTAGAAGCACAGCGATCATGCTGCCGAGAAAAGCAAGTAATGCCACCGCTGCGACTACCAGAATAGTCATGCGGACGGGGTCCTTCACGTCTTTACGACGAGGAAACGGGGACGCATTGGAAAAATCGCCCGGGCGCACGCTTGTTTCCGCAGGTCTTGCTTCGATCGCAGCCGGCTCGGGCAAAGGCTGCGCGCCTCCGCTCAGATCGGCCTCGAATCGCGCCTCGACTTTGCCAAAACGCAACCGATCTCCGATGCGCAATGTCACTTCCGCGATCGTTTCATTGTTGACGCGCGTCCCGTTTGTCGAATCGAGATCCTTTAGCCGATAAACGTCGCCGCTCCGCTCGAGCTGCGCGTGACGACCCGAGACGGATGCTTCATCGAGCACGATCATGTTCTCCGGGGCGCGACCGATCGTGATTATTTCATCCGTCAATTCGTGAGTAAGCGGCCCCGTTTCATCGGAGCGCAGAATCAAACGCGGCATTCGGGATTTCTATCAGTCGCGCTCGCGGCTCGCAATACTTCCGCGTCGATTGACCTCTCCGGTCCACGCCCGCATAGTGGCGCTTTCAATGTCGATCGAGCTGACCCGGAATTTCTGCATCATCGCGCATATCGATCATGGCAAGACCACCTTGTCGGATCGTTTGCTCGAACGCACGGGCACTATTCACGAGCGCGAAAAGCAGGATCAATTGCTCGATTCCATGGATCTCGAACGCGAACGCGGGATCACGATCAAGGCGCATCCGGTGGCGATGAAGTATCGCTCGAAATCGGGTGAGACTTATCGCCTGAACCTGCTCGATACGCCGGGGCACGTTGATTTCGCTTATGAAGTGTCACGCTCGCTCGCTGCGTGCGAGGGCGCTCTCCTGATTGTGGATGCGGCGCAGGGCGTCGAAGCGCAAACGGTCGCGAACGTCCATCTCGCCCACAAACAAGGGCTCACGATCGTGCCGGTCATCAACAAGATCGATTTGCCGAATGCGGATGTCGCTTCCGTTCATCGGCAGTTGGAGGAGATCCTCGCGATTCCTTCCGAGGAAGCGATCGAAGCGAGCGCGAAGATGGGAATCGGGATTGAGGAAATTCTCGAGGCAATCGTGCACCGAATTCCAGCGCCGGAAAAACCGCCGGACGAGACTTTGCGTGCGCTCGTTTTCGATTCTGTGTTCGACGCTTACCGCGGCGTGGTTGGCTATGTGCGCGTTGTCTCGGGAAAAATGGAATCGGATCAGGCGATCAAATTGATGAGGAACGATGCGCGCTACGAGATCAAGGAAGTCGGCGTCTTCACACCGAAGATGTATCCGCAGGCGCGATTAAACGCGGGCGACGTCGGTTACTTCATCGCGAATATCAAGAGCACGCCCGAGTTAAAGATCGGCGACACCGTCACCGATCAGCGCAATCCAGCGCGCGCGCCGCTGCCCGGCTTTCAGGAAATTCATCCGATGGTGTTCAGCGGAATTTATCCGATCAACACCGGCGACTTCGAACATCTCAAGACCGCGATCGGAAAACTGCGGCTCAATGATTCGGCGTTTATCTATCAACCGGAAAGTTCCGTCGCGCTCGGTTTCGGATTTCGCTGCGGCTTTCTTGGCCTGCTTCACATGGAGATCATCCAGGAACGACTCCGGCGCGAGTATGACATGGATATCATCGCAACGTCCCCGAGCGTCGTCTACGAAGTGGTATCGACGCGCGGTGAGATCGTGCTCATCGACAATCCCGCGCACCTGCCCGATCCCAGCACGATCGAAGAAATCCGGGAGCCAATTGTAAAGGCGTACGTGTTGTGTCCGAATGAAAACATTGGCGACATCCTGCAATTGATTCTGGAAAAGCGCGGCCTGATGGATCACACGGAATCGCTCGACACGCGTCGTGTCATGCTTCACTGCGAGCTGCCGCTCAACGAAATCCTGGTCGATTTCAACGACAAGATCAAAAGCCTCACGCGAGGCTACGGCTCGATGGATTACGAGCATGCGGGATATCGCGCCGCGAAATTAGTGAAGCTCGATCTGCTCGTGAACGGCGAGCCTGTCGATGCCTTCTCGACGATTGTGCATCGCGATCGGGCCGATGCACGCGGACGGCAACTGGCCGCGAAGTTAAAGGAAGTAATTCCACGCCAGCTGTATCAGGTTGCGATCCAGGCGGCGATTGGCGGAAAGATCATTGCGCGCGAGAGTGTCTCCGCGCTGCGCAAAAATGTGACTGCGAAATGCTATGGCGGTGATATTACCCGTAAGCGAAAACTACTGGAGAAGCAGAAAGAAGGAAAAAAACGAATGAAGAGTATTGGCAAGATAAACATTCCGCAGGAAGCATTCATCCAGGTGCTAAAGGCCCAATAACTCGTTAGGGAAAATTCTCATGTTCACACCGCGTTACATTAAACACGGCAAGCTTCTTCTGCGGCACGCCCAAAAATTCCTGCATTACCGCAGAGACGTTCTCAGCGAAACGGAGCTGACCGATTTAAAAAATCACATCGACAAACTACACGCCACCATCAAACAGCGTGATGAACGCGCCGTTCGCGAAGCGAGCGAGCAACTGGACGCGCTGCTGGCTTCGAAGACGCCGGTAAATTGGGAGACGCATTGGCGGGAAAACTGCGAAGTCATTCTCGTCGCCATCATCGTCGCAGTAGGCATTCGCACTTATTTTCTGCAGCCGTTTAAGATTCCCACGGGCTCAATGCAGCCAACGCTCAACGGAATTATCGGCCATCCCAGCATGGATCCCGCTCCAAACATTTTTCAGCAGGTGGCGGAATACATCATGCTCGGTCGCAACTACATCAACGTCGTCTCGCAGCAGGACGATCAAATCGAGTACCTCGCGCCGAAGAAGTTTGCATTCTTTTTTACCTTCACGCGCATCGTCTGCCAGCATCAAAATTTTCTGGTTTATGCTCCACCGGAGACGTTGCGTGGCGATTTTCATCTTGCGACCGGCAATACCTATCATCGCGGCGATGTCATTGCGCGTGGCGCCATCGATACCGGGGATCAGGTCTTTGTCGACAAGTTCACTTACAACTTCGCCAAGCCGCATCACGGCGACGTTTTTGTTTTTCGCACCGACCATATCTTCGGTATTCCTGACGATCCCGAAACCGGCGCGCCATTTTTCATCAAACGCCTTGGCGGAGTGCCGGGCGATACGCTTCGCATCGATTCGCCGCTGCTCTATATCGATGGAAAATTAGCTCCCGGAGTTGGATTCCGTCGTGTCATGTCGGCCAAGCCGCCGTATCGAGGCTACGCACCCGGGCGTGATTATCTCGCGCACCCAATGGATTCGTATACCATTCCCGAGCACCGCTATTTTGCGCTGGGCGATAATAGTTTCAACAGTTACGACAGCCGCTACTGGGGCCCGGTGCCGCAGGAAAACCTGGTGGGCCGCGGTCTTTTCGTTTACTGGCCGTTTAACCGGCACTGGGGTATTATTCGTTAGGCGATTTTGCCATGCTCTCGACTGTGTCGCGAGTATATCCCTGGATCGGACTTTGCCTCGGCTACGCCCTGGTTTTGTTCGGTAATCCGATCCGGCTCGCGCTGCGCGATGGTCTTCGCTGCATCTCGAGATTCAGTCGCGTTTGGCTTACGTTTGCTCTGCTCGGTTTTGCCTACGCGGTTTTTCAATTCGCTACCTTCACGCCGATTCAAAATGAGGCTGATCTCGATTTTAACCAGATTGTCTCGTTCTTTGGCTGGCATTGGCCGCGACTGCTCGAAGTCTGGCGGGATATTCCGCTGCCGGCTCTTGAAGGCGTAGCCGGAATTTTCGATAACGCGACCACCACGTATCCGCTTTCCGTCATCGCTGCTCTGCTGCTGGCGGTAAACTGGCGCGGTCTGCACGGCTCCTTCATTCGCGCGCTTTGGCAGCGTTACCGCGGCTGGAGTATTCCGATTTATATTGTCGTGCTTGTGGCCGCGGTGGCGACCGTGCTCAAACCAATTATCTTCTGGCGCTTGCCGCATGTAGGGCTCGCGGTCTCAGCGGGAAAGTTTCTGCAAGGCTCGGCGCTGATCGACACCGTCGCGTTCATCTTCGAATATTTGTTCGGCGTTTATATCCAGGTGTATTTGATCACCGTCTGTTTTGCCTGGATCAAAGGTCTTAGTTTCGGCGAACTGGCACTCTTCAAGTTCGCCATGCGGCGTTTTAGTTATGTCTTGAAGTGGGCGGGAATTGTCCTGCTCATCGGCATCCTGGTGGTGCGATTGCCGCTGCTTCTCGCTTACTTCATGAACCTGCCCAACATCCTGGATTATCTACCGCTGCAACGCGCGATCATGAGCTGCCTTATTATCGCGTTCTGTTCCGTCCAGGTTTCGCTTGTGCTGCATAACGAAAATCTGGGCGAAGCGATTCGCGCGCACCGGTTATTTATTCAGCGCAACGCTGGCCGCTTCGGTTGGTTCCTGCTCATTTGTGCTCTGCACTTCTTTCTTCTTAACGCCGCGGACGTAGTCGTGCGGGGCGCAATCGCCGATCGCGTATCTGCTTTGTTGCTATGGAAGCTGCTCTATGTCGTCATGCGCGGCTTTGTCACGGGCTGGCTGCTGGCCAGTTGGGTTTGTCTTTTCCGGCAATGTGAAACTGGCCGCGTGAATCAGGAAACCTGGATTCGTTATTGAACGCAGAAAAAATCACACGGCAGAGCAAATCGAATCTGGCGCTCGCCTTCATTGCGCTCGGTCGCGAACGCCGTCGCGATATCACAACGTTCTACGCCTTTTGCCGGTTGATTGACGACATCGCCGACAATCCGCAGCTTCCGCCTGAAGAAAAGGCGCGACAATTGTCGCAATGGCGCGCGAGTCTGCGACAGCCTCAGCCTAACGAGTCGCCGCTCGCGACCGAAATCCGTGCGTTGATGGCGAAATACCCTGTCACTCCGGAAATGCTGGAAGAAATCATCGCCGGTGTGGAAATGGATCTGACTATTTCGGAGTATGCGAACTTCGACGAGCTACGGGTTTATTGTTACCGCGTTGCGAGCGCAGTCGGCCTGGTTAGCATCGAAATTTTTGGTTATCGAAATCCTGACTGTCGCGAATACGCCGTGCAACTCGGGCTGGCTTTGCAGATGACGAATATTCTGCGCGATGTCGGCAAAGATTTGGAGAACGGTCGCATTTACCTGCCGCAAGAAGACCTCGCGCGCTTCGCCTATTCAGCGGATGCATTGCGCAACCATGTTTACGACGATCATTTCTTGCAGCTCATGCGATTCGAGGCCGATCGTGCCGAGAGATTTTTTGCGAGTGCGCGCGAACTTCTGCCGGCCGAGGATCGTCGTTCGATGGTGGCCGCGGAAATAATGTCGGCCATCTACTTCGCTCTCTTGCAACGCATGAAAGCGGACAACTTTCGCGTGTTTGAGCGGCATTATGAATTAAGCAAGCCGGCGAAGCTTTTCCATGTTTCTCGCCAGTTACTGAAGAATTATTGAATTCTCGGTTTAAACATCCGTCTTTACTCAGTATTCCGAATCCTTATTACCATATGAATAAACATTTTGTATCGGCCGTCGGCGCCGTGCTCGTCGTCTCCTTTGCTCTTACCTCTTGTGATACGCCCACCGGCCAGGGAGCCGGATTTGGCGCGGCGACAGGCGCGATTCTTGGAGCTGCGGCCACTGGAACTGGACGTGGCGCCGCCATCGGAGCTGGAATCGGCGCGGCTACCGGTGCGATGATCGGGGCGTCGATCGAGGCGGATCAATACGGCTACTATCGCGGCCGCCCGGTGAGTTACTATCCGTATGGTCGTCCGGCGGGAAGGCGCGGGTTCTATCGCAGTCCGTATACCGGTGCGATTTACGATTTGCGCCGCGTTCCGCACGGTGGGCTTACCCGCGACTTCGATACGGGCCAGCTTTTCCGCCGGCCCTAAATAGCTAACGTAGTTTTTCTAACGGGCTGATCTGAAAAAAGGTCAGCCCGTTTTCTTTTGCAGCGCATCGACCACGCGCTGCACTTCTTCATCCATGCGGACAATCTCCGGCCACGCGCGCGGATAACCTTCGCCGGCAAGTTTGCGGGTCGCATCAAGACCCATATGCGATCCGATGTTTTGCGAGCTTGGAGCGTGATCGAGGGAATCGCTTGGATTTCGAATAATGGTGCTGTCGCGCTCCGGATCGGTATTCGCGCATAAACGAAAAAGGACTTCGCTCGTGTTATGCACGTCGCAATCTTCGTCCAAAACAATGATGTATTTGCTGAACATCATTTGCCCCATTCCCCACAGGCCGTGCATGACCTTGAAGGCCTGATACGGATATTGTTTCCGAATACTGACGAAAACGAGATTGTGGAAAACGCCTTCGGCCGGCAGCGCCATGTCGACGATCTCCGGGAAATTCATCTTAAAGACCGGTAGAAAAATTCGGACGCTCGCCGAACCGAGATAGAAATCTTCCATCGGCGGCACGCCGACGATTGTCGTCGGATAAATCGGATCGCGTCGATGTGTGATCGCCGTGAGATGAAAGACGGGATAATCTTCGACCGCTGTGTAATAGCCGGTGTGATCGCCGAATGGCCCTTCCGGCCGCATCTCACCGGGCTGCACATAACCTTCGAGAACGAAATCGACATCGGCTGGGATTTCGAGATCGATCGTTTTGCAGGGAACGAGTTCGACTGATTTCCGTCGCAAAAATCCCGCGAAAAGAATTTCGTCCAAGCCATCCGGGAGCGGAGCGGTTGCGGCAAAAGTGTAAGCGGGATCGCCGCCAAGCGTCACCGCCACCGGCATGCGTTCGCCGCGTTCGTAATAACGCCGGCCATGTCGCGCGCCGACCTTGTGAATCTGCCAATGCATGCCCGTCGTGCGCTCATCGTAAATCTGCATGCGATACATCCCGAGATTTCGCGCGCCGCTGTCCGGATCTTTGCGTGTGCACATTCGGCAGCGTGATGAAACGCCCGCCATCCTTCGGCCAACATTTGAGAATCGGCAGATCGCGCAGCGTTAGCTCCTCTTCATTGAACGTTGAACGTTGAACGTTGGACGTTGAACGTTCCGCGAAGCGGTGCACCACTTCCTGACACGCTCCTTCCTTGGAATGCTTTGGCCGCGCGTGCAGAAGATGAATTCCCTGTTTTAACAAGCTCCAACCTTCGCGAATATCCGTCGGCGGCTTCGCTTTCAGGATGAGCTGAATTTCCTGCGCAAGATCATCGATACTTTCGCGTTGCAGCGCCATCGCCATGCGGCGCTGTGATCCCATGGTGTTAATCGCGAGCGGAAACTTGGACGCTACGCCGTCGACGATCGGCTGCTCGAAGAGCAACGCCTTTCCCCCGTGCGGGGATTTCATTTCTCGATCAGCCCATTCGCTGATGGCCAGATTGGTATCTACCGGCGCCGCAACGCGCTGCAATTCGCCGGCGCGATCAAGCGCTTCGACAAATTGCGAGAACGAGCTGTAGGCCATTTAAACGTGGTCCGTCTTTGCCGGCCCAACAGCAAGAAAATTTTTAGTATCCGCGCGGAGGCGTGAACTCCTGAAAGGCGACCACGCGTCCGTTTGAAAACGTGACCGTTCTATACGGATAACTCACCTGTTGAAACCGCGGATAGAAGAACGGATCGAAAAATGGATCGTAAACGGCGACGAAATGCCGCCCGTGACGTCCTCCTCCCACCAAAACTCCTCCGCCGACAAAACCGGGATAGCCATACCCGTATCCATATCCCCCGAAGTACGGATTGTATTCGTTGTAATACGCGTGATAGATCCAGGTCTCGGTCCGTTTTCCATGGTAGCGGCCAAAGCCCTTTTGTTCCGGCGTGCCCCAGGCCACCCAGACTGCATTCATGCTCATGCCATCTCGAATGCGTCCTTGCCTAACGAGAGCCTGATCTCGCGGTGAGAGCTCATTGTAAACCTCAGGATGTTCCGAGATTCGAGTTTCGATTGTGGCGCAACCAGCGAGAAATAGTGCGGCGAAAGCGGCGCCGATTGTCAGCGCCCGATAAAAGTTAAGACGCTTCATACGTAATGATACAATCGTGCCCTGCCGGGTCAACTGGACGTGCGAGAAACGCCGTTCCCTTGCTTCGGCATTCGCTTACCGCTAATCTCTCCGGCATGGAGGATCGTTTCGGGCATCGCATTTCGTACCTGCGTGTTTCGATCACGGATCGCTGCAACGAACGCTGCAATTACTGCATGCCGCAGGAGCTGCAGGAATGGCTTCCGCGCGCCGACATCCTCTCTTTCGAAGAAACATTGCGCATCATTCGCATCGGGGCCGAACTCGGCGTGACGAAAGTGCGAATCACCGGAGGCGAGCCGCTCACACGGCGCGGTGTTCTTGATTTTGTGCGCCAGGTTCCGGCGATCGACGGCATTCGCGACATCGGTCTTTCTACAAATGGAACTCTTTTGGCGCACGATGCGGGTGAGGGGATGCCGATGGCGGCGGCTTTGCGAAATGCCGGTGTGCGATCGATCAATATTTCGCTCGATACGCTCAATCGAGAATTTTACGCGGCCATCACGGGCCGCGATTTTCTTCCGCAAGCTCTGGAGGGAATTTCTGCGGCTATCGATGCCGGATTCGAACAGATCAAACTAAATGCCGTGCTCATGCGCGGTCGGAACGAAGACCAGCTCGTTCCCTTGGTGGAATTTGCGGCCGAGCGTGGATTAATTTTGCGCTTTATCGAGCTCATGCCCGTCAGCACAAGCGAGGTTCTGCGCGACGATAATTTCTTTCCGATCAACGCCGCGAAGCGCGCGCTCGAAGCGAAGTACGGCAATTTGCTGCCGGCTCCGGAATTTCGCACAAACGGTCCTGCGACCTATTATCAGATTCCCGGTCGCGATCAGCGCGTCGGATTCATTGGCGCGATGACGAATCTGCATTTCTGTGAGAGCTGCAACAAACTGCGACTAACGTGCGACGGAAAATTGCGACCATGTCTCGGCAGCTATCTGGAATTCGACATCATGAAACCCTTGCGCGCAGGCGCGAGCGATGAGGAGTTGCGGCAATTCTTCCTCGATGTCGTCGAGCGCAAACCCGAGCAGCACGACTTTCGCAACAATTATCAGCCCGATCGCAAAATGGTGGCGATCGGCGGTTAATCATGGATCGACTCACCCACATCGCAGCCGATGGCAGTGCGCAAATGGTCGACGTGTCGGCTAAACCATTGAGCAATCGCGTCGCCGTCGCGTCTGCCCGCATTCGTCTTCGACCTGAGACGCTGGAATTGATTTCGCAGGATCGGATCGCGAAAGGAAATGTTTTCGCCGTTGCGCGTATCGCGGGAATTCAAGCGGCGAAACAAACTTCTCAGCTAATTCCGCTTTGCCACAATCTCGATCTCAGCCATGTCGAAATAACTTTCGAGCCGGTCGCGGATGGCGTGGAAGCGAAATGCACCGCTCGCACGACGGCGCAAACCGGAGTGGAGATGGAAGCCTTGACGGGCGTGATGGTAGCGTTGCTTACCATCTACGACATGTGCAAAGCCGTGGACAAAGAGATGCGAATTTTCGATGCTGGGCTTATCGAAAAGACTAAGACACCGATAGCTTAGGTCTAACACATGCAGATCACTGTCGGCATTGTCACTGTTTCGGATCGTGCCACTTCGGGCGAATACAAAGATCTGGGCGGGCCTGCGTTGAAAACTGCCGCGGAAAGCGGCTGGATGGTCCGTGCTTTGCGAAGCGGTTGTTCCCGACGATATCGGACGAATTCAGGAAACGTTGCGTTCGTTCTCGAATCAAGGTTGCGGCCTTATTCTTACCACCGGCGGAACAGGTATCGCCGAGCGCGATGTTACGCCCGAAGCAATCCGCGCCGTCATGCGTGTCGAGCTTCCGGGCTTTGGTGAAACGATGCGGAGCGAGTCGCGAAAAATCACGCCGAACGGAATTTTATCGACGAAGCCTCGCGGCGGTCGTAGATCGTGCGCTTGTTATCGCTCTTCCCGGTAAACCAAGTGGGGCGGTCGAATGTCTGGGTTTTGTTCAGGGTGCAATTCCGCACGCCGTAGCGCTCGCGCAACGCGTTCCGACATCGTGCTGATGGGGGGCGCCGCGCTGTCGGCGCCGAGATAACGGGACGCTAAATTGTAATGAGCGTGAGTTCGGGCGGGCAATTGAAACGCCATGGCACAATATAGGTCCCAACCCCGCCATTAACGTAAAGCGGTCCGGCTGGCGTTTCATAAAAACCGAGGTCGTAACTTCCAACACCCGGCGGAAGAACAATCGGTCCCCAGAACGGCAGCCGCACCTGGCCGCCATGGGAATGTCCGGCGAGAATCAGATCGAAGCGTTGCTTTCCCATCTGATCGGCCACAGCAGGATAATGCATCAACAGAATTCGACGGCTGGCGTTTGTTCCGCTGTGCATATCCAGACCGGTGATGCCCATGCCGACGAGTTGCAGGTCGTGCTCTGGCAAAGTGACATTGCGTGCGGGTAGCCATCCTCCTCCGGTCGCCGCAAAGGCTTTTTCGTATTCCGCAAAGGGCGCCTGCGCCGAGTATTCGTGATTGCCCGGCACGCCATAAATGGGCGCCTTGATTTGCCTGACGAAATCAAGCGCCTCGCTGACAAAGGCGCGTTCTTCGATGAGATCGCCGGTGAAACAGACAAAATCGGGCGCAAGGTCGTTGATCGTCTGCACGACGTGCGCCGCAAAATGCGTGTCGCCCTTGTAGTGAAAATCAGAAAAATGAATGAAGCGCGCGCGATTGCCGGCATGCAGGTGAAGATTCTTTACGCGCAGCAAAGATGGCTCGATCCATTTCGCATCGATCCCCGCGGCTGCGGGCAATGCGAGCAGACTGAGACCGAGAAATTTTCGCCGACTGATCATATTTGCCGTTGTAGCTGCCGCCGTCACCGGCGGCAGAATCAAGGATTGCTTAAACAAGCATAAGACATTCTCACGCGCGTTGTCATTCAATCTGGAAAAATGAGAAGCCCCATCCAGTGCCGCCCGTTTTCGCTCAACGAAGCGTGATCGCCACGACCAGTGAGAGTTCCCCGCGTCAAATCCCCGTAACGCGCGCCGCTTTTTTTGAAATACGTCAGCTCGGGTTGCGCAACTGCTTTTGAGCTCGGCTCGACTTTCAACGGCACGCCCGATTGCGCGAAAGAAACCTCCCAGGATTTCGCGTCACGTCCGGCGGGCGATCGCAAAAGCCAGGGATAGCGTTTCAGCAAATCGAAGTGCTTCGACGCGGGCAGAGCGACTTTGTAGAAGGTGGTTTCTTGCGCGAGAAACTCAGGAATCGTCAGCGACGGCTGCTTGCGCAACGCGAGATACAATCGCGCGATGTCGATGCCGGCCAAATTCAAACCGTTGTAGAGTCCGTGGCGGTTCGGATCGTTTCTGAAATAAATATTGTACCACGATTCGAATTCGCGGCTCAGCATCAGATTTAATTCGAGGTGCACGTGAGCGCGCTCTCGATCGATTCCGGCGCCGGTATGACCCATCACACCGATGCGTTCGCCGCGTTGCACGTGCTGGCCGACTTGGACGGCGATGGAATTGAGGTGCGCGTATAAGCTGTAATACTTCGCTCCATCCCACTCGTGCTCGATTACGACGAATCTGCCGTAGTTCGAGAATCCAGAAACGAGATTCGTGTGCACGACTCTTCCCTCGGCGATGGCGCGCACTTCATCGAGTGGTTCGCCGCGGGCATCGCGATAAAGCGGGCGGATATCGATGCCTTCGTGAAAACGTTTGTAGATAATTCCGGCTGGCGTTTCGATGGGATCGCGCACGAAGCCATACTGTCCGCCTTGCCACGGCGTTGATTCGACGCCCTCAAAATCGCGCGCGATCACCTGATAAAACGCCGGTCCGTCGCCGCGAAAAAGAGCGTCGTTGTCCGTCGGCAGCGCCAACTGCAGATGCGGCCCTTTGTCTTGTGCCATCAAGGGGTGCGCGGCGATGAAAAGCCCGAGCCCGATCGCGACTGCGCGTAGGAGCATCATTTTTTGCGCTCGCCGATAACGCGCCAGTCTTTGCGCATTAGTTCGATATCGGCCGGACTTAATCCAGAAGGCAGATAAATTTTTCCGTCGGAGACGCGGCGATCGACTTGCAGTTCAGTCAGGGCGCGGCCGTTCACGAAAACAAAAAGAAAACTTCCGCGTCGTTCGATGCTCAGCGCATCGAGCGCCATTTTCCCGTGATCGTCTAATTGCAAAAGAACGCCGTAACTTCCATCCGGCGCCGGATACGGGCGAAACGCCACGACGTCGTGCTCAGAAAGCCTCGGTGTTTTCTCGATGACGACATTCCTGCCGGAAAATTGCGATTGAATCGTGGTCGAAAAGACAGCGCCGTCACTGGCATTTGCTGTCGCGTGAATGCGAAGTGTGCAATGCCTCTCTTTCGCGAAAGCGGATACGAGAAAGAGAGCAACGCAAAGAGCGGCGGCAAAACCCGTCTTCATGCGCGATTGATAAAGGGTTTGACAGCATTTCTGCAACCCCGAAAGATTTCGGGGCTGATTAACCGCCGAATGAAACGTGTCGCTGCGTTATTGATTTTGTTGCTTGCGTTCAGCGCAAATGCGCCCGCGCAGGGTACGACCAACGTGCCTGCCAAACGCGGCTGGTTCAGTCGCATGCTGCATCCATTCAGTAGCGGGCCGCGCCTGCCCGAATACAATGATCCACGCCTGCGCGGTCTGGCCCTGCGCCTCGAAATTTCGCCGCAACCGGTCAAACTGTCTGAGGTGCGTCTGCTTGATGTCAGAGTAACGCTGACGAATCTGTCGAAGCGTCCGGTCGAATTGCTATTCCCCGACGAACAACGAATCGAAATTTATCTGCTCAATTCAACCGAGCGCGTCCTGACCAAATGGTCGGACAATCACGCCTTCGAGAAAAACCCGGGGACTATTTTGATCAATCCGGACGAGCACATTGAGTACAATGAGAAGATCGCGACGCGCGATCTCACACCGAACACGGTCTTCATCGCGGAGGTCTTTTTCCCTCGCTATCCCGACCTGCGCATCCGGCAGAAATTTTTGACCGCGCCGTGAGCCCGCAGAGAGATGGAGTAGTGGAGTAATGGAGTGATGGCGGCTGAATCTAATACTGCATCACTCCAACACTCCATTTCTCCAATCCGACTCTTCTCCGATTACCACATGCATCCGCAGGGACATCGGGTGCAGCGTTACACGCAGGCTTTGCTACAGCCCTGGGTCGATCACGCGCGCAAGATCGGCCTGACGGAAATCGCGTTTACCGATCACGATCGGTATCACGAAGGAATTGATTTCGACGAAATCGACAAACTGCGCGTCGCGAATCCGGACCTGAAAATTCGCGCCGGGATCGAGCTGGACAACGATCCCCAAACTTCAGCAGCAGGGCGCAAATGGGTCGAAGCAAATTGGGATCGACTCGATTTTGTTCTCGGTTCCGTCCATTACCTCGAGCGCGACGACCAGATGTTCGACAGCGTCCCGGCGGGAGCCGCGCAATTTGCCGATCGGGATATTGACGCCATCTACGCGGATTATTTTCGCCGCGTGCGCGAAGTTGCCGCGACTGGACTTGTCGATTGTCTCGCGCATTTGGACCTGGTCAAAATCCACGGCCATCGCCCAGCGAGTGACATCCAATCGCTCGTAGCCGAAACGCTCGATTTTATCCGCTCGCGCGATCTTGCCATCGAACTCTCCACCGCCGGCTGGCGCAAACCGGTCGGAGAACTCTACCCAAGCGATCGGATTATCGAACTCGCGCTCGCGAAGGGAATTCCATTTACAACTGCGTCCGACGCGCATTCGCACGTGCAGCTCGGTGAGAATTACGAACGACTCGAAGAAAAGATGAACTCGTTAGGCGTTCGCGAGATTTCCACCTTCGATAAACACGAGCGCTGTGATGCGCTCGTTGTAGCGTCCTCTACATTCCCAAGCCCGGCGGTAAACCCATTCCGCCGGTAAGCTTGCTCATCTCCGATTGCGCCAGCGCCTTCCCTTGTTCGATCGCCTGCTGCACGCCAGTCAAAACGAGATCCTCCAAGATTTCGATGTCTTCCGGATCGACAATTTCTTTCGCGATTTTGATCGAGACGACGTCGCCGGCGCCATTTGCCACGACCGTGACCTTGCCGCCGCCGGCTTGCACCTCCACCGTCTTCTCCTCCAGCTCAGCCTGCGTTTTCGCCATCTGCTCCTGCATCTTCTGAGCTTGCTTCATCAATTTGTTAATGTTCATGCGTCGCGATCGTCCTCAGGATTTGATTTCGCCTTTGAAAATTTCGAGCGCCTCTTTTATGAGCGGGTCGTCTTTAAAAGTTTCGGCCTGGCTTTGTTTTTTCGATTGTGGCGGGGCTTCACTTATCACCGGCGCACTCGGCAAACCTTCCTTCATCACGAATTTCACATCCCAATCGCTCCCGCTGATTTCTTTCAGCAGCGATTCGAGGAAGCGCCGATTGTTATCTGTCGCGAGCGTCTCGATCATCGATTTCTGTTCCGGCGGATAACCGATGAGAAACGTGCGGCCTTCCGTTCCGATTCCTCGCGTCGAATCGATCAAAGTTTTCAGGAAACGCTTCTGTGCCGGAACCTTCTCGGCAAGTTTGTGCCAGATCTCATCGACGTTCAGCGGCGCACTCTCGTTAGGCTTGGCCGGTTTGTTGTGGCTGCGATCGCTGATAGCGGTATTTTTGCTCACCGTAGGTTTGGCGCTCGGAGCGTTCTCTTTGGTGTCAGCGACGCCGGCTACAGCCTTTCCATCGCGCAATGCCGAAAGATTATCGATAACTTCATTTAAGGTAACCTGATTCAATGTCTGAATGGCTTTGATCACGGCCACTTCGAAATGCAGCTTCTTATTCGGCGCCCATTTCATGCGGCCTTCCGCCGCCGCGAATTGATCAATCAATTCAAGCAATCGATCGGTCTCGATCGCCGCGCTCTCGGTCTCGAGCGATTTTTGTAGTTCCGGGTTTGCATCATCCGCCATCGCTTCCGGCTTCACCTTGAAGATGAGCAGGTCGCGCAAATACGAAATGAGATCGGACATCAGTTTCATCATGTCCTTGCCCGATTCGCTTTGTTCGTGCACGACATCAATCGCTTCTGCGGTCGCGCTGCGCAAGATCTTGTCGGTCAGATCGGCAACCGTTTGCTCGCTCGTGAATCCGAAAACTTTCAGCACGTCGCCTTCGCTGATCGGATCGCCGCAAAATGCCACCAATTGATCGAGCATCGATTCCGCATCGCGCAATCCGCCTTCTGCGCCGCGCGCGATCGCATGTGCAGCCGCAGGTTCGAGCGTAATCTTTTCCTGCGTCGCGATGTACTGCAGATGTTGCGCGATCAATTTCGCCGGAATGCGATGCAGATCGAAGCGCTGGCAGCGACTCAGAATTGTCGGCAAGACTTTCTGCGGCTCCGTCGTCGCGAAAATAAATTTCACATGCGGCGGTGGTTCCTCGAGCGTTTTGAGGAGCGCATTGAACGCGGCTGACGAAAGCATGTGCACTTCGTCGATGAGATAAATTTTGTAGCGCCCTTTCGCCGGCGCGTAGCGCACGTTGTCGCGCAACTCGCGCACGTCCTCCACGCTGTTGTTGCTCGCGCCGTCGATCTCGATGACGTCGAGACTGTTTCCGGCGGCGATTTCCTTGCAATTATCGCAAACTCCGCACGGCGTGACCGTCGGTCCCTTCACGCAGTTGAGCGCTTTCGCCAGAATGCGCGCGGTCGAAGTCTTACCGACACCGCGTGGTCCGACAAAAAGATATGCGTGCGCGAGACGATTCTGCTCGACCGCATTCTTGAGCGTTTGCGAGACATGATTCTGTCCGACCAAATCGTCGAACGTCTGCGGTCGATACTTCCTCGCGAAAACCTGATAGCTCACTTTGCAAATCTAATGCGGGCTGACGTGCGCGAAAACAGAAAAGTCCTGATTGCTTCGTACGACTCGAGATTTTTTCGCCAGATGTGCAACATGAAGATCAAGTGAAACCGCCAAGGATTGACAAAGGCGCGTCCTCGCCTGCCGCACAACTCGTCGCGCTGCGCGACAAATTTGTTCGGGTTGGAGGTGAGCCGGCTGGATTCGCAATCGAACAAGATCCCGATCCAAGACGGATCGATCATCTTTCCATCTCAGTGCGCGCAGGTCGCTTTGGCAGATTGCAAATAACTCTGAACACCTCCTCGCTTCGCAATCGTGACCTGGGCCTTGATTCACGCATTTACGTCGGAATTCTAGATTCGAACTGGAACCGCCTACCGCTCGCGGATGTCGTTCTCTCGGAACCACTCGATTATGCAAAGATTGGCGGATCAGACGCGATTCGTTTTCAGCCCTATGAGCGCACCATGTTAGAAGGTCTGATCGCGGAAAAAGTTTCTCGGGCATTGTTCGTTGAGGGTTGGGGCGAGTTTTACATGCGAGGGCACTCTGGAATTCACGAAGTGCATAGCCGGCGCGCGAGTCGTGCGGTCAAAACAGATTGCGTCGGTCGCGACGGAGCAGTGAGGATTTATTTCAAGGAAGGCCGCGCAGAGATGATGCTTTTCAAATTCTTTGGTCAGCCGTAGAGGTGCGATCGTTACAAATATTTCATGAAGGCAAAGTTCTCTTTCGTCGTCATCCCGAGCGAAGCGAGGGACTTCACGAATTCATGCGCGGTATTTTTTTCTGAAGTCGTGAGGTCCTTCGCTGCGCTCAGGATGACGTTTGGGGTAGCGGTGCGTTATGGCAGATCGCGTTCTCTCTTGTTTTCGGTGTTCATTTTTCCCCTCCTTATCGCCGGAGCGCAGGCCCGAGAGCCGATTGCTTCGCCTCCGCCCCAAACCAAACCTGTTCGCGCGCGCGATCTTGGAATTCCGTTCGATGGCACGCCGGGAAAGTTCAATGCCATCACCGATGTCGCCGGCGTTGAAGTTGGTTACACGACCTTGATCAGCGGCGAGGGGAAGCTCGCAGTCGGCAAAGGTCCGGTGCGAACGGGAGTTACTGCGATCATTCCGCGCGGTCATGATTCACTCAACGATCCGGTTTACGCGGGCGTTTTTAGTCTGAATGGAAACGGCGAGATGACCGGCACGGCATGGGTGGAAGAGAGCGGTTTTCTCGAAGGGCCGGTTGTGATCACGAACACGCACAGCGTTGGCCTCGCGCGTGACGCGGTCATTGCCTGGCGGGTGAAGCACGGTGCGGCCGATAATACTGGCTATTGGTGGAGTTTGCCTGTCGTCGCGGAAACGTGGGATGGTTGGCTGAACGATGTGAACGGATTTCATGTGAAACCAGCAGACGTTTTTCACGCACTCGATACCGCGCACGGCGGAACAATTGAGGAAGGAAGTGTCGGCGGCGGGACGGGAATGATTTGTTACGAATTCAAAGGCGGGAACGGAACCGCGTCGCGCAGGATCGAGATGAAAGCGGGAAAGAATGAGCCGACACGGATGTTTACCGTAGGAGTTTTTGTGCAGGCGAATTGCGGCCGGCGATCGCAGCTTATGGTCGCAGGTGTTCCAGTCGGCAAGGAAATCCCGGGCGAAGTTTACAAAGAAGAGGCCGGCTCGATTATCATCGTGGTGGCGACGGATGCGCCGCTTTTGCCTAACCAGTTGAAACGTCTGGCGCGTCGCGCTTCGCTCGGGCTGGCGCGCACCGGCAGCGTTTCTGGAAACGGATCGGGCGATTTGTTCATCGCGTTTTCGACGGCGAATCCAAATGTCGCGAATCCCGATAAATTGACGCATTCTGTTGAAACGATTCCGAATGATCTGCTCGATCCGATTTTCACCGGGCGTCGTGCAGGCGACCGAAGAAGCAATCGTCAACGCGCTTGTCGATAATCACGACATGACTGGTCGCGACAATCATCATGTCGATGCTTTGCCGCACGAGCGCGTGCGAGAGTTATTAAGAAAATACAACCGGACTTCGCCTTGAGCAGCGTTCGCAAGTTTATCTTTATGTTCTTGCTGTTGTCGGCTGCTTCGACAACCGATTTGCGGTGAAGAACCGACACCTCCTGTAAACGTGGAGGATCATCGTGCGGAAATTCGCACTGCGCTTTTGCGATTCACGCCGCTTGGTTCAAGCCCACAAGACGTGCTCGCGTTTATCAAGAATCGCTTGCTGCGGAAAGACGATGTGCCGCCACGATTGGAAAATCATTCCGCAATCGGCGAAACGGCCGAGCAATCGGATCGGCGTGGAACGAAAAGCATTCGGCTTGAGCTCGGACGTTATCTTGCGCATCCCGAAGTCATCTTCCTGACAGCGCCGATCGTGATGGAGAAGGAAGTAACGGCGCAATGGGCGTTCGATCAGCACGATCGCCTCGTCGAAATCTTCGTCGATAAGAAGGCGGCGCTTTATTGATCGAGGCCGGAGCGCACGGCGCTAAGCGAACGATCGCTGCCGGCAAGCGCCAGGATCACATCTGTTTTCGAGACGCTGCCAAGAATTTTGCTTTCGAAATCGGCGATCACCGGAAGTCGTTCGCCATCGTGTTTGGCGAATCGTTCGAGAGCTTCGGTGAGCGAAGCGCCCGGATGCACAACGGGAAAACCTTCGCGCAAAATATCTCGCGCAATGACGAGCTCCGCGAGTTCGGGTGAATTCAAATAACTCTTGATGTCGTGGAGCGAGATCGCGCCGATGAAGCGGCCCTGGTCGGCGACGTAAAGATAATTGAAGCGCGTGGTAATAAACTTCTGGCCGATTTCGCCGAAACGCGCGTCGGGAGAAACCGTCAACGGATCCGGTTTCATCAAATCGCGGACATGGAGTTCTGCGAGTTGTTTGCGGTAATCGCCCGCGCCTTTGCGCCGCAATGCTTCTGCGTAGATCGAGCGTTTGGAGATGCTGACCGATGTGTAATACGCGACCACGCAAGCCAGCATGAGTGGCAAGATGATTTGGTAATCGAGCGTCAGTTCAAAAATCATGATGATCGCCATGATCGGCGCGTGCGTAGCGGCAGCGAGGAATGCGCCCATGCCGACGAGCGCAAATGCGCTGGGATTTATGAAAAAGGGACCGGCCAGATATTGCGCGACGTCGCCAAAAAGAAATCCAAGACTGGCTCCGACAAACAATGTTGGCGTAAAAACGCCGCCGACTGCGCCCGAGCCGAAAGTCGCGCACGTGGCGAGAATTTTGAATACGAGAATGACGAGAAGAATTTCCCAGAGCCATTCCCCGCGCAAAATCGAGTTCACGGCGCTGTAACCGTTGCCGCAGACTTCCGGATGCCAGACGGCGAGAGTGCCGACAATTAATCCGCCGAGGCACATCTTTAAATAAACTGGAAGTTTGATGCGCGAAAAAAGGCGCTCGCTTGCATGCAAGAGACGCACGAACCAGGGACCGATCAAACCAGTCGTTAGGCCAAGCGCGAGGTAGGGAATGATCTCCCAATTTTTATTAAGACGAAACGGCGGGATCTCATAGAGCGGAGTGACGCCGAGAAGTCCACGCACCGTCAATGTCGCGACAACGGAGGCAAAGACGAGCGGGCCGAAAATTTCCATGGCGACCGAGCCGAGGACGATTTCGGCGACGAAAAGAGCGCCGGCAATTGGCGCGTTATACGCAGACGCGATTCCCGCCGCTGCGCCGCAACCGACGAGCAGCCGCAGCCGCGGAGTAGACCATTTCTGCAGGCGACCGGCGAGCGAGGCGACGAGCGAAGAAAGCTGCACGAGCGGTCCTTCGCGACCAATCGAGCCGCCAGACGCAATCGTGAAAAGAGCGGAAAGACATTTCGTTAGGCTGCGGCGAGTGGATATTTTTCCGTCGCCCAGCACGACCGCTTCCATGTAATCGGTCGTCGCCACGCGTCCGCGCCAGCGTGTGCCGAGCAACATGATCGCGCCCGCCAGCAGGCCGCCGATCGCGGGAGTTGCAATCCGCCGCCAGAGCGAGAGTTGTTCGAAACTTTCGACCAATCCGGGCGAGGAGCTGCCAGTAAGAATTTTGTGGACGACGCTGGTCCCGTAACGAAAGCCAATCGAACAGACGGCGCCGGCGAATCCAATCACTCCCGACCAGAAGAGCGTGACCTGCAAATCGGTTGGATGAATGATCTCCTTGAACCGAATCCAGAGTTTGATTCGCCGCAGAGAGGCGAGCTTTGGTTTCGCTGGTTCCGAAACTGCGTCGCTTCCCGTCACTCCATCACGTGAAGCGGCCCATCGCGCGCGTCAAGAGTCGCTTGTTTGGTTCGACCTCGATGTGAAAGTAATCAATGGACTACACTCGACTTGGAAAGAGCGATTTGCGGGTTTCCCGAATAGCCCTCGGCTGCATGAGCTACGGTGTGCCAAATCGTGGCGCGCATCCCTGGTCGCTCGATGAGGAGAAGAGCTCGGCCTTTCATCAAGCAGGCGCTCGAATTGGGTATTAATTTTTTTGATACCGCGAATGTTTACTCAGACGGCACGAGTGAAGAAATCGTCGGACGTGCGCTGCGCGATTTTGCAAAACGCGAACAGTTTGTTCTCGCGACGAAAGTTTTCTTTCCAATGAGCGATCGATCAAATGAAGGGGGACTTTCGCGGCGGGCAATCCTGGCTGCGATCGACGACAGTCTGCGCCGGCTCGGGACCGATTATGTCGATTTGTACCAGATTCACCGCTGGGATGACAAAACGCCGATCGAAGAAACACTCGAAGCCCTGCATGAAGTGATCAAGGCGGGCAAGGTGCGCTATATCGGCGCGTCGTCGATGTATGCGTGGCAATTCGCGAAGTCGCTTTATCTGGCTGATCTCCGCGGTTGGACGCGGTTCGTTTCGATGCAGAACCATTACAATCTGCTTTATCGCGAAGAAGAACGCGAAATGATGCCGCTTTGTCTCGATCAAGAAATCGCAGTCATCCCGTGGAGTCCTTTGGCGCGCGGTCGCCTAACGAGACCGTGGGATCAGAAAATGTCGACGGAACGCGCTGCTTCGGATGAATTCGGAAAAAAATTGTACGCGCAGACAGAGGAGGCCGATCACATTGTGGTCGATCGCGTGAATGAAGTGGCGAAGACCCGTGGCATCCCGCCGGCGCAGGTGGCGCTGGCGTGGATGTATACGAAACCGTACATCTCCGCGCCAATTATCGGCGCGACCAAACCACATCATCTCACGGATGCGGCAGCCGCACTCGATGTGAAATTATCAGAAACGGAAATTACGAAGTTGGAAGAATCCTATATCCCGCACCCGATTCTTGGGTTCTAAAAGAATCAAGCCTTCGTTGCCGATCGATAAACCAACATCGCTGCCGCAATATCCTCCACGGCCATCCCTAACGACTTGAAGATTGTCGTTTCCTCTCGTCGCGAATCAATTCGTCCGGCCAGCGCTTCGCCGAGCTCCGCGTAAATTTTTGCGCCGGAAAGAATCACGTCGCCCGATTCCTTCAGTGCGGCTTCCCTCGAATCGACAAAGACAACGTTCGTCATCGCGTCATCATCCAGTTCGCGCCAATCGGGACGGCAGGCACCGACGGCGTTGACGTGACAGCCTGGCTTTAGCCACGCGCCTTGTAACACTGGAATCGTGGAACTTGTCGCGACAACTACGACATCCGCGTCTTTCACCGCGGCTTCGACCGACATCGCATTGCCTCCGATTTCATTAGCGAATTTTTCCGCATGATCCCGACTGCGGCTCCAGACACGAACTTCCTCAAAGTGTCCGACGAATCCCAGCGCTTCGCTGTGACTGCGCGCCTGGACGCCGCTCCCGAGAATGGCGAGAACGCGCGCATCTTCCGGAGCGAGAAGTTTTGTCGCCACAGCTGAGACGGCGGCTGTTCTCATTTCCGTAATCAATCTTCCGTCCATCACGGCGAGCGGCGCGCCGGTCTCCGGTTCCACCAAAAAAATTGTCGCCATGTGCGTCGGGATTCCGCGCGCCGCATTCGGAGGATAAAAGGTGACAATTTTCACTCCGAGTCCATCCGCCAACGCCGGCATTAAACCGAAAAAGCCTCCCGGAGGATCAACCGGAATGACGGAGCGCACCGGTTGCGTTACGCGACCCGCGGAAAAGTCGACGAGGGCTTTTTCCATGGCGGGAATCAGTTCTTCCATGCGCAGATGTCGGCGCACTTTTTCTTCGTCGAGAAATAAAGGCATGGCGGATTATGTTACGAAATCGGCATAAGATCAGCTTTACAGATAGGGAAATCTGGCGGAGTCACAGAATGCAAATGTTTACATCAAATCGGAAGCCTGAACCTGCACCACCCGCGGTGGAACCGTCGAGACCGGCGGCTACTCCCCCGCAACCTAACCGCCCACCAACACCGACGCGAACCGGCGGCCTTTTCTCCAGCGGAGTTTCAATCAAGGGCTCGGTAAAGTTTATGACCGAGCTGTTGATCGATGGCGAGGTGGAGGGTTCGATCGATTCACCTGGTGTCCTTACGATTGGGAAACAGGCCCGCATACGCGGCGAGATCAAAGTGAAATCAGTGACCGTTCAGGGAACGGTCGATGGCAATATCACGGCGAGCGAGCGTTGCGAATTGCAGGCTGGTTGCACCTTGCGCGGAGATATCGAGGCGCCGCGTTTGGTGGTTGATGAGAATGCCACCTTTTTCGGCAGCGCGAAGATCGCGACCAAGCAGTCCTGAAAAAATTAGTCGCGCAGTTGGACGAGCGAAGCGCTATTCGTTCTCGTTCATTTCCGAACAGAGCTGCTCTTTTAAATGGCGCCGCGCTGATTTCTTAATGGCGCGCCGTTCGGCCGCGACTGTTTGCTTTTCGGCTCGTCGCTGTTGTTTTGTGCGCGTATCGACGTCGCGCGAGAGGTGCGAAATCTTCGGTCGCTCAGCGCCGATCTTTCGCTCGTTAGGCTTCGCGTAGGGATCCATTGGAATCGCCTTCCAACCAATTGCGCGCATTTTGCACATCGGCATCGACTAAACCGTGGCCGGCATTGACGAAATGCATGTCCACATCCGCGCCGCAGTCGCGTAACAGAGTCGCAAGGTTTTCAGATTCCGATGCAGGAACAATCGGATCCTGATTGCCAGCGGAAATTAAACACGAGTATCGCTCAATTTTGGAAGCGGATCGGGGTGTAGAGGCACCATCGCGCGAAAAAGAATGGCGGCGTGCAGAATTTCCGGTCGAAGCAACAACAGGCTGGCAGCGATATTCGCTCCGTTCGAGAATCCGACGGCAACGATCTTCGCGCTCTCGAGTCCGTAATCTTGTGCTGCTGCAATGATGAAGTCACCGAGTTCATGAGCACGCAGTTTCAAATCCTCCAGATCGAACACACCTTCCGCGAGCCGGCGGAAGAAACGTGGCATTCCATTTTCCAATACTTTTCCGCGTGGGCTCAGTAGCGCCGCATCCGGGTCGAGATGGCGACCGAGTGGAATAAGATCGTGCTCGTTTCCACCGGTTCCATGAAGAAGCAGGAATGTGCGTTCGGAATTTCCCCGCACGAATTCATGCGCGAAGTCCAACTCTTGCGTCATACGTTCTTGGGCACCGTGATTGGCGGCAAAATCTTTTCGATTTCCGTGCGCGCGTCCTCAAGCCATGGCGGTACGCGCAAATTTTCTCCCAGCTCATCCAGATTTTCATCCAAAGTGAATCCAGGCGGATCGGTCGCGATCTCAAACAATACGCCACCGGGTTCGCGAAAATAGATCGAGTGAAAGTAGGTTCGATCCATTACAGGGCTGACGTTGTAGCCGAGGGTGATGAGATGTTCCCGCCATGCGTGCTGTTCCTCATCATCGCGCGCGCGAAAGGCAATGTGATGAACCGAGCCAGCCGCGACATGTCCCGGATGACCTTCCGGCATGCAAAGCAAATCGATCGTCCTCCCTGCGCCGGTAATACTGGGCGCAGCGAAACGGAAACGATTCCCCGCTTGTTCAACGAGCCGATAACCAAAACTCTCCGTCAAAAGTTTTGCCGTGCGTTCATAACCTTCGAGCGCCGAGGAAACACTGTGGAACCCTCGGATCGAATGTTCGAGAGGGATGGGGCTTTGCTGCCAGGGCTCCGCTACCTCGGCAGAACTCGAAGCTATCAGCTCCAGCAAAAGGCCATCGGGATCTGTGAAGCGGATCACTTCCTCGCCAAATCGTGTCGCTGTTCTCTCGGCCGCCGCATGCTGTTCTTTTAGCCGGTCTAACCAGTAGTCCATTGAGTTCGGTGAAATGGAAAACGCAGTCGCTTCAATTTGACCGGTGCCATGCATGCCGCGACGCGCACCCGGCCACGGAAAGAACGTCAGAATAGTTCCCGGCGTTCCCCGCGCATCGCCAAAATAAAAATGATACGAGCCCGGATCGTCGAAGTTCACCGTGCGCTTTACAAGTCGCAATCCGAGAAGTCCGACGTAGAAATCCAGATTTCGTTGCGGGTCAGTCGCAATGGCGGTGACGTGATGAAGCCCAGTGATAGAAAGTGCCATGTGGTGTTGTAGCTGCCGCTGTCACCAGCGGCAGAAGGGTTGCATCATTATCAAATTATGCGCCAACATCGGCGGACTGACCAAGTCGTGCTATAACCAATTATGAACTGGGATGCGATCAATGCCATTGCGCAACTGATTAGCTCGATCGGTGTGATCGTATCGCTCTTGTATCTTGCGGTGCAAGTGCACCGCAGCACGCGCATCACGAAACTCGCTGCGCAAGATGCCGCCACCACGGCGCTGCGCGATGTCACACGCCCGTTTGCGGAAAATCCCGAAGTAGGAACAATTTGGCGCAAAGGTCTTGAAGATCTCACCTCGCTTACTCCGGATGAGAAGGCGCGGTTTTTCCATGTCGCGTTCCAGTTCCTAAAAGCAATGGAGACAATTCATTTCCACTACATTTACGGAGTGATGGAAGAACAAGTCTGGCGAGGGTGGCGAAACCTTTACGGGCATTACCTGGATACTCCTGGTTTGAGCTATTATTGGAACCTGCGTCACAATCTTTTTTCCGATCGGTTTCAGGAATTTGTCGACGGCTTGGAGCAGCCAAACAAGCGCCTCACGGTGGGCAATCTTCTTGGCGAAGAAAATCCCGACACCAACGCGCCGAGCTAATCTTCGGACAACGATCGCCGGCGAATTGATCAAGATCGAACGAAACCCGCATTAATTCGTCAAAGGAGTAGGGTAAAGAGGGAAAGCCGCTTCGGATTCATTTCTGGGGCGGCTTACTTTTTTCTGTGTTGCCGTTCTTCCATTCGAGGTTTTCGGCGATTCGTCTCGCAAGTGATTCACCAAAAAAGCGCGTGACGAACGCAAGCGACAGATCGATTCCGGCTGTGACGCCCGCGGAGGTAGCGATCCGATCGTGCATCACAAAGCGGACGCCTTCGCGCACTCTTACCTGATCATACTCGCGTAGCTGATCGTAATGCGCGCAGTGAGTCGTGGCGTCGATTCCGTTCAGGACGCCAGCCGCCGCGAGGACTATTGCGCCGGTGCAAACAGAAGCCACCGTGCCTTTTTGTTGCCTAACGAACTCAAGAATTTGCGGATTTTTCCGCGCGTGTAGGCGAGCGCCTCGGCCACCAGGCACAATTAACAGGTCGAGCGCCGGCGCTTTCTCGATCGGATAATCCGGCAACACGCGCAATCCGTGCGCGCAGCGGATTGGCTCCAATGACTCGGCGATAACGACAGTTTGACATGGTGCGTCAAATTCCGCGGCCATGCCGAAGACCTCGTACGGTCCGACAAAATCCAGCTCCTCCGCTTCTTCGAAGATCAGAATGCCAATCACAATTGTTGCCGCCATGATGGAACCAATACGCGAAGAAAAGATTTTTGGCTCGCTTCCCGTTCCGGCTTAATGGTCACGCTGAAAATTATGCGAATTCTCCGGCGGCGCTTTCTGACAGTTTTTTGTTTATTGCCTGTCGCTGCGCGGCTCTCTCTCGGATCGCCGGAGTCGCCGGCGACAATGAAAGCGATTGTGGTTCATCAATATGGTGGCCCTGAAGTCTTAAAGTATGAAGACACTGCGCGGCCGGAGCCGAAAGATAATGAAGTTTTGGTGCGAGTGATTGCGAGCGGAGTAAACCCGGCTGATCCGCTCATCGTCTCAGGCAAATACGCCGAGCAATTCGGAACCCATCTTCCATTGATTCCCGGTTACGACATTGCAGGAGTGGTGGAAAAAAAGGGGGCTAGTATCACGAAGTTGAAGGTTGGCGACGCGATCTATGCCTACGTGCTCTGGGGTGGTGGATGGGCGCAGTACGCCGTTGCGACGGAAGGTGAAGCGGCGATAAAACCGCGGTCGCTTACGTTTGTGGAAGCGGCGGCGGTGCCACTGGCCGCATTGACGGCGTGGCAGGCTTTGATCGACACCGCGAAGCTAAGCGCCGGACAAACGGTTCTCATCCACGGCGGTTCAGGCGGCGTCGGAAGTTTTGCGATCCAGATTGCCAAAGCGCGCGGCGCCAAAGTGATCGCTACGGCTTCGACTCCAAATCAGGACCTGCTCAAGCAACTCGGTGCAGATGTGGCGATCGATTACACGAAGACGAAGTTTGAAGATGTCGCCAGGGATGTTGATGTCGTGCTCGATCCTGTCGGAAAAGATACACTGGCCCGCTCCTACGGCGTGGTGAAGAAAGGTGGAATCATTGTCTCGCTTGTCTCGCGTGTGGATCAGGCAGAGTTAGAAAAATACGGAATTCGCGGGACGCCGATCGCATCCAAACCGAGCGCGGACGAACTGGCGGAAATTACCAAACTGATCGACGAGAAGAAAATCAAACCGGTCGTTTCTCAGGTGCTGCCTTTGACGGACGCAGTGAAGGCCGACGAGCAAGCGGAGACGCATCACACACGCGGCAAGATTGTGATCAAGATCTCGGATGAGCCGAGCGCCTAACGAGTAACGCTTATGAAGAATGCGATGATTTTTGTTTCGGCGATGCTGAGCGCGTCGTCGCTTTTTGCGCAATCCCCATCATCGATGAAGGCAATTGTGATTCATCAATATGGCGGGCCGGAAGTGTTGAAATACGAAGATGCTCCGCGTCCCGAACCGAAAGAGGATGAGATTTTGATTCGCGTGATGGCGGCTTCAGTGAACCCGGTTGATGTCGGCATTCGATCGGGGATATACGCGCAGTATTTTCACACAAAGCTGCCATTGATTCCGGGAATGGATGCGGCGGGAATCGTCGAACAGACCGGCGCCAAAATCACGAAATTCAAAAAAGGCGATCCGGTCTATGCGTTTTTCACTTTAGCGAATGAAGGTGGTTACGCTCAGTTTGTGATTGCGAAGGAGAATGAGGCGTCGGCTAAACCCAAACCGCTAACCTACGAAGAAGCTGCAGCGGTGCCGGCAGTTGGATCGACGGCGTGGCAGGCGTTGGTGGAAACAGCGAAACTGCAAGCAGGGCAAACAGTCCTCATTCACGGCGGGTCGGGCGGTGTTGGTCATTGTGCAATCCAAATCGCGAAGGCGAGGGGAGCGCACGTAATCGCAACGGCATCGACCGCGAATCAAGAGTTCCTCAAGAAAATGGGCGCGGATCAGGCGATCGATTATACGAAGACGAAATTCGAAAACGTGGTGAAGGATGTCGACGTGGTCCTCGATGCAGTCGGGGGAGATACCCTGACGCGTTCGTACGGCGTGGTGAAGAAGGGTGGCATTATTGTGACGATTGCCGGCGAACCGGACGAGGAGGCGGCGAAAGCGCGCGGGATTCGGTGCGTTTCGATTTCCGCCAGCCCAAAAACCGACGTGCTCGAGGAACTGACGAAATTGATTGAAGCGAAAAAGTTGACGCCCATTGTGTCGAAAACTTTCCCGCTAAACGAAGTGGCGAAAGCGCAGGAAGCAATCGCGACGCGACATACGCGCGGCAAAATCGTTTTGAAGGTGGCCGAGGAATCCAATCACGAGTGATCGACGGATCAAGGATGAACTCGCTGCTGATCCTCGGGCTTTTTGGGATCGGGATCATTGCTGGTCTTCGATCGTTTACGGTGCCGGCGGTTATTTGCTGGGCGACATATTTCGGTTGGCTGGATCTGAGCGAATCGCGCTTGGCATTACTCGGCAAGCCTGTCGTGGTCGGCATCGTTTCGTTGCTCGCGCTGGGAGAGTTGATCGCGGATAAATTGCCGATGACTCCGAGTCGCATTTCGCCAGGGCCGCTTCTCGCGCGTGTTGCTACCGCGGCGTTCTCCGCAATTGCAATAGCGATTGCACGTGCGTCAGTCGGTAATTGTCGCGAGTATTGCCGGTGTGCTTGGAGCCGTCGGCGGAGCGTTTGGTGGATATCATGCACGCCGTTCCCTGGTTAGGCGATTTGACCTTCCAGATTTCGCGATTGCGTTGACCGAAGATTTGATTGCAGTTGGAGGCGCCTTTTGGCTCGTTAGGCAGATCGCTTAGCGACAGTTCGAGGCAGAAAAAGTGAGCGATAAAATTTTCGAATCTCGCGTGCCTCATACGTCGGTTCTAATCGCCGGTTGACCTTGTCGGGAACTCGCGAGGACCGATTTTCTTCCGAGCAGCGCGTTGTGGCGATTGAAGCAGCGGAAATCGCGTTTACATTCTGCGCCCGTGAACTTTTTTAAACGAAACATTTGTTGGATCGGAGCGGTCCTCTTTTTTGCAACACGCTTTGGTTTTGCGCAGACCACGCCTGTTCAGTCGCCTTCTGCTGCACACGAGAAACTTGAAGTTGAAACGATTAGCTCAATCTCCCTTGATAAACGCCGCCAGCTTTTGTCGGCTCTCACACCGGAAGCGCGCGAAAAATTTTCTGAACAATTTCTTAAGCTTCCTCCCGGTGGTCCTTCAAACGGGAAGATCAATGCGTTGTTCTTCGCATGGTCGGGAGTCAATCCCTCAGAAGCGATCGCGAACGCGAAAAAGTTCCCGACCGTCGATACGCGTCGAGTAGCCATAGAGGCCATCTGCTTCGGGATGAAACCGGAGGGAAGCAAGACGATTGCGCTATCGATTAGAGACCTTCCCGACGATGCGCTTTCACCTCAGGACAAGGAACGTCTTCTCGGCATGGCGATCGCGAAATGGAGTCAGGCCGATCCGGCTGCGGCCGCGCAATTTCTGGCCGATGTTTATCCAAATGCGGCAACACGTTTGCTCAAGCCGGGAGCGGGCGATGGCGATCTGCTTATCGCCACCAAAGCTGTGGGAGCGAATTGGGGTGCGATCGCGCCGCAAGCGGCCCTGGATTGGTTCCAGAAAAAGCAGCAGCCGGAGAGCCCGATCGCAGTGGGAAGCGTTATTTTTGGGTGGTGGCGCAAGGATCCAAAGGCGGCAGCCGCTTATGTTAGTGCCCACGTCGCTACGCCTAACGAGCGAGATGTTGCCGCCCTGATGGCCCCACCGATGGCTGAGCGTGATCCCAGTGTTGCTATGCGATGGGCTGAATGGATTAAAGAAGAAGCGCTGCGTCGCCGGACACGGCTGGGAATCGCGCAGCTCTGGGCTTCAAAAGATCCAAAGGCCGCCGGCACCTGGGCCAGGGGTTTGGCTGGCAGGGAAGGTGAGCAGGCGATTGCGGCGGTGGCGGAGGTATGGGCGTTCTCGGACCCGGCTGCGGTTGAGAAATGGATCATGTCGCTCCACGGCCCTGCGCGAGACAGCGCGATTCGTGGCTACGCGGTCGTAATCGCGAAAAAAAATCCAAAGTTGGCGTTAACCTGGATCGGTAAGATGGAGGATAGCAAGGCGCGCATGCGTCTGACCAAGACAACAGTCACCGACTGGATGAATCGGGAGCCAGATAAATCGAAAGATTGGATTAAGAAGAGCAAGCTTTCGGAAACGCAAAAGAAAGAGTTACTGGAAAGCGGCGATCGACTTTAGCTCGCGAATACCATCCGGCCCGGCATTGGCGGACAATTGTCGGTTGCCGACAATTTCGTCAACACTCGTTAGGGGACAGCGATAATCTGTGCGTTCAGCGCGATGGCGAGATATGGGCGGTGAGGGTTTCGAACCCCCGACCTACTGGGTGTAAACCAGCCGCTCTACCACTGAGCTAACCGCCCGTTGCTGTCCGTAGATTGATTGCATTTTTGCGAAGGGCAAAGGAAATCTCAAAACACGGCAGGTTTGCATGTTTGACGACCGCAGGATTTCGATAACAGGGCGTTTCGATTTCGTAAAGACGGGCGTTAGCACGGTGCGAACACAAATGAAGAACGTGTAGTTCCCGATACCTTGAAGGGTTAGTCCGAGTAGTTCCTATTTCTTTATAGGAAAATATGAGTCACTTAAAAAAATAAAGTAACTAAGCTTATTTAGTTTGCAGTTATAACAAGATGGTCTATTAACAGCCGCATGGACTTGTCCCTTAACAAATTAAAAGAAGCGATCGCAATTCGTACACAAATTGAAACCCTGGAGAGGCGTCTCGCCGGTATCTTCGGAACTGGCGGCGGCTCGAGCGCGCGTCCTGCTTCGCAAAGTGGCGCTGGCAGACGTTCGATGTCGGCAGCTACTCGTGCCAAGCTTTCCGCAGCGGCAAAAGCGCGTTGGGCAAAACGCCGCGGTGGTCACTCGAGTAGTGCTGCCAAGAAATCAACGCCAAAAAAAGGCGGTCTAACGGCCGAAGGTCGTCGCAAGCTTTCACAAATGATGAAGGCGCGATGGGCGGCACGGAGACGAGCTGCGGGTAGGAAGTAGTTTCTGTTTCTTCCCTGGAATTCCTTCGAGAGGCTGGCCTACTCGTTTAGTTTTGCGCTAAGCGAGTAGGCTTGTTCTTTCGCCGTGGTGAACTGAACGTTCGTCAGCGATTAACCATTCGCATCGCGGCCTCGGCGTAGCGTAAGCCAGCGGCGGCACCATGCGGCGCCACCTCATCGATTCGCGCGAGATCATCACGCGTTAGGCAAACATCGAGCGCGCCGATGTTTTCCCACAAATATTTCCGGTGTTTCGTCCCAGGAATTGGAACAATGTCTTCCCCCTGAGCCAGCACCCACGCGAGCGCAAGTTGCGCAACGGTGCACTTCTTCTCGCGCGCGATTTCCGAAACGCGCTCCACCAATTCCAGATTGCGCTTGAAGTTTTCACCTTGGAAACGCGGTGATGTGCGGCGGTAGTCGTCCGCAGCCAAATCTTCGAAGCGTTTGATTTGACCGGTCAGAAATCCGCGCCCAAGCGGACTATAAGGCACGAAACCAATGCCGAGCTCGCGGCATAACGGAAGGCAGACCTCCTCCGGATCGCGCGACCACAAAGAGTATTCCGATTGCAGCGCCGTGATGGGATGCACGGCATGCGCACGCCGGATTGTCTCCGCACTCGCTTCCGAAAGGCCGAGGTATCGGACCTTTCCTTCCCGTACAAGTTCGGCCATCGCACCGACTGTTTCCTCAATCGGCGTCTCCGGATCGACGCGATGCTGGTAGTAGATGTCGATGACTTCAACGTCCAGACGTCGCAAGCTTGCTTCACAAGCTCGCCGAACGTAATCGGCCTTTCCGCTAATAGTACGCAAATCTGGATTGTTCGGGTCGCGAACGAATCCAAATTTGGTCGCCAGAATTATTTTACCGCGATGTCCTTTCAGCGCGCGGCCGACAAGCTCTTCGTTTGTGAAAGGCCCGTACATATCGGCCGTATCAAAAAAAGTGATTCCGAGATCGAGTGCGCGATGCACTGTCGCGATTGATTCTTCGTCATCACGGCCACTGTAAAAATCCGACATGCCCATGCAGCCAAGACCAAGGGCCGATACAACGGGCCCACCGCGTCCAAGTTTACGTTGTCGCATAGTTCAAGTCTGACCGATCCACGTTTTCGGCGCCACGTCGCACCATCGATCGCGGATTTCCTGAAACTGTTCGTGCGTTAATGGTCCCGCTTCAAGCATGGCAGCGTTTTGTTTCCACCTTTCCGGCTTCGTCGTGCCGACAATCGCAAGATGCACGCCGGGAACGGCCAAGGCAAAACGCAAAGCAACTGAGACAGCCTTATTCAGATTAGACGTCCGCAAGAATGGGTAATCAAGGTTGCGCAACCGCTCCCAGTATTCGTGGTGGTATCCATTTGCCGGTTTGTGGTTGGTCTTCCAGGCGACGTTCGCGATTGGTCGTTTCGCCATCACCCCCATCCCACGTTCCCGAGCCAATGGCAGAGCTATATCGAGAGCTTCCTGGTCGGCGATATTGATTGACGTTTGCAATGAATCGAATGCACCGCATTCGGCGGCGTAGCGCGCAGCATGCCCATCACCGCTGTAGCCAATGTAACGCGTATAGCCCCGCTCACGCGCGGTCTGCAATGCAGTTATTGCTTCTCCTTTGCGCAAGACCGTTTCGTCACAACTGTGCAGATGCACGATGTCGAGATGGTCGGTTTGGAGTCGTCGCAAACTGCGCTGAATACTTTCCAGCAGCGAATCCTGCGACCAATTTCCGCCGCTTTCGGCTCCATGCGGATGGCCGCACTTGGTGAAAAGATAATAGTCAGCGCGCCGATCACTCACCGCCCGACCGATCATCTCTTCGCTGTTGCGATAGCATTCGCCGGTATCGATAACATTGAGGCCGGCATCGAGCGCGTCGCGTAACAATCTATCCACCGTCTGTTGATCGGCCTCCTCGTAACCAATTTCCGACGCACCGAAACCGAGAACAGAAACACGCATATCGGTTTTGCCGAATTGGCGCGTTTCCATTCTTATTTTCTGTAGCGGCGGTCTATGACCGTCGCAAACTTTTTGCGAGTAACAAACCGCCTCCGGATAAATGCGATGGTCATAGACCGCCGCTACAAAAGAACTGTCTTTCCCTGTCCGCGTTCGATTCGTCCAATCGCTTTCGCGTTCAATTGCGCGTGCTACGGATTTCGCATCGCGCTCCGCCACGATCGCGACCATGCCGATGCCCATGTTGAAAACCTGAAACATCTCGTTGCGATCGACGTTTCCACGTTCCTTGCAGGATCTGGAAAATCTTTGGAACACGCCAACTTTTCGTTTCGATAACGGCGTCACAATTCTTCGGCAAGACCCGCGGGAGGTTATCGATCAAGCCGCCACCGGTGATGTGCGCAAGACCTTTGATCTTTCCAGTCGCAATTTGAGCGAGTGACGGTCTGATAATTCTTGTGCGTGCGCAAGCAGCTCGTCCCCAATTGAACTCGTTAGGCCAGCGATCCGCGAACTCGGGTTTTAATCGCATTTTTTCAAAGAGGATTTTGCGCGCGAGCGAATAACCGTTTGTGTGCAAGCCATTTGATGCGAGTCCGAGGACGACATCGCCAGATCGAATTCGACTGCCATCGATAATTTTCGCACGATCGACAACACCAACAATGCAACCGGCGAGATCGTATTCGCCTTTGCGATACATTCCCGGCATCTGCGCGGTTTCGCCGCCGATCAATGCGCAACCAGCTGCGCGACACGCCTTGGTAAAGCCGCGTAATAACTGATCGAACACTCGCGGCTCCAATTTTTCCGCGCCGATGTAATCGAGAAAGAACAGCGGACGTGCGCCAAGAACGGCAATGTCGTTGACGCAATGGTTCACCAAATCTGCGCCAACCGTATCGTGTCGATCCATTGCGAACGCGATTTTCAATTTCGTGCCGACGCCATCAACGCTTGCGACGAGGACTGGCTCGCGCATGCCGGAAAAATTCGGCGCGAATAATCCACCGAAACCGCCGACCTTGCCTAAAACTTCCGGCCCGTGCGTTTGCCTAACGAGTTGATGGATTTTGCTCTTTAGGCGATTGCCAAGGTCAACATCAACGCCAGCGCGCGCGTAAGCTTTTTTCTTCTTTGTCATCCTGAGCGAAGCGAAGGATCCCGTGATTGTTCGTGAGGTTCCTCGCTGCGCTCGGAATGACAACCGGAAAAAGCGATAACCAACCTACTTCAAATCGGCAAACAGCGTCGGATGCGCGCTGTCTGCGGCGAGCGCTTTCGCACGAGCTTCGCGTTTCTCCATAATGAACTTATCCAGCGCCGGATCGACGGGCAGGGGATAGTCGCCGGTGAAACAGGCGAGACAAAATTCATTCACCGGTTTTCCCGTCGCTCGCACCATGCCTTCGACATCGAGGTAACCAAGGCTGTCGACTCCGAGGTATTCGCAGATTTTGTCCATCGGAAGCTGGTTCGCGATTAACTTCTCCGGATCGGGAAAATCGATGCCGTAGTGACACGCGAAACGATGCGGCGGACAACTCACCCGCATGTGCACTTCTTTGGCGCCGGCCTCACGCAAATTCACCACGCGTGCGCGCGCAGTGGTGCCGCGCACGATGGAGTCATCGATTACCACCACGCGTTTTCCTTCCACAGCCTCTTTGATCAAATTCAATTTTACCCGCACGTCGAAATCACGAATGAGCTGGCTCGGCTGCAAGAATGTCCGGCCGATGTAGTGATTGCGCACAAACGCGTGCTCATAGGGAATGTTCAGCTCGTGCGCGAAACCAAGCGCCGCGTAGTTTCCGGAATCCGGCACCGGCACGACGATGTCCGCTTCGACCGGAAATTTTCGCGCAAGTTCGCGACCCATTTCTGTCCGCACCTTCGCCACATTGATGCCGCCGATGATGCTGTCCGGGCGCGCGAAATAAACATACTCAAACATGCAGAATGCATGTTGTTCATCGCGAAACGGCCATTCCGATCGAATGCCATCTTCGCTGATGATGAGCACCTCACCCGGCTCGACTTCGCGAATGAATTCGGCGTGGATCAAATCGAAGGCGCACGTTTCGGAAGCGAGCACATACGCTCCGTCGAGTTTCCCGAGCGAAAGGGGACGGAACCCAAATGGATCGCGCACGCCGATAATTTCGCGTTCGCTCATGATGATAAGCGAGAATGCCCCCTCGACCCTGCGCAATGCGCTCAGCACGCTTGCGCCGTTGTCCGCGGGCTTGGCCAGCAAATGCAAAATGATTTCGCTGTCGGCGGTGGTTTGGAAAATGGAGCCTTTGCGTTCCAGCTCATCGCGCAAAAGATCGGCGTTGATAAGATTTCCGTTGTGGCCGATCGCCATCTGGCCGCGGAAACAATCGACCACGAACGGCTGCGCATTCTTTATCGTGCTCGATCCTGTCGTGGAATAGCGCGTGTGCCCGAGTGCGCGCGTGCCTTTCAATTTTTCCAGCTCGTCCGCGCCGAATACCTGCGAAACAAGCCCCATGTCGCGATGCAGATGGAATGTGGACCCGGGTCCATTGCTTGTGACGATGCCGGCGCTCTCCTGACCGCGATGTTGCAGCGCGAAGAGCCCGTAGTATGTCAGCACTGCGGCATTCGGATGGCCAAACACCGCGAAGATACCGCATTCGTGCGTAGGGTAGGGCGAGGACTCGCTCACGATATATTATACCGGTTCTGGCGCTGGCTGCGAATTCTCGATGGCGTTTCGAATCGAATTGAACCAATCGTCATATAAGTCGGCGATCGGCCAGGAAAATAATTCGCCGTTGGCCCGAATGGAAAGGACTTCTCCTCCCACGACGCCGAGTTTTTGAAAAGGAATTTTGCGGTTTTCGAGGAGTTCGGTCACGGCGGCGACGTTTTCCGGAGCAAGTGAGATGACGATGCGTGATTGCGTTTCGTTGAAGAGAATTTGGTCGATGCGCAATGCGGTCGACGCTGCTTTTGCATCAAGATCGATGTCCGCGCCTAACAAGTGATTTGGATTGAAGCACGATTCTGCAAGCGCGACGGTCAGCCCGCCTTCCGAACAATCATGAGCGCTTTCAATAAGACCGGCGCGAATCATCTCGCGCACAACGTTCTGCACAGACAACTCTAGTTCGATGTTCAGGCGCGGAGGCAATCCTTCTTTTCGCCCGTGACAAACTTTCAGGAAATGCGATGCCCCGAGTTCATCACCCAGTGGGCCAATTAACAAAATTTCGTCGCCCGATTTCTTGAAGAATTGCGTCGTGATGTGTTCTTCTTTTTCGATCAAACCGACCATCGCGATTGTCGGTGTCGGATCGACAGCGCCCGCGGGACTCTCATTATACAGAGAAACATTGCCGCCAATAACGGGCGTGCCGAATGCGCGGCATGCTTCCGCTGCGCCTTCGACGGCTTCGCGCAATTGCCAGAAGATTTCCGGTTTGTAGGGATTGCCGAAATTCAAATTGTCAGTCACCGCCAATGGTTTCGCGCCGGAGCACGTAAGATTCCGTGCCGCTTCGGCCACCGCGATGCGTGCGCCTTCGCGAGGATCGAGCGCGCAGTAGAGCGAATTGCAATCCGTCGTCGCTGCCAAAATTTTGTTTGCCTCGCGAACGCGGAAAACAGCAGCATCCGATCCCGGCCAGACGACCGTCCCGGTGCGCACCATGTGATCGAACTGCCGATACACCCAATTCTTCGACGCGATCGACGGAGAGCGAAGGAGTTGTCGCAGCGATTCAACCACGAGGACGCGGAGGGCGCGGAGATTTTCTTTAGTATTTCTTCCTCCGCGATCTCTGCGTTCTCTGCGGTTGGCTTCCTTGCTTCGCGCGAATAAAGCGGCGCTTCTTCCGCCAATGGCTTCGCCGGGATTTCTGCTGCGACGCTGCCGTTGTTGCGCACGCGCATCATTCCGTCGTCGGTGACGCGCCCGATCTCGGCGCACGCGACATCCCATTTTTCGAAGACTTCGCGCACGACGTTTTCCTGTCCGCGCTTTGCGATAATGAGCATTCGCTCCTGCGATTCGCTCAACAGGATTTCATACGGCGTCATACCAGTTTCGCGCTTTGGAACTTTGGCCAGATCGATCTCGACTCCGGTCCCACCGCGGCTTGCCGTCTCGCAGGTGGAGCAGGTGAGACCAGCCGCTCCCATATCTTGAATTCCGGCGACCGCATCGCGGGCGAGCAACTCGAGACACGCTTCGAGCAAAAGTTTTTCCTTGAAGGGATCGCCAACCTGCACGGCTGGTCGATCCTCCCGCGATTCCTCCGTCAGTTCGCGCGAAGCGAACGCTGCGCCGGCCAAACCATCGCGCCCAGTTTCCGCACCGACGTAAAAAACCGGATTGCCAATTCCTCTCGCCGCGCCGCGCGCAAGCTGTTCGTGACGCAACACTCCCAGACAAAAAACATTCACCAGCGGATTTCCCTCGAAACTTTTGTCGAAATAAATTTCGCCGCCGATCGTGGGAACGCCGATGCAATTTCCGTAATGCGCAATACCGGCGACCACGCCGGAAAAAAGTCGCCGGTTCGCTCTCATTTGCGCTTCGTCATCGCCGCAAACGATCGGACCGAAACGCAGCGAATTGAGCAAAAATTCCGGCCGCGCCCCCATCGTAAAAATATCGCGAATAATTCCGCCGACACCGGTAGCAGCGCCCTGAAACGGCTCGATCGCGCTGGGATGATTATGGCTCTCGATCTTGAACGCGATCGCCCAGCCGTCACCGATATCGACAACGCCGGCGTTTTCTTCGCCCGCCCTAACGAGTATGTTTGGCCCCGTCGTCGGAAATTTCTTCAGCTCTTTGCGCGAATTTTTGTAGGAACAATGCTCGCTCCACATCACCGAAAAAATCCCGAGCTCGGTGAAGTTTGGTTCGCGTCCGAGAATCTTCTTGATGCGCTCGTATTCGTCCGGAGTGAGCCCATGCTTGCTCACTACTTCAGGCTGTGACTTCAGGTTCCGCAGTCATCGATTGCGCACGTTAACTGATGGCCGCTACTCAAATCGACAGGGCTGGACAGCTCGTTCGGCTCTTGGTGGATCGAACAGTCCCTTGCTCGATGTTAAATCAGGCGGCGAAGCCGCACATGTATTGGCATCGCCCGCGGAGCGGCCGATCTCATCCTTTGTTGCGCAAGTCTCTGCAGCGTTCTTTCCGCTCGAACGTCCGCGCCCTTTTCGAATCCTTTGCGGGCTCTGCAATTGGAGAAACTTTCGCCGGAAAAAACAATTCGAGCATTGGCAGCATATGAAGCCTATTCCGACTGGAAACCGTAGCGCCAGCTCCATCTGTCATCCTGAGCGCAGCGAAGGACCTCGCGAGTAACTCTGTGTCCAAGGCTGAATGGCGTTGCGTTTTTCGGAGGTTCCTCGCTTCGCTCGGAATGACGAAGCGGCGCGTCCCTCCATTTGCGTTTCACCGCCAAATCGCAGAACATTGCCAATGGCCTTTGACCTGAAAGAAGTTGTCGCAGCGCGGCTCGGCGAGAATTACGAGCTACACGAGCGACACATCAATCGCACGCTCGTCGCCGCGCAACGCGTGATCGGTTTCGACAAAGTCTATGCGCGGGCCGAAGGCGCATATCTCTACGATATGGATAACAATCCGTATCTCGATTTCCTCAGCGGCTACAGCGTCTTCAACATCGGTCGCAATCATCCGGCTGTGCAAAAGGCAATCCGTGACGCGCTCGATCTCGACCTGCCCAACATGGTGCAGATGGATTGCTCGCTCTTGAGCGGCTTACTTGCCGAAGCGATCACCAAACGCACGCCGCCACATCTCGATGCGGTTTTCTTCTGCAACTCCGGCACCGAAGCGATGGAAGGTGCGCTGAAGTTTGCGCGAGCGGCAACGGGAAAGCCACGCGTGATTTCGCTCGAGAATGCATTTCACGGATTGAGCCTTGGCTCTCTTTCGCTGATGGGCTGCGAAAGTTTCACCGACGGTTTCGGAAAATTGATGGAGGGATTCGAGACGCGCATTGCACTCGATGATATCGCTGCGCTCGAGCGCGAACTTTCCAAACGCGATGTCGCTGCGTTTGTGATCGAACCGGTGCAAGGCAAAGGCTGCAAGTTTCCGCAAACGGACTTCTTCGTTCGCGCGCAGGAGCTTTGTCGAAGACATGGAACGCTCTTGATCTGCGACGAAGTGCAAACCGGGCTCGGTCGCACGGGAAAGATGTTTGGTTTTCAACATTGGAATCTCGAGCCCGACATCATCACGCTCGCGAAAACACTCAGCGGCGGCTATGTGCCGTGCGGCGCGATTGTCACTCGACGCGACATCTACCAGAAAACTTTCAGCCGCATGGATCGCTGCGTCGTTCATTCGACAACGTTCGGCCGGAACAATCTCGCGATGGCCTGCGGGCTCGCTTCGCTTGATGTCATCGATAACGAACATCTCGTCGAAAATTCCGCGAAAATGGGAGCGATGATAATGGAGCGCGTCGATGCATTGCGCGCGAAGCATTCCTTCATCAAGGAAGTGCGCGGCAAGGGTCTCATGATCGCGATCGAGTTTCATGAGCCTAACGAGTTCAAATTGCGCATGGCGTGGAAGCTTTTGCACAAAGTGGACAAGGTCCTCTTCGCGCAAATGGTCGTATCGCAATTACTCGCCAAACATCGCATCCTCACGCAAGTCGCCGGCCATAACATGGATGTTGTGAAGATTCTTCCGCCGCTCATCATCACCGAGCGGGAAGTCGACATGTTTGTGGGCGCGCTGGATGCGACTCTCGCAGAATGCCGAAAATTTCCCGGTCCCATGTGGGAATTGGGTAACAATTTTGTGAAACACGCGTTGCGCTCCAAACGCTCGGGAGAGCATCGCAATCCGGTTCCGGCTTGAAGTTGTGGCGGAAATAATCAGACGCACACCGCCGGGCATTCGTCCGGTACAACGGGATCGTTTGAGCTCCCTTAAGTTTTCTGCGGAACCCGCTCGCTACGATCGCATGGAGTTTCGCCGGTGCGGCAACTCCGGCCTTAAGCTTCCGGCCATCTCGTTAGGCGCATGGGAAACTTACGGCGGATATCGTGGAGCCGAACCGACGCGCGAGTGTATCTTTCGCGCCTTTAATTTTGGCATCACGCATTTTGATCTCGCGAATGACTATGGCACACCACCGGGTCGGGCCGAGACGTTTGTCGGTCGCGTGCTCCGCGAGATGCCGCGTGAAGAACTGATCATCTCTACGAAAGCCGGGAATGCAATGTGGCCTGGCCCAGCCGGTCAGGGCGGATCGCGGAAACATTTGCTCGCGAATATCGATCAATCGCTGCAGCGGCTTGGTCTGGAGCATGTCGATATTTTCTATGCGCATGGCCCCGATCCGGAAACGCCCTTGGAAGAAACGCTGGCCGCGCTTGACCAAATCGTGCGGCAGGGAAAAGCTCTTTACGTCGGTCTCAGTCACTATCCGCGAGCGACTGTGGACAAGGCTCTTGAGTTGACGCGCCTTTCACGACTCGCCCCGATCATAGTTTATCAAACCAGCTACAATCTTTTTCACCGCGAGTTCGAACAAGACTTGAAGGATACGGCGCGAAGCGCGGGAGTCGGCATTGTTGCGTGTTCGCCGCTTTCGCAGGGATTGTTGAGCAGGAAATATCTCGATGGATTCCCGGAAGAATCGCGCGGCGCCAAAGCATGGTCCGAGCAGCAGCGCGCTGCCGTCACGCCTGCGCTTAAAGAAAAGATCCGCAAACTGAACGACATTGCGGAAGCTCGTAACCAAACGCTTCCACAGATGGCGATCGCCTGGGTGCTGAGCCAGCCTGGAATTACCAGCGCGCTCATGGGCGCGTCGGAGGTCGAGCAAATCGAAGAGAACGTGAAGGCGCTTGATAACGTGAAGTTTTCCAAGGAAGAACTCCAGCGCATCGACGAAATTTCGGCGGAGTAAAAGACTGGCCGCGGTTTCCGGCGACGAACGGATCGCAAATCGGAAATCTAAATTCCTAATCTCTCATTCGGACTCAGTCGATGCTCGTGGAATAATCTTCGTAACCGCGATTCCCCATGAACCAGTGATGGGTGTGTCGGTCTTTTTCCCAGTATGCGTCGACCGCCAGTGCAGCCCAGCACGCGAGCGGAATAATAAGGCCAAGACCTGCGGTGGCGAGGCTGAGCAGAATCCCGATCCAAAGTGCGATCGGCATTCCCAGAAGCAACCAAGCCAACCCGACGGCGACGTGGCCCTTGTAGACCTGGCCAAGCCCCGGAGCGACGATGCTTAAACCCATCGCAATCACGTTTTCTGCTCTTATCTCCTCCGCGCTCGGCACGGTCAATAGTCTTGTCATGTTAATCACCTCCTATTGAAAAGCAGAAGTCGGGCAGCCGTATCGCGCTCACCATTACTTGGGAAACACAGGGCGGATCTTGTCGTCCAGGCTGATCTTGAAATCGGCGATGAAATGTGGGCCCGCGCGCTTGCTTCGCAAGCTGGTGTGGCTAAAGCTTGAATGGAGGCAAGGGGATTCGAACCCCTGACATCCAGCTTGCAAAGCTGGCGCTCTACCAACTGAGCTATGCCCCCGCGTTGCTGAATGCGGAGTGTAGATTGCGGAATGCGGAATGCAAATCCGGGGAGCACTTGCCGCAGCGAGCTGGTCTGGGCAGCCAGCGCTTTCCCAATCAAATAAAGGCTGGAAAGTTCCGGTTCGCATTGGGCAGAACAGCCCAATATGAAACCATTTTTGGCTGTTTTGCGCGGCGCTATGCCTCGGATCCGCATCAGCCTTTTCGCCCAGAGTAAAATCGATCTGCAACCGAGCGACACGATGCAGAGCATTCTGCAAAAGAACGTCGGCCAAATGGTCGAACTCCGTATGAAATCGGGCGAGAAAATCGGCGGCAAAGTGGAAAAGCTCGGAGCTAAACTTGTTCATCTGTCGGAGCTTTCCGGTGCCGAGTTTTACGATGCGGCAGTGGCAATCGACGATGTCTCGGCCATCGTCGTGCGCGTGAAGAAATAGGGGCTGGAGGTCAGGCATGTTATCCGCCAGTCGGACTGACTCGTTCGCGGCGAGCCTGACTAGGCGGAAGGGCATCCTGCCCGTCCTTCTTTCGACAGGCTGAAGCCTTCGAGGACGCCTGGCAGGCATCCTCTCCAAAAGAAAAATGCCGGAGGGCATATCGCCATCCGGCATTTTAGTCGATGTGCAGCAAAGACTGAATTGTGCGTTACTCGTCGTTTCTCTGAGCTCTGGTTTCTTTCGATTCCAGAGGCTTAACGGCATGTCCCATTGGATGATCAATTGATTCACCCAAAGGATTTAGCCGTCGACCTAGTGCTTCGAGAAAATTCCGCATTCCGAATTTCGCAATTCCGAAATTTCCAACACGCTTTCTCCTTAGAAAGGAGGTGATCCAGCCGCAGGTTCCCCTACGGCTACCTTGTTACGACTTCATCCCAGTTACTGCTCATAGCGTAGAAGGCTGCCTCCCTTGCGGGTTAGCGCGCCGGCTTCGGCTACAAGCAACTTCCATGATGTGACGGGCGGTGTGTACAAGGCCCGGGAACGTATTCACGGCGCCGTAGCTGATGCGCCATTACTAGCGATTCCGGCTTCATGGAGTCGAGTTGCAGACTCCAATCCGAACTGGGCCCAGTTTTGATAGATTTCCTCCACCTTGCGGTCTCGGATCGTTCTGTACTGGGCATTGTAGTACGTGTGCAGCCCTGGCCGTAAGGGCCATACTGACTTGACGTCGTCCCCACCTTCCTCCCCGTTTCACAGGGCAGTCTGAACAGAGTGCTTGGACCTCGCGGCCCAGTGGCAACAGTTCACAGGGGTTGCGCTCGTTGCGGGACTTAACCCAACATCTCACGACACGAGCTGACGACAGCCATGCAGCACCTGTGCAAATTGTGTCTTTCGACACTCGCCGGCTTTCACCGGTTTAGAGATGCATGTCAAGGCCAGGTAAGGTTCTTCGCGTTGCATCGAATTAAGCCACATACTCCACCGCTTGTGCGGGCCCCCGTCAATTTCTTTGAGTTTTAATCTTGCGACCGTCCTCCCCAGGCGGCACGTTTAACGCGTTAGCTCCGGCGCAGAAGGGGTCGAATCCTCCCACACCAAACGTGCACCGTTTACTGCCAGGACTACCGGGGTATCTAATCCCGTTTGCTCCCCTGGCCTTCGTGCCTCAGTGTCAGGAACTGTCCAGAGACCCGCCTTCGCCACTGGTCTTCCTCATGATCTCTACGCATTTCACTGCTACACCATGAATTCCAGTCTCCTCTCCAGTCCTCAAGCACCGCAGTATCGAATGCAGTTTCGGAGTTAAGCCCCGAGATTTCACACCCGACTTACGGCGCCACCTACGCACCCTTTACGCCCAATGAATCCGAACAACGCTTGAGACCTCTGTATTACCGCGGCTGCTGGCACAGAGTTAGCCGTCTCTTCCTCTTCTGATACTATCAATGGACGCGTAGTAACTGCGTCCAGTTTGTTCTCAAATGACAGGAGTTTACAACCCGAAGACCTTCATCCTCCACGCGGCGTCGCTCCTTCAGGGTTTCCCCCATTGAGAAAAATTCTCGACTGCTGCCACCCGTAGGTGTCTGGACCGTGTCTCAGTTCCAGTGTGACTGGTCGTCCTCTCAGACCAGCTACCCGTCAAAGCCTTGGTGAGCCGTTACCTCACCAACAAGCTGATAGGCCGCGGACTCCTCAAAAAGCGCCAGGTTGCCCCGGCTTTGATTTCAGAAAGATGTCTTCCCTCATCACATGCGGTATTAATTCGGCTTTCGCCGAGCTATCCCCCACTTTAAGGCAGATTGTCCACGTGTTACGCACCCGTTCGCCACTAGACTTTTCCCGGTATTGCTACCAGAAAAAGTCCCGTTCGACTTGCATGTCTTATCCACGCCGCCAGCGTTCGTTCTGAGCCAGAATCAAACTCTCCGTAAAAAACGGTGAGAACTCTTTCGAGCCTCAAAGTTTGCGTCGAATCCCGCTACGGGACCGACAAAATCTGACCATTCGATAATCTGTCTCCGCTCGTAAGCGGACACAGGTTCGTCCGATCTTAAACTAAGATTCCCTCCGCTCTTGCGAGCTTTGGGAAAATTTTTAATCAAAGAAACTCACTCCGAATTGCTTCGGAGTTGACGAAATAACGCACAATTCAATTTTCGCTGACTTTATCGCATCGCCGATTTCGCACGTCGTGTGTGCTGTTTCGAAACCCGCGACCAAACTATCAAAGATCATCCGCTCTCACCGGTACACGGCAAAACCCGACCCGTCATCACTGTCTGACCGAGATCGGCTCAGCCCTGAGCCAAGAAGAACTCCATCCCCATGCTTGGAGGTGGACCGCTTACCGCGGGACACAGAACGTAAATGGGTTTCATAAACCCGCAACAAAAATCTTCACAGATTTTCTGAATTTTTTACCGCGGATTACGCCGATTCGGATTGGGCAGCGGTTGCCGCGGCGACTTGAGTTAGCCCACATGTTTGCGGTAATTATCGACGAGAGGATAAGTGCGGGCGACGAGGCCGAATGCGAGCGCGGCGGCGAACGCGAAGCCAGCGAAGAAGAACATCTGAAACGCGGTGACGCCGAAGCCCGTCGACGCGATTAATTTCGTGACCGCTGCGTTTTGCACTCCGGCGTTCGCGACCAGCACCCAAAGATTGCCGATCGTTACCGACAAATTCCAAAAGGCCATGATCGCCCCCTTCATTGAAAGGGGCGCCTGGCTGTAGGCGAATTCGAGGCCGGTGGTGGCGACCAGCACTTCGCCAAACGTGAGCAACGCGTAGGGAAGCATTTGCCAGGTGATCGAGAACGCGTTGCCGTGGTCGAGCACCAGTTGCATTGCGCCGACCACGATCCACGAGAGACCGGCAAACGCGATGCCAGCCGTCATCCGTCGTAGCGCTGTCAGTTCGTATCCGAGACGCTTGAGCGCGGGGTAAAGGACAAGGTTGTTGAATGGAATGAGTAGCATCACGAGCGCCGGATTCAGTGCTTGCATCTGCGAGGACTGAAACCAGCTCGGCTTCTGCATGGCGTTCGCCTGCAACACCCACGTCGATGCTTTCTGGTCGAACAACGACCAGAATGGCGTGACGAGCGCAAAGAGCACCAGCACCCGCAACACCGAGCGCGCGCCCGCAATCGCGTCGGCGGGATGTTTGTCGCGCACGGCATCGAGCTGGAGCCAGACTCCGAGTCCGCCGAACGCGATCACTGCGACAAGCGCGAGACAGGCGGCAATGACAAATCCAAATTTCGGTATGAGCAGGAACGATCCGATCGCGGTGGCAACGGCGATCACGGCGAGAACCTGCCCGCGCATTCCGGAAGCAATCGCGTCGCGCGAAACGCGCAGGAACGAATGCGGATTCGCCGGCGCAGGCGGAATCATGACGTATTTTTTGCGACCGAGCCAGAGGATCATGGTGGAAATGAACATGAGCACACCGGGAACGCCGAAGGCGAAGGCAGGCCCGAGTTGCTTAAGGAAGATCGGCATCAAGAGCGAGGCGAAGAAAGAGCCGAAGTTGATGATCCAATAAAAGGCGCTGAATACCGTCCCCGCGCGATGCTTGTTCGTCTCATCGAACTGGTCGCCAACAAATGCGGCCACGCACGGTTTGATTCCGCCCGAGCCGAGCGCGATTAGCCCGAGTCCGATGTAGAAACCGGTGCGATTCGTGACGAACATCGCGAGGCACGCCTGACCCGCGCAGTAGACAAGGCTGAGCCAGAAGACGGTATGGTATTTGCCAAAAAAACGGTCGGCCAGCCAGCCGCCGAGCAGCGGGAAAAAGTAAACGCCGATGACGAAAGTGTGGAAAACATCCTTTGCGGCGCGGGCGCGATCGCCCTCTGGTAGATAGAGAAGCAGCGACGAGACGAGGAAGACGGTCAGAATGTTCCGCATCCCGTAAAAACTGAAGCGTTCGCATCCCTCGTTACCGATGATGTAGCGGATCTGCCTCGGGATCGGCGCCTTTGGATCAGGCGACGCGCTGCTCGTGGCGGCAAGAACCTCGGTCTCGGCTACTTCTTTCACGACCGCGAGCGTCTACAGAATGATCCGAATGCGCAACTGCATTTGCGCAGCGAATGAAGAAGTGACATGTGACCAGTGACGAGCGGAAGGGAGCGATTCCGCGCCCTGTTCAGGTCGCAAGACGTTTCGCCAAATCCTACCCACGACCCAGAACTGCTTCTGAAATCTTGACCGCTTCAAGCGGTCAAGTTCATCGCGCTTCACGCAATTCTTATGCATCGTAAGCCGCTTACGCTAGCATCGCGATCATGGCACGAAACGCCGCGCGCAATTCAACGGATGCCGCTCAGCCTTGATGGGCGCGGCTTCTTTGTCCATCCTCGCAGGATGACTGGATTTTTTCGCTCACCATTCCTGCTTCTGATTGTCGCCTCGTTTTCGATTCCAGCTCGGGCGACGGACGAGCAAGCAGCAGAGAAAAAGGTCGCAACGTCCAGGGAGTTATTCGACACGATTGAGCGCATGGACGGCGCGATGTTCAGCGCATTCAACGGGCACAATGTCGATGTTTTGATGTCGCTGTTTACCGATGATCTTGAGTTCTATCACGACACCGGTGGCCTGACTAATCACGAGCAGACGAAAGAGAATTTCGGGAAGCTCTTCGCGAATACTCCCGATATACGGAGAGATCTCGTCAAAGGTAGTCTCGAGGTTTATCCGATCAAAGATTATGGCGCCGTCGAGATCGGCGAACATGTTTTCTGCCATAAAGAGAACGGCAAAGATGACTGTGGCACATTCAAGTTCGTCATGGTCTGGCGGAAAACTGGTGAGTCCTGGAAAATTTCCCGCGTCATCAGTTACGGGCACTAGGCGAGGAAGAAAGGAAAAAGCGAAAGTAGAAAGCAAGAGACGAACTTTAAGACCCCAACGTCTCTTCACGCATGCGTTTCCGCGAACGTAGCTGAGGGCGTAAACGCGAAATGCCGCCGAAAACTTGACTGCTTAAAGCAGTCAACTTCCCGCGCTGCCTCCGAGGTTTATCTCAAGCGTTGATGACTACGTATTTTGAAAATTGGTGCTCCCAAAATGTGACCGTTTCGGTATAGCGCAGGCCGGCTTTTTCGAGCACGCGAACCGAAGCGATGTTCTCTGGCATCGCCAGGCCGATTATCCGTTTGAGGCCGAGATCGGCGAAGCCGTAACGAACCGAGGCAAGTGCGGCTTCAGTCGCGAAGCCCTGGCCCCAGTGAGTCGGCAGCAGGCGGTAGGCGACGTCGACCTCGCCGAGTTCTTCGAGATATTTCAAGCCGGCAAAGCCGATCTGTTCGCCAGTACTTTTGAGGATGCAGGCGCCACGGCCAAAGCCGTGTTTCCGGTAGTCGGCGATCGGATGATCGATCAATATCTGCCGGGCCTGTTCGACATCGAGCAACGCTTTGTCGGGAACGAACCGTAAAACTTCCGGATCGGTATTTAGTTTAAAGAACGCTTCCGCGTCTTCTTCCACATATTCTCTCAGCAGCAGCCGATCGGTTTCGAGAATGACTTTCATGGGAAAAAGTTGAGAACTGATGGTTGAGAGTTGAGCGCGGGCAGGCAAGAACGAATCTGGAAACCAGAAATCACATTTTTTTTCGTGCTACGCCGGGCGGTTTCGTAAACAATCGCCGCGCAATTCGGCTGGCACGCAATTTTTTTCATGTCGCTCAGCATTGTTTTCATCTGCCTCGCGCTCGTTGTCGGAATTTATTTCTATAATAATCCGCTCAAACATGGGCCGTGGTTTTTGAGCCGGCGGTTCATCAATTGGTTCCCGCTCGGGATGACCTACGCGTTCCTTTACATGGGACGCTACAATCTCACGGTCGCGAAGAACGCACTCGGCTCGCTCATGTCGAACGAAGATTTCGGGCTCATCTTCGCGGCGGGGACGGTGACCTACGCGTTCTCGTTTTTGGTCAACGGCCCGCTCGTCGACAGGATCGGCGGCAAAAGAGGAATCCTCATCGCCGCTCTCGGGGCGGCGGCAGCGAATGTCGCGCTCGGTATCATCACGTGGCTGGTCCTGACGAATCGGATTCACGTGCGGTTGCTTCCGATTTTCTCGGTCGCGTATGCGATCAACATGTATTTCCAAAGCTACGGCGCGGTCTCGATCATCAAGGTGAAGGCGCACTGGTTTCATGTGCGCGAGCGCGGCGTGTTCGGGGCGATTTTTGGAACGCTGATCTCGTTCGGTGTTTATTTCGCGTTTGATTGGGGTCAGGCGATTATCGACATGACGAAGGTCAAAGCGTCGATGACGACGGGTGGAGTAGAGCATTGGCTGCGCGCGATTTTTCTGCCGCCAGGTCAAACGATCGACGCGACGTGGGCCGTGTTCTTCGTTCCGGCGGCGATACTTGTGGCGTGGGCGTTGCTCGACATCTGGTTGATTCGCGATACTCCGGAGCACGCCGGTTTTCCTCATCTCGATACGCATGACGCTTCGTCCGGACACATGCATGAGGAATACAGCGCGATTCGATCTGCTGAAAAAGGTTATCCTGAATCCGCTGATCCTGATGTTCGCCTTTGTCGAACTGACCGCGGGCGTTCTGCGCAACGGCATCATGCAATGGTACACGATCTTCGCGCACGATGTGAAACAACCGGGCGCCGAAAGCATTCTCGCAAACTGGGGACTTCTGTTGTGCGTGTTCGGCATCGTCGGCGGATTCGCCGGCGGTTTGATCTCCGATAAATTTTTCCAATCACGCCGCGGACCGCCCGCCGTGATCTTCTGCGCGTTCATGCTCATGATGGCCGCAGTGATGGCGATGAATCTTTTTTCGCTGCCGTTTGTCGTAGGCGTTGCCGCTTTGTTAATCGTAGCGGCGGTCACCGGCGTGCATTCGCTTATGTCCGGGACGGCGGCGGCTGATTTCGGCGGACGCAAAGCGACAGCTACCGCGTCAGGGATTGTCGATGGCTTCGTTTATCTCGGAAGCGGCGTGCAATCAGTCGGCGTCGGTTATCTCGTCACGCATCATAGCTGGCAATGGTGGCCGATTTTCCTGATGCCATTTGCTTTTATCGGCGGATTGATTGCGTGGCGTATCTGGCACGAACTTCCCGCCGCGACACGTGTTTACATTGAAACGGTGGAGCGCGAAGCGTCGGTCGCGATGCAGATCAAGCATCGCGCGAAAGTTATCGTGCAATAGAACCGTTCGTCGGATTCGTTCGATACGACCACGTCGGCGTCGAATCTGCGGAGTTGGCATTCGCGAGCACACGATCGACAAGAGAGCGTTTTGGCGAGAGCGAACAGACTGGATCGGTATTCGCTGCGTCGCCGGTGAAGAGCGCAGCCTGACAGCGGCAACCACCGAAATCGATTTCCTTTTGCGGACAACTACGACACGGCTCGGGCATCCATTCTGTTCCACGAAAGCGGTTGAAGCTTTCTGATTCGCGCCAGATCCAATCGAGTGATTGCGTTCGCAGATTTTCCAAACGCAAATCGGGAATTGCGGACGAAGCGGTCGGGCAGGGGAGAACGTCGCCAATCGGATTGACGGTGAGATAGCGCTGGCCCCAACCGCTGAGACACGGTTTCGGCCGCGTCTCATAATAATCGGGGAGAACATAAAAGATGTCGATTTTGCCGGCGAGACGCTCCTTCGCTGCCGTCGCGACTTCGCGCGCGCGCAAGACTTGTTCTCGAGTCGGAAGCAATGCGGCGCGGTTCAGAAACGCCCAGCCGTAAAATTGTGCATTGGCGAGCTCGACTCGCTGCGCGCCCAATTTTTCGGTGAGTTCAATCATTTGCGGCAGCTGGTCGATGTTCCGCCGATGAATGACGAAATTAAGACTGAGCGAAATTCCGGCGGCGCGAATGAACGTCGCCGCATCGAGTTTTCGCTGATGTGCGCGAGCGCCGGCGATTTCGTCGGCCAGATCGGCATCAGCTGCTTGAAAACTTAGTTGGACGGAATCGAGACCGGCCTCGCGCAAATTGTGCGCACGCTTTTCATCCAAACCGACGCCGCTTGTAATGAGGTTGGTATAAAGCTTCGCGGCGCGTGCGCTTTGGATCAGCTCGGGTAAATCTTGCCTAACGAGCGGCTCGCCTCCGGAGAATCCAACCTGCAAGACGCCCAACTCGGCGGCTTCGTGCAGGACGCGGCGCCATTCATCGGTCGTCAGCTCCCGATCGTTGCGCAGCTTCGCCGGGTTAGAGCAATAGGGACAATGCAGCGGACATCGATAAGTTACTTCGGCGAGAAGCGCGTATGGACGCGGCGCATTCATAGCTCGACGAATTTGCGATTCTCCAGGTCGAGCAGCGTTTCGCGCACATCCGCGGCCAGAGTTTCTCGATCCACATCGTATTCTTCCGCCAGAGCGGAGAGGATTTCGCGCAGTGTCCGTCCATCGCAATGAGTCAGAATTTCGCCGGCCGTTTCGTTGAGTTCGAGAATTCCTTCGGGAAAAAGCAGCACCTTTTTGCCGGTCGTGTCGTCGATCTGCAAACGAACTCCGCGCGCGAGTCGCGGCTGAGTATCATCAGTGATTGGCGTCGCCATAAGCGTGATGAATTGCGTCGAGCATCGACCAGAGAACATCGCACTTGAATTGCAGAGCGTTGATCGCGGCATCCTGTAACTCGCGCGTATGACAATGTTCGATGGTGATTTCGAGCGCTTCGTTCGAATCGCGCCGCGCCTGAGTCACTCGGCGCCGGAAATAATCCAGGCCGCTCGCATCGATCCAAGTGTAGAACTTCTCGAATGCCGCCAGACGCGTCGCCATCAGATCGGGCGCGAAAAGTTCCGTAAGCGATGATGCGATGGCGACCGGCCACGGCTGCGTGCGCGCAAAGTTTACATAGGCATCAACGGCGAAACGCACGCCCGGCTGCACATGTTGGTTCTGCTCCAGTTCCTGCCGCGATAATCCACAGGCTTCGCCCAGGCGCAGCCATGCTTCGATTCCACCTTCGTTCTCGGAGTCGCCATCGTGATCGGTGATGCGGTGGATCCAAAGGCGGCGCACATCACGCAGCGGGCAATTGGCGAGAATCGCCGCGTCTTTGTTGGGAATGTTGCGTTGGTAATAGAATCGATTTGCGACCCAGCCGCGCAACGCTTCCGGCGAGAGCCGGCCTTCATTCATCGCGACGTGAAACGGATGCCGATCGTGATAAGCGTGCCCGCCGATCTCACGCAGCTTTTCGATAAACGTCTCGCGATCCAAAAGTCCGGCGGTCATAGAATAATCTCCAGACCATCGTACGCGATTTCAATGCCAGCTTCTTCAACTTGCGTCCGCTCGCTGCTGCCGGGCATGAGAATCGGATTCGTGTTGTTGATGTGCGTGTAGATTTTTCGGTGTGCGGAAGAATGGCGCAGGAAATCGAGGCTCCCTTCCCTGATCGGCAGATGATTCATCTCGCGCGCGGTGCGAGCGCCTGGACGAAACGCGCGCAGTTCGTCGTTACTCCAAAACGTGCCGTCAAAAAGAACGACGTTGGATTTGTTCGCGGCGTCGCGGAATTCATCGGTCAGCTCGCCGACGGCGGGAGCAATCAGCGCCGTTGCTCCGGAAGCTTCGTCGCGCAGTTGAACGGCGACGCTGTTGCAGAGTTTGATTGCTCGATAAGAGAGATCGTTGCCTAACGAAGAAAAATTGCTGCTCGGTATTCGCCAGTCGATTTTGCAGAACCGGGCGATGAGACCATCGATCCAACCGAGCGCCGCGCGTGTTTCTTCGCTCGCATAAACCACGAGCGGCGTTTCCTGTTGTCGCATGAGCAACAAGCCGAGCGCATGATCCAGGTCCGCATTCGTTAGGAAAACGCCCGCGATAGAAGTATTGCGTGGCGAATCGCGGCGCGGTTGTAACGCGGGATTGTTTTCGATTTGCCGCGCCAAATCCGGCGAAGCATTGATCAGGAACCAGCGATCGTCCGTCGCACTAAGCGCGATACTCGATTGAGTCTGCGGTGCAATCGTGCCCTCGCGTGCAGCGACGCAATTCGGGCACGAACAATTCCATTGCGGCAAACCGCCGCCGGCGGCACTGCCGAGAATGCGGAGCCGGATCAATTACTCGTGCTCGATCAAACGGCCGCCGCGTAGCACGTGCACTCGAAGAAAATCGGTACGCGTTTGGCTTCAGGTTTGATCCACTTTTTCTTGGTATTTTTCATAACGTAGAATTTCGGAATTATTCCAAATCCGGTTGGCCGAAAATTATTTCTTAGCTCCCGCTCGCGACTCCCGGGCAGGTGGGTTCGCAGCTTCACCGGAGTGCATTTTGACGAGACTAACGTCCGTAGCATTGACATTTCCGTCCGCGGTCACGTCCGTGCGGAAGTTGCTACTGCTAACAGATTGCCCCGATTGTGCCTTCGTATCCGAAACGTCGGTGGCATTGACCGAGCCATTGCCCGTGGTGTCGCCGATCAGCATCTTCACGGTCACGGACGTTGTAGGCAGCGTTTGAGCAAATTCGTCGGTTACACCATTCAGCGAGACCGTGAGTGTTTGCACGTTTGCGACACCGGTCAGATTGACGGTCATGGTATTTCCGGAGAAAAGGGGAGCCCCGGCGAGATTGCCGATTCCGCTGTCCACGCTGGCGTTGCCACTCTCGACGTTATTGCTAAAGGAAAAAATAAAAGTGTAGTCGTTAGTCGCGCCGCCGCTGCGACATTCCACCCCGGGCGTTCCGGAGAGGGGCAGGGGAATATCAAACGTGCCGGCAGCGCCGTGGGTCTTGCGCGAGACCGCGGAGGAAACCGAAAGCGCTGCCACCGGTACGCTGAAGGAGTAGACCTTGTTGTCCGCGGCGACGAAAATGTGGTTGCGCGCCGCGATGCCATTGGCGTTGTAACCGCGCGTGCCGGCCATCAATTCGTTTGCGCCGCCGCCACCAAAAATTACTGCGCCGGTGTCCGCATCGTAGCCGTGCAATCTATTGTCTCCGCCGGAACCGACCACCCACACGACAACATCGTTTGTGCCGTCAGTAGAAGTAACGAAGGGCGAACTGCGACCGCTCGCGCCTGTCACTGACCACGTAGTGGTCGTTATCGTCGGAGGATTAGTGGCATTGATGCGGAAAGTTTTGGTCGTGCTGCTGCTCCCGCGAAAAACCACATAGGTTCCCAAAGTTGTCCGATAAGTGGCTGCCGCCTGAATGATCGTACCGCTGTTCACATTCGCAGAAGCCACCGGCGTCGTGATTCCGCCGAGGTTGCTGCGATCAACCAAATAGGCGTTGCCATTCTTTCCCAAAGCTACGGCCAAGGCAGACGGCGTGGCCCCGGGCACATCCACCAGGATCGGACCGGAGCCGCCCAGATCGGTGTCGCCGGAATCGAGCGACATCCAGTTAGTCGGCGCCCAGTAATCGGTAGTCGCGCCGCTAAAGACTGGGCCCGCTTGAAGGCGAAGGATTGCTTCCTGCCCGCCCCAGGTGCTGGTGCCCCCAGTGGCATTACCAGTAGTAACGAACAAATTCGTGCCGTCGCTGGCGATGCCTCCCGGCCCCCAAATGCCTGATTTTGGCGCCGTCGTGGCATACGAGCCGATGCTGGCGGGATTACTCACCGCTACGCCGACCACACGTCCGAAATAAGGGGCAGCGTCGCCAAAATATCCGCCATACGGAACGTAGACCACGGAGTTCACAACGGTGAGTGCAGCGCGTTCGCTTTGACGGGTTGAGTTGAAGCCCGATATCGCAGCGTTCACATCCACCGGCCATCCGGCATTGATCGCACCCGTGTCCACGTTCAACGAGAATATCAAATTATTCGGGCCGCTGACTACGGCATCCAGGAAAAGCGAGCGCGTGGCTAGATCGACAACGGGCGTGCCAGTGATTCCGACATTTGGAGAGATGTTTCCCATCGACCCACTTGGCGTTCCGACATTGCGCTGCCAGACGATCGCGCCGGTCGTGGCGTTGAGTGCATACACGTTGTTTGATTCCGTTACTGCAATGACAACCGGACCGCTTGGTCCGCCCTCGACGTAAAGCGGCTGGGCGTAAACCTGGCCCGAGATCGTGCCGTCAAATCCTGTGTCTCGCGTCAGGCTGGCCGCTGCCGACTGGGTGAACGCGGGAGTGATGTAGAGCCCGTCACGAGAAAGATTGTTGTGATGCTGGGTCACGTTGACTGATGCACTGGCCGGCAGAGCCGGACTAAAAATGGCGACGCAGGAACAAGCGCCAACGAGAAAAGGAAGAAAATGTTTCACGTGTTTGGATTCGACAATGGCGTCTAGGTTACACCATTTAGCGATCTTTTCGTCAAGCATTGCGCGTAAAAAATGAGAAATCCGTCCCGGATCGTGAGCAATTCCGCTGATCACCGATTGCGCCAAAATCACCTGGCGGTTTTGACAATCGCGAGGCCCCACGGGCCGTCGCCCACCTTGATTCGGTTCAATTCTTTGCCTGCTCTTACGTCGACGACCGACACATCGTTCGAAGCGCCATTTGCTGTGTAAAGTTTGGAACCATCGGGACTGAGCGCAATTCCCCATGCTCGCTTTCCCACCGGGATCGTTTTGCTTACCGCGTTCGTCTTCGTGTCGATGATCGCCGCCATATTTCCGCGACCCGTCGAAACGCAAAGCGTCTTGCCATCGCCGGCCATTTCAGTGCCCATCGGCAGCGAACCTTGCGGCAGTTGGATCTTTGAAAGCAACTTGTGCGAAGCCGTGTCGATCACAGCGACGTATCCGCCATTCTCACAAGCGACGTAGGCTCGCGAACCATCCGGTAGAAATGCAACCGAGCGTGGTCTGCCGCCCGTCACGATCTTCGCCGTCACGGTCTGTTCGTTAGGCGCGATCGCGAACACCTCGCCTTTCTCTTCGCACGTTACATAAACTTCGCCGTTTGCGGGATTCACGCCCACACCTTCCGGTTCCTCCGAGACTTTCACCTTGCCGCGCGATTGTCCCGAACTGAGATCGATAATCGACGCGCTCGCGTCGTCTTCGTTCGCGATATACGCGAATCGTCCGTCTTTGCTGATCGCGAATTGCTCCGGATCGGAACCGACATGCCACCGATCGATCAGCTTCCGCGCGCTCACATCGATGACGCCGAGACCATCCGCGCTCTTGTCCGCGGGTGGGCGCTCCGTGTCAACGCCCGGCGCCATGCGCGGCGATCCGCTTAACGCTACAAAGATTCGTTGACCATCCGGCGTCGCGTGAATACCGCGCGGTCGTTTTCCCACCGCGAACGTCGTCACCACCGCGTCCGTCTTCCCATCAATGACTGACACATCTCCGGAGCGTTCATTGCTCACAAACAAAAGATAACTCGGAGTTCAGCTGCTTTCGCAATTCCGTTATTTCGTTCAGAAACTTTATATTCAGTCGCATTTTTTCCATTTTCTTTCTTATTTTCAAAAAATTAATAAAAAACAATATACACATTAAACAAAAACATAATATCAAAATAAAAAAAATTAAATAAAAAAAACAAATTATAAAAAAAAAAAATCATAAAAAAAAATAAATAAAAAAAAATAAACATATAAAAAATAACTTATAAATAAAATTAAAATAATTAAAAAAAAAATAAAATAAAAAAAATAAAAAATAAAAATAAATAAAAATAAAAAAATAAATAAAAATATAATAAAAAAAAAAATAAAAAAAAAAAAAAATAAAAAAAAAAAAAAAAAAAAAAAAAAATAAAAATATCCGCCCACGGCTGCAAAATAACCACTCCCGCTACAAACTACACTATAAACAATCATACAAACATGATCAAAAAAAAAAAAAAAAAAAAACGACGCCAGAATGAAGCGAGCACAATATAATTAAATAACGCAACCGCGATTCTCAAAAACAAAACCAAATTTACATACTATTACGCCTCAGCCCGTTAGTCACTGCATTAGCTACAAAAAAAAAAAAAAAAAAAAAAAATTACAAAATAAAAGCGTCGTCCGGCATCGTCAACTTCGCTTTATCCCACCTACACCCCCGACGATGTGAAACTATTTTCGACGCACTCCGAGTTAGCCACTCTGTTTTCCATAGTCAAGTAATCTAACATCTCTTAGCCGTGTCCACGTGTCTTTAACGCCACCTTGTTAAAAAACGTTAAAATATACACAATCTCGGCTATTCCTCTTTTTTGCAAGTCGATTACTTGTTCGTCGCGACTACCTTTGGATCAGCCCTTTGTTCTTTCAGCTGGTCACACACCATTTATATTTCTTCCTGCTTGTGTCTCGATCGTCAGTTTGAGCGCTATAAGTTCTTTCTGTCTGTTGCGCATCTGTAGCTTCCAGTTCCTCTTCGCGAATATGCCTTCTTTTTTCTTGCGATGTTCTTTTAGAAACTCGTTGAGTAGCATCGCGTTGACCGCTTCGTAACGCACCGAATAGATATCGCCGTTGTCGTCCCGCGCCACCAAGATCTGGATTTATCTTCGCTACTTCTTCAGCGATCAAGCCAAATTGAGGAACTCTTGTTGGGATCGAGATCTCGTTTGTAGCGGAAAGTAACCGGTCGCAAAGCCAGGATCGCTTCGCTCTTCTTGTCCATAGCAGCGATCTCTTCCTTGAAACGCTTCGAGGAAGGACTGGTGCCGAGCTGACCACTGGCACTGACATAGACTGCAACTCCGCCTCCAACCACCGCACCTCTTATTCCCGCGACGAAGGCTTTCGTTTGAGTGGAACCTATGCGAGTGGTTCTCGCTTCCGCAGCCACGCCGGCATTGCCGATGTCGATGTTGCTGCTGCCAGTCGTCAGATTGAGTACCGGCGCCAAAGCCTAGAGCGATGTTACTTGTCCCAGTGGTGTTCTTCAAAGAGCGCTTCGAATACCTTCCGCCGTATTAGAAAATCCGGTAGTATTAAAATAGAGCGCATCAAGTCCGATCGCCAGTGTTGTAGTTGCTCGTCGTGTTGTGAATCAGAGCGCTGCCACCGATTGTCCGTGTTGAAGATACCGGATGCGTTAGCTGTAAAGCGCTTTGTAACCGTCGGCCGTATTTTAGGCGCCCGTCGTGTTGCTATAAAGAGCATACGATGCCGTCGGCGATGTTGTTATTGCCAGTGGTGTTACTATCAAGCGCCTTAAAACCATTCGCCACGTTATCGCTACCCGTCATATTACTATAGAGCACAATAAAACCAATAACCGTATTATTAATACCCGAGTCGAAAAACTAACACTTAAGCGCATTCGACCAGTCGCAGTATCATCGTTGCCAGTAATGTAGTAAAAAAGCGCCTAACACACCACTAACCGTATTTTCAATACCTGTGGTTATTGAGAGCGCATTAACACCGTTAACCGTGTTACTTACGCCGTAGTGTTGTTCTGTAGCTCTGCGCAACGTCAGCCGTGTTATCGTCACCAGTAGTGTTCATTAAGAGCGCTGACATACCCTTGGCCGTGTTGCTTGCCTGTAGTATTCTTCATAGCGCTACCATACCGTTAACCGTGTTGTTTAACTGTCGTATTAAAATTAAGCGAAAACACACCAATAACCGTATTTTACGCCAATGGTATTGTATTAAAGCGCAAAGCTACATACCTACACAATCTTTGCCCGTCATGTTAACATCAAGCGCTTCATAACCTACTACCTTATTATGATCTCTGTCGTGTTTTGTCAAGCGCGTTATCGCCAAGAATACGTTATACGATTCTTCACATCTCACGTTACAGTTCGATCGCGCCTGTCAGCAAATCGCCAAGCTTGCGATCTCTAGTGCTATTATACATAAAACGCTCATCATACTCTCTTTCTAATCGACATATGCGTCTCTTTTGCGATAAAACACGCCTCAACTATAAATTACTAATCAAATTTCTATTCGACGGAATAATATTAATGAGCTCATTAATATACATAGTTTCTTTCTTCCCTAGTTATTTTTTTTTCCACTTTAAATCTGAAAGAAAGTAGAAGCTCCTAAGAAAAAGCGTCTGCACCTAATCCAGATCTATACATAACAAAAATAAACCAATCTAGATATTGAGTAAACAAACGCTCCATAAAAAATTAAAACTACGCACATAAAAAAACAAAATTATACTGCTTTCACAATATTCTCACGTCCTACAGCTTATTTCGAATCCCTGTTTTCAGCAAATCGCCAATTCGTGCGCGACTGTGATCTGGGATCTTTCCTCTAACTAATCCTAAACTCACTAATCTCTCACCACCGTGTGATTCTAACGCTACGTCACTCTTTGTTACTAGTCTCGCTTACGCGCTCTCCTCTTAACATCTCTCACAAACACCTATACACCTACTTCCTATTTTCTTACTTTCCTAATTCTATCCTATACTAACAAATACAATAATCTAACTTATCAACTATCTACTTTCTGGATTTGCGTTGCCTGCTCTTTCAGCTTTCGTCTAGAGCAGCAATCTCCTTCTGCTGTTGCGCGACTGTCGCCTCCAATTTTCTACGTCCTAACTTCTCGCTCCTCCACCTTGCGATGCTCTTTCAGAAACTCGTTGAGCAACATTGCGTTCACCGCTTCATAGCGCACCGAGTAAATCTCGCCGTTGTCGTCGCGCGCCACCAGGTCTGGATTTACCTTCGATACTTCCTCTGCGATCAAGCCAAACTGCGCAGTCTTGTTGGGATCTAGCTCTTGTTTGTAACGGAAAGTAACCGGATGCATAGCCAGAATCGCTTCGCTCTTCTTATCCATCGCGGCAATATCTTCCTTGAAACGCTTCGAGGAGGGACTGGTGCCGAGCTGGCCACTGGCACTGACGTAGACTGCAACTCCGCCTCCGACGATCGCACCTCTTATTCCCGCGACGAAGGCTCTTCGTTTGACTGGATCCTATGCGAGTGGTCCTTGCTTCGGCCGCGACGCCCGCATTGCCGATATCGATATTGCTGCTGCCAGTGGTAAGGTTAAGGCCAGCGCCAAATCCGATAGCGATGTTGCTAGTGCCAGTGGTGTTCTTGAAAAGTGCTTCGAAACCTTCCGCCGTATTGGAGGATCCAGTTGTGTTATAATAGAGCGCATTGAGTCCCATACCAGTATTGTAGCTACTCGTGGTACTGTGGAGGAGAGTGCTGGCACCAAAGGCGGTATTATAGACACCGGTGGTGTTGCTGTAGAGCGCATTGTAACCGCTGGAAGTGTTGTAGCTGCCGGTAGTGTTGCTGTAGAGTGCGTCGAAACCATTGGCTACATCGTAGCCTCCAGTGGAGTTGTTGGCCAGGGCCAGAGTGCCGGTAGCAGTGTTAAAGTTTCCCGTCGTGTTGCTATAGAGCGCGGAATCTCCCACCGCGACGTTTTCCGAACCGGTGGTGTTGAGGTAAAGCGCATAGGCACCATCCGCCACACTCTTAGCGCCGGTCGTATTGGTATAGAGAGCATTAAAACCGGCCGCCGTATTTTCGTCCGCTGTGGTATTGTGAAAGAGCACGGAATCGCCGTCCGCGGTGTTGTCGCTGCCGGTAGTGTTGAAAGCAAGCGCAAAATGACCATTGGCAGTGTTGTCCGAGCCGGTAGTATTTTCGGAGAGCGCCGCATAGCCATGGGCCGAATTGAGATTGCCAGTCGTGTTGTGCCAGAGGGCAAAGGCACCACTTGCCGTATTATTAAAGCCGGTCGTGTTATCCAGGAGAGCCTCGTAACCAATGCCCGTATTATTGGTGCCGGTGGTAGTCGCCGTGAGTGCAAATGAGCCAATAGCAGTGTCGGCCGCCGAGCTAGCCGTGAGATGGATGAGAGCGTCAAATCCCAGAACCGTGTCGCTATTGTCAGTAGCTCCAGCCGCTGGGTGGTATGCCAGATCGACGCACGCCAGTGCGATGAGAAAAACTGCGCGCCGCTTAAGCAAACCGCGCGCGGAATTAGTTGTATTCCGAGTATTTACTTCGCTGGACATCGATGACTGATTCATAGGGCTTCTTTCTCACCCGGTTGTTTTTGCCTGCGATCGTGGCTGGAAAAAGAGAGGAAGCTGCCGGGAACCAGCGCCCACCCGATTCCAACCTCCCAGACGGCGAGTCTCCCAAAACGACGCTGCTCCGTCAATGGCAATGACGTTGCCCCTGTTATCCCGATCAGAAAAAATCAACGGGCGGGACTCGCCAGAAGGCAAAGATCCCGCCCGTCTTAGTTCCCCCCAGAACAGCTGAGAAATTGCTCGCCATTGATTAAGCTTATCCCACGCCAAACCCGCCGGAACAGGCTTTGCGAATCAGGAAATTAGGAAAGAGCATCTGCGCTTATGAACTTCTCACTCTCTTGACCCACCAGCGGCCGACCCGGCGGCAATCTTAGCTTCCCGATCTCTCCGCAACCCGACAATCGAGTTTGGAAGCATCAGGTCTGGGGAGCGCACGCGACCTCGCGTGCCGATTTTGGCGACCCGCCAAAATCCAGTCGGAACAACAAGTTCGCGATGGCGAGGTCGCCATCGCCAGCACGCGAGTCGCGCGCGCTCCCCGAACTGCTCGATCCACCTCAGGTGACAGCGCTGTTACCAATTCCCGCGGAACATATCCCGGTCCCTTCCTTTATTTTGAACAGGAAACCTCTTAAATTGGTCGTACATTCCAAGCAACCGGAGGCAAAGAAATGAAATATCCAACATTGAAACCCTTAATCGGAATAGTCGCAGCTGCAGCACTTACGTTGCCGCTGGCCGTGCGCGTCGCGCAGGCAAGCACCGCCGCTGATACCAAGATGGAGCAGGCGCTTCTCGCGGCTCACTTCAAGGTCAGACCCGCCACGACCGCCGAGCAACGCCATCAGCTTCGCGGCTTGCCCGACCATCGATTTACTGCGGTGAAACAAAATGGCGAGACTTACTACCTCTTCCCGGACAAGAAGGATGGCCGCCTGTTCGCCGGAGACCACTGGGCCTACCTCGCGTTTATCAATAACGAAAAGAACAACCGCCTGCGCAAAGAAGGCGCGTTCGTCTTTGAAAAGGATCCGAGCAACCGAGCAGACAATCGCACCGTGGTGGTCTGGCACGACTGGTCGCCATTCCAGCAATGGAAATAGGCGGCTTGTTCGGTCTTCGCGTTTCGGATTAGTGGCAGAAGAATAGATTACGCCGAATCTCGGATTGGGTAGCGGTCGCCGCGGCGACTTGGGTTCGGCGTCTCGCCGAAACGAACTTTTTGACCGGGGAGCGCACGCGACTCGCGTGCTGGTTTTGGCGCCCTCGCCGAAACGAACTTTTGGCTTTCAAGTCTCAACAGTTCAGCCGCGCGGGCTGGTCACCCTTTAGATGTCCTTGGATTTAGTAAATCTGCGTCATCTGCGCAATCTGTGGACAATCCTATAGGCAACGTCTACCGCTGCGGCGGCATCACGGTCGGAATAACCTCACGTTTATTTCGGCGGTAAACGCGAAAGTCTTTGTCGACAGTGATGACGCTGTGTTTCGGATGTAGCTCGCTCATTCGGATCAAGCACAGATCGGCCAAATCCGGTTTGCGATCTTTGTAGCGTTTTGCCAGAGCGGTCAGGTGAGCGAGATGATCGTTACAGACAAAATCCAGCTGGATGAGTTCTTCGGAAATCATCTCCAGCACAAGACTCGCGTCGGCGAGATGAAAAGCGGTTTCGGCCAGAACCGGTTCGCAGGTCAAAAGGGGTTCCGTGATTTGCTCGGCTACGTCCAGTGCCCACGCGTGATGTAAATCGCGGGCGTTAGCGAAAGCGACCAGGAAGCCGGTATCGGCAATTCCCCTCACGTTTTGGCGAAGCCCTTACGGGTTGAGAGATCGCGCGCGCCTGTTCGAACGGCGCCGGCCAATCGCATAAAGTTTTTTGTTTTCTTATCGCCCCGGCGAATTTGTTCGAGCTGTTCGCGAACGATCTGTCCCTGGGACATACCAGTACGCGCAGACTTTTCCTGGAGCCAGGCGGAAAGAGGTTTTGGAACACGAATAGTAATTGTGTTACCCATATGGCATAATTGTCTTGCAACCGCTAAGGGTTGTCAACGGACAAACACCTGAGAGAACGCCGCACTCCCTTTCCTCGCCCCTTGCGGGAGAGGATTAAGGTGAGGGGAATCTTGATTTTGTCATCCGTCAAATTCCGCATTCCGAATCCGAGTTTCTGACAAGGTGAGGGGAATATTACTTTGTTTGGCGGGCCCGATTTAATTGGAGACGAGGTGGTTCATCCGGAATGAACTTCAGAAAAAGCTGTTGTGCGGCAAGTCGAAGAAACTGACGAGATAACATCGGGGTTCTTCGCCAGCTTCTCATCTTAGGGTAGTCCAGTGCTTCATTCGGCTTTGGGCGTGATTGCGTAAACGACTTACGCGCCAAGCAGATCAAAGTAGTCGAACCGCCGTCACGGCGATGCGGCCGCCAAAGCAAACGTCTACGTCCGCTCCCGGTGTGCGGAGCCTCGACTCCCTGAATCAACCGGTAGAGATGCTCCAAACTCAAACCGTCAAACGTCGTTGTAAACTCGACTGGATAAACCAGTCAAGTTTTCGAGCGGCCCACCCGCGTGGTTTAAACACACACAAACGCTTTTGAAATCTTGACCGCTTCCCCTTCGCATAGCTCCGGCGTGACAAGTAAAGCGGTCAAGTTCTTCGCGCTTCGCCACAATTTGTTCGTTATCTCATTCGGCTTTGGGCGATGATTGCGAAAACGACTCACGCGCCAAACGGATCAAAGTAGTCGAACCGCCGTCACGGCGATGCGGCCGCCAAAGCAAACGTCTACGTCCGCTCCGGGTGTGCGATGCCGTAGTTGGTAGTCGCCGGCATAATAGAGGCCGCTCTCTTCTTCGTGGCGATAGTTAAGCGGCAACGGGTTTGGATCGAGCGAACACCAGACAACTTCCGGGTCGTCCGCTTCGGCGGGAAGAATCGGCAGGTTCACATTGTAGAACAGGCCGGCCTCGATCGGTTTCGCCAATATCTCGCTCAGGATTGGCGTGACCCATTTCACCGCACGCGCCCAATCATAGTCGACGCCAGATTTGCGATAGTGTGACACGGCCACACCGGGCCATCCGTGCAGCACGGCTTCCCGGACCGCGGCCACCGTGCCGGAATAATACATATCCGCGCCGAGATTTGAGCCATGGTTGATCCCGCTCAATACCCATTTCGCGTCGGGAACCAGGCGGAGCAATCCGAGGCGAGTGCAATCTGCCGGCGTGCCGTGAATCGCGAATCGTTTTTCGCCGCGCGGCTCGATTCGCACTCCTTCGCGCCAGGTCACAGCGTGGCTGACACCGGATTGCGGGCCGGCCGGCGCAACGATAATCGGGTCGCCGATGGTGCGGGCGGCGCTGACCAATGCTTCGAGACCGGGCGCGTCGATGCCATCATCGTTGGTGAGGAGAAGCTTCATCGTTAGGTGGAACCGAACGTCGAACGCTTAACGCGTAACGTCCAATGTCCAAATCAGAAAGACCTATGGCGCGATGTTGATGCGCGGGAGCCCGGCCGTTTGAAGCTCGTTGTTCAACGCCGGTACGTCTTGGGCGAGAATGTTTTTCCAGCGCTCGATCAGTGAAGTTGCCTGGAGTCGCACGTCGCCGACGGCGGCTTTAACCCGGTCGGTGGGGCGGAGCGTCAACTCCCTGGATTCAACCGCGTCGAGATGCTCCAAACTCAAAACGTCGTTGTGAACTCGACTGGATCCGCCTTCGCGGCCGCTATGGCGTGACAAGTAAGCCAGTCAAGTTCTCGGGGCGGACCAGCCGCGTGGTTTAAACACACAAACAAAACGCTCTTGAAATCTTGACCGCTTAAAGCGGTCAAGTTCTCTGGACGCTGTGCAGCTCACACTGACTCAACCGAGACGATCGTTAGTCCACATGTTCGGTAGTAATCGACGACAGGACCGCGTAAAAGCTACGCCACGCGGCCTAATGATCGACGAGGAGACCGAACGCGAGCGCGGCGGCAGAGACGAACCCGGCGAAGGAAACATCTGAAATGCCGTCACACCAAAGCCAGTCGACGCGAACCCATCCACGAACGCCGCCATGAACTCGACTGCTTAAAGCAGTCAAGTTCACAGCAAGTTCAATCGCGCAAACAAAACACACAATGGCTTCTGAAATCTTGACCGCTTTAAGCGGTCGAGTTAATGGCCCCGCTGCGTTTGACCGTGCTATACGTGACTCACGTATAGCATTGAATCGCTCACTCGCGGCATTCGCGTCTCGTGAGCGACTTACGATGATCCTAATCTAACATCGCGCTTCGCCTCGGCGAATCTTCGATCGGAGGTGCGAGACCGCACTGGCATTTCGATCCAACTAAACGCTGCGGGTGAGTTCGTTGCGTCTTGAGGGAACGGGACTATTTTTTGTGCAATGAAACGGCGAAAGTTTTTGGGACTGGCTCTGGCGGGCGGAACTGCGGTGGTTCGCGGGAGGATTGCAAAAATTTGCGGCCGCGGCGACGGATCCAGATATGAAATCTACTTTCTCGATCGGTGGCGATCTTTCCGTAAACCGGCTCGGCTACGGCGCGATGCGCCTGACGGGCGACGGCATATGGGGTTGGCCGGCCGATCGAGAGAATGCAAAAAAAGTTTTGCGTCGCGCGCTCGAGCTTGGCGTGAATTTCATCGATACCGCCGATGCTTACGGTCCGGAAGTAAACGAGCTGCTCATCGCGGAAGCGCTTCATCCGTATCCGAAGGATCTGGTGATTGCGACGAAAGGCGGCAACACACGGCCCGGCCCTAACCAATGGGTGCCGGATGGCCGGCCGGAGTACCTGACGCAATGCGTCGAGAAGAGTTTGAAGCGATTGAAGCTCGACCGGATCGATTTGTATCAACTGCATCGCATCGATGCCAAGGTGCCGGTGGAAGACTCGTTAGGCGCGCTCAAGAAAATGCAGGATGCCGGAAAGATTCGGCACGTGGGATTATCGGAAGTGACGGTGCAGGAGATCGAGCGCTCGCGCAAAGTTCTGCCGATCGTGAGCGTGCAGAACCAATACAACATCGCCTATCGCAAATCGGACGACGTGCTCGCTTATTGCGAGAAAGAAAATCTCGGATTCATCCCGTGGTCTCCGATCGGCGGAGGCAGAGGCTCGCTGAGGAAGTCGGATACGCTGGCTGCCGAAGCGAAACGTCACGGCGCCAGCGTGGTGCAGGTAGCGCTGGCGTGGTTGTTGCAGCGTTCGCGGGTGATGTTGCCGATCCCGGGAACATCGTCTCTCGCGCATCTCGAGGAAAACATGGCCGCGGCCAAACTCCATCTCACTCCGGACGAGTGGAAGACGATGGAAGATTTGGCGCAGAAGGCTGCGTGATTTGTTGTTGGGGAGCGCACGCGCCTCGCGTGCTGAGGCCGGTGCCCTCGCCGGCATCGATCTCCGCGCAGAGACAAAGGGAATTACGTTTTGGCGAGGGCGCCAAAACCAGCACGCGAGGCGCGTGCGCTCCCCTAACAGACATCGCCCGACGGGGCGGCCGATCCACCTGCGCTGTCCGCAGGATTCAAACGAGAGTGTGAAAAATAATCCAGCTGATGACAACTGTGTGGACGAAGAAGAAGACGGCGTAGAACTGGTGATAGCGCTCGTTGCGCGTGATGGCGGCCGTCGTTAGGCCGACGAAATAGAGGACGCCGGAGATGATGTATTGCGGTCCTAATGCGAGGAAATGCGGGACACCTTTGAGAAGCGAGTCAACGAAGTCCACCGGCGTAAAAAGGCCGAAGAGGATAAAGAACGCGCGATGATTCGCGTAGTAGTGGGTCTTGAAGTCGACGGATTCGTCAATAGCGCCTTCTCTTGGGAAAAGGATGAGCGAAGCGAGATACAAAATCGTGGGCGAGATGAGAACGAAGAGGAACAGGAAAAATGTCCACGGTTGCTGGTTGCGCCAGCGATAGAAAATCCACCACGCAACGACCAAATAGAGAAACAGATTCACGATCCAGAGGGCGTGCACCCAATAGATGTGGCGACGTGAGCGCGCCTGCAGCATTTCACCCACGCCGGCGAGCACGCGCGTCATGCCGAGGGCGAGAATGATCGAGATGAGAACGGAGAGATATTCGAATGCACTCATCGTTTGGGGAAAGTTTGCTGCTTCATATGTTCGGCATAGGTGACGACAAAGCGATGATTTTTCGACGGCGCGATGACCAATGCATAGTCACGGCCTTTGATAGACCACGAGACGTAAGGTTGGTTTTCTCCGTCGCGCGAGACATCGGTTATGGTTTTGTCACCAAACATTTTTGGGACCATGAAAGTCAAGTCGTCACCGGGTAGTGGAACATGCAACTCGAAGGAGAGTTGGTTATTCGACCAGCTGACTGCTGCAAATTCCGCAGAGTCTCTTTTCTGGAGAAATTTCAGCGTGCGTTCCGCGGTCCACATGGGCACGCTGCGGCGGTTAGCGTAATCAATGATCTGAAGGCCTTCCGCTCGCGACCATTCGCTCCAACGGTCGGTGTGAAGGTTCACGTTGATGAAGCTGTAATCTTCACGGGCGAGGCTTCTGTCGAGGAGGACCTTGAAATTGCCAAAGAGATTTCCTTTGCCCCATTGCTCATCCGGAAGCTGGGTAAGCGATTGATAAACATCAAGCACCTGCCCGTGGGCGTTCATGAATTTCATCGGTAAACCGCTGCCCGTGAAACTGCCGATCGGACCGAGGAAGTGGCCCTGCGTCGATGCCTGATCGAAGTGATAAAGGTTGCAGTCGAGATGAATTCCACAGTTCGATTCAATCCCAGCCTGTGCGGCGAAATCCTGTTTGCCCTCGGCGTCGGTTCCGCACCAGACGATCCAGTGATTGCGCACTGTGCGCACGTCCACGCCGTAAGCGTCCTTGAAGGCAAAGACGGCCGATCTCACTTTCTCGTTCATCGCCTCGTAGGTAGGATGCGTTGCCTCCTGCGTGTCGTCGATGTGGGCAGATATTTCGAATCCGTCCGAGACCCAGGTTTTGACTTTGGCGGCCGGGATGTAGGTCCCTTTTAAGTAGAGTGTCATCCTCACTCCTTTGGATTTGATGTCGGCCAGTTGCGCGTCAAAATCCTTTTCGGATGAATCTTCTCCGTCGCCCGTTAACAGGACCAGGCTCTTGTTGAAGCCGGGAAAATACCAAAGCCGTGGCAGCGGTTCCTTGAGCGAACTTAGCTTTTCAATCGCATGGGACAGAAGCCGCATCTGTTCGTCGGCCTGGTTGAGAGGATTCTTGAGTGGATTAACCCAGCCGTCCGTAAACATATCCGCGGCCCTGATTCCTTTAATGCCATCTTTCTCCAGACCAGCGTGTTGATTGTTGCCCTGGCGAGTAAGGACAATGCTTTTCGGCAGGTTGTAGGTAAACGCGATGGCATGTCCTTTCCCAAGTTCATAGCTAACGACCGCTGGATTTCCCGTCGGTGTGTTCGCGTCGCTGTACAACTCCGCCACGACGTTCGCGCCCTTTAGCTCATACTTCTCCGAGTCACCGTGAAACTGGAGTGTTTCGGATGTTAATCCTTTCCCGATGTCGTTGCTCGGCACGATCTTGATATAGCCGTCGGTGACGCTGGATCCCGTATCCGAGATACCGAAAACAGGCGCAAGTTGTTTGTCGGGACGAAACGCGATCAGGTTGCCGCCACCACGAACGTACTCGCTAAGCATGTCGATCTGCGACGCGTTCAGCTTGGTCTCAGTTAAAATAACGACGTCGAACTCGTTCAGGTGACCGACCGTTAAATCAGAAATTGAAGGAGACTCGACCAGGAATTCATTGAAACCTTCGGCTCGGAGGATCTCCTGGGTGTAAGCGCCAAATTCGGCCGGAGTTTCCAGCACCAAAATTGGAGCTTTCGGGACTTGCGCGGCATGGAAAACGTTCGTCACCATGACGAACGCCATCGCGGCCACTGAGATTATAGTCGCCGTTTTCCTGAAAATGAAATTCCTCACGTCTCTCATAGAAGCCTTGAAGCGAGTTTCGCCAGTGTGCGAAACTCTACATGTCGTGTTCTGCGACAAGACCAATGCCACTGACTCCTTCTGACATCCAGTCTTCCGCGGAGTCGGCGGAACTTGCGGCGCCGGCAACAGGGGCCGGTAAAAATACGTACGGCCAGATTCTGAAATCTTCTGCGATCATCGCTGGCTCGTCGGCGGTGAACATTGGAATTGGAATCATTCGGACGAAAGCGATGGCCTTATTGCTGGGTCCAAGCGGAATCGGACTGATGGGCATATACGGTTCGATTCTTAATCTCGCTCAAAGTATCGCGGGCATGGGTATTCAAAGCAGTGGGGTGCGGCAGATTGCTGAAGCAGTCGGGTCGGGCGCGACCGCGCGAATAGCTCGAACGGTGGTGGTGCTGCGCCGAATCGCGATTCTCCTTGGCGTGGTCGGAGCCGTTTTGCTCGTTCTTTTTTCGAAACAAATTTCCATTTTCACTTTTGGCAGCGATCAACATACCACGGCCGTAGCCGCGCTTTCACTCGCCGTGTTTTTTGCCTCGGTCTCCGGGGGCCAGGGCGCGCTGATTCAGGGGATGCGGCGCATTTCTGATATGGCCAGGATGGGAGTCCTGGGCGCACTTTTCGGCACTCTCATCAGCATTCCGCTAATCTATTTCTATCGGGAAAACGGCATCGTCCCATCGCTCGTGGCTATCGCCGCAATGACGGTGCTCACTTCGTGGTGGTACAGCCGGAAGGTAAAAATCGAGACGCAGCCATTGTCGATGCCTGAGTTGCGGAAAGAAACGAGCGCTCTTTTGAAACTCGGCATCGCATTTAATGCCAGCGGCATCCTGACCATGGGAGCCGCTTACGCGATCCGGCTCATTGTTCTTCGTAAAATCAGTTTCGAAGCCGCGGGCCTGTATCAGTCCGCCTGGGCTCTCGGCGGTTTGTATGTCGGTTTCATTTTGCAGGCGATGGGAGCAGACTTCTACCCAAGGTTGACCGGTGTCGCCCGGGATAACTCCGAGTGTAATCGTCTCGTGAACGAGCAGGCGCAAATCAGCCTGCTACTGGCGGGACCGGGAGTGCTCGCGACGATGACCTTTGCGCCGCTGGTCATAGCGTTGTTTTACACGACCAGGTTTGCCGCCGCGGTGGAACCTTTGCGTTGGATATGTTTCGGAATGGCGCTGCGCGTAATCGCATGGCCGATGGGATTCATCATCGTAGCAAAAGGGATGCAGACTATTTTCTTCTGGACCGAAGTTGCCGCGACCATCGTTCACGTTGGGTTGGCCTTATTACTCGTTAGTCATTTCGGGTTAACCGGCGCGGCCATGGCGTTTTTCGGACTTTACATTTGGCATGGCGTTCTCATCTACATCATCGTTCGCCAGCTCAGCGGTTTCCGCTGGTCCGCGGCGAACCGGCGAATCGGTCTGCTCTTTCTTCCTGTGATGGGGCTCGTCTTCTGCGGATTTCGCTGGCTTCCTTTCTGGGGCGCGACCGCGTTGGGATCCATGGCGGCATTGGGGGCGGGCCTCTATTCGATGCGGGTCGTTGTGCGTTTGGTCGCGATGGATCGAGTGCCGGCTTTCCTGCGACAGTTGCTTATCTGGCTGCGACTCGCTCCTTCCGGCATCGTGTGACTTCGAACGATACGAATGCACAGGCCAACCGTTAGCTTTGTTGTTCCGTGCTACAAGCTCGCCCATTTCCTGCCGGAATGTGTGAACTCAATCCTCGGACAAACCTATGGAGACTTTGAAGTGCTGATCATGGACGACTGCTCGCCGGACAATACGCCAGAAGTTGCACGCTCATTCCAGGACAAGCGAGTGCAACACATTCGCAACGATCCGAATCTGGGAGCACTGCGAAATTACAACAAGGGGATCAGCCTCAGCCGTGGCAAGTATGTCTGGCTGATTTCGGCGGACGATTATCTGCGCCGACCTTATGTGCTGCAGCGCTATGTCGATCTGATGGAAGCGCACCCGCACGTTGGCTATGCGTTTTGTCCCGGCGTCGAGGTTAAGAACGGAAAGGAAACCGGACTGCTCGACTATTCAACCTACGGGAAGCGCGATCGGGTGGTAACCGGTCGCGTTTTCGTCAAGAAGCTTCTCAAGGCGTGTCTCGTATTGGCGCCCGGGGCAATGGCCCGCCGCGAATGCTACGAAAAGATCAGCTTCTTCCCGGTCGATGTCGCGTGGGCGGGCGTGCCGATAGATTTAATCTGGGGCGGCGACTGGTATTTATGGTGCCTGTTTGCTCTCCATCGCGACGTCGGCTACTTCGCGGAACCGATGGTCTGTTACCGCGAACACGATCTCAGTAGCACGAGTATTATAACCAAGGAAAACATCGAGAATTGTTTTCGCGCGGAGATTGCCGTGCCTTGGAAGATCAAGGAGCACGCCGATGAGGATGGATTTCAAGACGTCTCAAGAAAGTGTCTGCAGGCGGTAGCTCTCGAGTACGCTCGCCATTTAACGACGAAGCAATATCGCTCTTCCGCGTCGACCATTACGATGGCGCAATTTGAAGAATCGCTTTGCGCGCACACGGCAAGTGAGAAGGAGCGGGATTATGTCCGCGCGCGCGTATTCGGACAGGTGGCCGACAGACATTACCATCGCGGAGATATCGGTTCGGCCCAAAAATTTTACGCGGTGGCCGCGCGGCTCGACCCCTGGATGATCAAGGTGCAGGCGAAAAAACTTCTTCTTTCGCTTGGTAGGCTGGGAGATTATTTGAGAAGAATTCTCCGAAAATCTCGCTGACACGAAGTTCCGCTAGATCGGTCCAATTCATGCGGTCTGCACGATCGCAGGCGAGCCCGACTTTTTATCCATTCAAATATGTCCACCAAACGCACAAACAAGAAACGGAGAGTGGCCTCGGTTCACGGCAAGCAGAAGGTCAAACCCGATCCGCAATTTGAGTTGGATTTGTCGCGGCACCTGCGTGGCAGCTATACGCCGACAGCTCTGCTTGAACATTATTCCCGATTCGCAAATGGCGATGGTGAACTGGACAGCCTTATGCGCCGGGCCATCTGGCGGGCGGTTGCGCGAAGCTTCGGTGACGGAGTGCAGATCGGTAGCGGCGTCGGCTTCAAACATTTGGAAACCTTTGAGATCGGAAATGGCGTTTTCATTGGCGCTCAGGCTTATATTCAAGGCCGCTTCGATGGCGTCACGAAAATTGGCAATCACGTTTGGATTGGGCCGCAGGCTTATTTCGATGCGCGGCAATTGATCCTGGAAGATTACGTGGGATGGGGGCCGGGCGCCAAAGTGTTGGGTTCAGCTCACACCGGAACACCGATCGATCGGCCGATCATGCAAACAGATCTCGAAATTCGTCCGGTCCGCGTGAAGCTGGGCGCGGATATCGGGACGGGCGCTATTTTGTTGCCGGGCGTGACTGTCGGCAAAGGCAGCATGGTCGGCGCGGGGGCCGTGGTCACTCGCGATGTTCCCCCTTTTGCCATCGTTGCTGGCGTGCCGGCGAAGTTCGTGCGCTGGCGGAAGGATTCCAATCGAAAAAAATAATTACATAGCTCATAAGCGCGCATTGATCACCGGCGGGGCGGGATTGATCGGGTCGCACATCGCCGATCGGTTGGTGGCTGAAGGAATCGAAGAGATTGTCGTGCTTGATAATTTCACCCGCGGACGACGCCAGAATCTCGAGTCAGCCAATGCCAGCGGCAAAGTCACGGTTCTTGAAGGCGACATTCGGGACACGCAGCTGATTGCGCGCGCGATCGATGGCATCGACATCGTCTTTCAGGAAGCGGCGATTCGCATCACTCAATGCGCGGAGAATCCGAGACTTGCCCACGACGTGCTCGCCACCGGCATGTTCAACCTGCTTGAGGCAGCCGTGGCGGCGAAGGTGAAAAGATTTGTCTCCGCATCATCGGCGTCGATCTACGGCCAGGCCGAAGAGTTTCCCACGAACGAGAAGCATCACGGTTACGGAAACCGGACGATCTATGGCGCAACCAAGATGTACAATGAAGGACTGCTGCGCAGCTTTCATGAAATGTACGGTTTGAACTACGTCGCGCTCCGCTACTTCAACGTCTATGGCCCGAGAATGGATGCGTTCGGGGTTTATACCGAAGTGATGATTCGCTGGATGGAGCGGCTGGCGCAAGGTCAACCGTGTTTGATTCTCGGGGATGGGGCCCAGACGATGGACTTCGTCTACGTCGACGACATTGCGCGGGCGAACCTGATGGCGGCAAGTTCGCCGCTAAACGATGACGTGCTCAACATCGGCACTGGCACCGAGACCAGCCTGATCGAACTGGCCGCCGCCCTCGGCCGAGTGATGGGTGTTGATCGCGCGCCGGAATTTGGTCCCGCTCGCAAAGCTACGCCGGTCTGGAAACAGCAGGCGGATGTGAAGAAGGCGGAACGCAAAATCGGTTTCACGGCCACGGTGCCGCTGGAAGATGGTCTGCGCGAGCTGGTGAAATGGTGGTCGCGCGAGACAAAGACTCCGGTGCCTGGCTTGCAGCAAAGTTAATGCGGTCGCATTAGCTAACGCACTTCCACAAGATTTATGATTCCAATTGCCAAACCTTTTCTGGGCGAACGCGAGGCTGAAGCCGTCAGGCGCGTGATTCTTTCCGGCTGGATTTCACAGGGGCCGGAGGTTGCTGCGTTCGAACAGGAATTTGCCGCGAGCGTTGGCGCTACGCATGCATGCGCCGTTTCTAATTGCACGAACGCTTTACATCTCGCATTGCTCACCGCTGGAGTCGGTCCCGGAGACGAAGTGATCACAGCGAGTCATTCCTACATCGCCACGGCCAACAGCGTTCGTTACTGCGGGGCAACGCCCGTGTTCGTCGATATTGATTCCGACACATTCAACATGGATCCAGCGCTCATCGAGGCGGCGATTAGTCCGCGCACCAAAGCCATCCTCTGCGTGCATCAGATCGGGATGCCTTGCGACCTTGCGCGCATCCTGGCCATCGCGGAAAAACATTCGATTCCGTTAATCGAAGACGCGGCCTGCGCGGTGGGCAGCGAAATTCTTTGGAATGGCAAGTGGGAGCGCATCGGCAAACCGCACGGCGACATCGCGTGTTTTTCTTTTCATCCACGCAAAGTGTTGAGCACGGGCGACGGCGGCATGTTAACGAGCAAGCACAAGGATTGGGATGCGAAGTTCCGTTTGTGGCGTCAGCACAGCATGTCGGTACCGGACACCGTGCGTCATTCTTCGAAGGATGTAATTTTCGAAACTTATCCGGAGATCGGTTACAACTATCGCCTGACAGATGTGCAAGCGGCGATTGGGCGGGAGCAGTTGAAACGGTTACCGGAACTAATTAAGTCGGCGGCGCGAACTGGCGGCGGCGTATGTCGCACTGCTAGGAGACGTTCCTGATATCGTTCTGCCGGCTGAACCAGAATGGGCCCGGAGCAACTGGCAAAGTTATTGTGTGCGTTTGCCGAACGGCGTATCGCAGAAGCGAGTGATGCAGCTCATGCTGAACGGTGGTGTTGCCACGCGGCGTGGGATTATGTGCGCGCATCGTGAGCCGGCTTACCAAAAGGAACCCTGGCGTTCAGCAGGGCCGCTTACGGAAAGCGAGCGCGCGCAGGAAGAATGCATTCTCCTGCCACTGTATCACGAACTCACTCAGCCGGACCAGGAACTCGTCGCTTCTCAGCTTCGCACGGCCCTAAACAAGCCGTCAGCTGCATAAAGCGTAAACGATTATCGCCTCGACGCGTTTATCCGCGAGGTGCAGGTTCTGAAGATGAATCCTTTGTCGAACTTCGTTAGTCTTCATCCCTACTTCAAAGTTCATGCAGGGAAACTCGATGCGTTCAAAGCGGCGTTCCCGGCATTCATCGAGAAAACCAGGAGTGAGGAGAAGAATCTTTTCTATGGATTCACGATCAACGGCGACGAAGTTTTCTGTCGCGAAGGCTACACCGATGCTGAAGGTGTTCTCGCACATCTGGACAACGTTGGCGCATTGCTCGCTGAAGCGCTCAAGATCGCCGACCTCACCCGAGTGGAACTACATGGCTCCGCGGACGAGCTCGACAAATTAAGAAAACCTCTCGCCCATCTTAATCCCGCGTGGTTCGTCAGTGAAACGCTGACACGCTGAAGTCTGAATGGAGCGAATAGTGGATCCCGCGCCGCTTATTAATGTCGCCGATTATGCGCGCGCTGCGCGGACCAGGGTTCCGCGCGAAGCGTTCGATTATTACGAAGGCGGCGCGTTGGATGAAATTACTCTTCGGGAAAATACCGCGGGATGGGAACGACTGAAACTTTTCTACCGCGTGCTCGCGGGTGTGGGGAAACGCGACCTGGCTACGACGATCCTGGGTCAATCGATCTCGATGCCGATCGTGGTCGCGCCAACGGCGTTTCATCGACTCGCTTGTGGCGAAGGAGAAATCGAGACTGCAAGAGCGGCGAAGGCGGCCGGGACATTGTTTATTCTCAGTTCGCTTTCGAACACCGCGATGGAGTCGGTCTTTGCGCAGGCGGGGAGCCCACGCTGGTTTCAGCTCTATATATATAAGGATCGGGCGATCACGCTCGAGCTGGTGAAACGGGCGGAAGCTGCCGGAGCCGAGGCGATCGTCCTGACGGTGGATGCTCCCGGCTTGGGAACGCGAGAACGCGACACGCGGAACAGTTTCCAATTGCCTGACAGTCTCTCGGTAGAAAATGTTGCACCGCTGGGAAAAGGAAAGTTTCCGCCAGTGACAGGGTCCGGTCTCGCCGCCTATGTGCGAATGAATTTCAAAGAAGATCTCGGCTTCGATGATCTCGATTGGTTGTGTGGGTCGACGCGATTGCCGGTGGTGGTGAAAGGTGTATGTCGCGGTGACGACGCATGTCGAATCGCCGAACACGGCGCGAAAGCGATAGTGGTGTCGAATCACGGTGGACGACAGCTGGATACCGCGCCTGCGACGTGTGAAGCATTGCCGCATGTCGTCGATGCCGTCGGCGATCTTTGCGAAGTCTATGTCGATGGCGGAATTCGTCGCGGCAGCGATGTGCTGAAGGCGATTGCGCTCGGCGCGCGTGCCGTGCTCGTGGGCCGTCCGATTTTGTGGGGCCTGTGCGTCGCGGGCGAACAAGGCGCGACAAATATCTTGGAGATTCTCCGGCGCGAACTCGATGAAGCGATGTTGCTTTGCGGCTGCACGAAACTAAGCGATGTCGGGCGATGGCTGCTTGAGCCTTAGCGCCAACTACGACGACGCGGCAGTGAAGCTCGCGCGCCTAGGCGATCGGCACTTGAGCTTTGCGCCGGCGCGGGATGCCGAGGCTATCGAAGATGACCTTCGTGGCGTCGGAGCGATTGAGCGTGTAGAAATGGATGCCGGCGACGTCGTTATCCAAAAGATCGTGACATTGTTCTAACGCAAAGTGGACGCCGACGCGGCTAACCATTTCGCGATCGTTTTCGCAACGTTGCAGGGCGCGCAAAAGTTTTGCCGGGAAGCGCGCGCCGCCCGCGAGTTCGGCGATGCGCTTGAATCCGCTCATGGAAGTGATCGGCATAATTCCGGCGATGATGGGAACGTGAACGCCGGCGAGCGCGCAACGTTCGCGGTAATCGAGGAAGTCGCGATTATCGAAAAAGAGTTGGGTGACGATGTAATCGGCGCCGGCATCGACTTTTGCTTTGAGGTGATCCATTTCGACCAGGCGATTCGGCGTCGCCGGATGGCCCTCGGGGAAACCGGCCACACCGATCCCGAACCCGCGCCGATCCGGATGCGCGCCGGATTCATTGAATCTGCGAATGAACTTCACCAGATCGATCGCGTGCTGAAAAGCATCGCGCGACTTATCGTAAGGAATGCCGCGCGGCGGATCGCCGCCGAGCGCGAGAATGTTGCTAATAGCCGACTGCGCGTATCGAAGCAGAATCGCGTCGATCTCCTCCTCCGTGTGGCAGACGCACGTCAGGTGAGGGATTGGATTGAGTTTCGTCGTGGTCTTGATGCGCTCGACGAGATCGTGCGTGAGATCGCGCGTGGAGCCGCCGGCGCCGTAAGTGACACTGACAAAGTGCGGCATGTACGCTTCCAGTTCGCGAATCGTCTGATAAAGCGTTTCCGCCGCCTCCGGCGTTTGCGGCGGAAAGAACTCGAAGGAAAACGTCGGCGAATCCCCCCGCATGATGTCCGTGATATGCATTCTTCGAAGTGTAACTCGTTCGTGCGACTTTCGATCAACTTGGTGATCAATCAATCACTCGGGCGACAGAAATTTCGTCAGGACGCGACCACAATCGTTTTCGTATTGACGAATTCGCGAATGCCTTCTGCGCCCAATTCGCGGCCGAAACCAGAGCGTTTGATTCCGCCAAAGGGAAGACGGGAATCGGATGCGACCATGCCGTTGATGAAAACCATTCCCGACTCGATCTCGGAAATGAAGAGCTCCTGTTCGTCGCGATCCGTTGTCCATGCGCTCGCGCCGAGACCGAATTGATTGTCATTCGCGATTGCGATTGCCTCCGCGCTGTCGGCCGCGCGAAAGAACAATGCGACCGGTCCGAAGACTTCTTCGTGATATGCCGGCGCATCGCGCGGGATATCGGCAAGCACGGTCGGCTCGTAGAAAAATCCGTCGCGTTCGATGCGGTTTCCGCCGGTGAGCAATTTTGCTCCCGCCGCGATTGATTTCTGCACCTGTTCGTCCACGCCGCGCAAAATACTTTCCGTCGCAAGCGGTCCGATCTCAGTTTCGTCGTCGAGCGGATCGCCGATTTTGAGCGCACGCATTTTTTCCACGAAGCGGTCGAGATATTCCTGATAAACTTTTTCTGCGATGATGAATCGCTTGGCCGCGATGCAAGATTGGCCGGTGTTTATCGTCCGCGCTTTCACGCCGATCTCGACGGCATTCTGCAAATTCGCGCTCGGCATTACGATAAATGGATCGCTTCCGCCCAACTCGAGTACGGATTTTTTGATGTGACGTGCGGCGATGCTCGCTACTTCGCTGCCGGCCCGATCGCTTCCGGTCAATGTTACCGCTTTGATGCGCGGATCTTCAATTACCGGGCGCACCTGATCGGACTCGATAAGCAATGTTTGGAAAACGCCTTCTTCAAAACCGGCCCGCCGGAAAATGTCTTCAATCGCGAGCGCGCATTGCGGAACATTTGCCGCATGTTTGAGCAGGCCAACATTCCCGGCCATTAAAGCCGGCGCGGCGAAACGGAAAACCTGCCAGAAGGGAAAATTCCACGGCATGATGGCGAGCACTGGTCCCAGCGGTTGGTAACGAACAAAACTGCGCGCGGCGTCCGTTTGCGCTGGTTGGTCTTCCAAAAAACGCTCGGCGTTTTCTGCGTAGAAGCGGCAGCCGCGCGAACATTTCATCACTTCCTCTTCCGCAGCGTGGAGGAGTTTCCCCATCTCCAGAGTGATCGTGTGCGCGAGTTTTTGTTTTTCCTGTTCCAGAATTCCGGATGCAGCCATCAACCATTGCGCGCGCTGTTCGAAGGGCGTGTGACGATGTTTCTCGAACGCTTGCGTGGCGCGCTGTAACGCCGCTTCAATCTGTGATTGATTGAACCGAGCGAACTCTTTCAGCGTTTTGCCAGTGGCAGGATTGATCGAAGCAATCGCCATTTCTCATTGTAGCGGCGGTCTATGACCGTCGCATAATTTTTCTCTCTGGCGGGACGTTGGCGAGAAGAGTGCGACGGTCATAGACCGCCGCTACAGCCGGAGTCCTTTGGGAATTAGGATGCGATCGAGCAAATCGAAAAGCCATTGCACCACCAGCGCGAGAAGCGCGGCCGGGATCGCGCCTTCCAAAATCGTGGCGTGATCGTTCAGATTCAGTCCGCTCAAGATTGGTTCGCCCAGACCGCCGGCGCCGATGAGCGCCGCGAGCGTGGCGGTTCCAATATTGATCACGGCGCTCGTTTTAATTCCCGCGAGAATCGTGCGCGATGCCATCGGCAAATAGATTTTCCGCAAACGCGCGCCGGATTCGAGACCAAGGGCGACGGCCGATTCGCGCAGGGCCGGTGCGATATCTTGCAAACCAGTCGCCGTGTTGCGGACAATCGGAAGTAATCCGTAAAGGAAAAGCGCAGCGATTGCTGTGCGTGGACTGATTCCGAAAAATGGAATCGGTACGAGGAGTGCAAGAAGCGCGAGCGAGGGAATGGTTTGCACGATTCCTACGAAAGCGAGAATGGCGTGTCCAACGGCACCGCCGCGGCTGGCAAAAATCCCAAGCGGAACTCCTGCGAGAACCGCGAGTAATAAGGAGAAGCCCGCCAATTCGAGATGGCGCGTGGTCCAGCGAATGAGTTTGTGTCTTAACGATTCGCCCGACGCAAAGGCACTAGCTGATTCGTTAGGGTGAAAATAGAGATCCGCCGCGCGCGCATAATTTTTTGTCCGCTCTGCTTCAGCGTTCAACCGTATCATGCGCTTCTCGTCCAGAGTGCCTTCAAGTTTCTGCAACGCTTTGATCGCCACGGGCGGCAGATTGAGCCGATAAAGGAAGACCGCTTTGTATTGCGGGAAGAATTGCTGATCGTCCTGCAACGCGACGAGATCGTATTCGCCAATTTTTGCATCGGTAGAATACGCGTCCTTCACATCGATCGATCCATTTTCCAGCGCGGCGTAACCAAGTCCGTGATCGATTCCAACGACTTGTTGCGGCTTAAGTTCATATCGCTGCGCGAGGGGCCGCCAGCCATCCTGTCGATCGAGAAATTCGTGCGTCAGCCCGAATTTCAATTCTGAATGGCTGCGCAAATCGCTAATCGTCCGGATGTGGAGGCGTTCCGCTTTGTTGCGGCGCATGACGAGCGCGTATGTGTTGTTGAACCCAAGATCGTTCGTCATGCCGACGCCATATTGCGAAAGTGCCGCGCGAATTCCATCCACCGAAGAGACGGTGCCGTCTTTCAGAATCTCTTCGCTGATAGTGCCGGTGTATTCGGGGTAAAGCCCGATTTGTCCCGAGCGCAATGCTTCCCACAAGATAATTGTGCCGCCCATTCCCTGGCGGTGTTCGGCCGATACGCCCGCGTTTTCGAGTGAACGTTTTGCGATTTCCCCGAGAACGTACGATTCGGTAAATTTTTTCGAACCGACGATGACTGTTTGCGCTGAGGCCAGCGTCGAAAGCAGAATGACCGAGGCGAAGAGTGTTGCTGCCAAGGAGGGGCGCTTTCCAAAGCGCCCATGTTTGTCTACGGCGACTTGGAAGTCGCCGCTCCTTGATGGCTGAGGGGAATTCATAGCGAGACGAGACTTCTTTGCGCATTAATAAATTCGCGGACGAAATCGTTCGCGGGACGCTCGCGCAAATCGTCGATCGAACCTTGCTGCACGATTCGCCCCTCATTCATCAGGACGATCGTATCGCTGAGGTAAGCCGCCTCCGCCAGATCGTGAGTGACAAGGACGGCGGTTTGTTGCAAGCGCGCGAATATTTCCTTCAGATCTTTTTGTAACGATGCGCGAACGAGAGGATCGAGAGCACCGAGCGGCTCGTCGAGAAGCAACAATTCCGGAGACAGAACAAGCGCGCGCATCAAACTCACGCGCTGACGTTGTCCGCCGGAAAGTTCCAATGGATAACGATCGAGTGCGGCACCGGGAAATCGCGTTAGCTCACAAAGCTCATCCAGGCGTTGATTCATTTCCGTTTCTGGTCGGTTCAAGTATCTCGGCATCAGAAGAACGTTGGATCGCGCAGTGAGATGAGGAAACAGGCCGCCTTCCTGGATGACGTATCCAACGCGTCGCCGGAATTGGACTATTGTCGTTGGATCAACCGGTGCGCCGTTAAAATCGATGGTGCCGCTATCCGGCTCGATTAGGGCAATGATCAGGCGCAACAGAGTCGATTTGCCGCAACCACTCGGACCGATGAGCACAGTGGTCTTACCTTTTTCGATTTCCAAATCAGTCGGGGCGACGGCCGTGGTTTCGCCGTACCTCTTACTGATGCCGATGAGTTGAACGAGCGCGGTCAAATCAAAGTGGCGCAAGCCTCTGGCTTGCGGTTTTGCTTAGGTCGCAAGCGAGACGCATGCGCCACATTCATCCCGCTGCGGTAAAATAGAAAACTCCGAAGAGCCGGGCGTCGTCAGTCCACATATGCGCAAGAGAAAAGTCCGCTTGCGCAGCGAGCGCCGAGAAACCTTCCGACGTGTGTTTGTAGGAATATTCGGTCACGATCTTTTCCCCAACGCGAAAACGAAATTCATCATCGGCGAGGTGAACCGTTTGGTCGGCTTCGCTTACGAGATGCATCTCGATCCGCCCGGCTTCGGCGTTGTAGATCGCGCGATGTTTCCAGCAATTGAGATCGAAGTCTGCGCCCAATTCGCGATTCGCTCGCACCAGTAGATTGAGATTGAATTCCGCGGTTACGCCCTGGGCGTCGTTGTAGGCGCTTTCGAGAATTTTTCTATCTTTTTGCAGATCGACGCCAATCAACAGGCCACCGTCCTCTTCGGAAACGCGCCGGATGCGTTGCAAAAAATCGAGCGCCACATTCGGTTCAAAGTTTCCAATCGTGGAGCCAGGGAAATAGATAATTTTGCGCACGGGCTTTCGCCTTGGTATTGGCAAAGTCACGGGCTGGAGATAATCGGCGCAAACCGGCATTACTTCGACGTCGGGAAAAAGTTCCCGAAACTGCGCGCTCGATTGCAGCAGTTGCTCCTTCGAAATATCGACCGGGACATAGGCAATCGGTGCATGCAATTCATCGAGGAGAAGGCGGGTCTTTGTGCCCACGCCCGTGCCGAGTCCGATCAACTCGATACCTGGACCGAGATATTTCGCGATGTCGCGTCCCTGGTTTTTAAGAATCTGCAGTTCCGCGCGGGTAACATAATATTCGGGCAGATCACAGATTTTCTGAAACAGCTCGGATCCGCGCTCGTCGTAAAAAAATTTGCACGGCAAAGTACGCGGAGACTCCGATAATCCCGCAACCGCTTCGGCAAGGAAATCCGCACTCGCGGGCTCGAGATCGAGCACGCTTTCTGTGGAGAAACGGCTCACGGATCTTGTGCCAGCCGAATACCCGTGAACTGCCAGCGTTTTTCTGGCTGAAAGAAATTGCGATACGTCGCGCGAATGTGCGTGCGCGAAGTTGCGCAAGAACCGCCGCGCAAAACGTATTGGTTACACATGAATTTGCCGTTGTATTCGCCGAGAGCTCCCGGCGCAGCGCGGTAACCGGGGTAGGGAGAATAGGCGCTGCGCGTCCATTCCCAAACGTCGCCGAACATTTGCATCAATTGTTTGCCGTGAGATGCCGGCGTTGGTGCGGGATGAAAACGTTCAGTCTCAACAAAGTTGCCGTCCATCGGCAACTCCGTAGCCGCGCGTTCCCATTCGAACTCGGTCGGCAAACGCGCGCCGCTCCAATTGGCGAAGGCGTCTGCTTCGAAATAACTGATATGCGTAACCGGTTCCGATTCATTCACTGGTCGGAAACCGGAGAGTGTGAAATTCCACCAGCTGCCATCGCGTTTCTCCCAGTAGAGCGGGGCTTCCCATCGCTGTTCGTTCACGGTCGTCCAGCCTAACGAGAGCCAGAACTCCGAACGCGTGTATCCACCAGCCTCCATGAATTCGAGGTATTCGCCGTTTGTGATCGGGCGCGATGCGAGAGCAAATGCCGCCACGAGAGCTCGATGCCGCGGTTCCTCATTATCATAGGAAAAATCCGGACCTTCGTGTCCGATGGAAACGATCGCTTCGTCGAAATGAATGAAGTCTTGTTTCGCAACTTCGTTCGATTGCTCGCTGCTCTTGTGCGGTTCAAAAATGGGATGAAGCGGATTTTGCGCGAAGACGTGTTTGATATCGGTAACGAGAAGTTCCTGGTGTTGCTGTTCGTGATGGAATCCGAGAATTAAAACGCGCTCGATCTCCGTAAGCGTGGCTTCGTCTGCATTTGCAATCAGATCGATTACGCATTCATCGATGTGTTCACGATAGCGACGAGTCTCCGCGAGAGTCGGCCGCGAAATCAGCCCGCGCAGATCGCGCCGGTGCATGCTACCCGCGGCATTATAATAGGAATTGAAAAGGTAAGCGTATTCAGGGACGGCCGGTTGATACTCCGGCGCCCAAACTTTGAGGACAAAAGTTTCGAAAAACCAGCTCGTGTGCGCGAGATGCCATTTTGTCGGACTCACGTCCGGAATGGATTGCACGACACAATCTTCCGGCTGCAAATTGCGACAAAGTCGAGTTGTGAAATCTCGTATCTCGCGAAAACGCTGGATGAGCGCCGACGCGCGCTTTGATTCTGTGAATGCGCCAACGTGATCAGCGGCGGCGCTGACGCTGGGTTTGCTCAAGATTCTTCCTCTTTCCGTTCTTCGATCCGAGCTTCCAGCATCTGATCATGGGTGGCTTCCTCCAGGCCATCATCGACGAGTTGTTCGCCGAGATTCTTGTCTTCTCCATCCGCCGCGCGCAGCGCGTGATGGCCGGTATCTCGCAGCGATGACATTCCACTCTTCCACCACTTCGGCAGTGCGCGCGTTTTCTTCGGGCGCTGTTTGCGGCAGCTCGCCGAGCAATTCGCGGTGCGCCTGCTGCCAGTCGCCTTCGGTGAATTCATCGGGGTTGCGTTCGTCGATCATCGCAATCTCACGGGCACGCTGTTTCACCTGATCGGGCGATGGCGCCCCGAGCCCATTTCCATGCACTGTAATCTTTCCGGCCCGCGGCTGTGAGTATTCGTTCATAACAGTTATTCGAAATGAAGATGCTTTCTGTTTGTTTCGCAACAGGCCACTCGACCGGACGCGATGGGCGAGGAATGGTGGATTGTCCAAAATGATAGGCGCGCAAACAAAGATGGTCCAACTGCAAAACGGCAGGCGCATTGCCGTGGACGAATACGGCGATCCCGCCGGAACGCCGGTTTTTTTCTGCCACGGTTGGCCGAGTTCGCGAACGATGGCAGTTTTGACTGATGATGCTGCGCGCGATCTTGGCGTTCGCATTATCTCTCCGGATCGGCCGGGAATAAACGAATCGGAATTCCAGAAAGAACGGACCTTACTTGATTGGCCGCCGTTGTTGCGGGAACTCGCAGCGCAGCTCGAGATCGATCGATTTCGAATTCTGGCGATTTCGGGGGGCGCGCCTTACGCGTATGTGAGCGGATGGTCGATGCCGGAGAAAATCGAAGCCATCGCAGTCGTTAGCGGCGCGCCGCCGATCAGCGAACTAACCGAGCATCACGGCCTGCTGAAATTGTATCGCTGGATGCTCACGCTTTATCGAACGCATCCCGAACTGTTGCGAAAATCTTTTCAACTGGCGCGGCCTTTTGCTTCGCGACGAATTCCGATTCGTCTGCGGCCGATGTTCCTGAAGTGGTTGCAACCGTGTGACGCAGCGGTGTTGCGTGATTCGCGTTTTTTCGAAGCGTGCTTTGAAAGCCAGCGCCAGGCGTGGCGGACGTCGGCAGAAGGCGTGATGGTGGACGCGGAGATTTATGCGCGGCCCTGGGGTTTTGCGCTTGAGGACGTGCGAACGCCTGTGCGCTTGTGGCACGGGAAGACCGATCGAAGTTTTTCGTATCATCTTGCGGAGCATGTCGCAGAACGACTCCCCAACTGTCGCGCGCGTTTCGTCGAAGGCGCGGGACATTATTCGCTGCCGATTCGGCACATGCACGACATCCTCGCGGATCTAATATCTACGCGCGCGCCCTGATTGCTCAAACTAGCCTGCAATGCAGATTAGGAGCAGACGATAGTATTGACAGACATTTTCCCATTGAATCTTCATTCATTCGCAAAAACGTTTTTCTATAAAGCGGGCTACAGCATCAAGAGAATCCGTCCTCAGCCAGCCGGTGTCGCGCATGTAAAGAATCGTGGCGATTCATCGTGCCCTAACCTAACAAAGCTTCTTCACAAGACTAACCCTTACGAGGGTTTTGATTTTCATTCTTATCCATTCGACGCGCACGGATGGGGAGGTGAATCAGGTGCTTTTCGCGAACTGATTCTGGAGACGAAGCCCCGTCTTATTGTTGAAGTGGGCACTTGGAAAGGCGCGTCGGCGCTGGAAATGGCGGCGGTAGTTCGCGACGCCGCGCTTTCGACTCAGGTTTTGTGTGTGGACACTTGGCTTGGCGCGCTTGAATTTTGGACGGAGCAGAACGATCCAGAGCGCTACGCGAGCCTGCGCCTTTGCCATGGATATCCGACAGTATATTACCAATTTCTCGCCAATGTGTGCCACAAAGGGCTTCAGGATCTTATTGTGCCTTTCCCACAGACAGCATCCATTGCCTCGCTTTGGCTGCGCTATTACGGGATCACGGCAGAAATGGTTTACATCGATGCAAGCCACGAGGAAGAGGATGTATACTTGGATCTTTGTAACTATTGGGAGGTTGTCTCTGTTAACGGCATCGTTTTTGGAGATGACTACGCGTGGGATGGAGTCCGACTTGCCGCGAACAGGTTTGCAAACGATGTCGGAAGAGCCGTGTCATTTGTCGCTGATAAATGGGTTCTTCGAAAGAGCGACTAAATCGATCAAAATTCCGTTGGCTTGCGAGGTGGGGTCGCGCGGGACTCCGTTCGAAAAAATTTCGCTTTGCGTAACGTCTAAAATTAAGATCGTGGCTTTCGACTTTTGGTGAGACGCACACCATTGGCGGTTAAGTTTTACGATTGCGTCGCGATCAACTCGGGAAACCGCGTCGGATCTACACTCTACTTTTCCCGTGCGTGGGGCATGGCTCTCGCTAAAGATTTAGTGTGGAAGATTTCACTGCAGGCACCACTGCGGCGCAGCCCTCGCGCAGGCAAAGCACGCTCGGACCGGAATGGGATGCGCGTGTGCGGGAACTCGTTAAAACCTGGGGCGCCGAGCGTTCGCCGGAATTGATCGAAGAAATGATCATGACGGCTCTGAAGATGGGTCACGATCCAATGGGAACGGCCGATCTCAAGCTCATGAATCGTTCGCTGAAGGAAATGCGTTATGCCGCGAAAATTTTTGCGCCGTATGCGCATATCCGCAAAGTCGTCGTCTTTGGTTCGGCTCGGACGCCGGAGAGTGATCCGACATTCAAGTTAGCGGAAGAGTTCGCGCGCGAGATGGCAGCGCACAATTACATGGTCATTACCGGTGGCGGCGATGGCATCATGGGAGCAGCGCAACGTGGCGCAGGTCGCGAACACAGTTTTGGTCTGAACATTCGTTTGCCATTCGAGCAACGCGCCAATGCTCACAATTTCGGGCGACTCAAAGCTGATCAACTTCAATTATTTTTTCACGCGCAAGTTGAACTTCGTAAAAGAAACGCATGCCTTCGCGCTTTTCCCAGGCGGCTTTGGCACACTCGATGAAGGTTTCGAAGTGCTCACTCTCATGCAGACCGGAAAGGCACGCGTCATTCCGGTGGTGCTGCTCGACAAACCAGACGGCACTTATTGGGAAACGTGGATGAAGTTTCTAACGGATCATCTTCTCAAGCTTGGTTTCGTTTCAGCGGAAGATTTCCACTTTCTTAAAATGACCCACAGCGTGGCGCAAGCGGTTGGCGAGATTGTGCAATTCTATCGCAACTACAACTCATCGCGCTGGGTTGGCGATCAATTGGTCATTCGACTTGCGCATCGCATCTCAGACCGCGCGCTCGCTGAGCTCAATCGGCAATTTGCTGATTTCATGCGCAGCGGCGCGATCACTCAGGGCAGCGCGCTGGATCAGGAAAAAAACGAACCCGAAATTTGGGAGTTGCCGCGTTTGGTTTTGCAGCCGCATCGGCACAGTTTTGGTCGATTTCGCCAGTTGATTGATGCGATCAATCTTGCCGATACGCAATCCTAGCTCTCATCGTTCGTATGGGAGGGCATTGCGTGCGAGAGGGACGAGCTTCTGCTCGTCCAGGACTCGTCGCGGCGAGTCCGTCCGCTTCTCCCTGGATTGGCCTTGACTTGTTATGCTTGAGAAATAGCGTCGCCTAACCGCCCATCGCGCCCACGATAATCTCCGAATCCGGAACTAAAATGCTCGGCGATGGAGGTAACCCAACCCAACCAACCAGGAATTCAAATGAAACTAATACAATTATTCGCCGCCATATTGGCGATCTCGCTCATGACCATGCCGCTCGCGCGGGCGCAGGAAACAGAAACTCCGACAGAGACGGCCTCGCCAACTCCGGCGGAAAAAACTGAGACCGCAAAAGCAGAGGACGAGAAGAAATCGGAAGCGGCAGCAACTGAAGCAGAAAAATCGGCGACACCTGTTGAGAAGTCCGCACAGAAGAAAGAAAAACCTGAAGCAGCCGCCAAGACCGTGGCCGCCAAGCCGATGACCAAAGGCAGCATGGAAGCCCAACTAAAAGACATCGAGGGCAGATGGGAGGCAGCATTCCAGAGTCATGATGCCAAAGTCGTGGATGAAATACTTGCCGATAGTTACGTTCTCACCGACGAGAAAGGAAAAGTGTTCAATCGCCGTGGCGCGTTGAAGGAATTCAAAAAGAACCGGGAGACGCTGGAGAAGGCGACCGCTTCAGACGTTGTGGTTCATCCGATTAATAACGCCGCCGCAGTCGTAACGGGAATGGCCCATGAAGTGGGCAAAGATAAGAGCGGAAAGGCGTTCGATCGCACTTACCGTTGGACCGACACCTTCGTGAATCACAATGGGAAATGGCAATGCGTCGCCAGTCACGTTACGCTAGTGTCGCAAAAGTAGTTAGGTAGAATCTTGTTTTTCAAGCGCGACGCTGTCGAAACCGGCGTCGCGCTTTTTCTTTACTGCTTTGTTTCCGGACGTTTTTCCAAAATGTAATCGCGAATTGTGTTTACACTTTGGAGAGCCTTGCCCGCGACTTCAGAATTTGGGACACCAACTCCGAATGTTTTTTCCATGCTCACGACGAGCTCGAGCGCGTCGATCGAATCAAGTCCCAGGCCGGTGGGACCAAAGAGCGGCAAGTCGTCGGCGATTTGATCGGGCGTCGTCTGCAGCATCAAGTTTTTGACGAGCATTTCCTTGATGCGGGTGCGGAGATCAGGTTCGGACATAAACGCGAGTCGCGAAGGTGTCGCAACGCGACGTGAAGTCAACCCAATCCGAGGATGCGCGGTGCTTAAACCTGGTCCGCCTTATCGCCCGGCGCCACTTCCTGATTCGGGTCGGGATAGGTCGCGCTGCTCGGACTTCCGGGAGGCGCGTTCTCGATCCGCGGAACTGTCGCCTGTGCTGAGCGCACGTCCGGTTTCGCCGCTGTGTCGCTCTTGCCCGCGTTGTGCAACTCGTCGCTAAATTCGTCTTTCGCTTTTTGGAATTCCTTGACCGCCTGGCCCATGCCACGAGCGAGTTCCGGCAGTTTCTTCGCGCCAAAGAGCACGAGGACAATGAGCAGGATAATGATCAGGTCCGGACCGCCGAAGTTAGATAACAAGGCGAGGAAGTTCATACGTTGAACAAGCATCAGACCGATTGGGAAAGTTGCAAGACATTTCCACCAGCCGCTCGAGCCACCCAGGAGTGGATTAGCCTAACAAGTCGAGATCGCTTGTTGGTTTATTCGAGAGCGTAGAGAAATCCATCCGTGCTCCCGAAATAAACAACTCCGTTCGCAACGAGCGGCGTGGAAAAAACGGCACCGATATTAAATTGCCGCTCGGTCGAGACCGTTGGCGCCTCGCGCCAGTTCGAACTGTAGAGCAGCGGGCCGTTGAACTTTCGATCTGCAGTTAGCACCCAACCTTTGTTCTCTTTCGACGTCTCGGTCTGGTATTCCCAGAGAACATTTCCGGTCTTAACGTCGCGCGCGGCAAGCGTTCCATTTAGAACACCAATCAAGACGACATCGCCAACCACCGTAGGCGATGAAAACATGTAAGCCTTGTCCTTTTGGCGAATGAGGGATTTGCCGGTTGCTGCATCGAGCACGTGGTAAAGACTGGAGTCGGATGTGGCAAAGAAAACTTTGCCTTGCGCGACTGCCGGCGACGTGATGACCCAGCTCAGTTCATTGTAGAATCGCCATTTCTCTTTGCCGGTCGCGGCGTCGAGCGCATATAGATTCGAATCGCGGCAACCGGTATAAACAATACCGTTCGCCACCGCGGGCGAGGATTGAAAACCAACCTGGTTGTGAATCAAGGGATCTTCGCCACCGTGAAATCGCCATTTCTCTTTGCCCGTCGCAGCATCCACCGCATAAAAATAACTGTCCCAACTTCCGAAAAACAAAACTCCATCAGCGAATGCCGGCGATGCATGAACGACATCTCCGGTTTTGAATTTCCAACGCTGTTCGCCAGTGGCGGCATCGAGCGCGTAGAGATTGCCGTCACCGCTTCCGAAGTATACCGCGCCCTGTGCGACGACTGGACTCGACAGAAAAACATCGAAGGGATCCGCCATGGTTTGCGTTTTTGGCTGCAACCCATTCAGACCTTTTGCCTCAAATCTGCGCTCGCCTTCGGTTTTGAATTTCCACTTTAGTTCTCCATTGCGAGCGTCGAACGCATAGAACTTTCCATCGTAGCTCCCTATATAAACGATGCCATTTGCCACCGCCGGAGTGGCCGGCACTGGACCACCCGTCGTGCGTTTCCAAATTTGCCGACCGCTATCGGCATCAACTGCATAAACATTTCCATCGTCGCCCCCGAAGTATATGAGTTTGTCGCTCAAGACCGGCGATGACACAATGCGGTTGCCCGTCGGGAACCTCCATTTTATCCGGTGAAACTCATGCGGCGCAGAGCCCGCATAAGTTCCGGAATGTGCGACGTCTCCGCGGAACATTGATTGTCCCTGGCAAAGAGTTGCGAACGTTAAACTCGTTAGGCAAAGAATGAGATAGAAAATTTTCATCAGATTGTTCTTATTTCGTTCGACGCAAAACGAGCGGAGTCTCGAACCCGCCTTGAATGATGGCGCCTGCCAGTTCGCCCTTGAGAAGCCGGCCTTCATAGCTGAGACCGGTTTCGTGTGAATCGACTGTAAGGAACGTGCCCTCCTGTGTGATAAGATCGACAGGTAGTTTGTTCACTCGTTTGCCGACGACAACGAACTCAGCTGTCGCGCCTGTGTCCGCATGGCTTGCCAGCTTGAGCGTGACCTGCCGTTTGTATCCGAACAACTCGTATTCACCTTTCCATTCGCCTTCGAAGTCTTTGCTCACATTCGTGCTCCGCGGCGCGGCTTCGACTTGAGCAGGTCCGATTTTCCGTAGCGTGAACGGTGCAGAATTTCCTCCTTCCAGGAAATTCCCCGCCATTGCGCCATTCCCCGCGAGATGGCCGTCGAACTTCACCGGACCCGAATCGGGTGAAGCGAGAGCGCTCTTAATCGCGAAACTGATATCGGATCCCTTGAGTGTGATGTCTGCGAGTGTTGCGCCTTTCACATTCAGTCCGGGGATTATGACTGAGCCGATCCACGCTCCCGCGCTGTCCTGCGCGAGATCGATAATGAGCTGTAGTTCCATTTCGGGAATCTTGACTTTTCCTTCCCATCGCCCTTCGGCGGTTTCTTCAGCGCGACAACAAAGCGCGCCGGCGAGCAGTACAATCAAAGCTAATTTCATCATGTGCGTCGTGAGGTAGCAGGCGAATTGTCGAACGACAATTGCAATGCCTGTGCCAAGGTTGACTTTCAGTTGCAACTAACGAGATGCGTCTTGTTTATGCATCGAGTTGCGCTTTGCCTTCGTCTCTCAAGTCTCCCGGAGTTGGGATTTGCGGTATCGCTTCCGGGAAAAACGAACGGACATTGATCCGACAAAAACGGATTTCCAACGCAGACAAACCGTCCACAAATGTGGACCTCGCGATGGTCGATTGCGGTCTTTTATTCGTTAGGCGAATTGGCTCTGCTTCATCTTCTTTCCACGGATAATGCGCGACTACCGTGTCGTCGGTTCACCCTGTTTCCGTTTTTGCGGGTAGTGATTGAAGGACGCGGCAGACCGTTTATTTGCTTGTCACGCTCAAAGCACCCGCCGCAATCTTTTCCGCAGGAAACTACCGATGTGAAAACAAGGGAGAAATATCGCACGCTGCGCGGTCCATAAATTATCGCGCAAAGTTCCTACCTTTCCAATTCCTCCGATGCGTGACCGTCAAAAAGCATTCTACGTCGTGTTCGCTATTGCGGCGACCCTGATAATTCCAGCAACGATCGCGTTGCGCACGGTCATTAGCCCGGCTCTTCTGCAGGCCACCTCGGATAACCCTACGCCTTTTGGTTACACATGGAGTCTCCTCCTATTCATTCTTCCTATCGCAGCTCTGGCGGCATGGTTTGCCTATCGAGGCGATTTGAAATTCCCGCGCAAGGCATTCTGGCGAACGATCGCCGTGCTCGCGCCCCTTGGCTTTATCCTCGATCTTCTATTTGGGAATGCGTTTTTTACTTTCCCTAACCACCACGCGATTCTCGGATTTAGCATTCCTGCTGTCGGCGGAAGGATTCCGATCGAAGAGTTCGTCTTCTATTTAACCGGCTTCATGCTTGTCCTGCTCAGTTATATCTGGTGCGACGAATATTGGTTGGCTGCTTACAACGTTCCCGATTACAACGCCGCGGCGCGAAACATCACACGAATTGTCCGGTTTCATTTTGCTTCGTTCATTCTCGGCGCCGTTCTGATCGCTGCCGCAATTGCCTACCGCAAATTTTATTCCGGTAATCCTCACGGATTTCCTTGGTATTTCATTTATCTGGCTTGTGCGTCGCTCATTCCTTCGGCAGGTTTTTTTCATACCGCCCAACGATTCATCAACTGGCGAGCCTTCAGTTTCACTTTCTTCCTTCTCCTGCTGATTAGCTTGCTTTGGGAAGTTACGCTGGCGTTGCCGTACGGTTGGTGGGGATTTCGACCATCTGCGATGATTGGCCTGAACGTAGGCGCATGGTCAAACCTTCCCATCGAAGAGCCGTGCGTTTGGATGGCCGTGACGTTTACCACCATCATTACCTACGAAGTTATCAAAATTTGGAAAGCGCTCGGCTCGGGGGCGCTTCAAGCATTCTTTGGAATCGGTGAGTGAAGAATCCAAAAACTTTCGTGGCGGAGCTTGCAGGGCTTCGTGCGGCTCAATAGAATCGTAAACAGCATGTTGTTTATCTCTTCATGGTTAAGCATTACGCCGCGATTATTTGTCGTCGTGGCTTTCGTCTGCGCAATGAATGGCTGCGGAGGCCCTTCTCGGGACATTATCGGCAAGTGGAAGACAGCAGATGCCACGGCCATGGTTTGGGAGTTTTCTCCTAATGGCTCCGTTCTTGTCGGCAAAGACAAGGGCAGATACACCTTTGGCGACCAAAAAAGAATTAAGATTCAAACGTCATTCGCGACTTCCGTATATCAAATGCAAATCGCGGACGACCATATGACTCTGACAGGCCCCAGCGGATTAAAGCTCGAGCTGACAAAGATCAAGTAAGGGGAAATTCAGTAAGAGATCAGACGTCTCAGTCGCGAGTTGTCTAATTCAATCCAAGCGATTGCACTGTAGGTTCATCAACTGCGCCCGTTATGATAAGGCCGTAATCGCGCTGGAAGTTTGAAATTGCCGCTCGCGTCGCCGGATTGAGCGAACCGGTAATAGGACCGACATAGTAGCCCGCTTCGCGCAGCGCAGCCTGCACGTTCGCGATGACCTGATCGGGCAACAGGTTGGCATATGTATAAATCGGCCCGTCGTAGTCATAGTAATCGTACGTCGAACTGTAGCCATAAGCCGGATACCAATAGCCCGTATCCAGATAATAATATCCCGTGTTAATGAATACGATGGTTCGGCAATGCCGATTCCACCAATGGCGATCATGTCTCTCATGCCGGCAACGTTTTAGCGCATCGAAGTAACTTCGGCGGTTGCTGGTAGCGGGTTGATTGTTAACGCTTCCCGTTTGGACATTGCTATTTGCACCTCCGCCTTTGTGGCTTTGTCCCAATTGGTTGGTGATTCCCGCAGGTCGAAAGTTGCGGGGTACTCTTTGAACGTTCATTGCGAGAGGCTCGCGGTCGGCGGGCTGAGCCAGCGCCGGGTAGTTTTGGCGAACCCTCAGATTCGGCTGGACGCCAAATTGCTTTTTCCCAGCAGCATTTAAGCGGCTGACGCTCGCTGGCGGCTGTGCATGTGTCGTGGAGACTTTGGCTGATGATTGCGTCGCATGCTGTTTACCGGCATGACTTCGCACGGTGTCGTCGGCAAGAGTCAGTTGTGTGACGCTGAACGCGAAAGCGAACGTAACCGCCGCAATTGATTTCATTTGGTCCTCCGATCCCGAACAATATCAGACATTGGATTAGTGGTCTATACGCAAACTATATTGTCGGTTGGCGTCGTTAAGAAGATGCCGTTCACGATCATAAATAGCGATCAAATTGGCATTTACTTCGCGGGCGCCAGCATCTGAGAAAGTCCTGGTGGCGTCCAGAATTTGATCGACAAAGACAAGTCGGTTTTGGTATTTAAGCAAAAAACGTAACGTTCAGGCGCAATCGCGGATGAATAGAATCACGCAGCGAGGGCATTTCGGACGAATTCGTTTTTGGAATTGGTGACGCGATCCACAGAAACAACCCCGAACATTCAACCCCTTACAATCCATGAAATATATTGTGCTAGCGATTTCCTTCGCCGCGGCATTTGCCTTCTCGAACATTGCCCAGGCGGCGTCAGTTATGGTCACGGGCCAAACGGCAGGTCCAACGCCGTTCATTGCCGATATCCAATTAACAGCGAATCCGCCTGACTCAGTTAAGAGCATAAAGTTCGAGATCACGCCCAAGGCGGGATCAGTGACCCGACCAGTAACTGCAACCTATCCAATCGAATACTTGCAGAAACGAGGTTATTTCAATTCGCAGACTGGCGCGATTCTTCTACCCGTGTTTGGCCTGTATGCGAACTATGCTAACACCGTCACTCTAACCTACGTATTTACCGATAACTCATCGCAGCAGGATGGCGTAATGGTGTCCACGCCGACATATACCAATCCGTGTGGCTATGACAATCCAATGGTTTTACAAGCGCGCACAAGCAGCACTACGTTGAGCTATGATTACATGTTGGTGAAGAACCACGCCTGCGGCGACACCACACCGGTTGTTCTTGATACTGACGGTCAGGTTCGCTGGATTGGCACGGTCGGCCCTCCGGAAAACCCCTGCCTGCTGTTCCAGAACTCAGTCTATGTCGCCTTGAACGCGATACTTTACCGTGTAGAACTCGATGGCACATTCGTCGCGCTACGAGATTACACCGATGATGGTGTGATGTTTTTCCATCATAACGCCGATCCCGGCAAACGGGGAATTCTCTTGGAGGCGGACACTCCGGAATGGGCAGAATCTGTAGACATGGAAGTTGATGGACTGGGCAACATTCTAAAAATATGGAACATGGCTGACATCATTTCAGCCGCCATGACCGCTGGTGGCGATGACCCATCTCAATTCGTCCAACCCTCTCCTAATGACTGGTTCCATAATAACTCAGTCACATACAGGAGATCCGATGATTCACTGCTAGTGTCCAGTCGAGAGAACTTCGTCATAGCTCTCGATTACACGACAAGCGCGATCAAATGGATTTTGGGCGACACTACCAAGCAGTGGCACCTATTTCCATCGTTAAGCATTTACACGCTTGCGCTCGGTCCCAATACGCTTCCTCCGATCGGCGAACACGCCTTATCGATTACACAAGACGACAGTTTGCTACTTTTCGATAATGGCTATCCTAGTCTGAATCATAGTCCCGCTGGGAATGAGTCGAAGTTATAGCGCTCCGCGGAAGTATCAGATCGACACGCAGACAATGGTTGCGACGGAGGTATGGAACTACGAAGCGGGACAGGCTCAATATAGCCCGTTTTGCTCCAGCGTTTACGAGGATAGCCCGCTGAATTATGTGGTCGATTACGCCATCCTCAATGCGTTTAATCCGCCACAGATGGCAGAGCTCCTTGGCTTGGATGCCTCCGGCAATAAGATTTTTCATTACCGTTATCCGACCAACAACTGCGATACGCTTTTTAACACCAATCCTGTCCACTTCGAAAATGTGGTATTTACTGTCCTGGCTCCGCCGACCGTGGTCTCGCGCAAGATTCACGGAGCGGCCGGAACATTCGATATTCCCTTGCCGTTGACTGGCAGTCTCGGCGTTGAATGTCGTTCAGGCGGTGTAAGTGGGGATTACCAAATCGTAGCTACCTTTGCGGTCCCGGTAACCGTCACAGGTGCTACCGTGACTCCCGGCAGTGGAGGCACCGGCTCGGTAGCAGGTGCGCCAGTCCTTAATGGCGGTGGCACCGAAGTGACAGTAAACCTGACAAACGTCAGTAATGCGCAGAAGATCACGTTAAACCTCATCGGGGTAAATGACGGCTCGACTACCGATAATGTTTCGATCCCCATGGGGGTCCTCGTGGGTGATACGACCGGCAATCAAGCGGTAAGTTCGACGGACGTCAGTGACGTCAAGGCTCTGTCCGGTATGACTGTGGATGCCTCGAATTTTCGGCGGGATGTTATCGTAAACGGATCGATCAACGGCACGGATGTAAGCGCAGTAAAGGCAAATAGCGGGACTGCAATTCCGCAAGAGAGGGTTCCCGCGAAAAGCGCCTTAAGAGCGAGCAAGGGCTAGGCCTGATATGAAGGCTTCGAGCGAGGCGATATTCCTCCTCCAGATCCTTGTCTCGTTGTTTCTTGCCATTCTTTTCCTGCAGTCGGGCATCGATAAGATCGTAGATCGCCGTGGTAATGTGGAATGGCTGAAAGGCCATTTCGCCAAGAGTCCTCTGGCTGGAATGGTGGTAGTAATGATGACCTTAATCACTGTTTCGGAACTTGCGGCGGGAACCTTGAGTGCACTTGGATGTGGGTTAATTCTAATCAAACGAGATAGCACGCTTGCATTTTATGGTGCGGTCCTTGCCGCCGTTTCGCTTGTTGCGCTCTTCTTCGGTCAACGGATGGCTAAGGATTATGCAGGTGCGGCGGTGCTTGTTCCTTATTTTCTGCTGTCGTTGGTCGCGATTTTTCTTCTTGCCTAGGATCGATTCCGGGCGCGAGCATTGGCATAGGACAAAGAACTATGCGTAAGGTTAATACGAAGGACGTTGTTGAAGAATCCTGGTCTTCGCCAAAGGGTAAGTTTTACGGACTGGGAAAGGAAATTTCGATTGCGTTAGGGCGTGACCCATCGTCGCCGAACCCAAAAGACAGGCATCCATTTGACGTAGAGATCATGCGTATTCCGGCGGGTCAGACTCCCTATCCGTATCATTCCCATGCGGCGCAATGGGAGTTCTACCACGTTATTTCGGGACGAGGCGTTGTCCGGCATGAAGGAGGAACGACTCCAATTGAAACGGGAGACGCATTCATCTTTGCGCCCGGTGAGCCTCATCATTTTCACAACAACAGTTCGGAGGATCTTATTGTTTACGTTATCGCGGATAATCCTGTAGGTGAATCCTGCTATTACCCGGACAGCAACAAATGGCTGGTGCGCTCTCCCGAGCGCAGACTGATGCGTGGTGAAGACTTGGATTACTACGACGGCGAAGAGTAGCTACGCGGAGAATTCAATCAGACGACACCTTGATCCAGCATGGCGTCGGCGACCTTTACAAAGCCCGCGATGTTTGCGCCAATGACGAGATTACCGGGCTGATCGTATTCTGCGGCAGTAGTCCAGGCATTCTTGTGGATGGTGGCCATGATTTGGCGAAGACGTTGATCAACTTCAGCGCGTGGCCACGGCAAACGCATCGAGTTCTGCGCCATCTCCAAGCCGGAAACCGCCACGCCACCGGCATTGGCGGCCTTGCCTGGTCCGTAAAGAATCTTGTTCTTCAGGAATAGATCAACCCCTTCGGGCGCCGTCGGCATGTTGGCTGCCTCAGACACAAGAAAACAGCCATTGGCGAGAAGAACTTTCGCGTCTTCACCGCTGATTTCATTTTGCGTGGCGCATGGGAAGGCGCATTCGCACGGCACACTCCAGGGCTTCTTGCCATCGACATAGGTCGCCTTGAATTGATCGGCGTATTCCTTGATGCGGCCGCGGCGTTCGTTCTTCAGCTGCATCACCCAGCTCAACTTTTCGTCTGTGATGCCGTCTTTGTCATAGATGTATCCGCCTGAATCCGACATCGTGAGGACCTTGGCTCCGACCTGGTTCAATTTCGAAACCGTATATTGCGCGGCGTTGCCGGAACCGGAGACGCTGCAAGTTCTCCCTTCGAGACCTTCGCTGCGGGTCTTGAGCATTTCTTCGGCAAAATAAACCGCGCCATAGCCCGTCGCCTGCGGGCGAATGAGTGATCCGCCCCAGTTGAGCGATTTGCCAGTCAACACGCCGGTGAATTCATTCGCGAGGCGCTTGTATTGACCAAACAAATAACCAATCTCGCGACCGCCGACTCCGATGTCGCCGGCCGGAACATCAGTATCGGGCCCGACATGACGGAACAGTTCGGTCATGAAGGACTGACAAAAATGCATCACTTCATTGTCGGACTTTTCTTTCGGATCGAAGTCGGCTCCACCTTTGCCGCCACCCATTGGTAAGGTGGTCAGCGAGTTCTTAAACACTTGTTCGAAGGCGAGAAATTTCAGGATGCTGGCGTTGACGGTGGGATGAAAACGCAGGCCGCCTTTGTAGGGTCCGATCGCGCTGTTCATCTGCACGCGATAACCGCGATTAACCTGGATTTGACCCGCGTCGTCGATCCACGGAACGCGGAACTGAATCATCCGTTCCGGTTCGACGAGTCGCTCGAGAATTTTTCCTTCGCGATATTTCTTGTGCCGTTGAACCGCTGGCTCGATCGACTCGAGAACCTCGGTTACGGCCTGGAGAAACTCAGGCTCATGTGTGTTCCTCTTGTGAACGGTATCGAGAATTTCTTGAACTAGATTCATATATTTTTCTGTACCCTGCGATGCTCAATCCCATTGCCCTGTCGTTTCATTTGAAAATGGAGCTGAAAAAGTCGCATGTGAAATAAGTCAGGACGAGATAAGCTCTTACCGGACCATTCTCCGCCTCAAAAACGCGAATGCTCTCACGCAGGGATCGAACATGATGGGAGCACACGCTATCAGAGCTGTCGCGAGCCGTGAAGCAGAATTCGTGGGCCCGAAAACACCCCCTTTACCCGGTAAAGTTTGCCAAGGTCGGCGGGTGCTTCAAAATTAATTTCTTACCTGTGCGATCGAAAACGAGTGCCGGCTTGCTTATGTTCCGCAGAACGAAAAACGGGCTGCAGATTTTACTCGCCCATCCGGGCGGACCTTTCTTTCAAAAAAAGGATGAAGGAGCCTGGACGATTCCAAAAGGCGAACTCACGGAAGGCGAAGATTTGCTTACGCGAGCGAAAATTGAATTTGAAGAGGAATTAGGAATCGCACCTTCGGGATCCTGGATTGAACTCGGCAGCGTGAAGCAAAAAGGCGGGAAGGTGGTCCACGCTTGGGCGTTTGAAGGAGATTTGCCGGCAGACTTCAAATTGAAGTCGAACACGTTTCAATTGGAATGGCCGCCGCGTTCAGGCAAGATGCAAACCTTTGCCGAGATCGATAAGGTAACTTTCTTCTCCGTAGATGAAGCGCGGCGCAAGATGATCGCTGCGCAGACGGCTTTCCTTGATCGTTTGGTGGCTGCTCTGGAATAGCGCGGAGTTGATGAGAAGTGTTTTCCTACTCGCTCCCGGCGCCGGCGCATCGTCTGCGCATCCGTGGATGCAAAAATGGAAAGCACTATTAGAAACGCGCGGTCGCGTTGAACTTTTCGATTACGACTACATCCGCGAGGGACGCAAACGTCCAGATCCGCTGCCACAGCTGATTGCCGCTCACCGAGCAGCCCTCACGCAGTCGAGAAAAACAAGCGGCGAGCCGACATTTCTCATCGGCAAAAGTATGGGTGGGCGCATCGGATGCCACGTGTCACTCGAAGAAAAAGTGAATGGGCTCATCTGCATGGGATATCCACTTTGCGGTGGCGGTGATCCATCAAAACTGCGCGATAAGGTTTTGCGCGATCTGCAAACGCCAATCTTGTTCGTGCAAGGTACGCGGGACTCGCTTTGCCCGCTGGAACTTCTTGGAAAAGTGCGAGCACAGATGACGGCGCCGAACTTCCTTCACATAGTCGAGGGTGGCGATCACTCACTTCTTGTAACAAAGCGCCAGCTCGTCGCTGCTGGCGAGACGCAGGACGATGTTGATCTCCGAATCTTGAACGCGATTCAGGGCTTCGTTGGCCCGCTTATTTCGGAGTAGCCACGATTCGTCTGCCCATGAGCGAGATCCCTTCCGCGTAAGTTCCGAGGCAACTTCTCCGTCGCCGCACCCGATCTCAAGAACAGTTGCTCCGGGATGAAGATGTGAGGAAAGGAAGTTAAATGTTTCCCGCGTTGGAATATCGATCGGCTTTTTCGTCGGACCATTGGGCATTTGCTACGAGGGAAGTTTCCCAAAAATTCGTCGTGCCTTCCCGGGCGCCAGCGACACGGCGCGCGACAATACGATCCTGCTGAGCAGTGCGTAATAAGACGCCGGCAATTTTGCCGGTAAACAGGCAAACGTCGTCGGCCGCGGTGCAGCGCCAATATCATCGAGCGAGCCAAAGCGGCGAAGAAACTCTGGATGATCACTGAAAAACGCGCCGGGCCAATTGCGATCAAGAAATTGTCGCCATGGAGTGCCGGCGCCGAAATCGTGCAGGAACAGGACGCTCGGTTTGCGCGTGCGCAACAAGCGCAACGCGAGCTTGAGCGCACGAAATTCTTTCGGGCCATCAATGAGAATCGGATCGCCTGGCGCGAGAAGTTTCGGCAGAACATCGCGCGAATCGCCAAACAGACATTCGACGTTCTTGTATGGAGCGAGCTTGTTCATTGCGATAGCCGCACGTGGAGAAGCAGCTTCGAACTCAACGCTCAGAATGCGTGCCTCAGGAAAACAATGCGCCAGCAATAAGGTGCTTCCGCCCAGGTCGCGGCCCGATTCGAGAATCCTTGGCGGGTTCATGGGCCGAACCACGCAGTAGAAGAAAAACATCTCGCTTATGAAGATGCCGGGTCCGCGTTCGTGCTGCGGCATTGCATCAATCGTCCTGCGAAAATCGGGAAGAAATCGGTCAGCCTTCGCAAGAACAGTGTCGATGCTGGCAGGAAGATCACTTTGTTGAGCCTGTCTGGCTTCCGAACTGCTCATATCGACTGGTGTGATTCAGTACCTCGTCTCTCGGTTGACCCTATAAAGGATTCGAGCGCCGGCGCTCATTCCGAATCTTGTTCACGCTTTTACTTCTAAGCATCTGCGTGCCGGTAGTGAAGGCTTCATTCCGGTTGGTGCCGATTTCGCGGTTTGTTGGAGGCGTCAATGCCGATGCCTGGGCGCCAGCGACTGAGCTGCGTTTGCGTTCGCACCAACAAAACCCCCGCGTCGCCAGCTATTCTCTGACGCAGACTCCGATTATTCTCGCCAGCAATGTAGGCGCGAACTCTGTCTCCGCGGCGGCATCCGTCGCCACCGCGCGTTTGCTCAATATTTCCACGCGAGCGCGTGTGCAAACAGACGATGGGGTTCTCATTGGTGGCTTCATCATCACCGGAAGCGGGACAAAAAAAGTTGTCGTTCGCGGTATCGGCCCATCCTTGGCGGCAGCCGGTGTTTCCAGTGTATTGGCGGATCCAGTTCTCGAGTTACATAAGCCAAATGGCAAAGTGGTGACGAACGACGACTGGCCAACGGCGCGTGCTGACGTCCAAACCACGGGAATACCGCCGTCTAGCGTCAAGGAATCAGCCATAGTCGCGCAACTTTCGTCGGGAAACTATACGGTCATATTGCGCGGCAAGAATAACACAAGCGGCATCGGACTCGTGGAGGTCTACGATCTTGACACAACGCCGACGAGCGAACTCGTAAACATCAGCAGTCGTGGGGTCGTTGGAGCTGGAAATAATGTTCTGATCGGCGGCGTTATCGTTGGTCCTTCCGGATCAACCGGCAGCAGCATGCTTGTGCGCGCGATTGGGCCCTCACTTGCGAGCGCTGGAATAACCAATCCGCTACTGGATCCCACTTTGGAATTACACAATCAGAATGGCGTATTGATAGCCTCGAACGACAATTGGAAAGACACGCAGCAAACTGCGATTCAAGCTACCAAAGCTCCACCGAGCGATATCAGGGAATCGGCTCTCGTATTCACCGCAGCTCCCGGAAATTACACGGCCATCGTGCGCGGCCGTAACGACACTACCGGCGTCGCCCTCGTCGAAGTTTATAACATGCACTGAGCGGTCTCACGCCGCTGTCGGGCCCATGCCATTAAACGTCGTAATACATCGTGAACTCGTAAGGGTGCGGACGAAGACGTAGAGCGTCGTATTCTTTTTGTTTCATCTCCAGCCAGTTCGCGATGAAGTCGGCGTTGAAGACATCGCCTTTGAGCAGGAAGGAATGATCGGCTTCCAACGCTTCGATAGCGCCGCGCAACGAATCGGGGACGCTCGGGACATTGGCCAGTTCTTCCGGCGGCAATTCATATAGGTTTTTGTCGAGTGGATCGCCCGGATCGATGCGGTTTTGAATTCCATCGAGTCCGGCAAGCAATAGAGCCGAGAAGGCGAGATACGGATTCGCCGCTGCATCCGGTGTGCGAAATTCGATGCGTTTCGTTTTGGGATTCGCAGAGTAAGTCGGAATGCGAATCGCCGCCGAGCGATTGCGCGCGGAGTAAGCTAAATTCACCGGTGCTTCAAAACCGGGCACCAGCCGCTTGTAACTGTTCGTCGTGGGATTGGTGATGCATGTCAGGGCCGGTGCGTGTTTTAAAATTCCGCCAATGAAAAAGAGCGCCATCTCGCTCATGCCGGAGTAACCGTTGCCCGCAAACAGCGGCTTGCCGCCTTTCCAAAGCGACATATGCGTGTGCATGCCGCTGCCGTTATCGCCGAAGAGCGGTTTCGGCATGAAGGTCACGGTCTTGTTGTGCTTCTTCGCGACGTTGCGAACGATGTATTTGTAGTACTGCATCGAGTCGCCCATCGTCTTGAGGGACGCATAACGAATATCGATCTCGGCCTGACCGGCGGTGGCGACTTCGTGATGTTGCCGTTCGATCGGGATGCCGGCCTTTTCCAATTCGAGACACATCTCATTGCGAATGTCCTGCAACGTATCTGCGGGCGAGACCGGGAAGTAGCCTTCTTTCGCGCGAATCTTGTTTCCTAAATTCGGAAATTCTTCGCGCGCGCTGTTCCAATGTCCCTCGGCGCTATCGACGAGATAAAAAGCGGAATTGCCCGAGGAAGTGTAACGGACTTCGTCGAAAATAAAGAATTCAGCTTCGGGTCCGAAGTAAGCCGTGTCGGCAATGCCGGTGCTATTGAGATAAGCTTCCGCTTTTTCCGCAACGCCGCGCGGATCGCGATCGTACGGCTCGCGCGTGATCGGATCGACGATCGTGCAAATGAGACTCAGTGTCGGTTCGCTATTAAAAACATCGATCCACGCCGTGTTCGCATCGGGTATGACAAGCATGTCGCTCGCGTTGATCGCGCGCCAGCCGCGAATGCTCGAGCCGTCGAAGCCGAGGCCTTCGGCAAAAATTTCTTCGTTATATTCGGTGAGAGTGGTGGTGAAATGCTGCCAGGATCCCGGCAGATCGGTGAATTTGAAATCCACGAGTTTCACCTCGTGGTCTTTGATCATTTTGCTGACGTCAGCTGCAGTTTTGTCTTTGGCCATACTTTGAACGTTGCGGAGTTGGGATGTTGAAGCGTTGAGAAAGGAAAAACCCTTAATTCGCTAAAGCGCGAAAATGGCGAAATGCAATCGCGAGATTCCACCACCGTCGAATCGGCGGAGATGGGTAGGTGGAACAAAAAGTTAAACTGCTTTTTCGCCGATTTCTTCCGTGCGAATGCGCACTGCATGCTCCACCGGCAGCACAAAAACTTTGCCGTCCCCGATCTTGCCGGTTTTTGCCGCGGCCACGACGACCGTGACCGCTTTGTCGACCATGTCGTCGGCGAGGACGACTTCGACTTTCACCTTGGGGAGGAAATCCACAGTGTATTCGCTACCGCGATAAATTTCGGTGTGACCCTTCTGCCGCCCGAAGCCTTTGACTTCCGTGACGGTCATCCCTTCGATCCCGAGTTCGGCGAGCGCCTCCTTGACCTCCTCGAGCTTGAACGGCTTGATGATCGCTTCCAATTTTTTCATGTAATTAAGTTTTGAGCCGCATTCCGTCGTCCGAAAGCTAAACGCGGCACGCGCTTCCTTAACAACAGCGGAGCGAGTATGCAATCGCAAAATTTTTTCGTTTTTTTGGCGGAAGATTTTGCGAATCGCGGTGGCGGTTTATACTGAAAATGATGCCCCGCGACTCCTTTGTTCATCTGCATCTCCATACCGAGTATTCGCTGCTCGATGGCGCGGTGCGGATGAAGGAACTGATGCGCAAAGCGGCGGAATTCGAGATGCCGGCGGTCGCGATCACCGATCACGGAAATCTTTTCGGCGCGATCGAGTTTTATCAGGAAGCGACGAATGCCGGTATTAAACCAATCGTCGGTTGCGAAGCGTACATGGCGCCGGGCTCGATAAAAGATCGCCCGAACACGATGCGCGACGCGGCGTATCATTTCACGCTCCTGGCGAAGAACGAGGCCGGTTACCGCAATCTCGTTAAGCTAATTTCCACGGCGCATCTCGACGGATTTCATTACCGGCCGCGCATCGATAAGGAACTGCTCGCAGCGCATTCCGAAGGTTTGATCGGAATGAGCGCCTGCCTGAAAGGCGAGATCAACATGGCAATTCAGGCGAACAATCTCGCGAAAGCGCGACAAAGCACCGCGGAGTTTCGCGATATTTTTGGTGCGGAAGATTTTTTCCTCGAGATGCACGATCACGGCATCGAGGCGCAGCACAAATGCAACGCGGTGCTGCCGCAGCTGGCGAAGGAATTCGGCATTGGCTTGGTCGCGGCGAACGACGTGCATTTTCTCGAGCGGAGTCATCACGAAGCGCACGATGTCATGATTTGCATCGGCACCGGGAAACTGGTCGCTGATGAGCGCCGCATGCGTTACGTGCCGGAGCTGTATTTCAAATCGCCGGATGAAATGCGCGCGTTGTTCCCGGAATTTCCCGAGGCAATCGCAAACACGGTTGCGATTGCGGAACGGTGCAACCTCGAATTGGAATTCGGCCGCGCGAAATATCCGGAATATCCAGCGCCGGAAGGAAAGACGCGCGAGGCGTACCTGCGCGAACTTTGTTACAAAGGTTTGCACGAACGCTACGGCGAACGCGCTGGAACCGATTCGGAATTAATCAAACGCCTCGATTACGAGGTCGATATTCTTGAGAAGACCGGCTTCGTCAGTTACATCCTGATCGTTTGGGATTTTATCCATTTCGCGAAGGGTAAAAAGATTCCCGTTGGTCCAGGGCGCGGTTCGGCGGCCGGTTCGATGGTGGCTTATGTGCTGGGAATTACCGATGTCGATCCGCTCAAGTACGGGTTGCTCTTCGAGCGATTCTTGAACCCGGAGCGGGTCTCGCCGCCGGATATCGACGTGGATTTTTGCGAATCGCGCCGCAGCGAAGTGCTCGAATACGTGCGGCAGAAATACGGCGAGCGCCGCGTTTCGCAAATCATCACGTTCGGAAAACTGAAAGCGAAGAGCGTTGTCCGCGATGTCGGTCGCGTCATCGGTCTGAGCTATGGCGAAGCGGACCGGATCGCGAAAATGATCCCTAACGAGTTGAACATCACGCTCGCCTCCGCTGCTGAAAAAACGCCGGATTTGAAACGAGCGATCGAAACTGAAGCGTCGACGCGGCAGCTTTGGGATTACGCGAAAGTGCTGGAGGGATTGTCGCGCAACGCCGGCGTGCACGCGGCCGGCGTCGTCATCGGCGATCGCGATCTTTCCGATTACGTCCCGCTTTGTCGCGACACGAAAGGTAACGACGTCATCAGCCAATATGCCATGGGGCCGTTGAATGATCTCGGTCTGCTGAAGATGGATTTTCTCGGGCTGAAAACGCTGACCGTGATTGAGGACGCCGTGACGTTGATTCGAAAACGTGTCCCAGATTTTTCGATCGGCGCGATTCCACTCGATGATGCCGCCACCTTCGCACTCTACAATCGCGGTGAGACGATTGGTCTTTTCCAAATGGAATCGGGTGGAATGACCGGCACAGCGAAGCAATTCGATGTGCAGAAGATCGACGACATCATCGCGTTGATCGCGCTTTACCGGCCGGGTCCGATGGAACTGATCGGCGATTACATTAAACGCAAAAAAGGGCCTCACGAAGATTCGCTACGAACATCCGCTGCTCGAGGAAGTTTGTGCGGACACTTACGGGGTCATGATTTATCAGGAACAAGTCATGGCGGCTGCGAGCCGACTGGCGGGTTACTCGTTAGGCCAGGCCGATTTGCTTCGTCGCGCGATGGGAAAGAAAGATCGCGAGAAGATGGCGATGGAACGCGACAATTTTATCAAAGGTTGCGCGGAGACGAACAAGATCGGGGAGAAAAAGGCGAATGCGATTTTCGATTTGCTCGAGAAATTCGCGGGTTACGGATTCAACAAAAGTCACAGCGCGGCCTACGGTTTGATCAGTTATCAAACGGCTTACCTGAAAGCGAATTATCCGGTCGAATTCATGTCCGGTTTGCTGAGCAACGAAATCAACAACACGGACAAGATTTCGATTTTCGTCGGCGAATGTAAACGGATGGGAATTGCGATCCTGCCGCCGGATGTAAATCGGAGCGCATTGAAGTTTGCACCGGAAGAACATGAAGGTGCGATGGCGATTCGTTATGGGCTCGCTGCGATAAAAAATGTTGGTGAGGCGGCGATGGAGGCCGCCATTCGCGAGCGCGAGGAAAACGGCGATTTCGCTTCGCTGGAAGACTTTTGCCGGCGTTTGGATTCCCGCATCGCCAATCGCAAGATGTTGGAAAGTCTGGTGAAATGCGGCGCGTTTGATTTTCTCGGACGGGAGCGGGCAGAGCTGTTCGCGTGCATCGAAGAGTCACTCGCTGCTGCATCGGCGTCGCACCGCGACAGAGCCAGCGGCCAGGCATCCCTTTTCGATGAATTGCCGACTCCGACAAAGCCGAGGGCGAGCCGCATCGTGACGCCATGGCCGGAACGAGAAAAAATGTCGTACGAAAAGGAGCTGTTGGGTTTCTACGTTACGGGGCACCCGCTCGATGACTATGCGGTCGCGTTCGCTGATGGAAAATATCAAACTATTGCCTCGTTAGGCGAACTTGCGGACCGCGCGACGTTTCGCATCGCGGGCGCGATTGTGCAGGCGGATAAGAAATTCACGAAGAGGGAAGGGAAACCGTTTGCCGTCGTCTGGCTTGAAGATATGACCGGCACTCTCGAAGTAGTGCTTTGGAATGAGGTTTATGTGAAAGTGTCGGAAGCGCTTGTCGTGGGACGCGTCGTCAGCATTCGTGGAACGCTCGATAAGCGCGATGATAGCGTCCGCGCAACGGCTCTGAATGTGAAATTGCTCGAGCCCGATCAGCCGACGACGGAATCGCCTAACGAATCAGAGACGCCGGGCATCACGCTGAGGTTTTCACCGACGGTGACAGCGGAGGAACTCCGGCATGTGCGCGAAGTACTCGCGCGCAATCCCGGCGATCAGCGCGTGCAGCTGGTGTTTGAACGCGCGAGCGGTCCACCGCTGCGCGTAGATGTAGACAGCGAGCTTCGAGCCGAACTGACACCGGAGCTCGAAGCGACGCTCGCACCGTGGCTCGAATCACGCACCGATTCGATGGCTAGTGCTGCGGCTGCTGCGATTGGCTAACGGACTGCATCCGTTATTCGTATTGCGCGATAAACTGCCCCAGGCGGGGAGCGCACGCGCCTCGCGTGTCGGTTTTGGCGCCTCGCCAAAACGACTTTTCGACGCGAGCCAATCAAGTCGTCAAAACTAAAAAGTTCGCGATGGCGGGGCGCCATCGCCAGCACGCGAGGCGCGTGCGCTCCCCGGAAACGCTGCTCGTGCTGCTATCTATTTTAAGGATGCAGGTCACCAGGTGCCGCAGGCATCGCGTTGCGTCCTTGAAAAATATTCGAGGCGCGCTGTCCCCACTCCATTTTTTGCGACGCCGGCACGGCTAATTGCAAAATCTCACCGCCGACTTTGCAGAGCGAAAACGTTTGCGAAAATCGGCTTCTTAAAATGTCCGCTTGCGCCCGGCCATATTGCACAAGCGTCATCGTCCACGGCGTCGCGCCAAATCCGCCTCGCAAATCCACTTCGTCGACTTGCGCAAAGACGGATGTATCTCCGTCGATCCGACGTCCGCCAAAAATATTCGCGCCACTGACACATTGGTTCGTCGCGGTGATACCGAGCCCGAAAACCCGCACATCGGGGAATAGTTTGATGGAAATATCCGACGTGTTGCCAAAGTCGATCGTGCCGTTGAATGGCAGCTTTGCATCGGCGAGTTCGAGGCTAGCGGAAGAAATCGCGGCGGATTTTCCCTGGAACATGATGCGACCATCGAATCCACTGATTGCTCCCGGTGCTTTGGCAAACTTCCCGTTGAGCAGGTCAAGCTCGCCGGTCACATTTGGGCCTTGTAGCGTTCCTGACGCGACGAGATTGCCGGTCAAAATTCCGTCACGAAAAACCTTAGGAGTCAGGCACTGAGGCAATTTCGATAGCAAAAGAGCGGGGCAATTCAGCATCACCGAAATCGGGCGATCCCAGGCAAAAATACTTCTGCCATATGCAGTCGCGTGCGTGAGATCCAGCGGAACCGTTGCTTCGAACTTCACCGGATCGGAATTCGTAACGTTTGCGACAGAAACCAATTTGAGTGAACCGGAAGTAATTTCCGCCTGAAGATCTGCAGACAGGCGATTCGGATCTGCAAAACTGAAATCGAGCAAATGAAGGCCGCACGTGCCCTTAAGATCTTGCAGGGAACCATATGTCTCGAGTCTTCCATTGATTTTTCCTGCCATGCTTTTTCGGTCGGTGAGGGCATTTTGCAGCTCGGTCAAATCGAGTTCGTCGAGCATCAAATTGATATCGAATTTTCCGTTCGAGTTGATCTGAGCCATCGAATAACTGGGCCACCAGCGCTGAAGAGTGATTGGGATAAAGACATGCCCCTGCAATTTCGTTTTACCATTGAGATTGAAGTGAATCATTTGCAGCTGCAGATAATCCGAGGCGAGATTTACGAAGGCGTTGAATTCGGCATGCGGATTGGAGAGCCGGAATTCGCGCAAAAAAGTTTTTTGCGGCGAGTAGGTGCCATCAAGCTTGATGTCGAAGGGTTGCCATCCCGGATTACTCGTTAGGCGGACACCCTCGGCTTGAATGCGAAAATCACCCGAGTGCGCTTCGGCGGTGCCGTGCGCATCCCATCCAACGGAAGCACGGCCCTGGGGCTTCAGATCGCGCAGCAATTCGGGAAGAATGGGCGAGTAGGCGGAAAGGTTGGCGATGGCAGCGTTTATCTTTAGCGCGTAGCGATGATTATGCGTGAGGTTGACCTTACCCGTTGCGTTAAAGAAATCGTCGAGGTGGCGCGCCTGCAACGATTCGAGACCGAGTTCGGCGCCTTTTAAATGCAATTTTGCGCTCAGCGTATCGAGAGGCGCTGCCCAGAGTCGAAGCAAGTTTCCTTCGACCATGATCTGTCCGCCGAGATTTTGTTCGCGGCCATTGATCGTTCCGGAAATGTTGAGCGAGCCGGAGAAATCTTTCGGGCTTCCGCCAAAAAGTTTCGCGAATTCGCCGAGGTCGCTGATCGAGGTAGAAATGTCGACGCGAAAATTTGGATTTATCCAGTCAGACGATTTTGTAGGCAACGCATATTCGCCGCTGAGCGTGAACTGATTATTGCGTTGCTTGACATAGAGTTGCTCGATTTGGATTTGGCGATTGTAGAGTGAAGCGCCAAACATGACTGTCTCGGCGAGCCGATCCCGCCAGATGAAATCGCTCACTTCTGTCCAAACCGACGCGGTGGAATGAGTGAGATTCTGGACGTCGCCATGAAAAGTGAACTTGCACGCGCGCACGGCGCCCCCAGCTGCCTCACGCAGACCGAGAGCCGTCGACATCTGCGCAAGCGAGATGGCTGAGGCATCGCCGGCCACGTTCCAAACAATTCCCTTGTCACGATTTTCGCTGGCGATGCTGGCGCGCACTTTGCCCCCGAAGGCGTCGAGATTGAGTTCGATGCCAATGCGTTTCTTTTCCAGCCTGGAGAAATCGGCCGTGATGGTTTCTACATCGAGCCCCCGAGTGAGCGAAAGGGCGCCGAGAGTGAGATGATCGTTTTCCCATTTCGTCGCGCCGCGCAAATCCGTGAAACTCTGTTGGAAAAGCGGCGTGGAAATATTGACTTCGCGCGCGAAGAATTGCCCGGATTCAATCTCGCTCGCAGTCCATTCCGCGCCGCGCAGATGAAAATCGTTGCTGCCGCTGCTTACGCGCAAATCGGCATTTGTGATTTTGACCTGATCGGCGAGAAGTCGATGCAGAAATCGCCAATCGAAATTGCACTCCGCTGTTTCGCGTGAATCGCGTCGAACTTCACAGTGCAAACCGTCAATCGAAACGGCGTGCAAGATGCGCGCCTTCGTTAAGAAAAAAATCGTGCGCAAGTTGAGATCCAACGTCGCGCGTTGGGCCGCGAGATCGACGTGAACGATACAGGGCCGCACGCTCGTTACCCGAAGTCCACGAATGACGACCGGCTTGAGAAACGGCGCATCGATTTCTTGAAATTCGATTTTGACGCCCTGAGTGCGGCCTTTCCACCAGACAAAGAGGCGCAATCCTTTGGAAACCAGCAAAGGCGAAAGGCTAACGATGACAACGCTCGCGAGTGCGAGAATGAGCGCGAAGAGAGACAGGCGTTTCGCGAATGACATGGACAGCGGTTTGGTGGGCCGCAAAACAACCTGCTATTCGCGTCCGCGCAATCGCGACCTGAAAACAATCTAACGAACCGCTGGAGTGGGGGACGGAACTGCAGCCGCGTGGAAAGTCACCCTCACGCGTTGCTTCATCTTAATTTTCTGTTCGAGTTGTTCCTTCAAAGTGCGCTCGGCTTCGGCGGTAAGACCGGCCTGGGCGGCCTTTTCCCGCGCAAGCTGCGGCAGCGTTTGCAACTCGCTTTCAATGTCTTCCGCCGAGATGCGATTCCAAAATCCATTTTCGTAGGAGAGCACGTCCACTTTTTGTTCCTCGACTCCCAGAATCTGCGCGGGTGGAAGATGGACATCGATTTCGTCTGCTCGCACATCAACCGAAAAGTTCTTGTGCAAATCGAATCCCGCTTTCACGAGAAACACGCCACGTAACTGAATGCGTTTTGTGCTTCCCGCCCAGGAATGCAGAAATTCGTGTTCCACTTCGGTGCGGCGTACGACCGTCGCCAATTCCGCAGTCTTCGCCGTTTGCTCGAGATACACGCGGTTCTTGATTGTGATTTTCGGTTGCAAGTGCGCGACGTCGATAAATGCCGCGCGCAGATCGTGGACAGTGCGCGCCGGCCAGGTCTCCATGCGCCAGAAAATCGTGACTGCGGTCCCCGCGATGATGAGCGCGACAAGGATGAATGCGATCGGCCAGGCGGAGTGCAGCCGATGCTTTGGCCCCGGTTCATTCATGGAATCTTTCATCCCCAAAAAAATACCGCCCCCCATGCCCGATGGACATGAAGGGCGGCTGTTCCCCCCAGAACATTTTCTAAAGCTGTCGAGGTAGTAAACGACCTTAAGCAATATGGCAACAAATTTCTGCGTAAACTTGTCGAAATCATAGCCTGATGAAAGAGTGCAGCCTCTGTGAAGGTGGGAATTCGCTACGAAACCGAGTATCGTTACGATGAACCGGTCGGATTTTCCCCCCATGATGTGCGGCTATTTCCGAAGGCCGGACGTTTCGCACGCGTGCAGGAATTTGATTTCAAAACCAAGCCGGAAGCGACCGTGCGATTTTCTCAGGACGTCTTCGATAACACCGTGGCTTCCTGCTATTTTCCCGAGCGTTCGCCGGAATTGCATTTGCAACTGGCGATCGATCTCGAACTGGAGAGGCGCGACCCGTTTCATTTTCTGCTCGAAAATTACGCGGTCGATTTGCCTCTCACTTATGAGGCTTGGCTTGAGCCGGTGCTTGAGCCGTATCGGACACGCCGGTCCACAGGGTCTTTGAAAATCGGCGCATGGAAGCCGCCGGGGAAAGATACTTCGCGCTCCACGGTTTCGTCTTTGGTGGAACTAAACCAGACGATTCACGAATGCATTGGCTATGAGCGGCGCGAAGAAGGAGTTGCGCGGGATCCGCAAGAGACGTTGCGAATGGGGCGCGGCGCGTGTCGGGACGTGGCTGTGTTGTTGGCGGAAATGTTGCGAGACATGGGATTGGCGGCGCGCCTGGCGAGCGGATATCTGCGCGAGGGCGATTCGGAAAAGAAACGCGCCGAAGGTTCGTTGCACGCGTGGACGGAAGTTTTTTTGCCGGGGGCAGGCTGGGTGGGGCTGGACGCGACGAACGGAATTTTCTGCAATCATAATTTCATTACCGCAGCCGTGGGATTGACGCCGGCGGACATCACGCCCGTCAGCGGGGCGTATTTTCACAAGGCACAAATTCCCGCCGAAATGACGAGCCGGCTCGAGTTGCTCAATCTTTAAACGCGGGATTTCTCTCTCGCTTTCCGCCGCATGTTAACGGATCTGCAGCTCCGAAATTTTCGCTGTTTCGAAGCGCTGCGATTGGAATTGGCGCCGGGTTTTAATTTTTTCGTGGGCGCGAATGGCGAAGGGAAAACTTCAATTCTCGAAGCGGCGTGTGTTCTCCTTCGGCTGCAGTCGCAACGCAGTTCATCGCTTGGACCACTCGTTAGGCTAAGCGAAAAATCTTTTGGCGTGAGCGGTCATTACGATGACCATCTTCTCGAATTCCGCTACAGCCCGCTGCGTCGTAAAGTCGCTTTCGATGGCGTCGAACAGCGCAAGACGGCGGATTACCTGCGCGTCGGTTACGTTGTTTCGTTTGCGACGAGCGATATCGAATTGACCCGCGGCAGTTCAGAGACGCGGCGGCGTTACCTCGATTTTTTGGGAGCGCAAATCAACCCGCGTTATCGGCCGACGCTCCGCGCATATGAGCGGGCATTGCGCGCACGCAATGCGCTTTTGAAATCACCCCATCCGCGATTGCGCGAGATTGCCGCATACGACGCGCCATTGATTGCGAATGGGACGCAATTGCTTGCGATGCGTTCGGCCTTAGTCGAGCGACTGGCTCCGTTCGCCGCACAAGCTCACCGCGAGATCAGCGGAAAAAATGAGTCGCTCGATCTGCAATTTGCACCGGGCACCACCGATGATTTCGCTCAAGAACTCGCGCGCTCACGCGATGAGGAGATGCGTTTGCGACAGACTGTTGTTGGCCCGCATCGCGATGATCTCCAGATTTCCGTGCAGGGAATTTCGGCGCAGCAATACGCTTCCGAAGGTCAACAGCGCACGGTGGTACTCGCTCTGAAAATTGCACAGGGACGCGTTCTCCTTGAGGAAACTGGCGCATCGCCGCTCCTATTACTCGACGATATCTTTGGGGAACTTGACCCCGAAGCGGCGCAACGCGCTCCTGGCCCACCTGCCACCCGAGGCCCAGAAGTTGGTCACTGCGACCACCTTACAATGGGCGGAGCCGATGGTCGAAGGACGACTCTTCCATTTCTCGGACAAAAATGTTCTAATGAAGCCCTGAACGAGAACCGTTGGGTTCGCGTCCATAAAACCGGGAGGACTTCATTTTCGCATGCGTAATCTCAGCGGGCCTTCGCATAATCTGACGGGATCGTTGCTCGTCGCGCATCCCAACTTGCTCGATCCGAATTTTCGCCGCAGCGTCCTTTTTATTTCTGCTCACGATCCGAACGACGGCGCTCTCGGCGTGATCATTAATCGTCCCTTGGAAAAACAGGTTGCCGACTTGGTGAATGAAGCGCCACCGAATGGGCTTGCCGATGTTCCGGTTTTTCTTGGCGGACCGGTCGGGAAAAATCATTTGATGTTTGCCGCGTTCGAATGGCAGGAAGGGCAGGGATTAAAGATTAATCATAACGTCGGTTTGGACGAAGCGAGTTCGCGTCTCGACACCGATCCGGCTTCGATCCGCGCATTCGTCGGCTATGCCGGTTGGGGCGCGGGACAATTGGAAGCGGAGATGAAACAAAAGGCCTGGCTTGTGCAAAAGCCGAGTCGGGCCGCGCTCAAGCCCGATCGTTTGCCTAATCTCTGGTTTGAAATCATGCGGGGTCTCGGGCCCTGGTACAAATTGCTGGCGGCTGCCCCGGACGATCCATCCCTCAATTAAGGTAGGGGCGGTTCATCGAACCGCCCGTTTGGTCGCATTTTCCCCGCGGGCGAGTGAGGTCAATCGCCCCTACCTTGATCGCAAATCTACAATCGCGAAATCTGTAGGACGGCGATTTTAGATTCATTTTTCGATTTCAGGCTTGTCACTTCTTACGCGTCACTTATCACTGTCCGTGCATGATCGTCGGCGTTCCGAAAGAAATTAAAGAGCAGGAGAATCGTGTCGGGCTTCTTCCTTCGGGCGCGCAGCAGCTAACCAAGCAGGGCCATTCTGTTCTCGTGGAAAAGAATGCCGGCGTCGGTGCCGGTTATCCCGACGAGGAATACATCGCCGCGGGCGCGAAGATTATCGACACGGCCAGGGAAGTTTGGGCGCAGGCGGAGATGATCGTGAAAGTTAAGGAACCGCTCAAACCCGAGTTCGGTTTGATGCGCAAAGGGCAGATTCTTTTCACATATCTGCATCTTGCCGCGAGCAAAGGTCTCACTGAAGCGCTACTCGCATCCGGCGTAACCGCGATTGCCTACGAAACGATCCAAGTCGGGGGCAAATTGCCGTTGCTCGAACCGATGAGTGAAATCGCGGGCCGCATGTCGGTTGTGATGGGCGCATATTTTTTGGCGAAGCATAACGGAGGCAGCGGTGTGTTGTTAGGCGGTGTGCCGGGCGTGTTGCCTGGGCGCGTAGTTGTGATCGGAGGAGGAACCGCCGGGGTCAATGCGGCGCGCATGGCGAGCGGTCTTTGCGCGGATGTGATCATTCTTGAAGTGGACGCGGAACGGATGCGATTTCTCGACCTGACGATGGAGGACGCGCATACGCTGTATTCAAACGAAGCGAATCTGCACGACCTCATGCCATCGACGGATTTGTTGATTGGCGCCGTGCTCGTACCGGGCGCGAAAGCTCCGAAACTCATCACGCGTGCGATGTTGAAACGAATGAAGCCCGGCAGCGTACTCGTCGATATCGCGATCGATCAGGGGGGTTGCGTGGAAACGTCCCGACCCACCACGCATCACGACCCGGTTTATGTAGAGGAACGTGTCATTCATTATTGCGTCGCAAACATGCCCGGTGCCTATGCGCGCACTTCCACGCAAGCGCTAACCAATGCGACTTATCGATATGTAGAACTGCTTGCTGATTACGGTTTGGAGGGCGCTTGCAAAAAGCAACCAGCATTAGTCGGCGGAATTAATACGCGCGACGGACACCTGACTTACAAGGTCGTGGCCGATGCACACGGCTTGAAATACCAGCCGCCGTTTTAGTTTTCGACCGTTAGGCGCGGCAAATTAACTTTAGGCAGGACCGAAATCATCCCTTGCCCCGATTCAGCCTTTGGCCCATATATGGGCTCACATCCTTAACACTATGAAGAAATACATCTGCATCCTGGCGGGCGCTGCACTTTTCGCGGCGTGTGAGCAGCGCACTGAAACCACGGCCCCTGCGGCCGCTTCACCTTCTCCCGAAGCGAGCGCGGCTGAAACTACAACCACAACGACAACTACCACGCCGATGGAAACGTCTACTCCTATGGAGGCTACAACTCCGATGACGACGGCGACTCCTGACACGTCTACTTCAACGACGACCGAGACGACTACAACCACGGCGTCTCCAACGCCTTAATTCAAGCTTTGCTTTGAGGTAAAATCTTCCCCCGAAAGGGTTCGGGGGAAGATTTTTGCTGTACGGATTTCTGGCTTTGTAGCGGCGGTCTATGACCGTCGCATCTGTTTTGATCGAATTATGCGACGGTCCTAGACCGCCGCTACAGTAGTTCAATGCCGGCTGGCCATTTAACGTTTTCGAAAACAAAACGGCTGACCGGCAAAGCGGAATTCGCCCGTTTACGAGAGCGGGGGCATGTTTTTCGCGGCGCATTGCTCGCAATCGCAGTGATCAGTGACGCGGAGACGCGGGCCTTTCGTGCTGGGTTCATCACATCGCGTCGAATTGGAAACGCGGTGCAGCGAAATCGTGTGCGACGACGTCTGCGCGAAATCGTACGCAAGAGGCAGCATGAATTTTGCGGCCAAATTTGGTTTGTCACGATTGCTCGTCCCGCTGCCGCGCAGTCGACTTATCGTGCCTTGGAAGATGAGTGGTTGCGTCTGGCAAAACGCGCTTCTATTCTAGCCCGCTCATGATTCGGATCGTCCGATTTTTTGTTCGCGCTTATCAAATCGTCATCTCGCCGATTTTGTCTGTTCTCGGCGGGCCGGGATCAGGCTGTCGCTTCACGCCCACGTGCTCCGCTTATTTTCTCGAAGCGGTAGAAAAGTTCGGACTCCTGCGTGGGAGCTGGCTCGGACTGCGACGCCTGGCGCGTTGCCACCCATGGGGTGGTCGCGGCTTCGACCCCGTACCGGAAAAAAATCGCGGTGCGAGTGAGTCTTGTTTCGTGTGTGAATAGCCGCACCGGAATCGTGTATGGATCGACAAGCATGGATTGCCATTACCCTTTGCGTCATCGGACTCGTGGTGTGGCAGATCTATATGATGAAGCACCCGACGCCTGTGCCGGTGCGAACTGCCCCCGCGCCCACACCGACCGTTTCCATCGCGTCGGCATCGCCAACTAGTTCGGCGTCGCCGGATCTGTCTTCACCTGCGCCTGCCGCAACACCGACTCCCACGGAAAGCATCCCGACGTTTGTCGAGAAGAAGGAAACCTTGCGCAATTCCGATATGGAATTGCGCCTAACGAATCGTGGCGGCGCCATCAGCGAAGTGGTTCTGCTCAATCATGTCGCCGAGGGAAGTCAGCGTGTCGTCTTAAATTCTCCGGATCGCGCGCCGATCGGAGCGATTGTGCAACATCCCGAAGCGGCGGTGCTTCCGGAATTTACCATCTCGCATTTGCCCGATGGCGGTGTGCAATTCGAGCGGGCCACGCCCGAGCATGTCGACATTCGCAAGAAGTTCTTCTTCCCGCCGACTCCGGCAAAGAGGGACGATTTCGTCGCGGAAATGGATGTCGATTTCCGCAACGACGGCAGCCAAGCCTATAGTCATCCCAATTACTTTCTTACCCTCGGTTCCGCGCGGCCGATTCATCCGAACGATATGCCGAACTATACGCATCTCGCCTGGTGTGTTGCGGGAAAGGCGAAATCGGTAGATGTGAATTGGTTTGCGGCGCACAGCGGTTTCCTCGGTTTGCAAAAGCAGACCGCGCGGGAATTTTACAACGAAAAATTGCCAGGCGCGGAGTGGGCCGGCGTGACTAATCAATTTTTTGTCACGCTGCTCGCGCCGCTCAACGGCAAAGCCGATGAAGTTTGGGGGCGTCGTTTTGAAATCAAGCAAGATAATGGCGTGACGCTGCCGGCGATTGAGGGCGCCATGGGCATGCCGGGGTTCGCCTTGCAGCCCGGACAAACGGCGAGCTTCCATTTTGAGATTTACGCCGGGCCGAAACTTTATCATCGCCTCTCGGAGCTGGAGCATGACGAAGCCGAGATCATGGACTTCGGCGTATTCAAGATCATCAGCCAGACATTGCTGAATCTGATGAATCTGCTGCATCACTATCTCGGCAATTACGCTGCGGCGATTCTGGCCCTAACGACCATCGTCAAGCTGACTTTGTGGCCGCTGCAAACGAAGGCGAACCGTTCGATGCGCCGCATGTCCGCGCTTTCGCCGAAAATGCAGGAACTGCGCGAAAAACACAAAGACGATCCGACGCGGATGAATCAGGAGGTGATGAAACTTTACAAAGAGTACGGCATCAATCCCGTCGCCGGCTGCCTTCCGATGGTGATCCAGATTCCGATTTTCTTTGGTCTCTTCACCATGCTGCGGCAAACGGTGGAACTGCGAAACGCCAGCTTCCTTTGGGTGCACGATCTTTCGCAGCCCGACACCGTCGGCCACCTTCCAATGATTGGCTGGCCGATCAACATCCTGCCATTGCTCATGGCCCTAACGAATGTCTGGATGATGCGCATCACGCCGAAAACCGGCGACGCCACACAGCAGCGCATCATGATGTTCACCCCGATCATCTTCGTCATCTTTTGTTACAACTTTGCAGCCGCGCTCGCTTTGTATTATACAACTCAGAACCTCTTCACGATCCTGCAGCTTTACCAGAATAAGCGTCAACCAGCGCCGACTTTGGAAAAAGTGATACCGCCAGGAAAAAAATCGCGGCGAGGAAAACGATGAGCCCGAAAGAACTTCTCGATACCATGCTCGGTTATCTGGGTTTCGTTGCAGAAATCGACGAGACTACGAACGAGGCCGGCAATCGCGTATTACAAATTTATACTGAAGAAAGCCGGCGGTTGATCGGTCGCGATGGCGAGACTCTCGAAGCGATTCAGTTTCTCTTGAACCGCCTCATCCAGACCAAGGATAAGGAGGCCGCCAAAGTAACGGTGGATTGCGAGCATTATCGGTCGATGCGTGAAGATCGCATTGTGCAACGCGTGCGCGAACTCGCCGAGCGTGTTCGCATTACCGGTCGTTCGCTTCAGCTCGAACCGATGAATTCCTACGAACGGCGAATCGTGCACAATGCATTTAAGGACGATCCGGATGTCGCGACCTGGAGCCCGTCCGATTCTGCTCGAATCAAGCAAATCACGCTCGTTAAGCGACAGGCAAAAAAAGAAGCTGCGCAAAAAGAGTCGTAGAGGCAGCTGTCAGGCGCAGCCGCCTTTGTTATTTTGGTAGAAACCGGGCGGCTTCCTTTTCCACGCCACGCTGCACTTCGGGTCGCCAGCTAAATTTTTTCAAGAGCCGATTCGATTTTCCTTCGACGGCATCGGCGATGATTTCACCCAGGACTGGAGCAAACTTAAACCCATGACCGCTGTCTCCAGCAGCAATGACTAATCCGGGTCGGTCGGGGTCGGCGGCGATCCAGAAATCGCCGTCGTTCGTATCGCAGTATAAACAGATTCGCGTGTAGGCGATCGGGGCATCCGCCAGGGCCGGAAACGTCTCGGATAAGAATTCGCGCATCTTCTCTTCTTCTTCAGGCGTCACGATCCGCTCTCGAGAATCGGGCGACATCTCGCGGCCCGGGCCGTGGTTGGCGACCTTGACCACACCGTCGCGATTAATCGGAAATCCATAGAAGCCAGTTGTCGAAATATCGGCTCCGAAGACCGGAAAACGCTCCGGAGAAAACAATTCGGGCTCTCGAGGTTTTAGATGAAAAACGGGATGTCCGGTCGCGCGAAAGAATTTTTGCGTCGTCGGCAGTAAGAATGGCGTCCACGCGCCAACAGCCATCACAACAACATCGCCGGCAATTTCGCGGCCATCATCCAACAGAACTCCCATCTTGCGATCGCGCAGCCTCGCAAACTTGCGCCCTTCGCGCAGCTCAACTCCGATGGTTTTCGCGTGCTCGAGCAGCGTTGTAACTACGCGTCCACTTTCCGCATAGCCGGCTGCACGATCGAAAAAACCGTCGGGATAAAGCTCGGCATTCCATGCCGGGAAACGTTTGCGCAATTGTGTTGAGTCCATGCGCTCCAGTTTGTGGCCCTGTCGCTCCAGGAGTTTTAAACTCTCGGTACTCGAAATCTCCCGGTTGCATGGGGCGCTTGCGCAAAAACAAAAATCCGACCTCATGATAAAGCTCGATGCCGAAGTCTTTGTTCCATTCACGCCATCGCTCAATCGAGCGTTCGGCCATTGCGACGTAATCCTCATCCGCACCGTAGGCTGCTCGAACGGCTTTGCTGATATCCGTTGAAGCGGCGAGCGGATGTGGAAGCGGGCCGGGATCGACGAGAGTGACTTTATGCCCGCGTCGCCTGAGCTCAATCGCAGCGGTGACGCCGTTGATTCCCGCGCCAACAACGATTGCGATCACGTGCCGAACTCGAAAATGATTTTGCCACTGCGTTTGTTTTGCGCGGCGTGTGCGACGGCGGCTTTCGCTTCCGCGAGCGGATATGCTTTTTCTACTTTCGTATGCAACAGGCCGCGCTGCGCCATTTCAAAAATCGAAGCAAACGTTGTCATCGCGTTGCTTCGCAGTGGCCTGATCGTACCATTTGTTCACCCAGAATCCGCAGAAGTGAAGATTCTTGAAGATCAAAAGCCCATTCGGGATGCGCAGTGGCCGGAAACTCATCGCGCCATACGTCACCATCGTCGCTTCGGGCGCGAGCGTGTTGGCAACGCGTAATGCGTTTTCGCCGCCGACCGCGTTTAGCGCCAGACGAATGGGCGCGCCACCGGTGGCTTCTTTCACTTGATCGCGAAGATTTTCGCTATCGACCAGAACAACGTCGCCTCCCTCGGCGCGCAATTCTTCAACCAGCTCGGCTCGCCTAACGACATTGACGGTTTTGTATCCGAGGTCGTGTGAAATTTGAATTACCGCGCGGCCAGCGGCGGAATTCGCGGCGTTTTGAATTAACCAGTCGCCGCGTTTCAATTCGACGAAATCGTGAAGCATTCGCCACGCGGTAATGGGATTGATCTTCAACATCGCCGCCTGTCGCGGATCGATGCCTTCAGGCACCGCGACCAATTTTTCCGCTTTCACGGCGAGGGCTTCCCGCCACGTCCCGGTATCGTGCGGCACAATTACGTGCGTGCCGACGCCAACGTGACTCACGCCTTTTCCGACTTCCGTGACAAAGCCGCTGCCTTCGAAGCCGGGAGTCGCCGGCAACGCCGGCCGCAGCGGATATTTCCCTTCGATTGCGTTTAGGTCCGCGGGATTAATCGGCGCCGCTCGCATCGTCACGACGACTTCACCTTCGCCCGCGCGTGGTCGCGGCAGCTCGCGCACTTGCAGAACCTCGGTCGGTTTTCCGTGTGTTTCGTAAATCGCCGCGCTTATAGTTTCCTTCATCGATGGCTTCCGCGCTGCATCCTACAACTGCTACTCCGTCCGGCAATCTCCAAACCGGCGCGCGTATCGCGCTCTTCGGGATGCTAATCAACCTTCTCTTTGCCGCCGCGAAGATTCTTGGTGGTGTTTTCGGTAACGCCTACGTTCTGATCGCCGACGGAATTGAATCGGCGCTCGATATCGGCGGCTCGTTCGTCATTTGGGGCGGATTGAAAGTAGCCGCGCGGCCGCCGGACGAAACGCATCCGTACGGTCATGGCAAAGCCGAGCCCATGGCGGCACTGATTGTCGCTTGCGGTGTGCTCGTCGCCGCGGCCGGTCTGGCGATTCAAAGTGTTCGCGAAATTCTCATTTCGCATCACGGCCCCGCGCCGTTTACGCTGGTGATATTGGTCGTCGTCGTTGTCGTAAAGGAAGTCCTGTTCCGCTACGTCAATCGCATCGGACGCAACGCCCACAGCACAGCGGTGCAAACGGACGCCTGGCATCATCGCACCGACGCGCTTGTTTCCGCGGCCGCGTTTGTCGGCATCTCGATCGCGCTCATCGGCGGCGAAAAATGGCAAAGCGCTGACGACTGGGCGGCCTTGTTTGCGTGCGCCATCATCGGCGCCAACGGTTTCCGACTCTTGCGTCCCGCCTTTTTCGAAATCATGGACACCGCTCCGCGCGGAGAAATTGTCGACCTTGTCCGCGAGGCCGCTAAAAACGTTCCTGGTGTGATCGAGATCGACAAGTGCGTCTTGCGCAAAATGGGGCTGAGCTTTTACGTCGATCTCCATGTTGGCGTGAATGAAAACATTTCCGTTCGTGAAGGACATCAAATCGCGCACGCAGTCAAAGACGCGATCCGGTGCAGCGATCCGCGCATTGCGGATGTGCTCGTGCACATCGAACCAGCCCGCGCGATTCGTTAGGGGAGGGCGCGCGCCTCGCCGCAATTCTCTTTACGGAGAAGAAAAGTTCGCAACTCGCGAAAGCATTCGGAGTTGCCAGCACGCGAGGCGCGTGCGCTCCCCGGGCGTTGCACTCAGCGAACGATCTGTTCTAAGGAATCATCCTGCACCAGTCTCGTTAGCGCATCGGCGAGTTTTTGGCGGGCACGCCCGATCTGGCGAGCAAATCGAATTAACGGCCTGATTGCGCTTGGTGTTGTGATGAGATAACGAGCGAGGCTCGCCATGTGCGTCTTCTGTTGTTCGATATCGAACAACACAGCTGGTGGGACTGGGAACGGCTCACGCGCACTGTCGCTGATTGCCCGGAGCGAGAGCATGGGAATCCCTTGTTCTATGCATGCATCCGCGATCACGTCGGTTTCCATATCGATGGCATCGGCGCCACGTTCTCTTGCAAGTCCCAATCTCTGCGCTTCTGAATGAACAATTCCCGATGAGGTAAGTAGTTTTCCAACGCGGGGACGCACGCGACTTAGCGCTCGCTGCGCGATCGCGAGCAGTTCTGGGTCGGAGGCGTTTTCCGCCAGGAACAGATCGCCCACGTTTACTTCGGAACCGACGCCACCGGCGAAGCCGCTGCTGATCAAAACTTGGACTGACTGATTGCCAAGGAACTCAGTGAGCCTCTTTTCGGCAATCCTTCGGCCAACGCCGGTGTGAAATATTGTTATCGCTCGGGAGCCTATCTGCCCGCTAACGACTTCACGGCCGAGGGATGGACAACCATGTTTGTTCTGCAAACGGGAAACGAGATCCTTGCTTTCCGCCGGCAACGCAAACGTGACGGCGATCATTGCGTCGCTTTCACGACTCGCACCTGCAGAAATTTTCTCTCGTTAGGCTTCGATGCTGTCTCGTCGATAGGAGATGGCACCGGCGCTCCCAGTGCGACGAGACTCCGGCGAAATTCCATTTCCCGACTTTTCGGAATATCGATCAACACGACAATTCCATTCTCGTCATCCAATGCTTTTCCACCCGAGCCGCCGGCTTCTGCAGCGGCGGAGATTACTTTTTTGGCGACTTCCTCTTTCTGATCTGCGGCTGTGCTGATCTTGATTTCGTCGGCTTCGATATTCGGCGTCGGCATCGCGGACGCTGCGGCCTTTTCCAAAGATCGCTCGACCTGCTGTCGCATATCCGCGTCGTGCGCCCTGGCCGAAGGCTTTTGTTTTTGAAAGATAAACCACAAGCCGATGAAGACGTTCAGAAAAACCAGGACGATAGAGGCCAATGCAACGCGCTTGGTCAGAATCGCGCTACGGCGATCGGCGGCCGAACTTTCTCCGAGCGAACCGATTAATTCGCTCGAGCCGGGCATCGCCTCTCGAAGTTTGCGCGCCATTGCAAGCTGCCGCAGCAGTGTCGAATCATTCGCCATCTTTTCCTCGAGTTCTTCACGTTCCTTTGCCGGCAGTTTTCCGTCGAGATAGTCGAAAAGTTTGTTTGGGCTCATGGTTCTAAAGTGGCGCTCACCTCGGTGAGCGACCTAAACAAACGCAAGTTGGAAACTTGCGCCACTTTCCAATTCACGGAGGACTTACTTCTGCACGTTGTGGACTCGCCGCGGCGAGTCTCTCCGAAAATCCCTTCCGATTTGCTCTTTACCCTCGTGGAAATAGATTAACTCCCTCGTGGGCGAAGATGGAAAAGATGAAACGCCGTCACGTCGATCAAGAACCTGGATTCGCAAATTGCTCATTGCGGGAGCTGCCTTGCTCGTGGTGCTCGGGCTATTTCACGGGCCGATTTTGCGCCCGATCGTGCGCGGTCTCGCCATTCATTTTGCCGCGAAGGAAAATCTAAAGCTCGATTTTCAAATCGACGGTTCCGTTCTGGGCGATCTCACTTTGAAAAATGTTCACGCGACGGCGACGAGTCCGTCTGCCGTGGAATCGATCGATGCCGATCTTGTTCGCGCCGACTACAGCATTTGGGGCCTGATCTTTCATGGCCTGCCCGGCTTTCTGCAAAACGTGGAACTGCATTCGGCAACCATTGTTCTTGATCCGGCCAAATCACCGCCTTCCGTGCCGCCCAAGCCTAACGAGAAGATTTCGCTGCCCGGATTTTTCCCGGACGAAATGCATCTCGAAAACGTCAACCTGACGATTCGCGATCAGCCGCAGGATTTGATTTTGCGGAATCTGAATCTCGATCTCAGTCCACACCGCGATGGCGCGCTTAAGATCGATCGCTTACAAATCCCAAATCTTCACACCTGGACGAACGTTACCGCGACGACTTCCTACACGAATAAGAATTTGTTTCTGCGCGATCTCACCTTCGATCAACAGAACAAGTTCCAAGTCGTGAACATCGACGCTTCGCACATTCGTTCGAAAGCGCTCGATCTCGCTATCGATGGATCGCTCGTCGGCGGAGACATCAAGGGCAAGGTCTCGCTGAAGAAAAAGAAAAAATCGTTCTCAACGGAGGTGAATCTCAGTGCGGATCGGATTTCGCTCGGGAAACTCGCGGAATATTTCGGACAACCTGCCGGGTTCATCTCTGGAGACGTGAGCGATTTGAAAATCAGTGGGAGCGGCGTTCTGAAGGATCCGAAATCATGGAATGGATCGATTGCGGCGCACGTCAGTAACGTTCGACAAAAAGATCTGGCGCTCGATTCGGTTGATCTGGATATCGCTGCCGCAAATGGAATGGCGACAGTCAACAAAGCGGTAATCGTCGGAGGAAATAATCGTGTCGAGGTTACCGGCTCGGCGACGCTGCCCGATTCGACAAGTGATTTTGGTCGCGCACCTGCTGATTTAAAATTGCTCATCCATGCGCCAAACCTCAAGCAGCTCACAGGTTTTCTTACGCCGCCAATCACGGGCACCGCTGAAGGAGAAGGCAGTATCCGAATCAAAAACGAAACCATTCTCTTAAGATTAGCGATTAACGGAAACGAGATTGGTTTCGATAAAGCGGCAGCGAAACAACTGGCCGCGACGATCACTGCGTCGAAAAAGATGCCGTCGCGCAAATCGAAAGAGCAGTACTACACGAATCTGATCTCGAATATTCGAGCAGAGCTTGGTGACGTTCACTACGGTCAGTATTTGGTCGATTCGGTGCGTATGGAAGTCAGCTGCAGCGGCAAGAACGTTACATTTCGTCAGATCGCGGTAACGCGGAAGGCAAACGAGCTGAGCGCAGAGGGGAAATATGAATTGCCGCCGGCGGGCGCGGATCCGCTGAAGCAACCTGCTGATTTCAGTCTCACGTTAAACGTTCCACAACTGGCTGATTACTGGCAGTCGAGTTCGCCGGACAAAATCGCCGGGACGCTGCAGGGCGACGGTCAGTTGCAGATGAGGAACGCAAGCGGCAACGGTCAGTTGAAAATTTACGGCCAGAACATCACGGCAAAAAATCTGCTCGTTAGGCAACTCACCAGTCATGTTTCGATGAGCAGGAACACAATTTATCTCAACGATCTCACCGCGAATCTAAGCGAAAAAGATTACATCAAGGCGACGGGAACGTTCGCATTGCAAAAGCCGCATCATTATTCGGGAAAGGTGATTGCCGACATCGCGAACCTTTCGACGTTCGAGCCGGTATTGAAAGCGGCGCACAATCAGAATGAATTAGCCGGATCGCTAAAAATAAACTGGGAAGGTTCGGGGGACAGCGACGTTTTCAAGAACAGTGGCGTCTTGAAGCTAGCGCTCGAGAAAGGGCGCTACGGCGATCTGCGATCGCTTCAGGCAAACATCGATGCGAATTATTCGCCCGAAGGACTGAATGTTCCCATCGTCTTCCTCGGCAGTGACAAGATGGATTTCCAGGCGATCGCGCAGACGACAGCCGAAACGCTGGAAATTTCGAAGATCCAAATCGATCAAGGCCAGGCGAAATACGCGACGGGGTATTTTTCATTGCCTTTCGTCTGGAAAAATCTTGGCAGCGAGCGACCGCTCTTTCCCTCAAACGGCAAGGTCAACGTGACGTTCCAGTCCGAGAATCTTGAATTGGGAAAACTGTTCGAAGACTTCGGAGCTAAAGCGCCGGTTTCTGGGTCGGCAAATGTGAAATTGGACGCGCAGGGAACTCTGGCCGATCTGCGCGCGCAACTCGATCTGCAAATGCGGGATCTGCGCTCGGAAAAATTTCCCGACTTGGAACCGGCCAGTTTCGTTCTCGGAGCACACATAGAGAAGCAGCAGCTCGTCATCGATGGGAAGTTGCAGCAGGCGAAAATTCAGCCGCTTCAGATTCAGGCGAACATGCCTTTCGACACCGCGCGTGTGCTGGATGAAGGAAAACTGAGTGGCGCCACGCCCGTCACGGCGAAGATTCACCTGCCCCGCAGTTCGGTAAATTTTCTCCGGCAATTCGTTCCGGCCGTGGAGGAGATCGATGGCGATCTTGCGCTGGACATGAACGTAAACGGAACAATCGCAAATCCTGTCTTGAGTGGAGCGGGGGACATGACGGTTAACGTGATGCGTTTTACGAACGCGACGTTGCCGGCACTGCGCGATTTTAAAACGCGAATCGATTTTAATCGCGATACACTTTCGCTGGCGCGTCTTGGCGGCGACCTGGCTGGTGGTCCTTTTACCGTGTCCGGCCGAATCACGTTTCCGAAATTGACGCAACCGAACATCGATCTCCAGCTCAAGGCGAATAGTGTCCTCGTCGCGCGGAATGACTCGCTCACGGCGCGTGCCGACGCGGATATTCGCGTGAATGGCCCGCTGCAAAGCGCAACGGTGACGGGCAATGTCGCCCTAACGAACAGCCAGTTTCTAAAAAACATCGATCTGATTCCGATTGGATTACCCGGCCGTCCTGCGCCAGAACCTCCGGCATCGCGTCCGGAATTCTCCTTTCCCGATCCGCCGCTGCGCGACTGGAAATTCGATGTCGCGATCAAAACGAAAGATCCTTTTTTGATTCGAGGGAATCTCGCCAACGGCGATGCAATCGTTGATTTGAAACTGGGCGGCACCGGATTGCACCCGGGATTGCAGGGACTCGTTAGGCTAAGAAACGTGGAAGCGACATTGCCGTTCAGCCGTCTGGAGATCGCTTACGGTTATCTCTACTTTAATCCGGATGATTCGCTCAATCCGAGGATCGATCTGCACGGGACTTCGGTGATCCGCGATTACACGATCCACGTGTATGTCTACGGGACGTCGCTTTCGCCGGAAGCAATTTTCACGAGCGAGCCGCCGCTGCCGCAGGAAGAAATCATATCATTACTCGCGACCGGGACGACGCGTCAGGAATTAACCGGAAACAACAACGTGCTGGCGGGACGCGCCGCGCTGCTGCTCGTTCAGCAACTTTACCGGAAGATTTTCAAGAAGGGTTCGGGAACGAACAGCACTTCCGTTTTCGATCGGCTGGATGTGGATATTGGGCAGGTCGATCCGAAAACGGGCCAGCAGACCGCGACGGCGCGTTTTAGATTGAATCAGCACTTTGTTCTTGTCGGTGACCTTGGTGTAGCCGGCGATTTCCGTGGGACGGTGAAATACGTGATTCGGTTTCGTTAAGATGCGCCGGTTGCTCTTTCTCATCGCGTGCGGCGGAATGCTGGCGCACGCGAGTTTTGCACAACGAGCGGCCGTTCGCCCCGCGCAGGTGCAAAAAGAAGAGGCAAAAAAGGCTGAGGTAAAAGCGCAGGAAAAAGTGGCGCGCCACGCGGCGAACATCGATTTGCGCGGCGAGAAGGCGTTCAGCGACAAGGAACTTCGTTCGCAATTGAAGGAGCAAATTACGACGATCGAGCAATACGGTTTGAGCGCCGCGCGCGGAGACGATGCCGCATTTTTTCTGGCGCTCTTTTATCGCAAACACGGTTACGCCAACGTCAATGTGCATTACACGATTGCGGCGGGCGATCGTCTTGTGCTCGACATCGATGAAGGGCCGCTCATCACTCTGGGGCAAATTAACTTCATCGGTAACGACCACGAGCCGACGGAAAAATTATTCGATTACGTGGTAGGTCCGACGCGGCAGCGCTACTCGCAGTTACAAAAACATCTGCCTTTCGTCGCGGCCGACATCACGGAAGGCGTCGATCTGGTTCATCGTCTTTATATCGCGGAAGGATTTCTCGATTCGATGATCGATCCACCGCATTACGCCTACTCGGCGGATGGAATGCAGGCGAACGTTACGATCGCGATCCAAGAGGGGCGCCAGTATTTCTTTGGACGCATCGCTTTTCACGGGCAGACGATTTATGGCGAACAGGCGCTGCTCGGGCAGTTGCTCGATATTCTCAATAAACCGTACACCGATGCGCGCGCGGCAGACATTCCGCGCCGGCTTCAGACGTATTTCAAGACGCGCGGTTACTACGATGTGAAAGTCGATGCGGCGGGTAATCCGGCTGCGGCTCGCGATGGACGCGTGCCAGTCGAAATCTCCATTCAGCCTGGGCCTGTCTATCACTTTGATGGAACGATCGTGAGTGGCCTAACGAGACTGCGACCAAAGTACATCACGCGGCGGTTCAAAAAGCTAAACGGCAAAACCTACAGTCCGGATGTTCTCGATGAGCGATTTCGCGAATTGATGCGCACCGGTTTGTTCGACCTCCTGCAAATCAAGCCGACTCCGATGCCGGGAAATTTGCTGCGGCTCGACATCTCGGCGGAGGAAGCGAAAAGCAAAGAGTTCGGGTTGTCGGTTGGGTATGGTTCGTATGTCGGCGGCATTTTCGGCATTCAATATCGCGATCTCGATCTTTTCGGTTATGGGCGGCCGGTCACGACGTCGCTGGAAATTTCCGAGCGAAGCTACAAGGGCGACGTGCTGTTCGAGGATCCGTATCTATTCAATACCGACTTTCAATTCCGCGCGCGACTGTCGGCCCTTACCTACGATTTCGACGGTTATTCAAAATTCGAGGTGGGCTCTCGCTTCGAGCTGACGCGTGAGTTCACCAAACATTACAAGGCGTCTCTCGTTGCTGCCGTGCGTCACGTCGAAATCACGACGAACGATATCCGTCCGCCGGAGCTGATTGGGCGCAACAACTATCTCGTGAACACGATCGGCTTCACGCACACCCTCGATTTCCGCGACAGTCCGGTGGTTCCGACGCGCGGATTCATTTTTGACAACACTTTTGACGTGGCCACGAAAGGGCTGGGGAGCGATATCGATTTTATCCGTTCGACATTTCGCGCGAGTTACTACCTGTCGTTTGCGAAAGGACCGCCGGAAGCTTTCGACATCGGAACGGAGCTTGGTGATAGCGGCAAACGGAACTGGTTCGAACGGAGCGGCCTCGCGTTTGGGGCGCGCATGGGAATCATTCACTCATTGAGCTCCGATGCGCCTAACGAAGCGCTCGCCATTCCGATCGACGAACGCTTTTTTAGCGGCGGGAGCACGACGGTGCGCAGTTTCGGCGAACGCACGCTTGGTCCGCACGATCGGCGCGGCGATCCGATCGGTGGCGAGTTTTATACGATCTTCAATATCGAATACACGTTCCCGCTTTTCGGGGAATTGGAAGGAGTCGTGTTTACCGATGCCGGAAATTTATTGCCGACATCGGAGGATGTTAGTCTCGATAATATGCGTTACGCGATCGGTGCCGGGCTTCGCTACAAACTCCCCATCGGTCCGATTCGTTTGGACTACGGTGTAAATCCCGATCCGCATCCCGATGAAGATCGCGGCGCGTTCCATTTCAGTTTTGGTTTCGCGTTTTGATCCTGTAGCGGCGGTCTATGACCGTCGCACTTTTCTCGGCGGAAATTATGCGACGGTCATAGACCGCCGCTACAGAAGAATCTGATGGCTTGCGAGGTTCTTCGCTTCGCTCAGAATGACAGGCGTGCAAGAGCATCTTGGCGACATTCCTCCTGAACTGTTCCGCGAGCACTTGCATCGGCTTGCAGATTGGATTGCCGATTATCGCGAGAATCTCGAAAAGATTCCGGTCGCGCCTAACGAGAAGCCCGGCGCGATCACAAGCAAGCTTTCGACCCAGCCGCCCGAATTGGGCGAACCGTTCGACGCGATTCTCGCCGATGTCGACCGCGTAATTGTTCCCGGAGTGGTGCATTGGAGTCATCCGCAATTCATGGGCTATTTCGGATCGACCAGCACCGCGGCCGGCCTTTACGCAGAAATGATTTCCGCAACTCTCAACGTAATTGCCATGACATGGCGCACGTCTCCGGCGGCGACGGAACTGGAGACGCTCGTTCTTGATTGGCTGCGGCAGTGGCTCGGTCTGCCCGATGAATTTGGTGGAGTCGTTTACGACACGGCTTCGATTGGAATCATGCACGCGCTCGCGGTAGCGCGTGAAGAAGCAGTTGATCGTGTCCGCGCAGAAGGCTTGACGGGTCGAAACGACGTTCCGCGTTTGCGAATTTACACGTCCGATCAAACGCACAGTTCGGTCGAGAAAGCCGCCATCGCGCTTGGGCTTGGTGAAAAAAACGTAATCCGTGTCGCGAGCGATTCCGAGTTTCGCATGAACCTTTCCGCTCTGAGCGATGCAATCGCATCCGACAAACGCGAAGGTTTCAAGCCTCTCGCCGTTGTCGCTTCGGTGGGAACGACTTCAACGGCGAGCGTCGATCCGGTGCGCGAGATCGCGGCGATTTGTCGTAAAGAAAAAATATTTCTGCACATCGACGCCGCATACGGCGGTGGGCTTGCGCTTTTGCCGGAGTGCGACTGGGTGAAAGATGGTTGGAACGAAGCCGACTCGTTAGTCATCAATCCGCACAAGATGCTTTTCGTGCCGTTCGATTTCAGCGTGCTCTATATGCGAGACATCGAGCGTCTCCGCCGCGTTTTCACACTCGTTCCGGAATACTTGCGTGGCGACACCGGCGGCGCCGACATCAATTACATGGATTACGGCGTGCAACTCGGCCGCCGTTTCCGCGCGATCAAGGCGTGGATGGTCTGGCGAAATTTCGGCCGCGCTGGGTTAGCGTCGCGTATTCGCGAACATCTGCGGCTCGCGCATTTGTTTGCCGATTGGATCAAGAAAGATTCACCATTCGAGTTATCCGCGCCGGTTGTAATGGGAGTGGTTTGTTTTCGACTGCGAAACAGCGATGACAAATCTAACGGCGCGGTCGTGGAAAAGATCAACGCTTCCGGCAAAGCTTATCTCACACAAACGAAACTGCGCGGGCAAAGCGTGATTCGATTAGGGCTCGGCAACATGCTTACGACTGAGCGCCATCTGCGAAATGTGTGGGAGCTTCTTCTTGCCGCGGCCGAATGAACCGGATGTGAAACGGGCGCACGTCGGGGCAGCTTTCACAACCTTGCAGGCGAGGAAGGACGATTTATAATTAGTAAGGCGTTTTGCGCGCCATCAACAATCCAGATACCTATGGCAACTACAACTCTTTCGCCAAAAGCTGCGCCGTCTGTCGAAGCGGATTTTCTTCCGCTTCAAGGCACCGATTACATTGAATTCTACGTCGGTAATGCCAAGCAAGCCGCGCATTTCTACAAAACTGCGTTCGGTTTTCAAAGTCTCGCGTATTCCGGTCCGGAAACGGGCGTGAGAGATCGCGCGAGCTATGCGATCCGTCAGAACAAGCTGACGTTTGTTCTCACGACCCCGGTGCGGACGGAGAATCCGATCGCCGATCACATCTATAAACACGGCGACGGTGTGAAGGCGATTGCACTGAAGGTAGAAGACGCGACCTCCGCGTGGCAGGAAACAACGAAGCGGGGCGGCAAGAGTTTTCTCGAACCGAAGACTTTGACGGACGAGCACGGCAAGGTCGTGATGAGCGGCATTCACACTTATGGCGACACCGTTCATCTCTTCATCGAACGCGGAGATTACAGCGGTCCATTCATGCCCGGCTTCCGCAAGTGGGAATCGACTTACAATCCGCCCGAGACTGGCTTGCAATATTGCGATCATTGCGTCGGCAACGTCGGCTGGAACCAGATGAATCCGTGGGTGAAATTTTACGAGGATGTGATGGGCTTCCGCAACATCCTTAGCTTCGACGACAAAGATATATCGACCGAATATTCCGCGCTCATGAGCAAGGTTATGAGCAACGGCAACGGTTTCGTGAAGTTCCCGATCAACGAACCGGCGGAAGGCAAAAAGAAATCGCAGGTGGAAGAGTATCTGGAATTTTACAACGGCGAAGGCGTGCAGCATGTCGCCATCGCGACGAAGGACATCGTGGCGACGGTTACGGAATTGCAAAAACGCGGGGTCGAGTTTCTCCAGATACCGACAATCCTATTACGAGACTGTGCTCGATCGCGTCGGGCACATCGATGAGGACCTCGAGCCGTTGCAACGGTTAGGCATTCTCATCGACCGCGATGACGAAGGTTATCTGTTGCAGATATTTTCGAAACCGGTCGAGGACCGGCCGACTTTGTTTTTCGAAATCATTCAGCGCAAAGGCGCGAAGAGTTTCGGCAAAGGAAATTTCAAAGCGCTCTTTGAAGCGCTCGAGCGCGAACAGGACGCGCGAGGGAATTTGTAACTGGAATGTTCGCAAGGGTATTGCCGCATATTGCGCTTCAAGGAGCGGCGATCTCCGAATCGCCGTCTAATTATTTCGGCGGTTTGCAAACCGCCGCTCCCTGCTGTCGCTGTGGAAGTGCAGCGCTTGTATTCGATATGAAGGAGGTAAGTTAGATATGCCATTCTATCAAAAGCTCGGAGAGATTCCGAAAAAGCATCACATCTGGTTTCATCGCAACGGCGCCGGCCCCGGTTACAAAAACGAAGGCATCTATTATGAGCATGTCGTCACGACCGAAGGGTTCAACGAAGCGTTCTCGATCATGTATCATCTGCGCCCGCCCACACGCGTGCGCAGCGTCAAATTGCTCAAATGCGAAGAGCTGAAGAAAGCGGCCGATAGTCCACTGCGTCATCATCATCTGAAAACTGCGAACATGGCGCGCCGCGGCGATCTCTACAGCGGCCGTGTCCCGATTCTCTTTAACGAGGACATGACGGCGTGGCGTTGTCGCCCGGAGAAGAATTACGGGCAGTTCCAGTATTATAAGAACGGCGGCGCCGATGAGATCATTTTCATTTTTAAAGGCGGTGGCACGCTCGAATCGATGTTCGGCAAACAACGCTATCGCGCCGAAGATTACATCGTAATTCCGCGCGGGATCACTTATCGGCTCGTGCCCGACAAAGTCGAAGAGGAAGATTATCTCATTCTCGAATCGTCCGGGCCGGTGCGAATTCCAAAACGCTATCTAAATAATGAGGGCCAAATTCGAATGGGCTCGCCGTATTCGGAACGCGATTTTCACGGGCCGACCGAGTTAAATGTCATCGATAAGGAAGAGGACACCGAAATTCTTGTGAAAGACGGTCCGCGCTGGACGTGCGTGACGCTCGCGCAAAACCCATTCGATGTCGTGGGCTGGGATGGCTACGTTTATCCGTTCACCTTCAACGCGCAGGACTTCGAACCCATTACCGGCGCCGTGCATCAACCGCCGCCGATCCATCAAACTTTTGAGATTCGCGGTTACGTTGTCTGCACTTTTGCGCCGCGCATGCTCGATTACCATCCCGAGGCGGTGAAAATTCCGTGGGTACACGATAACGTCGAAGCCGACGAAGTGTTATTTTACGTGCGCGGCAATTTCGGATCGCGTCGCGGAATCGAGCCGGCCTCGATCACATTGCATCCACGCGGCATTCCGCACGGACCGCATCCGGGAACGATCATGGCGAGCAAGGACGCCGCGCGCACGGAGGAACTCGCGGTCATGTTCGACACCGAGCATACTCTCGAGCTGACCGAGGCAGCCGTCTCCATGGACGACGAGAAGTATCCGCTGAGCTGGCTCGATTGAGCGCGCTTTGAAGCACGACGGCAATTCCGAATTGGAAGTCAGCGAACGTCTGACACGCGACGTCAATCGGCTCGACAATGGCCGGCTGGACGCGCTGGCAAATTCGTTTCACGAAATTCTCGAAGCCGTTGGCGAGAACCCGGAGCGACAAGGTTTACTGAAAACACCGTCACGCGCCGCCCGTGCCTTCGAGTTTCTCACACAAGGTTACCGGCAAAGCGTTAAGGAGATCGTCAACGATGCAATCTTCGACTCCGATGCGAGCGAGATTGTGCTCGTGAAAGACATTGAACTTTATTCGATGTGCGAACATCACCTTCTTCCGTTCATCGGTCGCGCGCACGTTGCTTACATTCCGAATGGAAAAGTGATTGGTCTCTCCAAAGTGGCGCGTATCGTCGATGTTTTTGCCAGACGATTGCAAATTCAGGAGAACCTAACGACGCAAATAGCGGATGCCTTGATGGATATTTTGCATCCCGCCGGCGTCGCGGTCGTGATCGATGCAAAGCATCTCTGCATGATGATGCGTGGAGTGGAGAAGCAGAACTCGGTCATGAAAACTTCCTGCCTGCTCGGCGTCTTTAAGGAAGATGCGCGCACGCGTTCGGAATTCCTCGCCCTGCTGCCATAGCGGAGATAGGCTTCCAGCCTGTCTCGGGCGACAGGCATCTTGCCTGTCGAGTGCGTAATGTTCGCCAGGCTGGAAGCCCGGCGGCCAAGTCAGGCAAGATGCCTAACCTCCAAACTCGCGCACCATTTGCACGATGGCAGAGGGTGCGTTTTGCTGCCTCATGCTTCTGACGGTCAGCAAACGCCTCGAGTTTTCGGCTTCGCGCCGGCTTTTCTGTGCCGACTGGAGCGAACAGGAAAATTTGGCTGCCTTCGGTCCAGAAACATCTGCGCATTATGGAACCGGCCGGAACTACATCGCCTATTTCATTTTGTCGGGTGATCCCAATCCCGCCAACGGAATGCTCGTAAACATTAGCGAGATCAAGAGACGCGCCCTGCAAGTCGTGTCCGCAAATTTCGATCACAGATTCTTGAACGAAGATCATCCGGCGTTTTTAACAACGGCGCCGACCGCGGAAAATATGGCGCGTCAGCTTTTTCTCGAAACTTCTCCGCTATTTGCAGATTTGAGCGCGAATCTGGCTGCCGTTCATCTCGTCGAAACACCGCAGCGTAGTGCCACGTATTATTCCGATGCGGTTTCGGAAGCGAACTACTGGTTCGAATTCTCAGCCGCGCGCCGAACGATGTCGCCGCACCTTAGCGCGGAGGAGAATGCAAAGCTCTTCGGCGTCTCGACTTCGCTGCACGGCCACAATTATCGTGTGCGTCTGACATTTCGAGAGAACTCTACTCCGGCCGTGAGATACGACATGATCGAAGCGTGCATTCGCGGAATTCATGAGGAATTGGATCATAAGAATCTCAACGATGATGTTGTCGGCCTGACGCGTCGGCCGATAACGACGGAAAGCCTGGCGCAGTATATCCACGAGCGGGTCACGGCCACATTGCCCATTCACCGTGTGCGGTTGCACGAACGCGACGATTTCTTTGCGGAATACTGGAGTGACGAACAGTTCTTCCTCGGAATGCGGCGAAGCTTCAGCGCCGCGCATCGATTGCAATTGAGCGAACTTTCCGAACCAGAAAACATCTCGCTCTTCGGCAAATGCAGTAATCCGCTCGGTCACGGCCATCTTTACGAAGCGGAAGCGACAATTGGCGGCAGATACGACGAACGCAGCGGTGTGCTCTACAATTTCGCGGAAATGCAGAACGCGCTCGAGGAAAGTCTGCAACTCTGGAATAACAAACATCTCGACCTCGAGACGGATGATTTTCGCGAGATGCCATCGACCGGGTGAAAATATTGTTCGCACGCTCTGGGAGCGATTGAATCCGCGACTTGAAGAGCAACTCGTTAGGCTGCGCCTGTGGGAAACAAACAATAACCGATTTACACTGCGGAAAATATGACGCGCATGTTTTTGTTCTGGGGAGCGCAGGCTGCCAGCCTGTCCACATCGGCAGCTTGCCGATGTGTTCCGCGCCGCGGCCATTTACGCCTCAGCGATTGTTTTTGGACGGACGCCGGCAAGCTGCCGGCTGATGCAGGCTGGCAGCCTGCGCTCCCCAGAATGGAACGATGAAACGTTACCTCATCACAGGTGCGAGTCGTGGTATCGGCCGCGCGATCGCGGAAAAACTCGCCGCTCCGGACACCACACTTCTTCTTCATGGTCGCGATGCGGCCGCGCTTGCGCTGACATGTCAGTCGGTCGAGGCAAGAAAAGCGCGTGCGATCTCATTGCGTTACGATCTCACTGAGAGTTCGCAGATTGAGAACCTGATCGAAGAGGTTGGCTCCGACCCGCTCGATGTCTTGATCAACAATGCCGGCATCGCCGTCGTCAAACCTTTCGATTCGATTTCGCTCGAGGAATGGAACCGAACCTTCGCCGTAAATGTCACTGCACCGTTTCTTCTGACGCAAAAGCTGAGCGCGAACATGAAGAAAGGGGCGAGCATCGTGAACATTCTTTCCATCGCTGCCAGGACCGGTTTTGCGAACTGGAGCAGCTACTGCATGAGCAAATTCGCGCTCGAAGGTTTGTCGCAATCCATTCGCGAAGAATTGCGACCGCGCGGCATTCGCGTCCTCAACGTTTATCCTGCTGCGACCGAGACGGAAATTTGGAAACCGATCGAAGGCGATTGGCCGCGGGAGAAAATGATGTCGCCTAGCGAGATTGCGGAAGCTGTGGCTTATGCGCTTTCGCGACCCGCGGATGTGGCCGCCGAAAATATTACGCTCACCAAGGTGAGCGGCAGTTTGTAGTTGCCATCCCGGAGATTGGCCGAAAAGGTTCACCAATCATCTGGTTATGATTGCAGCCTTTGGTAACGAAATCGTCGTCAATATTGTCGCTTCGATTATCGTCTCGGGGATCTTCCTGGCTGTGGGTTTTGCCTGGGGAAAGTATCGGGAGCGAAAGCACTTTGGAAGAAACCTGGAGGAGTACCGATTTCTATCCGTTCACGATCAATCGCGACAACATTCCCGAGTTCGATCTCAAGGATTTTCGGCTGGGTGTGCATTATTTTCTCAAGAACACAGATCATACCGCCGCGCGGCAACTTATTTTCATCGGCGAGCAGAATAACGTGCGGGATCAGCTCGAACCCGCGGAGCAGAAAGAATACGCGAAACTTTTTGCCAAATATGACGGGGCGAAAATTGCGGATGACACAAACGAATACCTTGAAAATTATGTCCGCATCGTTCGACTCATCGGGAAATCGTTTCCAAATACCGGGATCGAAATTCTTCTGCACAATCTGGCGGACCCGGGGCATTCACTGATCGCGTTGGAAAATGATGTCACCGGTCGACATCTGCGCGATGGCACAACGAATTTGCTAATCGATTTGAAGAAGCGGCAGCTGTTGCAAGAAGACAAGCTTAACTACGAGCTCAACATCGGTGCGCGCCGATTTAAGTGCACGACGATTCCGATTATTCGTAAAGAATTCGGCGTCGTCGGCGCCATCTGCATCAACATCGACGCCAATTATCTGACCGAGGAAGTGTTGAAGCGGCAGGAACGGATCGAGGCATGGTTCAGAAATTTCCTGCGCACCGACATGCAGATTGAGGAGAATATCCTGAGCAAAGACGAGTACGCCAAAGCGACGAAAGGCAAACGTCACTTCAAAGACGAGCATGCTTAAAACTTGATCGCTGGCTGAACGTCGTTACAGACGTTCTGCTTTGTCGAAAAACGGCAGCACATCGCAAAGAGTAATCACGGCGGCCAAACGTTTGCGTGATGCGGTAAAGGAGTTCCGCTTCGGGCCGCCCGTCACGCATGTTTATAATCCGCTCGATTACGCGTGGTCCGCGCACGAAGCATATTTGCGGCGTTACGCACAGGGTCAGAAGCGCGTGATTTTTCTGGGCATGAATCCGGGTCCATTTGGAATGGCGCAAACCGGAATTCCCTTCGGAGAGATCGCGGCGGTTCGCGACTGGCTCGGAATTCAGGCGCCCATCGGGCAACCATCACATACTCACGCGAAGCGGCCGATCACGGGCTTCGATTGCCCGCGCACTGAAATCAGCGGTCAACGTCTCTGGAAACTTTTCGCCGATCGTTTCGGCAGCGCGCGGAATTTCTTCGCAGCGCATTTCGTAGTGAACTACTGCCCGCTCGCTTTCATGGAAGCCACTGGCTGCAATCGAACCCCGAACAAGCTGCCGGCATCCGAGAGAATCCCGCTCTTCGCAGCATGCGATCGCCATTTGCGAGAAGTCATTGAAATCCTGGAACCGGAACGGCTGATTGGCATCGGCGATTTTGCATTCAAGCGGGCCGCAGAAGTTTTTCCAGATGCTCCGCCGAAGATTGGTCGCATCTTGCATCCGAGTCCCGCAAGCCCCGCTGCAAACGCAAACTGGGCCGGACTTGCGACTGCTGAATTGCAGAAGCTTGGCGTGTGGAAATAGGATGGCGCGGAGCTGCTCGTAGCAGTGAGAGATTCCTCCCGCCTTCGCGTTGCTACGGCGCGGCAGGCGACTCCGCTCCGCTCGGAATGATAACGACTATTTCGGCGATGCGTGCAGCGCTGCCTGGTATTCCGGCTTTTTGTGATACTCGACCAATCGGAACCCCCAGCCAATCAGTGTCGATAGATCTTTCGTCGACGCTTTTTTGTCGTTGAGGAACTTCTCGATTCGGTTCTTCAGCTCAGGCTGCTGCTCTGTCTCATCGAGAATTTCGAAAATTTCCATCGAGAGCAGCCAATCGCCGGAATGTTCGGCCTGCTGCGTCTCCCAAATTTCGCCGAGCCGTTCGTAACCAACCTTGCTCTCGCGAATCTTGCGCACCTGCGCATAGAGGTTCTCGAGTTTCTTTCGCTTCTGCATTAGATGGAACCTTGATCGTGCGTTCTTTCGGCACGAGCGCGACTTGATTGAACGCGTCTTTGTCGGCGGCGCCATTGAAAACCGAAACGATGCGCTCGCCAACTGCCATGTCGTAAGTGCCCCAATCCGGATCGAACAGAACGCGGTCGCCGTATTTCGCGCGACAATTTGAAAACGTAATCACCAGCATCTTTTCATCGCGGCGCAGGATCTTTTCGACTTTACCTTCAACGACAACGCCGCTCTCGAATTCAAGCCGCGCGTTTTTGCCTTCGCTGATTTCGGTCTGCTTCCAATTCCCGATGGGCGAGCCAAAGCCTTCCTTGTGATAATCGCGGCCGTGTCCCGGCAGTTCCTTGTCCTTGTAAGCGAGCGCGCTCGGTCCAGTTGTTCGCAGATAAATTGGTTTCTTGTTCGCGTCAGCGATGACCTCTGTGAAGACTCCTGAAACTTGCAACCCACTCGAGTATTCGCACGTCGAAGTATTCTTGCACTCGATCGCTTTGGTAATTCCTTCGAGACCGCCGACGCGAAACGCCATCCTGCTCGCAAATTCCTCAAGCACATCGCTAAGATGTTGAAAGTCGCGACAAACAAAAAGCTGCGGTTGTTTTGTCGTGATATCGAATGGCGTTTCGGCTGCTTCAATCGAATACGGAATCTTCTTCACGTGCGATTCAAGGCAGCTAACCGACTCGCCAATCGACGAGAGCAACCCTGCACCGTAAATCTTCGGTTTCTCCAGAGTCCCGATGAGACCGTACTCGACTGTCCACCAATGCAGGCGAGACAAGAGCGCCATCTCCGAGGGTTCGCCGAGGTCTTTCTGGCGATGTTCGACTTCGCGCGTCGCCTCCTCGACCTCTTTTGGATCCGAGTTTGGCAATTCCTTCAAAATCGAGAGATGTCGAATCGCTTCATACAGTTCGAAATCTTTTTTCGACGACATCGCTCTTGCGCCGACTTCGCCGAAGCGTTGCAGATAGTCTGAATATTCGCGATCGACAATGATCGGCGCGTGCCCGGCCGCTTCATGCACGATGTCGGGCGCCGGCGTGTATTCGATGTGATGAATCTGGCGCATGTCGCACGCGATCACGAGCACCTTGTAGGCTTGGAATTCCATGAACGCGGCCGGCGGAATAAATCCATCCACCGCCACTGCGCCCCAGCCGATCTTGCCCAGGATGTCGTTCATTTCCTGAATGCGCGGAATCCGTTCAAACGAAATGCCGGTGTCGAGCAATCCCTGAAAATAAACTTTGTGCGCGTATTCCTTCAGGAAAAAAATGTTCTGGCGCATGATGAAACGCCAGACCGCGTGATCGACCGGTGTGTAATCGTCATAGCGCTGATCGACCGCGAATTGCAAAAGATGCTTCGGCGTAGAGGCGACAGCCGCGTTATTGCTGGGTATTCCACTTTCTGTTTTCATCGCGCCGTTCCCTCCCAACATTTTATGGCTTAACCGATGACACCGGCAAGCGCGATTCAGCCGCCCGCGGACCAGTGGCGGCGAAGCGAATAAGCCCTCAAGGAGGGGCGGCCCGCTCGCGAAGGCTTTCGGAGTTTCCAAAGCGCACTTTGTCTTTTACGTTTTGCGGCGGCTATGAATCCGCCGCTCCTTGATTATCAATGAGTGAACCTCAGAGTCTTCTCCTTGCCTCGGACACAGAAAATCGCGACGAACCTTCTCGCGGCGAAGACGTAGCCCGAATTTCCCCTTTCGTTTGGCTCAATCTTATCTGCCTGGATGCGCCCATCGTGGCCATTACCTGGCAATGGTTTTTCGCCCACAGTTTTCACGTCTCGTTAGGGCCTGCGTCCCGCGCCGCCTTGTTCCTGACCGCATGGCTCATCTACCTCGCCGATCGCCTGGCGGACACGTGGACCTTACGGGGAAATAGTCCGCGCTCGCTGCGACAGGAATTTTGCCGGCAACATCAGCCTGTATGGATTGCGGCAATCCTCGGCATCGGTCTGATCGATCTTTGGGTTGTCTCGCGGCAACTCGATCCGCCGACCATTCATGCAGGGATTCTGATCGGAATTATCTCGCTCCTCTATCTTGCGGTTAATTTCTGGTTAGGCAATGTGTGGCGGTTTCTTCCGATAAAAGAAATCTGCATTGGGTCGTTATTCGCATTCGGCACGATCGTCGCGTTTTTCTCGAAGTTCGATTTGTCGGCAAAATTCATCGTGGCTTTTTTTCTCTTCGCCTCACTTTGCTCATTGAATTGCATCAGCATCGCGGTTTGGGAACAAAGGCTCGATCGTGCGCAGAAAAAGAATTCCATCGCGACACGTTGGGATGAAATTCAAAGCTTGTTGAAGCTGGTTGCCCTGGCGCTCGTAGCTTGCGCGATTGCAACGGCCGTCTTCACACAAGCACCTGTGCAACTTTACGTGTGCATCGCCACGAGCGCTGTTCTGCTCGGCGTCCTCGATTGGTTGGGCGAATCAATTCCGCGCGACGAACGAACAGCGTTAGCTGATCTCGTGCTGCTGACACCGTTACTTCTTTTGGCGCTGGGAATCGCGTGAGTTTCGATCTCATTGCGCCGCACTATTGGTGGCTCGAAAACCTTGCCTTCGCGAACAGACTGCAAAACGCGCGCCTTGCATTTCTCGATCAAATTCCAAGACCGCGTCGCGTGTTGATCGCGGGCGAGGGGAACGGGCGATTTCTGCGAGAGTTTGCCCGACGCTTCCCAGAGGCAAGTATCGATTGCGTCGACGCCAGCGTTCGCATGTTGCGTTTAGCGCGCTCGCGCCTCGCTGGAATCGATAACCGCATCCAATTTATCGAAAGCAATCTCCTGAATTGGTCGCCAGAAGAGAACGCATACGATCTGGTCGTCACGCATTTCTTTCTCGATTGTTTCGATGAGTGTGAGCTCGAAAAGATTGTCGAGACGCTGACGAATTCGGCGACGCGAAACGCCATCTGGCTTCTCGCGGACTTTTCGATTCCGTCTGGCGCGCTGCGGAAAACGCATGCGCAAATTTGGCTGTGGGCCATGCACCGATTCTTTCGAGCAGTGGCTGGAATCAGCGCGCGAAAACTTATTGATCCATCGCCGTTTCTCGAAGCGCGCGGATTTCGCTGTCTCAAACGAGAACAATGGCGAGCGGGACTGTTGAAATCCGAAATGTGGGAGCGGAATCGATAGTCGATCGACTCCCTAACGACTCATCGCGATGCGAAGTTTTCGCAGATCGACTCCACCAGCCTGCGCAAGATCCAGTCCGGTTGTGCGAAAATTGAATGCCCGGATCATTTCTCCTGCGTAGGCGACTTGAGAGCCGGCATTCCGCGCTTCCTTCAATTCTCGTTGCGAAAGAAGCCCGCGATAATCGTTGTGCAGCTTTTCTCTTGGCTCCAAGAGATCAATCATTGGTTGCCATCCACCGACTACGATTACGTTGCGGCCAGGTAGGACCTCTTCGGCAAAGCGAACGAAACGAGTGACGTCACTCAATGTTTTCTGCCGTTCCTCGTGATCGGAGAAGATCGAACCTGGACGTAGTCCCGCAGGCGAAAAGTCGATCCAAGCGGAGAACAACAAACCGAGGCAAGCGAGCCGGAACAACGGTCGAGGGAAGGAGCGCGCGGCGATGAAAAGAAAAGCGGGAACAATCGGGAGGAGATATGCGGCCTGATCTGGTAGCCGCAAGTAAGCCACGGCGTACAAACAAATGGTGATCAACAGCGCCGGTATGATCATCGGATTCGCCGGCGCGCCGACGGAAACGTCGACGTTTTTTTTCCGCCAGAAGCAAGCGGCGACGACAGCACCACTCGTTAGGCCAATTAGTCCGAGTGTCCCCCATAATTCGAGAGTGGCACGGGTCGTGATCGTGGCCAGATCCGGCGCTCTGTGGTTTTCGTAAAACGTAAAGAAGGCGGAACCGTAGCGCGCCCAGACGGGAAGAAAACATATTGCAGAAGCCAGCAGCGTCGTTGCCGCAAACCACATAATTGCGCGCCACCGGAATGGGCCGACTTCTTGATGTGTGAGAATGAGCGCGATCGGAATGAGCATCGCACCCGAGGTGATTCGGCAGCCTGCCGCCAATCCCAGCAACAATCCGCTTACGACCGGACGATTAGCGAGTGCAGCCCAAAGTGCGAGCAAGACAAATGCAATCGCCCACACGTAATCTTTTGAAGTCACGCTGTTGATAAAAACGATCGGTGTGAAAGCAAACGCCGCAGCAAGAAGAAGCGAATCCCGGCAGGCAAGCCGCCGCCCAATTCTCCAGATCGCGATTGAAGCGATAATACTGAACAGTGCAGACAGCGTATTCAACGCTGTTGGCCCAAGACGCCAGAACCACGAGCATACAATTTCCTGCACCGGATAACCGGGGAAGCGTGAGACTTCGTATTCGCCAGTTTGCGCGATGTCACGCGCGACGCGCGCGATGCGCCACGCATCGATATTTACGCCGTAGCCCGCATTGAGAAAAGGAATGCGACTGAGCGTAATCAACGCAAAGACTAGGACGGGGAGCAAGGAACGGCGCGATGTCACCGCGAGAGACAGAGCAGCGCTGGTGCCACACCCGGATCTTCAAAAATGTGGGAGCCCCGAATGCTTTCGGGGCGAAATCAATGAGATCGGGACACTGAGGTCCCTCCCACATTTGCAGATCGTCGCGCTAATAAATTCCGACGACGTCCCCTACGGTCACGAGATCTTTGATTTTTGCCGCGTCCCAATTCGCCGTACGAATGCAACCGTGACTGCCGGCTCGACCAATCGTCTCCGGGTTATTCGTGCCGTGAATGCCAATGCCCGGTTTGTTCAAACCCATCCAAAGAATGCCGACCGGATTATTCGGACCGGGCGGAAGATTGAAGTAATCATCCGTGCGCACGCCGAAATTGAGCACGCCTTCATCATGTCGAAACCAGGGCAGCGTCGCGATGCCGAGAATTTTCCACATGCCTTTTGGCGCTGGCAGTTTCGTCGAGCCGGGCGTGATTGGGAATTCGTAAATGAGCGTATTTCCCTCCCGGATTTCCAGCGTGCGTTCGACAGTGTCGATAATAATCCGTCGATTGGCGAACGCCGGGTTCGGCGGAACAAAGCCTTCCTTTAATTTTTCGATCTCGAATGGAATCACATTCGGCACCGTGACAGTGTCTCCCGGTTTCAATTTTTCCATGTCTTTTCCGGGATTGAGCTTTTGCACGTATTCTTCCGCGGCGTGAAATCGCTCTGCCACAAACTCCAGGAGTGATCCGTAAAGCAACGCCTTCAGCTTGGATTGCTCCGACGGTTTCGATGGCGCAGGTCCGACAAATTTCTCGTCCTCCGGTTTGATCGTATAAGTCGTGAACGGCTGCGGCACTTCTGCGAGAAAACTATCGACCGCGCCTGTTGGCGGAATGCCATGGGCGATTTTGTAAGCGACGAGCGCCTTGCGAAAAAACTCGCCCATCTTCCCGTCGATTTTCCCCGGCCCAAAATTGTTGTTGTCCAAAAAAATCTGGAGCCGCGTGCTCGTTTCCTCATCGTAGTTCGGCAGCGCAACTCAAGGTTTCGGTTTGCGCTTGGGGTCCAGGGCATCGCCGTTGGCTCGGCACAGCTGTTTGGGGGGCAAGCTGGTTCGCGCCTGCGTCATTGACCTTCAACGCGACCACGCAAAATAAGTGAGCAAAAAAGTGGCCAACGATTTCATTCGGCGCAAGTTATCGCTGGAGAAAACGTGCCAGCGCAAATGAGATGAATGCTTAACGTAATCGTTCAAGAGCAATTTAATTGTCCTCGACTCGTTGGGCTGGGATGTGGTTATTGACGGAACCGACTCTTCCCCTCATCATGTATTTGAGACAGTCGATTCGCAGCGCTTTCCTCTTTATCGGATTGGCAGTTCTACCACTCCACGCAGCAGAAGTAGTCCTATCTGCGGCGCTTCAAAATGTTCGCCATCGAGTTCGACCTGAGTATCCGTGGACCGCTCGCTTAAATCGCATGGAAGGCGCCGGGGTCTTTCGGCTGGATCTCGATCCGCAGACCGGTACGGTCACGAAAGTCACTGCAATCAAGACAACGGGTCATCAAGTTCTCGACGACGCGGCCATCCAGGCTTTTCGAAAATGGCGCTTTGCTCCTGGCGTTATCCGCGCAGTAAAAATTCCGGTCCGCTTCAGTTTGGCGAAAGGCTATTCACTTGGCCTGCCAGGGATTGGAGCCAACGCGATCCATACTCCCGTCCCTCCATATCCTCCAGACGCGTTCCGGTGGAATATTCGCGGCACGGGCCAGTTCGAAGTCATTGTCAATTTCAAAACCGGACAGGTCGACAGATGTCAAAGTTCTCCAAACCATTGGAGATGGCCGCTTCGATCGTTCCGTGACAAGCACTCTTCGCAAATGGCGGTTCCGACCGCGAACGACGCATTCGTTCAAAATGCCGTTTAGCTTCCATTAATTGTTTTTTCATCCTCATGTTCGCGAGCATCAGCAATGCCGGCGTTTGAGTCGTCATTGGCGGCGCCGTAGGAGCGTCGTTTGCTCGACGTTCACTCGAAACAGCGAGCACAGTGAGAGATTTCTCGACTGCGCGTCACTCGGCTCGAAATGACAGGAAATGCCATCGATTCGGACCGGCCGGGAACATGACGGGAACGGGTTCGGCGTTAAGAGCGGCGATTAGTTTTTTGATCAGGCGCGTTTTGACGGGGCCCGCTTCGCGCGGTTGCTGCCTGTCTGTCCTGGTTCTTTAGGGAAATCCGGTTGCTACGAAAGTTCTTCGACGGTTTCGCGTATCAATAGTAAATTGTTCGATGTCCAATGTTGGACGGGATTTCTGTAGCGGCGGTCTATGACCGTCGCATTATTTCGGCCGAAGGCCGCGCTTTCTCTCATCGAGCGACGGTCATAGACCGCCGCTACAGATCAAGCTGTCTTCACCCAGGAACGCAGCACTTCCGCTACGCTCCATGCTTGCGCTATGCAACCGCCGCCCATGTGAGGCTCGCGCGCATCAAACACTTCGCCAATCGTGCCGAATCCTTCATCGCTCAAATGCACGGGAAAGACCTCGAGAAATTTGCGCGCGCCTTTTTTGTCATCGGGATGAAGTTTTAGCCAGGCGTCGATAAACGGACCGATTAGCCAGGCCCAAACGGTTCCTTGATGATAAGCGCCATCGCGCGATCGGAGATCACCGCCGTAAATGGGTTTGTATTCAGGATCGTCAGGCGCGAGTGAGCGCAATCCAACCGGCGTTAGCAATGTTTTCTGCGCCACATCGATGACGGAAGCCCAATGTTTCTCGTCGAGAATCGGGTGCTCGAGTGAGATGGCGAAAAGCTGATTCGGACGACATGATCGGTCGTAGGTTTCCTTTTCACCGTTGCAATCGACGACGTCGTAAAGATAACCTCCCTCGGCAAACCAGAAGCGGTTATTGAACGCATTTCGTGCGAGCGCCGCGTGTTTGTCATAACGTTCTGCCGCGTTCGCATCGCTCGCTCGCAGCCAATCCGCGAGCAGACGCAGTGCGTTGTACCAAAGCGCGTTGATCTCAACCGCCTTTCCGCGACGCGGCGTGACAACCCAATCGCCCATCTTCGCATCCATCCACGTGAGTTGATAACCGTCCTCACCCTGCGCGAGCAGGCCATCAGTGGTATCGACGTGAATGTTGAATTTTGTTCCGCGCAGATGGTGTTCGACAATGTCGATCAACGTCGGCAGCAAGAGTTTCAACGTGATGTGATCGTCCGCACACTTAAGATAACGGTCCAGCGCATGGAAAAACCAAAGTGTCGCATCCGCGGTGTTATACAGGCCTTCCGTTTTTCCGTCCGGAAACATGTTGGGGATTAAGCCGTCGCGCACGTAGCGGGCGAAAGTGCGCAGGATGTAGCCGGCCTCGAGAAATCGGCCCGTCATCAAAGTCAGGCCTTCGAGGCTAATCATGGTGTCGCGTCCCCAATCCGTGAACCAATGATATCCGGCGATGACGGTGCGAACTTCATCACCGGCCGCGTGCGCACGCGTCTCCTCCTGCGCGCGACCCGCCGGAGAAATGACGAATTGATCGGCTGCGAAAACCAGTTCGGCTGGAAAACCTTCCTTCGCTTCCGGAAGCGCTCCTTTGAGCAGGCGAACGCGCCGTTGTTGCTCCGCGGCGAGCGCGTCCTCCGGGGACAAGACCTCGATGATTTCCCAGCGTTCGGTCGAGGCGACGAGAGTAGCGCAATCCGTCTTCCGCAGGTCGACATGAAAGAAACCCGGGCTCCACAAATTCCCTTCGAAGGGATAACCACGGCTTTGCTCACTTCGATAAAGGACCTGGTGAATGTTCGACGGCGAAACGGTGAACGCTGTCTCAGAATCGAACAACCGCATGCGCAGCGAAGGAACTCGTCTTTGGTTCGCGGAAATTTCGTAATGACCTTCATCCACGGTGATCTTGTAAGGCGTGGTCAAACCTTTGTTCACCGGCGTCTCGTGATGGCGAAAATGAAACGCCGGTCGCAACTCCAGCCGCGGTCGCTTATCTCCTTCCACGATCCGATAGCTGATCTGCACAGTGTTTTGCAGATGCGGCATCAGCACACGCTTTTCGATGATCAGATCGCGCACGCGATAAGTCCAGATCGGCAATCCATCTTCGAGCCGGAACTCGGTCAGGTAATCGGCGCTGTGCAAATCAAGTTGACCACCGGCACGCTCCTCCGCGCCTAACGAGACGACATCCTCCTCGCCAAAGTGCAGAAATTCCGAGACATGACTCCACATCACGAAGCGACCGAGCGGAGCGGGCAGGGCCGCGATAAGCAGCCCGTGGTAGCGCCGCGTAATTGCGCCCGAAATCGTTCCGGAAGCGTAGCCACCCAGCCCATTAGTCACGAGCCATTCGAGGTCGAGGAGATTTTCGCGCGGTTGATTTTCGCGCTCCCATTTCAGCGAGCGAACAACTCTTGGCTTGTACGAGACCAACTCAGTCAACGGGTCGGTCATCGTCAGGCAGGTGAGCGTTGGTTTCTTTTCGAGGGTGGACGAGACGGTCCTTTTTGGGGAATGGGATGAAGCACAACCGTCGCTTCGCCCGGCAGCAGCCAGGCTTCATGATCCGAAGCCACGCGCACCGGCCCGGGGCCGCCATAGCGGAGCGATTCACTTGTCCAAAGTGTCTTCCATTGACATCCAAGCGGAGGCGCGAGCAAGGGATCTGAAACGGGCGTGAGTCGATAACTTCTCCCGAAGTTTACGATGAGCAGACGGTCGTCGGCATGTGTTCCGAAAAATCGCAGGACAAAACTGTCATCGCTCAGGACCGCGCCGTCGATCGCGCCCAGACGCTGTTCTTTGAAGCGCTCATCCTCGCATCGCAGTCGGAGCAAATCTTTGTGGAGGTCGTAAATTTCCTTGAATCTTTCGCGCTCGGAAAAATCGAGTTTGCAACTCGCGAAAACTTTTGGGTCCGATGGTTCGGGAAGCTGTTCCTGCACTTCCTCGCTCGCCATGGATGGAAATTGAGCGAGAAACTGGAAGCGCCCTTTCCGGATGGCGCCGCGCAGATTTTTTGAAACGTCGCTGAAATAAACGTATCGGCTGGATGCACCGAACTCCTCGCCTTGAAACAACAGCGGCGTCCATGGTCCGAGAAGCAGGAGCGCGGTCATGGCGCGATATTTTCCAGGCGACGTTTGGAAACGCACGCGATCGCCTTCGACTGTGTTTGCAACTTGATCGTGGTTTTCAATAAAGGCCACGAAAGCGGACGGACCGACATCCAGAGATGGAGTCCCGCGCGGTGCGTCCTGCCAATGGTAGGGCTGGCCTTGATAAAGATAGCCGTATTTCGCCGAAGAAATGAACTCCTGCGGCGAACCCTTGTAATCGGTGTAATAAGCTTCGTTGCGGTCGGTCAGCACCACGAGCGCGCTGTGGTGCCAGTCGTCGTTCCAGACCGCATCGAGATCGTCGCCATGTTCGCTGCGCGGACGCAGAAGCTTTGCTTCCTCCTCCTCGTTCTCCGCCACCAGAACAATCGATCGCTTGCCGGCTGCTTTGCGTGCTGCACGTCCGACTGCGCCGATGATGTACTCGTCGGAATCGTCGATAATGGTCTGCGTCGCATCGAAACGAAAACCATCGAAGTGGTATTCCTCGATCCAGTAACGGCCGTTGGTGATGTAAAATTCACGCACCGGTCCGGAGTTTGGGCCGTCGAAATTAATGGCATCGCCCCAATCGTTCTCATGACGCTTCGTCATGTAATCATCTGAAAACTGCGAGAGATAATTCCCTTCCGGACCAAGGTGGTTGTAAACGACGTCGAGAATAACCCCCAGGCCTAACGAGTGAGCGCGATCGACGAAGCGCCGCAAATCGTCCGGCGTTCCGTAAAGGTGCGTCGGTGCAAAAAGATTCACGCCGTCGTAGCCCCAGCCGAAAGGACCGGCGAAATCCGCAATCGGCATCATCTCGATGGTGCGGATTCCAATCTTTGCCAGCTCGGGTAATTGTTCGGCCGCCGTCGCCCAGGTTCCTTCCGGCGTAAAAGTGCCGATGTGCATCTCGTAGAAAATCTGTCCAGCAAGTGTGACTCCTTTCCACGCACGATCGCTCCATTTAAACGCCGCAGGATCGACCACGGCAGAAGGCCCGTGCGGTCCCTCCGGCTGGAATCGAGATGCCGGATCCGCGTAACCCTGCTCGTTCCCATCAACACGAAACCGGTAAAGGCTTCCCGCGCCAGCTTGTGCAATTCCCGAAAAGTATCCGCCCTTTTCCTTCTCCAACGAAAAAAATGTGGGAAGGACCTCAGTGTCCCGACGTCTCTTTTCCTCCAGTATTACATCCAGGCTATGCGCTTTCGGCGCCCAGACACGAAAATGCGTTTCGTTCTTGCCGATTAACTCCGCGCCGATTGGATAACGGCGTTTGTAACTCGATTTCTTCACCGAAGCTCTTCGCCGAGCGGCCTTGCCTCGATTGTGCTTTTTCGTGATTTGGCTTTTCGCGTTTGCCATCGACGTCTACCCTCGTGGCGCATGCCGATCACGCAACCTGCCGAAGCGAATTCGCGAGAAGGTCGAAAAGTTGTTGTCGTCAATCATCCACTCGCAGCCATGAAACTTAGCGTGTTACGGGCGAAAACAACTTCATCGGCTGAGTTTCGCCGCAACCTGAATGAAATCTCCATTATTCTTGCCTTGGAAGCAGCAGGAACGTGGCCGACCGAAGAGCTGAAAATCGAAACGCCCCTTGCCACCTGCTCCGGTGTTCGCCTGTCACAGAAAATCACTCTTGTCCCAATCTTGCGAGCGGGTTTGGGAATGGCAGAGGGGATTTTGCAGATGTTGCCGCAAGCGAGCATTGGACATCTTGGCATTTATCGGGACGAGAAAACTTTGCGCCCGGTCAGTTATTATCGGCGATTGCCGGAGGACATAGGTGAAACGCGCGTGCTCTTGCTCGATCCCATGCTCGCGACCGGCTTCAGCGCCTGCGAAGCGGTCGCAATCCTAAAACAACACGGGGTGAGTGCGATTCAATTCCTTTCCCTCGTTAGTTGCGAAGCTGGTATCACACAACTGCATCGTGACCATCCGGAAGTGGAAATCATTACCGCAGCAATCGATCCGGCGTTGAACGACTTCGGTTATATCGTTCCAGGTTTGGGCGATGCGGGCGACCGCTACTTCGGCACACAGTGAAATGTAAAGGCGGTTGTGTTAAGCCCCTGGCAGAAGCGGCTGGCGTCTACCCCAGGGCCGGTTCAAAGGGAAACGCCCAAGAGGAAACATCCAGTGTCCAACGCCGGCGCACGTAGAGCATTTTGGTTTCCGAAGTGGTATCGACAGCCTGTATAGCGAAAGCGTAATAAAGACTTGACTCGGAAGTCGTAATTCCTTCAAGATCGAGTTTTCAACCCTAACTCTATGAAAAAGGCAACCCTACTTAAAATTGATCCAAGCTCCGTTCAGGTTCGTCTCGGTATGTGTGCAGCGGCACTTGCCGGCACGGCTGCAGCGGTTCCGTCTGCTCAAGCCACCATTGTTACATTTAGTACGCCGATCGTAATACCGAATGACTTTACCGGCACGTACATCAACTTGGCGACCGGTGCGAACGATCCTGGTCAACCGGCGGGATGGAATTTTAATCCTTATAACGGCGGTAACCTCTCCTTTTACTGGTCAGGCGCTGGGCTCAGTCAAAACATGGGCGTTTCCACCGGCTCTGGCTCGTCCGTCTATGCGGACTTGGCGCTCGGCACGGTGATTAATGCGTCCTCGAATTTCACCGCCGCCACTGCAGGCACTGACCCGAATTTTTTAACAACGGGTATCCACATTCTTGGCTTTGAGTTTGTCAATTCAAACACGTCTGCCGTAAACTTCGGTTATGCCTTTATTCAAACCACAGCGAGCACCGGCTTTCCAACCACAATCCTGAGCTGGAGCTATGAGGATACTGGCGCCGCGATCACCGTCGTTCCCGAGCCTTCGACGACGGCGCTCCTGACCGTCTCAGCGCTCGTGGCCGGAGCACTCGGAGTGCGCGCATGGCGTCGGCAGCGCGCTGCGGCTTAATTGAGTTAACGGTTCGTTTGTTCTAATCTTCCGCGCTCGCGTCAATTTTTGGCGCGAGCGCGGTTTGTTTTTGGTTAGCTTGCTGGACGCAGGAGTGTCGCGCGATTGCAGTGTGCAGATTGCGCGTTCCGTTGCGGATTTCAAATGGCGGAAACATTAGCGAAAAAACTTCTACTTGTCGGCTGGGATGCGGCGGATTGGGAGTTGATTCATCCACTGCTCGACGCGGGGCGAATGCCCAATCTCAAACGCGTGGTGGAGAGCGGCGTGATGGGAAATTTGATGACTCTTCAGCCGATCCTCTCGCCGATCCTCTGGACTTCCATCGCAACCGGCAAACGCGCTTACCAACACGGCATCACGGGATTTGTGGAGCCGACACCGGACGGTGCTGCGTTGCGACCGATCTCGAGCAGCACGCGGAAATGCAAAGCGCTCTGGAATATTTTATCTCAGGCCGGCAAGCGTTGTCATGCTGTCGGTTGGTATGCCAGTCATCCGGCGGAAATCATTAATGGCATCTACGTCTCTCAGGAATTTCCGATAGCGCCTGCATCCGCAACGCCAGATAAGTGGCCGCCGCAACCGAACAGCGTGCAACCGGTGGAACTTGCCGAGTCGCTCGCTGATCTGCGCCTTCATCCGCGCGAAATCACCGGTCAAACGCTGCTGCAGTTCATTCCAGCGGCCGGCCGGTTGGATCAACGCGACGCGGAAGTTCGACGGTTACTTCAAGTTTTCGCGAAACGTCTTGCCGAATGCATCTCGCTGCACGCAATCGCGACAGCAGTGATGGAAGAGCCGTGGGATTTTTGCACAGCGTATTACGAAGCGATTGATAACATCGGCCACGATTTCATGCCGTTTCATCCGCCGCGCATGGAGCATGTGCGGCCCGATCTTTTCGAAGTCTTTCAGGGAGTGATGGGCGCGATCTACGAGTTGCACGATCAGATGCTTGGACGTCTCATCGAGCTCGCCGGAGCTGACGCGCACGTGATGGTGGTGTCCGATCACGGATTCCTAAACGATGCGCGCCGTCCGGTGGGCGACGTCGATCCCGCAAACTGGCATCGCAATTTTGGCGTTCTTGCGCTGATGGGACCCGGGATAAAAAAGGACGATATTGTTCATGGCGCGACGCTGCTCGATATCGCGCCGACAATTCTGACGTTATTTGGTCTGCCGGTCGGACAGGACATGGAAGGCAAGGTCCTCGTCACCGCCTTCGAAAAAGCGCCGGAAATTGAGCGAATCGCATCGTGGGAAGAAGTTCACGATTCAAGATTTGACGCCAGACCTGCAAATGCCATTGAGGACGACCCGGAAGCTGCGGCTGCCGCTTTGCACCAACTGGTGGAGCTCGGTTATTTAGAAGCCCCGGGCGAAGACATTCAGCGCGACATCGTCCGCGCGCGCGCGGAACAGAAATTTAATCTCGCGTGCGCGTATGTGGACGGGAAGCAATTTGCGCGTGCCGTCATGCTCGCGGAAGAGTTGGTGAAGGAATCCCCGAAGGAGCCGCGATACATTGCTCTTGCTGGTCAGGCTGCCGTTTCAGCATGCGACACCGCGGCGCTATGCCGAGCGATCGATGCGCTCGAAATAGCAAAGCCCGATGCAAAACAGCTGCCGATGTTCCGAGCGTTTCAGTGTTGGTTAAAGGAAGACATTGCTGGCGCTCTGGAGCATTTCCAGGCTGCCGCGGTGAACGAACCGAACGATCCGTGGTTACTTTGCCGGATTGGCCGAGCATATCTTCGCCTGCGCCGCTGGCGGGAAGCGGAAGAAGCTTTCCGCAAGACGATCGAGCTCGATCCCGATAATGCAGAAAGCTACTACGGTCTCAGCGTTGCCCTTCCGCGGCAGGGGCGATTAGAGGAAGGTGTGCAGTGTGGACTTCAGGCCGTATCGTTATTTCACGATTTCCCGATCGCACACTTTCAACTCGGTGCAGTTCTATCCCGGCTCGGATGGTACGAGCGAGCGATGCAAGCGTTTGAGATCTGTCTGGCGATGAATCCGGAGTTTGTGCTTGCGCATCGTTATATCTCAAAGATCGCTGCTCGCCTGGGATTTTCCGACATCGCAGCGAAGCATCGCAATATTATAGAGCGGATTTTGGCCGAAGGTGTGCCGCAGCCCAGCGTCGATTAGTTCTTAGCTTACCGTCGCGCTAGAGCGCGCGACCTGACCAAGCGAATTCGCGAGAAGGTCGGAAAGTTGTTGTCGTCAATCATCCACTCGCAGCCGCGAAACCTAGCGTGTTACGGGCGAAAAAATGCCGGAGCCGTACGCGAAACGCGCCGAGATTGCTCTCGGCGCGAAGCTTGATCTGATTAAAGTCGGCAACAACTAAGAGCGCCGACTCACGTGCCAGGATTAGGCGTGTGTCTTATCTTTCTCGCCTTTGCATTCGGCTTTGAACTTCGCGTATTGCTCCTTGGTCAGGACGCCTTTGGCCTCTTTCATGTAAGCCGCTTCGCTCTCTTTGGAGCAACCGGCTTTATGATGTTCGGCCATGAGCGCGTCCATCTTCACCTTCTGATCGGCTGTCAGGTCGAGACTGGCCATTGAAACCTCGCAGGCCGCTTTTTCGTTCCCGACTTTCTTTGTGCAGTCGCCGTGTTCGCCCGCAAACATCGTCCCCGCCGCAAAGAGTCCTGCTGCCACTAACGCAATGAATTTAGTCATAGTGCCAACCGTAGACGGTGGTCATGAGGTTGTCGTTCAAAAATAGGGAATGTCGAAGTTAAAGATCCAGGTCGGGAAGCGAGTCTGATTGGGACAAATCCGGCTTTTGCATCGACATGGGCGGAGAAACGCGCTACACGTTTCGCATGAACATGAAACGATTTTCCCTCGCGTTCGTTGTCGCATTCATTTTCATTTTCCTATGGGGCTGGCTCTACAACGGCGTGTTGCTCCGGGATGCGGCCGCCGATGTGCAAAATCTTTTCCGAACGCGCGCTGAAACGATGGCTCTCTTCCACTGGATCGTCATCGGCCAGGCGATTTTGGCCCTGGCGTTTGTCCTCATCTACGCCAGCGGTTTCGCCGGTGGCGGAATCGCGGCCGGGATTCGACTTGGAATCATGCTGGAATTACTGGCAATCGGCGCGCGCATGATGATCTATGCGGTGCAACCGTTTCCACCGAAGTTGCTCGTGCTTTGGACTGTTGGCGGTTTGATTGAGATGATTGGCACCGGGATAATTGTGGGCGGAATATATGGTTCCGCCAAAACGAAGAGCTAGTTCGTCCAAGACTGAATAACATAAAGCTTCCAGCTGGTTTGGATTTACCAGCGTTCGATGAACGATAAGTAAGGTGGATCCGCCTGCCTGCTCGCGAAAGCTTTCAGAGCTCCGTCGCGATGCTAGATTTTTCTCGGCTTCACCGATATTAATAGTATCGAACAAGGGACTGTTCGATCCACCTGGCTTCGGCTGATTCTTTGTTAAGGCAACGGTGGCATCTGAGTGTTTCGAGCTTGTTCGTAACCGCGGAGCATGATCACCACTCCCACAAGATTGAGCACTGGAGGAGGGAGAAGAAGAATCCAGCCGAGCGTGGTTAGAGAGGGTGCCGCCAGGACATAGCAGATGTCCGTGAACAAGTCAGAGAAACGGACTCCGGCGGTAACTGCAAGCCACACGGGATTCTTCCGCCACCGCCACAAAGTAATGGCTTGAGCCAGTGCGAACGCCGCCCACTGGCCACCGGATCGGCGAAGGAAAGCGCTCTCAAGTGCAGTAGGCGTGACTGTGTGGAAAAGTTGAAACCAAAGATTGGGCGCGAACCAACTCATCAGGAACAGGAGTGAGTCTTCGGCTAGCGCGGCCCACAAATAAACGAGAATGACAATTCTAAGTCCTCGCGCAATCACCCGCAGATATTGCTCGGCGAGATGGCAGGAAGCAAGAAGTCAATTTGAGACTGCGCGCGAGCGCGCCCTGAGGCGAACAGGCAGTGCTTACCCAGCAAGCTTGTTAGGGCAAGTTGTAGGTCTCGACCAACGCGACTCCCGTAGTGTTGTTCTTTCCGCGAACAATTGCCGTGTAAGGCCCCGGCAAGAGAGACGTGATGATGGCTGATTCTAAATCGTTCGTCGGCGCGAGGGCAGCAGCGCGGACTTCGGCTTCCTGCGATTGATTTGTTTGGTCGTTAATTTTCCAATTGTCGTTGACCGCCAATAGTGCACCGTTCGAATCGTGCAGTTCGAGCGTTGGATCCGCCAAAACGCCTGAAACTCGCATGCCACTCAAGGAAGGCCCGATCGCACGCACACCAATTCTTGCGCCGACGTTGTTTCCTCCGCCGACGATGACGCCGCCAATCAAGACGTTATTCCCAGTGCTAACCAATCCGCGTGTGCTGATGTTGGCGAACTTGGAGCTACCTGTTGAGGTCAGATCGTAAACCTCGATTAGCCCAATGCCCGTTCCGTTATTCCTGCCTTTAAGGATGGCCGTGTATTCTCCCGGATTAAGAGTCATAACGATTGCCGATTCCAAATCGTTCGTCGGCGGAATTGTCGTAGCCTCTACCTCTGCCTGCTGACTGGTTCCATTCGATCTGATTTTCCAGTTATCGTTTGTCACCAGCGTGGTGTTGCCTTGATGCAGTTCCAAGGTTGGATCGGCCAGTAAGCCAGTCAGGCCAGCGGCTGCAAGCGAAGGACCTAGTCCCCGAATAATTACCTTCTTGGCGCCAGACCCATTGATGATAAAGCCGGCGATGAGCACCTGGTCGCCCGTGAGCACGCGCGCGCGCGTGGAGATGTTGAGAAGTTGGGAGGTGAGGGGAGCGACGCGCACATAATAAATATCTTCTTCGCCATTGAAGGTAGCAGCGTAAGCGACATCGGCTCCGGTGTTGTCCGAAACCATGTTGATGTAATCTCCCATCTTATTCTGGTTCGGATAACCAAGAAAGGGATTGAACGATGTGCTTACTGCGACATTAGGCGACCATGTGACTCCGCCGTTCGTGCTATATGAATAGAAGAGTTGCGAAGCGGTGTTGTTGGCCGCGTTGCGCGTATCGAGCCAAACAGCATCGAGGCGTCCATTGGGCGCGGCGGAGAGCGTGCCGAACCAGTGCCATTTCGCGTGATTGATCGGGTCGTCGTTCACGCGTCGAGGAGCACTGAAAGTTACTCCGCGATCGGTGCTACGCACGAACATCACGTCACTGCCTGTGGTAAAGCCCGTCGGTTGCACGCTTGCCAGCATGTAGACAAAGTTGTTCCTGGCCGTCCCCGAACGATCCACCACCAGATAAATCTGTCCGACGAGTCCTTCTGGATTTATCGGTTCGGCGGAAACGATGTCGCCGCCAAGATTGACCGGAGTGCTTCGAATAAAACTCGGTGTGACAGCCCCGTTCCTCGCATCAATCGATAGGTCACACCAATTCTGGTTTGTATTCAGATTGACGCCACCGATAAACAGGTTGCCGGCTGAATCGACGTCGAGCGTTCCCCAAGCCGGTTGGTTGGGAAGGTTGATCGGATCCGACCATGTCACGCCTCCATTTATAGAGCGGCTGAATTGTCGCCCGTTGTAATTATTACCGGCGATGCTCCAACACTGATACTGAAAGCCGTGACCGGTGCTGTTCGTGTTATCGATAGTGAACCACTGTTTGTCGCCTCCGGTTGCCGGCGCGAGTCTCGCCCAAGTCGCTCCGCCATTGAGCGAGCGCCACATATCGTCAAAGAAATTCTCGAGCAGACTGAGATAGAAAAAGCGCCCGATATCATTCGAGTCCAACACAGGATCGCTGCGGAAAACGTTGCTTTGGAGAACGCCGGGGAACGTCCACGTCGCGCCGCCGTCGGTCGTATAAGCTCGACCGGCCTGGCGGAAGTTGGAGAACACAGTGTCAAACTGCCTCCAGCCGATAGCCATCTTATTGTGGTTTGTCGGATCGACAGCAATGGAAGGCTCGTTCGCGGCATCGCCCATGATGTTATGACCGTTCGCATCGACGTTAACCTGAACACTCGTGAATGCGCCGAATGACGAGACCATTTGCGCCGAGGTCCCCAATCTGAAAATGTACATGGGCGCGTTCTCGTACTTTTCCAGCGGCTCGAGCGGGAGGCGCTTGTGTTGCTCGGCGTCGCCCGAAGTGACGGCAAGCAGCAACACCAGACAAGTTAAGATGCTCGCCTTTGCCACCCCGAAACGCTTCCACCCGGCCGAGGGCATGGCGCAACATACACCGCGTTTCGTGAAATTTCGAGACAAAGCACGCGAACAGCGAGATTTGTAGAATCAGTGCCGCCGAAGCGCACTGACGATGCGGAAAAATTGTCGGCGCGGTTACGGCTTCTGCTCTTCCTTCTTCGGCATCGCCGTGGCCTGCCAGTTAACGACCTGCCATTTACCATTTCGTTTTAGAAATGTTCCGCTGTTGAGGTAATTGGCGACCTTCGTCGCGCCGTCTTTCTCCTTGCTCGTCGAGACGAGGCGAAACGCGACGATCGCCGTATTTCCGTATTGCTGGATGCGAATGTCTTCCGCCGTGTAAACGGTGGATTCTTCACCCGCCTTCGGCGGTCCCTCTGCGCGCACTTCACGCATGATATCCGCCTTCCCGATTCGGCGGCCAATCGACCCCGTATAGATCAGGTCATCCGCCCAAAAGCGATCGTGCATGGCAACATCATTTCGGCCGGCGCCGGCGAGGAAATCTTGCAGCAACTTCGTGAGCTCGGCCGCATCCGGCGCTGTTGCTTCCGCGCGGAGGCCGCAGGCAATGGATAGCAGTATTATCGCTAAAGAGGAAAATTCGCTTCATTTCGGAAGGTGATCAGTGACGAGTGATGGATGACAAGACAAAAAGTGGATCAGCAGATTTCACGAGCGGCGTTCTAATTAACTGGTTTCCCGGATCACGTCTTGTCAAGAAACTGCCAGCAAACAGCCCGCTGAGATTTCTCCCGGCGGGCTGTTATTACCTAACGAGTAAGAGAGCAAGTGCGACGGTCAGAGACCGCCGCTACAAATAATTATATTGCCACCTTGGTTGCAGGCTTGCTCCGATTTTAATAGGTGGACAAACTTTATGGAAGCGACGTTCCCGATTGCCCCTTCACGGATGCAACGTCGGTGGCATTGATAGAGCCATTTACAATAACGTCTTCGCGGAAATTGGTATTGGTAACGGTCTGGCCGGATTGTCCCTTGGTCTGACTTACGTCGGTGGAATTCACCGAGCCATTTCCGGTTACGTCGCCAACCAGCACCGCCATCGGCACGCTAACGTCTCCCGTATTAGAGCCATCATTTACTCCCTGCACGGTTACCATGATCCTTTGTGCGTTCGTTACTCCGCTAAGGTTGACGGTAACCGTATTCGTCCCGCTTCCGGTGCTGCTGCTAACCATTCCCGTGCCAGTGCTGACCGTCGCGCTGGCGAACGTCACGGCGTTCGGGAAGGTAAGCACAATCTGGTAGTTATTGCTCACTCCGCCGCTGCGGCATTCGACACCGGGATTACCCGTGAGCGGCAAGGGGATATCGTAGGGTGTGGCGCCGTGGACCTTCCGGGAGACAGCGCTTTGCAGCGTCGGTGCACAGCTTGTTGTCGTAATGGCCAGGGTGTCGATTCGCCAGCCCGTCACGCCCACAGCTGCTATCCGATCCCACGCGGAAGCGCAGCTTGATCGTCTGTCCTACCACGTTCGGTCCCAGGTTTGCCGTTGTCGTGATGTAGCCGCCCGAGTTTCCGCTCCACGCCATCCGACCGGTTAGTGGGTTACCGCAGCAATTACTTATCGTGCCAACATAACCGCCGCTGACAAAACTGCCGCCCACGGCCGCATTGGTGATATCGGTAAATGCTCCCGCATTGATGTTAGGCGAGGAAACTTCCAGCACGCCACCGTCATAGAAGTTTCCCATATCACTCTCCAGATTGTAAGAATGGCGGAAGGTCAGCTGAGCCGAAGCTGAAGTAATAGGAATCCCCGGTGTATCCAGAACCTTGTCGCTAGTCACAGCTGCGTCATCGACAAAGGCATCATTCGGTGCTGTGTCGGGCGTGGTGGTCGAGGTAACCCAAAGCGGTGCGGGTCCCTGCACATTGGTCGCCATCCAGCCTGCGGGCAGTGCGGGCGCTGTCACACCATCGAAGTTCTCGGAGAAGCTTGTGCAAACTGGTTGTCCGCCAGCACCGCAACCGATAAAGACCTGCGCCGCTCGGATCATGAAGTTTCCTGGACCCGCGAAAGCAGTGAAGGCCGTCCCGTTGCCTGAAGTGTAAGAGCGGTTTGCCGATGTGTTCAGTGTCAACCGCGATCGGAAAGAACCACCCGGCTGGGTCGGAACCTGGAAACCGACGACAAAGTCTCCTGAAGTGATCGTAACCGGGTTAGGCAGAGTGTAAGTTGTAAAGGTACCCAGTGCGCCTGAGGTCGCGGCGACCGACTGGAGGCTGGTGCCGTCAATGTTTGCGGTGCCGGCGGAATTTGCTCCAGCCACAACGTTGATCGCAGTCCCCTGCGGGAAACCTTGGAATGCAGCCCAGAAGATGGACACCTGAGCCAGCGTAGCCGGGTAGGTGGCTGGCGTGAGGCGGTTCACGTAGTAAGCACCGCTACCAAAGCCGTTGGCTGTATTCGGCGCTACCGTCATCAATAGTGATTGAGGTCGCCGGATTGGGACAGACCGTGAAGCTGGCGGTTTGAAGATCAGGACATCCCGCCTTGCTGATGGTAATGGGGCCGCTGACGGCTCCGGCCGGAACAGTGGCCGTGATGGTTGTATTGTTTACGACCATAAAAGTCGCGGTGACGTTATTGGTGAATTTTACTCCGGTGACATTGCCGGCATTCATGAAGTTAATGCCTGTGATTGTGACCGTGTTGCCGACATTACCGACTCCCGGGCTAATGCTGCTCACGGCGGGGCAAGTGTCGCCGGGCGTGATGCTAAAGTTAGCGTCCGAAATGTCGAAGTAGATGTTGCCTACGGCTTCGACTTTAACGCGAGCGGTTGAGTTAATAATGCCATTAGGAAAGGTAACTCCAGCGGTCCCGGTATTAGGCGCGCTGGCAGCCAGAACAGTTGGGAAAGTCATGCCGCCGTCAGTCGATAGGGAGATCTTCACGTTAGCTGTGCTAACTGGTGCGCCGTTCGTTCCATTGACACTCCATGTTACATTCTGCGCTCCGCTTAGTGTTCCTCCACCGTTAGGGGAGGTGACCGCAAATGGTCCAGCGCCTCCGGCCACTGTGATCGCGACCGAGCTATCGTTCACTCCGCCGCGCTGATCGCGGACGGTGCAACGGAAGTTCATTGTGCGCGAGACCGCGGGAAGATTCTCCGCCGTCTGAAATCCACCGATGGTGGCGGGCGGAATGTTAGCATTATTCAGGATATAGGTAAGACTCGGGAAGGTGCGTGACTTGTCCGCTACTGGCGAGAAACAACGAAAGAGTGGTCGCGTGGTCGTATTAGGATCGCCAGCCTGGTCACCATAGGGTGGGTTAGCATAGAGCGTCCCGCCCGCGTCGAATTGTTCCCAGATGAAGCGAAGGTTTGGGATGTCGGAAGCATCCGGGTCAGTGCCCGTGGCAGTTAAAGTAAACGGCGTTAGCTTCGGAATTGTTTTCGCTGTCCCCGCGTCCACCGTTGGAGGGTTATTACCGGTGGCCGTCATCGCCGCGCAGCCTCCAGAGGCGCCGAGATAGGTGAGCATCTCATTATAGCTGCCATTGTGGAGGCGATTATCGTCATCACTCTGCAGATTGTCCGTGGCGCATACGCTGTAAGCCATAAGTGTGCTACCGCTGCCGGGTTCCCAGGCGGTGGCACCGTTGCGCGCCGGGCCGCAAAAGTCACCCGTCCCATTGAAAGTGTGACTGGCTCCATGTTGGTGCCCGAGTTCGTGCGCCCAAAGGCCGCTGGCCGAAGAGTTGCCGGGAGGACCAAAGATACGCGATGCGCCGGCACCTTTGCGCGGGGCGGCACCGCTGTTGTCGCACACTACTCCCAGCCCCGCTATCCCGGCACCACCGGTGCCGACGACATGGCCCACGTCGTAATTCGCCGAGCCGACCTTATCGCGCAGGTCGGCAGGAACCTGGTTTAACATCGTGCTCTCGTTGGTATTGTCGTAGGGATCGTTGCCGGCGTTACAGGCCACATTGTTGCCAGGGCCACAGACGTTATTGTTGGAGGCGTAGATGATGTTAGGGGCGTTCACCAGATTCATGTGGGTGGACAATTCTTTCTCGTAGATCGCGTCGATCGTATTGAGGTAGGCGTTGATCGCCGCGATCGAGCCGGCCAGAGTGTCACCGCCGATGGTGTTGCAGAATTCCCAGTCGGCAGCCACCGCTAGCCGCTCCGTGCGCAATGTTCCGCCGATGGCCACATTGGGAATGCCTGCGCGCGCCTGGTTGGCTCCAAAGTGAGATGTTTCGGTTACGCCGCACTTAAAAGCTGCGCGTTCGTGGTAATAGCTGGCGTAAGTGGTTACGTCCTTCGCATTCGGCGGCTGAATGTTGATCGCGTTGCCTCTGGCAGGGAGCACGAATCCGTGGAAGCCCAGTGGCGTCCAGTCAAAGCGCACCGTCGTAGTGCTGTCTTCAATCCCTTGCCCGCGATAGCTCTTGATCTTAGGGTAACGGGCCACTAACTCCGCATCCATTACCGGCGACTCTTCGATATGGAAGTTCTGGAATGAACCATCAGGCATCGGAAGAGACAGAATCGCCGGACTCTTTCGAAGATCGCCCGTTCGTTCCATCGGGGCGCGTGCAAGCTGTTGCGCGAGTGCGTTCTTATTGAGGCGCAGAGCTTGGTAAGGGCTCTTAGCCGGTCGATGCAACTGCAAAATGGAGACTGACCTGTTATCGATCTTCTCCCAAACGTTCCCTGCTGACTTCGCATTCGCCGTGACCCCGGCCGCGCCCATTTCTGGTGCGAAAGCCAATATTAACAAGCCGAGAGAGGCAAGTGAGGAGGCGATGAATGCTGCAAATCGGATCTGGCGCATAGGTATGGTTCTTTTGGTGTTGAGTTAGGTGCAGGTGAAACCGACGTTCACGAAAGTCATATGCTCGCGGGCCGACTGATTGGTCGACCCGAGCGCGAACAGCACTTCCACCAAAAAAACGTCAGAGTTCCAGTCTTTTTATCGAAATAGCAGACCAGCCGTAGATTTCACAAGCATTAAATTTCCAAAGGGCTGATGGACATCGAATGAAGAAGTGCTGTGCGTTTTACTTTTACCGCAGATAAAGTGGATAGTGTAAACAAGGACTTGGCAGTCGGATTCCATCCGTGACATCCACGTGAGGGAATGCGAGAAGGTGGATCGGCCGCTCCGCGGGCGATGCTAGAATGAATGGCGGCCTTCGGCTGCGTAGAATTAACATCGAGCAAGGGACTGCTCGATCCACCTTTCATCGGAGTCTCCACCTCTCCTCACTACGGCGATTCTATCGAATGGCGAACATAGCGAGTCTTCGACCGGATTAGCTTGGACCGCGTCCCGGGCCGAGTTCAAGAATCCCAATCCATTCTTGTCTTGTTTCCTATTTGCGGTAAAATCGCGCCCGTTGAAAAGATTTCCCTCAGTCCGAGTCATAGTTTTCTGTTTGCTTCTCTTTGCCACCATCGAATCCGGCGCGGGTTACCGTTTGGAAGACCACGCGTGGCCCGTCGGATCGAAGGTCACAATAAGGCTGGGGCTTGGTCCGACGACACTCTCATTAGAAGACGGTTTCGGATCTTGGAATGCTTCGGCCGCCGATGCGCTCGCAATTTGGAATGGTTATCTCGATCTCATCCATGTTTCAGCCGTTTCCAGTTCCACAGTGCCTCAAAGATCCGGTGATGGTTATAACTCCGTATTTTTCTCTAACACGATCTTCGGTGACAGTTTTGGCGCGGATACTCTCGCGGTAACGGTTCTGCTGGATGTAGCATCGCGGCCGGGCACGTTGAGAGAGGCGGACGTGGTCGTCAATTCCGCCTATCGCTACAACTCCTATCGAGGCCCTCTCCATTCCGGAGCGGTCTATGATTTCCACCGCATACTCCTGCATGAATTCGGGCACGTTCTTGGCCTCGATCACGACACGACTTACCCGTTAAAGACAAAGATCATGGAGCCGGTCATCAGTGACTGGGATCATCTTGGTGCTGACGATATCGATGGAATGCGCTCGCTTTACGGGGCAAGTTTTTACTACCCCAGTGAACCTCTTACGCTTCGGATACAGTATTTCTTTATTTGGACTATATCCTAACAATCATCCTACTTCCTTTTCGGCGATCGGCCTGCCGCCGGTACTCGTTTTGAATCCTTATACCGGTCGGATAATTGGAACTCCGACTCAGAGCGGACTCTACAATACGGTCATTACTGCGCATGGCCCCATCGCCAATGCGTACGTCGCCTATCAATTTACGGTTCTTGATCTCGAGCAAGTTCCTGGGTTACTTAAGATCTTTTCAACTGGTGTACTTCGCGCGTAGCAAATCCTGATCCGGCCACGCGTCTTTTTCTCAAATCCCAACGGCATTAATGTTATCAATACGCAGACGCTTGCAGTAACTAACTTACTCGCTGCTGCCGTGCCAAGGGGTGCTCTCTCTATCTCCGCGGATGCATCAACTTTACTATCTACCTCGCGCATAGATATGACAAGCATGGCGCATGAATTCAGAGTCGATCTTAACTCATTGAGCGCCCTTCCAACTCTCACAATACAAGGCAGTTTTTCTCCCGTTCTCGAAGGCTTGAATAACCAGGCTTATATCCTTTGCGGACACGCGGTATGCCAGTTTGATGCGTCGACGGGGGAATTGCAGCAGTCTTTTTCCGAAGGGCAGCCCTATGCTCCTTTACCCCGGCTTGCGCTATCGCCGGATCGTCAAACCCTGTATGTTACGCACGCCAATGAGGAGGGGTCGCTATCTATCTATGATGTTTCTACGGCCAATCCAGTGCTTGTTAAACAACTACCTGGGTCTTATCTTTCACTCACTCCCAGCTCCGACGGGCGATTCTTGTTTTATATCAGGAACGATTCGACGAGTTATTCCTTGGTTCGCGCGAACCTGCCTGGTCTTAGTTCCACCAGGTCGATAATGACTTCTGACCATTTCCTGGGGACCACGGCTATCGCTCCCGATGGCTTCATCTATCAATCCGTATTTACTAACGGTGATCAGGTCGGTGATCCTTCCGGATGGTACGCGCTCTACGACCCCGTAACACTGCAACATGCTGCTGGCATTCAACTAGGTAATCTCCAAACTGGCGATTCGCCGCCCTATCTTCCACTTGACGTAGTATTCGATAGCGCCGGGAAATATTGCTTCGCCAACGTTCAGGGAGAATACGGTGGAGAGTTTTGGATGTTCTCCATTAACGTCCCGTCACTTCCGCCGATAACTAAGCCGACAAAGGATCTTATTAACATCTCCACTCGCGGTCGCGTGGAAGCAGGAGAAGATGCGATGATTGGCGGATTTATCATCCAGGAACCAAGGCGAAGAAGGTAGCGAAAATATTGCCTCGGTCCTTCGCTTCCTGTCACGGGGGCACTGGACGATCCGTATCTGGAGTTATATGATTCAATGGGAAAACGGATAACGTTCAACGACAACTGGACCTCCAACCGGCTTAACATTATTGGTTCGCTGCTGGCGCCGTCCAGTCCGCGGGAATCCACCTTGCTGGTTACGCTACAACCCGGCGCCTACACTCGCCGTGGTCAAAGAATACAGGATCAGCCCGGCGTTGCCCTGATGGAAGTCTACTACGTCGATCTGAAGGACTCGAAGCTTGCAAACATTTCCAGGCGCGGAAAAGTAGGAACAGGTGATAACTCTTGATCGGTGGCTTCATCGTAGGAGGCGCCGATCCTGCCAAAGTAATTATCCGAGCCATCGGACCGTCACTGGCTCACAAAGGAATCGGTTTTCCCCTGGCCGATCCTGTTTTGGAATTACACGATGGAACGGGAAAGCTTATTTATTGGAACGATAACTGGCGCACGGCTCAGGCATCAGCCATCGTCGCGACCGGCATTCCACCGACCGATAATCTTTGACGCAGCTATGCTCAAAGACTCAGGCATTCCGGGAATTATACTGCGATTGTTCGCGCATTGGTCGCGCTACTGGGAGGCTTTGGTAAAGATACAATCTCGATTCTTCTGCGTCTGCTAATTAAATCGTTGCCCGGTATTGGCAGGTGCGAGTCTCAATGGCAACTCTCGCCTCTCACGGATCGAGCGTCAGTGTCGTCGTTTTAGTGCTCGACGCAGAAAGGGCGATCGGCCTGCCTGCTCGCGAAAGCTTTCGGAGTCTCTGCGGGCGATGCTACAGTTGGCAGCCTTCGGCTGCGTAGAATTAACATCGAGCAAAGGACTGCTCGATCCACCTAAGATGCACCGCGTGCGAAGCTAATGAAGTGGATCGTCCGCTCCGCGGGCGATGCTAAAACAAATGCGGCTTCGTGCCAAACGAACATTGGCCCGAGCCGGACTGGCCTTAGGGCGCTCGATCCACCTTCCGTCCTTCCCGAACTGCCGCGACCATTGCGTCGAGAACTCTTTTGCAAGACAAAGCCGGCTAAAAACGGCGTGGACTTGCCACTCGGAATCTGATCCGTTAAATCCGCGGCATCCGCGGTTAAAGAAGATGCTTTCAACGATTCAATTCAGCGTTGCTCGGTTTCCCTCAAAGAAATCTGTGAAAATCTGAGTAATTTCTGGGTGGGTCATCGCCCTTCATGCAAAACTATTTCTCGTCCATCCGCATCATTCGGGATGCTGGACATGCTTTTGCGCTGTATGGCTGCTGGCCGCGGCTTTTAACAAGCGTTCGGTCTACCGCGAAAGCCGTGCGCAACGGCTGCGTTACGGACTATTGCTGATCGTAGCGTTTCTTCTTCTGGCCAGGAGTCGCGGATTGCCGTATCCATTCAATGTTCGCATCATCCCGGCCACGCCGACGGTGCAATGGATAGCCGCCATTCTATGCATGGCGGTCCGCATTCTGCCTTTGGGCGAGAGCTACTCTTGGACGCAACTGGAGCGGCACCATCACGTTAAAAAAAGAACACGAACTCATTGAACGCGGACCCTATCGCCTCGTCCGCCATCCCATCTACACCGGAATGATGGCCATGATTGTCGCAACCGCGATCACAAACGGATACCCTGGTGGAAGCGGCTGTCCTATTCTCGTTCTTGAGCCGCTGGATTAAGCTCTGGCGCCGAAGAAAAGCTCATGCTGTAACAGATCCATGATCAGTACTCAGTCTTATCAACGACGCGTGAAACGCATTATTCCTTTTGTGCTGTAGAACGCAGCTTGAGGGACTTCCACAGATTGGAAGGTCTGGCCGTCCTGTTCGCGTTCGGATAGCTCTCCACTTTCTGCCGCATCTGTTAGCGAATTAGACTGGACCCCATTTCTCCAGACCCCGCGATTTCCTCTTCGTTCGCTTCCCGGACAGTCGAAACGCGCATCGATTCAATTCGGCCGCCGGCGAATTTTCCCGTGACGAACAAGCCAGTAGGATGCGTGCCGACCGATTCCACATGAAAGAAGTCAGCCCCCACAGGCTGCCGATCTGTCGCCGGCTGGACGACCATCAGTTTGCCGGCATGGGCGCGGCTATAGGTCTGCGCCGGCGTTAGGGTTCCGGTTGCATCCGAGTGTGTGGTCATCATGTCGGAAGGTACGGCCGCGCCGCGCGACATGATAGCCTCTTTCGTCTTATCGTTTTCGGCCAGCCAATCGGGTCAGCCCTGAATCTCGGCAGTTCCGGTTGAGCGCAAAGCGCTGCGAAAGGCATCCCGTCACTCCGGCGGGCGTCGGTAGGGGCGGTGGCCTGCTTCTACCGAAAGAAAATCAAATAACCCAAGGCACCCAGCGCCACCACCGTCGTGATCAACCAGGAAAGTCTTTTCGGATCGAAGAACGGCAGAGGCGATCCCGAGAGCAAGGCGGGAGCACAATGCCGGCAGCTGATGATCGACAATCGACAGGGCATAACCGCAAGTTGGGCAATCTTCCAGAGGCACATCTCACCCATCGCAGGGTTTGGCGCGATAGCGAGGCCGCTCTGCGCGAGGCCGGCCAAGGCAGCGAGCGCGCCAAGCGTCGCGGCGATAATTGTTTTCGTTAGGCTGTTCCTAAGTTCATCAGGAAAAAGCTTTCCAATTCTCGGCGATGACAAAGGCCGCGACCGCGAGCACGAACCAGGCGAACCAGTAGCGCAGTCGCTCGGCTTCGATGTGGTGAGCGAACTTTCTGCCCGCCAGCATCCCCACGATCGCGAGCGCGAGAAACATTCCCGCGATGCCCCAGTCAAAATGCGTCCGGCGCAGATGGCCGAGCAATCCCGCGGCCGAGGTGACGGTGATGACGACGAGCGAAGTGGCAATGGCGCGTTTCAAGGGAACACGCGCGAGGAAGAGCAGCGCCGGCACGATGAGAAAACCGCCGCCCACTCCCAGAAAACCAGTCAGAACGCCGACGAAGAGTCCGGTCGCAGTGCAGCTCAACCAATGACATTCGGCATGTTCGTTCGACGGCTGCTCGGGCCGCGGGCGAAACATGCGCAGCGCCACGACGATCATGAGCCCGGCAAAAATCAGGAGCAGCACCGGCTGCGAAACGAGGTGAGTCAGTTGCGAACCGGCGAGCGCGCCGACGACGCCGGTGATGCTGAAGAGAAGCGCGGCTTTCCCGTGCACCTGTCCGCTGCGCGCGCCGAGGATGCTCCCCACCAGCGTCGTCCCGCCCACCACGGCGAGCGACATTCCGACCGCTTGCGAAGCGGGCACTTTCGCCACGTAAACCAGGACCGGCAGGGTAATGATCGACCCGCCGCCGCCTAACAATCCGAGCGAGACGCCGATTGCGAGAGCAAGGACGAGCGCCAGGATCATCATGAGTCGACCCGCGCGCACAGTTCGCGCGCCCCGCTCATGAGATCGGCGTGGATATGGGTTTCGAAGATGTGCGTGATCGAGAGATTATTCTCGCGCGCTATCTCGACATATTTGTCGAAGACCGTGGCGACGCCTTCGCTGTCGTCGCCCACGAGGTAGGAAAGCCCTGCCATGCCGTCAGTTTGGATGCATTCGAAGATGAGTGACCTAGCTGCGACGTTTCAGCTTTTGCAAAAGACCAGCCTCTCCCAGCTGCAATTCGTCACCCGCGTCATTTTTCTACTTTAGCCTTTCTACGTTCTTCCTGCCCGCCCGAGTGCTTTCGCGCAGGTGTTTCGGCGCATGACTGGAGCTACAGCTACGGAGTTTCGCGACTGCCGCGTCTAATTAAGAGATCTGCGGCGGCGAATCCTAACGAGTGCTGCGAGCAGCCCACCACTAAGGCAAAGAGCTATGGTGCTGGGTTCGGGGACGACGGCGTCGATCGGATAGCTGATGCCGGATTCGCCGGTGACCGTGACGTCGGTAATCAGATTTCCCATGTTATCGCGGAAAGTGATGCTGGTGAGGTTGGCGGTATCGTGGAAATCGGTCATACTTTCGAGGATGGAAGAGTACTCCGGCTTGATCGTGAGTGTTCGAGTATTCGGTCAATCCAGGCCGTCGGTAAGGAAGTGCGAGATCTCAGAAGGGCTAAGCGCGATAATGAACGTATCGAAGTAATTCCCGGGAAGGTCGCGCTCGGTGCCGCTGGAATCGCCGTCCATGGGATCGCTATCGGCGACGCTAAAACCGTAGGAAGCGCTGCCACCCGCTCCGACCGTTCCGTGGACATCGAAGTATAAAGAGCATTCGAAATCGCCCATGTGAATGACGGGGTTGTTTGAAAAAATGCTAAGGGTATCGTTCCAGGTGAGCCTGGAAGTAGCGTCAAAGACCACGCCGGTGAAGGAGGCTACCTGGGCAGAGGTGGAGGCGCGTAAGATCGGGCCGTTGTAACTGGCATCGGCCATGGCGGAGTAGCCGCCTTCGAAAGAGAATTCGGCGTGAGCGGTGGCGATAAGCATGAAAGGTCCGCCTTGATCGTCTTCCATTCGGCCGCCATCGGGATCTTCGGCGATAGCCTGGGCTGTTCCGCCCCAATCCGCATGACTCAAAGGAGTTAATCCACAAAGACACGAATACAACGCAAGGAACCGGAGGATATTCTTCACGGCCCTAAGGCCTATAAAATCTGCGAACGAAAGTCAATCAAGAATGTGACGATGGTGGAGGTAATTGGGGGGCCGCTAGCCGTTTGAGCGGCATCGGTGAGGCTAGTAACGGCATGGAATTTGCAGCTAAATCCCGTGAATTAGCCATGGTAAGCCGTGAGAGCCCAATAGGGCGACGTTTGGTTCTGGCGTCGCCCCCTTTCTAAACTGAGCAGCGCGCAGTCGAATCCACGGAAGCGCTGGAAATGAAAATGCCCGCGTTTACCGGCGCGGGCATTTTCTTTGTGATCCGACTTGGGTAGGGGAGATTGAAATTCGAAAATGCCCGCCACGGTTTTCGCGGCGACCAGGACGGGTAAACTTCATGCGGATTGTGGAAGACGGAGTTCGGAGTTTTTTGATCAGGGGAGCGCACGCGCCCTCGCGTGCTGCCGACGGCGCCTCGCCGGAGGAATCGCTTTGGCGGCATTCCGAAGTTCGTTTGCGGTCTGGCGGAAATGAGCGATCGAAGTTCGTGAAGGCGGGGCGCCTTCACCAGCACGCGAGGGCGCGTGCGCTCCCCAGCAATGGAAAAGATTTCGCTGGCGCGAAAGGCATTTCGGTTGTGCATTCTCTCATGACCAAATGGGCACTGTGGGCGGTGGCGGGTTTTCTTGGTTGTTCTCTTTCGGCGTCGGCGCAGCAGTTTGATCTTCTTGCGCTCAATGAATCGGGCCGGAGCGCGGTGAGCAGTGGTGCTGCGCTCTTCGGCGTGCCGAATAGTTTCTATTACGGGTCCCCGGCGGTGACGCTGGCGGATGGACGGCCGATCTCATTGTCGAACGGATATGATCGGATCGAACCGATGACGCTCGATTTTCTTCCGATGATGAGTGTGGAGGTTCCGGCAAGAGTCAGGACGACTTCAAGATCGTTACCGGATTCCGATGGCAAGACGATAGAGGTGAAACCCAAACTAGTCGATTATGTCCACGGCGAAGTGGGCGTTTTGTACGGGACATCCGCCGGTAGCAAATACAGCCGCGAGGTCGAGCAAGGATATATCCTCGGCGAAATCGGGAACGATAAATATCAGATCAACGTCGGCGCGTTCTACGAGCATTCGAGCGCACATTTTCCGCGCCGTTAGTTTCGCGGTCTGCGAGATGTTCTGGAGCTAGGACAGCGGGAGCTACAACATAGGGCTGAACAGCTTCCTAATCTTGCGAGGAAGTCGTGGTCTGAACTTCCTGGACCGGACGAAGAAAGGTCGGCAGTTGGCGTATTTGCCGAGCTATAATAGATAACACGACGATGACCGGTAGGCCGTAAAGACCAAACGCACGCATATCGGCACGAAGGTTTGCTCCCGGTCGCTGAAGAAGGAGAAGAAAGGTGAAGCAAACTGCGACGATGGCGAATTGCATCAGCGAACGTCGCCAGTCGCTTAAGCGGGTTTCGTCATTGGTGTTCTCGCGACGTTGACGAAGTCCGCGCACGCGAAGAATGGAAAGTGTCGCCAGCACCAGGCAAAGGTCGCTGAGATAAAGTGAAAAGGGTTGTAGCAAAACCTGGAAGCGAAGAAAGGTTTGCACCGCATAAGGCAAAACGGCGATGGCGAAAAGGAAGATGAAATTGATGACCATGTCGAAGGAACGTACGGCGAAGTTGTGACGAAAAATGCGGTAATGCTCGAGCCAGAAGCGACAGATCAACGCGAACGTGACAATGATCGGGAACCAGCGCGAAGCCTGAAAGACATCTTGCGCGCGCGCAGGAACGTCGAGCCGCGTGGCGAGGAGCGACAGACTGAAGCCAAATACGAGGTCGCTGAATGCTTCGAGTCGAGATGCCAGGCGCGTCTCACTTTTGCTTACCCTCAGTAGATCGCGCAACATGCGTTTATCCTGCACCCCAAAGGGTGAATTTGATCAAGGAAAATGAGGATCGGCTTTCAGAGCATTCTGCCGCTGTGACTGCGGCAGTTAAGCTTTACGATGGCGCGCGAATTTGCGAGCCCTTCGGAATAAAGAGCCGCAAAATGACGGCGAGAGCGACACAGGTCCAGCCAAACCAATCGCCGAACCGTGCATACGGCGTGGGTGTCGCTGGTCCGATCGGCAGTTGTGCGAGGATGGAAACGCCGGGTAATGAGCCGCTGCGTACGTCCGCGACAAACCGGCCATAGCGATCGCTCGCCGAGAGAAGGCTCTCACGTGCCGAGTGCACAACGGCGTAACCGTTCTCCACGCCGCGCATGGCAGCGATGCGCGCAGCCATCCACCCGTCGCGATTAAAATCCCACGCAGGCTCAAGCATGGCTGTAATTTTCTTCTTTCCGTAACTGCGGCCGAGCGACGAAAAATGCATGTCCTTGCAAATGGCGACTCCAAAACGGTGCCCATCAATCTCGCGGACCGCGTCCTCATGTCCCGGCGTCATATCTTTTTCCAAACCGGGAACGAGATGTTGCTTATCGTATGCGGCGAGCAGATCGCCGTTCGGAGCAAAAAGCCAGGCGCGATTTTTCCAGCCGGCATCAGTCGTTAGGCCAATGCCGACGACGAGATAGATCGCATTACGTCGCGCTACTTCGGTGAGGGCTTCCCGGCGTTGCGTAGCCGCAGCTTCTTTCACGTCGATCTTTTCGGGGAGCACAACGATCTTCGCACCTTGCTCCGCGAGATGCGCGATCGCTGCATCGTAATTTTTCCAGACAGCTTCTGCTTTTTCATGCGGAATGCCGGGTCCAAGAAAATCGTCAATGGCGACCAACCCGATCGGCATCTTTTCTGTGATTCCCTGATTGCTCGTTAGGCGCACGAATCCGAAACCGAGCACGAGCGCCAGGAGCATGGTCGGCAAGCCGTAAGCCAACAGGGGTCGCGTTCTTGGGTTAGCCCGATACAAAAGCAGCGCGAGCATTGACGCGAAAAGGCTGATGACAAAAACGACGCCCGGCGTTCCCGTCAGCGCGGCGATTTGAATGACGGGCAAGGCGTCCATCTGCGTGTAAGCAAGGCTGCCAAACGTGCCATGGGGTGAGAAGGCCGAGATCAAGGTATCAAGCGCGGTTAACACGAGCGGATAGGCGAAGACCGTCAGCCAATGATTTGATCGACGGACGATCGCGCGCGTGTAGCCGACAATGAAGATCCATTCCAGCATTTGGAGCAACACATTGACGATGATGCCGGTCCAGCCGGATACGATTTCGTAGTAGCCCAAGAGACTCGTTAGGCCAAGGAAAACGGCGATGACACAGAGCAGGCGCGTTTCCGCAAACGAAGCATAAAACGATGCGAGCAACAGGGGCACCGGCGCGATCCACGCCAACGGCCAGCACGGTGTAAGTGACAGCGTAAAATAGAACAACACCCCCGAGAGCAGCGCGGCCGCGATGCGAGCAATTCGGTTATCGAGAATTGTAGGCATGTGTGAAGTCCCGGCGCAGAGTCTATACCCAGCGCATTGGACTTCCAGCGTGCACAGCAGGCCGCCGTGACAGCACAGTTATTAGTTTACGTTCACTTTAATGCCGAAGAGTTTCCACGCCGGATGCTCGTAGATATACTTCAACTGGAAATTCACCTTTAAAGGGTGCGTCGGATAGTAGCCCTTCAAGACCAGCAGCCCGTCCGAATTTAACTGCGGCGGTTCGCTTAAGATCGGATCGACCGTTTTGATCCCGGAAATATTCATCTTCTTGTCGATGAACTGCTGGAAGACTTCTTTGAGTTTATCGGCGGTAATTTGCTCCTGCCATGCGCGGGAAATCTTGGAGTGAAATTCGTCGAAGCTCTTGTCCTGAATTGCCTTATTGAAATCGAGTAACGATTCGAGAACCAGCGCCTTCGATTTTTCATCGGTAGGTAATTGTTTGCCGCCTTGCGACACGGCCACGCCCGATTGCGGCGCGGACGAGGTAAATCACTTTCCAGGTCCCGGATTCTTTCACCAAATCCATGTCGAGCGGAATCTTGCCACCGGCGCGCGTTTTGACCGAACCTTCAAGATGCGCGCGATCGTTCTTCGTCTCGCGGTTCGACCAGGAAGCAGAAGCGTAATCGGTGAGCCCCAGATCCTTTACGCTTTGCGTGAAGGACTCGAGGGTTTGCTGCGATTTCAAAGTCGCCGATGCGCTTTCGTAGGCAGCGGAGATTTTTCCCGAGCCGATCAACCCGAGAAAATCTTCGCCGGATTTTACGGCTCCGCTCGTTAGGCCGAACGCGATCAAAACTATGACGACGACCAATCCCGCGAGCACGAAGGCGGCAGCCATCGCGATAAGACATCCTTTTTTCATTTCAGTTTCCTTTTCTGCTATGGCCTTCGGCTTTGTCCACTCGAATCGTTCTGCTCGTTTACCGACTGCAAGCCTTCACCGGTTTCCACTGCGGCCTGCACTTTCTGCACCATGACAACGGCCGCCATCAAGACGATTGCAGCTACGACCTGGTGTGCGTGGAGTGTGGCGTGGAAAAATCCCCACGTGATGCAGACCGCGGCGAGCGTTTGCAGCATTTCGAAATAACCGGCGGTGGAAGCGCGCGTTAATCGCAGTCCTTCGAAATAAATGAGCAGCGGAATACCGCCGGAGATTGAGGCGAGCAGAAGAAGCGCAACGATTGCGGTGCCGGCGTGCGTTTGCGCCGCGGTCGGCCACAGCGCGGACCCATTCAGTTTTCCGTAGAAAAGGAGAATGAATGTCATGCAGATGAGTCCGACAACGATGCGCAGACTGGCGGCGAGCCGAAGCGGCATTCCTGTCATAACGCCGCGTCCGGCGACGGTGGAGAGTCCCCAGAAGAGCGCGCATACCAGCGCGTAGCCAGTGCCGAGATTCAATCCAGCTTGTGCGAACGAAACGCCGATCATGTTGGGATGTTCGACTGAAAGAAAAATGCCGGCGACGATCGCGATGCTCGCATAAAGAAAAAAGCGCGGCGTAAGGCGATCGCCGAAAAGCAGGAACGCGCCCAGCGTGGAAATAACCGGCTGAATATTCAGGATCACGTTGACGACGGTTGGGTTGCCGTTCTTGAGCGCGAGAGTGAAGAAAACCGTGCCGACGGCTGAGCCGGCGAAACCGGAGAAGATGAGATAACCCCAGGTGCGTCCATCGATTTCGCGCAGCTTCCCGAGTTGCGGAATGAGGATCGGCAGGAACATGAGCAGGATGAGGACGTGTTCCCAAAACACGATGACTTGCGCGTCGAAGAGATTGTTGAGTGGAATGCGCCACGCGCTCTCTGTTCCCCACAGTGCGGCGCCGAGGCCGACAAGCCACGGGCCGTATCTGGCAGGGCGCGCACCTTTGTTCACGCGGAACGTCTTAGCGACCGCCGGCTCGCGCGTCAACGCATGCCGTCGCAACACCACTCTATATATAGAGTGAAGAACTGCCGCCGAGACGGCGGCAGCTACAAATGCCAATAGAGTTAATCATTCGGCGGCTTGGATTTCCGCCGGATGATACTTACGCCAGTAACGAATGGCGGCGCCGACGGCCATGAAACTCGGATCGGCGGCTTCGTAATCGGCGACGCGTTCTTCGGGAGCGCCGCCCGCGCGCAAATCGGCGGCTTCGTATTCGGCGAAGGCGGGAATGAGTTGTTGTTCGTCAGCGCCGCTACGGATGCGATCCCGAAACCATTCGGACCAGCGCCGGACGCGTTCCTCGAGTGCGTCGAGATGTGTGGAGACGGAATCCGCGACCAAACCAAAATGGGGGAGATAAAGTTTCGCAGCATTGAGTGCGCGCATTTTTCGGATCGAATCGAGCCATGATTCGATCTGCAATTCCGGCGGAACGAATGGCGGAATCGGCGGACCGCTGCCTAACCGCACGCCGGCAACGTCGCCACCGAATAAGTTATCATTCCATTGATAGACGTGATGATGACTGGCGTGCCCGGGTGTTTCGATCGCGCGTATTTCCAACGAGCCGACGCGAACGACGTCATTGTCGTGCAGTACGCGAAGGCGCTCTTTTGGCACTGGTGCAAAGCGACCCCAGAGTTTTTCCATCTTGTCTCCGAAAATGCGCGTGGCGGATTCGATGAGACGCGAAGGATCGAGAAGATGCGGCGCGCCACGCGGATGGACGTAGACAATTGCGCCAAGTTCGGCAAAGCGCCATGCCGCACCGGCGTGATCGAAATGAATGTGGCTCAGAAACGCGTGGCGCACATCGGAGGCCGCGAAACCAATTTTACCGAGTTCGGCGGAAACATTCTCGAACGTCGATTCGGGACCGACATCGAAAAGCACAAGCCCGTCGTCGGTCTCGACAGCGGTCACAGCAATGATGCCTGGCCGGCCGAGCATGCATGTATCGAGAATGTGGACTGACACGGGCGTTACCTTTTACCAAAACTGCCTTTCGAGAAAGTCGTCTCTCGTTTGACGATGAGTTTGAACTGCTGCGCGCCGAAAATTCGACGCGCGGACGAGGCGCGTTATCTTGAAGGGGAATGCAAAGGGTTTTTGGGTTGGAAACAGAATACGGCATCACGATTCATGGCGCCGAATCCGTGGACGTGGTAGCGGAATCGATCGAACTCGTTAGGCGCTACACCGAACACGGCGCCCACATGAAGTGGGATTATGAGCTGGAGGATCCGCATCGGGACGCGCGTGGTTTTCGCGCCAAGGAATTGCTCCAGGACACCGACGAATCCGCGTATTACGAGATCGACAAAAATCGGCCGCTCAGTTTCGAGGAAATAAAAACCGATCTCGTGCTTTCAAACGGCGCGCGCTTTTACAACGATCACGCGCATCCGGAATATTCCACGCCGGAGTGCACGACGTTGCGCGAGCTGGTCGCGCAGGACAAAGCCGGGGAGCGCATTTTGGCTGAGTGCGCACGACGGCGCAGTTCGAAATTGCCGCCGGAAAATGAAGTTCGTTTGTATAAGAACAACACCGACTTCAGTGGCCACAGCTACGGTTGCCACGACAACTATCTGATGCGTCGCGACATTCCGTGGGATCGCATTGTCGCCGGTATTCTGCCTTTTCTCATCACGCGCCAGATCTTTGCCGGTGCAGGAAAAATGGCTGTCGAAGGAGAAGGCGCGGCCAGTCAGCCGGGCATGTTTCAGATTTCGCAACGCGCGGATTTTTTCAGCGTGCTCGTTAGCATCGACACGATGAATCGGCGCCCGCTCGTGAATACGCGCGACGAACCGCATGCCGACGCCGGCCGCTACCGCCGCTTTCACGTTATCATCGGCGATTCGAACATGAGTCAGTGGGCGACGGCACTGAAAGTTGGAACGACAGCGCTGGTCCTGGGTTTGGTTGAACGCGGCGAAGCGCCTGAAATCGAAATTGCACAACCGATCGACGCCACCAAATCGATCAGTCGCGACCAGAATTACGACTGGATCATCGAGCTCATCGATGGGCGTAAGATTTCCGCGATCGATGTGCAACGCCTTTACCTTAGCGCCGCGCAAAAATCCTACTCTGGTCCGGACGAAGAGACGAAGTGGCTGCTGCGGGAGTGGGAAAACGTTCTCAACGATTTACAGCGTGACGTTGGCCTAACGAGAGATCGTGTGGATTGGGTGGCGAAGAAAATTTTGCTCACTGCGTTACAGGAGGAAGAAAAACTGGCGTGGACAGATCCATGGTTGCAGGCGATCGATCTCGAATATCACAATCTCAATCGCGACGAAGGATTGTATTATGAGTTGCTGCGGCAGGGCTCGATGCGTCGCGTGGTTACCGAAGACGAAATTAAGGCCGCCATCTTTACTCCGCCCGACACGACTCGCGCTTATTTTCGCGGACGCTCCGTCGCGCGTTTCAACGACGCCATCGAATCGATTCAATGGGATGAAATGGTTTTCCGTAACGGCGCGCAGTCGCATCGCATCCGGTTTCCCGAAGCGTCACTCGATAAGCGGTTGCAGGAATTGAATGCCGCGATCCGCGACGCCGGCGATTACAAGAAACTCCTCGAATCGATTTCGAACCTTTGAGCAGGCGCCGGAGCGAAATCGCGTGTATCTTACGCATGAGGAATTTTATTCGGTCCGCATGCAAGGCCGGCGGTTTGTTTGTTTTTGCTGCAATCTTGCTTGCAAGTGCGGCTGCGGTTTTCGCGCAATCACTGCCTTCATTCACCAAGATAATTGTCTTTGGCGATAGCTTGTCGGATACGGGAAACATTGCGCACAGAGTTCGCAGCAAATTTCTCTTCAGTTATCCGAGCGGGCTATTCGACTACAGCGATTATCGTTTCACAAACAGCTCAGACACGATCCCGGGTTCGGACAATTTCGCGGGCGTGTGGCATGAACAGTTGGCGCGCACGTTCCTTCATCTCCCGATCGCGACAAACAGTCTTGATGGCGGCAGCAACTACGCGTTCGGCGGCGCGACCACGATCGATGGAAGCACGGACCGCACGGTAGTGCACAATCCCAATCCGTTCGCAGGCGGCGACTATCACATCACGATCGATAACATGGGAAAGCAGATCGCCGATTATCTTGCGGCGTTTACGCCCGATCCCAACGCGCTCTATCTCCTTTGGGGTGGAGGCAACGATCTCTTCGATGATTCGACGGCCGCACATGTGATCGCGACGTCGACACAGGTGAATACTTTGATCAAGCGCCTGGCGATGGCGGGCGCGCGGAAATTTCTCGTCCCCAATGTGCCTCCTCTGGGTGCGATTCCGAATTACGTCGGGCAGACATCGAAAGTGATTTCGCTCGATGTCGCGTCCGCTAATTACCGGGCAAAGCTAAATGCGGATCTTGATGCGACCGTTAGCGCACTCGCGGCGCAGGGAATAACCATTCAGGTTTATCACCTTGATATCTGGTTCGATCTCATCCGGATTCTCGCCGAGCCCTCGAAATATGGCTTCACCAACGTACGCGACAGCGCGCAGTACAATGTGTCTGCTAATCCCGACAAATTTCTTTTTTGGGACGACATTCATCCGACGACCGCGGGTCATTATCAGATCGCGGCCGAAGCCAATCGCGTTCTCAGCGGCACGACTCAGTCCCTTGGCAAAGCGCTGAATATCTCTACACGTGCCGCGGTTGGAACGGGCGATAACGTTGCAATCATCGGGTTCATCATTACGGGCACTAATGCGAAGAAGGTCCTGCTGCGCGCGATTGGTCCTTCCTTAAGCAGCCATGGGGTAAGTGGCCCGGTTTCCGATCCGACACTCACACTGTATGACAACGCTCGCCGAGTGCTCGCGAGCAATGACAATTGGCGCGACACGCAGCAGGCCGAAATTCAGGCGACCGGCGCCGCGCCTACGAACAATCTGGAATCAGCCATTGTGCGGACGCTAAATCCGGGAAGTTACACTGCGATTTTGCGAGGGAAGAATGGCGGTACCGGGATCGGTCTGGTCGAAATCTATGACTTGAGTTCGACCGCTAATTCCGCGTTGGCCAATCTCAGCACGCGAGGATTCGTCGGCACAGGCGAAAACGTCATGATCGCGGGCCTTATTGTTGGAAGTGGCGAGAAACCAATCCTTGCCTTGCGCGCTGTGGGACCCAGCCTAACGAGTCAAGGAGTCTCCGGTGCTCTTCAGGACCCAACGCTTGAATTGCGCGATAACAATGGCGCCCTTATCGCTTCGAACGACGACTGGCAAACCACGCAGGACAGCGCGGTAGCTGCGTGTGGAATTGCGCCGAGCGATGTTCGCGAATCAGCGATCGTGCGATCGCTCGCCGCCGGCAACTACACCGCAATCGTGCGCGGCAAAAGCAACACTACCGGCGTTGCGCTCATCGAAGCCTACAGAATCCAATAGGTTATTACTGGTTAGGGCAGATTGGTTTTAATCTTCCCGATTACTTCACGCAGCTCTTTGCAGTTCCGATGTTCTTTGGCTCGATGATCTCTCGAGCGGCCCGATTGCCGGATTGGACGGCGCCGTTCATAAAACCGGAAAAATCGGTGCTGGTGTGTTCTCCGGCGAAGATCAGGCGACCATTGAGTTCTGGTTCTGAATTTGCCTTGAGCATCGTCGTGTACTGACCAACGAGGGGACACGAGTAGCTGCCACGCGTGAATTTGTATTTGGGCCAGTTCATTATCGCGCGTTTACCATCGAACTTCTCGCTCACGCCGGGAAAAACGCGGTTCAGCTGCTCGTGGAAGCTGGCCAAACTCTGAGGGGTCAACTGCCGCGCGGCGGCATCACCGCCAAGGTAATTAGTGAGAATGCCGCTCGTCCCCCTCTGGCCGCGGCTAGTTTCCCAAGTGCACTGCAACGGGAGATCGGTGAAGATGCTGCCATTGCTCGCCGCCGGTAACTTGAGCGCGGAGTTACGCCACCAACGTTCCGTGAAGCCATACATAACCTTGGCGTTATCGCCGTAGCCGAATTGCGCGATGGCTGCTTGTTTCTTCTTGCTCAGCGCGAGGTTCTCTATTCCATCGACCAGCCTTAGCATGGTGAACGGGAGTGTGCAGACAACCCGGGAAAATTTCACGGATTTGGTCCCACCATCCGTAGCAAAATCCAGAGTGATGTTGGAGCCAGTCTGCCCGATTTTCACGAGTCGATGGCCCTGGCGAATCTGGACCTTGCCATTCAGCGCTTTGACGAGCGCGTTTGGCAGCGAGCTACTGCCGCCCTTGATTCGTTTCGACTCATCGCTATCGCCGAAAAGTTTGAATCCTGCGCTCGTATCCGCCTGGAGATATGCGATGAGATTGAGAGACGATTGCTCATGGAGTTCGCGGCCGTACTCGATGACGTAAGCAACACCTAACATATCGATCACCCATTTCTCGACTCCTCTGCCAGTAACAGCGAGATAATCGGCGAGACTTATCCGGTCGAATTTGTGCGCTTTCTCCGTGAAATTTTCATGGGCGTCGTAAATGCCCCTGGCATCTGCGGCGAGCTTCTTCGCGAACGGCTGAAATAGCGGGATGAGTTGTTCATCGCTGTGATGCTTGCCACCGAAAAAATAAAGATCAGCGCCTTTGTCCTCGCCTTTGAGTTCCTGGATCCCGACTCCAAGCTCTTTTGCCAGCGCAATCAAGTCTGCGTGGTTCGTGTCGACCAGTTCGCCCCCGAGCTCGCAAAACATCCCGTCTTTGTTGAAGTCGTATTTCGTTAACATGCGGCCACCCGTGCGCTCACTTCCTTCAAAGATTTCGCAGGGAATACCCGCTTGAAGAAGACGGTATGCTGTCGTTAGGCCGGCTACGCCCGCACCAATGATTGCAACTGATTCGCTGCCGTGCTTTCGGGCTGGTGCGCGCGCGACCCGGGGGACGCATCCGCTAGCAGCGGTAAGGATGCCGGCCGCGCCTAGCATGCGTACAAAGTCGCGCCGCGAGACATGCGAAGCTTCCCGCGCCTCGAAGAAGAGCGAGCGATGTTCCGGATTTTCATTAAGCCAGCGCGCGCGCTGGATTGTTTGCATGAAGTTGCGAAAAAGCGGTGTGCGTCCTCTTGGCATAATGCTGAAGAGCTATCTCACTCGTATCGCCGTGAGAAGAATAAACACGACCGGTTCGTTGGTTGAGTTTTTGGGGAGCGCAGGCTGCCAGCCTGCAGTTTTCGGCAGCCTGCCGAAAACCCATCTCTGAAAAACTTTCGGCCGGCAAGCTGCCGGCCGTCACAGGCTAGCAGCCTGCGCTCCCCAGATCAGTCCAGAATCAAGACCACGCGATCAAACGCAGCTCGTGCGTTTGCATGAGATGCGGATGCGTGGGGACGACGCGCACACTGAAACCATAGGCGCCGCTTTCGGTTCGCGGGGATGGCGCCCTGGTAGATGTAGCTTCCGTTGTTATCGGCGCGGTTTGCCTCGTTCAATACTGTCACTGTGGGATTGCGGATTGTGCCGTTATCACTTTCGCCGTGGTAAGCTTCCACGCGAACGTGCTTCGGATCGACGCCGCCGAGCTGCACTTTCGCCGAGACTTCCAGAGCTTCGCCGACCAAAATGTTTTGGCGATCTTTGTTGCCAACCTGGACATCGGAAATGCGGACCTGCGGCCAGTCCTTGCGCATTTGCGCTTTCCATTTGCTCAGCTCTGCGGCTGACCTGCAGCCATCGCGTGTGAATTCTTCGTGCCCTTTTGCGGCCGGAATGTAGTGGCGCTCAGTGTATTCCTTGACCATGCGATGGGTGTTGAAGACGGGCGTAACGCTGCGAATCGAATCGCGCATCAATTGCAGCCAGGCCAGAGGCAACTTGCCATCCGGCTTAGCGTAATAGAGCGGGATGATTTGGTTTTCGAGCAGCTGATAAAGACTGTTCGCGTCAACTGCGCTTTGGAAATCCACGGTGCCGTCGTCGATCTCCGATCCGATGGCCCAGCCGTTCTTGCCATTGAAACCTTCGCACCACCAGCCATCGAGCACACTCAAGTTCAATCCGCCGTTCGGCGGCAACTTCATTCCGCTCGTGCCGCTGGCTTCGAGCGGACGCAGCGGATTGTTGAGCCAAAGATCGACGCCCTGCACAAGCCGGCGCGCGATGTAAGTGTCGTAGTCTTCCACAAAGACGACGCGATTTTCGAAGCCGGATTCGCGGCTGAATTTGTAAACTTCCTGAATGAGCGCTTTGCCGCCCTCATCGCGTGGATGTGCTTTGCCGGCAAAAATAAATTGCACGGGCCGCGTGATGTCATTGAGCAAACGATGCAAGCGTTGCTTGTCACTAAACAAAAGCGCGCCGCGTTTGTAAGTCGCGAAGCGTCGCGCAAATCCAATCGTCAATATTTCCGGATCGAGAATGCTGTTGACCGCGCGAATGGATTCGGGCGATTCGCCTAACCGTTCGCGCCGTTCACGCAGCCGCTCGCGGACAAATTCGATGAGCCGCAGTTTCAATGTCTGATGCGTGTCCCAAAGTTGCCCATCGGGAATCTCGACGACGCCGCGCCAAAATTCGTGCTCGGTCAGATGTTCCTCCCATTTACCGAGATACTTATTGTAAAGCGCGGAAAACTCCGGCGCCATCCACGTTTTGGTGTGGACGCCGTTGGTGATGCTGGTGATCGGCACTTCGGGAATCGGCACGCCGGCCCAAACGTCTTTCCACAGCGACCGGCTCACTTCGCCGTGCAATTTGCTCACGCCGTTTGATTGCCGGCTAACGCGCAACGCGAGAATCGTCATGCTAAAAAGATCGAGCGGATCGACGCTGGCCTGGCCAAAACGAAAGAGCTCATCGAACGGGATGCCTAAGTCGGTAGCGAAATCCCCGAAGTAACGCTGCATCATGTCGCGCGAGAAAGAATCGTTACCGGCAGGAACAGGTGTATGCGTCGTGAAAACATTCGCAGCCGCGACGACTTGCAGCGCAGAATAAAAATCCAGTTTCTTGTCCGCTATTAAGAAACGGATGCGTTCGAGCGCGAGAAAGGCCGAGTGGCCTTCGTTCATGTGAAATACTTCCGCATCAATCCCGAGCGCGCCCAGCGCTTTCACGCCTCCGATGCCCAAAACAATTTCCTGTCGAATGCGCATTTCGAGGTCGCCGCCGTAAAGCTCTGCGGTGATCAGGCGATCCTCGGCATTGTTTTCCGGTGTATCGGTATCGAGCAGATACAGACAAACGCGGCCGACGTGCAATTGCCAGACTTTGGCGAAGACGTCGCGATCAAGGAGCTGCACCGCGACGAGCAAATTGGAGTCGCCCTGGCGCACTTCCCGAATCGGCAGATGATGAAAATTTTGATTCAGACTGACCGCCTGCTGAATTCCGTCCTTATCGATCTGCTGTTTGAAATAACCGTGACGATAGAGCAGCCCCATGGCGACGAAGTTTAGATCCAGGTCGCTCGCGGATTTGCAGTGATCGCCGGCAAGAATGCCGAGACCGCCGGAATAATTCGGGATCGATTCGTGAAAACCAAATTCGGCGGAGAAGTAGGCGACCGTTTTTTTTATCGCGCTGCCCGCGCCGGTTTTTCCATACGTATCTTTGCGTGAAAGATAATTGCGAAACGCATCGTAAACTTCCTTCAGTTCGCGGAGGAAATTTTTGTCCTGCGACACTTCGATCAGACGGGCCTGTCGCGAGAGCTGAAGCATGCGCACCGGATTGTGATTGGTCCGATTCCAAAGCTCCGGATCGAGATGGCGAAAGAGACGACGCGCGGAGGGTTCCCAGGTCCACCAGAGATTGAAACTCATTTCCCGGAGCGGCTCGAGCGCATCGGGCAGAGTGGGGCTTACATTATAGAGCTGGTAGTTAGGCATAATGCCGGCAGACAATATTCGAGCGGAAGTATCGATGGAAACATTTGAGCAGCAAGTGTTCCATGACTGCGCCTGGTCAGTTCCTGGCGTAGCGCGGGGTTAAAATCAAACCGACTACGAGCCCCGTGATCAATCCGCACATATGCGCGGCCATGCTCACCTGCGGAGTGGAAATATCGAAGATCGTCTGAATGACAACGATGAAGACGATGTTTTGCAAACGGCGGCGCGCGAGTGGCGTGTGACGATACCGCAAAAGAAAACCGGCCCATGCTCCGACCACGCCCATGATGCAGCCGGACGCGCCGACGACCTCCTGGGCGGGCGTTATTCCAATCACGTGCAAGAGAACAACGCCGAGACCGGAACCGATTCCGGAGATGAGATAGCAGGCGATGAAGCGAAGCGCGCCGATCGATCTTTCCAAGGCCGGACCCAGGATATAAAGCGCGTATAGATTAAAGAGCAGATGTATAGGGCCGTAGTGAAGGAAGAGAGAAGTGAGGAGCCGCCAATATTGGCCGGCGGCAAAGAAATTCCATGTCTCGAGTTGGCCGAGGCGATGCAGGACTAACGGATTAGTCCAACCACCGGCGACGATTTCGAGCAGAAACATCGCGACGTTCAAGACAATGAGCGTGATGACGACGGGTGAATTGCGACCGGTCTGAGCGAAGTAAGATGTTTGTCTCATCGGAGATGTTTCGAGCCGCCGCAAAATGCGATCGCTTTCCGCTGATCGATTTGCGACCGCCTGAGCATACTCATCGGCGTGTTGCAGTCGCGTTACGATTTCAGCGCGCAGAATGGCGTTGCTGGTTTCCGCATGCAGACGTTCCAACTGTTTTCGAGCGATGTCGATATTTCCCGCAGCCAATTCCGCGGTGGCAAGCCAGAACGCTTTTCTTTGTGCGCTGAATTTGCGCAAAGATGTTTCGAATAGCCTAACGAGTTGGGTTGTCCGACCGGTAAAAGCCCAGAGCAGCTGTAAGGACAACTGGAATGGCAGAATCTCGGTTGCTTCGTCGGGTAGAGCTCGAGTATGCGCCGTCGTCTGCAGGATCAGATCGTCAAGTCGATGCGTCTCACCGAGTGCGCGAAAATACAGAGAGAGGATTCCATCGCGTTGCAAGGACATCGGCGTCAATGACGAGCGGCACCATGCCAACAGGCCTTCCCAATCGCCCCGCAAACGAAAGCTCTGCGCGATCGCCTGCCGGGCGATCGTGGCGGATCCTGATTGTAAAGATTGCAGAAGATCGAGCGCATGTTCGGTCGAGCCGCGTTTCGCCAGTTCGAGCGCGCGAAAAAGTTCGGTCTCGCCGCGAATCGTGGGGGAGGGGTGGACGATGCTCAGAAATCTCGCGAGGTGATATGCAGCGGTGAATTGCTCCCGTAAGACGAGTTCGGAGAGTTTGTGTGAAGCGATCGCCGGAATTAACAAGAGTGCAAACCACGCTCCGCCGCCGATGAAACCGGCTTGCCTGGGAAAGAACAGCCAGGAGGCGCCGGTTACTAGCAGGACTGCAAACGAAGCAGCGCGCAAGCTGCGGTTAAGCTGCGCGGTGCGGTGCGAACGGACAATCAGTGCGACTGGAGAAAGAAGCGCAACAAAGAGAAGAATGCGGTTGAGATCCATTGCGATTATGTGCGAACGCGGAGGATTTTCGCATGTTCCGACAGCGCGTCATATCTTCTGCAGATTGTCATGTCGAGCGCAGTCGCCTGCCGCGCCGTAGTGAAACGAAGGAGGGAGACATCTCCTGGCGATTTGCGCCGAAATGGAGATCGACGCTTTCTCATCGAAAAATCTCGGCGAAACTGCGCCATGCGAATCAAAGCGACCAACTATCTCGACGTCATTTCATCGTGGTGTTACTGGGCGGAGCCGGCGTGGGCTGAATTGAAGAAGCGATACGAAAATAAGAACATTGATTTCGAATGGAAGGTTGCGTTGATGGACCGGTCTGGCTTGCCGACCTCGCACGAGCAGCACGAATGGTTCTATCGCCGGAGCGGCACCATGATGCGCTCGCCTTTCAAGTTGAGCACGGACTGGGCGGATCCGGAATTATCCGAATATCTCGCGCCTAATTGCGTGGCCAAAGCCGCGGAAGATTTGGGAGTAAAGGATGATCGCGTCCGGCACGCAATTGCGCATGCCGCATTACGCGAGGGAAAGAAGATTGGAGATTGGGAAGTATCCGTAGAAATCGGCGCGAAAGCGGGCGGACTCGATGCGAAGAAATTGCTCGAGCGCGCGAATTCTCCAGCCGTCGAAGCGGCGGCCCGGGCGAGCACCGTCGAATTTCACTCGCTCCAGGTTACACAGCGTCCCACCTTCGTTTTCCACAGCGACATAGGCGACCGTGCTGTCTTTTCAGGCTTCGCGAAAGTCGGGCCTTTGGCTGCCGCCTTGGATTCCATGCTCGAAGACATCGAATTCTACGAATCCCACGCGGCGCACTTTGGTTCACCGCCGGCGTAGAATTCTCTCGAATCCGGCGCCCGCTTGTGCGAGAATCACCTTGCTAGTATTCGAATGTTGCTTACAACTTCCCATCGGTTCGCAAAAGCGGGCCCATCGCCGCGGTTTTCGCAGTCGCGACGACGTTGGAGTGTTTCGAGGATCGAATCGTGATGCTCGGAAGTTTTGCGAAGACAAGAAATACGACGATGCGCTTCACTCCGCGCCACGCCGCCTAGGAGCTTTGATTTAATCTGCAACCACAAATTCGTGTAAACGGTCGGATTCGCGCCCGCGAGGTCCGGGTCATTATGGGGTCCACCGGAGAGCAGTTGGGCGTGATGAAGTTGTCCGACGCGCTGCGCAAAGCCCAAAGTCTCGGTCTCGATTTGGTGGAGATCGCGCCGACGGCCAATCCGCCTGTCTGCAAAATCGTCGACTTCGGGAAATTCCGTTACGACATTTCCAAACAAGAGAAGGATAAGAAAACTTCGGGAACGAAACTGAAGGAAATTAAGTTTCGCGTAAATATCGACGATCACGATTACCTGACGAAAATCCGGCACGGCGAAGAATTTCTCGATCGCGGCAACAAGGTCCGCGTGCAGCTGCAATTCCGCGGACGTGAAATGGCGCATCAGGAATTCGGAATGCAGCTGATGGAAAAAGTGCGCGACGATCTCGCCGGCATGTCGCAGGTGGAAATGGAACCGAAGATCGCCGGGCGCAATGTGACCATGACTCTCTCGCCTTTGCCGGCCAATCGCCGCAAACGGCGTTTCCTGCCACGCGATGTCGAAGCCCCGGCATCCAACGGCAGCGAACGCGCGCCTGCGCCTAACGAGTAGTTAGGCTTTGTGCCGCAGCGGCCGAATGCAATTGGTCAGTTTGCGCAAACCGAGCTCGAGCCGCGTCTTCACCGGACCTAAAGGCGTTTTCGTCTTGGCGCGATTCGCGATGACTCAGTCCTTCGAAGAAGGATAGTTCGAGCGCTTCGCGCTGATAGGCCGGCAGGTTTCGCATCTGGCGGTCAAGGAAGTGCCGTAAATCGGCGCGATTTATTTCCTGGTCGATTCGACTCTGCTTCCACGTTGCGGGTTGTTGCTCGACATGCTCCTCGAAGCGATCCTTTGCGCGACAATAAGCCTGACGACGACGCAGGAATCGGAGGACCGGAACGAATCGGAGCATGATCCAGCCTGCGCTGGTGAATTCGACGAAGTGCTTATTTTCGGCAATCCCGCAACCCGGCGGGAATTTCTCAAGCAAATTGCTGGAACAAGCGCCGCGATTACTTTGGGTCGAAGCTAATGAGTTTCGTCCGCGATGGCTGAGGAACCCGTTGCGAACGCGACGAGCGATGTTGTCGATGTTCGCTTAAGAATTAACGGCAAGGATTTCGCGCTGAAACTCGATCCGCGCGTCACCTTGCTGGATGCACTGCGCGAACATCTGCACCTCACCGGTTCAAAGAAAGGTTGCGATCATGGTCAATGCGGTGCGTGCACGGTTCTCGTGAATGGGCGCCGCATCAATTCCTGCCTGAGTCTCGCGCTCACGCATGAGGGCGACGAGATTACGACGATCGAAGGTCTTGCGAACGGTGACGAGCTTCATCCGATGCAGGCGGCTTTCATCGAGCACGACGGTTTTCAATGCGGCTATTGCACGCCGGGTCAGATTTGTTCGGCCGTCGCATTGGTCAAAGAAGGCCATGCGACGAGCGATCCGGAGATTCGCGAATGGATGAGCGGCAATATTTGCGCTGCGGCGCCTATCCGAATATTCTCGCAGCGATCAAAGAAGCGAAGAGCAAAACGATCGCCAAGGTATGAATCCATTTACGTTCTCGCGCGCAAGCGACGCACAGACGGCGGTCGCCGACATTGCGAAAACGCCGCAGGCAAAATTTCTCGGCGGCGGCACGAACTTGATCGACCTCATGAAAATGGGCGTGGAAGCGCCCACGCAGCTGATCGACATCAATCGGCTTCAACTCGCGCAGGTCGAAGAATTACCCGGTGGCAAAGGCGTTCGCATCGGTGCGCTCGCGCGCAATTCCGATGTCGCGGAGCATCCATTGATCAAATTGCGCTACCCGGTTTTGAGCGAAGCGTTTCTCTCTGGCGCGAGTCCACAACTTCGCAACATGGCGACAGTCGGTGGAAATCTTCTGCAACGGACGCGCTGCTATTATTTTTATGATCCTGCATTCCCGGCCTGCAATAAGCGAAAACCCGGAACCGGATGCGGCGCGATCGACGGGTACAATCGCATGCACGCGATACTCGGACAGAGCGAGCATTGCATCGCCGTAAATCCCAGTGACATGTGCGTGGCACTCGCGGCTCTCGATGCCGTCGTTCGCGTGCAGGGACCAAAGGGCGAACGTGAAATTCCGCTCGTCGATTTTCATCGCCTGCCGGGCAACACGCCGGACCAGGAAACGAATCTCGGGTCCGATGAATTGATCACAGCTGTCGATTTGCCGGCGTCGAAGTTCGCCGTGCGCTCTCATTATTTGAAAGTGCGGGATCGCGCGAGTTATGCTTTTGCGCTGGTTAGTGCAGCGGTTGCTCTAGATCTTGGTGCAGACGGAACGATCGGCGCGGCGCGCGTCGCGCTTGGCGGTGTGGCGCACAAACCGTGGCGCGCGACGAAGGCGGAACAGAAATTAACTGGCGCGAAAGCGAGTGAGCGACTGTTCGGCGATGCCGCGGAGGCGGAATTGGCCGCGGCAAAAGGCTACAAACATAATTCGTTTAAAATCGAGCTCGCGAAGCGGACGATTGTGCGCGCTCTCAATACGGCCGCGGCACTCACCTGAAAGAATATGAGCGCTTCAATTCTTGGACCTGCTCGCAGTCGCGTCGATGGCCGTTTGAAAGTAACCGGCGGCGCAAAGTATTCGGTCGAATTCGATATCCCGAAATGTGCATTCGGTTGGACAGTGGAGAGCAATATCGCGAGGGGGAAGATCATTTCCGTGGATACAAAAGCCGCGCAACGCGTCCCCGGTGTTCTCGCCGTCGTGACTCATCTCAACGCGCCGAAACTAAAAAACGCGCCGAAGGGAGAATCGGGTGGAAGAGGCATTCGGAACGAAGAGCGATTTCCGCTCAGTGACGATGTTGTGCATTACGCCGGCCAGTATGTGGCGTTGGTTGTCGCGCAAACTTTGGAACAGGCGCGTCATGCTGCGGCGCTGGTAAGAATTAGTTACGCTCCGGAACAACCGCTTCTCAGCATGGAGGCGGCGGAACACAAAGCGGAAAAACCGAAAAAGAATCACGACGAACATGTCCAGCTAAAGAAAGGCGATGTCGATGCTGCGCTTGCGGACAAGAGTCTCGTGAAAGTCGAGCAGACTTACATTACGCCGACCGAAACGCATAATCCGATCGAGATGTCCGGCACGATCGCGCATTGGGAGTCGGACAAAAAGCTGACGTTGTACGATGCGACGCAGTTTGTGAAAGGCGTGCAGAATGTCGTCGCCGAAGCGTTTGGGCTCGAGCGGGAAAATGTGCGCGTTATCTGTCCGTTCGTCGGCGGCGCATTCGGCTGCAAGGGCGCCGTGTGGATGCACGTTTTTCTCGCCGCGATGGGAGCAAAGCTCGCCGGCGTTCCCGTCAAGGTTCATGTCACTCGCCGGAATATGTTTGTCGGTACGGGACATCGCACACCGACGCGCCAGACAATCTCGCTGGCAGCAACGCACGACGGAAAATTGCAGGCAATCCGGCACGTGAGCGACACGCTCACTTCGACCGTCGGCGATTTCACGGAATCGTGCGGCGCACGTTCGACCGGCGTTTTGTATGAAAGTCCGGCGATCCGCGTCGAGGAAACAGTTTATCCCGTAAATGTCGCCACGCCTACATTCATGCGAGCACCGGGCGAATGTCCCGGCACGTACGCGCTTGAATGCGCGATGGACGAACTCGCGTGGGCTTTGAAAATGGATCCGGTCGCGCTGCGAATGGAAAATAACGCGGATAAACATCCGATAAAGGATGTCCCATTCAGCGCGAAACATTTCAAAGAGGCTTATCAACTCGGCGCCGAAAAATTCGGTTGGGCAAAGCGTCCGCATGAAGTCGGTTCCATGCGCGATGGCGATCTGCTTGTCGGTTGGGGAATGGCGACTGCGACTTATCCCGCGCACAAGATGAGTGCGGCGGCAAAAGTGCAGCTGCGCGCAGATAACACAGCGGCTGTACAATGCGCGACGCACGATCTGGCACCGGCGCTTACACTGCGTTCACGCAAATTTCTTCCGAACAACTCGGGCTGCCTTTCGAAAACATCACGTTCGAACTCGGGAAATCCGATTTTCCCTTTGGACCGGTCGCGGGCGGTTCGAATTCCACCGGAACTGTCGGGACCGCGATTCATGAAGTCGCCGCACTTCTTCATAAAACGCTGGCGGAAATCGCGATCAAAGATTCGAAGTCGCCGCTCTACGATCTAAAAGCGGATGACATCACAATGGTTGCGCCCGGCCGCATCGGATTGAAAACCGATAGCGCGAAGTCTGACTCGTATGCTGACATTCTGAAGCGCGCGGGAAAAAATTCCTCGAGGTGCAGACCGATTTAAAGCCACCGGAAGAAAATAAGAAATTCGCCTTTCAATCTTTCGGCGCGCATTTCTGCGAAGTGAAGATCGATCCGCTTTTGCCGCGTGTGCAGGTGACGCGTGTTGTGAGCGTGATGAATTGCGGTCGCATCGTCAGTGCAAAAACGGCGACGAGTCAGATAATGGGTGGTGTCGTCATGGGCGTCGGCATGGCGTTGGAAGAGGAGACTGCCTACGATCCTGCAACCGGTCTTCCCGTTACGCGCAACCTTGCCGATTATCACGTGCCGGTGAATGCAGACATTCCCAATATCGAAGTCCACTTTGTCGGCGAACCGGACTTCGCCTTCAATCCGATTGGCGCGCGCGGAATGGGCGAGATCGGCATAACCGGCATGGCGGCCGCGGTCGCAAATGCCGTTTATCACGCGACTGGAAAACGCGTTCGTGATTTGCCGATCACAATCGATATGTTGATTTGAATAAGATATTGCGGTCATCCCGAGCGTAGCGAACGATCTCGCAGTCGGCGGGGACGTGTCGTAGTTAAGAGAGGTTCTTCGCTGCGTTCAAAATGACGGAGCTTGGGAAAACGTGAAAGAGATACTGGAAATCGTTCGTGCTTTCGAGCGGCGCCGCGGCGAAACCTTTGCCCTCGCAACACTCGTTAGGGTGCGCGGGTCTAGTTATCGTCGGCCGGGCGCACGGATGCTGATTGGTCGCGATGGATTCGCGGTCGGCTCACTCAGCGGCGGATGTTTGGAAGAAGAGGTTGCTCTGCTCGCACAAGAGGTCATGCGGACTGATTGTCCCAAGTTGGTTCCGTTCGATATGCGGCGGCGTTTTGGTTGCAATGGCGAGATCGAGATTTTCATCGAGCAGCCGGACAAAAGATTTCTCGTTGATTTAACGGAGCAGATCGCGGCGCGGCAAAGTTGTACTGCATCAACAAACTTCGAGGACATCTCGCGTCCGTTCGGAACAAAATTCATCGGATCCGGGGAGCATGTGTATGCCTGCGATTTTACTCAGCGAATCGATCCGCCTATTCAGCTGGTAATTGTTGGCGGAGGTCATGACACGATTCCTTTTCGCGCGCTCAGCGAGGTGCTGGGCTGGACTTTGCTCGAAATAGAAAATGTTTCTGAGCTGCCAAACAATCTGGACGCGTGGACTGCCGCGCTCGTGAAAACACACAACTACGGGCGCGATTTTTCTTCGCTGCGAACGCTTGTGCCTCTCGGTTTGCGCTATCTCGGATTAATCGGACCGCGCCGCCGGCGCGACCAATTGCTTGCCGATTTGTTCGACCTGACAGGCCCGATCGATGCCGAGCTTTTTTCGCCAGCCGGGCTCGATCTCGGCGCCGAAACGCCTGAGGAAATTGCGCTGGCCATTGTCGCTGAGATTCAGAGTGTCTTCGCTGCGGCCTCCGTTGAATCGTTGCGTAATCGTAAAGCGCCGATTCACGCGATAAATTACAATTTACCCGAAGCCATCCGTTCAACTCGTTAGGCGAATGGAAAAGATCGGTGCGATCATTCTCGCGGCAGGAGAGTCATCGCGCATGGGTCAGCCGAAGCAACTGCTGCGATTTCATGATCAGACTCTGCTCCGGCGGATGGTCGATGCCGCGACGGCGGGCGGTTGTTCTCCTGTTGCAGTCGTCATCGGCGCGGAACGCGATCGCGTATCAGCAGAATTAGCCGAATCGAAGGCATTCGTGATTGAGAACGAAACCTGGCAGCGCGGAATAGGAAATTCCATTCGGGCGGGATTGCGCGAATTGCTCGAAGCCTATCCAAATACCGAAGCGGTAATCCTGCTCGCGTGCGATCAACCTTTGGTTGATGCAAGCGTCATCGCTGGTTTGAGGGCAAAGCACACCGAAACGAAAAAGCCGATTGTCGGTTCTCGTTATGCGCAAACGCTGGGCGTTCCGGCGTTATTTACTTGCGAGTATTTCGACCAACTATCTGCGCTCGACGACGATGCAGGAGCGAAACAAATAATCCTCAATCATGTGAGCGATGTCGCGGAATATCCGTTTCCTGATGGAGCAATCGATATCGATACCGCGGCTGACTACGAGCAACTCGTTAGGCAAAATCCAAGCTGACCAGGAGCGCCTAACCGCGCTCAGCGACCGCCGCCGAAAAATTTGCGAAACGATTGAAAAAGTTTGCTCGGCAGAGCCGCGGCTTTTTGACCGGCGTCCTGAAGCTTTTGCGCAAGTTGTATCTGTGCTCCGCCGTGATCCTGACATGGAACCTTCGGCACTTTATCGACTGGCAGAGTGATTTCGTAAGCGGTTCCGGCCGCCTCACATCCTGTGGTCGCGAGCTGATTGGAATAGGCGCAGACGGCGACGCGTGCTTGCGGCATGGTCGGTTCCAATTCCTCCGCCGGGTAGCGTTGCGACGCTTTGTTCATCACCTGTGTCCAAACTGGCAACGCGAGCGCGGCCCCGTATCCGTGCGGAATGATCGTGGTTGGTTGATCGAATCCTACCCAGACGCCGCAGGTTAGGGCGCTGGTGTATCCGATGAACCACGCATCTTTGTAATCATTGGTGGTGCCGGTTTTTCCGGCAGCCGGTAACTTGAAGCCTAACGAGCTAGCACTCGCTGCCGTCCCATGCGTCATTACTTCCTCCATCAGTTGCGAAGTCATCCAGCACGCGCTCGGGTCGAGCGTTGGAAGCGAGACGTGCGCCGCCCGATAAATCGGAGTGTGATCGGGATCGTCGATCCGCTCGATGATGTATGCTTGTTTGCGAACGCCAGCGTTTGGAAAAACCGTGTAAGCCGCAGTCAGATCTTTTAGATCGGTTTCGAAGGAGCCAATGTAGATCGCTGGACCGTGGGGAATGTTCTGGCCGAGCCCAAGCGTGAAGGCGAGCTTTTGCACATCATCAAGATGAGCGAACTCGCCAATACGAATGCTCATCGTGTTGCGCGAGTGAATCAGGCCATAGGACGCGGGCTCGACGCCGCCGTACTTCCCGTCCGAATTTGCCGGCGACCAGTTTCCCGCTCCGGAAATTTCTCCCGGCTGGATCGGACCATCGCTGATCGATGCGCCGGGAAGAATGCCGTGCATGAAGGCAAGTGTGTAAACGAAGGGTTTGAATGACGAACCGATCTGCCGATTCGCCGGCGCCAGCGCGCGATTGAACTTGCTCTGCGCAAAATCGCGACCGCCGACAAGCGCGCGAATGCCGCCGCTCGCATTGTCGATCGCAACGATCGCGCCTTCGAGATAGGGCATCGCCGCATCGGGCACATCTTCCGATGCATGATAGTCGGCTTTCTTCGGATGATGGAAATTCGATTGCTTTTCGATCTTCGCGAGCTGCGTTTCAAGTGCGGTCCTCGCCGCGCTTTGCATGCTGGCGTCGAGCGTGGTGTAAATGTAGAGCCCGCCGTTATCGATTTGATCCTGTGTCAGCAACAGATTCAAATCGCGCTGCACCGCATCCATCGCGTAATTTTCCTGAATTAGCGGCAGCCGCTTTGGATGCGAAGTTACCTTCGTCAGTTTCGCTTCCTGCGCCTGCGTAGCGGAAATTTTCCGTAACTCCAGCATGCGATCGATCACGGTGTCGCGCTGAACCGTCGCGCCTTTCGGATTTTTCAGAGGAGAAAATCGGTTCGGACTGCGGATCAAACCGGCAAGCAAAGCCGCCTCTGAAAGATTCAGCTTCGAAGCATCTTTTCCAAAGTACGCCTGCGAGGCAGTCTCGATGCCGTAACAACCGGAACCGAAATAAATTCGGTTCATGTAGAATTCGAGAATCTGTTGTTTGGAATATTCGCGCTCGATGCGGAACGCCACCATCGCTTCGAGCAATTTGCGACTGAGAGTGCGGCCGCCGAGCGGAAGACTGTTGCGCGCCAGTTGCTGCGTGATGCTGCTCGCTCCTTCTTTTGCCGAGCGCGTCATGATATCGCGATAAAGTGCGCGCAAAACACCGCGCCAATCGACGCCGCTGTGTTCGAAGAACCGGGTATCTTCCCGCGCGAGAAGCGCGTCGATAAACAAAGGCGAGACTTCGTTAAAAGGAACCTTCAGCCGATTCGCGCCCGCGAGCCGGCTATAGATTTTCCCATCGACATCGAAGACGGTGTTGCGCTCGGGCATTTCGTCCAGCTTCTTCATGTCGAAGCTTTGCGCCCACGCGCCGAAGAAAATGCAGCACGCCGAAGCCGACCGCGAGCGGAATGAGCAACAGCGCCAGTTTCCAATTAAGGAAACGGCGGCGCCGCTTCTTGTTTGGACTGCCGCTTTTCCTCGGAGGCGGGTAGCGCGCGAAAAGTTTCATCGTCAGACGCTGAAGCGTTCAGTTAACCCAAACGCTTTTTTGACACTCTAACGTTTCAACAGTTCAACAAATCAGAGGCGCAGATTAACCGCGCTCGCATGTTGTTCCGGCGGACACGGAGCGTTCGTTGGCACGGCAGTCGCCGCGTCATTCGCTGCGACAAGTTTGTTCTCGATCAAATAATTTTCGACTTCTTCGCCGCTAATGTCTGCGAGCATTTTGCCGTTGATCTCCACGCAAGGCGAAAGGGGTTGGCCGCTCTTCGTTTCCATCTCCCAGCGGAAGGCAGGATTCTGAATAATGTCCTTCTCGGTGTATTTGAGATTGTATTTGGAGAGCACCGCGCGCACGCCGTTGCTCCAGCCGCAAGTCGTTTTCAGGTAAGCAGTAATTTCTGGCGTATCCATTTCGCTAAACTTAGCACGCGCGCGGCGGATTTCATCAACCGCATTTGCAAAACGCTCATTCGTCGCTAAGCGAATAGTTGTGAGTTTTACATTGCAAATTGGCGGGCAAGCGCCCGATTTTCAGCTTCCGGCCACGGATGGGAAAACCTATTCGCTTTCAGATTTCGCAAAGGATCCGGTGCTGGTCGTTTTCTTTACCTGCAACCACTGTCCCTATGTCATTGGCTCGGATGAATCAACGCGGAAGACCGTCGAGAAATTTGCGCCGCGTGGAGTGCGCTTTGTCGGCATCAATTCCAACAGCAAGAACACTTATGCGGAAGATGATTTTCCGCACATGGTGGCGCGGATGAAACAAAACAAGTTCCCGTGGGTTTATTTGCACGATGAATCGCAGGATGTCGCGCGTGCGTACGGCGCTTTGCGTACGCCGCACTTTTATGTTTTCGATCACGATCGAAAACTCATTTATACCGGTCGCGCCGTTGATAATCCCCGCCAGGCCGAACACGCGAAAACAAATGATCTCGAACGGGCGCTCGAAGAACACTTAGGAAAAAAACCCGTTAGCGTTCCCGTCACGAATCCGATCGGTTGCAATGTAAAGTGGGAAGGTCGCGACGCGCACTGGATGCCTGCCGATGCGTGCGATCTCGTTTAGCAGCTAAAGTTCTTCGATTCGGTAACCGCGGGCCTTGAGTAAGGCGATAACGCCTCTGTTTTTTTTTTTTAAACTTCGCACTTTATCAGGCAGAGTAATTTCATAAGCGTCCCGGCGCTCACAACCGTGTGCGAGCTGATTGGAATAGGCGCAGACGGCGACGCGTGCTTGCGGCATGGTCGGTTCCAATTCCTCCGCCGGGTAGCGTTGCGACGCTTTGTTCATCACCTGTGTCCAAACTGGCAACGCGAGCGCGGCCCCGTATCCGTGCGGAATGATCGTGGTTGGTTGATCGAATCCTACCCAGACACCGCAGGTCAGGGCGCTGGTGTATCCGATGAACCACGCATCTTTGTAATCATTGGTGGTGCCGGTTTTTCCGGCAGCCGGTAACTTGAAGCCTAACGAGCTAGCACTCGCTGCAGTCCCATGCGTCATTACTTCCTCCATCAGTCGCGAAGTCATCCAGCACGCGCTCGGGTCGAGCGTTGGAAGCGAGACGTGTGCCGCCCGATAAATCGGAGTGTGATCGGGATCGTCGATCCGCTCGATGATGTATGCTTGTTTGCGAACGCCAGCATTTGGAAAAACCGTGTAAGCTGCAGTCAGATCTTTTAGATCGGTTTCGAAGGAACCAATGTAGATCGCTGGACCGTGCGGAATGTTCTGTCCGAGCCCAAGCGTGAAGGCGAGCTTTTGCACATCATCAAGACGAGCAAACTCGCCAATCCGAACGCTCATCGTATTGCGCGAGTGAATCAGGCCATAGGACGCAGGCTCGATGCCGCCGTACTTCCCGTCCGAATTTGCCGGCGACCAGTTTCCCGCTCCGGAAATTTCTCCCGGCTGGATCGGACCATCGCTGATCGATGCGCCAGGCAGAATGCCGTGCATGAAGGCAAGTGTGTAAACGAAGGGTTTGAATGACGAACCGATCTGCCGGTTCGCCGGCGCCAGCGCGCGATTGAACTTGCTCTGCGAAAAATCGCGACCGCCAACAAGCGCGCGAATACCGCCGCTCGCATTGTCGATCGCAACGACCGCGCCTTCGAGATAGGGCATCGCCGCATCCGGCACATCTTCCGACGCGTGATAGTCGGCTTTCTTCGGATGGTGGAAATTCGATTGCTTTTCGATCTTCGCGAGCTGCGTTTCAAGCGCGGTCCTCGCCGAGCTTTGCATGCTGGCGTCGAGCGTGGTGTAAATGTAGAGCCCGCCGTTATCGATTTGATCCTGTGTCAGCAACAGATTCAGATCGCGCTGCACCGCATCCATTGCGTAATTTTCCTGAATAAGCGGCAGCCGCTTTGGATGCGAAGTTACCTTCGTCAGTTTCGCTTCCTGCGCCTGCGTAGCGGAAATTTTCCGTAACTCCAGCATGCGATCGATCACGGTGTCGCGCTGAACGGTCGCGCCTTTCGGATTTTTCAGAGGAGAAAATCGGTTCGGACTGCGGATCAAACCGGCAAGCAAAGCTGCCTCCGAAAGATTCAGCTTCGAAGCATCTTTTCCAAAGTACGCCTGCGAGGCAGTCTCGATGCCATAACAACCGGAACCGAAATAAATTCGGTTCATGTAGAATTCGAGAATCTGTTGTTTGGAATATTCGCGCTCGATGCGGAACGCCACCATCGCTTCGAGCAATTTGCGACTGAGAGTGCGGCCGCCGAGCGGAAGACTGTTGCGCGCCAGTTGCTGCGTGATGCTGCTCGCTCCTTCTTTTGCCGAGCGCGTCATGATATCGCGATAAAGCGCGCGCAAAACACCGCGCCAATCGACGCCGCTGTGTTCGAAAAACCGAGTATCTTCCCGCGCGAGAAGCGCGTCGATAAACAAAGGCGAGACTTCGTTAAAAGGAACCTTCAGCCGATTCGCGCCCGCCAGCCGGCTGTAGATTTTCCCATCGACATCGAAGACGGTGTTGCGCTCGGGCATTTCGTCCAGCTTCTTCATGTCGAAGCTTTGCGCCCACGCGCCGAAGAAAAGCAGCACGCCGAACCCGACCGCGAGCGGAATGAGCAATAGCGCCAGTTTCCAATTAAGGAAACGGCGGCGACGCTTCTTGTTTGGACTGCCGCTTTTCCTCGGAGGCGGGTAGCGCGCGAAAAGTTTCATCGTCAGACGCTGAAGCGTTCAGTCAACCCAAACGCCTTTTTGACACTCTAACGTTTCAACAGTTCAACAAATCAAAGGCGCAGATTTACCGCGCTCGCATGTTGTTCCGGCGGACAGGGAGCATTCGTTGGCACGGCAGTCGCCGCGTCATTCGCTGCGATAAGTTTGTTCTCGATCAAATAATTTTCGACTTCTTCGCCGCTAATGTCTGCGAGCATTTTGCCGTTGATCTCCACGCAAGGCGAAAGGGGTTGGCCACTCTTCGTTTCCATCTCCCAGCGGAAGGCAGGATTCTGAATAATGTCCTTCTCGGTGTATTTGAGATTGTATTTCGAGAGCACCGCGCGCACGCCGTTGCTCCAGCCGCAAGTCGTTTTCAGGTAAGCAGTAATTTCTGGCGTATCCATTTCGCTAAACTTAGCACGCGCGCGGCGGATTTCATCAACCGCATTTGCAAAACGCTCATTCGTCGCTAAGCGAGTATTGTGAGTTTTACATTGCAAATTGGCGGGCAAGCGCCCGATTTTCAGCTTCCGGCCACGGATGGGAAAGCCTATTCGCTTTCAGATTTCGCAAAGGATCCGGTGCTGGTCGTTTTCTTTACCTGCAACCACTGTCCCTATGTCATTGGCTCGGATGAATCAACGCGGAAGACTGTCGAGAAATTTGCGCCGCGTGGAGTGCGCTTTGTCGGCATCAATTCCAACAGCAGGAACACTTATGCGGAAGATGATTTTCCGCACATGGTGGCGCGGATGAAACAAAACAAATTCCCGTGGGTTTATTTGCACGATGAATCGCAGGATGTCGCGCGTGCATACGGCGCTTTGCGTACGCCGCACTTTTATGTTTTCGATCATGATCGAAAACTTATTTATACCGGTCGCGCGGTTGATAGTCCCCGCCAGGCCGAACACGCGAAAACAAATGATCTCGACCGGGCGCTCGAAGAACACTTAGGAAAAAACCCCGTTAGCGTTCCCGTCACGAATCCGATCGGTTGCAATGTAAAGTGGGAAGGTCGCGACGCGCACTGGATGCCCGCCGATGCATGCGATCTCGTTTAGCAGCTAAAGTTCTTCGATTCGGTAACCGCGGGCCTTGAGTAAGGCGATAACGCCCTCTGGACCGCCCATGTGACCAGCACCCACAACGACAAAGTATATTTGGCCGCTGTGGATAAAGCGCTCGAGTTTTGGAATCCAGTTGCGATTGCGTGCGCTGATTAGACGTTCTCCGGCCGCCGGCAAATCGCGGAACGAAGTACGCGTGAGGCGCGCGAGCGATTCGGCATCACCACGTCGCCAGGCGTTCAACATTTCGTCGCCGATGTGCGGATCCTGCTGACCTGCATGAATGAACATGAGCAGCAGAAGCGCCTCACTTTCACGATCGCCGATTTTTGAAAAAAGATCGACGCCTTCCCGGAGCGACTCCAACCCAGATATCGGTTTAGAGTTCGCACGCGCGCGACGCGTAAGAAACTCCTCCACGCCCAACCGGGTCGAATATTCCGGAGGCGGTCTTTCAAGCATGAGCTCGATGAACCAGGGCCGGAACCTAACGAATTGCGCTTCGGGTACTTTCAGAATCGAAAAGAAATGTCGGACGTACTCGTAAGTGCGAGGATCGACATGATTCTTCAGGCTATCGCCCCTGGGATACTGGCCCGCTTTTGTTATGCCCTTGGCCGCGTCCAACAAATCTTTCGGATTAGCCTCGAAGACGATACGTGACGAAGCTTCAAAAGCCCGGTTATAAGCTGCGGGCAACGGATAATCGACGCTCCGCAATACATGGACCGAGCCTCCCAGGAAAAGTGTGCCGCCGTTAGGGCCAGTGACTTTCCAGACGCACGCCGCGTCCATTTGCGATGTGAGCAAAAGACAGCCGAAGGCCAGCGTAAATCCAAGCAGTAAATCACGAAAACAGAAGCGGGAGGACATGCATCCGCTGTAACAGCAGACCGGCACGCAGACAAGCTCTCGCAAGAATTTTATGCTTGGCACCGAGAGAGCCCTTACCTAAATCGTCTCGGAATGAAAACTCTGTTCCCTCGCAGCGCCTCGATTTTCACCGGATTTGTCTCGCTAAGCATTACGACCATTTTCGCTCAGGATGCTTCCATTGATCAGTTGCTAAAAAAATTGCCGCCCCCCGAGAAACTCGTGAAGTCCCCGGTCGAACGCGCAATGCAGCAACGAGATCCCGCAATGGCCGATCCACTGGTCAGAGAAATCACCAAAGCGGCTCGCTTGCGGAATTTTCCGCGGGCGCTGCAATTGTCGCGCGAACTCGCGCAGCGATATCCGAAGAGTCCAGCGGCTGCGTGCGTTCACGGCTCTTGGGCTTCCGTCTGGCGCCAATATGGGGAGGCATCCGGCGCATTTCGCAGGGCCACTGCCATCCAGCCCAAGTTTTCCTTCGCCTATTTCGGATTGGGTAATGTCGAAGCGATGCAAGGTCATTTTGCGGCGGCCCTGCCGGATTTTCAAAAAGTGGCGGACATCGAACCGAAAAATTATGTTGCCTTCCTTTATCTGAGCGAGTGCGCACGCCGCGCGGGGCGCAAACAGGAGAGCATCGATTACGCAAAACGCGCCACGACATTGTCGCCTGCTGCCGCAGGCGCTTGGTTGCAATTGGCGCGTGCCGAAAATTCGCTTGGTCATTCCAGCGAATCGCTGACCGCAGTCGCAAGAGCCGCGGAACTTTCTCCCGATAACGCCTATATGCTGACGACCGTTGGCTATGGCTACATCAACTTGAATCGCATGGCCGACGCGATTTCACCGCTCCAACATGCCGCTCGGTTTGCGCCCCGCGATTTTCTTGTCCAATCGCAACTGGGATATTGCCTGTACGCAACTGGGCAGACGGACGCCGCGATTCCTTATCTTAAAAAAGGAGCGGCTCTCAACTCAAACTATGGTCCGGTTTGGGAACACCTGGGCCTGGCGTATCAAAAACAGGGTCGCCACCGCGATGCTGCCAAAGCGTTTGAAAGAGCAACTCGAATCATGCCGGCAAACCGGCTTTCCTGGCAGCATTTGGCTGAGGAATATCGGGCCGTCGGAGAAATTGCGAAAGCGGATCGGGCCGCGCTGCGAGCGCGATCGGTGCCTGTAGCCTCCAGTGTAAGAAAGAAAAATTAGAGACCTAACGAGTCGCGGGCATGGTTTTCACGATCAGCTGATTCTTATACTTCGTATTGATCGCAGCTAGGTAAGACGGGATTACCTCTGGAGCAATTCCATGCAATTTTAGGATCGGCCCCATGAGATTTTGTTCCTTTTGTCGCAGGCTACTGGCTGCGAGTTTCCTCATTCTCCTTCCACAGGCGCGATCGCAGGATGCATCCATCGATGCGCTTCTGAAAAAGCTTCCGCCGCCGGAAACGTTTGCCGCGCCTTCGGCGGAAGCTGCCTTAAAGCAAGCGGGCCCTGCCATGCAAGATCCGCTGGCCCGGGAAATTGCTCTGGCGGTGCAGGCGCAAAATTTTTCGCACGCGGCGGATCTGGCGCATCAACTTCTGGCGCGTTTTCCGAAAAGCGCCGCCGCTCATTTCATGAATGGATCGATTGCAGCCAATCTCGGGCGAAAAGGGGAAGCCTCGTTTTCCTTACGCCGCGCAATAAAACTGCAGCCCGACTTTGCGATCGCGCATTTCATGCTCGGTAATCTTGAGGTCGCGCAGAGAAAGTATGACGCAGCGCTGCCACACTTACAGAAGGCGGTCGAGTTGGAACCGAAGAATCCAATCGCGTTGATTTTTCTCAGCGAATGCGAGGCGAAGACCGGTCACATAAAGGAAGCTCTCGATTACGCAAAACGCGCCACAGTTGCGTCGCCTGCATTTGTCGAAAGCTGGTTTCAACTTGCCCGCGTCGAGAAAGCTGTGGGTCACACGGATGAAGCTCTCTCTGCGCTCAGCCGCGCGGCTGAGCTGGCGCCCGATAATGCGCAGTTGCTCGCCACCGTTGGTTATTCTTACCTGAGCGAGAATCGTTTCGTGGAGGCGATTCCGCTGTTACGACACGCCGCGGAGATCGAGCCCAACGATGCGCTCGTGCAAGCGCAGCTCGGTTATTGTTTGCTCGTTACCGAACAGCTCGACGATGCCATTTCCTATCTGAAACGAGCGACGAGTCTGAATCCGCAATACCCAGAAGCTTGGGAGCACCTCGCGTCCGCCTACCAAAATCAAGGCCGCCATCGTGACGCAATCAAGGCTTTTAAGAAAGCGACGCAGCTCGTTCCGAAACGTCTCAATAACTGGGAAAACCTGGCGCGGGAATATCGTGCCGTTGGGGAACCGGCGAATGCGACTCGGGCCGAGGCGCGTGCAGGAGCGCTCGGTTCCCAGATGTTTCCGGTGGAAGAAAAACGTTGACGATTTTTGCAACAAGGAGGGCGCTTTCTGAAGCGCCCTTTCGTTTAGTTCGGCGGTTTGAAAATCGCCGCTCCTTGGTGGCGCAGCTAGTTTTCGCGTTTGGGTTTCAGGAGCGGAAACAGGATCACGTCGCGGATGGATTCCGCCCCGGTGAGGAGCATCGTCAGGCGATCGATACCCATGCCAAAACCACCGGCTGGCGGCATGCCGTGTTCGAGCGCGAGCAGGAATTCTTCGTCGATCTTTTGCGTTTCTTCGCCGGCTTGTTCGAGGAGACGCTGCCGCTGAGTCATCGGATCGTTCAACTCGGAATAACCCGGCGAGATTTCCTGTCCGTTGATGATCAGCTCGTAAACATCGACTAACGAGTCGTCGTCCGGATTTTGCTTGGCCAGCGGCACCAGCTCTTTCGGACAATGCGTGACGAAGAGCGGATCGAATGTTTTTTCTTCGACTAATTTTTCGAAAACTTGCTGCGTTACTTCGTAGTCCGCCATCCGCGAATTGATTTCGACGCCAAGTTCTGTCGCGCGGTGCCGCCGTTTTTCGTCGTTGTAATCAAACCATTGCGGATCGATTTCGCGAATAAGGTCGCGGTAGCGCGCACGGCGCCATGGTGGTGTCAGATCGATCGTGCGTGTGATATTTCCTTCGCTATCGCGATGCTCGACCTTAAGGGAACCGGAAATTGTTTGCGCGAGATGACAGATTAATTCTTCGACAAGCTCGGCAATTTTTTCGAAGTCTGCATAAGCCCAATACCCCTCGAGCATTGTGAATTCTGGATTGTGCTTTCGCGAAATGCCTTCGTTCCGGAAGTTGCGGTTCAATTCAAAAACTTTATTGAAACCGCCGACGAGTAATCGCTTCAAATAAAGTTCTGGCGCAATGCGCAAATAGAGATCGAGACCGAGCGCCTTGTGGTGCGTGCGAAAAGGCTCGGCCGCCGCGCCGCCCGCGACCGCCTGCAACATCGGTGTTTCTACTTCGAGAAATCCGTGCTCTTCCATGAATCGGCGAATTTCGCGCACCATCGCGATGCGCTTTTCAAAAACGCCGCGTGATTTTTCGTTGGTAAGGAGATCGAGATAACGCTGCCGATATCGCGCTTCGACGTCCTGCAGTCCGTGCCATTTTTCCGGAAGCGGCCGCAGAGATTTTCCCAGCACCGAAAGCGAATGAACTTTTAGCGTTGGTTCGCCGGTCTTGGTGAGAAAACATTCGCCCTCGATGCCGATGAAATCGCCGATGTCGAGCAGATCAAAAGTTTCAAGCGTTTCCGGTCCGACTTCTTTCGCGTGGATATAAACCTGGATGCGTCCCGTCGAATCGCGCAGATCGACGAAATGGCTTTTGCCCATGTTGCGATGCGCCGTGATGCGACCGGCAGCGCGCAATTTCTCGCCCTCGGCAAATTTTTCGCGCACCTGCGCAATCGTTCCGCTCGTATCAAAAGCGGCGCCAAACGGCGCTATACCGCGTGCGCGTAATTTCTCGAGCTTCTCGCGTCGTTGCGCGATGAGATCATTCTCCTCGTCCATTCCAGAAGAGCGACTGTAGACAGAAAGTGTGGATTTAACAGAAGGACTTCTTCTGTAGCGGCGGTCTATGACCGTCGCACTATTTCTGGTACTGCTACGTCGTCCGAGAATAAGTGCGACGGTCATAGACCGCCGCTACAGAAGAGCCAACTTTCAGTTTGCAATCGTCGCGTTCACGGCGAAATAGTTCGGCCCATTGCGCGGAAACTGCTGCGCAATATTACCACATCCCCGAGGGGATTATTTTCTCATGGTCAAAACACCCGAGACGACATCGAAAATCGACGGACCGCTGGTGAAGCAGTTCTCGATTTTTTTACCGAATAAAGTCGGCGCCATGCTCGACATCGTGAAGTTGCTCAACACCAATCACACGTCCGTCGTCGCGCTGAGCATCTCCGAGTCGACCGACTCCGCGATCGCGCGCATTGTGGTGAGCGATCCGGATCGCGTGCTGGAGCTTTTCCGGCAAAATAATATCCCGTTCGGTGTCTGCGAAATGGTGGTGGTGGAAATGCGCGAGGTCGCAACGCAACTTTCCAAACTTTTGGCCGCCCTTCTCATGGCCGAAGTAAATGTACATTTTACCTATTCATTGCTGACACGGCCGCGCGGTTACGCGGCCATTGCTCTGCACGTGGACGATACGGAATGCGCTTCGAACGTTCTCGGCGGTGAGGGATTCAAATTGCTGAGCCAGGCCGATATCTCGCGTTGAGTTGACAGTGTGAGTGGCGTGTCTAAGGAATTTCTCGATGAACATGCACGTGTTGCCATTCTCATCGGCGCTACGAGCCGATAAGACGCTGGCGGTAGCACTTGGCTTTGTTGCGCTCTTCGGCCTCGGTGAGCTGGTGGCGGTCGTATATTATTATGCGGCGGCAACGCATGCTGCCTACAAGCTGGCACAACCTGCGGCTAGCACCGCATCAACGGCACTTCCATCGACGGAACAATTGCCCGCGGTAGCGCCTCCGCGAACTTTGCCCGAGCCGACCGCGGCGGCGGCGACGCAAGCGTCTGCTTCGGCCGCGGATCGTTTGTTGCATCAGGCTCAAAAACTTCGTGAGCGTGGCGATACGACTACCGCGCTCGCGCGCTTGCAGGAAGCGGTGCAGGCCGATCCGAAGAACGCAAACGTTCTCGCAGAGATGGCGATGATTTACGAATCGATTCAGCTTTTCGATCGATCCAATGAAACATGGCGGAAGGTGCAGGAACTTGGTCCGTCTGCCGGAGCGCTCTATGAGTTGGCCGATATGAAATTAAGAGTCGGCGTGCCTGCGGCGGCGAGCACACCGGGAAACCTGGCGGCTTTGGGTCTCGGCGCGGATGGAATTCCAGAGGGCTCCACATTTGGTATCACGGAGGTGACTCCGACGGTGACGAACGATCCAGATGCGGATACGCATCTAACTTTGCGCGTTGCCGTAAAGAAGCGCCCGGAAGCGGCGATCGATTACACGCAGGTGAAAATCCAGGTCTTTTTCTACGACACAGCCGATAACAATCAACGTGTCGTCCTGACGGACGCGGACGTGAGTTATGAATGGTTGACGCCGAATCACAACTGGAAGGAAACGAATCCAGAAATCTTGGCGGTGACGTATCTGCGCGCAAAAAAGGATGCAATCTCTTCCGATGCTGCTTTGACTGCCGCAGCCGCTGCGGTTGTCCCACCGGTGCCCGGGGGCAAAAAGAATCGTCCATCGAAATCCCATCCGATTGAGCCAGTGGATGCTGGCCCAAGAAAATACCTCGGATATATCGTGCGCGTTTATTATAAAGATCAATTGCAGGCCGTGCGCGCGGAACCAAATCGACTGCTGAATCTTTTCCCGCCGCCCTTCACCGCGCCGACGCAGTGATGCAAGTGCTCATCGTGCACGGCGATGCCGAGCTGGGCAAAGAGCTGATGCAAATGGTGAAGGATTACACGGCGCACGATTGCGATTTGGTTTCCAGCGGTGAGAAAGCAAATGCGTGGGCGCAATGTCACCGGCAGTGCGATTTTTTGCTCACGCAACTCGATGGCAAAGAAATCGATGGATTCCTCCTCGGCGGAACGTTCAGCGAAATTTTCCCGACATTGCAGACTGGCTTTTTCCCAGCTTACGCCGCCTCCGAACAGCGCCTCGAAGTGAGCGACACCAAGGTTTTTCCTGAGCCGATCGACGGCGAACGAATCCTAAAAGCAATCGCTCGCGCGGCGGACGGGAAAGCGGAAGGTCGCGATCTCTTTCACCCGGTCGATCTTCTGCAAATGTGTTGCCTCAGCCGCAAGAGCGGGGCGATTCAACTGGTATCGATGCAGAAAATTGGAATCGTCTATTTGCGGGACGGCGCGATCCTGCAGGCCGAGACAGGTAACATTAAGGCGAAACATGCCCTGGATGAAATTGTCGGATGGGATGCAGTTGAATTCGCTTACGATGGATCAGTGACGATTCCCGTTCGAGCGATCAATCGTTCCTGGCATGAAATCATGATCGAAGCGGTGCTTCGCCGGAAACAGCGAAAGGTGATTGCGCAGAATTAAGATTGGAAAGGCGATCGCCTCTACATTGATCAACTAAGTTCGAACCTTTCGTCTCCGATCTTTTCCATTAACTTACGCGCCGTGAAAAAGTCCGCCCTTTTGCCTTTCCTAATTTTTCTAGCGGGCTCGGTGCATGCTCAGATTCAGGTGGAGTTGAAATTGAAAAGGCTGCAATACATCGCTTATGAACCAGTATTCGCGTCGGTCGCGGTGACGAACCTCGCCGGGCGCGATATCGAACTGCACGACGATCATGGGCAGCACTGGTTTGGATTCGAGGTGAGCGGAAAAGAGGGTCAACCGATCGGACCTGTCGGACGGCTGGAGGGAGAAGCGCCGTTGCGTGTGGAATCGGGCAAGACCGTTGTTCGCAGGGTCAATCTCACACCCCTTTATGCCGTGCAGGATCTCGGCACCTACCATGTGCGCGCTAACATTTATTTCGCCGACCTGAACAAGTTCTTCTATTCGCAAGCGAGAGCGTTCCAGGTCATCAATGCGCGTCCGATTTGGCAAACTACCGTAGGTATTCCGGAAGGAATGCCGGGAGCGGGGCAAGCGCGCACCTATTCGCTGTTGAGCAATCGTTTCGCCGATCACACCTCGCTTTACGTCCGGGTGGAGAACAAAGAGAGCGGAAGCGTTTACGCGACTTATTCGTTAGGCCGCATCATTGCCTACGATGAACCACAAAAGGAAATCGATCGCGCGAATCAATTGCATGTTCTGCATTGCACTGCGCCTCGCACGTGGGCTTATTCGCACATCGGTCTGAATGGTCAGTTGCTGAAAGCAAGAAACGTTCATGGAAACAAAGACGCGCCCGCATTTACGACGCACTTCCGGAGGGGATATCGCGATCAGTGGCGGAATGCGCGATGTCCCAGCTGCGTCTGCCGCTCGTCCAGCCGCGCCGAAACTTTCCACGCGGCCGGCGCAATTGCCGAAAGACGACGAGTGATGACGAGAGGGAAATTTACGCGCGGCGTCGCGTTTTTCGTGTTCGCCTTTTATCTGTGTGATGTTTCGGTCGGGCTCGCGCGGACGCAGGACGAAATCGATGTCACGCGCACAGAATCCAAATGCGAGCCGTGCAGACGTGGTCGTGATTGATGCCGGGCATGGCGGGTTTGATCGCGGCGGGATTCCGGGCCAGCGCGTGCCGGAAAAAACCATGGCGCTCGATGTTGCCTTGCGCCTGCAGCAAAAACTACGGGCCGCCGGCTACAGAGTGGTCATGACGCGTGACACAGACGTTTTTGTTCCGCTGCCTACGCGAGTTGCGATCGCCAATCATTATCGCAACGCGATCTTTGTCTGCATTCATTTTAATTCTGCGACCCGGTCTGGAGCTAACGGGATTGAGACTTATTATTATCGGCGAGATAGTGTCACTCTCGCCTCTAACATCCACAAAAATGTCATCGCTGGTGCGCCATCGGAAAACCGCGGAATTCGGCGGCGTGGTTACTACGTCCTGCGTCGCACATCGATTCCCGGTGTTCTGGTCGAGTGCGGGTTCCTCACCAATCCGACCGAGGCACGGCTGGCACAAAGCTCTTCTTATCGCGACAAGTTGGCGGAAAATATCGCGCGCGGCATTTTGGGAAAACCGCCGCTCGTCGTGCGCGCGCCCGCGTCGAGAAATTATCCGGCGGCGACAGAAGTTGAGCGCCAGCCTTTTAGTAGCTACACGGGAACCGATTTCGTCCGAGTGCCGGCCGAACGCACGTTTCGCCACCATCGGAGATCATCGAAATCATCTCGAAGGAAGAAGAGATCGTCGAAGCATTCCAGTAGCAGCAGTAAGAAAAAGAAAACGAGCAAAAAGAAATCGGAGGACTAATTGGACTCACCGATTTTGACTGCTGCGCAGATGCGCGCGGTGGAGAAAGCCGCATTTGATCGCGGAGTAACGGCGGAAGCGCTCATGGATAAGGCAGGCATCGGCATCGCTCGAGCGGTTATGCGGTTTTTTCCGAAGCCGGGACGGTGCCTTGTTTTTGCCGGCAAAGGTAATAACGCGGGCGACGCATTGGTTGCGGCGGAACATCTGAGCCGAAACGGTTGGAACGTAGAGTTACGTCTTTCCTTTGCCGAAGAGGACTGCGGCGAGTTGATGCGGAAGAAGCTCGCTGCCGTCCGGAAGCTGGAAGGTGGGAGGGGCCTCAGCGCCCCGACAGTCGCGGCGCCAAAGCCGCTCCCACATTTAGTTATTCTCGATGGTTTGCTTGGTCTCGGCGCGACCCCTCCGCTGCGGGAACCCATTCGCAAAGCGTGTCGCGAAATCAATCGATTGCATCGTGACGAAAACGCTTACGTCTTCGCCGTCGATCTTCCGACAGGGATCGATGGCGATTCCGGAAAGGCGGACCGCGACTGCGTCGTCGCGGATTTTACCGTCACGATCGGTTTCACGAAGCGCGGATTGGTTGCTGACAATGCCACGAATTTTGTCGGTCGGTTGGAAGTTGTAGAGCTGCCAGAGCTTCGGAGGGACGACTTCCGCTCGTCCCGGGCCGTGCAAAAGCACGGCCCTCCGGGATCGCGGCGATCTGCGTCCGCTGTTCATTCGCTCATCGGTGCCGCGGCGCAAATTTGATTCCTACAAGAATCAGTTCGGTCGCGTCGGCATCGTTGCCGGCTCCAGAGGCTTCACCGGCGCGGCAATTATGTGCTCGTTAGGCGCGCTGCGGGCCGGCGCCGGTTTGGTGGAGATTTTTGTGCCCGATGAAATTTACGAAATTGTTGCTTCCGCCGCTCCGCCGGAAGCAATGGTAAAACCGGTCCTGTCTTATCGCGATTTGCCTAACGAGTCGATTGACGCGTGGGGAGTTGGTCCCGGGCTCGGCAAGGAGCGCGGCGACGAAATCCTTCAGCTCATTCAATCCGCGCGGCGGCCTATGGTCGTTGATGCGGATGCGCTGAACATTCTTTCCGGCAAAACCGCCTTGCTCAAGCGATGCAAGGGACCGCGCCTGCTTACGCCGCATCCGGGAGAAATGAAGCGTTTATTCGGCTCGAAAAAAGAAACGCGCGCGCAAACGGCAAAACGTTTTACGAGCAAATTTCCCGTAACGCTGCTTTTCAAAGGCAGCAGAACGATTGTCGCGCAACGCAATCAGCCGCTCAGTTACAATACGACCGGAAATCCTGGAATGGCCACGGGTGGGATGGGGGACGTTCTCACCGGCGTCTGTGCCGCGCTCCTCGGACAAAAGTTGCCGGCCTACGATGCGGCCCGACTCGGTGCCTGGCTTTGTGGACGTGCCGCCGAAATTGCGATCTTCGATGACGACGCAAGCGAAGAATCGCTTTTACCGCGTGACGTGCTCGATCATTTGGGAACTGCCCTCAGCGATCTACGTAACGCCGTCGATCGCCTAACGAGTGCCTTCGCCGTTATGACATTAAACGCCGCGCACATCGCGTAGATTGCAAACACAACAACATGATTCCTGATTCGATTGAAACTCAGCTCGCGCCGCCGCCCGAATCCACCGGCAGCAAAGTAAAAAAAGCGCTCGGGCCCATCGGCGTGGCGGGTGTGGTCATTCTCAAGTTCTTTGCGAAAATCAAATTCATTCTTCCGATCCTGTTGAAGACCGGCGGGTCGATGCTGGTCACGGTTGGCGTTTACGCGATGGTCTGGGGCTGGAGATTCGCCGTCGGATTCGTTGTCCTTATTTTTTTGCATGAATGCGGTCACCTGATTGTCGCGAAAAAGTTCGGACTCAAGGTAAGCGCGCCGATGTTCATTCCATTTCTTGGCGCTTTCATTCTCCTCAAGGAAGCGCCGCGCAACGCCTGGATGGAAGCATGCGTGGGAATCGGCGGCCCGATGTTTGGCTCAATGGCCGCGCTTTTCTGTCATGCGGTAGGAATTCATTTTAACATCCCGTTGTTCATCGCGCTGGCCTACATCGGTTATTTTCTGAATCTCTTCAATCTCGCGCCTGTCGGCATGCTCGATGGTGGGCGAATCGTCACTGCGCTTTCCCCGTGGCTCTGGCTGCCGGGCTTCGCGTTGCTCGCGTGGCTCGGTCTGACTCACCCGAACTTCATCATCTGGCTGGTGCTTATCATGTCGTTGCCGAGAGTTTTTTCGCTCTTCCGCAAACGCACCGCAGAAGAGCAGCGCTACTTTGAAATAGCACCGGTGCAGCGTTGGATTATGGGCGCGACGTATTTCGGTCTCGCCGCGGCGCTCATCTTGTTCATGCACGTCGCGCAAGTTCAATTGCAAAGCATCCCGCATCCGACACCGAGTCGCACCGAGCAGATTCTGCGCTGATGTCGATCACTTCGTTGACGATTCGTTAGGCTTGGTTGCGATCAATTTCTGGAATCTTGGATCGTTGCGAATCGGATCCCACTCCCAGCGTTTGCGCAGATCGCTCAGCGTGATGCTGTAATCGGCGCTATCAACCGCGCCCGGCGTTTTCAACAAGCGCTCGATCAGCGGCAGAGAAAGATCGGGTTCGCCCACGCGCGCGTAAATCAACGCCAGGTACGCCTGCATGAGCGCGCCATCGGTGGCGTCTTTCGACTCCGGTTTTAATTCGACTGCACGCTGGCCTTCGCGAATCGCTTCCTCTTTGCGATTCATAAATGCATTAACCAATCCGAGATTTGCGTGTCGCTCGGCGCTATCGGGCGCTTCTTTGACAGCATTTTCGAAAATGACGCGCGCGGCTTCAAAGTTCGTGGCAGCACTCGCTGTATCGCCTCGCGCCAGTGCGATGCATCCAGCGAGAAAACTCTTTGGGGTTGCGCCGCCATTGAGATAATCGATGGCTTTGAGCGCTGTGTTTTTTAGCGCTTGCTCGGCGGCGGCGAAATCGCGATCGAGCATCGCCGCTTCCCAGCGACATGATGTAACAGCGCCATCCGGATCGACATTGGCGGGAATTCGCGCGAGCTGCGATTTCAACTCGGTCGTCGTTCCCTTCCAGAAAAAATCCACGTAACCGCGCTGAACTTTCGCGACCACGGAATCAGGCGCCATTGCGCACAGACGATCAGCGGCGTATGCGGCCTGGGGCCAGCGTCGCAGCGCCGTGTTGGTAAAAACAAGATTGCGCACAATGTTTGGATTCTGCGGATCGACTTTTGCGATTCGCTCATAGGCAGCGAGCGCTTCCTGCCAGTGGCCCTGCCGGCGTTTAATTGCGGCAACGAGATTTCCCACCTGCCCGTCGTTAGGCAAAAGCTTTTGCGCGGTTTCGAATTCGACGAGAGCACGCGCGTAATCTCCATCGATCCAATAAATGCATTGACCGAGCGCGAAGTGACCTTCACCGAGATCAGGTTGAATCTGGAGTGCGGTCTGCGCCGAATTCTTCGCTTTGATCGCCCACGACAAGAGCGGTTCGTGAAAATGATAAATCTCCGCGTAAGTAGAAGCGAGATGCGCGTGCGCGAGCGCGAAATCGCGATCGAGCGCGATCGCCTGTGTGTAAAGTTCCACGGCGCGCTTGTAATCCTGGAGCAGAGTGTCGGGGCCTTGTTCGTACGGCAGCGCACGCAAGTAAAGGTCGTAGGCATCAGCGTTTCCTGTGGGTCTTTTCGCCACGCGGATTTTTTCCTCAGGCGTGAGTGTCGCAGCTAACGCATCAGCAATCTTGGTGGCAAGCTCGCCCTCGATGCCTAACGAGTCGGCCAGAGTGCGATCGTAACGATTTGCCCACAGGTGACGGTCGCGCTTGGCGTCGATCAACTGCACGTTAACGGCCACGCGATTGCCGACGCGCCGGACGCTGCCTTCGAGAATGTTCGCCACGCCCAGTGACTGTGCGATCTCCTTGATGTTACGCGCGGCGCCATCGCGGTATTTCATCACGCTGGTGCGGCTGATGACGATGAGATCCTGAATTTTCGCCAGATTCGTGAGTAGATCGTCTTGCAAGCCGTCGGCGAAAAACGAGTTCTCTTTTTGGTCGCTGAGATTTTTGAATGGAAGAACGGCGATGCTTTTTGGCGGCGGGGAAAAAGGTGCCACCTCGGTTTCGTGATGCGAAAGCAGTAATGGAATTAGCGCTGCTGCCGCAATTAGTAGTGCGATCGCGCCGCTCCAAAGAACGATTCGTTTCTTGCGTCGAAACGATTGGGTCGCGGCCTGGCTCTTTTTCGTGCCCGTTAATCGCTGCAGCTTGGTCGGAAGCACGGGGTTGCCGGCTTGATCGGTGCAAAGACTCGTCATCTGAATCTTGACGCCATGCTTGACTTCGAATTCTCCGAGATCGTGCAAGTTGTCGCGCCAATGACTGTATTGCGCGAGATCGCCTGCGATTCGTTGCGAAAGCAGGATGTGGCCGGCGTCGCCGCAATCCATGATGCGTTGCGCGATATTAATTCCGGCACCCGCCACATTTGCTCGATCGTTCACATCCGTGACGCGATTGACCGGTCCGCTGTGAATTCCCATGCGCAGATGAATTCGCGGATGATTTTTTAATGCATCACAAATTTCCAGCGCACACTTTACCGGTGCTTCCGGATTGGTGAAGAAAGCGAGCGCCATTCCATCACCGGTGGGCAGACGAATCAGTTTTTCTGCCGCCTCCGCACTTTTGAATTGTTCCGTGGCGCGGACCACTTCATTCAGTTCATCCAGAATTTCGAGCTGCTCGTTGATCAGCAGTTTGGAATAGCCGACCACGTCCATGAAAAGGACGTGTGCAATTTCCAGTTCGAAATCGGTTGGTCGTTCGTCCGCCACAATTAATCCTGAGTTTAAGCCGCTGCGATCCGACTTTAAGTCGGGAAGCATTCACGGCGACCTTTCAATTTCCTTTGGCGAAAACACTTTCGCAACGAGCGCCTCGAAGCGCGGATCGCCACGCAATGGATCGAGCATGGGATCGATGTTGATAAAAGCAAGGTCGAGGCCGGCACGTTCGGTGTACATGCGCTCCAGCCATTCCATCGCTTTGTCGCGCTCGCCCAGAGCGAGGTGCACAATCGCGAAGCTGTAGGATGAAACATAGCGATCCGCTGCCAGCTGATGCAATTGCGAGAGAATCTTCTGTGCCTCATCGCGCTTCCCCAGTTTCGCGTAAGCCTGGCCCAACAGCGCCAGAACAAATGGATCGTTATCCAGTTCGACGGCCTTCTTATATTCAGCGAATGCCTCCCGAAGTTGACCCTTCAATTCCAGCGCTTCCGCCAGATTCCAGTGCGCGTAGTAAAATCGCGGATCCATCTCGATTGTTTTATGGAATTGCGCGATCGCTTCATCGACGCGGCGGGCCGACAGGTAATCGGCGCCAAGATCGGCATTAATGATGAGCGAAAGGGGATCGAGTTCTACTGCGCGCTTTCCCTCCGCGATGGCGCGATCGAACTGACCCACAGCTGTCAGCGTCGTATTGCCGAACCATTGGTGTGCGGTGGCGTAATTCGGATTCAACGCGATGGCGCGCTCAAACTCTTTGATCGAACCTTGAAAATCCAAATGGTAAACGCAATGACTGAACCCGAGCGTCGCATGCGCTTCGCCCAACGTATCGTCGATCTCGAGCGCTTTTTTTGCCGCCGCTTCCGCCTGAGGGAGAGACTCCTTTGGAGTTGCGGCACCAAATCCCGAGAGAAGAATGTAGGAGTCACCGAGCCCCGCATAAGCCAGTGCGTAATTCGGATCTTTCTCGATTGCCTGTTTGAAATAATCGATCGCCTTGAGCAGATCGAAACCTGTTCGTTTGTTCCAAAAGAATCTGCCCTTTAGATAGAGTTGATAAGCGTCACCGTTCTTCGTGGGGCGGGCCGCCATCGCTTGCGCCTCCGATCCCGTGAGTTTCGCACGCAATTTGTCCGCGATGTTCTTCGCGATCTCGCTTTCGACGGCGAAGATGTCGGTGAGATTGCGATCGTAACTTTCGGCCCAAAGATGGGCGTCGGTCGCGGCTTTGATCAGCTGCACATTCACCCGAACCTGTTGCCCTTGTTTTTGCACGCTGCCTTCGAGAATGTGCGCCACGCCCAGCCGTTTCGCGATCTGCGGTAAGTCTTCCGGGACGCTCTTGAACTGCTGCGTGGAAGTGCGCGAGATAACTTTCAAATCGGCGACCTTCGCGAGGCGCGTCAGAATTTCGTCCTGCACGCCTTCGGCAAAATAGGCATTCTCCGGATCACGACTGAGATTATCGAAGGGCAAAACGGCAATCGATTTCGCTGGCAGCGAATCACCGCCCGGCCCTCCACCCGGCGTTTCGCGAAGCCGTGTAGCGACCAAGGAAAAACAGTCCCGCCGACATTAGAGCCGCGATTACTACGACATAGATCCATGTGTGCTTGCTGGAAGCTCGCAGGTGCGCAGCATCAGCAGCCTCTGTTCGTTTGATTCCTTCCGCCGTTAGCTCGAACGCCCAGGCAATCACGAGCGCGATGGGAAAACCGATGATGATCAGAAGGATGACTAGCCTAACGACCCAATTTGGAATGTCGAAAAACGGAAAAACTTGCGTCGCGATTTGGATGAGCAGCCACGCGACAACGGCATACGCGACCGCAACCTTGTAAACGTTGCGGCGCTTGAGTTCGGCGAAAAAGTTCTGCAGTTTCAACGGGTCTTGTCTCCAAAGCGAGTTTCATCCAAGGCTCGTTGCTTGGAAAGGGCGCGATGCGGTTCGCGTCCCGGCGCTAGCCCTTAAGGTCCGCCACGGCGAATCCAATCACCGCTACATCAATTGGCGACCCTAACGAGACCTTACGATGAGTTTCCGACGAACGCCGCTGGCGACCGCAAGCAATGTGCCGCTAAGCAGTATGGTGGTGGTGGGTTCGGGCACGGCGCGGACGTTATCGATCCCGAGTTGTCCCACGACCGGCGTGCCGCTCAGGTTGCTCGTGCCGGCTTCATTGATAAAACGCACTTCGCCGATGAAGAAGGTGTTCCACGGAGATGGTCCTCCAACTGGTGTCAGATTGGCAGGGGCAAGCGAGATCGTGAAATGCTGCCAGCCGCTACCTACCGGAAGCAGCATGGCCTGGGTTAGATAACCAGGAACACCGGCGCTGCCCGGACCAGTCTTGAAGGCAAGTCGGATCGACAAGGATACCGTGCTTTGATTCAGGAGATCGACCTCGATCGAGGTTACTCCCGCGGCAAGGTAGTCACCGAGCCACTGATCGCGGTTAAAGGCAGTGAGCTTGCCACCGGAACCACTTCCATCTGACGTAAGCTGGATGTAATGATCGCCCGCGCCAGCCGGGCCGCCGGTCGGGATGTTTGTCACCGGGACAGTGCCAATGATTTCGCCGTTGGCCCAATTCGCCGTAGTTCCGTCTTGAAAATCGTCGATCTGCCCGACGACAACAGCGCTGGCAGAACAGACAACAAGCACCCACGCAAGAACCACCAAGCCAAAACCTTTGCGATTCATAAGGCGCAGATAATATGGGCCCGAATCAAGAAAGGAAGACTAATAATCAAAGCTGTCACGGAAGAAGTAGGAATGATATCACGCTCGACAATTGAGCACCTTTCTCATAGAAATGACCTGTGATTTCAGGCGAAATCGAGCGGGTGCCAGCGTGATCGAATTGATCGCCGGGTGCCTTATGCTGCGAGGATCGCTTCAAACTACTCCGGTCCGCGTTTCAAGCCCTCTCGGTGGTTGATACTGGGCGAAGTGGTTTTGGCCTTGTTACTTTCACAGGTAACTTCTGCAAACGCGGTCACCATCGACTCGGAGACGCCGCCTGCAGTTAACAACACATCCGACGCCGACAAGGACTCGCTGCTTCAGATGCAGCCAAATGCTCCCGGGCGAGACACCATGACCTTCGACCCTGCGGTTCCCGATTCTGACGAAAACGGTAAAGATTGGACGTTTGGCCTAACGAGCGGTCGGCTCTCCGTTGACCAGAGCGTAATGTTAAACGGAACCACCGCGAATGGTCTTATCGGCAAGCGCGGCGGATATTCTTCCTCCTCCAGCATGGTTCATATCGATACGGATCATCAGGTCGCAATGGAAGAGTTGACCGTCAACGATGGTTTCGCGCATCCAACACAACTGGTGATCTTGACCATGGCCTCAAGCGCCGCGCTCTATCTGTTTCTCGTATTGTTCTATCGACATCTCCAGCGGCCCAGGGGAAAACGAGTCCGTTTCGGGATTCTTTGGAACGCTTACAAGCCAGTTTGCGGGAAATGCAACGGCCTTCTGCACGTGCTCAATGACTACTCATTCCAATGCCCCTCGTGCGGAGTCGAACTCGGGGCGCGCGGCGAGAATGGACGGACGATTTCTCCGCGCGAAGCGTTGGCCAAGATTCGAATGAAGGAATACTGGTAAAGCTCGCTGAGTTTATCGATCCAGCGTGCCGCCGCCGCGCGTTAGGCGTTCCCGGAAGTAGTCGATTGTCTTTCTGATTCCTTCGTCGAATTCCACCTTCGGTTCCCAGCTGAGGATTTTCTTTGCGCGCGAAATGTCTGGCTGCCGCACCTTCGGATCGTCCACCGGAAGCGGCTTGTGTTCTATCTTCGATTTCGTTCCGGTAATGCGAATGATCTCATCGGCGAATTGCTTAATCGTCATCTCGCGCGGGTTGCCGATGTTAACCGGCTCATGAAAGTCGGATTGCGAAAGCCGGAAAATTCCGTCGATTAAATCCGAGACGTAACAGAACGAGCGCGTCTGTGAGCCGTCGCCAAAAATGGTAAGCGGCGTCCCGCTCAACGCCTGCCCGATAAACGCCGGCACCACGCGCCCATCGCGCAACCGCATGCGCGGCCCGTAAGTATTGAAGATGCGCACGATTTTGGTGTCGACCCCGTGATAACGGTGATATGCCATGGTCATCGCTTCGGCAAAACGCTTTGCCTCATCGTAAACGCCGCGCGGGCCGATCGGGTTCACATTGCCCCAGTAATCTTCCTTTTGCGGATGCACGAGCGGATCGCCGTAACATTCCGAAGTCGAAGCGAGAATGAATGTCGCTTTTTTGTCTTTCGCGAGCCCGAGCGTGTTATGCGTCCCGAGTGCGCCGACTTTCAGCGTCGGGATCGGCAGTTCGAGATAATCGATCGGGCTCGCTGGCGAAGCGAAATGGAAAACATAATCGATCTGCTTTTCCGGAACGAAAATGTAATTCGAAACGTTGTGCTTGATGAACCGGTAATTTTCGTTGCCGGACAGGTGGGCAATGTTATCGGTGTGCCCCGTGATCAGATTATCGATCGCGATGACGCGATGGCCTTCTGCGAGCAATCGATCGGTCAAATGCGATCCAAGGAAGCCCGCGCCTCCGGTGACGACTGAAACAGGCGGTGATTTTTCCCCGGTCATGGCGCGTTTATCTAATGGTTGCAATTGAGCTTTGCCAGCAGAAACAATTCCAATGGCCTGCCATGGCGGTCCAGAACAGCCGAAACAGTCGTTTTTCGTGCATCTGGAATTGCCGCACGGCCGAAAAACTGCTTAAAAGCGATAGGGAGCAACAGTTTCTGGAAATTCACATGGGAAAAATCGATCCAACGAACCTGATGAGATCTTTCACTGAGCGGCGGCAGGAGGCCGACCAACGCGCCCGCGAAGTGTTGGATGAGTTCATACGTGTAGGCCGCGCCTTGGCGATGGATTCTGTAATGTGGCATGAAGTCGCCGGGCTCGATCAAAGCTGGCGCGACAGTCTTTCCGATTCCGAGGTGATAAAATATCTGCGCGCACTCTATCCCGATCCTTCGCGCCGCCGGCAGAAGCCTCGGCGGCCGTAAAGAGCTCGATAAATTTAGCAAAGCCGCGGAAGTTTTTATTCCACGCTTTGTCCGTTTTGGTCGAGGTCGACGCACGCCCGTTCTGTATTCGTCTTGGAGGAAATTCGAAAGTTGTGACCCGCGGCTCCAATTTGCCGCTCGAGCATAACGAATGTAGTAGGGCGAAAGTATGAAAGGCAGACAATCAGGCCGTCCGACAAAATGGGTTAAAGCAAGCGTTTTGGAATACGTTGAAATTGGTAAACCTGGAATTCAGTTCGAGGTATGGGAGAAGTGGAAACGGAATCGGCGCAAGCTCGGCACGCTCGTCATCAGTGTGGGCGGCCTGCGCTGGCGGCCGTTAAGTGGCAAGCTTTCCAGACAGAAGAGCTGGGAGACTCTGGCGGAGTGGCTTAGTTCACCGTCCCCTTCGTAACCCATCCCGCCACGTCGGAACGCCAATCGTCGCGTTACCGACTGTGCGCTGAGACAAAGGTCGCGTCAGCTGTCAAACAGCGAACTGTCGACGCGCGAAACAAATCCCGACCACGGCCAAACCGAGAAGAACTGCTGTGGTTCCTCCATCCGGAACGCTCATCGTAAATTTGACGCCATCGTTGAAGAAATGACAATCCGGATCAAGGCCGAAGGCGATATTGCCTCCGTGCACGATGTAAGACTGGAGAGCAACCAGCTGAGCGGCAGTGAAGTTGTATGTGAAGGTCGTAGGCGTCATTGTGAACGACTTGCTGGTGAGGAAAGTATTAGCCGTCCCGGCCGCGATGAGCGGGTTTGAGGAAAGCATGGGCGACGCAAAATTGTCCACCATCTGGTTGTTCGGCACTGGAACACCGCTCGCGTCGATGAATGAGTGCACGCCTGAATATTTTGCGGTGTCGAAAAGGTGAATGAACAGGATATTTGGATTTGCGTCCCAGTTCGCAATGTTTGTGAACGTGAGACTCGCACCCGTGATGGTGGCGCCGCCGAGATTGATGTTATCAATCCGCCACGTGTAGGCGCTGTGATGATCCAAATCGTGCAAATCCGCAGGCGTCGGAGTGTATGTGTAGGAGGTTGCTCTGCTGGTCGCGGCAAGGACTAGCAACGTAAGAAACGACAAAATGGCTTTCATGGCTGACGCTCATTTCACCGCAAATACTCTCCATGCTGCAAGAGATTTATTCAGTTTTCAATATTTACTAGACTAGCAGGCTAGGCGAGCATCGCCTCGACGAAAACCTCCGGCTATTCATTTCCTGCTGGCTGAATCGGGGTAACCGTTGTTTTTCCGGTCGCAGGTTGTCGCTCGAGACGTTGTCGTGTCTTTTTCACCGCGCCTTCCGGACTCGCTTTGACGCTCACCCGGACCGAGCGTTCTGCAGCTTCGGGTCGATTCGCAAGACAAAACAGCGCCGCCATGACGTCGCGCGATTCGCCTTCAAAGATTGGGCCGTGTCCGGGAATGATATCCTTTGGCACATGCAGCACCCAGTAATTCGTTAGGTTTGGACCTTCACGTTTGATCTCCCACTTCGTCCAATCGTAGCGCGTTCCCGTATACAAAGTGACGTTTTCGTAACTGCCGGGTTTGTTCCTCAAGTTTAGATCGAAAGGATCGGCGCCAAGATCAGTCTTGCCTTTCTCGATCGCGACCAAACGATGACTTTGCAGCGAATCGTTGTGTCCAGCCGTTTGCGTAAAATACTTGAACTGCGAAGTATCGTGCCCTTCGTCGTGATACTTGCGAAAAGTTCCGGTTAACAACTTCGGTGTGTTGGATAACTTTGTGCCGATGGGGAAAGCGAGCCCGGTCGCTTTATCAGCATCGGAACTGATCATGATGACATGCGGTGCGCCCCGCAATGGCGTGGTGTCACGATACATGTCGATCATTTCCTTGGAGTAGATCGATTCGGCCGCGGAATTCACGAGCAGGATAAGATCGGCCGGTTTGAAGACGGTGACTGCCGTTGCCTTATGCGCGCCGGGAACAAGAGGTTCTTGATACAACCATGTGCCGACCAATGCTTGCGCGAGCGCCTTCTCGAGGACGAGCGCGCCGAAGGAATGACCGATTACTATGCACCGCGAATTCCCCGGCGTGTCGCGGCGCGCGGTCTTAATCAAAGTGAAGATCGCTTCCGTAATTGGTGTGCTCGATGAGATTCGCGTCGCCGCATTCTTACGCGAGTAAAAGCTCCCTTCTTTGAACAACCACGTAAATGCGTCTACGACCGGATTGACCTTGTGCACGACGCGACCGCGCCAGCTTATATAAACTCCGAAAACCTGGAGTCCGGATAACTGCACCGTCTGGTCCGCGGTTAGGCGCGCGAGCACGCCGCGGAATTGACCCACATCGTCGGCGTCGGATTCTCGTGAATTATTTTGCCAACCGTGAATGTAGGAGACGAGCAGAATGGGGCGCCCGGTATCGCGAATGGCCTGCACTGTTTTTCGCAATTGTTCGCGATCCCAAAAGTCGCCCTGTTCATCGAATTCAATGAACGCGAGGCGGTAAATGTCTCGCGCAGTTTTCGACGTCGCAGGGGTCACGACAGTCTCGCTCGGCGCTTCGCCAACGTGGTATGGCTGATTCGCCGCACAGCCGGCGATGATAAGTGCGAACAGGCAGAGCAGCCATGCGTGGATTCTCCGCGCAAGCAAAGAGCAAGAATTCATAGGGTTCCCTTCTGGCAAGCGAGTATCAAATCGGGAATCCACGGTCAATCGTGCCGATGCCACCGCGGGACTCGCGGCGCGGAAATGTCGAACCAGAAGCAATTTGAAATCGCGGTTGCATCTGATCGATTCGCCGCGCAGTTTTGGCGTTTCACCGTCATTATTATGCGAATCTCATTACGCTTCTGTTTTATTCTGCTCGCTGCCTGTGTCACTCCGTTCGCTTCTGGTGTCCGCGCAAAAACTCCCGGATACAACGCGCCTGCTGCGTTTTCCGACGACAAATGGCCAGCAGATCGTGTTTTGTTACGCGGGTCAGCTTTACACCGTGGGAAAAGATGGCGGCATCGCGCGTCGCCTAACGAGTGGTCCAGGCTACACATCGTTTCCGCGTTTTTCGCCGGATGGCGCGCAGATCGCCTTTACATCGCATTACGACGGAAACACCGAAGTTTATGTGATGCCGGCGGAAGGCGGCGAGCCGAAACGGTTGACGACAACGGCAACGCTCGGTCGCGACGATATTTCAGATCGCATGGGGCCGAATAATCTTGTCATGACATGGGAGAACACCAAGCCGCTCGTCGTGTTCCGGTCTCGCATGAAATCCTTTAATTCATTCATCGGCGACCTTTTCACGGTCGGCCTGGATGCGGAATTACCGAAACAACTTCCGGTACCGCGCGGCGGGTTTATGTCGTTTTCGCCAGATGATTCGAAGATGGCCTACAATCGCGTGTTCCGTGAATTCCGGACCTGGAAGCATTACCGCGGCGGCATGGCGGATGATGTCTGGATTTTCGATTTCAAAACCGGCACGACCGAGAACCTGACCAACAATCCCGCGCAGGACATTTGCCCGATGTGGGGACCGAACAACAAGATCTACTTTGCTTCCGATCGCGACGGGCGGATGAATCTTTTCTCGATTGACCTAACGAGTAAAGAAACAAAGCAACTGACGACGTACAAAGATTTCGACATCAAGTTTCCGTCGATTGGCAAGGACGCGATTGTCTTCGAGCAAGCGGGATATATCTGGCGCTACGATCTCGCGAGCGGACAAGCAACACCGGTTCCCATCCAGATTAAGGAAGACTTCGCTTCGGGCCGCTCGGCATTAGTGGATGCAGCGAAGCATACGGAATCGGTAAGTCTTTCGCCGGATGGCGAGCGGGTCATCGTCGTGGCGCGCGGTGATCTCTTCTCGGTCCCGGCAAAAGATGGCACTCCGCGCGACTTAAGCAGGACTTCCGACGCACACGAGCGCGATGCGGTCTGGTCGCCGGATGGCAAATGGATTGCGTACAATTCAGACGCGACCGGAGAAAACGAACTTTATGTTCGATCGCAGGACGGCAAGGACAAGCCCCAGCAGATAACGAGCAATGCCGATACCTATTATTACCAGGCTATTTGGTCGCCTGACAGTAAGAAGCTGCTTTGGGCGGATCGCTTGCAACGTCTGCGGTATGTTGATATCGCAAGTAAGGCCATCACGCAAGTCGACCAGGACAAGACCTTTGAAATTGAATCCTACGATTGGTCACCCGATAGCCAATGGATCGCATGGTCACGTCCGGAGGAGAACGGACTGCCAAAGGTTTACCTCTATTCGCTCGCGAATAAGAAACAGACGGCGATAACTGACGATTGGTACGGATCGGGAAGTGTGAGCTTCAGTGACGACGGAAAATATCTCATGCTGAGTTCAGCGCGTGATTTCAAACCGACGTTCGGCGAGGAAGAGTTCGAGGCCGTCTACCGCGATATGCAACGAGTCTACCTGGTGACTCTGTCCAAGGACACCGAGGCACCGTTAGCCCCGCGCAGTGATGAAGTAGGCAAGGGGAAGAAGGACGAAAAGAAGGCTGACGAGAAGAAGAGCGACAAGAAAGAAGAGAAATCCAAGAAGCCGGTAACTGTCAAAGTCGATGTGGACGGAATTCACGATCGCATAACCGGTCTCGACATTACGACCGGGAATTACAGCAACATCCGCCTCGTTGACGATCGTGTTTTCTATCTGCGACGTACGGTTGCCGACGAAAAGGACGAAGACCCTGAAGAAGGCCCGGACAAAATCAAATACCATCTCTGCTCCTATAGTTTGGAAGATCGCAAGGAGACTGTGCTCGGTGATGTAAACACCTACGAGATCACGCAGGATGGAAAGAAGATGCTGGTAAAGATCGACAAGGACTATGCCATTATTGATCTGCCGAAAGACAAGCTCGATACAAAAGACCATAAGCTGAAGCTTGAAGGCCTCGACATGCAGTTGGATCGGCATGCGGAGTGGAAGCAGATCTATTTCGAATCCTGGCGGCAGATGCGCGACTTCTTCTACGCGCCAAACATGAATGGAGTCGATTGGAAAGCGATGCGCGACAAGTATGCGGCGCTGCTCCCATTCGTGAATCACCGCAACGACCTCACGTATCTCATCGGTGAGCTTATCGGTGAGTTAAATAACGGGCATTCCTATGTCGCAGGCGGAGAGCGACCCGAAACGCCGCGGATCAAGCTTGGTTTGCTCGGTGCGCAATTCTCACGCGATCCGGCTACGAAGGCGTATCGCATCGATCGAATTTTACCGGGCGAAAACTGGGACAAGGAAACGCGCTCGCCGTTGACGGCCATTGGTCTCAACGTCAAAGCGGGCGATTACATTCTCGCGATCAACGGCACGCCGGTTTCTACATTACCCAACTTGTACGACGCGTTAATCGGGACGGCCGATAAACAGGTCATCCTGCGCGTAAATTCGAAACCGAGCGATCAAGGCGCGCGTGATATAACCGTTGTGCCGACGGACGACGAAGCGCCGCTGTATTACCTCGCGTGGGTGCAGAAGAATCTGGATGAAGTAACAAAGAAAACGAACGGCGAAGTAGGTTACATCCACATTCCCGATATGGGGCAGCCGGGGTTGAACGAATTTACGAAGCAATACTTTCCGCAGATTCGCAAGAAGGGCCTGATTGTCGATGTGCGTGGCAACGGCGGTGGATTCGTTTCACCTTTGGTCATCGAGCGATTGCGTCGCGCGCTCGTCATGGTGGAGATTGCGCGTAATGGCACGCCGCAAACTAACCCGCCGCAAACTTTCCTCGGACCAATGGTTACGCTCATCGATGAGTTCTCAGCCTCCGATGGCGATATCTTTCCTTATCGTTTCAAGACACTTGGTTTGGGTAAACTGATCGGCAAACGCACATGGGGCGGAGTTATCGGCATTCGCGACCCGTTGCCGTTGGTTGATGGCGGTAATCAATTCAAACCGGAGTTCGCGCCGTATTCGAAGGATGGCAAGGGCTGGATCATCGAAAGTCACGGCGTCGATCCGGACATCGTTGTGGATAACGATCCGTCGAAAGAGTTTCATGGCGAGGATCAACAGCTCGATCGCGGAATTCAGGAGGTACAGGAGGAGATGAAGACCAAACGCTACGAACTGCCGCCGGTCCCGCCTTATCCGAATCGAAATCCGCAATCGAATAACCAACCCTGACTGGCGTGCTCGTTAGGCCGTAGGTTAGACTGGACCCTGCGAGCGACTAGAGAAACAAATGCGCATTCTTTCCGGCATCCAACCGAGTGGTGTGCTGCACATCGGGAATTACTTTGGCATGATCCAGCCCGCGATCGCGCTGCAGAACAAAGGCGAGGCGTTTTACTTCATCGCCAATTATCACGCCCTAACGAGTGTGCGCGATCCGAAAGCGCTGCGCGAGCACTCGCGTCGCGTTGCGGTGGACTTTCTCGCGTGCGGCTTCGATCCGGAGCGCGGCGTGCTTTTCATGCAGAGCGATGTGCCGGAAGTAACCGAGCTTACCTGGATTCTGGCGACGGTTGCGCCGATGGGTTTGCTGGAGCGTGCCCATTCTTACAAGGATAAACTCGCACGTGGAATACCGGCATCAGCGGGGTTGTTCACCTATCCTGTGCTGCAGGCGGCTGATATCCTGATCTACGACTCCGACATCGTGCCGGTTGGCAAAGATCAAAAACAACACATCGAGATTGCACGGGATCTCGCGGTGAAGATCAATGAGATCTACGGCAACGTGCTCAAGCTACCCGAGCCATACATTAAAGCCGAAACGGAAACGGTTCCCGGCGTGGACGGCCAGAAAATGAGCAAGAGCTACGGTAATACGATCGATATCTTCGGCGAAGAAAAAGAAACGCGGAAGCGCGTCATGAGCATCGTGACGGATTCAACGCCAGTGGAAGCGGCGAAAGATCCTGCGACATCAACGATCTTTCAGCTCTTCTCACTCTTCGGCTCGAAAGATGAAATCGCGAAGATGCGCGAAGACTTTCAGAAAGGCGGAACCGGTTACGGCGATTTCAAAAAGCAGCTTTTCGAAACGCTCTGGGAATACTTCGCGCCTATGAGAAAGCGTCGTGAAGAACTCCTCGCGGAGAAAAACTACGTGGACGAAATTCTCGTGCGCGGCGCCCGGCGCGCGAACGAAGTGGCAAACGAAGTCATGGCGCGGGTGCGCGCCGCAGTCGGACTGCAGTAAGCCGCTTTCCCGTCGCTACGATCTATTTGTGCGGCGAGGCCGTGGCCGAACTTTTAGGCGAAGGTTTCGGCTTCGGCGGAATCGATGCGCGTGGAATAGGCGTGCCTGACAGCACTGGCGTCGGTATTGGGGTCGGATGCAATTTGTGATCCATCGCCTCGAGACGTATTTTCCGGTTCAATGCATCCTGGTTATTCGGCTTCTGTTTGAGGATCGCATTCACGTCGGCCAATCCCAGATCCAGTTTGCCGGTCGTCTCATAAATATAGCTCCGGCCCAGCAGCGCATCGATGTCTTTTGGCTGCCCCTTGAGTATGGTCGAATAATCAGCCAGCGCCTTGTCGTTTTGCCCTAACTGCATGTAAACAAAAGCGCGCCGGCTAAGCCCCTCGGGATCGTTCTTCTTTTGCTTCAAGACGGTGTCGTAATCCTGCAACGCATCTTTCCAATTATTTTTCCGCGTGTAAGCGAAAGCGCGGAAACGGCGCGCCACGACGTCGCCCTCGTTGCGTTGCAACGTTTCAGTCAAGTCAGCGATCGCTCCGTCCCAGTTTTGCTTCTTGATGTCAGCGAGACCGCGCTGCCGATAAGCCAGACCGAGATTGTAATTAATATCCTTGTCGTTGGGATCGGCCTCGGCCGCTTTCTTGAAATCCTCGATCGCCTTGTCCCAGTTGCCAGCCTTGGCCGCCTCCAAACCATCTTTGTTGTAATTGGCGCCTTCTGACTGCGCCACAGAAAACGCGAGAACTGCTACGCCAAGTAAAACGCTGGAAAGAATCTTCGTCTGCTTATGATTTTTCATATGAAAAAATGAGTCGGTAAGTTGTGCTGTTCGTGCCCGGCCCGCAAGTGCAACGTGGTGGTCTTCGATTTATACGGGCGAGACTAGGTAGGCGGCTGTGCCCCCGTCAAAATGTTTGACGTATTGCTGCCCGTTTCATTCAGGCGAACGATACGGAGCGCACGCCCACTCTCTTCATCCACATCGATAAGCGCGCCGCACAATCGCACCTCGCCATCAGCCACCGGAAATATCGCCGGCACGTTGGAGACAAATCGCCTAACGATCGGATCAATGACGCGACCGAGGATGGAATTGACCGGTCCGCACATGCCGGCGTCACAGAGGAAAGCGGTGCCACCGGGAAAAATCTGTTCGTCCGCCGTCTGCACATGCGTGTGCGTGCCGATGACGGCGGATACTTTTCCATCAAGAAAACGGCCGATTGCGATTCTTTCGCTTGTTGTCTCGCCATGCGCATCCACCAAAATGACATTTGTTTCCGTGCGCATTTGCGCGACCGCAGATTCAACTGCCGGAAACGGATTATCAAGAATCGGCAGCATAAATGTGCGCGCCTGCACATTGATCACGCCCACTTTTCCTTTTGAGGTTTCTAGAACAATTGATCCCGCGCCGGGGGTGCCCGGTGGGTAATTGATCGGCCGCAACAACCGTGGCTCGGTATCGATGAACGGAATCACTTCTTTTTGGTCCCAGATATGGTCCCCAGTGGTGATGACAGAGACGCCGGCGCGCAACAGATCAATCGTGATCTTCGGCGTGATACCGCGCCCGCCCGCAGCGTTCTCGCCATTGATGACGATGAAATCGAGAGCGAGAGTCTGCTTTAGCTCCGGTAAACGCGCGATGACGGCGCTGCGACCCGGTTCGCCAACGACATCGCCGAGGAATAGAATCCGTAGCATTCTCGGAGCATCGTATTAAAAAGTCCCAAATCCAAAGTCTGATGTTTTATTTTCTGCGCAGGCATTTCGTAACGATCTCGATTGCTTTCGGTGCGATTTCCTTCGCAACGTCTGGATACGCAGCGGAAAATCTCAGTCCGCTCGGTAGTTCGCCTAACTGGGATTTGCTCGAGCGCTATCAGGAAACGATCACACACGATGATTTCGTTCGTTTACTCGAGAGCGTTTATTGTCCCAATGGCGCCAGCTCGGCGGTGATAAAAGTCGAGCCGCAGTTTGCGCGCATTACTACCGATAAGGCAACGGGCGCGCATTTCACGCTTCGTTTTGCCAAAAGTGAAGCGACCCGACGCCCGCTCGCTCGCGCGTGGGCGACGGTGCAAACTCTTCCGCCGCGAAAACCCTCCGGTCCGCTTTCCGATCTGCGGGTGGCACTCGATCCCGGCCATATCGGCGGCAAGTGGGCAAAAATGGAAGAGCGCTGGTTTAAGGTCGGCGATGCGCCGCCGGTGCAGGAAGGCGACATGACATTGCGCGTCGCGCAAATGATCGCACCGCGATTGCAGAAGCTCGGCGCGAAAGTGTCCCTCGTGCGAGACAAACTCGAGCCGACAACGCCAAAACGTCCGGACGATTTCGAAGAACTGGCGAAAGCGATTTTGAAAAAGGGCGGAATCACCCAGCCGCGCGAGGATTTCATCGGTCCGGCAGATCCGGCAAAAGAGCAAAGCGTTCGCTGGAATCGCGATATTCTTTTTTACAGGAACAGTGAAATTCGATATCGCGCTGAAATCGTAAACAATAGATTGCGCCCCGACGTTGTTCTCTGTCTGCACTTCAACGCCGAAGCCTGGGGAGATCCGGCGAAGCCAACGCTGGTCGATAAGAATCATCTTCATCTTCTCGTGAACGGCTGCTACCTGCCGGCGGAACTGGAGTTTGATGACGAACGTTTTGAAATGGTGCGCCGATTACTCAGTCGCGCCTACCTGGAGGAAATCACGGTGGCCGAAAAATTGGCTGAGGTGATGGCCAAAAAAACACACCTGCCCGCCTACGAATATACAAAGGACAATGCGCTGAAAATTGGAACGAGCGGTTACGTTTTTGCGCGGAATCTGATGGCGACGCGTCTTTACAAATATCCAACCGTTTACCTTGAGCCGTATGTCATGAACAGCCAGGAGGTTTTCGCTCGCATTCAAGCCGGCGATTACGACGGGGTGCGCAAAATAAACGGCAAAGAGCAGCCGAGTATTTTTCGCGAATACACCGATTCGGTGGTCGACGGCCTTCTCGAATATTACAAGGCGCGGAAGTAATGATTCTGTAGCGGCGGTCTATGACCGTCGCACTTATCGCTTTCTGCGTACGATCTGAAAAATGCGACGGTCATAGACCGCCGCTACAATTTCAAAACCGCTTCGCGAATATCGTCCATCGTCACCTCACTCGTTAGGCGCGCTGAACCGATTCCCGGCGTAACAACGAAACGCACTTGCCCTTGTTCGAACTTCTTATCGAACGGAAGCGCGCGCAGAATTTTGTCGCGCGAAATATTCGGGGGCAATCGTGTTGGCAAATCATACCGCCCGAGCAGCGAAACGATTTTCTTTCGCTGCGACTCTGGCAGGCCCGCTTTACGCACAGAAATATCGCAGGCTGCAACAATCCCGAGACTGACCGCTTCTCCATGCAACAATTCGCTGTAATCGCCCGCTTGTTCCACGGCATGTCCAACGGTGTGTCCGAAATTCAACAAGGCGCGGCGGCCGTTTTCATCGCGCTCGTCCAACGCCACAAATTCCGCCTTAATCTCAACGTTGCGCCTAACGAGTGAATCGAAATCGCCTGTTTGCCGGTCGAAATGTTCCAGCGAATCGAAAAACTCGGCGTCGCGAATAATGGCGTGTTTGATCACCTCCGCGAATCCTTGATTCAGTTCGCGTGGCGGCAGCGTCCGCAGCAAATCCACATCAGAGATCACGAGCACCGGATGATGCACTGCACCGATTAGATTCTTGCCGGCCGCTGTATTAACGGCCGTCTTCCCGCCGATCGAACTGTCCACCTGGGCGAGCAGCGTCGTCGGCACCTGCACATACGGAATTCCCCGATGATAAATTGCGGCGACGAAACCAGCGATATCACCAACCACGCCACCACCGAGCGCAACCAGGAATGAAGATCGGTCCAAACCCGCTGCCGTCATGCGATCGCAAATCTCGCCAACTTGCGCGAGCGATTTCGATTTCTCACCAGGCGCAATAGCGATGATCGTCGGCTTATATCCTGCCGAAGCTAAACTTTGCTCGACGCGATCGCCAAAAAGTTGCGCGACAGTCGTGTCGGAAATAATTGCGCAGCGAGTCGGCGACAAATGCTCGCTAACAATTTCGCCGATTTGGTCGAGCAACTTCGACCCGACGTGCGCTTCGTAACCGCCGTTCTCAACGCGAACTGGGATCGTGGTCACGGCCACCTTTTATGGATCCCAGCGATGCCCAGCGCTCGGATCGTTTGGATCGTTAGGGTCGTCATTGACGAACGTCGTCCACGACATCGTTTCGGAATGCCAATCCGCAAAAACAGCATTGATACGCTTTCGGCTACTGTGAGTTCCGCCGGTCGCGGTTCCCGAAGAGGTCACGGCTTTATACACTGTAACGCTGGCAGCTGGAGTACCGCTAAATTTGACGACGCTACCTGCATCTTGCGCCGGCCCAAAAATAATGAATGCTCCCGAATTCGTGATCTTGTTCGCCAGCATCCCGGCGACGTTGTGTCCATTCAAACCATAACTGATCGGTGCGGTCGTGTCGTTTTCAGAGGGAGATCGTCCATCGAACGGTGACTGAAAGATTTTCCAGGCTCCAAGGTATTTTGGATGAAGCTGGCTCCATCCATGGTGTCGTCGTGTCGAAAATCGCGCCGTCGTTGTCATTCAGATACATCTGCGTCGCGAGGCCGAGCTGGCGCAGGTTGCTCATGTCTTGCACGACCCGCGCTCGCTCCTGAATGCCGGTGTATGCCGGAATCGCGATCGTGGCGAGCACCGCGATGACGACGATGACCACCAGAAGTTCGATCAGCGTAAAACCACGCGTGCACGTTGTGTTTCTCAGCATGATGGCTTGCGCAAAGCTATCGATGCGCGTGCCGGGACAAAAGGGAAAACGTTGAATCGCCTTGAGTTCGCTTGACAATCAACGATGATCTTTTTGTAACTAGCTTATGCCTGACCCGGTCGATCCAGTCTCTTCGCCGTCGGCGCCGCCGCCACCACCGCCCTTGCCACCCGATGTCGATACGAAATCAGGGACGACTGGTTTGCCCTCCAATGTCGCCGCTGCGCTGGCCTGCATTCCGCTCATTGGCGGAATCATCTTTTACATATTGGAAAAACGCGACAATTTCGTCCGCTTTTATGCGATGCAGTCGATTCTCTTCGGTGGTGCATGGTTTCTGTTCAATATCGCTTCGAAAATCGTCTTCCTGATTTTTTCGTCCATTCCGGCAATCGGCGGTCTGCTCGTTTTCTTGTGGGCCGTTATTCAGGCGATTGTGCAACTGGCATTTCTCGTCGTGATGATCATCGCGATCGTGAAAGCATTCAGCAACGTGCGCTGGGATATTCCGTACGTCGGGCCGATTGCGCGCAGACAGGTCGGAGAGGCGTAATGTAGCTGCCGCCGTCTCGGGCGGCAGATCTGCCGCTGAGGACAGCGGCAGCTACAACGCCAGCAACTTCACGATCACTTCCGTCAAAATCAGCTCGTGATCGAGTTGCGTGCTAACGAGTTGAAGATTTGCTTCGAGACAGGCTTCCAGGCCCGCGACCAGCTGCTCGGTTTTGAAATGATGCGCGTGTTGCGCGGCGATTCCCAACGCGTATGCGTTTAGCGAACCATCTTTCTTCCGCGGCAAATGCTCGGTTGCGCTCGCCGGCAATCGATTGAGCGCGGAAATAAAGCTGTAAGGTGCTGACGGGCGCGGAATTCCCTCGTGTTCCATCAGATCCTTAGCCAAAAGCAAATTGCGCACAGTCGGCAGGATCGCGACGAGCAGAAGTCCGATGGCCGATTCGCCCTGATCGAGTAATCGCCTAACGAGTGTAAGCGCCCGGTCCAGATCGCGCGCGGCCAAAGCATTGCCCAGCTCGAAAATCACTCCGGCACGCGAAAGCGGAACGAGCGTTCGCACCTGTTCCGCGCCGACGCGGCGTTCGCGTCCGAGATAAAGATCGATTTTTTCGAGCTCGTTCTCGATCTGGCGTGTGTCGCCGCCGGTGAGCAAAACAAAAAGATCCAGCGCTTCGTCTTCGAATTGCAGCTTTCTCTTCTTCGCGCGGCCCCGGACGATTTCCGTGGCCTCTTCTTCCCAGCCGCCGCGACTTGAATCGAGTCGATCGAAAACCTGCACTTCCGCGCGTTTGGCGAGCGCCTTGTAAGAAAGAGCGCCGCTTGTCGAGTTCCGTTGCGCTTAGCAGAAACGTCACTTCCGGACCGAACCCGGCATCGAGAACGCCGCTCAACTGCTCGAGCGCTTCCTGCACACTCGCGGCTTTTCCGATGATCGTGTCGCCGAGAAAATTCGCATTCTTCAACCACACCAGTTTTGTGCCGCCAAGAAATGGAAGTGTTTGCAGTGCCTCAATCGCGCTGCGAATGCGCGTTGCAGCCTGCTCCGCGTTGTCCGCGCAACCGTCGATGATTTCCAAACCGAAATCGCCCGCATCCGGCGGCAAAAGCTTTGCCGAAAGTTCGGTCGCGACCCGTTTGACTTCGCTTTCATCGGAGCCGACAACCGCGTGAATCTGCGGAGCAGCGATTTTTGTTTTTGTTTTCGGCATTTGCGAAATCCTAGCTGCGATTGGTCCCTCGCAAAGAAATTCCGAGTGCGTACGCGCACAACTCTGGGGAGCGCAGGCTGCCAGCCTGCTCTTTTCGGCAGCCTGCCGGAAAGTTCCTCACACGCGATACATCGCCGGCAAGCTGCCGACGACTACAGGCTAGCAGCCTGCGCTCCCCAGAATTCAACTGGCACGTCGCAAGAATGACAATGTGAATCAATCAGCGTCGGCTTGTTGCAAAGTAGTTCCGAAATCTTTCGTCGCGTATTCGCGAAATTTTTCCTCGAGCACGGCAAGACTGGCAAATTTTCCTGCATAGATGCGCAAGAACGTCGTCTCGAAAGGCTGATGCCGCGCCAGTGCATCGAGCAAACTGAGAAAACTTTGCTTGTCGGTTGTGGCCAGAAAACGCACCAGCTTCTCCGATTCGTCATAAAAAACCGCGACGCGATCGTTAGGCGGATGAGTGAATGCCACGAGCGTGGCGAGAGGAATCAAGTCCTGCGGTGCTATGGCCTGGGACTGCGGCCTGGCGATGTAACCGCGAGCGCGTTCGTAACTGGCATGCGCGCCCTTCGAAACATACTGCGCGAATCCTTCATCCAACCAACATGGAATTCCGTTCGAGTAAAATCGATGAAGCACGAGATGCGAGATCTCGTGTCCGAGACTGTTGTTGCTAAACCTGTAAGCTGGATTGCGAACGATGAAGAGACTCCCTTCGGAATGGATGCCGCCGGTCCAGGGTTCGAGTTGACCTGACGACTGGAATTGTCGCCAATCCTCCGGGCGCTCGAAAATATAGATGTGCGATTTCGTGTCACCCGCCGGTTGCTCGCGCTCGAGTTCCTTCACAATGACGCGGTAATGAAATTCCGCTTCGATCGAAACCGGCGTAACGACGTAACTGTGCACGAAGTGGTAGATGAAATGTTCCGTTTCTCCGTGCTTCCATTGATCGGGGTTAATCGCGAGAGCCTTTTCACCAAGCGGATTCGGATCGCGCTGGCTAAGTTGAGAGAACTCGACTTCCGGAAGCGCGTTCAGGCCCTGCGAGCGTGCGGTAACGACACCAAGGAAAATGAGGAAAAGAACGGGCGAGCGTAGCACACGTCTCCCTACAGCTATTAGCGTGCGAGCATTCTGGGGAGCGCACGCGACCCGCGTGCCGTTTGACGCGACTCGCGTCAAACCGTCTTTCTCCGGGCCATCCGACGAGTCGCCGGACGGTGCACGCGAGTCGCGTGCGCTCCCCGAAATCAGACGCGCGAGCGGCGCCGGCCGGCGTTGCGCGTGTATTTTATCGGGCGGCGTTTCGGCTCGATCTTCGTCAGGCCCGTGCCGTTTTTTACTTCCATGATTTGATCGCGCAACAGAGCGCGCCCGCTCGAATTCAAGATTCGCCGAAGCCTGCTGCATCTCATCTTCGAGTTCGCGCAAAAGTTCGGTGAGATTGAAATCTCCGCCGGCTTCCTGAATGACGGACGCGGCAATTTCGCGGCCGCGCAAAATGGTATGCAAACTTTCCTGCACGGCACGCCGCACCGTTTGCGGTGTGATGCCGTGTTTCTCGTTGTATTCCACCTGCTTGGTGCGGCGATATTCAGAAATCGAAATCAACGCCTGCATGCTTTGCGTGATGATGTCGGCAAACAAAACAACTTCGCCGTTTATGTGACGCGCCGCACGCCCGGCGGTTTGGATCAATGATGTCTGGCTGCGCAGAAATCCTTCCTTGTCTGCGTCGAGAATCGCGACAAGCGAGACTTCGGGAAGATCGAGACCTTCGCGGAGTAAATTTATTCCGACGAGAATATCGAAATCAGCCGCGCGCAGGCCGCGCAAAATTTCCACGCGCTCGATCGTATCGATGTCGCTGTGCAGATAGCGCACCTTCAGGCCGACATCGCGCAGGTAATCAGCGAGATCTTCGGCCGTCCGCTTCGTTAGCGTGGTGACGAGGACGCGCTCGTTCTTTTCCACACGTTGCCGGCAAAGCTCGATGGTCTCGTCGATCTGATTCTTGAGCGGCTTAATGGTGATCCTGGGATCGAGTAATCCGGTTGGCCGAATGATCTGCTCGACGACGAGCGGTTTGCCCGGCGTATGAACATCAAATTCATCGGGCGATTCGTCTGTGCGCGAGACTTGCGGCCCGTTGGACGTTGCATGTTGAGCGTTGAGTGTTGAACGTTCTCCGCCAGGCAAAACAAATGGCACCAATTCATTTTCACCGATGCGCGCGCGCTTGTGTGGGAAGTAGCCCGTGTTGCCGACAATGCTGTTCTTGATCTCGAACTCGGCCGGTGTCGCGCTCACGTAGATGAGCTGATTCGCCATCGCCATGAATTCCGGGAAATTCAGCGGCCGATTATCGAGCGCGCTCGGCAAGCGGAATCCATACTCAACCAGAACCGTCTTGCGCGACTTGTCGCCTTCGTACATCCCGCCGATCTGCGGGATCGTGGCGTGCGACTCATCGATCACGAGCAGAAAATCTTTCGGGAAAAAATCGAGAAGCGTGAACGGCTTCGATCCCGGCGGCCGTCCGGACAAATGCCGCGAATAATTCTCGATCCCGTTGCAGAAACCCATCTCCTGCAACATTTCCAGATCGTATTCGGTGCGCATTTTCAAACGCTGCGCTTCGAGCAATCTGCTCTGCGACTCGAGGAGTTTGATGCGGTCGTCGAGTTCCGCTCGGATTGTTGTGAGCGCACGATTCAACTTGTCAGCCGGCGTGACGAATTGTTTCGCCGGGAAAAATGTCATCATGCCCAGCGACTCGTGTGGATGTCCGGTAAGCGGATCGAAACGCGTGATCGCATCGATCTCGTCGCCGAAAAATTCGATGCGCACCGCTTCTTCATCCGCCGTCGCGGGATAAATTTCCACGACATCGCCGCGCACGCGGAAACGCCCGCGCGTAAAGTTCATGTCGTTGCGTTCGTAAAGCATATCCACGAGCCGGCCGAGCACGGCTTCGCGGCTAATTTGCTGCCCGCGTTTCACCGTGAGCAACATGCGCTCATAATCTTCCGGCGACGTGACGCCGTAAATACACGACACGCTCGCCACCACGATTACATCACGTCGCGAGAGCAACGCACTCGTCGCGCTCAGGCGCAGTCGCTCGATCTCTTCATTAATCGAAGAGTCCTTCTCGATATAAGTATCGGAACGCGGGATGTAGGCTTCGGGCTGATAATAATCGAAGTAGCTGACGAAATATTCGACGGCATTGCGCGGAAAGAATTGTTTGAACTCGGAGTAAAGCTGAGCCGCGAGCGTTTTGTTGTGCGAGATGACAAGAGTCGGCCGATCCAGCTCCCGAATTACATTCGCCGCCGTGAAAGTTTTTCCGGAACCAGTGACGCCAAGCAGCGTTTGATGCCGATTCCCGGCCTCGACCGACTTCAGCAACTTGGCGATCGCCTGGCCCTGATCGCCGCGCGGTTTGTAGTTCGATTCGAGTTGAAAAGACATCTCCGCACTATCGCCCATTGACGGCGGGGAAACAACGAGGCCGCTCTTCGATTCGCATCCGCGTGGCAAATCTTGAACAGCGATGCCTTTGCCAGATACAGGCACTTGCGAGTTCATCCCTGTCTTGCTACTAAGCTGTTGCGATGAAGATCGAAGCGCTGCGATCGGTTCCCCTTTTCCGAAATCTGGATGATTCTGCGGCCTTCGAGCTTTGCAATCTTCTTTCCGTGCGCGAAGAGGCGAGCGGAACGCCGTTGTTCCATCGCGGTGATCCCGGCGACGCGATGTATCTCATCGAAACCGGCCAGGTGCGCATCAGCGTGAAAGATGCAGACGGCCACGATGCGACTCTGGCGGAATTGCGCGATGGAGAGTTCTTTGGCGAAATGGCGATTATCGATGAGCAACCGCGCTCGGCGGATGCGACGATCATGGCGAATACGCGGCTTGCTGTTTTGTCGCGAGACGATTTCCGCGCGTTCCTGCACAAGAATCCCGATATCGCGATCGGAATTCTGACGGCCATGATTCACCGGTTGCGCCGGACGGATGAACTCCTGCGCCATCGCGTTTCGCGTAATGCGAATGAAGAAGAAGCTGCGCGCCTGACCATGGCGGATCGCGCGGCCGACCTGATTGCGGAGTTCGGCGGCAGTTGGAAATTTATCGGCGCCTCCATTGCGTTCTGCCTGTTGTGGATTGCCGCGAATACGTGGGTTCTCTTCAAACACCCATTTGATGCCTTTCCCTATACATTTCTCAACCTGCTTCTGGGAATCATCGCCGGCTTGCAAGCACCTATTATTATGATGTCGCAGAATCGACAGGGCGAAAAAGATCGGCTGCGCGCGGACCTCGACTATCGCGTGAATTTGAAGAACGAACTGTTGCTCTCCGAAGTCCTGCAACGTCTCACCGCCATCGAGACAGCCGTCCACGCCAAGTCGCCCGACTAGCCGAATCGCTCAAAACGGATTGAAGGCAAGCGAAAGCGGGTGCTGTGACGCTACTGCGCGTGTTCGTTAATTTTTCGCCGCGGGTCTCCTACCGCTTCGAGTCGCCCGGGCCAAAGACCAGGAGCTTCATAGTGTTCGCGATAACTGTCGGCCGGGATGGAGACGCGCCCGGCGAAGGCGATGGCGCGGGCTGAAACTCGGCCGTCGGCAAATAGATTTTATGCGTCTGAGGATCGAGCGCGATGGTTCGCGCGCGCGGCGCCGTTCGCAGCGTTTGCACCACCTCGAGCTTGTCCGGTGTTTCCTCTTTCGCGATCGTCGTTACTCCTTCGCCGCAGGAAACAAAGGCCAGCTGCGTTGTGGCATCGAACGCACAACCATCCGTCCCCGAACCGATCGGTACAGTCGCAACAACCTTGCCGGTGTCGGTATTGAGCATCACCAGCATCTTGTTATTGCACGCCGCGAACAAGCGATGATGCGCCGCGTCCAGCGCGATGCCAGTGGGCTCTTCGCCCGGCGCGAGCGGCCAGCGCGCTGCTACTTCGCGCTTCGTTGTATCGATTACCACTACCTCGCCTTTGTCCTCGAGATTGCAGTAAACACGGCTCGCGTCAGTATCCGCCACGGCGAACTCCGGACTTCCACCGAGCGCAATCGTAACGACTACCGTCGCACTCTTCGCCTCGATAACCGTGACCGAATTACCGCGATGATTGAAAATGTAAACCTCGCCTCTCTTCGGTTCGTACACGATCGCATCCGGGCTTTCGCCCGTGTCCACTTTCTCGATTGTCCTGAGAGTCGTTAGGTCCACCACACTCGACTTGTTCTCCCTGCCATTCGACGAGAATCCGCGTTTCAGCTCCGGCACGGGGAGAAACGCATGCACTCCTGGCGTGTCTGTAATCTCGCCCGCGAGTGTGTTCTTCTCGATGTCCACCACCACGACCTTCGTCGCATGCGAGAGATACAATCGATGCGCCGGCGAATCGATGTTGAGAATATCCCAGCCACCTTCACCCCCGATTGGAATCTCGGTGAGGAATCGATAGTCTGGCTGCGCGGTGGCCGCATTCAGCCACGCGAAAAGAAATCCAACCGCAAAAAGAATCGCACGCATTCGAATCTTTACAGCGTTTCTGGACGAGGCGCATCTTGCAGAACACTGGGAACAAGGCGTTCCGAATACACCGGATCCGTCAAAACAGATTGAAGGAAAGCGAAAGCGGGCGCAGTAACATGCTGCGTATGCCCGCCGACTCTGCTTCCGATCCGCAGATGGAAATCGGCCATGTCCTGGCCATGGACGTTGTCGGTTACTCGAAACTGCTCATCAACGAGCAGAGCGAAATGTTGCAGCGCTTAAATGAGATCGTGCGCGGCACCAATCAATTCCGCGCGGCGGATGCGCAGGGAAAATTGATTCGATTGCCGACGGGCGATGGCATCGTGCTTGTGTTCTTCAACGATCCGCAGGCGCCGATCGAATGCGCGACAGAAATCAGCGCGGCGTTAAGGAAATATCCCGGCATTCCGTTACGCATGGGAATTCACAGCGGACCAATTAGTCGCGTGCTCGATGTGAACGAGCGCGCAAATGTCGCGGGGGCGGGGATCGATCTCGCCCAACGAGTGATGGATTGCGGCGATGCCGGCCACATTCTCTTGTCCAAACGCGTCGCCGACGATCTCACGGCGTATTCGCGTTGGAACGCGCATCTGCACGAACTCGGCGAATGCGAAGTGAAACACGGGCGGAAAATCTCGCTCGTTAATTTCTTCAACGGCGAAATCGGTAATCCCGAAACGCCAACGAAACTAAAAGCTGCCATCGACACAAAGGCATCTCCTCGTCGCCTAACGAAAGCGCTCGTCACCGCCGCAGTGTTGCTTGTGCTTCTTGCGCTTGGTCTCGTGCTCTTTCGAGTGGCAGGCACGGATCTCCGGGCTGCCCGCGCGAAATCCATCGCGGAAGATGAACACCGCGCCGCCGCGTCCATCCCGGAAAAATCCATCGCCGTTTTACCGTTCGAAAATCTAAGCGAAGACAAAGCGAACGCCTATTTCACCGATGGCGTGCAGGACGAAATCCTGACGAACCTCGCGAAGATCGCGGATTTGAAAGTGATCAGTCGCACCAGCGTGATGCAATATCGCACCGACGTCGCTCGCAACTCACGCGAGATCGGCACGCAGCTCGGTGTCGCGCATCTTCTCGAAGGAAGTGTGCAGCGTTCCGGCGGGAAAGTGCGCGTGATCGCCCAATTGATAGACGCTCGCACCGACGCGCATCTTTGGGCGCAGACTTACGATCGCGACCTCGCAGATGTCTTCGCGATTCAAAGCGAGATCGCCAAAACGATCGCTGATCAGCTCCAGGCCAGGCTTTCGCCCAAAGAAAAAGCCGCGATCGAGAAACCGCCGACGACCGATCTTACCGCTTACGATCTTTACCTGCGGGCTCAGGCATTCTACGCCTACACGACGGATCAGGTCCTCGCGCGCGAGAAATTGCCTTTGGCTGCGCACCTGCTCGACGAAGCGGTCACGCGCGATCCGCATTTCGTGCTCGCCTGGTGTCTTTTGGCCAACGTGCATGGCTCTATATATAAGCAAGGCTACGATCACACGGCTGCCCGCCTCGCATTAGCCGATACCGCCGTGCAGACTGCGTTGCGTTTGCAGCCGGAGAGTGGCGAAGCGCATCTCGCGTTAGGCAATTACTACTACCAGGGTTTTCGCGATTACGACCGCGCGCGCACCGAGTTGGCCATCGCTCGATCTACGCTGCCTAACAATGCCGCGGTATTCGAATACACCGGCTACATCGACCGTCGCGAAGGTCATTGGGAAGAAGCCACGCGCAACCTCGAACGTGCACTCGAACTGGACCCGCGCAATTTTCTCATCCTCCAGCAAATGGCGCTGGCCTATCTGCGGCAGCGACGTTACGCCGATGCCGCTCACACTTACGATCGCGCTTTGAAAATTGTGCCGGCTGATCCCGTCACGCGCATTGTTCGGGCGCAGGTGGCACTCGATTGGCGCGCCGACATCAAGCCCTTTCAGAAGATGCTCGCCACGCTCATTGCTGAGGATCCGAAGGTAGCTCCCGATGTCGACGATCCCGATCGCGCGCTTTGCGAACGAACACCGGCCGCGGCTGCTCGCGCCCTAACGAATTATCCGCGCGATGGCGCAGTGAACAACGGCGTCATATTTCCTCACGCTTACTGGGAAGGTGTCGTCGCTCGTTGGGAAGGCGACACCGCCAAAGCGCAAGCCGCCTTTACCGTCGCGCGCAGCGAAGTGGAAAAGACCGTCGCGAAACAGCCCGACTTCGCCGCCGCTGTCAGCCTTCTCGGCATGATCGATGCCGGACTCGGGCGGAAAGAGGAAGCGATGCGCGAAGGCCGGCGCGCCGTCGAGTTGCTACCCATCTCCAGGGACGCGGTCGCTGGCACAGCCTTCGCCATTAACCTGGCGCAAATCTACGCCTGGGTTGGAGAGAAAGATCTCGCGATCGACCAGATCGCCGCCGTCGAACGCGTTCCGAACCAACTCAGCTACGGACTTCTCAAGCTCCATCCAATATGGGATTCGCTCCGCGGCGATCCGCGCTTCGAGCAGATCGTCGCCTCGCTCGCGCCGAAAGATTGACTGATCTCTGACTTCCGATTGGGGAGCGCTCGCCGCGGCGAGCTGTCTTCGGCGCCTCGCCGAAGATATCCCTTTCGGTAAAGTTCATGCTGGCGAGGCGCCAGCATCAGCACGCGAGGGCGCGTGCGCTCCTCTGACATCTGCCGCATGAAGTTTACCCGCCGTGGCGGGCAATCCGCAATTCGCTGCCTACTCCGTGCGCAGCGCCGCCATCGGACTGATTCGCGTCGCGCGTCGCGCCGGCAACCACGTCGCGAGTAACGCCGCCGCCGCGAGCACCATCGGTGCAATCGTGAACGCAAGCGGATCGAGCGCACTGACATTGTAGAGCAGTCCGCTGATGAGCTTGCCAGTCCCCGCCGCCAGCAGCACACCGAGCAACACGCCACTCGCCAGCATCACCGTGCCTTCACGCAAAATCATCCATTGCACCGTCTCGCGTTGCGCGCCCAGCGCCATGCGAATCCCGATTTCCCGCGTGCGTCGCGCGACCGAGTAAGCCTTCACGCCATACACGCCCACCGTCGCGAGCACCAGCGCCAGACCGCCGAAGATGCTGAACAACGCCGCGCCCGCGCGCACGATCCAAAGCTCGATATTCCCATCGAGATGTTGCGCGAATGTTTTCAGCGACAAAATCGGAAGCGCCGCATCGACTTCGCGCACGGTGCGACGAATGAGGTCCGCCGTCGCAGCGGTATCGCGGCCGGCGTTCGGCGCGAATTTGATGTGAAAGAAAACATTGCTCTGGAAACCGCCGGCAAACGGAAGATAGAGCATGCCGTTCGGATCTTTCTCAAATAACTCACTGCGCACGTAAGGCGCGATGCCCACGATTTCGATCTGCGCTTTCGTCTCGTCGCCGCCGCCTTTGGCTCGCGTCGGTTCCTTTTGCGCAAATTGAATCCGCTGCCCCAGCGCATCGCCATCGGGCCAGAGCTTTTTCGCCAGCACTTCGTCGATGATCGCGACCTTCGGCGATGTCTGATGCATCGCTTCCGCCACATTGAATGCGCGGCCGCGTAGCAGCGTCACGCCCACGGTTTTGAAATAATCCGCGCCCACGCTGTTCAAGTTTGCGCTAAACGCGAGACCTTCCGCGGCGGTAGCAGGCTTCGCATCCGGCGCCGGATTAGTCCCGCCACGTTGCACCGATTTGTCGAGCGAGACCATGCCGAACGGAACCGTCGAGGAAATGCTCGCGTGTTCGACGCCGGGCAGAGCCGCGAGCCGTTCTTCGAGCGTGCGATACAAATTCTGCGATCGCGTCTGATCGTAATTCGCGAGACTCGCATCGACTTCCAAAAGGTAATTCGTGCTCGTCTGCAAACCGGTATCGACCGCTGCCGCCTTGCCCGCGCCGCGAATGAAAAGCGCGGCCGCCGTCAGCAGCGCGAGCGAAAATGCAATCTGCACAACGACCAGCGGATTACGCGGCAAAAACTTCCAGCGCCTAACGACTGTGTCTTCGCCCGCGTGCTCCTTCAAATCGCCGATCACCGCGGACTTCGATAACTTCAGCGCCGGCCCGAGCGCGAAGGCAAAAGTCCCGAGCAGACAAAACGCAAACGTCGCCGCGAGCACCGGCCCGCTCAGCCCGCTTTGCCACACCATATCGATCGGCAATTTCTTGCCTAACGAGGCGACAAGAAGATCGGACGACCACAGCCCCAGCATCAACCCGAACGCTCCGCCCAGCAGCGCGAGCACAAAACCTTCGCTGAGTAATTGCCGCACGATCCGCCAGCGACTCCCGCCCAGCGCGAGCCGTATCGCGATTTCCTTTCGTCGCGCCGCGCCGCGCGCGAGCAGCATGTTCGCCAGGTTCAGGCAGGCGACCAGCAACACCACACCCGACATCCCGAAAAGCAGCGGCGCCAGCCGTTTGATATTGGCGCCACTCGATGGGCTCGTGCTCATGCTGAAACGCGAAAGCGGCGCGATCATGAACGTCTGATCCTTCTGCTCGACCGGGTAGGTTTGCTCGAGCCCCGCCGCCAAAGCCTTCAACGCCGGAGCCGCCGCCGCCGCGGTCATCCCCGGCTTCAATCGCGCGATAACCATCAGCTGCCTGCCTGCGCGATCGTCGAGCTTGCTCTTGTTCTCCGTCTCGAAATCGTTCGCGACTTGATCGTAAACACCGAGCGGCAACCAGATCTCCGGCGCGAAAACCTGCGTCGTGCCGGTAAATCCTTGCGGAAGAATCCCGATCACCGTGAACGGCCGACTGTCGATCGTAATCGTCGAGCCCAGCATCGCCGGATTGAGCCCGTTCTTCTTCCAATAGTTGTAGCTCACCATCGCCACCGCCGCTTCGCGACCGGGTGTTTCCTCTTCCGGCCGGAAGGCGCGGCCCTGGATCGGCGTCACACCCATCACCGAGAAATAATTCGCGCTCACCACGTCGGTAAACGCGCGCCGCGTGCTGCCATTCTCGCCCACGCCCACCATCGCGAGATTGTGCGCCATCACACCCGAGAAGACCGTGTTCCGCTCGCGGATATCGAGATAGGTCGGATAGGAAAACCCGCGAAACGTCTTCGGGTTTTTCTTATCCTGCGAAAAGACCTGCACCACCTCGTCCGCCTTCGCGTAATGGGGCGGCTGGAAGAGCAGCGTATTCATGAGGCTAAAGATCGCGGTATTCGCCCCGATCCCGAGCGCGAGCACCATCACCGCCGCCGCCGTAAACGCCCGTGCCTTCACGAGCTGTCGAAACGCAAACCTAAAATCGTGAAGCATATCCTCTATGATGCATCGAGCCTGGCATTTGGATTCAACCGATTGCAATCCACGTTTTCGTCAGGTGGATCGAGCAGTCCCTTGCTCGATGCCCTCCGATTCAGCAATCTGGGGAGCGCAGGCTGCTAGCCTGCTGGTCTCGGCAGCTTGCCGAGACGAACTTAAGCCCGCGTCGCCGCGCCGTGTTATGTCTGGCGTCTCGCCGAGATAGGCCCTTTCGGCGACTGTCCATCTCTTACGGTGCGACCAAAGAATAATTGGGAGGCAACTTAGGCCCAAGCAGCGCTCTCAAATAGGCGTGCTTAATGTTTATTCTCGACATAATTCGGCATCTAGCCACCTGATGAACTCTGTGCCTCCCGAATTTGAATTCGATGAGATTGGTTACTGGTCCGAAGTAAAGCTCGACATCATCAAGCGCTACGGCAGCAAGTATTCGAAAATCCTGACTGCAACAGGAATTCCACCATTCATACGTCGATGCATTCGCTGGCGGAGGACACCACATCGCCCGTAGCACGAATGAACTGGTGCCCGGTAGTCCGCTCAACGCACTTGCGGTGGAACCGCCGTTTACGGAAATTTTTCTCGTCGACTTAGAGCCGACGAAAACCAGTCGATTGCGCGAGCAAATCGGGGATCGGAAAAATGTCCATGTGTTCGAAGGCGACTGTAACGAAATCCTGCTGCGCGACGTTTTTCCAAAAATCCGATTCGAGGATTATCGTCGCGCTTTATGCGTTCTTGATCCTTACGGTTTGCACTTGAAATGGGAAGTCATCGCCGCTGCTGGGCAAATCGAAAGCAATGGAAATCTTCCTAAATTTCCCTGTCGCTGACATAAATCGAAATGTCCTGTGGAATGATCCGTCTCGAGTCAGCGAGGCGCAAGCTGCGAGATTGACGGCTTTTTGGGGCGATGACTCGTGGCGTGACGTCGCGTATTCATCTGAGGGCGAACATGTTCGGCCACTTGCATAAGCAACCGAACGAAGTCGTGGCAGAAGCTTTTCGCAAGAGACTCCAGAACAGATGGCCTGTTTCAAGTTTGTGCCACAACCCTTGCCTATGCGGAATAGCAGTCGTGCAATTGTCTATTATCTGTATTTTGCTTCCCCTAATAAGACTGGAGACAAAATCGTCCGTTACATCTTCGACAAGTATCGGGATCGTCTAAATTTAAACATGGCCGAGCAATTCACATATCGAGTGGACAGAAGTCGACGTGGAATCCGGTAACGGGTTGCACGAAAATCAGCGCCGGCTGCAAGAATTGTTATGCCGAGCGCCTGGCGCTGCGTCTGCGCGCGATGGGGAATTACCGCTACCGCCGGGGCTTTCGCCTAACGTTACATGAAGACGTTCTCGATCTGCCACGCACGTGGAAAACGTCGCGGCGGATCTTCGTGAACTCGATGAGCGATTTGTTTCATCCGGATGTGCCGCTCTGGTTCATTCGCCGCCTATTCAAAACGATGGCGGAGTGTCCGCAACATTCTTTCCAAGTGTTGACCAAGCGAAGCGACCGAGTGCGAGCCCTCGCCGCGAAACTACCGTGGCCGAAGAATATCTGGATGGGAGTGAGCGTCGAGGACAACCGCGTGCTTCATCGCATCGATGACTTGAGAGAAGTGCCCGCAGCCGTCCGCTTTCTTTCGTGCGAACCACTTATCGGTTCCCTGGCCGATATCAACCTGCGAGGAATCCACTGGGTTATCGTCGGCGGAGAATCGGGTCCGCATGCGCGGCCGATGGACGTTCAATGGGTTCGCGAAATCTTTCGAGCCTGTCGCAAACAAAAAGTGCCGTTCTTCTTCAAGCAATGGGGCGGCGTGCGAAAAGATCTCACAGGGCGATCGCTCGGCGGCAGAACCTATGATGAGATGCCGCAACGAATGGCGGCGTAAGCAAGTCGGAGATCGCGTTCAATCCAATCCTGGTTTCCTGCTTTCCTGATTTAAACGCTTAATTTGGCGGCATAGCCGCATTTGTTAGCATCGCCCGCGGAGCGGCCGATCCACCTTCCTGTTTCCTGATTGAACGATTAAATTTGGCGGCAAAGCCGCATTTGTTTCGGGCGACGGTCAGAGACTGCCGCTACAAAGAGATTCGGAAGGTCGCGAAACGCTACCTGCGGCAAAACCTAGACCCTAAGCGAGCCACGGAATGCCCTGCCGCTGTAGTAGGAGTCCGCGCCGTTGTGCCCCACGAAGACGCGGCCATAGCGGCGATCACAGTAGAGCGCGCCGCCAAGCTTTCTGATCTCGGCAGGCGTCTTTATCCAGCTCGATCTTTTCGTATCGAACTCTCCCAGTTTCTGAAGCGCGAAATATTCTTCTTCCGTCAAAAGCTCGATGCCCATGGCCGTCGCCATGCCCACCGCGCTATCCTTCGGCTTATGCTCCTTTCTCGCCTCCAACGCCTCATCGTCATAACAAAGACTTACGCGACCACTCGGAGTTTGCGCCGAACAATCGAAGAAAATGTATTCGCCGGTCTTCTTGTCCTGACCTACAACGTCCGGCTCGCCGCCGGTTGTTTCCATGATGTGGAGCGACCATAGCTTTGCAGCGTTAGCCTCCAGCTTTGCTTTCACCTTCGCCCAATCGAGACCTTTGTGGCGGTTCATGTTTTTCTCGAAACGGGCTTTCAACGTTTCGAGTAACTCTTCACGTTCTTCCGCTGACAGCTTCTTCTTCGTCTCAACGCCTTTCATCGCAGTTATCCTTGATTGTTCCTTTTCGCACGAATCGTCAACCAAATCCGTTGTGTTCCTTTGTGACCTTTGTGCGAGGGATCAGCTGAATTGAATCGGTGAAACCGTTTTGTTTAACCGCGGATGACGCGGATTTCACGGATCAGGATTCTGACTTCCAAGTCCAGGCCGGAAGCCTAAGCCACATCCGCAGTCGTGGCTTTGCCGGAGGTTACAAAAGAGCTCCGACACGATGGTCGATCCTTGAGTAAAAGGGAGCGTTCAGATGCAAGTCCCGCAACATCGCACGGGACTTTCAGGAAGCTGTGTTTGGCCGGCTTCGTCTTGCAACAGAGTTCTCGACACAATGGTCGATCTTCGGGTAAAACGGAGGCTTCTCCCCTCAATCTTGCGCTAGCCCCTATGAAAAAGAAACTCAATCCCCAAACGGCCTTTTTTAATCCGCGCTTTGCGCTCGCTGTTTTTCTCTGTCTTACCGGCGTGTTCATCGCGCTGGGCGGGGCGGGGTTTAGTCCCGCCCGATCGGCAATTCAAGTCGAGCATCCACGCCTGGGTCCGCCAGATATGGTGATGACCGCTGCGGGAGCGCCCGACTCGCCGCTCGAAGCAGCCGCTTTCTCCCGCCGCTGCACCGTTTACATTTGAACAATACCGGCAGCCTCAACACCGCGCGCTATTTTCACACGGCGACGTTGCTGCCCAACGGCAAGGTGCTGGTGGCAGGGGGATTGTAACAGCGAGCAATCTTACCAGCGCGGAACTGTACGACCCCGCGAGCGGGAGCTGGACGGCGACGGGCAGCCTCAACACCGCGCGCGGCTATCACACGGCGACGTTGCTGCCCAACGGCAAGGTGCTGGTGGCAGGAGGATATCACATGGCGTCGGCTATCTTACCAGCGCGGAACTGTACGACCCCGCGAGCGGGAGCTGGACGGCCACGGGCAGCCTCAACACCGCGCGCTATTAACACACGGCGACGTTGCTGCCCAACGGCAAGGTGCTCGTGGCAGGGGGATATGGTGACAGTGGCTATCTTACCAGCGCGGAACTGTACGACCCGGCCAGCGGGAGCTGGACGGCCACGGGCAGCCTCAACACCGCGCGCGATTTTCACACGGCGACGTTGCTGCCCAACGGCAAGGTGCTGGTGGCAGGGGGAGCTAATAACAACCTCCCCTTCTAGCTTACCAGCGCGGAACTGTACGACCCGGCGAGCGGGAGCTGGACGGCCACGGGCAGCCTCAACACCGCGCGCTATATTCACACGGCGACGTTGCTGCCCAACGGCAAGGTGCTGGTGGCAGGGGGATTTGATGACGACGGCTTATCTTACCAGCGCGGAACTGTACGACCCCGCGAGCGGGAGCTGGACGGTCACGGGCAGCCTCAACACCGCGCGCGGTGATCACACGGCGACGTTGCTGCCCAACGGCAAGGTGCTGGTGGCAGGGGGATCTAATAACAGCGGCGCTCTTACCAGCGCGGAACTGTACGACCCCGCGAGCGGGAGCTGGACGGCCACGGGCAGCCTCAACACCGCGCGCGTATGCACACGGCGACGTTGCTGCCCAACGGCAAGGTGCTGGTGGCAGGGGGATATGATAACAGCAGCACTCTTACCAGCGCGGAACTGTACGACCCAGCGAGCGGGAGCTGGACGGCCACGGGCAGCCTCAACACCGCGCGCGAGGAGCACACGGCGACGTTGCTGCCCAACGGCAAGGTGCTGGTGGCAGGCGGGATATGACAGTAGCAGCGGCTATCCTACCAGCGCGGAACTGTACGACCCCGCGAGCGGGAGCTGGACGGCCACGGGCAGCCTCAACACCGCGCGCGCTATCACACGGCGACGTTGCTGCCCAACGGCAAGGTGCTGGTGGCAGGGGGATATAATAGCAGCGGCAGTCTCTTACCAGCGCGGAACTGTACGACCCCGCGAGCGGGAGCTGGACGGCCACGGGCAGCCTCAACACCGCGCGCGCTTACTCACACGGCGACGTTACTGCCCAACGGCAAGGTGCTGGTGGCAGGGGGATTAATAATAGCAGCGCTCTTGACCAGCGCGGAACTGTACGACCCCGCGAGCGGGAACTGGACGGCCACGGGCAGCCTCAACACCGCGCGCTCGTTTCACACGGCGACGTTGCTGCCCAACGGCAAGGTGCTGGTGGCCGCGGGCGTAACTCATTTGATCGGCTCTAGCTTTCTTACCAGCGCGGAACTGTACGACCCCGCGAGCGGGAGCTGGACGGTCACAGGTAGCCTGAACATCGCGCGCGCTACTTACACGGCGACGTTACTGCCCAACGGCAAGGTGCTGGTGGCAGGGGGAGTTTCATTTTCTACCCTTACTAGCAGCGCGGAACTGTACGACCCCGCGAGCGGGAGCTGGACGGCCACGGGCAGCCTCAGCACCGCACGCTATGTTCACACGGCGACGTTGCTGCCCAACGGCAAGGTGCTGGTGGCAGCGGGAGATGGTAGCAGCTTTCTTACCAGCGCGGAACTGTACGACCCAGCGAGCGGGAGCTGGACGGCCACGGGCAGCCTCAACACCGCGCGCGGTGATCACACGGCGACGTTGCTGCCCAACGGCAAGGTGCTGGTGGCAGGGGGATATAATGGCAGCGTCTCTCTGTACCAGCGCGGAACTGTACGATACCGGGCTGGGGTTCGTGCGGCCCGATTGGCAGCCGCAGATCACGACCGCGACTTCCCCCCTCATCACTGGCAGCCGCCTCATTCTGGGCGGTTCACGTTTCAAAGGAATCTCACAAGCTTCCGGCGGCGGCACGCAGGATTCATCGAGTAACTACCCCGTCGTGCAACTGCGCAGCATCGACAACAGCCAGGTCGCCTTTCTCCCGGTCGATCCCACTGCAGGCTGGTCCGATACCACCTTTACCTCGACGTCAATCAACGATTTCCCGCTCGGTCCGGCGTTGGTGACCGTCTTTACCAATGGCATTCCCAGCGATTCCAAATATGTCGTCGTCGCGGCACCTTCGCCTAACGAGTGCCAGGTCTGCCACAAGGGCATAACCTTGACCTTGCCGTGCGACGGCCTCGAATACCACCGTCACCTCGACCACGGCGATCCGCCCCATGCCTGCCAGCCGAGCGGAATCGACCCGGGCGCGAAGCGCTAGTAAGTCGGGCTCGCTCATTAGTCCGCGCGGCGGTTCGGGACGGACGGAAGGTGGATCGAGCAGTCCCTTGCTCGATGTTAAGAACAAGTCGCGCTTGCGCGCATATATCTAGCAACGCGCTCGGAGAGCGCGTTCCACCTCCCACTTTACTTCCTGTTTTCCTGCTTTCCTGATTTGAACGGTTAATTTGGCGGCAAGGCCGCATCTTGTTTTAACATCGCCCGCGGAGCTCCGAAAGCTTTCGCCCGCCACGGCGGGTAAACTGAGCAGGCGGCCGATCCACCTTTTTATCAATCCACAGACTACCCGCCTCCCCCGCTGACGGGCTACGCCGTGGCGAGCACAGATTTTCGCAGATTTTTCTGAGGCACTGAGTAGATCTGAATTGAATCGGTGAAATCGTTTTCTTTAACCGCGGATGGCGCGGATTTCACGGATCAGAATTCTGACTTCCAATCTCTTATCGGCGCCATCTGACCATTGCTCTTGCGTTCATTACTCGTTGGGACAACAAAAGCCCTCCGGGAGGAATCCCAGCGGGCTTTGTGTGTGTTGTTTTTGCCAGGATCTGTCAATTCCTGTTACGGCAGGCCCGTTCCGCTGGCGATTTTCAACTGCGAAATATCGGAAGAAGTGATGGTGTTATTAAGATTCAGGTCGAACTGGAAATTCCCGGCGTTTACGGTTTGCCCGGTATGAGTCTTCTCCGACGAAAGATCGGTAGAGGTGACGCTGCCATTGAACGTTACGTCGCCGAGGAGAATTCCGACGTTTACTGCATTGTCCGGAGCGCCGAGGGTTTGACCCATCATATCGGTTACGTTGCTTAACGAGACCGTGATGACTTGCGCGTTAGTCACGCCAGTCAGTTGGACGGTGATAGTGTTGTTGGCCATACTCTGGCTGGCAATAGTACCGGTGCCTTGTGTGATACTGGCGCTTCCCGACGTAAGAACGTTGCTGAACGTGAATACCAGGTTGAGGTTGCCGTTGATGCGGCGGCACTCTATGCCGGCAGGATAAGAGCCTGAGTGAGGTTTGATCGGCAAATCGAACGCCAAGCCCGCATGCGACTGGCGCGAGACGACGGATGTTACCTCGAGAGTTCTACGGTAGATTTCGATACCCTCGAAGGAAGAGTCGCCGGTAATGTGGGTAAGGGTTGCATCGAGCCTGCCATCGCAGACGGTTATGTCGTAAGGCCCGTATCTTGTAAAATGGTCGACAAGCTGGGTGCCAATTCTGGATGCCACTACTGTCCCTTCCAGGGTAACGTTGTAAGAGCGAAAGTTCGGATGATCCGTGTAATTTTCAACAGTCCAAAGGTAAACACCGTAATGGCCATCATCGAGTGTTTGACTAAAGTTAACATCGTTGCCCTGGGTAGCGTCAGCCCAAATCCCGTCATTTAACATGTGCATGTATGCGTCCACATCCTGGGGCGGAGGTTCCTGCCCGGGAATCGTCGCGGTGAATGTATGCTCGGGATCCAGGTGATACACCATCGTACCGGTAGCGGTGTCGATCGAGAATCCATCGTTTTCCGCGGCGGACTGGGAGAGCCATGCATGTCCCGCAATCGTTACCCCGATGGAGTCCTCTCCGACGTTTATTCCCTTATAAAATGTGTATGCCGGAGTCGGAGTTGGACTCGGCGTCGGAGTCGGGCTCGGTAATGTGCCGGTAGTGAGATAGAGGACGGCGTCTTCAGAAGTCGGTGGATCGAAGATTACCCGGTCTGGAGCGGTCACGACTATGGGACCCGGGTGTGTGGTCGTACGCGCCACTGGGTCGAACCACTCCACGGCATACGTACCAGGGGGCAGGTAGACCGAAAACGACGCATGATCCGGTTGGTAGGCGAGATACTCGGAATGATCCATTGCCTCGAGAAGGTAGCCTGTCTCACAGTCATCGCTCTGAGGTGTCATTCCGATCAAATTCATCTTATCCGCGTATCCTTTCGTGTCACCCATCGCATTACGGACCTCATCGATTGAAGCAGGTTGGGCTTGGTTTGTCGCACCGCCGAACTGGCCAAGCTGATCCATGTAGATCGTGTTATAGCCTCTGGTAAAACTCTTCCAAACCCACTGTCGGGTTGCGCTTGGATTGATCGATGGCAAATGGTCGGTATCGAGAATGAAAACCTTGTTGCCTGTCGCCGCGGGAGGATCAGTGTCATAGGGCACATGATCATAGTTAGTTGCCGGTGACACCCAATCGGCGGAGCTTGCTAATAGATCAGCGGTAGGACCAAAGTAGAAAGCAGTCATTCCCACCGGATGCTGTTTCGCATTTCCCGCCTCGGTGGTCTTAATAAGATCGATCATGTGGTATTGCCAATCCTTTGAAACCGGACCGTTATCGGCGCTTCCGATGCCTTCGTTGTCAATTTCGTAGAGGACATTGTCGAAGTCCTTCACCGCATCGATCACCCGCCTGACGTATGCGTCCTGGTAGCTCATCAAAGGATTATCTAAAGTCTGACATCCAAGGCCATCGTCAGCGGTACCACACGTTATGTTTTGGATATTGTTGTTCGCGTTGTAAGGATGCCCCAGCCACCAAATCGAGGCGGGGCCAAAATAATTGCTGTAAACCCCAACTCCCCATCCATCGAAAAGCATGATGCTTACGTAGATGCCTTTGTCGGCCGCCAGCTGCACTCGACGCCGCAGTCGCGCAAAATATTCGTCATTGAGTTTCGTCAAATCGAACTTCTTGAGCCCATCGTTGCCATTGCCATGATCGGGGTCCCGCAGGTAGAGGGTAGGAGATGTCGGATCTCCAGCGGGCTCCCAGGTAAGGCCATCCCAATCCCTCGCGTTCTCCGGTGTCCACAACCGTATGAAGTTGTGGTTATGCTGCTGCATCCAATTCAGATAGGCGACATAATCGAAAGTGCCGCAATTGCGCCAATATATGGGGTTGTCGGGGGAGCCGTTGAAATCCACAGCCGAAAAGCCGCCATCCAGGAAGTTGTTCCAAGTGTGCGAGCCGGTCAGATAGATCGCCTTGCCCGAGTCGTCCGTAAAATAACGGGGGTTGGCGGCGCTCGGTCGCAGGACTCCGTTAATTGGTCCTGCCTGCACCGCGTTAAAAGCCAACAGGAGAACTCCGAACAAAATACAGACTGTCCGCGAGCCGATCCTAATACAGCGATTTCTTCGTGAATTCGATTTCATGTCTAGCTTTCGGTTTAGGGTTGAAGAATCAGTGCAAAAGAATCGTTCCGTGACAACCGCGTACGAGATAATACGCATTTTCGACCTTAAGGTTCGAGAAAGAAAGGAACGTCGCGAAAATGTGACGCCCGAAGCAAGGGCTGTGGCGCACCCGACCATATTTTCCATAGATGGCAGTACGGTCTAGAGCGACCGAAGCGAACTTGTCTTCAAGATGGCAACGTAAAAGGCGCAGGGCGCGCGAGTCTGATGCCAGGTGGATCGAGCGCTCCGTCGCTCGATGTTAATCAGATGGCGAAGCCGCATTTGTTTCGAGCGACGGTCCGAGACCGCCGCTACAAAGAGATTCGGAAAAGTCGCGCTTACGCGCATGTAGCTACCATCGGTGCGAGCCGCACTGGCATTCGGAGCGGCCGAAAGCTTTCGCTCGCCACGGCGGGTAAACTGAGCAGGCTGGCCGATCCACTTTTCATCCACGATTCCACAGATTTTCACAGATTTGTTTAGATCGGTCTTCTGGAATCTGTGTAATCGGCGAAATCTGTGGACTTATTTCTCTGCGAGCAGGCGGCCGATCCACCTGAAGCAAGTCGCAGCTCAAATGTTTGCCAGAAAGAAGCGCATCTGATTGGATCGGCGGACTTATGGCCAGGCAATTCAAACCGGTGCGGTTCTTTGTGATGATGGCAGTGGCGGCATTTATTGTCTGCGGCGTGACGGCGTTCTATACGCATCGCGCCGAACACGGCAGAACAAGCGAGGAGCGCTCTGCCTATGCCATCGGCGAAAAGGCCGGGGAGGAGGCGACGCCCGGCGGAAAATTACCCAGCGCTGCCGAGCTGAATATGATGGCTCAGGAACGTTTCAAGAGCGAAGGTTCGGGAGAGCAGATGGCCTGGGATCTCGCTTTCGAGCACGGTTACGAAGAGGGCTTTAAGAAAACGCATCCCGCGCCCTAGGCGACCCGTTGTCCGATGGACTCGACCGCGGCAAGAGATAATCCCGGGGTCATTGCTTTCCCGCCGCTCATCTGGCTGATTGGCGCGGTTATCAGCGCGATCGTTCACTTTATTTTTCCATGCCGCATGCTTGCGAGATACGGTGTCTCGGTGTCGTTAGGTATTATTTTCGTCATCATCGCGCCGTCGCTCGCGCTCTCGGCTTTGCGCGTGATGAAGCGAGCGGGAACGAATGTCGACCCGAGTGAGCCTGCCCTGACGATTGTGCGGGACGGCCCTTACCGGTTCACGCGCAATCCGATGTATCTGGCGCTTTGTCTCCTCCAGGTGGCGCTCGGTTTTTTCCTCAATGACTGGCTTACGCTCCTGTTCGTGATCCCGCTCGCATTGCTCCTGAATTATGGCGTGATCGCGCGCGAAGAGAGATATCTCGAAGCGAAATTCGGCGACCAATATCTCGCGCTAAAGCGGGACGTGCGGCGCTGGATTTAATAAATGTATCGCATTCGCCGTCTCAATCTCGCAGCGGTGAACTTCACGCCATATTTTGGATTGTATCGAACTGTCCGGTTCGATATTCTCGGACATATGACCGGCATTTCTCCGGCGCCTCCCCGGAACGACCTCGGGATTATACAGATTTTATCTGCCTTTAAAGGCAGATTTTTGGGGCCGAATACTCGTTAGGTCTATGCGAAGCCGCTCGTTCCAAATAGCATCAATCACAGTCTTACCGTGTGCCTTCCTCGCGTTCGCTACTTTCGTCAAACATCGTGTATTTCACCTTCACGCTTAATCTCTCCTTCAACTCGCCTGCTTCGCACTCCTCATCGCTCTCACTTTCGCGCTGCCGCAACTTCTTTTTCTCTCATCTACATTGATTTTCCAGCTAACTTCCCGCGTCTCCGACGCAGGCTTCGTCGCAGCTGACATTCTCCTTCTCGCATTTGGTTTCGCCCTTGCCACCGCGACAGACCCAACAACATTTTCTTGTCTATGGCTGGTCTATGTTTCTGTCGCCACTATCGTCGCTATCTTCACCGCTATTTTTGCACATCTATCAAAGCAAAAGACCTAACCATACTATGCCGTTAACGTCTACTCTCTGTTCTCTTCACTCTTTCTTGTAATTAAACCACTTCTACTCCGATTGACTTTCGCCCTCGGTATGCGCAGCTGATCTTGTCCTCGTTACGCCTATGCGTCTTGTCACCCTCTGTTTCGTCTCCATAGCCTTTTCCTGACCCTCAGCGCAGCTTACTTCCCGGGAGCACGCTCGCTTATATTCACGCCCCTTCCCCAGGATGACCACTGGATTAGACGGAATTTTTCCGTATTTAAATGCGGATTAATTCCGCAGAATACTCGTTAGGACTTCTTTTCGCTCCTGCGCTCGAATCCATTTAAAAGTGCGCTGGTAACGAAAATCATCGATTGCAAACATCAGCGCAGCAGGCGCGATCCAGATCGCATACAGGAAAAGACATTCTACGAGTGATATCTTTCCCCAGAGTCCTAATCACGCGATGCAGGTAATGAAAACCGGCGCTAAGCTTATCGAGAAAACGAGAGTCTTGGGGCCGGTTTTCATACCTGATCTTGATCGTTAGGTGAGCTGGTGCATTCGTCTGTTAGCGATGTCTTCTCCCGTTCCAGAGTTCGCCGCATCGATTCGCGGTTACTCGATCGCTTCTCGGCTCCGGCGGTTTCTGGGGGAACATGTCCTTCGTCGCCGCGGCTCTCGTTCGGACGCTCCGGTTCGCGTTCTCTTTGCTCCGCGCTCGTCGATTTTGTGCTCGCGCTTTTCTCAGAGTTCTGGTTCGATGCTTTGCGTGCACTCGCATGCCGCTCATTCCTCCACGCTTCTGCTTTCCGAGTCTCTCGAGCAGCAGCGCTCAGCTTCGTTCGCCTGTTGTCGAAGATCACTCGTGTTGGCAACGCGAAACACCTAACCAGGCGATGGAGCCAACCACTGGCCGGCGTACGCCCAAGTTTTCCATGACTCGAACCTCGCATCCCGCTGCCACGCGCGCTCTCGCCAGTGGTGGCTCATCTTGTTCTCGTTAGGCCTCATGAAACGCATCGCCATATGTCGCCACATAAGCTGCATTGGCTGCTTGGAGGCGTCGCTGTTCTCCACAGCATCGTGGTCCTAGGTTCCATGATACTGCGGCCTTGGCCGGACCCCGGTCGCTGGTTTGATCCGCTGTGGTTTGCGTTGGCCACGTTGTGGTTCTTCTGGCCCATTGTCTTAGTCCTCCACCGCGGTCGCTCGCTGTTGCGTGTCGCTGTGCCGCTTGTTTTGGCCGGCTTCATCATGACGCGGTGGTTTCCGATGTACAGCTTCATCGGCGCTACCCGCTTTCGGACTGCCGATGGGATGCGATCTGCACCCTGTGACGATGACACGCTTTTTCGGCGCGTATCTTCGCGGTCGCGCTGACGCGCACCGCGACATACGCGACGGTCAGCTGGCAATCGAGGTTTCTGGGTTCGGTGCCGGTGCCACCGGCATCGAAAAGACACTCAAAGATCGTTACGGAGTCAACACGCGAGTGGTTGCGGATTGCATAGTGAACGACAGGATTCTTGGTCACCAGTGGGGCTACAATGTTGTCTCAGGAGCAGAGATCCGGCGACGCTTCGGCGTTGACATCCTGCGTCACGACACCGAACAGCCGCAGTATGAGTTGTTCTTAGATGAGCGCGGCAACCCGAAATAGGCCTAACCAGGCGATCCAGCGAATCGCGAGCAAGCCTGCGATTTACGTTATGCGTGTTTGCCATCCACCCTTTGCGCTGCGAGTCGGACGCTTTCCGCGGGCTCGCAGTCGCTCATCTTGTGTCTCGTTAGATGCAACCTGCGAGAATATGTGCTCTGTTGGTCATTCTTATCCTATGGTCGCTGTGCGAGCACCCGGATCACTGAACGTGAAGCAGTGCAAACTTGCTGAGCGAGAGCTAGCAAAATGCCTTCGGTGAGACAGCCATTCGCCGACGGTACGACCGCTTTCAAGCAACCGCTCAGCCAAGGTAAATGGCGATGTTATTGGTTACCGATTCACCAGAAAAGGTCGGTGGGCCGTTTGTCGTTCACGGTCGATGCCCGAACCGGCAAAGCTAGAAGTGGGCCCAATCCTAATGACAGACCCGGAAAAATTTGAGAGGCTCTATCAGATAGCGTTATGGGCACGCGAAGTGAACCCTCGGCATCTAACCCCTATGAATGATGTCAAGTGTGGCGGGCGCTTGCGGTAAGTGGTTGGTTAGATCATAAGCTTTTGATTGAAGGTTGGGGTTTCTTTGGAAACGCTTCCTCTTCCGGTTGCACCCTGGGTTTTCATTTCCAGCGGCTCTTACTCCTATCCGTGCGTGAAGCTCTTTGGCGTCAGCACCATTTGATCAATGCGATCAGGTGGAAGAGGAACTTGAGGCGGCCCAATCTAGGGCGTCGAACAAGCCGGCAGCCGATCAGGTTAGATGCCGGGCGCGCCTCACGTTCCAAAGCGCTTGGAGTGGTTTCAGTATAATCTCGTTATAGGTGTGTCCTCCTTTCTGTTCCCCTCGAACTCATGAATTAGATACTTAATCCAAGTTGCTCGGGAGTGAGTCGGCCGGTGCGAATGCGCCACAGATCGACGGCCAGTTGACGGGCCACCGCGACGATGGCTTTCTTGCGCGCGGCTCCGGTAGCGAGCGCTCCCTTGCACAGGATCAATCGCCATTTTACGACCGGTTTGTAATTGGGTTGAAAACGCACCAGGCGCCAGGCCGTCTCGACCAAAGCGGCTCTGCAGCCTCGGGTTGCCGTGTTTTGTCACACAACCTTGCAGCCGGGTCTTGCCACTACTGTATTCTCCTGGACATAACCCGGTGTAGCTGCCTACTTGCCGGCGATTCTTGAAGCGTTCCCAGTTGCCAATCTCCCGATCGATCACCACACTACTCATCGCCCCCAGTCCGCGCGGTTGCGCAGAAGAGGCGGCGGCCTGGAGTTGCACGCTAAGCGCGCGGATCTTTTCTTCCAGCGCGAGCAGGATCGGTTGCGAGTTATTGAGTAACTCTTTCATCCACTGCGGCACCTGGAGCGCGGCAAAGGTCCTCTTCTTCCACCAACTCTTCACCGGCTCGATCCCGTGATTGACCATGAGACTGCGTCCCTGGGCTTCCAAGACTTTGCGCGCTTTAACCAACTGTTCGCGCTGCCGATGGATGGCGCGGAGTTGCTCTTCTGCTTCCGTGGGCACTCGCACCAGTGCCAGCGCATCGCGATTGCCTTGCACAAAACGATCCAGCTTTAAGCACAACGCTTTGGCGTCCGTCGAGTCGGTCTTGACCCGCTTGTTGTGCTCATCGAGTTTTTGCGGACAAACCACGTAGACAATTGATCCCCAGAGCGTTGAGTTTGCGTTGCAAGCCAAAACCAAACCCGCACGCTTCGTAGACCGCGTGAATCTCGCGCCTCCGCTGCTTCTGCTTGAGCCTGGCCGCCCAATGCACAAACGCTTCCTTTGCTAAAACGCTGCGCCGGCTTGGGATTGCTTCCTCCCTCCTGCATCGCCACCACGTAAAATTCCTGATGCACATCGATTCCGAGCTTGATCACGGCTTTGCCGCGATTAAACTCGCAGCGGGTTCCCTCGTGTGAGGACAACTCAGTGTTTAAATGACACTTATTCATAGTGCGGGTGAGTTTAACCACTTGCCCGCACCTCTTACATGTCATCTAGGCGATGGAGACAGGCTATGACTGGTTGCAAGTGTTTTAGGCGACATTTGCGAGGGTTGGCTGGTAGTTAGGTTGATAAGCTTTGCCTGAACGTAAGACGGCTACGAGTCGGCGAGTTAAGATGCGCATGAGATGACTCAGGGCGACCTCGTGGTGTTTGCCTTGGGCGCGTTTGCGCTGATAGAAGCTGCGTAGCTCAGGATCGTGTTGGGAAGCGCTGAAGGCGCATTGGAAGAGAGTGGTGCGTAGTATTTCCACGCCGCGTTTGCTCATTTTGGTTTGGCCTTGCCATTGGCCGCTCTGGCGCAAGCGCGGGTCATTACCCATGAAGGCCTGGAGGCGGGCGGCGGCCTGGCGGTTACTGCCAGCGTGTAAGATTTCGCTGGGCAAAAAAGCCAGCACTCTGGCCGCGTTAAGCGAGCCGAAACCGGGGATGGATTCGACCAGAGCTTTGGTGTGGGCATCGACACTCTGGGAAGTGAGTGCTTCAATCTGGCGGTCGAGTTCACGCAGGCGCGCTTCGACCGAGTCAAGAGCTTGGAGCATGGCGACTAAGGCCGGGCTACTCGCCGCGGCGAGCTCCGGATCAGCCATCGACTCAGCGGCGAGCTTTTTGAGCTGGGCCGCTTTGGGACGCAGCATCCAGTTTTTCTCCAAGGTGGAGCGGCGCATCCGAGCCATGGCGCGGGGAGTGGGAGCCTGGGCGAGGAGCTGGCGGATGCCGACTCCGTCAATTTCAAGCAGCCTGCCTAACTCGGGGAAGCTCAGATCGAGCAGGCTGCGATAACTCTTCTTAAGGTTGCTCAGGCTTTTGCGCACCGCTCTGCGCACACTGTGCAGGCGCTGCAAGCACAGCTGCTCGGGTTTAAGACTAAAGCGATACAGTCGCAGAAGCTCCTGGCCGTGCAGAGGCCGAGGCCACAGAGGCTGCGTGCATCGATGGGATCGCTTTTGTTGTCACGGATGGAGTTGCCCAGGGTGTAAAGCCGGCGCGCGATCAAGGGATTGATCACCACCACGGCGTAGCCTGCTTTGGAAAGCGCGGCCGACCAGTTGAGATGGAGCAGGCCGGTAGCTTCAATGAGCACGAGCAACTGCTCCGGGTCGGGCACGTGGGTCTGGAGCCGGACGAGCAGTTCGGTTAAACCACCGGCATTGACCGGCAGATCTTTTTCAAAGAGCAAACGCTCTTGCGCCGCCTCGCTGCTCAGAGCGGCGCGCACTTTGTGTTTGGCGATATCGATTCCAAGGATGTAGGTTTGTTTCATTGAGAGGTGCGGTTTTGAGTTTTGAACTAAACGATTGGCAACCGATGGCTTTAGCTTATGGCCAGGTGAACGTTTCCCTTGAGAGGTGCGTTTCAGGCGATCAAAGCTCATCGAGAGTGCCGGTTAAAAGATGGTCGGCCGGTCTCTTCTCCATCCAATGCTCCCGTAAAAGGGGCATGGCGAACGGGCTAAGACTCGACCGAGCAAAATGATTAAACCAGAACCGCCCTCTCAACTCACTCCCCAATGAACGCCAAGCCTCACACCCCTCACATAAGCGAACGGCGGACCGGCCTTGTGTTCCACGCTCAGAGTAGCTAGAATATCTTCTCATGTTCAAGCCACGCTCCCTCCCGGTCGCCGTCGCTCACCTCTTTCTCGTTAGATCGTGAGAGCCGTCATCGTCTGTGCCACCGTAGCCTTTGCTGCGAGTGCCGTTGCCGAACTGCCGCCATCTGACGTACCGATATCGCGCTCCGACATCAGACAGATTAGCCGTGTTATTCGCAAAGTTACCGACAAGCCCATTTTGGTGATTATTCGCATGGGGGTGGATCATTACGTACCAGGCGCTGTCCTCGACCATACGTACCAGGAGGATATCAAAACTGGCGAGCGTATCCCTTGTCCCGTTTGTCCCCGATACATAAGGACGGACTACGTTTCAGTTTATATGCAGTATAGCGATCGTTCGCATGTTGATGTTTATATCGTTCGCAAGGTGCATGGCCGCTGGAAGATCGAGTCAAAAAAAGACTCGTTCATATGACCAACCGATCTAACCATGCGCTGGAGCGAACGGCCACCCGTTTTGCGTTCACCTTTTGCGTGGCTAAAACCTTTTCCCTTCGAGCGACGCTCGCTCCCGGTGGCCGTCGCTCATCTTGTTCTCGTTAGATGGTCACGCGCTCCATCCCCAAGCAGCTTTTTTGAATGCTTATTGCAGTTGTTGTCGGCTGGTTGGTGGCGCTTGTAGTTCTTGAGTCCACATACTTCATTGATGCGATTCGGCAGCGCCATGCGCTGGATCTAGGCCTAGTGTTCGACAGCACGATAGCGACAGGCTGGTTCATGGCATACTTTATCATCCCGGTGTGGTTTATCGTTTTGATTCCCCTTTACCTTTTCATTCCTTTATCGTCCCCGCTGTGGCGCTGGCCCATTTGTATGCTCTGTGGTGCGGCAGCAGGCTTTCTCATCATGGCAGTCTTTTTCTTAGCGGTGCCCGGCGATGGTTCTTGGTCATACGGGGCGTGGGCAGTTCTGTGGTATCGCCGCACTTGTCGGTGGTGCGATTTGTCTTGTTGGTTCGTTGACACGTCCGTGTATTCAAACCGAACCACCTAACCAGTCAGTGGAGCTAACCGCCGCCCGCCGTACGTTCACACTTTCAGATGACTAAAACTTCTTCACTTCGAGCACCACTCGCTCTCGGCGGCGGTAGCTCACTTCTGTCTCGTTAGATCACATCGTGACGCAATACGAACTCGAAAGCCTGTGGAGCGAAGTCGGCGTTGCCGAGCGTTGCATACACATTCGATACCAAAGTGAGAGCGATTGCAGGCGAGCACGTTGGTCGGCGAGGCCGAGTAGTCGCCCTAGTGTCTGTCGAGCCGAGTCCCACTCTACGTCATCGAAGAACCAGAAGGAACCAGCTTTAATGCACGGCAGCTGGAGTTGGAGAGCATCGACCGAGACTGATCGTCCGCGCGCGCAGCTCCACCTCAGGAAACCAGAAGAGGAGGCTTTCAGGCGATTGAACGCAAATGATCTAACCAATCGATCGAGCCAACCGTGAACCGTCCTTATGCCCAGATTGCCTCTGTTCATGAACGCTCCTCGTAATTCGCGCGGTGCTAATCGTCCGTCTCGTTAGATGGTCTCCGCGCTCGATGATGTTCCCGCAGGCTGCGAGTCTCAAACCGGTGGGCTCGGAGAGTTTCAGTCCGTGGCTACACTTTCACCTGCTGATCTCGTCGCTTATTTCCGCGCGAATCCGCAGGTTGCGGACCGACTCCTGTAACAGTCCTACGACAAGCGATTTAGCCCCTCGACATTCATCGAAGAGACCGACAGCGGCTATCGGGTCGGTTGCTTTGATCACGAGCGAAGGCAACTTCGGAATTTTACCGAGTTCTCGGAGGCCGCCGCAGACTATTTGCTGTTTTCGTTCGGCAGAGGGAGATTGCGTTGCCAAACCATCTAACAAATCGCTGCAGCCAACCGCTGGCCGTCTCTCCGGCAAAGTGATGAAATCAAAACAAAGTTCGCTACAGTTTACGGCCGCGGCGGACCGGTCGAAGACTCGCCGTGGAGCGGTGGCTGAGCTCTGTGTCGTTAGGCCATAAGAGGACGCTATGAAACGCACGTGGACGATCATCGGGGTTCGTGATGTGCCGCGCAGTTTCCAGTGGTACCAATCACTGTTCGGCCAGCCCTCCACAGCTCCGGCGCATCTCGCACTTTGGCCAGATCCTCGACTCCGACGAGACTGTGTTGCTCTGCCTTCACCAATGGGCCGTCGAGAACCATCCGTCGTTGATGAGTCCCGAGGATGGAACCCCGGGCAATGGGCTGCTGTTGTTCTTCCGTGTCGATGACTACGGAGCAGCACTGCGCAGGGCGCGCGCCCTCGTCCCGCAGCTTGCGGAAGAGCCTCACGTGAACCCCAACACCGGGACGAAAGAGTTTTCACTGCGTGATCCGGATGGATATTACGTCACGATCAGCTCGTTTTCTCGGGGCGAGCTGGCACACATCGCGAAACAGCGGCCTAACAAACGCCTGCAGCCGACGAAGGCGCGCGGTCGCGCCACGAAGACGCGAGGACGGCGGCCGCGCCTTCGCGGCTGAAGCGCCGGTCGTTAGGCGTAATGCACATTACGAAACGCAGAGACCTATATTTCGTAGGGGCGATCATCGGAATCGCGGACATGTGCGTCAGTGAGTTGCTAGTTACCTGTTTATCAGGACGAAAGTTCGCGTTCACAGCATCCGTCATGCAGTTTGCTTTACCTCGGGTCGCTAATTTGTTCTCGTTGAGCGCCATCACGAATGCGAATTCCTACTGACTGGAAACCTTTAGCTGCATTTACTCGAGCGTAACCAGACAGTGACAAGCAGGTGCGTGAGTTAATTGTTACAAGTTATCTTTTGTTGAAAAGAAGGTTTGTTCTCGCCAGCGGTGGCTGATTCTGTCATTCGTTTAGATACACACAGAACGCCAAGTTCGATGTTTCAAGAACATTATCCACCACTCGTCATTGCCTACCTGGTGGCGCTGGGCGGATGGCTTCTCGCGAGTCGTCTCCTGCCAAAAGTATGGCCAGCCGGGCCGTCCGAGGACATGGCGAAGCCATGGATGGAATTCGGAATCGCTCTGCTCGGTGCGATAGGGGTGGTGCTGATTGGGCAGTTGTGGACAAGAGGGATCCGCCTTCCGGAGGGAGGCGCACTGGGGCCCATCCTTGCCTCGATCAATCAGCTCCTGATCTTCGCTCCAATCCTGTTAGTCGTGATAATTCGTCGGCAGCCCTGGACCTCGGCATGGCTTCCCTGGCCTCACATCGCGACGCGATTACTAATAGGAGTGGTGCTGGCGACTCTCGCTGTCACGGTTTACTCACTCCTTCGAAAAGGCGCTGATGCGCCCTGGATCTTGGTCGGCCGAATCTGGCGCTACCAGAACGTGGATAAAATGGTCCAGGTGTTTCTCGAAGATGTTACGATCGCGATTCTATTCGTTCGCCTGGCGGCTGCCATCGGGAGGCGCTGGGCAACGGTCGTCGTGGCATGCCTGTTCGCGGCCGGCCACATACCGGTGATGATCTCGCATGGCGCGACGTGGTTCGAAATCGCCGGGCTACTGCGAGATGCCGGGCTCGGGGTTGCGGTGATACTCGTTTTGCAGCGGTCGCGCGATGTGATCTGGTTCTGGTGTATCCATTTCTGTCTGGACATGACTCAATTTGCGAAGATCGGTGGCGGTGGATGAACCAGGCGAGCCCATGCTCGTTAACTCCTTTGCTCAGTCACCGGGACACGTTCTTCCTGGGTCGCGATCCCAATCCGCCGTTTAAGACTGTGACGTCTAATTGCAATCGTGTCGATGCGTTTGCTCGTCAGTATGCCAAGCCATCTATCGAATGGCTTCATGTACTCACGGCGCTCTGTCGCCGTGCCTTTCCGTAGCGACATCGGACCGGACCAGGCGTGTCGCGTTGAGTGTACACGGCCATTTCGTTATGCGAACATTATGAGATAGCTTGTAGGTCTATGAGCACTCATGGCAAGGCTGCGGATGCTGAAGGGCAGCTAAGAGGTATCGATTGGTTCGATTCGAAACATCAGGCTTTGATTCGAACCGTCCGCAAAGCATTGCGCAAACGCTTTCCGACTGCGACGAACTCGCCTACGACAATTACAATTTCTTCGTCATCGGTTATGGACCGACAGAGCGGCCATCGGACTGCATCATCTCCATAGCTGCGAGGAGCAAACGGCGTCGGCTTATGCTTCATCCATGGAGCGAGTCTTCCCGATCCGAAGAAAATTCTACTCGGCTCCGGCAAGCAGACGCGTTTCATTCGCCTGGAATCAGCGGACGTGCTGAAGCGGCCGGAAGTTCAGGCACTGCTCGCGATCGCCGCGGATCGAGCGAAGACGCCATTGCCGCCGAGCGGAAAAGGTAAACTTGTGATTCGCTCGGTCTCGACCAAGCAGCGACCTCGACGTAAGGCGGCAACGAAGACCGAGCCATAGTGCGAGATTGAGCTCTGCGCCAATACCAAATGCTTTCGGGGTTGCTTTCGGCAGCAGAAGAATTTCAAATGTTGCGCACATGAATGGCGACACACCGAAAATCGAAATCTTCAAGCCGTTCGGGGAAGCGTTGGAACTGACGAAGAAAATTCTCTTTCAACCGTTCGATCTGGCGAAGTGGTTTGTGATCGGCTTCGCCGCATTTCTCGCCAGCCTTTCCGGCGGGATGGGTTTCAATTTCAACGGCTTCAATCGCAAGCAAGACTGGAACTGGAAATTCACTTCGTTCCGCCACGGAGTGATGGAGACGACCGCGCATTGGCCGGCGTGGGTGATTCCACTCATTGCGGTTGGTGTGCTTTTTGTCCTGGCGTTCGTCGTGTTGTGCATGTGGTTAGGCGCGCGGGGACGCTTCATGTTTGTCGATTGCATCGTGCGTAATCGCGCGGCGATCGTAGAGCCGTGGCGCGAATTTCGGACCGAAGGAAACAGCTTCTTCCTTCTGTCGCTGCTGGCCGCTTTGCTTCTTTTGGTGGTGGCTGCGGTCATGGCTGTGCCGATTTTTCTGCCTTTGGTTCTGCACAGCTCCAATTTCCTTTCCAAGACGGCGATGATCGTTTGGCTGGTCGGTTTCGTAACGATTGTGCTTTTGATCGCCTTCGGATGGAACTTGATCTCGCAGCTGATGGTGCCGGTGATGTATCGCAAACGATGCCGTGCGACTGCGGCTTTGCACGACGTGCTGGGATTAATCTTGAATCATCCCGCACCGTTAATTCTCTATTTCCTATTCTTTATCGTGCTCGCGATTGCGACGATCGTTGTCGGCTGCGCAGCGACATGTTTGACGTGTTGTATCGCGGCAATCCCATATATCGGGACGGTGATCCTGCTGCCAATTCACGTGATCCTTTACGCCTTTACACTTTTGTTTCTGCGGCAGTTCGGCGGTGAGTGTGACGCGTGGAATGGCAGGTCGCCATTTGAAACCGTGCCGCCGCCCTTGCCGCCTGCGCCACCGATTCCGCCGGCGCCGCCGGTGCAGGCCTAACGAGCGATAAGCGTCATTGCTCCGTTGCGGCCCAGAATTTTCGGAATGCACCGGGCCAACTGCGATCGACCACGCGCTGCCGCGCATTCTTCCCCATCTTAGTGCGCAGCGCTGGATCGTTGACGAGCGAACGAATCGCACTCACGAATCCTTCGACATCGTGCGCTTTCGTAATCAGGCCATCCAGTCCGTGACTAACGAGTTCACTCGGACCGCCGAGATCGGAAACGATCACGGGCAAACCGCATGCCTGCGCTTCGATAATGACATTACCGAAAGTGTCAGTGGTACTCGGAAAAACGAAAATGTCGGCGGAAGCATAAGCTTTCGCGAGTTCCTGGCCTGTGAGGTAACCGGTGAAAATTGCTTCCGGTAAAGCTTCCGAGAGCGCTTTCGAATACGGACCGTGACCGACCATCAATAAGTTCACGGGCAAACCTTCCTCGCGCAGTTGGCGAAATGCCGCGGCAAGCACATCGAGATCTTTTTCGCGGGAAATGCGGCCGACGTAGAGGAGTTGCACAGCGCCGTTCTTGCTGCCGTGACGCGCCCAGAATTCCGCGTCGCGTTGAGCCGGCGTGAACAATTCGGTATCCAAACCTCGCGGCAGAATCTTGAGTTTTTCTGGATCGAATCCGCGATCGACCCAGCTCTTGCGATACTGCTCGGAATTCACCCAGACGGTGTCGAGTTGTCCGTAAAACCAGTGCATGTAATTCCACGCCAGACTTTCGAGAAAGCTGTCTTCCGTGAGAATGCGGATGTATTGCGGGAAGTCGGTGTGATAAATGCCGCTCGTTTGCAGATTCAGCATTTTCGCCGCGAGCAATCCGCTCAATCCGATCGGTCCTGGCGTGCTGACGATGATCTCGGTGAATTGTTCGCGTTGAATGTATTCGAGGATTTGCAGGAACGGCGGAAAGCTCAGCTTCTGCAGTTCGTATTCCGGAAGTTCGAATTCGCCGATCGGCCGGAAATTCTTCAGCGGAATATCGTCGATCTGTGAATCCTTCCGCGCGGTGACAACAATTAATTCTTCGCCGGCAGCCTCCCCCGCCTTCGCCATTTTGCGGATGGTGGTGGCGACGCCGTTGACATCTTCCAGCGTGTCAGTGAACCAGGCGCGTTTCCGATTCTGGAGCGGCCTCGGAATTTCACCGAGCAGATCGCGGCAGACTTCTCGCAGCCAGCGGCGCGATGGCGCCTGGCTGTGGAAACCGTAAATGTAAGGCGCGAGCACCACCAGCAATGGCGCGATGCCGCTCAACGCCTGAATACTTTCAACAACATTTCCCGTGCGGATCTGCTGAATGAACTTCTCGAAAAAACGAAACGCGAGTTGTTCGCAGACGAGATTCGCCATGAGGAAGGAACGGCGTTCCGGTTCGACGACGCCTTCCATTTCGCGTGCGAGCATTTCTTTCACTTCGGGTTTGGTGAAAGAACTGGAGAGTTCTTTCCAAAGCGAAACGTTAGCCGGCTTCGCCAGCTCGAAAATTTTTCCCGACATCACGCCCTGCGCGACAAAGTTTACTTTCTCGCGCAACGAAAACTCGGTCGGATCTTTTCCTTCCATGAAGCGCGAAAACATCTGCTGAAGCAACGGCGCGGCCGGTCCGAGATTTTCCGTGAAGCGATCCTGAATGAAACAGGAGAGCGTGTTGTAGAAACCGTGTGAGAGGAGCAGGGGAGTGCCGCCCTGTCCGTGAATCGTGCAGTCGCCAGCGCGGATTTTTTCCAGGAAGTCCGAGACTGTTTTTCCTTCTGGCGTTTCCGTGAAGGCGGACGCGACAAACATTCCGCCGTGATCGTCAGAACCGGCTGTAAAGATTTTCTTCCACGGTTCCGAATGAGTAGGCGCGAGATTGTGTCGATTCGAAAACTCTTCGATTTTCTGTGGCGTCAGATTTCCGAAGATGTGCTGCGTCAGCTCGCTCAGCAGCGCATCGCGCAATCCGTTGAGACCCTCGAAATGTTTGAAGAGGAGGACGAGGCGTTCGAGATGTGAGGTCCCGAGCTTGCCGTTGATGCTATAAAGGGGATGAGCGACGGCGTGAAGAATCTGCTCGGATTGCAGGTAACGTTGAAGATCGAAAATGTTATCGCGGAGCCGCGCAATCTCAGTGTGTTGCGCTTCCGAGATGCCCCAGGCGAGCAGGTTTACTTTGCAAGGGTCTTGCGGAAAATAAGTCGTAATCTGTTCGCTAATGAAAGTATCGGGCAGGTCCGCTATTTTCAAACAACCGTCGATCGTGTCGTGATCGGTGATTGTGACAAAGTCCATCCCGCGCGTCTTGAGTTCGCGGTGCAGATCGCGCGGATCCGAGTAACTGTCGGGAAATTCGAAGCGGCGAAAGAGCCATTCTTCCGAGCGTTCGCTGCACCGCGAATGAATATGCAGATCGCAGCGGCTCATAAACGACTGCTCGCCATCCGTTGTTCGTCGATCCACGCCGCATAAGTCGTCACGGTTCGAACCGGGAGAAGCTGATCGATGAATCGAAGAATCTGATTCCAAATTTCGGCATGCGTGTAATCGGGCGGATGAATGCTGAGGCGCAGCAACGACTGTTGTTTGACCCCGAAAAAGAGCGCTGCATTCCATGCGAGGCTGGTCGTGCGTCGCCATTGATTTCGCACGCTGTAAACAATCGATCGCGCGACGAACGTTTTCTCCTGCGCCAGATCGCGCACGCTGCCGAGACGTGTGGTGTATTCCATCCCCGCATCTTTTGCGGCGCGCTCACCATCGGCACTCAGTAACCAGGCCGGAGCGATGAACCCGCGTGGTGCGAGACCGAGCGAAACAAATTCCTCACGCGCCAGAGTGATGCGACGAAAGGCTTCCTCGTAGGAGAGATCAAAAAATTCGCCTTCGTCGTTGGTGTAAAAGCGCGTCATGAATTTTTCGCGCACTGTCTCGTTCGCGCGTCGTGGACGATCATGGAAGTAACCATGGATGACAATTTCGTGGCCGCGGCCTTCCAGTTCCCGCAGCGAGATTCCAAAATCGCGATCCTCGAGAGCAGAACCGGCGTGGTGATAATTCGGAACTACGAGGAGCGAACAATGCGTGATACCGCGGCGCGATAAGTCGGAAACGATTTGTTCCGCCGTTTCTCGCGTCGACGGAGCAATGTCGTGAATGGAAACGACCAGCGAACCTGTGCTCAATCCTGCCGTCGCCGCGTGAATCGGGGAGAGTGTGGTAGCGGCGGCGGGACTCATTTAATTAGAGCGTTAATTGTCGGCCATCCGCACGATCTCGCTGAATTCATTCTTACCGAGCGGTTGCACAGATAATCGTGACTGGCGCAGGAGCGGGATGTTTTTCAAGCGCGGATTGGAGCGAATCTCGGCCAGCGTTACCGCGCGCGCTAATTCCTTCTTCGGCACCAGGTCGACCGTGCTCCAATCGCCATCTTTTGCGGTCTTGTCGGGGTAGGCTGTGCGTTTCACTTCGCAAATGCCGACGACTGCCTTGTCGCTCACACTATGATAGAAGAAGACTTCATCTCCCTTCTGCATCGCGCGCAGATTATTGCGTGCGGTGTAATTTCGCACACCGGTCCAACTTGTGACGCCATCTTTCTCCAAATCGCTCCATGAATAGGACTCGGGTTCGGACTTCACGAGCCAGTAATTTTTCATTGTCAGACAAGCTTAGCGTTTTCGCTGGATTCGACAATCGCGCGTGCCTGTTTCACAATCGCTCTAATGTCGCGTCTGCCCTTTATCACTTTTGAAGGTTCGGAGGGCTGTGGCAAATCGACGCAGGCGCGGCGACTGGCAACGCGTCTTGAGTCGTTAGGCGTTCCAACTCTCGTCACGCGCGAACCCGGCGGCACGCCCATCGGCGAAACGATCAAGCATCTGCTGCAATTTGCGCCGCATAACAGCGCAATGACGCCGGAGACAGAGTTGCTCCTTTTCGAAGCCAGTCGCAGTCAGCTTGTGCGTGAAACGATTCAACCATCTCTGAGCGGCGGCATGTGTGTGATCTCCGATCGTTTTTTTGATTCCACCACCGTTTATCAGGGCGTGGCGAGAAGGCTCGATGCGAAATGGGTGCAACAACTGAATCAATTCGCCGTTGGCGATTGTATTCCCGATCTTACTTTGGTTCTCGATGTCGATGTGAATAAAGCGCGTGTCCGCATGCTTCGACGGGTGCGAACAGTGAGTGGAGATCGGATGGAACAGGAACCGATCGAATTTTATCAAGCGGTGCGCGATGCGTACCGGGAACTCGCGAAAAAAGAATCGGCCCGCGTGGTTTTGATTGATGGAGATCAGTCAATGGATCAGATCGAAAGTGAAATCTGGGAAGTCATTTCATCGCGGTTTCCCAATCTGCAATCCAAAACGAAAGTGTAGGAATGGCTTTTTCGCCGGACAGAGCGTTGAAGTATTTGGAGCGCGCGCACGAACAAAATCGACTCGCGCACGCATACTTGATCACGGGCGCTACCGGCAGCGGCAAGGAGACGCTTGCGCTCGCCCTCGCCGAACTCGTGAACAAATCGAAATCGCCGAACGGCTCCGGCGTTCTCAAGGTTAATCCGGAATCGAAATCGCGCCGCATTGTCATCGAACAAGTTCGTGAGCTCGAACATTCTCTCCAAATGCGCGCGAGCGAAGGCCGACGTAAAATCGCGATCATTTCTGAAGCGGACCGACTCATGCCGCAGGCCGCCAACGCGTTTCTGAAAACGCTCGAAGAACCGCCGAAGGATTCGCTGCTCCTGCTTTTGAGCGCGCTGCCGGAGCTTTTGCCCGACACGATTCGGTCGCGTTGCATTTCCATTCCGCTCTCCGGAAAACAAGCAGCGGATGCGACGGAGGAAGAGCGCGAGCTCATTGAATTATTGCAAAAGGTCGCGCGCGAAAAAAAACAAGGCGTCCAAAGTTCGTATCGACTGGCGCAAGGCTTGCAGAGTTTGCTCCGAAAAATCCGTGAGGAAATTCAGGAAGAGAATGCGGCAGCGCACAAGCGCGACGAAACACGCTACAAGAATACGACGGATGGAGCGTGGCTCGATGAACGCGAGGCTTATTACAAAGCGCTAACCGAAAGTCTTTACCTGCAGCGGCGCGCGCGTTTGCTCGAAACATTTTTCCTTTGGTGGTCCGACGTGCTGCGCGCGAGCACGGGGATCGAGCGCCGGGATCTGCCGGCCGCGAAAAAGGAAACCGAGTCGTGGGCGAAGCAACTGACCACCGCGGAGATTATTCGTCGTCTGCGCCGGCTTGAGGAATTGCGCGACCATCTTGGCCGCAACATTCAGGAAGCGCTCGCTTTCGAAGTCGCCTTCCTGCGCGTCTTTGCTCGTTAGGGGTTCGCTTTGTCTTTGCCCGGCTCAACGACCGCCATCAGACCGCCGTTGCGAGTTCCGCCAAAGCGCAACGCTGCCGATTCCACGGACGGAAGCCGATATTGCCGCCCGAAAAGATTCGACGCGCGCCAGGCTCTTATTGCGAAAATGAGCACCACCACCGCAACGATTGCCACGACCGCTGCGCCTGCGATCAGCAAAGCCCGCGGAATCGGTTTGGATGGGGGAACAAAGGTAACCGTGGGCGTCCCTTCGGATTGCGGTATGTTATGGGGCTGAAAAGCTGGCGTGCCTCCCTGCGCGAAACCGTGCGGCAAAGCGATGGCCATGAACGTTACCAAGACCGCCAGACGTAACAGTGCAATGATCTTCACCATTTTTCTTCACCAATAGATGCACCATCGCTCTTCGTTACTTCGGAAGCTGCTTTGCATATCTCAATCAGCTTTTCTGTCATCTCCGCGACGCAAAGTCGAATGCCGTCTTCGAATTCACCGCGCCTAAGAGCTGGCAAGGCTCGGTTCAGCACACCGTTCAAGTCATCCTCCGAAATAAATTTTTCAAGTCCGTAACCAACGGTAAGCGCAGCGTTACCCGTCTCGGCCTCGATAACCAAAAGCAAATCGAAATTTTCCGGGCCGGTGGCTTCGGCGAAACCGAAGCGTGCCCGGTTCGCGAGCCAGAAGGTAAATTCTCTGATATTTGTTTCAGTGGGGAAGTCGGTCACGAAAACGGAAAAAGGCGACTGCGGGAATTTGTTCTCGAAACGACGCAATAATTCACGTAGCCGCGCGACCTCGTCCAGAGTCAGGCGGCTCGCGCGATCGGTCAGATAGCGAGTATGCAACGGCACGGTGCCGAACTTCGAATCGAGTCGCCGCAAAGTGAATTTGCAGGCCGGGCAAACCGGGACCGGTTCAGCTACGGTCTGCGCACAGGCGGGGCATTTCATGTCTGGCATCGCGGAAGTGTAACGTCGGTTTATCCGTTTGCATCCTCTTGTCGCGCTCGTTCGGTTCGATCAATCTTTCCATCTTGTTCCGGTCGCGTCGTTCCGGTTTAGTAGCAGTTGTCATGCGATTCGCAGAATGGTCTTAGTCGATGGATATTTTTCTAACAGAGGTTGCTTATTAAAGTGAGGTTTGAAAATCAGGTAGCGATTGTCACGGGGGCAGGGCGGGGGATTGGACATGCGATTGCGCTTCGTCTCGCGCAAGAAGGCGCGCGCGTTGCTTCCGTGAGTCGCAGCGAGGAAAACGCAAAAAAGACCGCGGACGAAATCAACGCAATGCGTGCTGATTCGGCCAAAGCATATGCGGTCGACGTGGCGGATCATGCAGCCGTGCAAAAAATCGGCGCGCAGATTCTGGAGGAATTTGGCCGCGTCGATGTCCTCGTGAATAACGCAGGTGTGACGCGTGATGGCTTGAGCATGCGCATGTCGATGGAGGATTGGGACACGGTTCTCGACACAAATCTAAAAGGCGCCTTCAACTTTTCGCAGGCGGTGATGCGCTCGATGATCAAGCAACGCAGCGGTCGCATTATTAATATCAGCTCGGTCAGTGGCCTGACCGGTAATGCCGGCCAGGCGAATTATTCCGCGAGCAAAGCCGGTCTGATTGGCCTAACGAAAACGCTGGCGCGCGAGCTTGCCAGTCGCGGTATCACTGTGAACGCGGTCGCGCCGGGATTCATTGTCACGGACATGACTGGTGGATTGTCGGATGAAGTGAAGCAAGCCATCATGGCGAAGATTCCTTTGGCGAAGCTCGGCCAACCCGAAGACATCGCGGCTGCCGTAGCATTTCTTGCATCAGCTGAAGCAAACTATGTCACCGGTCAGGTGCTGACTGTTGATGGCGGCATGGTGATGTAAGTCTTGTAGCGGCGGTCTCTGACCGTCGCTCGAAAGCAAAAAGTGCGACGCTCAGAGAGCGCCGCTACAAGTAAGCAGCGCGCATTAAAACTGCTCGTTTGGCAGTCGGTGAAATTCCTTGCCTCGGTTCTCGCTGTCGCTCTTCTTTGGGCCACCTACGCCTATCTGCACCGACCGATTACATATCCTCCGGGCGCTCTTGTTTCCGCCGACCCTGAACAGACAATGCTGCCGGAAACTTCCGCGCCGATTGAATGCGGCTCATTCCATCTCAAACCGTTGGCGCATTTCGCGCTCGATGCGCGCTTGCTTCATCGAAAAATTTATCGCTGGGATCGGGAATCAGCGCTCGCGCCGGTGGACCTGGCCGTCGGATGGGGACCAATGTCCGATCAAGCTGTGATCGATCGGCTCAACATTTCGCAAAGCATGCGTTTCTTTTGGTACGAATATCGGCAACCGCCGCCGATTCCGAAAGAGCAGATCGTTTGTCACGCCACCAATCTGCACATCATTCCGGCAACGTCTGCGATTGCCTCTCGCTGCAAATCGCTGCGCGTCGGCACGCTCTTTCATCTTAGCGGTGAGCTTGTCGAAGCGACGGGTCCTCATATTGGAACCTGGCGCAGTTCGCTCAGTCGCACCGACGATGGCAATGGCGCCTGCGAACTGGTTTGGGTCGAAGAAGTCTCTGCGTTGAAATTGGAGGCGGCTGGCGAACGCAGGAAACTCGTTAGGCAATAGCGCCGTCTGTTGCGCGCGAGCCGTTCCCGCCTCATCATCCAAATATGGCAACAGAAAAAGCAACCTTCGGCGCCGGCTGTTTTTGGGGCGTCGAATCGACTTTCCGCAACATCAAAGGCGTGACCGACGCCGCCGTTGGTTATGCCGGAGGAAAAACCGAGAACCCGACCTACGAAGATGTCTGCTCGGATGAAACCGGGCACGCCGAGGTCGTGCAGGTCGAATTCGATCCCGCGATCGTTAGCTACGAAAAATTGCTCGATGTTTTTTGGAGCAGCCACAATCCCACGACTTTGAATCGCCAGGGACCGGACGTCGGCACGCAATATCGTTCGGTGATTTTTTATCATTCACCAGAGCAACGCGCCATCGCGGAATCCTCAAAAGCTGCGCTGGAAAAGAGTGGCAAGTTCCGCAGTCCTGTCGTCACGCAAATCGAGCCCGCGCCGAAATTTTACCGCGCAGAAGAATATCATCAGCGCTACCTCGAAAAGCGCGGCCGATCGCATTGTGCAATTTGACGAATGTGGGAGGGGCGTCAGTGCCCCGACCATCGCGGCGCAAAGGCTGCTTCCACCTTGTCTATGAGTCGCGAAATCATTCACTCCAGCAATTTCGCGCAAGACGCCGCCAACTTTATCCTCGCGCAGGCCCGCACGTCGCTCGCGGAACGCGACCGTTTTCGCATTGCCCTCTCGGGTGGAAACACGCCGCGCCCGGTGTATGCAGAGTTCGCGCGCAACGGCCGCAACCTGCCGTGGGAAAAAGTTCATTTCACTTTTGGCGATGAACGATGCGTCCCGCCTGACGATTCCCAAAGCAATTTCCACATGGCTAACGAATCGCTTTTTGTGCCGGCGAAGGTTCCCGAACAATCGATTGCGCGCATGCGCGGGGAGCTCGATCCGAAGTTAGCGGCACAAGAATATCAGGATCACCTTAATCTTCTCGCGAAGGAGAGTGGCGAAAAAGTTTATCGTCACGACCTGATCCTGCTTGGATTGGGCGACGATGGTCACACCGCTTCGCTTTTTCCCGGAACAGACGCGCTCAAAGAAAAAGAGGCGAAGGTTGTTGCGAACTTTGTCCCGAAATTGAAAACATGGCGGCTGACTTTTTCCCTGCCGCTCATCAATCACGCGCGTCACATTTGTTTTCTCGTGAACGCGAACAAGCAGGAAAAGTTGATTGAGCGTGTGTTGAGAGGTGATGTCACACTTCCGGCGGCGCGCGTCGAGCCGGTTAGTGGTCAGGTCACCTGGATTATTGGCGCAGCAAACTGAACAAGCATGGATAAGGCGCAGACAATTATCGTTACCGGTTCCGCAGGATTAATTGGATCGGAAACCGTCAAACATTTCGCGAAGGAAGGCCGGCGCGTCATCGGGATAGACAACGACATGCGCAGCCGCTTTTTCGGCGCGGAAGCTTCTACAAAAAAAACGCGCGATCATCTCATCGCGACGATTCCCGATTACCAGCATCACGATCTCGACATTCGTGACGCGGGCTCGATCTCCGATTTGTTCAAACAGAACCGGCGCGAGATTGCCGCTGTCGTTCATACCGCGGCGCAACCTTCTCACGATTGGGCGGCGCGCGAACCGCAAACCGATTTCACGGTAAATGCGAACGGGACCTTAAATTTGTTGGAAGCTGCGCGGAATTTTTGTCCGGAAGCGCCGTTTGTTTTCACATCGACAAACAAGGTTTACGGCGACACGCCGAATCGTCTTCCGTTGCAGGAGCTGCCGTTGCGCTGGGAAATCACCAAGGGCCACGAATATGAGCCTGGAATTTCTGAGACGATGAGCATCGATTACACGAAGCATTCCCTCTTCGGAGCGTCGAAAGCCGCGGCCGACATTCTTGTGCAGGAATACGGTCGCTACTTCAATATGCCGACGGTTTGTTTTCGTGGCGGCTGTCTGACCGGCCCTGCGCACGCCGGCACCGAGCTGCACGGATTTCTTTCTTATTTAATGATCTGCGCGGTGAACGGTCGTCCGTATCGCGTCTTCGGTTACAAAGGCAAACAAGTGCGCGACAACATTCACAGCTTCGATCTTGTCGAAGCGTTTGCCGAATTCATCCGCGCGCCGCGTGTTGGCGAAGTTTACAACATGGGCGGCAGCCGACACAGCAATTGCTCCATGCTCGAAGCGATCCAGATGTGCGAAGAAATCAGCGGCCGAAAATTGTCCTGGAGTTATGAAGAGAACAATCGCATCGGCGATCACATTTGGTGGATCAGCGATGTGCGGAAATTTCAGGAGCACTATCCGGCGTGGAAATTCCGCTACGGCTTGAGGGAAATTCTCGAGGAGATTTATGCGGCGGTGTGCGCGACGCCGCCTAACGAATAATCAATACTGTTCGCCTTCGTCCTTGATTCCCGGCGCTACGCGATCCGAAATCGCGTAGGCATGGAACATGACGGCGAACCAGTAAAACACCATCAGGCCGAGACCAAAACCGGCGGTGGCCGTGGCGGCCAGGGCTGATAGCGCGACTGCAAGTGGCGCACCGAGGATAAGTAGAAATCCAACGAGCTTGTGTCCCTTGTAGATGTGGCCGAGGCCGGGAACGACGCTTAACAAAAGCGCGACTAGATCGCTCGCCTTACCCTCCGCGCCTTCCGACGATTTCCGGCGTGTCCAATCACAGCGATCGCAACTCTCCGCATCCTTGGGTAGAGTCGCGCCGCAAAGCGGACAGGACATTGTTGCCGCCTCGTCAGGCGTGATCTCACTTGGTGGCGCGTCGGTGTATTCCAAAATTTCCTCCTGGGTTTATATCGTTCCAATCCGCGGCGCTTTCGTCAAGGCTGCGCTGTCCCTGTATGATCGACACAACGCATACGCCGCTACAAAATCTTGAATAGCGTGAAGTGTCTATTTTTCATTTTTGTTTTCGTGGCACACGCCGTCGGTGGCGGTCTGGAGAGATATGCGAACTTCATCGCGGCCGATGCCAAACAGACGCGTAACGTCGGGAGCGGCATTCGGATTACTTATCTCGGCACCAATGGTTACCAGTTCGAAACCGACAGCAGCGCACTGCTGATCGATCCTTATTTCTCCCGTGTCGGCTTCATGGCGACTGTTTTTGGCTCGCATGTCCAGCCTAACGAGCAGTGCATTACCGAGGGAATGAAATCGCTGCGTCCACATCCCGCCGCGATTCTCGTTACGCATGGTCACATCGATCATCTCTTCGATGTGCCGCGCATCATGGAGCGAACCGGCGCGCGTTTGTTGTCGTCGCAAACGGCCGTGGAATTGGCGGAGGCAGCCGGCGCATCCGCGGCGCGATGCGATGTCGTTGCTCCGGGCGATTCCCGCCGCGTTGGTCCGTGGAAGATTCGTGTCTTCGCCGCCATGCACGATCGCGTTTTCCCGATCGGTGTTCCATTTCCGGGCGAACCGAAAGGTGGCGCGCACGCCGCGACGTGCTTCTGATTGGAAATGCGGTCAGCCCCTGGCGTTCCTTGTCGAAGCGAATGGAAAACGCATCTACATCGATTCCGGCGGGCGGCCTTCGCTTCTTCCTCCTGCGAATATCGCGCCGGTGGACCTCGCGATTCTCGGCGTGGCTCTTCCCGATTCCCGTGCACGATTCACAGAGGCGGTGCGCCGATTGCGACCGCGTTACATTCTGCCGAGCCATCAGGATAATTTTTTTCAGCCGCTCGATCGCGGATTTAATTTCGGACCGATGACCGATTTCCCTCGTGTTCTGCGCGATTATAAGCGCGCACAGTTTCCCGGTCGTTTGGTTCTGCTCGATTATTTTCGACCATGGACGCTACGGTAAACGCCGATCGCAGTCGTCACGCACTTCTTTGGATCGCGCTCGCTCCGCTTATCCCGCAACTATTCGGCAGCGTCTTCAACATTTGGTACAACGCCGTCGAAGTCTTTGCATTACGCTGAGACATCAAGGAGGGGCGCTTTCTAAAGCGCCCTTTGTTTGGTCGGCGGCTTGGAAACCGCCGCTCCTTGACGGCGCAAAACTGATGCATTGCGCAGCCAAACAAGATCAAAGCGAGTACAGTCTACGTTTTCGCATTGCAGTAGCGGCGTAGTATTCGTAAACGAACACCGTGCCGTTGCTCGCCGAAATCGTTCGTTATTCCGACGACTACCTCCGCATCGCGGAGGTCGAGGATTATTCGAATGCCTTGAACGGGCTCCAGATCGAAAATTCTGGAAACGTGACGAAAATGGGCGCGGCCGTCGACGCGTCGAGCGCGACACTAGAAAGAGCGGCGGAACAAAAAATCAATTTGCTCCTCGTTCATCACGGAATGTTCTGGCCTGGCCTGCAACCCATCGCCGGTCCTTTGCGTCGTCAGCTCAAATTCGCGATTGAAAATGACATCGCACTCTACGCTGCGCATCTACCGCTCGATTTGCATCCTGAAGTCGGGAATAACGTGGAGCTCGCCCGTTCGTTAGGCTTCGACGAATCAGAAGAGTTTCTCGAACTCAAAGGCCAGCCGATCGGCCGCAAAGTCCACGCGGCACTGCGCCGCGAGGAGTTGATTGCAACACTCGAAAAAAGTCTGGACCGGCCAGTTCAATGCATCGCGGTTGGTCCGGCCGAAACGCGTGTGATTGGCATCGTTACCGGTGGCGCGGGCGGCGAAATTCATGCTGCAGCGCGCGAAGGTGTCGACACATTCATCACCGGCGAAGCGCCGCATTGGGCAGCGGTCGCCGCCGAAGAGCTCGGCATCAATCTCATAATTGGTGGCCATTACGCCACCGAAACTTTCGGCGTGAAAGCGCTCGCTGCGCACCTGTCGGAAAAGTTCAAAATCCCCTGGGAATTCATCGATCATCCGACCGGTCTTTAGCGGCGCACCAGTGGAAACTTTTCTTGTATTTTCAGTTTTGTTTCTTCTCGCGGTAGTCCTTGTGGCGCTGCTGATGTCGATAACTCATGGCTCGAGATTGCGCGCGCTGGAAAAAACTCTCGCGAAAGCGCATGAACGGCTCGCCGCGCTCGAAGTTGGAAAGCCCGTCGAAACGGTCGCGAAAGAAACTCAGCCTGTCGCGCCCGCGCCCGTAACACGAGCAACGCCGCCACCGCTTCCTGACTTTGTCACGAAACCTCCACCGGCTCCCGTTCCGATCCTAACGAGTCCAGCTCCCGCAGTTGCGGCGCCAACGCCCGCCCGTCCCGGCATCGATTGGGAAGCCTTCATGGGCGTGAAGCTTGTTCGCGTGGATTGGCGGCTTTGTCTTTTTTCTCGGCGTTGTTTTCCTCGTAAAATATTCCTTCGAAAACAATCTCATCACGCCCCGCATGCGCATCGCGATCGGCGTGATCATCGGATTAGTTTTGATCGCAGCCGGTTGGCGGGCGACGAAGAAGAATTATCGCGTCCCCGGGCAAAGTCTTTGCGCCACCGGCATTCTCGTTCTCTACGCGGACATCTTTGGCGCGGAAGCGTTTTACAATTTGATCTCGCTCACGCCGGCATTCGCGCTCATGTCGTGCGTCACCATCGCGGCCTTTTTCCTCGCCGTTGTGCTCGATGCACAGGTCGTGGTGATCCTCGGCCTGCTCGGCGGGTTTCTTACGCCGATTTTACTTTCATCCGGACAAGACAATCCGCTTGGACTGTTCGGCTACATTGCGCTGCTAAACGTTGGCATCGGCGCCGTCGTGCTGCGCAAACGGTGGGATCATCTCCTGGTTCTTGCCGCCATTGGAACGGTGTTCATGGAATTCTTGTGGGTCGATAGTTACTTTCATGTTTCCAAAACAGCGACGGCGTTCACGGTCTTCCTTGGATTTGAATTACAGTTCCTGCTTATTTTTTTCCTGCGCCGAAGAAGCGGCCCAACGACGAAATGGGCAGCGTGGGCTAGTGCGCTTTGTGGATTTGCGTCGTTAGTCTTCGCCGCCTTTATCCTGGCCGACTATCCCGACCTCGCGCGCAGGCCTCTCACCCTTTTTGGTTTCCTTTTCGCCGCAGACCTGGGCCTGATCATTCTCGCGATTACGTCAGGTCTTTTGCTCTTTTCTGAGATTGCCGGCATCGCAGTCTTCGGTCTCCTCGCAGGATGGACTGCTGCTTTTCTAAACGCTTCGCTTCTGTGGTGGGGCCTCGGAAGTTATGTGGTCTTCGCGATCCTACACGCCGGCCTCGCGGCGTGGCCCTCCGTCGCAGCGCCGAAAGTTTCGTGGCGTCTGCGAAGTTTCATGCCGTTGCTGCCGCTCGTTTTAATCTGGCTGTGTGTCTGGCGCGATCAAACTTCAGGGGCAGTTTGGCTGACCGTTTTTCTGATCAACGTCGTTGTGTTGTTTCTCGCGGTCCGCGCTGCATCACAGTCGCTTATTTTGATCGCACTCATCGGCACCTTGATTGCGGCCGGCCTCTGGATCGTAACAGGCGGGGCGCAGATCGAGGATCTCGACGCCTTTCTCGGCGTGACGGCAGGTGTCGGGATTTTCTTCTTCTCCGCCGGAATGTTTCTGGCGCGGCGCCTAACAAGTGGAACTGAGATTTCCAAACGTCTCGCGCCGGCATCCGGCGCCGCGATGCCATTCCTGCTTCTCTTGATGGTCGTCACAAAATTGCCTGCGCTCAGCCCGACGCCGATTCTGGCAGTCGCTTTTCTGCTCGCCGTTCTTTTGCTGGGCCTGGCGGTCGTTTCGCGCATGAGCTGGATCGCGGCGGTGGCGCTCATTGGCTCCTGGGCGGTGGAACGCGAGTGGCACAGCCTGCATTTTTCCTCGCTCAATCCCGCGATCCCGTTCGGTTGGTATGTTGTCTTCGCGCTGCTTTTCATCGGTTACGCATTTTTCGCTCACAAGGACGAGAAAATGCCATGGGCGATCTCAGCTGTTTCGGGCGCGCTCCATTTTTGGCTGATCTACGAATTGGTTTTTGCCGTTTATCCGAAATTGCAAAATGGATTCCTCCCCGCGGTTTTCATCGTTCCGTATGCGCTGGGACTCTTTTATCTGATCAAACGCTACCGAATTGATCCCGCTTCGGGCGACTCGCGGCTCGCGTGGCAAGGTGGCGCGGCACTTCTGTTCGTTAGTCTCATTTTTCCCATTCAGTTCGATCGTGAATGGATCACGCTCGGTTGGGCGCTGGAGGGTCTCGCGCTCATTCTGCTGTTCCGAAAAATTCCGAATCGTGGTCTGCGTCTGGTGGGCGCGGGATTGCTCTGCGTCGCGTTTGTGCGGCTCGCGCTCAATCCGGCCGTCCTCGAATATCACAAACGCAGCGGAGTAAGGATTTGGAATTGGTATTTATACGCTTACGGAATTGCGAGCATTTGCGTGCTTCTGGGCGCCAGATGGTTCGGAGCGCCGCGCCAGGGTCCAGCGGAGCGAACCGCGCCGCCGTTGCTTTACTCGTTAGGCGCAATCCTCGTTTTCCTGCTCCTGAACATTGAAATCGCTGATTATTTTTCCATCGGACCAACGCTGACTTTTTCGTTCTCCGGAGATTTTGCGCGCGACATGACCTACTCGATTGCGTGGGCTGTTTTTGCCTTTGCGCTGCTTCTCATTGGGATGAAGCAAAAAAGCGGTGCGGTGCGTTACGCGGGACTAGCGCTTCTTGTCATCACGCTGGTAAAATTGTTCCTGCACGATCTCAGCAGTTTGAATCAACTTTATCGAATCGGAGCGTTCATCGGTGTGGCGCTGATTTTGATCATCGCCTCTTTCCTGTACCAGCGCTTTCTTTCGCCAGGCGCAAAAAAGAATTAGCAGCGTCGCAGTTCTTGTCCGGGGAGCGCACGCGCCTCGCGTGCTGGTTTCGGCGCCTCGCCGAAACAATCTTGCCGAGAGGAATTAGCTTGAGGTAGCAAAGTTCGCGATTGCGAGGCGCAATCGCCAGCACGCGAGGCGCATGCGCTCCCCAGAGATTTTGCTTTCGGAAACTTCGAGACGTTGTTCCTTGTTCGCCGAATGGCTACAGCGCCGGGTCGAAGAGTGAGTACACGCGCTACCGGCGTCGTTGGTATCGCGATTCTGTGCAGCCGAGTTCTCGGGCTGCTGCGCGAAGTCGTGTTCGCGTCGCTTTTCGGCGCGAGCAAAAACATGGACGCGTTCCTGACTGCGTTCCGTGCGCCCAATATGTTGCGCGATCTTTTCGCGGAAGGCGCTCTCTCCACCGCGTTCGTTACCACGTTTTCGCAGCGCATCGCCAAAGAGGGCGATCAATCGGCGTGGCGACTCGCGAGCAAGGTCGCGACGCTCACGATTATTTTTATGAGCGTGATCACATTGCTCGGAATCGTTTTCGCGCCCGGTGTGATCCATGTGCTCGCGCCCGGATTCGCGCCGGACAAAGCGGACCTGACGATCTCGCTCACGCGCATCATGTTTCCGTTCATCCTGCTCGTCTCGCTCGCGGCGCTGGCGATGGGAATGTTGAACGCAAAAGATGTTTTCGGCATGCCCGCGATGGCTTCGAGTTTTTTCAATCTCGGATCCATCATCGCCGGCGCCGGTTTGGGTTATTTGATCGATCCGCATTTTGGCAGTCGCGCTTTGATCGGCCTCGCGTTTGGAACTTTGGTCGGCGGTCTGCTCCAACTGCTGGTGCAATTTCCGTCGCTCATTCGCGTCGGTTTCAAATTTCGACCCGACTTCCACTGGCGCGATCCTGGCGTGCGCAACATTCTCGTTTTGATGGGCCCGGCGACGATTGCCGCCAGTGCGGTGCAAATAAACGTCGCCGTGAACAGCGGATTTGCTTCCTCGTTAGGCGACGGACCCATGACATGGCTGAACATTGCATTTCGCCTGATGCAGCTTCCGCTCGGTCTTTTTGGCGTCGCTGTCGCCACGGTGACGTTGCCTTTGGTGTCGCGTAGCGCCGCGCTCGGGAACACATCTGAGTTTCGCGGCGCGCTCGCGCATTCCCTGCGACTCGTCCTCCTGCTCACGATTCCATCCGCAATCGGATTAATCATTCTCGCCGAGCCGATCATCAGCCTCATTTACCAGCACGGCCGTTTTACCGCTGAAGCAACGCGTCAAACTGCCGCTGCATTGCGTTTCTACGCGATCGGCCTCTTCGGATATGCGGGAGTCAAAGTTCTCGCGCCCGCGTTTTACGCGATCAACAAACGAAATCTCCCGATGGTTGTGAGTCTGTTTTCGATTGCGGTGAACTTTGGATTGAACTGGTTTTTCCGATTCGAATTGGGCTGGGGGCATCAGGGCCTTGCGCTTTCCACAAGCGTGGTCGCGATCACAAACTTTCTTCTCCTTTATTTCCTGATGCGACGACACACGGCGCATTTGGAAACGACAACACTGATCGCGACATTAGCCAAAATAATCGTCGCCGGCGCTGTGCTCGCGGGCATCTGCTTCGCCGCGGAGCTTGTGTTTTTTGAGTCGCTCCAACATTTGCGCATCTGGCAAAAGGCAATCGAAGTGATGATTACTGTTGCGGCAGGAGGCGTCGCATTTTTCGGCACGGCGTATCTCTTGCGTGTTGCCGAAGTTCACGATGTCGTGGCACTCGTTAGGCGGCGATTCCTGGGTCGAGGCGATTGACCGTCAACCGGGTTCGGAACCGCTACCTCAACACCTGCGCGAAATCGTCGATCAGGTCGTCAGAATGTTCGAGCCCGATCGACACGCGCAGCAAGCCTTCCGGCGCAGTCGTACCCGGTCCTTCAATCGATGCACGATGTTCGATCAAACTCTCAACGCCACCGAGACTAGTCGCGCGAGTGAAAAGCTTCAGACGCGATACGCAATGCAAAAGCAGAATCGCGATTGCCACGAATTTCAAAAGAAAGCATTCCACCAAACGCGGTCATCTGCCTGGCTGCAATGTCGTGCCCGGGATGATCCGTCAGGCCTGGATAATATGTCGTTCTCACGCGTGGGTGATCGTTCAGGTACTTCGCGACTTTCATCGCATTTTCCGAGTGTGCGCGCATGCGCCACGGAAGCGTTCGCATGCCGCGCAGAACAAGCCAGCAATCGAAGGCAGAGGGAACCGCTCCACACTGAAACCTGCGCGACGCGAATGCGCTCGAAAAATTCGTCTTCCGCTTTGGTGACGATAATTCCGCCCAACACATCGCAGTGGCCGCCGAAATATTTCGTTGTCGAATGCATGACCAAACTCGCTCCGAGGTCGAGCGGCCGTTGAATGATCGGGCCCCAAGTATTGTCACAAACGGTCACTGCGCCGGCTTCACTCACCATTTTTGTCACCGCTGCAATGTCGACGATTTTCAAAAGCGGATTCGAGGGAGTTTCGATCCAAGCTAATTTTGTTTTTGGGTTCAGCGCCTTTCCCACGGCTGCGAGATCGCTCATATCGACGAAGGTCGCTTCCAATCCCCAGCGTAGAAAAAGTTCGCGCAACAAACGCGTCGTTCCGTAATACGCGTCGGCGTCAGCGATTACGTGATCGCCCGGCGAAAGAGATTGGAAAATCGCCGTCGTGGCGGCGGACCCGCTCGCAAAAGCCGCCGCGGCAGCTCCGCCTTCCAGAAGCGCGACTCCGCGCTCGAGCGCATCGCGATTCGGATTGCTGTTACGCGTGTACATGTAACCGCGCGGATAAGTGCCGTCGATTTCACGCTCGAAAGTGGTCGAAAGATGAATCGGCGCCGTGACCGCACCTGTCGTCGGGTCAATCGTGTGACCTGCATGCACGGCGAGGGTTTCAATATTCATGATGTGTATGGGGAGAGCCGCAGATTAACGGCTCGATCGACAAAGTGAATATTTTTTTCCGTTTACCTCGGGTGACGGCAAGTGTCACGAGCGCGCTGTGGCTAATCGAAAAATTTTCGCTAATATTTGAGCACGAACGAACATTTGTGATCGGAGGAGCGATATTATTATGAAGATGCGCCGTCATAATACCCGGAAGGCTCTCATTCGCACGACCGTGTGCTTTTTGTTTGTGATTACGTGTTCCGTGAAACAGGCGATCGGCTTTGACGGACAGTCACGTCGTTTTGCCGCCGCAGACTCGGGCTTTGCGAAATCTGATTCGGATGCTGCTCGTTTGATTATAAGGCGAATCCCGAATCTTGGTAATCATCTGATTGTCGATCTGTATGTCGATGGCGTTGCCGTGCCGGGTATCGGATACGGCCGTTCGTTTGAGGGGCTTCTGCGACCAGGGCGACATATTTTGTCAGTGCGGCCGACACCTCACCCGAAATGGTTGACTCGATGGCAGCTGACTCTGGATGTGCGAAACGGCCGGACTTACATCTTTACCGCCATGGGAAATCATTCGGGAGATTTGATTCTGAGAAGGGATTAGAGCGGCTGAGCCGGCGGGCGACTGGTCCAACATCGGAACAGGTGCGATGGTCTTTTGCGGGACGCGAAACCGTTTGGAAATCGCGCCGAAAGGGTGAGTGTTGAGCCTTATGGGACACAGCCAAGGTAGAACCAACGCCAAAAAACGCGCGGCCCGCCGCAAAAAGACCGAGCGCCTCGCGCGCGCGAAGAAAAACAAAAAGGCGCCGGCGAAATAGCGCGGCGAAGCGACAACGCTTTTGGTTGCTGCTAGTTGTGTCGGTATCGCCGGCAAAGACGACGAAAATCCTCCGGTCCGTTTAGGTCTGCTCCGTTTTCCCTCGATTTCCTCCGGCCTTCCAGTTAGAACCTTGGGCCATCGTGACTCGCGCTGGCTTCTCTTCACGATTACGCTGTTTTTTCGGCGCGATCACGGTCGCGCTTTGTTTGAAAAATTCCGTCATCGCAGGCGGCGTCACGGTCATCACGCACGGTTTCAATTCGAACGTGACCGACTGGATCATTCCGATGGCGGGGAAAATGGGAGGATATCCCGGATTTCCCGGGAGCACTTACAGTTGCTACGAGATTTCCATTACCCGAAATGGCTCGGGGCAATACGTCACTACCGCCGCTCTGATTGGGGGAATTGCTCCGCTCCTGACCGATTCGGGGGAAATAGTCGTGAAGCTCGATTGGTCGACGCTATCCAGTCTCGGCGGACCTTCGACAACGACGATTGCCGACGTGGCGGTGAATGCATTGCTTGCAACCGATTTGATTCCGGAAATGGGCGGCCGGCCGCTCGCGGAGTTGCCGTTGCATCTCATTGGTCACAGTCGCGGCGGGTCGGTAATCACGGAAATGGCGCGGCTGCTTGGCGCGCAAGGTATCTGGGTGGATCAAGTGACGACGCTCGATCCTCGGCCGGTGTCGCTATTCGGCGACGCGAGCGTGACAAGCTGGGCGAATGTTCTCTTCGCCGACAACTTTTGGCAAAGTATGGGCGACGGGGTGATTGTTCCTAACGGACAAGCGGTCTTTGGTGCCTACAACCGCAAGTTACTTAATCTAAGCGGCGGTTATTCGTCGAGCCATAGCGATGTGCATCTCTGGTATCACGGTACGATCGATCTGGCGACGCCGACGAGCGATACACAGGCAAGTATTACCGCCAGCCAGCGCAGCACATGGTGGACATCGACCGAGATGTCAGGCGCAGCAGCCGGCTTTCTTTATAGCTTGATCGGCGGTGGCGATAGGCTCAGCAACGCGGAGCCCGGTGGCGGCGGTAATGGAATGATCAGGGATGGCTTCAACAAGAACTGGGATTTGGGTGGCGGCGTAGCGGCGAATCGCACGGCGTTACCCGCGAATGCAGGCTTGTGGCCAAATCCAATTCGTTTCGACCTAACGAATATGAATACGATTCCGGCTGGCGAATCTTTTGACGTTACGCTCTACCATCAGGACGGAACAAGCGGAACCGGAGACATAGGACTCGGGATTTTTCTCGATGTGGATTTCAATCCTTACAACGGCAATGAAATCGAAGTAGATGAAGGGACATTGTCGCGAACGGGAGTGAGCACGGTTTCGCTCAATACGCTAAGCGCGCTCGATCGATGCAGCCGTCGTCGCGCCCGGCAGTTATGCGGTCTACGCGCGATTGAACGACGGCACGCACATACGCTATCTTTACGCTCCGCAACTGCTGGTCGTAACTCCCAGCCAACAGCCACCGTCTATCGACGGATCTTCGCTCGCATTTAGTAGTGGCACCATGCGTTTCAACGTTGAAGGTTTTCCCGGCCAGCAGGTGAGCGTTGAAGGATCAAGCGACCTCGTTAACTGGATTCCGTTGCAAACGCACACCTTTACCGGCACGACCTGGGAATTTGTCGACGCCGAAGCCGGTCAGTTCGTTAGGCGATTCTATCGGGCAAAGCTCATCCCCTAGGCGTTGCATTCGCTGCAAGCTTAGAGACGCTCGCTTATTTTCCTGTTGCCACCGGCGGAGTGAGTGTTACCTCCAGTCGGAGGAAGCGCTTTGCGGCGCTGCTCACGGGAAAGGTATCTTGTACGGTGACGGTTTCGGTAACTCCATTATCCTGAATGGTCGTCGGATGTACGAGGTTCCATGTCTGAAGATTGTTGCTACGCCTGACTGCAAAAGTCAGGTCTAGGGCGCTTTTTCGTCGAGTGTAGGATAGGAACAGGAATTTATTATTCGCAGACGTAGCGATGCCTGTCTCCACTGGGCTAAGCTTGACATCCGGTACCGTAGGATCGCTGTAGAGCGTATACTCCATCAGATTATTTCGACCGTCGAAATCCGGATCAGCCATGTCGCCGCTCACAGACTTGTCGTCCAATTCGCGGGCGTTGAAAAACACAGATTTCCACATTTCGATAGTCATCCCGCCTGGTGGAGGAAAATTTCTGGAGACATCATCCGCGACGAAGATCCAATCTTGAGACGCTCCTTCGTTCGCCGGAGAAGTAAAATCACGCAATCCGACAGTGGAAAACTTACCAATGGAAGTGGCAATTCCCGTTCTTGGACTATACCACCAGGTTTGCGCCTGCAGGCCGGAAACTTTACTCATGTCGACCGTGATTGTGCGGCCCGTGGGAATGTAAGCCCAAAGGGAGGAACCATCAGGCACTCTCTCTGCCGTCACGTAATATTGTGAAGGATCAGAGCTATCAGGATCTCCAAACCCCGCAACAATGATGGTGTTGTCCATGTCAGGAACGAATGTCCACCACGACCGCGAATCCATCAGTCGCTTTAGATTCGCCATGTCTTGGCTTCCGACATTATCCATCCCTTCTTGCCATCCCGGGTAAAAACCCCAGACGGGGTAGGCACCGAAAAACTGGCCGCAGGAACCACTGAAAATTGACCAGTATGCCTGGCGCCGGATATCCTGATTAGAAAGGTCGTATCCTTCATACTTTGACTCGACCAGAAAGAAAGGAACCGCGGGAGTTCGCGCATAGTCCGTACGTGATTTAGCGAGAAGCTGCGTGTAGCTATAGGTGTTATTAATATTTAGCCAGAGCGCGTCGGGATAATATTCCAAAGCTGATGTTTCGACAGTGCAATGAGCCGTGTGGAGATGATTCGAGTCGAAATCGAGGATACCTTCAGCGATCGCGTCAACGAGTTCTTTATTGGGCGGATTATAATCCCCACCTTCTAGCCAGACGATATTTTTGAAGTCCTTGTAGCGCTGCCCAAGATAACGGCCGTAGTCCCGGAGCTTGGTCGACTCCGTTTGCCAGCATCTCCTGGTACCATCCTTCGTCTCCCCCATTGGACCCCAGATAGGAAGGCACGAGAAACACCTGAATCCCATATTCACCCGCCTTTTGCAGGACCCAGTCTACATGGGCAAAATAGGCCGGGTTTGGAGTCGAAAAATCTCCGGGTGTCGTGAAAGGCGGTTCGCCGTATCGATTATACGGCGGATTATCGCATGCAAGATGTTCGATCAAGTTGACGATGATCGAATTGAAACCTTTGCGGTGGCGATTGATCAGGTATTGCTCCGTTTCTTCCTTCGTTAGTTGCACCATCAACGACCATGGAGAATCGCCCTGGATCAGAAAAGGGCGCCCCCGTTGATCAACGAGATATCGCGCATTCGCGGCTCGTTTCAGAGGATAGTCCGGTGTCGCCGCAGTCAATTTCACCGCGGGATTGAGGAAAACCCCGCATGAAATGAAAGCGATGAGCCGAAGAGACGTCGAGAAGGACTGCATGGAGGAGTGATGTTGCCACGTTTAGCGTGGTAATGTCGAGCAAGTTTGGAAAGTGCCTTTCACTATGAGATTTGTTGCGAATCTGATTGCGAGGCCGTTTCATTCGCCGGGGACTTAACCGGACGCGGTGCACGAATGCCGCGAGCTCTTAGCGGACGTGAATCACGAAAATTTGTCGCGAAAAACGGACTCGATTAGGCGAGTCGAGTGGCTCATTGTCCGACGAACGGATGAGAAGCAAAAAAGCCGCGCGCGAAGGAAGCAGACTTCGCACAGCGGAGAACGAGTGGGCTTGGAGCAGGCGGTATCGAGTCTGGGACGCTAATCGAAAAATCTTTCTTTATCCGGAGAATTGGATCGAGCCCGAGCAGCGTCCCTCGCCTCTGTCGCGCGCCGCGCTTGAGAAGGTCGTCGCGTTTATTTGCAAACTTAGGCGGCGAAAAAATGCCTGCCGCCTTCTCCTTACCGGAAAAAATCGAACTGGCGTTCTCGTGGCCGCACAGATTCTGGCTCGTGACCTTGGAAAAGACTTATACCGAATCGATCTGCGTACGGTGGTCTCTAAATATATAGGCGAAACGGAGAAGAATCTGGGGCGCATCTTCGACACGGCAAAGGAACCCGGCGCGATCCTATTTTTCGACGAAGCCGATGCGCTCTTTGGGAAACGCACGGACGTGCACGATAGCCACGATCGTTACGCCAACATCGAGGTTAATTATCTTCTGGAAAGAATGGAGGCTTACAGTGGCGTTTCGATTCTCACTACCATTCGCCGCTCTGACATCGACGAAGCTTTCTTGCGACGGCTTCATTTCGTCATCACTATTCCGTCACGACGAAAAGGCGCGCCGCAAAAATCCTGGCTGACTTGCTAGGCGAAAACGTCGGAGTCAGTCATCGGTTCGAAATCAACCGTTGCGGATAAGAGATCGGATAGATCTCATCACGCGCGGGTGTTGGTGCTGGTAGATGAATCGAACGTTGGCAGTTCGGTGCGAACCGCCGGGCGTGGACTCGATTGGTTAAAGCTCCGCGAATTTCTAGCTGGACCCGAATACGGGACGGGAGCTGATCGAGATGGTGGTTTATGCAGGATTGCCGCCGCCGATCCCGACCTGGCAGGAGGAGCGCGATAAGAAGAACAAGTTTATGCATTGGCTGCGCTCCAATGGATTCATGGTTGTGACGAAAGATGGAGCACCTGCGGAAGAAGGTCATTACAAGGCGAACGTGGATGTGATGATGGCGATCGATGCGCTGGAACTTTCGGTCGAGATGAAACCGGATGTCGTCATTCTCGTAACCGGCGACGCAGACTTTGCTTATCTTGCGATCAAGCTGCGGCGACGCGGAATCCGCGTGGAAGTGGCTTCGGTGACGCAAAATCTCGGTAACATTCTACGAGCAGCGGCAAATGATGTGATCGATCTGGCGCCACTCTTTCACACATTCGAGATCATGCAGGTTCGGGAAGAAGTTCGTCCTTCTGCAGCGCAAACATCGCGACCGAGCAGGGGACGAGGCCAGCGTCCAAGTCACCTTCGATAACGCATTTCTCAAAGGCACGGAATGTCACAGCAGGCAGGTAGAAAATTTCCATGGATAATCTATCTACTCATTCTCGTGCCGATCGTGGCGTTTACGCTGGCACCGATCGGATCCGTCGTGGCCTGCGGGTGGATCGCAAATGCTTACGGGTGCAAAGTCGATGAAGGATCGGTGCATCCTTGCATCATCGGCGGAGTCGATCGCGGTGAGCTGCTTTACTCGATGGGAGTGTTAGGCTGGCTGATGCTTGTTACGCTTCCTGTTGGAGGATTAGCATTTTTGGTGTGGCTGGCGATCCTGATCGCGCATCGATTGCGTTGGAAAAGTCGGACGCCGCAAACGGGCTGATCTTGCGAAGAAGTGACTCGTCCGAAATCCGATTTAGTACCGGATAACACACTTAGTCGCTATTGCAGCGCTGCGTCGACAGCCGACGGAAAGATTTCGCCGACTTCGCCTTCTAATCGAATCGTAACGCAACTTTCGTGATCGTGGTCGGTCGCTCCGCGATTAACTATGATGTAAGGGACGCCGCGTTTGGCGGCGATGAGTGGAAATGAAGCAGCCGGATAGACCGACAAGGTAGAACCGAGAGCTACGACCAGATCAGCTTCCGTGGCGAAGTGTTGCGCGCGCTCGAGTTCTCGCGCGTCAAGGTTCTGACCAAAGCTGATGGTAGCTGGCTTGAGAAATCCTCCGCAATCGCACAGCGGTGGCTTACGATTGCGCCGAAAGAACTCGAAATGCGGTTCTGGATCTTCGCGACGGTGACAGGTCTGACATTCGACAAGGGCATTTGTGCCGTGCAATTCGACAAGGCACTCTGCGCTCGTCCCGGCAAGGCTATGCAAACCGTCGATGTTTTGCGTGACAACAGCGCAGAGTTTTCCCGCACGCTCCAATCGGACAATAGCGTTATGCACCGCGTTAGGTCTGGCATCACGAAATGCATCTCTTCCTTCCAGCTTGTAGTCCCAGTGCTCGATCCGCGCCGCTTCCGATGTCATGAAGTCCTGGAAGTAAACGGGCTGGCGTCGCGTCCAGACGCCCTGCGGTCCGCGAAAATCCGGTATACCGCTGCCGGTGGAAATGCCGGCGCCGGTAAAGATGAGCGCTTTTCGCGAGTCACGCAGATAATCGGTCAAAGTCACGCGTGACTATGGGTGGCTTCAACGCGTTTGGCTACAGACAGCTCTCCGAGCTGTCCCAATCCGCCGGCGAAATTCTTCAGGCTTTGCCGTGACTCTCGTTAGACTCCGCGTCGTAGAAACGCCACGAATCTAGAACGGCGACGCGAAATAAAAACCAAGCTCAAAATCGCCACCGAACCGATCAAAGCCAAGGTGCTCGGCTCGGGCACAATAGTGACTGTATAGTGTGTCGCGGGCAGATTACGATCGGCAAAGCCAGTCGTTTGGTCGAAGCTAGTCACTTCGGAACTACGAGGAGAGATGGTTGTGGTTGATATGTCATATGTACCTGGAACAGCACCTGAAATCGAAAGGGTGATATGAGCGACCAAATATGTCCCCGGCCCTGGAAGGTTACCAAAATCGTTGCTGCTTGAACCCAAATCCAGGGGTGCAACCATGTAGCCGGGATCGGCGCCGAGCCCCGAATTGAAAAAAACTGGAAGCATCGGTTCCAAATGGCTCGGAAAAGTGGTGCCGAACGTTAGTCCTGTAATGGAAAGACTCCCGGCAAAAGCATTCACTGTTTCCAGCCAAAAAGAGATACCGGTGGCGTTAAAGCCATCGAACGTCAAGAGAGCGTCAAAACTGAATGTGTCGGTTGAGTTGTATGTTCCCGAATTGGGGTCGAATACGAGCGATGGGCTAGGAGGATTGCCAGCGAAGCTGACCGCGGTCATGAGAGTTAAAATTCCGAGGGTTATCTTTGTTTTCATAATGGGGTTGTACGCGCTACGTTGGTTTACATAGCTACGACAATCCAATCCAAGCGCGCGTGAGATGTCAATACTGGAATGTTCTCCCAGGACTGTCGTGCAAGTGGGAACTGAATGGGTAAGAAAGATCGCAAACGTGCTCGTCGGGGCGACGCCAGGAGTCACGTTTGGGCCTTCAGCAGCCTCACGCGTTTGGCTACACGCAGGTAGGGACGGTTCTCCGAACCGTCCACTCTCCGGCGAAACCACTCAGGTTCCGCCGTGATCGTCGTTAGGCAAATGCGCCGTCGTCTCGCGATCTCGCCAAAGCAGAATACCTATGGCGATAAACCAAATCGCCTGAGTAAAGGTGATTAACCGAAATCCATGCAGCTCCAGATCCAGTGTTCCCGTCACTATTGCGATTGCCGTCACGATCCCTATGAACAGACCGTAGAGCCCCACCGCACGGGATAGTGCTCCGCTCTTCACCATCAATGCCGACCACAGCACGATCGCGACGCACGAGGCAACTGCACCGATTTTTGCGAATGCCTGATTGATCATATGGGTGTATTCGGCAAGCGCATGCCATTGGTCGCTGGAAGGATTCTGCGCGATCATCTTGCGCAGTATGCCGGGCGTCACTAATCCGCTCATCGTGGCCGCTGCCATGATCGCAACCAGACCAAAGCCGTAAATCACAAGCGCCATCATTCGCCAGACGAGTTGAAGAATCCAACCGCCGCGAAAGAACCAGCGCGCCGAGGAAAGAAAAAGGAAGTCCCGCGATTGCGAGCGCGTGAACTCCAATGACAACCGCAATGAGAATCTCAAATTGCGCCGGCGTGACATGATGCGCACCGCCGCCGGTCGGATGAAACGTCAGCGTTATTATTCCACTGATCGCTCCGAGTATTAGCGCAATGGCGCCGAGTCGGTTATCTTTCATGGCTCAAGTTTCAATGGCCGCCCCTCTACCTGTCTAGCGAAGGAATGAATAGAAACCGAACAGAGACGCGCCCCGTGTTCAGAAACGTGGCGGATTTACAGAAAAAGGAGGACCGGCGCGTCCGGCGCACGCGTGATAAGCTCGGCGACGCACTGGTGGAACTACTCGTGCAAAAGCCTTTCGATGAGATCACGGTGCAGGACGTTCTCGATCGCGCCGGAGTAAGTCGCTCGACCTTCTACTCGCACTTTAGTGACAAGAACGATCTCTTCTTCAGCGATTCGGATGAGTTTCTTGAAGGGATGGCAACGGCCCTTTCGCGCTTTGGCGACAAATCGGAGCGAGTAGCGCCAGTGCAGGAGTTATTTGCTCACATCGCGCGAAGTGCGTCCGTTCTACAACGCGCTCGGTCGAGTCGGGTAAAATTCAGGATGTGTGGGAACTGGGTCGCGAACATTTCGCGCGCGGCATCGAGCAACGGCTTTCCGAAATCCCGCGCGCTCGCGGCATTCGGCCCGATCGCCGCGCTGCTTTTGCGCATGGATTCGCGGGCAATCTATTCTCGTTGCTGTCATGGTGGGTTCAGCACGGAATGACTTCGTCGCCGCGAAGAAATGGACAAGCTCTTCCACAAAATGATATGGGCGGGAGCCGATGGCGCCCGCTAGCGATCTCAGAGCCGCGCAAGAAAGATTGTCATCTCGAGCGAAGCGAGAGACCTCACGAATTAGAACAGTCGCCGCCGCGACCTCAGAATGAATACCCGAGTCGTTGCGATGACTTATTGTAACTCGCGATGACATCAGCAAGATGCCAAAGTCCGCGCAGGTCCTTGCATCAACTAATCGCAACAGCCGCATTCCCGTGAACGAATCGAAAAGTCGAATCTGGAAGAAGATTAGTCTTTACTACGCGCTCACGCTTGTTTTTAGCGGCGTCTTTAACGCGCTTGTCCTCCACGCTGGAAAAATGGATGCCGGCAATCTTCTCTACGTTACCGGCGCGATGTGGAGTCCTGCATTCGCCGCATTCGTCACCAAATCGATCTTTCACGAGAACATTCGCGAACTGCCGTGGCGATTTGGTCCCGCCGCGTTACGTGTGGTTAGGCTATCTTATACCGATCGCCTATGCAGTTCCGCTTTACCTTGTCGTTTGGCTAACGGGTCTGGGCGGCTTTGCTGACAGCGCATTCATCAAACGAACGGCGGAACAATTCGGCTGGTCGAATTTGCCTCCGAGCGTCACCCTCGCGCTTTTCGTTTTACTCACGGCTACGTTAGGCCTTGTCGGGAAAACTTCGCGAGCACTCGGAGAAGAAATTGGCTGGCGCGGATTTCTCGTGCCGGAGTTGAACAAAGTAGTCGGTTTTTCCGGTGTCGGGATTATCAGCGGCTTGATGTGGGCCGCATATCACTATCCAGTCCTCCTTTTCGCCGACTACAATGCAGGAGGCCCGCCGTGGTATGGGCTTACCTGCTTTACTCTCATGGTCGTCGCCGACAGCTTTATTCTCGCGTGGCTCACGCTGCGTTCCGGCAGCCTCTGGCCTGCCGCGATTTTGCACGGCAGTCATAACCTGATCATCCAAAGCGTTCTGACACCCATGACGCGTGATACCGGGCCGACGAAGTACATTATCGACGAATTCGGTATCGGACTCGTCATCACGATCGCGATCGGCGCTATCGTCGTTTGGAGAAAACGAGGGGAGCCGCAGATGCGGGCGTCTGGCGAACTAGCTCAGCGGAAGTAACCGTGAGTCTTCTCGGTAGTCGTCGTGGTGGTAGTGGTTTGTGCGGGCTGAGTTGCACAGCTGGCAAAAAGAATGGTGGCAAGCGCGAGCACGAATAATCTGATCAGGTTAGGTTTCATTAATAATGTCGAGGCTGATTCGGGCAATGGTCGGGGTCAAGGCGAAAAGGGAGCAAGCGGGTGAAGGGAATCGAACCCTCGTGTCCAGCTTGGGAAGCTGGCGTTCTACCATTGAACTACACCCGCAGTTTTGAAGAAGTGAATAGTGAATCGTGACTGGCGATTAGTAAAGGAGCGAATGCGCGAAACTATTGCCAGGAAATTACGTCGTCGGCATTGCTTCCTGTCTTCTTATCACCCGATCCACCAGCCTGATCGCTTCCAAGTGACCACGCGATAATGCCGAGGCGAATGGGACTACTCCCTGCGTTGGCAGAATACGGATTCGCAATCTGCTCATCGTAATTTCCGTCAATTGCGATTTTATAGGACGTTCCCCAAGGATCGTACCATTGACCATCCGCTGCTTTAATTCCTGATCGCGGATTGGTTTGATCCTTTGCATCGGGTGGGCTCAGGAACACGACCTTGCGTGGATTCGTTGCGTCGTTTGCATTCGCACCACTAGGAATGGCCCGGAGTGTGTAGAAGAGGTCGGCCGTACTTGAAGGTGGCGTATCGTCGGTAACAACGGGATACTTGCCGTATTCGGTGTAAAACGCGTTCACAGCAGTTACGATTTGTGTAAGGTCGTTCTTCGCCTGCGTTTTTTTGGCCTGGTCCTGCACGCCCCGGAAAGCGGGAAACAACAGGCCCATCAAGATCACGATGATAGTGATGACGACGAGAAGTTCGATGAGGGTGAAGCCGTCAGATTGAAATCCAAACTTCTGATCATTGACTTCTGACATCTGACCTTTGGCTACTTCCATTTTTGCATTTGCTCGGGGAATGGACATTGCGCGCAATCGGAATTGTCCTGCAAGCAAAAGTCTTCGTAAATTTGGAGCAGGCCTTGTTGATGCGCGACGGTTTTCAGGAACGAGGCGCGTCGAGGATCGTTCCCGAATAACCGCGTCGCGCCGGTTTCGAGGCGGCGATTTGTTAATTCGGCGGGCAACTTTGCGTAATCGCTCCAGATCTCTTCCTGCTCGGAGAGGAAGAAGGGAAAGACGACGTTGGCCAAAATTTCGGTGGCGCGTGAATCGCCTACCAGCGCCATCGGCTTGGACGCGGGCTCGGACGTGAGCGTGTAGTGAAAATTCCAAAATGGATGTTCGAGCGCGAGAAAAAAGGCGGACGCGGCAGAGCCATCGCGTTTGCCTAACGACTTGAGAAACGCCGGCCACTTTTGCGCGATCAATGCGAGCGCGGCAAGGCGACGTTGCGGATGATTGAGCGGCCGCGCGCCGCTCAAGCGCCAGAGTTTTTTCGGTAGAATGAGGCGCTCCATCTTGTCGCGATACGGCCACCAACGATCCCACAAGGTGCGGACATAACTGCGTGTGCCGGCGTCGTAAATGCCGAGATCCGGTGATTCGAGGAAACCCGCTGCGCCGAACAAGATCGCTTCCGCGTCGGCGGGATTCGAGCGCAGCAAATCCAGCGGAAGTCGCTGCGCGAGCAGGGTAAATGGCAGTTTGTTTTCTTTGTAACCAAGAGCAGCAGCGATTTCCTGAAACAATGCGGCGTCGCGCCCGTGACATTCGGCGATCTGATGCAGGCGCGCGCTTTTGCGTCGCAAACGAAACTGAGCGGCAGCGTCGATCACGCTGGAAACGCGTTCCGCCGGCAAATCTTTTAGAGGCGCCTGGCAACGACCGGGACGCGCGAGCGGGACGTTTGCAGAAAATGCATCGGGCAGAGCGGAGGGATCGACTCGAACCTGTTGCACGTTCCGATGGGAACTCGTGCGCGTAAAAAATGTTCGATCGCTCGGATAAACAAAAACATGCAGGATTGTTTCATCAAACGCGGGATTGATGGCGTGCTTGTGAAGCTCCCAATTTCGATCGGTCAGATCGAACTCGATGCTGCCGCGAATTGCTTCGGCTCCATCGATGCGAATCGCCGCATCGGAAAAATCCGGACCGGCTTCGCGATTCCAGGTACCGAATTGCACAATCTCAACATCTTCGCCGGTTAGAGAGCGAAAGCGCTTTCCGAAGTCGCCGGCAAACCAACGTGCCTGCAGCTCCAGTTCGTTTGGGATTCGTTGCGGCGGAATAAGGGTTCGCTCGTGGACGCGGCACGCCGCTCGCATCTCGGCATAGCGATTACCGCTTTGTTCCTTTGTCATGTCGAGCGAAGTCGAGACATCCCTCATTGTTCGAAGCAAGAGATTCCTCGGCTTCGCCCGGAATGCCAGAAGTCGTTAGGCAGATGCGACTGGTTCTGCGGGGGTTTCTTCAAGACGCGTTGCTGGTGTGGTCAACCGCTGACGCAAGTATTCGGCAACCTGCTCAACTGTCGCCGCACTTGATCGCGGGAAAACGAAAAGATACTTGGGCCCTTTTCCCGCCGCCGGAAAAATAATCAGGTTCTCGGACAAAAACTTTGGCTCCCGCGCCACCATCGAACCTTCGAGATCGATCGTTTGCGAGAACGCGCGGCCGCTTTTGCGCGCGACGAACATGATTTTATGTGGCTCTTCATTTGTCGTCACGAGAGCGCCGAAAAGATTTGGTGGAATGCGTCGACCACGACCGCTCAGGCACGGAACGGCCCAGGCAATTGTTTCGTTGAGAACATTTTCACGCGCAAAGATCGAAGCGAGTTTGCCCGGCAACATTACTGGCAAAGCGACGGGAGTGTCGGAAGCAGCGGGACCATTTAATTTTTTCAGGATCAACCAAAGTTTTGCTTTCATCGCGCGCAGGACTTTGGGCGCGAAATAAATGAAGGTGGCGAGCGCGACGGCAAAGATCCCGAGAGCGAGTGTTGGATTGTAGTGAATGAGCGCCAGTCCACCGACGACAGCGACATCTTCAGCCACACTGAGACCGATGTTTGAAAATGGTTCGGGCGACGTATTAGCGACCAAGCGTGAAGTGGCCTTGGCCGTGTGGGTAAGCAGGCTCGTTGTGCCGGCGAGCAGCGCGACAATTACATCGAATGTCGGCGTCGAATTTCCAAGCACCCGAATCGCGAGAAGCGCGCCGCCGATTGGGCGAATGACGGTGTGCACAGCGTCCCATGCCGAATCGATCCATGGAACTTTGTCGGCAAAAAATTCGAGAAAATAGAGAACGCCGGCAACGGAAACGATGACGGGGTTGCCGAGAATTTCGAGCGATTGGTAAGCAGGTGAGAGAACGATCCAGTGTTGATTAACGGCGAGGCCGACAACGAAGACGGTGAGGTAAAGATTGATGCCGGCGAGACAGGCCAGGCCGAGCGCGACGCCGAGGAGATTGAGTCGCTCCATGGGAAAATTATGCGGTGTGCGCGGATAATTGTCACGAATTTTTACTTTGTAGCGGCGGTCTCTGACCGTCGCACTATTCGCACTCAAGCGTCGCTCTGGAACAAAGTGCGACGGTCAGAGACCGCCGCTACAAGGTGAGATTTGCCGCCGGGGACGGCGGCCTCTACAATGGCCAGCCATGCTCGATATTCGGCTTATTCGCGAACAGCCCGATTTCGTCAAGAGTCGCCTAACGACTCGGGGCGGGGACGATGCGGCGAAAGTGGATGAGGTTCTGCAAGTCGATGCGGAGCGCCGCAAAATGGAAACGGCCTTGCAGCAATTGAATGCCGAACGAAAGCGACTGAGCAAGGAAGTCGGCGGCAGACGCAGTAGAAACGAATCGTCGGCGGATTTGGAGGAAAGGGTTCGCCAGATTGGCGATGAAATCGCCTCGCTCGCAGAGCGAAACACGGTGGCGGAAGAAAAACAGAAAAACGTTGCTCCTCGAAATTGCGAATCTGCCGCACGCGAATGCGCCGATCGGGAAGGATGCGAGTGCGAATCCGGTGGTGCGGAGTTGGGGAGAAAAACCGCAATTCAGCGGGAAGATCGAAGATCACGTTGCGCTCGGAACGAAGCTAAGGCTTTTCGATCTGGACCGCGCAGCGAAGTTGAGCGGAAGCGGATTCATCTGTTTTACCGGCGCGGGCGCAAGATTGGAGCGCGCGCTGATCAATTTCATGCTCGATCTGCATGCGCGTGAACACGGCTACATGGAAATCAGTCCGCCGTTTCTCGTTAGGCGCGATTGCATGATCGGGACGACGCAGTTGCCAAAATTCGAAGAGGACATGTACGGATTGGAGGAGAACCAAATGTTCCTTGCTCCGACGGCTGAGGTTCCGGTGACAAATTTTCATCGTGAAGAAATCCTCGCGGTAAAAGAGTTGCCGAAGAAATTTGTCGCCTACACACCCTGTTTTCGCCGCGAAGCGGGATCAGCCGGGCGAGAAACGCGTGGAATTCTTCGTGTACACCAATTCGACAAAGTGGAATTGGTGAAGATTACGACGGCGGAGAAGTCGTATGAGGAACATGAGTCATTGACCGCGGATGCGGAACGGGTTTTGCAACTCTTGGGTCTGCACTATCGGATCATCGAGCTTTGCACAGGTGACCTGGGATTCGGTTCAGCCAAAACCTACGACATCGAAGTTTGGTCGCCCGGGCAAAACGGTTATCTCGAAGTCTCGAGCTGTTCGAACTTCGAAGACTTTCAGGCGCGCCGAATGAACCTGCGTTACAAGGATGAGGACGGTAAGAACAAATTTGCGCATACCCTGAATGGTTCGGGTCTGGCGCTGCCGCGTTTGTTTGCCGCGCTGATTGAATCGGGACAGCAACCCGACGGGTCGATTCGAATTCCAGAAAAGCTTCAGCCGTTTTTTGGAGCGGACGAGATTCGTTAGGTATCGTTTTTTGTTTGTAGCGGCGGTCTCTGACCGTCGCATTATCTTATCGGCTGGGCGACGCTCGGCGCAAGAAGTGCGACGGTCAGAGACCGCCGCTACAATTGCAGGTCGAGTTGGTTGCGATCTGCATGCGCGGTTTCCATTTCGGATGGGAGAGCGAGATCGAAGCCGAGCCGTTGCGCCAGACGCTGGCAACTTTCGGGCGCGAAACCTTCGAAGTGATTGTTCATGAAAATCCAGGCGCTGCGTGTATCAGCCAAGTGTCGCTCGATCTTCAATGCCCAGCTTTCGAGCGCGGCTTCGCGTTTCCAAAGGAGTTTGCCGTAACGATGAACGTGTCCGCCGTCGGTGTCGTATTTAGTCGCGTAGTCGCCGAGCAATCGGAGATAAAGGAAGTCGGTCGTTCGCGGAAGAAATTCGAATGGCGCGAGATTGCGTTCATTAAGTGGAGTCGTATCCGCCCAAACCCAGCAAACGCGATGCTTTTCCAGGAGACGAATGATTTGCGGGCGATGCCACCCGGGATGGCGAAACTCGATCGCGAAACGAAAATCCTGCGGTAATTGCTCCAAAAATTTGCGGAGCGCGGTTCGGCCTTCTCTCGGCGCAAAAGAGGGTGGGAGCTGAGCAAGCAGCACGTGAAGTTTCGGCGCGAGCGGCTCCAGCGCCTGCAAGAAGGCGCGAAGTTCGTCGGCGCAATCGTGCAGGCGGCGAACGTGTGTGATTTCGCGCGGCAGTTTGCAGGCGAATCGAAAATCCGCCGGCGTCATTTCGAGCCAGCGACGCACGGCGTTCTCCGCGGGAACGTGATAAAATGTGGAATCCACCTCGACAGCCGGAAAATGGCGCGCATAGAACTCAAGCCATTGCGCTGCGGGAAGGTCGGCTGGATAAAAGGCGCCACGCCATTCTTCGTAACTCCATGCGCAAGTTCCGATGCGGATTCTTTGTTGATCTGTTAGATTCAAAGTCGCAGGTATAAGATAGCGATCTCCGCGATCGGGAAAACCTTTTGCTGATGCCTGCAAAACAGGCCGCATCCTCGGGCGCTCAACTTGACGCAATAGTGCATGCGGTTACCCTGCGGGAAGTGATGAAATACCGACTGCGATTTATTCTTTTGCTTGCTGCCGCGAGCCTGGCTTTTCCCGAAAGAAGTCCGGCGCCGGTTGTCTTTAAACCGCGAGAGGGCGTGAAGTATCACGCTCCCGGCGAAGAAGAGATCAATGGCACTGCACAGGAACTTGCAACGATCGCTGAAACGGCCGCGACAAATGGCGATCTCAAGCGAGCGATCAAAGTTTATTCAAAGCTTCTGAGGCGTTACCGGCATGATGTTCTTGCCCCGGAAGCATCATTTCGGGTCGGTGAGCTTCAGGAACAGCGAAAGGATTACCTGCGAGCGGCGGGAGCGTACCGTTACCTTGTGGAAAACTATCCGCAGAGCCCGCATTTCGACGAAGCGATCGAAGGTCAATTCCGAATCGGTGAGTTATTTCTGGCCGGGAAAAAACGGAAGATTTTAGGGATTACCGTTTCGAACATGCTCGATGCGGCGGTGGAAATCTTCGCCTCTGTCGTTCGCACCGCGCCTTACGGCAAATACACGGCGCGCGCGCAATTCGCGATCGGGTTGGCTCGAGAAAAACAAGGGCAGGCTGAGGCGGCGCTCACCGCATATCAGGCGGTCATCGATAAATTCCCGAATGAACCGGTCGCGGTAGATGCGCAATATCAGATCGGATACCTCTGGTATGCGGCGGCGCGTGCCGGAGCAAAAGACCCAAATGCCGTCACCAAGGCGAAAACCGGGTTTCAGGATTTCCTCTTTCGTAATCCGCATAGCGAAAAGGCTCCGCAGGCGCGTGAAAACCTCGCCCGGCTCGAGAACAAAGCGACGCACGATTCCTTCGGGATCGCGAAGTTTTATGATAAGCGAAGGAATTATCGAGCCGCCGTCATCTATTATAATGATGTCATTCGCCAGCAACCGGGCTCGGCGCAGGGCGATGAAGCGAAGCGGCGCATCGATCAGTTGCGCGTGAAGATTGGAGATGCCGCGGTGAAAGAAATCGAAGTCGCTGCAAGCGCGCCGAAGAAAAAACCGAGAAACATGGCTGATGCCGGTGAATCGCGCGAAGGCGCTCCAGCAATGCGCGCATCGCCTACCGACGTAGCGCCGTTGCCGCCGCCGGAAGCTGATGTTTCATTGCCGCCGCCTGCTTCGCTTGCGCCAGATACGACAACGGCCCCCGCGGTTTCGCCTACGCCGCCGGCTGAATCGGCAACGCCGGCAAGTACCGCGTCGCCGACGCCGTGAGACGATTCTTCAGCGCAGCGCTCGTCGTGTTCGGTTTCACCGGATGCATGGGTTACCACATCGGGCCAGTGAAACCGTATTACTTGCGGGACGTGCAATCCATCTCGGTGCCGACTTTTAAAAACAGGACCCTCCTGCCGCGCATTGAAGTGCTGGTCACCGGAACCGTGATCAAACAATTTCAGCAGGATGGAACCTTTCGCATCGTTGGAGACGATCAAGCCGACGCAACTTTGAAAGGGGAGATCATGACAATCTCTCGGCGGCCGACTCGCTCGGTTCGAGGCAACGTTCTGGCGACGACGGAATTTGGCCTAACGATGACCGTTCGCTATTCGCTGGTCGATCGCTCGGGTAAACAAATTGCTCCAGCCGCCACGGCCCAAGGCACGACCAGTTTCTTTGTTGGCCGCGACGTGAATACGGACGAACGGCAAGCGCTCCCTCTGGCCACCGAGCAACTCGCGACTCACCTCGTTAGCCAACTGAGCGAGGGCTGGTGATGCCGAAATGAAGGGTGATGAAAAACTTTGGCAGATTTTAAACGACAAGTTAGAAATGCTGCGAGCGAGCGACCGTTTGCCGGAAGCGACCCGCGTCGCGGAAACAGCGTTGGAATTGGCGGAGCGAGCATTTTCCCCGAGCGCGCCGCAGCTTGCCCTTAGCGCCGAGCGGCTGGGACAGTTGCGCGACCAGCGCGGCGATCGAGCCGGAGCGAAACCGCTTCTCGAGCGCGCGCACGCATTGCTCGAAAAAACGGAAACGCCCGATCCGCGGGCGCTGTATCGTTCGGCGCGCCGCCTCGCCTATCTCTGCGACAATCTCAGTCAGGATGAAGATGCGATTAAGTATTACGAAAAAGCGATCCAGGCCGGGATTCAGTTAAAGGATCTGCCGCACTCGGATCTCGGCACGCTGCTTAACAATGTCGCGCTGATCTATCGTAAATCGGGTCGGCAAAAAGCAGCTGAGCCCTACTACAAACACGCGCTGGAAATTTACGAAAAACAACTTGGCCCCGAACACGCCGATGTCGCTTCGATCCTGAATAATCTCGCGGTTTTCTACACTAACGAACGCCGATTCGATGAGGCGGAAAAAACGCACGTGCGCGCGCTGGCCATTCGCGAGAAAATTCATCCGCCCGAGTCATCCTGATATCGCGCAATCAAAATGCAACCTTGCCGTCGTTTATCATTCGCGCGGCGATTACGCGCGAGCCGCCGAACTTTACCGCGCGTCTCTCAAAAGCTGGGAAGACGCAACCGACAAGCCGCCGAAAGATTACGAAATTGTGGCGTCGAATTATGCCGATCTCCTGCGTTCGTTAGGCAAAGCGCGCAAAGCCAACGCACTCGAAGAGCGTGCCCGCAAAAAACGCCGCGGTGTAGATTGATCGAGCTTGCGTCGCAACCTGCGCTCGGCAATTTAGGTTCGCATTTTTCTCAGCTCGCTCACGTGGCGGAATGGCAGACGCGTACGGCTCAGGACCGTATGGGGAAACCCGTGGAGGTTCGACTCCTCTCGTGAGCACCAGAAAGGCTGTTGTCGCACAGGCGGGTCAGTGCCCCGGAGTCAGTTGCGGCTCCTGCAAATTTTGTCTTGCAGGTTGTTAGGCACCCGACCCAATCTTCTCGATTATGAAGAAATTCCCTCTAATACGAACGGCACTTGTACTGATTGCAGCCGCGATTTTGTTGTTTGCCATGCAGGCATGCGTTTTCCTTATACCGTTTCAGTTAAAAACTTCTGCTCACGGCTTGTTCGGCCTTTTCCTCGATACTCCCCAGAAAATCAAAAGCCAACAGGGGTTAGAGCAAGCGCTTTTGAGTGTGCAGCACGATGGCGTCAGCTACCATTTCGAACTTGTCTCCAAAGACGGCACGCACCCTCCCCGTTCAGTTATGATCCGGACGTTGTGATCAAGACTGACAAAGTTATGACACCAGGTTGGCGCGCAAATTGTCGAAGGACGGTCCCACACCCGACTCAGCCAGCCTGACTCATCGAATGTTTTCTACTAATTCTAAGGACATATCGACCGTCCTGAAAGAGATAAAGGAAGGAAACGAACTGACGCTATTTTGTGCTTGCCAAGTTGGACCCTTGAGATCAAACCGATGGCACTATGAAAATCTTCCCTGGAACAAAAATCCTCATCCTCATTGCGACCGGCATACTCGCGATCTTTGTCATTCAAGCATGCGCTCCGTTTATCGACATCGGACATGGCAAGTTCGGACTCGTTATCAAGTTCCCGGTACGCATTATGAGTCGACAATCTTTTGAGCACGCGTTGGCGATTGTTCAAAAGCATCCTGGCGTGAGCTACCATTTCGAACTTGTCCTCGATAACGGCACCCACCTTCCCCCTTATGATCACGAGTCCAAAGTTGCGATCAATACTGACAGAATTTTTGTTACTGAGTTGGCCCAGAGTTTGTCGAAGGATGGACTTACTCCGATCGGATCCAGCCTGACTCATCATCTCTATTCTCCGAATGCCACGGACATAGCGACTGTCTTAAACGCGATAGGTAGTCAGGATTAGCTCCAGTCTCTTGCCAGCCAGTAGTGATTTGCGAAAAAGCGCGCTTCTGAGTTGGTTTGTCCTTCACTTTGTACTTTTGATCGCAATCTCTTGTCGGGAGACGCTCTTGTTAGTCTCCCACGGAGCAACGGTTCTCTCGCCTAAGACAAGGGAGTTCGCGCGGCAGGCCGAAAGCGTGACCGCTGCGGCGTTGGCTCTGCATTTAGCAGAGTCGAATCCTGCGCGCGAGATCGTGGCCACTTACCTTGGTCTTGCCGGAATCGACGCAGGTTACGGTTACTTCGCGCCCAACGTTCCCAACAGTTATAGGCTCGTCTTTGAACTGCATTATCCCGATGGGCATAGCGAAATCCAAATGACCACTGCGAAAAACGGTGCGACTGATTTACGACTGGCGAGTTTGCTCGATCAAATTGGCCGTACGCCATCGGACGAGTTCCGGGAATACATGATCAAGAAGTTGGCGGCGGCGATCTGGCGGAGACATCCGGACGTGGTGACGATGCGAGCGTCGTTAAGCCAGGTGGTCCAGCCAAGCGCGGACAACTATGAACGCGGGACAAGAGAAACCGATGAGCTCTTGTACGCATACGATTTCAGTCTTGCCGCGGATATGAAAACGTCAAAGCCGTGAGCTGGCTATCGCGACGATGGGGAAGCCTGGTCGATTTTCTGTTTTCGGAAGAGTCGGACAGATGGCTTACGTTTCTCAGAGTCGGCCTCGGCGTTCTCGTGATTTGTTATGCTTTGTCGTTGCTTAACGACTGGAATTATCTCTTTGCCACGAAAGGCTCGGCCATCGTTACGCGCAATTTTGCCGAGGCGTTGCTCTCTCTCCAAACTCGCTTCGTTCCGAGACTCGGATGGCTGGTCGCAATCGGCTCGAGTCTTGGGTTGGGAGAAGAGGCGGTCCTTTCGCTTACATGGGCTTGTATGCTCGGCGCCGGGATCGCTTTGCTTGCTGGAGTTTTCTCTCGCTTCTTCGCTGTCCTCGCCTGGTTCCTTCACCTTTGTGCAGCGAGGAGCGGCTCGTTCGTCACCTACGGAATAGACGACTTTATGACGATCGGACTTTTCTACTTAATGCTATCACCGCTGCCCGATCGATATTCTCTCGATAGGCGGCTGCGTAAACTGCCACCGAAGAACCCGGTGACGCTCGGTTTTTTCCGGCGCGTCTTGCAGCTTCATCTGTCTCTCATCTATTTTTTTAGCGGCCTGACAAAATGTCTGGGCAGTGGCTGGTGGGATGGCTCGAATCTATGGCGCGCTTTGACGCGCCCTCCATTCAATGTGATTCCTCCGGAAATACTTGTTAGGTGGAAATTGATTTTTCCGATTGTGGGAATCGCGATTTGCATCATCGAAACAGGTTACCCGGTTTTTATCTGGATAAAACGAACACGTTTTCTTTGGCTGGCGATCGTGCTTGTGATGCACGTGGGGATTGGGGTGATGATGGGAATGTATCTTTTCGCATCGGTCATGATCGTGTTAAACGTTGCCGCCTTTGGTCCTGGCACTTTTGCATTTCCGCGCAAGATGCGATCGGAATCCCAACTCATTCCAGTCCACACTGATTGACATCGACGTTTAACCGGGATGGTTAATAGTAATTGCAGCTGACTGTGCAGGAGTCGTATGGGCACCGAGCCAAAAACGGAACTCGAACTCGAGATTGCTCACGTTCTGTTTATCGACACGGTTGGCTATTCCATGCTCGCTATCGACGAGCAAAGGGAATGGCTGGACACGCTCAATCGTATTGTTCGCGGTACCGACCGTTTTCGCGCGGCGGAATCGACCAGCAATTTGATTAGTTTGCCGACGGGCGATGGGATGGCGCTCGTCTTTTCCGATAGCCCGGAATCGCCAGTGCAGTGTGCTATAGAGATCACCCGGGCTTTGAATGCTTCCCGGCATATGCCGTTGCGCATGGGAATCCACAGTGGGCCGGTCAGTCGTGTCATGGATGTCAACGACAGATCGAATGCGGCCGGAGCCGGAATCAATGTTGCACAGCGTGTGATGAGTTGCGGCGACGCCGGACACATCCTGCTTTCGAAACGTGCGGCCGAAGACCTGGCAGAATACGGACTTTGGCGACCTTGCCTGCACGACGTTGGAGAATGTGTTTTCAAACACGGAACGAAGATCACACTGGTCAACTTCTACAAAGATCAGGTCGGCAATCCCGAGTTGCCGATTCGCCTTCAAGAATACAAACGCGACTCCTCTCAGAAAGCGCTTCGGGTCGCTTTTTATCATCGATACAGATTCGCAATCCTTGCGGCGATTCTCATCGCGTTAACGCTCGGCGGCTACGCCGGTTTCTTCGCCCCCTTCGCGTGGTTCAAATCAAATCGTCCGAGCAGTGCTACGCCGATTTCCGAGAAGAGCATCGCCGTCCTGCCGTTTGAAAATCTGAGTGATGAAAAGGCGAACGCATATTTCGCGGAAGGTGTGCAGGATGAGATCTTAACCGCTCTTGCGAAAGTAGCCGATCTCAAGGTGATCAGCCGTACGTCGGTCATGCAATACAACGTTGCCGCGCAACGAAACTTGCGGGACATCGCAAAAGCCCTTGGCGTAGCTCATGTGCTTGAGGGAACGGTACAGCGGGCGGGAGATCGCGTACGCGTGAGTGCGCAGTTGATTGATGCGAGAACCGATGCGCATTTGTGGGCGGAACACTACGACCGCAAATTAGCCGACATCTTCGCGATCGAAAGTGACGTTGCGGAACGAATTGTCTCGCAGCTTCGAGCGCGGCTTTCACCAAAAGAGAAGGCGGCGATTCAAGAACGTCCGACATCGAGCGTCGCCGCCTACGACCTTTACATTCGAGCCAAGGCGTTGCTGGCCATCGCGGTCAACGTTCGAACGAAGGAGAATCTGATGGATGCGGTCCGCCTTTTGGAAGAGGCCGTGGCGCACGATCCCAAATTTCTTATTGGTTATTGCTATCTGGCGAGTGCACACGATCAGATCTATTTGGCGAGTATTGATCACACGCCGGCGCGTCTTGCTTCCGCGCGGAATGCGGTAAACGCTGCGCTCAGTCTACAGCCTGAATCCGGCGAGGCGCATCTGGCTTTGGCCGAACATCTCTACTGCGGATATCTCGATTACGGTCGTGCGCGTGAGGAGCTAGCCATTGCTCGCAATGCATTACCTAACGAGCCACGTGTTTTTGAACTGACCAGCTACATCGATCGGCGACAAGGTCGCTGGACCGAGTCGCTCGAAAATCTTAAACAAGCGCTGGAACTCGACCCTCGTAATTCCTATTACGTTCAACAGCTCGCCCGCAGTTTTGATTTTCTCCGGCGCTTTGCCGAGGAAGCCGAAACCCTGGATCGAGCCCTCGCAATCGTTCCCCAAGACACTGGAGTGCGCATTCAGAGAGCGACCGTTGACTTGGAATCACGCGCGGATACGAAGCCGATGCATTCGGTGATCGACACCATTCTTCGCGAGAACGCCACGTCTGCCGCGGATTTCGCGGATCAGTGGCTTTATCTGGCGCTTTGCGAGCGTGATTTCGATGCGGCAGCGCGCGCTCTCGCTGCAATGCCGGACAGTGGTTATACCAACGAGGGTTTTGCTTTTTCGAAATCGTGGTACGAAGCCCTTATTGCTCGGGCTCGCGGCGACGTTTCCGCAGAAGCCGCCTTTCTTCGTGCGCGCGCTACGATCGAAGATACCGTGCGGAATCAGCCAGATTATCCCCAGGCGCTTTGTGTTCTCGGCATGATCGACGCTGGTCTCGGGCATAAAGCGGAGGCGATTAGTGAAGGCAAACGGGCGAACATGCTTTTGCCTGTGAGTAAGGAATCCATCAACGGCTCGCTTCTGATGCAATATCTATCGGTTATTTATGCGTGGGCCGGTGAAAAGGATCTTGCTTTCGAGCAATTGGCGGCCACGGCAAGCATTCCGAGCCCCTTGAATTATGGTGAACTCCGGCTCAACCCATGGTGGGACACGATTCGTGACGACCCACGCTTTCAAGAAATTGTCGCTTCGCTCGCACCCGCTGACGACAAACCATAGTTACTGTTCAACGTTGTGCGGTTTGCCTCTGATCAAGAATAATGCGCTGATGGAACTCGCGCAGGCGAGTGCGGTGCCGATCAGCATGACGCTGCGAAAAGCGGCCACGAAGGAACCGTCGATGATGGTCGCTAATTTTGCTCGCGCGCGGGGATCGATCTGGGTCGTTGCACTGGCACCAGCAAGCTTGCTGCGACTTTCATCGACTACGCTTTGTTCATCTTTTGAGAGGACCGCACCAGTGAGGCGGTGATCAATCGC
>CAVWVT010000005.1:0-32588 GCA_963758535.1 uncultured Verrucomicrobiae bacterium | reverse complement strand
TGACATTAAGTTCGGCTGGCGTTCTCAGCGGAACACCGAACGCCGACACGGACGGAAGTTATCCGATCACGATCACCGCGAGCAACGGTGTGGGAAGCGACGCGACGCAACCGTTCACTCTGACGGTCAATGCGGTGACGTGCACGCCGCCACCAGCAAATATGATCAGCTGGTGGCCGGGTGACGGCAATGCTTCCGATCTCGTCGGCGGACATGATGGCACGTTCAGCGGTGGTGCGAACGCAAACGCTGATTGGCGAAGTCGTCAAAGCATTCCAGTTCCAAGGTGGAGATGAAGTCGTGACGGTACCGAATAGTGCTGTCTACGACTTTGGGGCGAATCCATTTACCATCGATACATGGGTGAAGTTCAACAATATCAGCGGTTCGGACATTTTAGTGGGACACAGTGAAGGAAGCGGATTCCTCAACAAGTGGATCTTCTGGTTGAACGGCGGAAATCTTGGCGATCCATCTAAACGGTCCTGCCGTTGGCGGCATTGTCGACATCGGCGTTCCATTCTCTCCGACGACGGGCGTTTGGTATCACGTTGCGGTGACGCGAAGCGGCAGCACTTACAAGTTCTACGTCAATGGCGCGCAGATCGGAACGGATCAGACAAATACGGCAACCGTTCCTCCTGCCAATGCATCGTTGACCCTCGGGCAAGCGGAAGCAATCGCTTCACTCAACGGCTTCCTTGATGAAGTGGAAATTTTTGATCGCGCTCTGAGTGGCCCAGAGTTGGCGGCGATTTATTACGCCGGTCGATTTGGCAAGTGCAGTCCGCCCTTGGCACTCAGTTCGGCAGTATCGCGCAAAACTCACGGCGTAGCCGGAACGTTTGATCTTCCTTTGCCACTCACTGGCGAGCCCGGTATCGAATGCCGAGACACCGGCGGAAATCACACCGTTGTCTTTACCTTCACCAATGCGGTCGTTAGCGGCAGCGCGAGCGTCACCAGCGGCGTTGGCAACGTGTCAGGCTCTCCAATCTTCGCGGGCAAAACGATGAGCGTCGATTTGACCGGCATTAGCGATGCACAGCAAATCACAGTCAAGGTCAGTGGAGTTACTGACGCCGTTGCTCAGGTTCTTCCGGACAAAACCGTAGACATGATTGTGCTCGCCGGCGACACCACTGGAAATAAACAAGTAAATGCGAGCGATGTTTCTCAAACGAAAATGCAGTCTGGAGCGCCCGTGAATGGCGTTGTTGGTGCAGCCAATTTCCGAGAGGACGTTGTGGTGGATGGTTCCATTAACAGCACGGACATCTCGATGGTGAAATCGCGCACGGGAACAGGCGTGCCGTAATGGGTAAGCCGCTTCGCAGAACGCTCAACGTCCAACGTTGAACGTTCAAATTGGGAGCAACTTTCCTGTTCTTCGTAGAGCATTGGACGTTTTCGGCTTCTTACCGGCGGTGCAGAGGCCGCACCCTCAGTCTACCATCCATGCACCCGCGCCTTTCTAAAGAGCGGTCCGCTCAGTCGGGCAGAAATCGTCGAGAACGGGTTTTTAGACAGCCGGGTGCCTAGTAAATATGCTTCCTATTTCTGTAACCGGTTACTTTGTGAAGTACTCCAGGGATCGTCGAATTGTGATTTCCTTAGGATCACAACAGCTGGCAGATATCTCTATTTCGTCTTCGCCTCCCTTTCCTCCGCCCGTCCGTAGAGTGATCTTCGCATTCTGCAAATCTTCATCGGTGAATCCGCTTCTGAGGAGAACTTGTTTGGCCACGGCTACCTCGTTAAGCTTAATCGCTCTTTTCAGCTGGTCGCGGTCCTCCGGATTGGCGTGAATCCGGGCCTGGGCTTGAGCGGCTTTCTTCTGCAGCGAAGCGGCGTCGGCTTTTGAGGGTCTGTCGGCGAAATGGGGCTTTTGTTCTCCACTAGTCACTTGCGCCCGCGCCGTGAGCGGAACAGCCAGGAGGCCGAGTGATGCGAGGATCGAGAGTATGATGCTGCGCAGGACGTGCATGGCGAGACAGGCTAACGACCTACTCTTTCCGAATGCTGTCAACCGGAGACGAGGTTATGAGAGCGACGGCAAGAGGCCGGGTGTTGGAAGGTTAAAAGATTTACAATGCTAAAAAGGGGGGAGGCCAAAGCTGGAGATCAAGCAAAATCAATTCAGCGACGGAGCTGATCACAAAAGTAGATTGAACCTGAAGGCTCGACGTTTCGGGGTAGAGATTCAGACATCCGAAGCGAATGTTCAAAACCGCTGCGTTCGTGGGCGCATTCGGGACGACCCAATCGAAATATTGCACGTTCGGGTTACGCTGCTCTGTAAGAAGCATGTAGGTTGTCTTGCCGCCATCGAGCGAAAGGAGAATTTCCGTCTCACACATCGTCAGATCCACGTTTGGAAAGTCCGCCTTCCATTCAATCCTCACAACTTGTCCGGGACGCAAAACCTCTCCCGCTCTCGGCGAAATCAGTGTGGCCCTGTAATTGCCTTTCTTACGCTGCCCGAATTCGCTTCCAGGCGATAGCGGAGCCAAAGCAAATGTCAATGCAAGCAGTGCTAGAATTGATCGGTGGGTTTTCATTTTTTTCACTCCATCCGAGTGAGCGTCAATTGTCAATAACAGTTTGCGCCGCAAGAACGCTCTTGTCGTTCGTCACCCCACATCCGCTTAAACGGCCTGGTGCCAAGATCTTCGCAGTCAAAATTGGGCTCGACATCCGTATGGAAATCATTGAAGAATCGCACCGCTCGGCGACTTCTCTTTTAACGCGTTTTTACCCGCCGCATCAATGGAAATACCACATATGAAAACACCCATCCGCCTCATTGCCTTTGCGGTCGCGTTCGCGTTCCTTACGCCTGCCACATCCACCTTGCACGCGCAGGTGCTGCCGGCGACCAGGGGCATTGATGTGCCCGACGGAACACGCAAATGCATAAAGCCCAAAGGCCGTGCACCGGTACTCACGAATCTGTTCGTGCCGCTGGCCTGCCTGGCGCCGGTCGTAAACGTCAGCGCCAGGTCGGGCAACGAGTCTGAGAGTTTCGTGGTTGTCAACCCGACCAACCCAAACAACGTCGTGGCCTTTTCGAATCTGACCAGTAACAGCATTTTCCGCGGGTACTCGACGGATGGTGGGGCGACATGGACGCGTGGCACCGTGGCGACGAATGTGGCGTGCTGTGACGGACAGGCGGCCTGGGACACGTTCGGCAATCTATTCCTAGTCTACATCAACAACAGCGTTAACCAGATCAACGTGATTTTGAGCACCGACGGCGGCGTCACATTCAGTGCACCGGTGACCGCGGGAACTGGCAGCGTTGACCAACCCTCGATCGCTGTGGGCAACGGCAGCGTGTGGGTCGATTGGAACTCGGGCGGAAGCATGGTCGCGCGTGGCGCGCCCGTGACGGGTCTCGGTGTTTGGGGGCCGTTCAACGCGCAACAGTCGATCCCGTCAGCGACGGGCAGCTTCGGGGGTATCGCTGTCGGACCCGGCCCAAATGGCGGTAAAGTTATCGTGACCTATCAAAATCCGACGGGTGGGCAGGGCCCGGCGACGATCTACGCCAATGTAGACGCGGACGGTTTGGGAGTGGGCGGTTTCGGGGCGCGCGTTACCGTTTCGGCGACGAATGTAGGCGGCTTCGACTTCATCCCGGCGCAGAGCGGGCGTTCGATCGACGCTGAGGCCGGAGTAGTATGGGACGCAACCGGTGGGCCGTTCAACGACCGCATCTACCTGGTGTACACAGACGAGACGGTCAACGAGAACAACGACACTGATATTGAGATGCGCACGTCGACTGATAGCGGTGCGACGTGGAGCGCGCCGGTGCGTGTGAACGACGACGCAACCACGCGCAGCCAATTTTTGCCCTACGTCACGCTTGATTCCACAACCGGCACGGTGGCAGTGGGCTTTCACGATTGCCGCAATGACAACGGCGTGCCTGGTTCGGGCGGGACGAACATGGTTCCTAACGACGATGCGGAATACTATGGCACCTACAGCACCGACGGCGGCGCGACCTGGGCGCCGAACACGCGCTTGAGCGGCGGGTTCTCAAACGCGGCGGCAGCGGCCAACGGCATCGACTATGGTGATTACGTTGGTCTGTCCGCGTTCATGGGTAAGCTCTACACGGTGTGGGCGGACAACGCGAACTGCGATGGTACGAACCCGAATGGCACGTTGCACGCGTTTGACCTATACACGGACCCACTCACGCTCCCAACGTCCTTGCAACTCACCTCGGCCGTCTCGCGCAAAATACACGGCGCCGCTGGAACCTTCGATGTTGACTTACCGCTTACCGGCACGCCAGGCGTCGAATGCCGGGACACCAGCGGAAATCACACCCTGGTCTTTACTTTCACCAACACGGTCGTGGGCGGCAGTGCCACCGTCACCAGCGCGGGCGGCGGTAGCGTATCAGGCCCGCCAATTTTCGTGGGCAACACCATGACCGTTAATCTAACTGGCGTTACCAATGCGCAGCAGGTCACCATCAAGCTCAGTGGAGTAACTGACGCCTCCGCTCACGTTCTTCCGGACAAGACAGTAGACATGATCGCGCTTGCCGGTGACACCACTGGGAATAAGACAGTGAATGCCACCGATGTCTCTCAAACAAAAATACAGTCTGGCACGCCGGTGAACGCGGCAAACTTCCGTAACGACGTGGTGGTGGATGGTTCCATTAACAGCTCGGACATCTCCTTGGTGAAATTGCGCACGGGAACGGCCGTGCCGTAGCACTGCCCGTTTGCGCAACGTTTTGTCGATCTTCGCTCCTGCGGCCATTATCGCTGAATTTGTCTTGTCCACTCAGAAACCGCAGATTATCCTTGGCACGAAAAATCCTCCTGATGCGTCGCCTACTTAGCTTCTCGTTTTCGCTCACGTGCGTGATCCTGCTCGCTTGCACGAGCACCGCGCAAACAACAGCCACCAGCGAACCGGTCGGATTTACGACGACATCCTGTCTCAGTAGTTCCGATACATTCGTTTCGCTTTCGTTTACCCGCGCGGCAGAATTTGTGGGCGCAATTTCTAGCGCTGCCGGATCCACGATTAATATCAGCGGCACGACAGGATGGACGTCAGATCAGTTCGTGTATAACGGCACTTCGCAGCACAACCATTACTACGCCTTGATCGGAACCGGCGGAGGGCCCAAGGAAGGCCACTTCTACAATATTACCGGCAACAGCGCCACCGCGCTCACCGTTGACACAAGCACGGACAACCTTTCGAGCATCCCCGCTAATGCGCAGGTCCTGGTCATTCCACACTGGACGCTGGCAACAATTTATCCGGCGAGCGATGCGAACATTTCGTTTACTCCAACGGCCTCTGTCCCCACTTATAAAACGGAAATCCTTCCGAATTTTGCATTCGCGGGAAGTAATCTTCCCACTTTGCCGACTTATTATTTCGACGGCAGCACCTCTAAATGGCGTCGGGTTGGCGACGGCGGCGCTGATTACGGCGATGATGTAATCGCGCCTAATAGTTACTTCGTGGTTCGCAATGCGAATGGCGCGCCAACTCTTCCACTCACAAACGTTGGCTCTGTGCTGACGAAGAAATTTGCCACCCCGCTTGTTACCACCGCCGTAGCGCAACCAAAAGACAATGCCGCCGCCATGATTCGTCCGGTGGATGTGGCCCTAAATGCGACGGGCTTAAGCCCAACTGATGGTTCATTTGTTGCCAGCACTCTTTCCTCCAGCACGAGGAACGACAGCCGTTTGGCGCTGAAAGATCAGCTTCTTCTTTTCGATAACACGCAGGCGGCGATGGATAAATCGCCGACGGCCGTCTACTACTACCTGGACGCAATCGGCAAAGCCGCTGGCTGGAAACTGTCGGGGGACGGTCTGACCGATCACGGGAACGACGTCATTCCGGCGGGAAGCGCAATTGTGATTCGTAAAGCCAGAACACTCAGCGCGCAGACCGTTTTCTGGACCAACGCTCCCACCTACTAACTGCGGCCTAACGAGTTTGGGCTAGCTCAACGGCAGCCAGTTTCCCGGCTGCGGCGGCGACTTTGAACCGTTGAGCGACAAATAAGTGTATTCCTGCAGCAACCGTTCGTAGTCCGAGAGAAGCTTCATTGCATCATTCGGTTTCAAGCGATCGGTCTTGATCGCACTATCCACCTGCGTTTTGAGAAGCCGCAGCAGTTCGACCTTGTCCCACTGTGTCATCGCCAGAACTTCACCGATCGTGCTGCCTTCGATTACTTCTTCGATGTACCAACCGGATTCTTCGTCCGGATCGAGGAAGACATGCACCTCGGTAACGCGACCAAATAGATTGTGCAGATCGCCCATGATGTCCTGGTAAGCGCCGACCATGAACACGCCGAGGTAGTAAAGTTCGCCGGGCGTGATGCGGTGCAGAGGCAGAGTGTACTTCACATCCTGCAGGTCGATGAATTTCGAGACTTTGCCATCGGAGTCGCAGGTAATATCGACAATCATGCCGTTGCGATCGGGTGGAGTCGTCAGGCGATGAATCGGCATGATGGGAAACAATTGACCCAGCGCCCAGTGATCGAGGAGCGATTGGAAAACGGAAAAGTTGCAGATGTATTGATCGCCTAACGAGGTCTCGAGCTCCTTCACTTCCTCGGGAACGAAACGCAGACCGCGATGCATGTTGACGATCTGCTGCGCGAGCTGCCAGTAAACGGTGTCGATCTTTGCTTTCGATTCGAGATCGAGCAATCCGAGATCGAATGTCTGCTGCGATTCCTCCTTGATTTGCTTAATGTCGTGCAAACTCTCGATGCGATTTCCGCGCTTGAGACGTTGTTTCACGTCGAGAATGTCGCGGACAAGTTTGTGATCTTTCTCGAGCGCTTCGACTTTTAGTTTCGGCGTCGTTTTCTCGATCGAGCTGAATGCTTCCACGACAAGGACGGAGTGATGCGCGACGATCGCGCGCCCGCCTTCACTCACGATCGCAGGATGAGGAACGCCTTCGGAATCGCAAACCTCCGCGATATTCCAGACAACGTCGTTCGCGTATTCCTGAAGCGAATAGTTTGTCGAGCTATCGAAATCGCTGCGCGAGCCGTCGTAATCGACGGCCAATCCGCCGCCGACATCAAGATAACCAAGATCATGTCCAAGCTTCGCCAGTTTCGTGTAATAACGGGCGGCTTCGCGCACGGCGCGTTTGATCGTGGAAATGTCGGGCACCTGCGAGCCGACATGGAAATGGACGAGCTTGAGACAATGTGAGAGCCCGGAGGTCTTCAACATCTCGCTCGCCGCGACAAGACTCGTAGTATCCAGGCCAAACTTCGCGTTCTCGCCGCCGCTCGGCGACCATTTGCCTCGGCCTTTACTGTAAAGGCGAACACGAATGCCGATATACGGCTCCACGCCGACTTCTTTTGCGGCGCGAATCGTCTGCTCCAGTTCTTCCAATTTTTCGACAACGATGACAACCGCTTTGCCGAGTTTGCGTCCAAGAAGCGCAATGCGAATAAAGGCGCGATCTTTGTAGCCATTGCAAATGATGAGGCTTTCCGGGTCCTTGTGCATCGCGAGCGCAGCAACGAGTTCCGGTTTGCTCCCCGCTTCCAAGCCAAAGTGAAATTGCGCACCCGCATCGACGATTTCTTCAATCACTTCGCGCAACTGATTAACCTTGATCGGAAAAACACCGCGATACCCATTCTTGTAATTGAATTCGGTCATCGCGTTTTGGAACGCGCGGTTGACCGCTTCGACGCGGTGGCGCAACAAATCCTGAAAACGAATGACCAGCGGAAAACCGAGACCGCGATTGCGTGCTTCGTTGACTACTTCGAGCAGATCGATCGACCCGCCGTTTTCCTGTAGCGGACGCGCGACAACATTGCCCGCGTTGTTGATCGTGAAATAATCGCCACCCCAACGATCCACGTTGTAAGTCGCGATCGCGGCTTCCACGTCCCATTCGTTCTTCATTTTTTCAGGCACAGGCACAGCAGCAATGCGCACCATCAATTAGAGCAACCAACATGCAAGCGGGCGGCGAAAGAATTTACGCGCACGACGCAGAGCCCGGATGCTTGTTTTTCGCATTGGGTCGCATACCGTTGCTTTGGGATGGACAAAACGGTGATTGAGGTGCAGGTGCGAGCGGTCTTGCCCACCAGCGGGGGATGCGCTGTTTTCCTCGGAAATAACGACAAGGTTTTCATTATCTACGTCGACCAGACGGTCGGCAGCGCGATCACAATGTTCATGCGCGAGGTCACGAAAGAGCGGCCCCTGACTCATGATTTGATGGGACATTTGATGACCGCGGTGGGAGCTCATGTCGAGCGCGTGATCATTAACGATCTTAAGAACGCTACCTATTACGCGCGTATTATTATTCGCGCTGAAAACGAACTGCATCAGAAAAAAATCATCGAACTCGATGCGCGTCCGAGCGATTGCATCGCGATGGCGACGCAGCAGAAAGCGCCCATCTATGTCAGCCAGGAAGTGTGGGACGAAGTGGACGATATGAGCGACGTCCTGCGCAAGATGGAAGAAGAAGGTCTCAAGCCCGATCCGGAAACGGAATCGAGCGAAGAAGAATAGAATGCTAGCTGCCGCTGTCCTCAGCGGCAGTAGCGAGAAAAGCGCAATAATCTCTGCCGCTGCGACAGCGGCAGCTACAACAGATCGGGGTAATGCCTTTGCGCGACCGCCTGGCAACGGTCCAGAATTTCCGCAGGCGTCTCCAATTCTAAAGCCTCCTGCAAAAGCGCTTCGCATTCCGGAACGATAAGACTTTGCACCGCCAGCTTCACTTGCGGCACGAGCGATGTACTGACGCTTAACTCGTCCATTCCTAATCCAAGCAGAAGTGGCGTGAACACAATATCGCCCGCCATCTCCCCGCAAACACCCACCCAAATGTTATTCGCATGCGCCGCATCGGAAATCATTTTTAGCAAACGCAGGACGGCTGGATGCGTCGGCTCGTAAAGGTGCGCAATGCTCTCGTTCACACGATCGACCGCGATGGCGTATTGAATGAGATCGTTCGTACCGATACTGAAAAAATCGATTTCGCGGGCAAGCGTGTTGGCGGAAATGGCAGCGCTGGGAATTTCGATCATCGCGCCAACCTGCATATCCTCGTCGAATGGAATGCCCTCGGCCTTCATTTCCTTTGCGCATTCGGCCAGGACTGCGAGCGCGCGCCGCAGTTCCGCGATTCCCGAGATCATCGGGAACATGATCTTAACGTTTCTCGAAACACTCGCGCGCAAAATTGCGCGCAGCTGCACCTTAAAGATTTCGGGATGATCGAGACAGAAACGAATAGCGCGACAACCGAGAAACGGATTCAGCTCATCATCGGCTTCGACGGCGTCGGCGATCTTGTCTCCGCCAAGATCGAATGTTCGAATGATGAGCGGATGTGGCGCAACGCTCTCGGCCACCATCCGATAAATCTCATGCTGTTCTCCCTCAGACGGCATGTCAGGGCGGTTGATGTATAGAAATTCGGTCCGATAAAGGCCAATTCCTTCGGCGCCATTTTCCGCCACCGAGGGCAACTCGTTAGGCAATTCAATGTTTGCCGAAAGAACGATGTGCCTTCCATCACGTGTGGTTGATCTTGTCTCGCGCAACCCGGTGAGCGCTTCCGTCACGCGCTCCTTCTTCGCCTTGAACTCATCGTAATGGCGCAGCGTTTCCGCCGAGGGATTTGTGATGAGGATCCCATTGTAACCGTCGATCAAAACTTCGTCGCCGCTCTCGAGTCTTTCCGAAATGTCGTGCAAGCCGACGACGGTCGGAATCTTGAGTGAGCGCGCCATGATGGCGGTATGCGACGTGCGGCTGCCAAGATCGGTCGCCATCCCGAGAACGCGGTGTCGATCCATCGTCGCGGTATCGGATGGCGTGAGATTATGCGCCACCAAAATATGCGGCTCGTTTACCGCCAGGAACGGCTTCGGCGTTTTGCCTTGGAGATTTCGAATCACGCGGCGCGTTACGTCCTGAATATCGACAGCGCGTTCGCGCAGATACGGATCGTTGATCTTGCTCAGAGTGTCAGCATATCGCTTCGCCACTTCCTGAAAGACATATTCCACATTGCAGTGATCGGATTCGAGTTTGCGCAAGACTTCATCGATTAGTGTGCGGTCCTCTACGACGAGCAAATGCGCATCAAAAACGCTCGCATCCTTGGCCCCGATCGCTTCCGCGATCCTCTGTTGCATCTCCAGAATCTGCCCGCGCGTTTGCATGAGCGCAGACTCGAAACGCGCGATTTCCGCAGGCACCTGCGCCGCTTCGATCCCGTAACGCGATACGTCGTCGACTTCGTCTCGCACGACATGCGTGCGTCCGCGCGCGATGCCGGGAGAAACTCCGACACCTTGAAAGCGAACTTCCTGTCCGTCGCGCTCCTTACTCATCTCGCTGGGAGAGTAGCCCAACTGTCAATCTTCGTTAAAGCCAGCTTTGATCAGCTCCTCGATTTCGTGCATCGCCTTGTCTGCATCATCACCTTCGCAGCGCACGTGTAATTTGGAACCCTGCCCTGCCGCCAGCATCATCAAGCCCATGATGCTCTTTCCCGTTGACCTCCTCGCCTTCCTTATCGACCCACACTTCGCAGCGAAAACGCGTGGCGATACGGACGAACATGGCCGCAGGGCGTGCGTGCAGTCCGAGGCGATTCACGATCGGAATCTCTTTTTCTATTTTTCGCGCGTTGTCAGTTCCCGCGCCTTTGCGATTCAAAAGTCCCATTAACTCTTTTCCATTAACTTCAGCAATTTCGTATTGAATTCCAAGGCGCTGTTTCGCCCCAGTCCTTTCAATTTCTGATCCATCGCCGCGACCTCGATCAAACGCGCGACATCGCGGCCAGGGCGCACAGGGATTGTGACGTGCGGCACCTGTAGTTCCAGGATTTCGTAAAATTCCTGATCAAGCCCAATTCTATCCACCTCTTCCAGCTCCTGCCAGTCCTTTAATGTTACGACGAGGTCAAGGCGCTTCTCCGTGCGAATCGAACCGATGCCAAAAATCGGAACCACATTGATAATACCAATGCCGCGTACCTCCATGTGATAACGTGTCAGATCAGGAGACGTCGCCATGAGTTCTCGACCTTCGAGCGACTTAATGCGCGTCACGTCGTCGGAGACGAGACTATAGCCACGTTCGATTAGCCCCAGTACGCATTCGCTCTTGCCGACGCCGCTCGCGCCGCGAATCAGAACTCCAATCCCGAGAATATCGACCATGCTGCCGAACTCAGTCACGGTGGGCGCGAAATCCAGCTCGAGCGCAATCGTGGCTGCATTGATGAATTTCATCGTAATCATCGGCGTACGAAAAACCGCGATTCCTGTTTCGTCCGCCACCTCGAGCAATTCCGGCGCAAGATGGAATCCACGTGAGGCCACGAGACACGGAATTTTCTGCGCGCAAAGTGCGCTGAAACGCTGTCGCCGAACTTTGGGCGACAAGCTTTTCAGATATGACTGCTCCGCTGCACCGAGAACCTGCACGCGCTTCTCAGCGAAATAAGTATAGAACCCGGAAAGCGCCAGACCCGGTCGATTGATCGTCGGCTCGCGGATTTTCCGATTAAACCCAACGCGTTTACCTTCCAGTTTGAGCTGCAGCAACTCCGCATGCGCTTCGAAAAAGGTTTCGACCGTAACGATGGGAACATTCCTTCGTTGATCACCGCCGGAAGTGATTGTTTGGATGTTCGTAGTCGGGCTCATCGCGCTCGCTTTGAGATGTATCCCGGGAGCAGATGTAATTCCAGAACGCTTTCTTGTCTTCTTTGTAGCGGCGGTCTCTGACCGTCGCTCGAAATCTTCGGACGGAAGTGCGACGGTCAGAGACCGCCGCTACAAGAATAGATCAGCCCGCTGCGGGCTCGATCAGCCCAAAATCCCCGGTCTTACCCCGGCGATAGAGAACATTGACGCGAGAGCTTTGCGCATTGCGAAAGACCAAAAATTGCCGGTGCGACATCTCCAATTGCAGCACCGCCTCATCCACATACATCGGCTTCACCGGGTAACGTTCCGTCCGCACGATGGGATGTTGCGGATGCTCGTCCTCTTCGATCGGCTCGGGATTCAGCACCTGCTCTTCGAGATGTTGCACAACATCTTTGCGCGGCCGGTGCTTGCGCATGAGACGCGTCTTATATTTGCGCATCTGTCGCGCCACCTTGTCCGTGACCTGGTCGATGGCCGCATACATGTCATCACATTCCTCGCATGCCTCGATCGTGATGTGATTCGAGCAAACAAGAATGACCTCGGCCGAATGCCGGTATTTTTCCACCTCGAGGATAACGTGCGCCTCGATGATCTTCGGATAATCGAGATGCAGGCTCTCGATCTTTTTTGTGACGTGATCGTTTATCGCATCGGTAATCTGCAGATGACGACCAGTGATTTTGACCGGGGGATGAGCGTTTGTTGTTAACACGCGACTCTCCTTTCTCTCACATGCGGAAACGTTCGCCAAGATAAAGCTGGCGGCTGATGGGGTCGTTGATGAGGAAATCTTTCGTTCCTTCACTCTCTACGCGCCCTTCGAAAATCAGATAAGCGCGATCAACGATGGAGAGCGTTTCGCGCACATTGTGATCCGTAATCATGATCGCCAGTCCGGATTTGCGCAGATTGACGATAATTTGCTGCACATCATAAACCGCGATCGGATCGACGCCGCTGAATGGCTCATCGAGCATGAGCAGTTTCGGCTCCGTAACAAGGGAGCGCGCAATCGTAAGCCTGCGCTTCTCGCCGCCGCTCAATGTCAGAGCCTGATTCTTCGCGATGCGCTCGATTCCAAACTGATGCAGTAGTTGATCGCAACGATTTCGCCGTTCCGATTTGTTCAACGGCAATGTCTCCAAAATAGCGAGAATGTTCTGCTCCACCGTCATTTTCCGGAAGATCGATTCTTCCTGCGGCAAATAACCCATGCCGAGACGCGCGCGTCTATGCATCGGGTATTTCGTCACGTCCGTCCCCGAAAAAACAACGCGGCCGCTATGTGGCCTAACGAGTCCGACGATCATGTAAAAACTCGTCGTCTTTCCCGCTCCATTCGGACCAAGCAGACCGACAATTTCGCCGCTGCGCACATTAATGTTAATCCCATTAACGACCGCGCGGCCGCCGTAGATCTTCACAAGCTGATCGGTCACGAGAACATTGTCCTTCGCCATTGCCTTGGGTGGTGGTGAAACCGGCGAAGCTGCCGGCAATGTTCCGCTTGTCATTTCTTGGGAGTTTCCGTAGGCGAGGCCGAGGGGGAAGCCGAACCCGACGGCGATGGCGACGGCTCCTGCCGGATTTCGGTCCGGCTGGGTCCGTGCGTTGTCAGTTGACCATCCTGGTTAAGAATCATCACCGTATCAGGACTGGTTGCGATGTGCATGTTCGTTCCCTGCTGCACACGCGGATTTCCCATTAACTGTATAATTCCGTCACTGGTCGTGTAAATGGCGCTGTCCGACAAACCGATCGATTTCTGCGGAGGACCGCCGTTCGGATCAGGCCGATCGCGGACAACAGCGACGTGACCATCCGCCACTGCTTTTTCCAAACCCTTGTCCGCTTTGGCGATGTAGGCCGTTAATTTTTCCGACTGCATGGCGAAACGCGGATCATTCACTTTTACATGACCGTTGAATTTTCCGACATTTTTCGCCGAATCGAAAAAAGCATCGTCCGCATAAATTTCTGTGGTGACGGGTTCGGTCGGATGGGAAAAATCAAATTTCTGGGCGGGCGCGTCGGCTTTTGCTTTTTCTGATGAAGGCGAAACGGAAGGCTTGGGCTTTGCCTCTTTCGCTGGTTGCTGGGCGAGAAGCAAAGCGCTGCTCAGTCCGCAACAAATCGCAACCGCCGCGCTAACGAGTCTCATTGCTTTCCTTTCGGCATCAGGTCCGCCTGACCGGTGATGACCATTTTCACATTTCCAGACATTGTGCCTTGTCGCGCCGTTGTATCGAACTGCATCGTGTCTCCGGTAATTTCAAAATCCGAGCGCTTGACGGTGCACCGCTCTTTTGTGCTGATCACTTTGGTTTTCAAATTAAGAACCGAATCGCTCATTCTAATCTGCAAATCGGGTTTTTGCCGCTCGGTGTAGGTTGTCATATGCAGATCGCGCATCTGTAAATGATCGGGATCAAGTCGCTTCGCGATTCCGGCTTCAAATCGATTGCTCAATGCACCGCGCAGATTGTAATCGGGCAGAACAAGACCTTTCGCTTCGTGACCGACCGGAAGCGGAATGGTGTCTTCCTCTTTTTGTTCCGCAGTTTTCTCTTCCGCGGCCTGTTTTTTGAGTCGTTTCTTCCCTCGACCCGCCCCGATCGCAGTCGAGCCGAGAGCACCAATGAGAATCAAAGTAAAAAGCGCGCGTCCTGCCTGCCGCGCCGTAGCAATGCGAAGGCGGGTGCGAACGCGACCGCTACGAAACGGTAGCATGAATAGCTCTTAACATGCGAAGGTGCTTCGGCAACTGCTTTAGCGGAATCTGATTCGGCCCATCGGAAAGAGCGCGTTCCGGATTCTCGTGCACCTCCAAAAAGATCCCGTCGCAACCCGCCGCAACCGCCGCCCGCGCGAGCACCGGAGCCAGTTCGCCGTCGCCTGATGTCGAATTTCCCGCTCCGCCAGGTTTCTGCACGGAATGGGTCGCATCAAAAATGACGCGATATCCGGCTTCACGCATCCAGTAAAGCGAGCGCATGTCCGCCACGAGATTGTTGTAGCCGAAAGTCGTGCCGCGCTCGGTGAAGAAAAATTTCTCATTACCAAACGCGACCAGTTTTTCCGCGATGTTTCGTACATCCCACGGCGCCAGGAATTGTCCTTTCTTTACGTTGATGGCGCGTCCGGTTTCCGCCGCCGCGCGCAGCAGATCCGTTTGCCGACAAAGAAACGCGGGGATTTGCAGGACATCGATTTTTTCGCCAGCAATTTCAGCCTCGCGCGGCGAATGAACATCCGTCGTCACCGGAATTTTCAGCTCTTTTCCAATCGCAGCCAGCAATTCGCAGCCTTCCGCAACTCCGATTCCGCGATACGAACGCACCGATGTGCGATTCGCTTTGTCGTAGGAAGCTTTGAAAATGAAACGGCGCGGATTCTTTTGCACAAATTTCCGCGATCTTTCGCGCCATGCGCCAGACAAATTTCTCCGACTCGATCACGCACGGGCCAAGAATGAAGGCCAGGTCTTTCCCTCCGATGGCAATCTCCCCAATGCGAAGCGGTCTCGACTTTCCCATCTCTAAACTGTAGCGGCGGTCTGCGACCGTCGCATTTTGTTTCCACGCATCAGATCCATGATCGCAAATGGCGCGTACAACAGCGCGAAAAAGAAAATCGCGACGAGATTCATCTGCAAAATGTAGAGTGGCCGCCAGTCAGACAGCAAACTGAGCAACGATGCGGCCTCCGGTTTGTGCAAAAGAAAACCATAATTGACGCCGGTTATCTGATCGATCACCAGCGCCACCACCAGATAAATCTCCGACCAAAGCAACGTGCGCCAGACGGATGTAAGCGTCGGACGAAACCTTCGGCTCAACATCAAATAGATAATGCCGGCAACGATTGCGCCGTGATCGAGAAAGAAAGTGAAAAAACGAAAGTCGGGAAATCCGAATTGCAGATTCGGCGTGAAGATCGCCTGAAGACTTCCGCCTATTCCCCAAAAGTACGCAACCTCGAGCCAGCGCTTTCGATTCTCTTTTAGTAAGGCGACGACAACCGCAATCATCGTCCAATCGCAAAGCTGCATGGGCAACATTTCGCGCCAATCCATGTAACCGTGCTGCCAACGATACACGACGTAACCAATGTAATTGCCGATCAAAATCGCAGTCAGCAAAAACCGGATTGCGCGATCGAGAATGACCGACTTCGTACGACGAAAAATAATCGCGAAGAGAAACGGTATGGCGAGCGTCGAGAAAATCGCGCAAAGATGCGCAGGCCCAAACGGCTGGAGCGGCGGAGCTGGATTCATTGAGCGCGAGATTTTCGCAGCTAACGGATGACCCAGAGATTGCAGGGAATCACGTCGGTCACCCACGCGATTTGCGCCGGCAAACTTTTTTGCACTCCCGGCTGTCGCAGCACCGGAACCGCGAGCATATCGGCCTCGACCGCCTGCACAAAATCGGAAGCGGCATAGGCCGTATTTCCACGGACGCATCGCGCCTCGATCGGCACGTCGGTCTGGCCCGCGGCGAGAATGAATTGCTCGAGCGCCGCTTCCTCCTCCGCTAACGTTCGCGCCGGCGTGCGCGGATCTGAAGTTTTCGTCGCGACGAGAAGCGCGCGCTTCATCAAACGTGGTGTAAACGCGAATAGCGTAGAGACATTCACAACGTTCGCGCGCGGCGAGATGCAGCACCGTGCGAAACGCTTGCTGCCCGTGCTCCGAATAATCGGCCACGAAAACCATTTTCTTCATCCGCTTCGGCTCGTGTTCCGGATGAATAAAAAGCATGACCGAACAATCCGCATCGCGCACGAGACGTCGGGCAACGTTACCGAGAAATGGTCGTAGGATCACTTCCTTTTCCAACGCGCCGGCAACAATAAGATCGACGTGATTGTCAGCCGCGGCCCGAAGAATCGCTGCGGCCGGTTCGCCTTCCTGATAGTAAATTTTCGAATCAAGGGGGAGAGCAAGTTGCGCTAGAGCAGCACCAAATTTCTTTGTTGTTTCTTCATTACATTGACCCACGTAAATCAGGCTCAGGTTCGTATCAAAGCGGTCGCGGATCCGTTTCGCTTCCGCGAGGACCTGGACAAAACGCGGCGAGAAGGTGCTGGCCACCGCAATCGAAGGATAAAAGGGTTCGGCCATCAGTTGAGAGTGTAACTTCCTGATTCGACGGCCATAGGCAAATCGCGGATGCCGATCCACATTTTCCGTCCCGGTCCTGCAGCCACGAAGTCCGAAGTGAAAGCGAATCGCGGACGACGTTGCCGCTTTTCATTTTCATTTTCCTCTGCGAATCTCCCGCGCATGCGACGACGCGCCATTTATCCCGGCAGTTTTGATCCCGTGACCAACGGGCACCTCGATGTGATCGAACGCGCCCGTAAACTTTTCGATGAAGTTATCGTGGCCGTCGCGCACAACGATCAAAAAGACCCGTTCTTTAGCCTGAACGAGCGGCTCGACCTTTTGCACGAAGCGATCGGCGACCGCGACCATGTGAAGGTGGCGCCGCTCGATGGATTGCTCGTCGATTTTGCCGTTGCACAGAAATCTACAGCGGTGATTCGCGGGCTTCGCGCCATCTCCGATTTCGAATTCGAATTTCAAATGACGCTGATGAATCGGAAATTGGAAGCAAGCGTCGAGACGATTTTCCTGATGCCGAAGGAAGAATATACGTATCTGAGTTCCCGGATCGTGAAAGAGATCGCGCGCCTCGGCGGCGACATCGGCCAATTTGTGCCGGCTTGCGTGGCGGCAGCATTTGAAAAAAAATTGAAGCAGTGAATTCCTAAAGCTTTCGGGAATGAAAATTCATCTCAAACAAATTCCGGCGGAAGGATTGCACTTGGAGGGCGAGGAAGATTGTCCAATCCCAGAGCTTGCGGCTGAAGGAATCCGCTGCGCAGGGCCGTTGCGTTATGACTTGGACGTTGGGATTTCTGCCGGGGCGCTCTGGGCGAACGGGATTTTGAAGCAAGCAGTCGAAGTGAGTTGCGTCGCCTGTCTGGAAAAATTTGTGCACGAAATCAAGGTGCCGGCGTTTGCACTGCACACCGAATTGCACGGGCCCGAAACCGTCGATCTCACGCCGTTTTTCCGCGAAGACATCCTGCTTAATTTGCCGGCTTATCCGCATTGCGATCGCGAGGGCGGCCGTGTGTGTCCGGCGCCGAAGACAATCAAAAAAGCGGACGACAATTCGGTTCTTGAAGAACGGCCGCCGGATTGGAGTGCGCTCGACAAATTGAAACTGAAACCCTGAGTTGCACCTGTCCTGTTGTGTTTTCCTGATTTCCTGCTTTCCTGATTCGCTCTTATGGGAGTCCCGAAACGCAAAACATCGAAGATGCGCCTGCGCACGCGCAAGGCTTCGCATCGCTGGCGCGCGCCACAGTTGAACAAATGTCCACAGTGTGGAAGCAGCGTTGCCTCACACACCGCCTGCCCTTCGTGCGGTTATTACAAAGGCCGGCAAGTTCTTACTGTTGAGGCGAAGTAATGTAGCTGCCGCCATCGCTGGCGGCAGAGAGCGATTGCGCTTCACGGACTGCCGCCAGGGACGGCGGCAGCTACATCTCATATTTTCGTTTTGCATTCGTTGAGGTAAATTCGCAAACTTCCCGCCTCGATGAGAATCGCGCTTGACGCTATGGGTGGCGATTTTGGTCCGCCAAATCTCGTTGCCGGCGCAGTGATGGCGCTGCGCGCCTATCCGTACATCACACAACTCTTTCTCGTTGGCGACGCGGCCAAGGTCGAAGCGGAACTCAAGAAACATGGCTGCACAGACGGGCGCGTTGAAATTGTGCACGCGTCGCAGGTTGTGGAAATGAGCGATGCTGCCGTTGAAGCGGTGCGGCGAAAAAAAGATTCTTCGGTCAATCGCGCAGTCGATCTCGTCAAGCACGGAAAGGCGGACGCGATCGTCAGCGCGGGTCACACCGGCGCAGCCGTGGCGGCGACGGCGATCAAACTCCGCATGTTGCCCGGCGTGGAACGTCCCGGCATCGCCTCACTGGTTCCGACCGAAACAAACGTTTTCGTGCTTATCGACGCCGGCGCGAATATCGACGCACGCCCGATGCATCTCGTGCAATACGGAATCATGGGCGGAGTCTATTCGCGACACGTGCTCGGTTATGAAAATCCGACGGTCGGTCTGATGTCGATCGGCGGCGAGGACGCGAAAGGCAGTGGCCTAACGAAGGAAGTTTTTAAACTTCTCCGCGAAAGTTCTCTTAATTTCCGCGGCAATATCGAAGGCCACGATTTATTCGAAGATCCGTGCGAAGTCGTCTTGTGCGACGGATTCGTCGGCAATGTTGTTTTGAAAACCTGCGAGGCAATTGCGCACGCCATTTTCACCTGGCTCAAACACGAGCTGAAAAAAAGCCCCACGCGTATGCTCGGCGCATCCATGGCAAAGGGCGCGTTCAAGGCGATTCACAAAAAAACAAATTGGGAAGATACCGGTGGCAGCCCGCTGCTGGGCGTGAATGGAATTTGCATCATCGCGCACGGAGCCAGCACGCCGCTTGCGATCCAGAATGCATTGCGTGTCGCAGCGGAGTCGATTGAACAACAGGTGAACCCGCATATCGTCGAGGAGATTCGCCGTTACAATGAAACGACAGCCCCACTCGAGCCCGCGATCCACTAAACGCCGCACCGTTTCGATTATTGGCACCGGCAGCTACGTGCCGGAGAAAATTCTCAACAACGCGGACCTCTCGCGCATGGTCGACACCAGCGATGAATGGATCACCACGCGCACGGGCATTAAAGAACGTCGCATCTCTGCGAAAGATGAGTTCACCAGCGACATGGCGGCGAAGGCGGCGCTGAAAGCGATCGAGCAAGCCAAAATCAAAGCCAGTGAGATCGATCTGATTCTCGTCGCGACGGCCACACCCGACATGGTGTTTCCGGCGACAGCTTGTTTCGTGCAGACGAAAATCGGTGCACCGAAAGCGGCCTGCCTCGATGTCTCCGCGGCGTGCGCTGGCTTTCTCGTTGCCCTCGAGATCGCGCAACAGTTTATCACTTCGCACACTTACGAAACCGTTCTCGTAATTGGCGCGGAAAAATTGACATCGATCACGAACTGGACGGATCGCAACACCTGCGTGCTCTTCGGCGATGGCGCTGGCGCTGCAATCCTTCGCCATCGCGAGGGCGGAGCGCACGGCATAATCAGCACCCATATTGGCAGCGATGGTCAATACGCCGACATTTTATTCATGCCCGGCGGCGGTTGCAAAACTCCGATCACGCGCGAAAACGCGAACGATCACTTGCAGACAATTCACATGTCGGGCAAGGAAGTTTACAAGCAGGCTGTCATCGCAATGATGAACGCTTCGAAGAAGGTGCTCGATCAAGCCGGCCTGACCATCGATGACATTTCCTGCATCATTCCGCATCAGGCTAATGTGCGGATTATTGAAGCGATCGCCGATCGGTTCAAAATTCCGATCGAGAAATTTTACGTAAATCTCGATCGCTATGGAAACACTTCGGCAGCAGCAGTTGCGATCGCTCTGGACGAAGCAAATCGCACGGGACGCATCAAGGCGGGCGATTACATTCTCATGGTCGTGTTCGGCGGAGGGTTAACGTGGGCGAGCACGGTGATCGAATGGTGAAATCTGCGCGTATCTCGATCCATGTCATGTCGAGCGAAGTCGAGACATCTCTCGCTACTGCTCCGCCGCCGTAAACAATGAGAGATTCCTCGACTTCGCTCGGAATGACAAAATGCTAATCGAAACACACGCGCACCTCGACTATCCGGACTTCGCAAACGATTTCGGCGACGTGCTTCAACGCGCGAATGACGCCGGCGTCACGCGCATCATCACAATCGGCACATCAGTCGAAAGCAGTAAGCGCGCGGTCGCTCTCGCCGAGAAATATCCGAACATTTTCGCGGTGATTGGGGTTCATCCCACTTACGCGGAGGAAGCGGAAGAAGATGTCATTGCGCCGCTTCGCGAACTCGCAAAAAGTCCGCGTGTCGTTGCGATCGGCGAAACCGGCCTGGATTATCATCGGCTGCCGAGCGTCGAACTATCGAAAGAACGCAATGCACAACTTTTCGCGAAGGCGTTGCAAACTTCGACTGAAGACGAAATCGAAGCGGACATTCACGATGGCGCTTACAAATCAAAACAGACGAGCTTGTTTGAGCAACAACTCGATCTGGCGGTCGAGTTGGGACTAAACGTCGTCATTCATCAACGCGACGCGTGGGACGACACCCTCGAAATCATGAAGCCGTACGCCGGAAAGGTACGCGGTGTTTTCCATTGCTTCGGCGGAACCCGCGAACAAGCCGACGAAGTGCTCGCACTGGACCATCTTGTTTCCTTCACCGGCATTGTTACCTTCAAAAACGGCGCGGACGTTCGCGAAATCGCGGCACAAATCCCGCTTTGGAAATTCATGGTGGAAACAGATTGCCCGTATCTGGCGCCAGTCCCGTTTCGCGGAAAGCGTTGCGAACCGTGGCACACGCGACTAGTCGCGGAATCAATCGCTGCTGCGCGCGGCTTACCCCTGCAGGAAATCGCTGAAGCAACTACTGAAACCGCGGAAAAGTTCTTCAGGTTCAAGTAATGGCGAAGTTCAGTGTCGAGAATCTTATCCGCGCTTTAAGTGCGATCGCGATTTTGGTTGATCTCACTTCCTGCGCGACTCCTCAGGATACCGCGCACCGCGTCATCATTAGCGTGCCCGAACAGCGGATGGCCGTGTTGGAACAAGGGAAACCCACCGCAACTTACCCTGTCTCGACTTCAAAATTCGGGTTGGGAGATTATCGCGGCAGTTGGGGAACGCCGCTCGGGAAACTGGAAGTGGCGAGTAAAATCGGCGATGGCGCGCCGCTCGGCGCCGTCTTCAAAGATCGACACTTTACTGGCGAAGTGATTCCAGTCGATGCGCCCGGGCGCGATCCAATTGTCACTCGTATTCTTTGGCTGCGCGGACTTGAACCCCAAAATCAGAACGCGTATTGCCGCGATATCTACATTCACGGCACTCCGGAAGAACGAAATATCGGACTGCCGATGAGCTACGGCTGCGTGCGCATGCGATCGCGCGATGTCATTCAACTCTACAACACGGTCGGTCTCGGCGCCGAAGTAACGATCGTGAATGCGAAATTGCACGACGTAGACCCGGCAATTCCGCCCCCGGGCGGAATCGTCGCAGTAATGAACGAGCCATTCGCCGGCGCGATTGCTCGTTAGGCAAGTTTCTGTTGCTAGGGCAACTTGCCGAGCTGTTTCTGCGCGTTCGTGCGCGAGAGTGTTTCCAGATCCGCGTCCACCATGATCTGAACCAGTTCCTTAAACCGCACCTTCGGCTCCCAATCGAGAATCTTTTTTGCTTTCGCTGGATGACCGATTAGCAAATCGACTTCCGCCGGTCGTTCGTAGCGTTGGTCGTGTTTGACGTATTCCTTCCAATCGAGATCGACATGCGCAAACGCGGTTTCGGCAAATTCGCGCACGGTGTGCGTTTCGTTTGTCGCGAGGACAAAATCATCGCCTTCGCCGTGCTGCAAAATACGCCACATTCCCTCGACGTACTCCGGCGCGTAACCCCAGTCGCGCTTCGCCTCGAGGTTGCCGAGAAATAATTCGTTCTGCAGGCCATGCTTAATCGCAGCAACCGCACGCGAAATTTTTCGGGTAACAAATGTTTCGCCGCGCCGCGGGCTTTCGTGATTGAATAATATTCCGTTGCTCGCACAGAGTCCGTAGCTTTCGCGATAATTCACTGTGGCCCAATAAGAAAAAACTTTCGCCACGCCATAAGGACTTCGCGGCCAGAAAGGCGTCTTCTCCGTCTGCGGAACCTCCTGCGCCTTGCCAAACATTTCGCTGCTTGATGCCTGGTAAAAACGACAACGCAAGTCGGCTTCGCGGATCGCTTCGAGAATCCGGATCGTCCCGACACCCGTCACGTCGGATGTGTATTCTGGAATATCGAAACTCACGCGGACGTGGCTTTGCGCGCCGAGATGATAGATCTCGTCCGGCTTGAGTTCGTAAAGCAGCTTCACCAGATTCACCGAATCTGCCAGATCGCCGAAGTGCAGAAACATCTTCACGCCGTTTATGTGCGGATCAGCGTAAAGATGATCGATGCGTGAAGTGTTAAAGGTGCTGGCGCGCCGAATGATCCCGTGAACTTCGTAGCCTTTCTCCAGCAGGAAGTCGGCAAGATAACTTCCATCCTGTCCGGTGATTCCAGTGATGAGCGCTTTCTTCATAAAGTGGGGCAAGTTTTCAACTTGCCCGCCAACAAACCGCAGGTTGAAAACTTGCGCTACTATTAATCCGACTAACTCCGTGCTAAAACTTTTTCGTTAAACTGACGTAAACGAAACGGCCGGTCGGGTCGTAGAGGAAGCCGGGGTATTTGATGCGCGAGCCCGCCGCTTCTGGCGGGTCCTGTCCAAACACATCATTGCAGCCTAAAACAATGGTGGTTCCATTCAGCCATCGCTTCCAACTTGAGCAACCAAAGCTGGCGGTTGAACCGTTCGTCGTCGCCGGCGCGGCTTGCTTGCCATCCAACGCGGACGATAAAACGGCTTCTGGAACAAAGTTAAAAGTGTAGGAAGCCCGGACGTCGAACATCCAGGTCTGCGACACCCAGTGCGAAAATGGAAGACCAGTCGAATTGCGAAAAAGCGTTTCGTGAAACCCGTCAAGGTAATATGCCGTCACATCCGCCCCGAAACCGCTCCAGGCCCAGTCCAATCTGGAGTTGCCTTTCCATCTCAATGCCCCGGTGTTCGAGAGGAACGTGCCAGCGCGTAACTCCTGTTCTGGGGTGTCAGGCGTTTCCGCGAACTGGAGGGATTCCAGGTAGGTGACCTGCGTGTCGGAGGTAAACGTGCCGATGCGGGTCTGGAGTTGATAATCCAGTCCGAAATCCGCCCCGATCGCTTTCCGCGAGCCGGCGTTTTCAAATGCGTACTCCACGAATGTGATCTCGTGCGTAAGCGGGTCGCGAGTTACCCGCTCCAAGGGCAACGATTGTCCTGCTGCGTTTCGATCGATCACGTTTTGCGCGTCCGGAATAAATGCCCGGCTCGTGCTTTCGATGTCCCACAAATCCACGGTGAGGGTGAGACCTGGCACGAGTTTCGGTGTGAAAACAAATCCGCCGCTGAATGAACGAGAATCTTCCGGCTGCAAGTTCGGGTTGCTTCGCGTGATAAAGGAGAACTCTCCGGCAGGCATATTTAAGACCGGATCTTGAACGCTTTCGCTATTGATTCCCTGAACTGGGCTGCCGAAAAGTTCGATCAGAGACGGCTCATGAAATCCCTCACCCCATGTCGCACGCACGGTGAAAGATTCATCGAACGGTTGCCAGCGCATGCCGACTTTCGGGACAAGGACGTTGGTGTCGTTATTGCGGAAAGCCTCAAATCTGCCCGCGGCCGTGAACTCCAGGGAGCGAATGCCCGGCAGCGGATTGGATTCACTGACAACAGGCACGGAAACTTCAGCGTAAAACGCGTAAGTTTTTCTCCGGCAGTGGTGGCGAAACCGCTTGCTCCTCCCACTGTATCGCCTGCGATTGCCAAGTCATCCGGGGCCTGCTTAAGAGTTTCGCGGCGAAACTGTCCGCCGAAAGCGAGGCCGACACCTCCTGCCGGCAATTTGAAAAGCGAAGTCGTATAAACATTCAGGTCGAACGTCGTTAGTTTTGAAATGTTCAGGTCTCGGCCCGACGACGCTCGCAAAGTCGGCCAGCGGAAAATTTGAAGCGATCGGGCGGCGGTAATCGCCAAACGGATTGAACGGCGTTGTCGTACCAATAAACTGCGATGAGGTCGGGTCGAAAATCGGATCGGCCGCGTTTAAAATTCGGTTAAAACGGGAAACCGAAATGTTAGAGGTGGCGGAATTGTTTTTGATCTGGCTGTAGCGAAACCCGGCATCGTAGCCCCAGCTTCCATCGAAAAGTTTGTCGCCCTTGATCCCGAGAGTAGAGAAAAGGGCATCGGCCTCGTTTTTATCGATATCGCTGTCGAATTCAAACAGCCGGGCGCGCGTTCCACCGGATATAATCTGCTGAAATGGATTAAACGGATTAAAGGCGCCGAGCGGAACGCCAGTCTCCGAATAGGAGGGTCCGCTCACGGTCGGGCCGGGCGCGTGCGGCGGGATTGCGAGCGCGATGACTCCGGGATTTTGGAAGAAGCCGGTTCCTCCGGGAATTCGGTCGTAGCGTGTCTTTGTATTTTGGTAGAAAAAGTCGGCGTAACTCACAAGCTGCTCACCGCAAATCTTGCGGGTAGCAGTGAAAAAACCTCCATAGCGTTCCGACTCCGGAAGAGCCCCATTCTTTTGATTTGGATCAAATACAGAGGAAGGACGCCTGGTGTAGGTGTAGTCAGAGGCGGGACTATTCCCGTTTGTTAGGAACGGCGCATGACCGAAAAAAATCGGCGCGTCCGGTATTTGGCTCGGCGATACACCTGCCACCAGCACGGCGTCGCGAGAAAGTTGCAAATTGAGCGGGCTCGCATCCCGGGAAACGACTGGTCCGGTAAAGCCGCGATCCTGACCTAAAATACTATTGCGATGGTAAAAGTTCAGTGTGCCGACAACTGAGGTCTTATCGTCTCCTGCCCCGAAAATGACGGAGGCAGAATATTCCCCGGAATCTTTGTCCAGGGTATTGCCGTAAGAGGTGGTGACCTCCGCGCCACGATAGTCTCGCCGGAATTTGATGTTCACCACACCGGCCACGGCATCGGCGCCGTAGATACTCGAAGCGCTATCTTTCAGAATCTCTATGCTATCGAGCGCGGCTTTCGGGATGGAATTCAGGTCGACAAATGTCACTCCACCGCTGGGAAACGCTCCGGCCGGAAAAGGAGCGAGTCTCCGGCCATCAAGAAGAACAAGGGTGCTGCTGGCATCAAAACCACGCAAAGCGATGGAGGAAGCGCCGCCGAAAGAAGTGCCTGCGTTGTTAACGGGCGAAATTCCGGCAAATCCATCACTGGGGAGGCGACGGAGCAGCTCTACCACGGTGCGTTCGCCGGCCTTTTCGATTTGCTCACGGTCGATTTCTTGAACCGGATTGGGCCCGACTTCTTCGGCGGTTGGAATATGCGAGCCGGTGACGATGACGCGCTCGGCTTCAGCCGCATTCTCGGAAGAATCTTGTGCAAATGCAATTGGACTGGCCGCGAAAAAAAGCGAGGCGCTTGCAACCGCGCGCCGGAAGAGTAATCGCTTGAGCATGGCTCCTTTCCATTGCTCCTAAGGGATTCCCGCGCGGGCGCTGCAAAAAAATGATCACAACCTCGGAAACGGCTGTTGCGCTTGTTTTAGGATCGCTTCGTAGCGCGGATCTTTGCGTAAAGGATCCAGGACCGGATTATACTTGAGCATCCCATAGTGCTCTCCGCCCGGGGTCTGCACCAACCGCGTGAAAGCTTGCAGCGCCCGCTCATTTTCTCCCGCATAAAGATAGATGTAGGCCAGCCGTTTTAGCGGCCCGACGTTGGCGAGTGCGTCTTCCGAGATCGGATGTTGCGCGAGTGATTCCTCGCATAAGCGAATTGCCTCCGCCTTCTTCCCGAGCAGCATCTTAAGATTAGACAGGTGCTCTTTGAGCGATCCTTCTTCTTCCCTGCCTACCGGCTGCCCTAATCGGTCCTCTATCCGCTGCTCCGCATCGCGGGCCGCTTGCCGGTCGAAGGAAAAACCAATGACGAAACCCAGTTGCAGTTCCTTATCCCAATAATCGTCTTCCAGCTCTCGATTCCTGGCGAATTCGCCAACCAGCCGGCGGCATTCTTCATTATCCCGTTTCCACAAAGCGCGATAAAAAAGCATGACCGGGTCGGCCCGCCCTTCACTCGCCAGTTCTTCCACGATTTTGTTTCCCGCTTCTACGTCACCACGCATTCGAAGAGAGAGACGCTTCTTCGTAGCGGAGAATCCTGGCCATGCGCGGAAAAAGTTTTGCCATCCGCCTGCGGATGCGATCAGCATCATCCCACCAACGCAAATTAACCGCAGCCCCCGCTGCATTATCGTAAGCCGCCGGGTCTTGTGGGTTCAGTTCGGCGGTCCGTTGAAACTGGGCGAAGGCTTCCTGCCAGCGCCCAAAACGACGATACAACAGACCACGGGTTAGAGTAACTTCCGCGTTATTTGGCAGAGACTTGGCCGCCAGTTCTAAAGTAGCCAAAGCTCGGGGAAGATCGAAGTAGCCGTAGTAAATAACACGGGATTGCGCATGATAGGTCTCCCCCGCTTCCGGTGCGATGCGCTGCGCCTCTTTCAAAGCTGCTTTCCGCGCGTGTGCGATACTCCCCGTTCGTTGGGTCACTATTTCTATAGAGTTGAATGTTAGCTTCCGTCAGCGCCCAGTAAGCTGCGGCAAAATCGGGATCGCGCGCGACCGACTGTTCCAGTAACTGCACCGCGCGCGTGTAGTCATCCCGGAACTGCTCGTGCGTTTCATCATGTCCGGAGTTTCGATCAAACAGCGCGCCCGGATGTAGCTCTCAAAGGCGGCGATGTCCTTGGTCGGCCGGCTCGCCAGCTCCGTGCTCTCGCGCGGCGATAGTTTCGCGCCGAGCTGGTTCGTGATCCGTTGTGCGATCTCAGTTTGGAAGCTCAGAACGTCAGCGAGGGTGCCATCGTAAGTCTCGGCCCAGGCGTGTGTGTCGGTGCGGGCCTCTATGAGCTCAACCGTCACGTGGATGTGGTTGGCCTCCCGCTGGACGCTTCCTTCCACGATGAAGTTAACACCCAGCTCATCCGCGATCTGCTTCAGGTTGCGCCCCGTTCCCGGTTTGTAACGCATCACACTCGTGCGGCTGATTACTTTCAGGTCAGCCAGTTTGGCGAGATTGAGGAGGACTTCGCGATGCACGCCGCCGGCAAAGACGCCATTTTCTTCTCCCGCACTCAGGTTCTCAAATGGAAGCACCGCCACGCTTTTCTCCCGCTGCGCAGCCGCATTGGCCGCCGCTTGCCGGACTAACTTGACATGATGCTGCCAACCCCAAAGCCCGATCCCTGCACTCAGAAGCAGGATCGCAACTGCGGACCCGGCTACGACGATGCGACGTCGCCTAACGAGTCGTTGTCGCTTTAATTTTCGCGGCAGGACAGCGTTACCGGCTTCGTCATTGTAGAGACTGACGACGCGCACGCGCACGCCGTGCTTGACTTCTACGTCGCCGAGATCGTGAAGTTGCGTCTTCCATTCCGCGTACTGCGCGAGGTCATCGGCTGCACGCGCCGAAAGCAGGATATGTCCCGCATCGCCGCAATCCATAACGCGCTGCGCCATATTCACGCCCGCTCCCGCGAGATTTGGCTTCTCGTTTACATCTTGCACCAGGTCGACTGGGCCGCTGTGAATCCCCATGCGCAGCGGCAAGTCGATTCTTCCTCGCAAAAGACGACCGATCGCCACCGCGCATCGCACAGGCGCATCGGGGCTAGTGAAGAAAGCGAGCACCATCCCATCGCCGGTTGGGATTCGAACGAGCTTCTCTTCCGCTTCCGCTGCGCGAAACTGTCCTGTCTCGCGCACAATCCGATTCAATTCCTGTAAGCGTTCGCGCTGCTCATTGGTCAAAAGCTTCGAATAACCGACAATGTCGATGAACAGCACATGCGCGATCTCGAGATGCGGATCTTGAACCGTTTCTGACGACATAGGTCTTTCCGTTAACAACGGTTTTTGCCGAGCCGTGCTGCATTTTGACGGAACTTGGCAGTGACGGCGGCGCTTGTTATAAGGGACGCGTGCAAACCCTCCCGGCGACGAGCGACGATCGCATGGACATCTTCTCTGCCACGCGATGGAGCGTCATCGTTGCCGCCAGCGAAACGCAAACTGACGCAGAAAATTCAGAGGCTGCACTGACGCAGCTTTGCCAGATCTATTGGCCGCCTCTGTATGCATACTCGCGTGGGCGTGGCTATTCCGTGCACGATGCTCAAGACCTGACTCAAAGTTTTTTTGCCTACGCGCTGGAACGTAAAATCTACAAACAAGCCGATCGTCAGAAAGGAAAGTTCCGCTCGTTTCTTCTCACTTCGTTCAAGAATTTTCTTAACGATGCGCACGACCGAGCGGCAACCATAAAGCGCGGCGGCGGCCGCGAATTTATTCCGCTCGACGAAGCGAGGCTGAATTCCACCGAGTGTCTCTTTCAAACTCATTCCTCCTCCGCTCCAGATGTCGCAATTGAAGATCGTCTTTTCGAACGCACTTGGGCCGAGACACTGATCGCGACAACTTGGAGCGTTTAGCCGCCTCCTACAGGGCGGAGAAGAAGGGGCGTCTTTTCGAGCAGCTCAAGAGTTTCCTTACGGTCAGCGCCACGCCGCTCCCGACTTATGCCGATCTTGCCGGGCGCTTTGGCATCGCGGAGTCGACCTTGCGCAGTCACGTCACGCGTTTGCGCGCGCGTTATCGTGAAGTCTTGCGCGCCGAAATCCGAAGCACTGTAAATACGGACGTGGAAGTGGACGAAGAACTAAGGGAGTTACTCCGTGTGCTTTCGAGTGCCTAACGGATGAGCATGGATATGATGTCGAACATTCGCGCTTCCGCGTCTTCCTGTGTTGTCTGTGGAGCAACACTCGCTGCGGGGGAAACATGCGTCCTCTGTCTCCTCCGCGCCGGATTCAATGGAGAGCAGGCATCAGCTGATCCCGCGCGTTTCGGCGATTTCGAAATCGAGCGCCGCGATGATGGCTCCTTCTCGGAACTGGGACGCGGGGCGATGGGCGTGACCTATCGCGCGCACGACAGCGTACTGAATCGGACCGTTGCCCTCAAGGTCATCGAAGCGTCGAAGTCGCAGGCGGTGCGTGAGCGTTTTCTGCGCGAAGCCCGCACCGCGGCGGCATTGAGACATCCGAACATCGCCGGAGTTTTTCAATTCGGCGCTTCCGCCGACGGCGCGCGCTGTTACTGCGCGATGGAGCTGGTCGAAGGCGAGACGCTCGAAGCACTCGTTAAGCGGGAGGGGCCTTTACTCCCGCAGAGCGTCATTGAAATTGCGATACAGGTGACGCGCGCGCTTATCGCCGCAGCGGATCGTGGACTGGTGCATCGCGATCTTAAGCCCGGTAACATCATGCTCGCATCGAACGAAGGAGCGGGTCGCTTCGAGGTAAAGGTCATCGACTTCGGCCTGGCCAAAGCGGTAAGCGCGGCCGGTGAAATGGAGCTCACGCATGGCAATTTCGTCGGCACACCCGCATTCGCCAGCCCGGAACAATTTGCGCGCGGAGTAATCGACGCACGGACCGACATCTACGCGCTTGGGGTGACGATGTGGTTTGCGCTTACCAGTCGACTGCCGTTTCCCGGTACCTCCATCGAGGAGATTCGCGAATGTCAATCGCGGCAAGCACTCCCACTCAAGCAACTCCGCTCAGGTGCTCTTTCCCGAGCGCTGATCGAGTTGCTCTGCTCATGTCTTTCGTTTAATTCGGCGGAGCGCCCGGGATCAGCCCGCGAACTGATGCCTTTACTGGAAAACTGTCGCGCGCGGATGACCAGCCGACGCCGCAGACATCTGCTCGCCTTGGCAGCATTTGTGATCGCGATTGCGATATTCGCGGTCGCCTTCTGGTTTTCCAAAGCCGGCTTGTTCACGCGTGAAGATACTGCGGCTACCCTAACGAATCCCATCGCCCCGGCCAAACCGACGGAGAACGCCCGGGCCTATTTGTTTTTTCTGCGGGCGCGAGAGGCGGAAATAAATGAGCAGCCCATCGATTCGGCGCTCCCGCTGTATGACCAGGCGATCGCGCTTGATCCCAAGTTCGCACTGGCGCGCGCACGCGCTTCCATCTGCGCGAGTATGGCGGCTTACGAAACTGACAACGCGGCGCTGCGGCGCAAAGCCAGGAACGAAGCCGACGACGCGATCCGTCTCCAGCCTGACTTGGGCGAGGCGCATTTGGCGCTAGCTCATTGCTACATTGCCTACCGCGATCCGGAGCGGGCCCTCGCTGAATTGAAACGCGCCGTCGTGCTTCTACCGAATTCGGCCGAGGTGCATCTCGCGACGGCATGGGTTTTCAAACAGAAAAATGAATTCCGTGAGCGTATCGCTGCACTGCGTCGCGCCGAAGCCATCGACCCGCGCTCTGGTCAGGTCCACTCGTTTCTGATCCTGACCTTCCGCTGGGTCCGGGATTGGAGGAATGCTATTGACGCACTCGATCGCCGCACAATCGTTTCACCCAACGGATCGGAGCTCTCGGCCTCGCGGTGGGGCCGCGCCAACGATGCGTTCCGGTTGAGCGGCGATATTAATGCGCTCAAAGAAGGACTCGCCCAGGAAGAACATTCTCCGGCCGCGATCATTCCTCCGGAGCGACTGAACTATGAGCGATTCGAGATCGCGATGCTCGAACGCGACTTCACCCGCGCCCGCGAATCTCTCAGTAAAATTCCGCCGGACAGCTTTGTACCTTCCAATCTTTTTCTGTCGGAAGTCGCAGGCCATCAAAAGCCGTTTTACGAAGCTCTCCTCGCGGTCGCAAGCGGTGCTGATTTGGATGAGAGACGGCGAAGCCTGGTCCGCGCGCAAAATGCATTCGCCAAACCTCGGTCACACCCGCGTACATTTGATGAAGCCTTACCGGCAGTCGACTTAGCGATCATCGACGCGTTCTCCGGGCGCAAGGAGGAAGCAATCCGCACGGCGCAAACCGCGCCAGCGGGTCTGGGCGGGTTAAGTCTCGTCGAAATCAACGATCTCTCCTCCGCGCTTGCCCTGGTTTATGCGCAGACCGGTGAACCCGACAAAGCAATCGACTTAATCGAGCATCTGCTCACGGTCCCATGTCAGTTACAATGCGGCGCCATTTACAACATGACGCTGGTTGATTTGAAATGGCGCTGGATCTGGGATCCGCTGCGCAGCAATCCGCGCTTCCAAAAGCTACTCGCCGGACCCGAACCGAAAACAGTTTATTAACGATGTCGCGCCTTCATAAGCGACGGCTAATCAGGCCGCCCGTAATTCGTTAGGCTATTTCGGTCCGACCATTAAACGTGCCAGCACTGCTCGCTGGGCCTCGATCAACTCCGCGATTCCTTTGCGACCGAGCGTTAGCATCTCTGTTAGCTGATCATTCGAAAATGTCGCTTCTTCGCCCGACCCTTGCACCTCGACAAATTCACCGTCTTCAGTCGCGACAAGATTGAAATCGACCGTAACGGCCTTGTCCTCCTCGTAATTCAAATCAAGCACCGCGATACCGTCGAGGACTCCGGCACTGATCGCGCCGACAAGTTTCCTGATCGGCGGTGCGTCGATTTTCTTTTCGTCCGCCAGTTTTCGGCAAGCCATCGCGACGGCCAGACTCGCTCCTGTGATCGCAGCGGTGCGTGTTCCGCCATCTGCTTGCAAGACATCGCAATCCACCCACATCGTGCGCGGCCCAAGTTTTTCCAGATCAACAACCGCACGTAACGACCGGCCGACCAACCGTTGAATCTCCGTGCTACGGCCATCAAGGCGACCCTTCATGATATCACGCGGCTTTCGCGTCGTCGTTGAATAGGGCAACATCGAATACTCCGCCGTCAGCCAACCGCCTGTGACACCCTGCTCCTTCATCCATCGCGGGACAATCTCTTCAATCATAACGCCGCAAATCACGCGCGTGCTCCCCATCGAGACGAGCACCGATCCGCTGGCATGCGGCGCGATGCCGAGCTCAAATTTGATTGGGCGGATCTGATCCGGCGCGCGGCCGTCGGGACGTAAAGTTGATGGATTCAATCGCCCGCAGATTACGCAGATTA
>CAVWVT010000004.1:0-22286 GCA_963758535.1 uncultured Verrucomicrobiae bacterium | reverse complement strand
CAGCGCTGCGCACGAGTTCGGCGAAGACGCCATTCTTCGCGACGAGATCGTCGAATGGGCCTTGTTCGGCGACGCGGCCCTGATCGAAGACGAAGATGCAATCGGTCTGGTTCAAAGTCGTTAGGCGATGCGCGACCATGATGACGGTGTGCGATTGGCGCGCGTGATCGATGGCGGCGCGAACCTGACGCTCGCTGATGTTGTCGAGCGCGGAAGTTCCCTCGTCGAGAATGAGAACGGGGGGATTTTTCAGAAACATGCGCGCGAGTGCAATGCGCTGACGCTGCCCACCGGAAAGATTTCCGCCGCGCTCGGTCAGCGCGGTCTCGTAACCTTGCGGCATTTGCAAAATCTCTTCGTGGATGTGCGCCTGGCGCGCGGCTTCCTGAACCTGTTCGGCACTCACAGTGCCGCAGCCGTAGCCGATGTTTTCAGTCACGGTGCCGGAGAAGACAAACGGAGTCTGGCTGACGTAACCGATGCTTTTGCCGATGTCTTCGCGCGAAAGCACGCCGATCGGCACGCCGCCGACGAGCACTTCTCCGACTGCGGGATGAATGAGACGAAGGACGCAACGCAACCACGTCGATTTTCCGGAACCGGAGCGGCCGGCGATGCCGATTGTTTGGCCCTGACGAATCTCAAGATTTAATCCATCGAGAATGCGACGTGACGCGCCGTCGGGCGTTGTGTAGCTAACGACCAGGTCCTGGCACTCGAGTAAAGGAATGCTGCCATCGAGCCGCGGCGCACGCAGAGTGACGACACCGTATGATTGATCGAGCGGTTGATTGAGCATTTGCAAGAGCATGCTGACCTGAATGCTGCTGTCGTAGGTTTCATCGAGAATGCGATGCACATCCTTGAGCGGACGCATGACGTTGATGAAGAGAACGGAAAACGTAAGGACTTTCCCGAAGGGAATATCGCCATGCGCGGCGAGCAGAACGGCGTAGCCGATGATGGCGACGTGAAAAAGTCCTTCGTTCACCGCTTTCATCCAATCGAACTTCGCCATGGCAACGCTATGTTTGGTTTCGCGATCCTGGCGCGATGCGGCGGCGCTTTCCACGCGCGCGACTTCGAGCGGATACGTATTGGCGGCGCGGATGTATTCGAGGCCACCGAGTTGTTCGACCACGGTACCGTCGAGTCCTTCCTTCGATTGCTGGAGCGAAGCGCGAATTCCCTTCTGCGACCTGACCTGCCAAATCGTGATCAAGATCGAGATCGGCACGACGCAAATCATGACGAGACCGACGCGCCATTCCTGTTGCACGGCGGCGCCAAGCGCGAAAAGCGCAGTGAGAATCGCAGGAACAAAATCGCTGAAACTGACGCGGAAAAATTTCACGAAGCCTTCGACGCTGCGTGAAATACGTCCGTGCAACGCGCCGATGCGCTCACGCGCGAGCGCGCCGAGATCGACTTTCAAGAGATGCCCGACGAGACGCACGGTCATGTTGCGCTCAATGCGAGTCGTGGTGCGCGTGACGATCCAGCGTCGCAGCAAGTTCAAGGTCTCTTTGAAAATGTAAGCGCCCGCGAGGATGGCGAGCGATGTGATCACGACGGATCGCCACTCCGACGCGGGTCTTCCGGCAAAGGCCGCAACACGATTGAAAAACCAGCCGATGAGAATCGCGATCCCGGTTTCGATCGCGGCGACCAGCGCCATGATCAAAACGCCGGAAACGAAACCGAGTTTGTCAGCCCGCGAGACCAGCTTCCAAATTTGTTTTCGCTGCGACCAGACACTCCCGACATTGCCGAGAAGAGATCGCTCTTTTTCGGGCATGATGCTCAAGCCTAACGAACGAAGGTGAAGTAGACGCTGTAGAAAACGAGCATGAAAAGCGAGAACGGCAGACCGAAAGCGAGATAGCGTTTGAACGTGATGGCGTGTTCCGGATCGTTAAAGCGCTGACTTTCCTCCGCCAAAATAATTCCCGCTGAAGCAGCAGTGACTAACGAGCTGCTGCCAGCGCAAATTCCGCCACCGAGCGCCCACGCCGCGGCGTGCGAAGCATCGAGCTGTTGAATGGAATGCGAAACGGCCGTGGCCCATGAGGCTGCTTCGGTAAACGTGGTCCCGAAATATCCCGTGACCGCGATTACCCAGGGCGCGGCTTTGGCAGCGATCAGTTGTTGAAAGAGCGTGTTGCCGATCCACGAATGGGAAACGCAGCCGGCGAGAACGAAAATCGCGGCGAATGCAAGATACACGTCGAAACCTAACGATGTGAGCGTGTGATACCGTTCGCTCTTTCGCTCGAGTAAAACGGCAACAACGATCGTTACCGCACCGACGGCGATGGCGAGTTTTGTGAACGTCACGTGGAAAATGATGAAGAAGGCGAGCAGGACGAGACCAATCGAGAGCAAACGGCGATCGATCGCGAGGTCCGCCTTAGCTTTTTTCCAATCAGCCGCCGTCTGCGCCACTTGCAGTGTGTAAAAGGGAATCTGCGTCGTTCCCGCAGCGCGGCTGCGTTTGCTGATTCCGCGCTGGGTAAGAAACGTCGCCACAATGATGAGCACCGCGACGACAATCAAATTCGCGGGCAAAACTTCGCGCATGAAATCGCCGGCCTGCAAACCCCACGTTGCCGATTCAATGATGTTCGGCGTATCGCCCCAGCGCGTGGAAAATCCGCCGAGATTACTAGCGATGAGCGCGGCGCTGAGAATCCAGCGCGACGGCACCTGATACGACGCACAAAGCCGGATGATGACCGGCGTCATGATCAGGATCGATGTGACGTTGTGCATCAATCCGGCGGTGACATAGGTGGCGATCAGCAAAATCGAGACGAGCAACGGAGTCGTTAGGCGCGGATGGCGCAGGCGCACTTTGCCGAGTTGATGACCCAGCCACGCCGCGACCCATTTGAACCCATGCGAACGCTCGATCATATGGGCGGGAATCGCGACGGCTGTAAAAAGAACGGTGATGTCCGCATAATGTTGAAAGCCAGTACGGAGAACAACCGGCGCGCTTTCCCACTGGATGACCAAAAACGAAAGGCTGACCAAACTCATGGCGAGCGGCAGCGGCACTTCGTACTTCGTCATGGCGAAGAACGCGCTGAAGAGAAGAACGAGCATGATGATGCCGGCAACCGGCGTCATCTGCCATGAATTGGAAAGTGTAGCGGTGCCTGCTTCCGGCGCGACGACGGCGGCAGAGACTGGCAAACACAAGGCGAAGAAAACCGCCAGCGTCGTGAAGCAAAAGCGCGCGCGCGATTGAGGGATCATATGAAAGCAACGTCGCCGGGCTGAATCGAAACGTCTCCCGGGTTCCGATGCGGACGCAGATGCGCGATGAGTTTGATTCCCGCTGGCAACATTTTGGGTTCGAGCACGTCGGCAATTGCAGCATCGACGAAAAGATTAGTGCCTTCACGAAATGCTTCGAAAACCAGCGCCTGCATCTCCTGTGCTTTCGCGCGACTGGCACGAGCACCTTTCACCGCGCGATCGGCGAACTCGTGTAACGAACCGTGCACCGCTGTCTCCGCCGGCTGCAAAAACGAAACTTCCGCAACCGGGAGAAATAATTCCGCGAGGTGCGGCGGGAGCGGAAGAATCAGGCCGACTTTTTGTCCGCGACATCCGGCAAGAAGGGCGCTGTTGCGCTTATGCGAAAGCAAACGCAAATGCACGCTGACCGCGTCGAAGGCGAGATCGATCGGAATATTTTCCGCTTCAAGAACGCGCAAACGTTCTTCCGCTTCCGGCGCTTTGTATTGCGTCGCGTATTTCAAAAGATCGGATGTAGTGCGCGCTTTTTTGGTTTCGATGAGAAGGCGCAACACTTCGAGGAGATCAACTTCATCCTTCGGCGGTGCGCTCTTATCGGGCACTTTGTTTGATGATTCAGCCATAGCCGTTAACGAATGGCATCATCGGCAAAATGACACGATGGCGTCAAGTTGTAGTCGCGTCGCTCAGTCGGAGGCGAAGTCAAAAAACGGCGACAGAGCGCCGCAGTTTCGACTGTTATGGCGCGCGATCTTCCAAAATCACACCCAGCGATCCCGGATTAAAACCATCGATACGAACCCGCTGGCCGTCGCGGAGAACTTCCACCGAACCGCCGGGGAATTTTGGGCCAAAGACAAAGCCGTAAGCGCTGCTTACTTCCTGGCCATTTGTGGCAAGCAATTGATCGCCTGGTTTTAGCTCGGCCGATTTCGGCTGATCCGACGGTGGCACGACACCGACGATAATGACGCGCACGGATTCGAGCGACCTTCCATCGCTGCGTGTGTGCGTGACGCTCTGCAAATTGCCGCTGGAAAATTTTGCTTCGCGCGTACTAAAACCGACCCGTCTTTCGTCAAAACCGGTCTCGTAAATGCGTTCGGGTTGCGCGATCGCATCGTATTCCTCCTCGGTTCGCGCAGCATTGCCGTTAGAGATGAAAGCGAGCGGCTTTCGATTGGCGTCGCAGACCTGTCGCACGCGACGTTTCATCGCGCCGGTGGAGTGCCATTCCGTATCGATACGCAAAACGGGGCCGCCAAAATCCTTTAGATCGCAGCCTGTTTTCCATTCAGTCGTTAGGCGACCTTCCTCGTCGTAGAAATCTTCACTTCCGGTAAAAAGCAATCCGGCATTGGTCGCCAGATGGCCCTGCGCATCCTCAAAACGGTTGATGGTGTGACGGCTGCGCCCCTGCGGATCGAATTCCGGTTCGCTCACAAATCGATAATACTGGAAGCGCGCCGGATCGTGCTCGTCCATCGTCTGGCGTCGCAGCATGCCAGTGGTGTCGAATTCATCGATCAAGCGGTGGTAGCCGCTTTTGCTGTACGTCTTTCTGCCGGCAGAGTCGAAATAGGTTTGTTCGATTCGAATCCCCTGGGGCCCGGTGGTGTAGGTGAATCGCTTAATGGCGTAACCCTGGTCGCCGACAACCGGTTCACCTTTGGCGTCGAGAAATTTTTCCTCGATCACATTACCATTGATGTCGTGCTGCAGGGCGCTATGCCATGACGTCTTGCCGACGAACCGAATATCGGCCGGATGACCATTAGCGTCGTAACTAACCTTGGTTTCACTGATCTGTTTAAGCGCGCCGCTTCCGTCGGGTTTGAAGAACGTGCGTTGCGTGAGCTCGCCATGCTCATTGCGCTTCATCTCCTGCACGGACCATTCGGTCGCTGCAGTGTGTTCCGGCTTTCCATCAGATCCAAGGTGGGAAATACGCGTCGGGTTTCCCGCACTGTCATATTCAGTCACGATCGTAGCGATCCCGTTCCACAGCGTCGGCTTGCCTTTCGCATCGATCGGTTGGAATCGAGTTTCCTTGCCCCATTGGATCGCGAAGCCAATGACATCCGCGCGATTGGCCATGGGCTGACCATCGCGTCCCAGATTGGTTAACTGGACGATCCGGCCCGCCTCATCTCGATCCAGCTTGTACCCGAAAACGCCTTCTCCATTTGCCGAGGGCTGGCCAGCCGCGTTGAAGAAAGTCACCTTTACATCGCGGCCCTTTGCGTCGCGTTCGAATTCCATGTGGGATGCACCGTTGCGGCTCCTCGCATCAAATCCCGAACAGATTTACAAAGCGAGCTCGCGCAGTGCGACTGGTGGAATCGGAAGCAGCCTGATCATAGATAATGCGCCAGAGGACGTTGCCATTGCGATCGCGACTGATCGCTTCCTGGGCCTTGTGATCCTCAAACGAGAAATCGACCGTGGTGCTCTCCGGCGCTTTCTCCGAATAAGGTTGCACGCCGGCCAAACCCTCCATGTAGATCGGGATCATTTCATCGATGTAGATGCGACGCATCACGGCGGGATGACCGCGCGCGTTCAATGCTTCGGCCTTGATGATCGGTCCCAAACGTCCACGCCGCGTTAAGCGCAAGTAGGCAGCGCAATGCGAAGCACGGTCAGGACTGATCTTCACAAAAGGCTCCAAGCCCCCATTCATCCAATCGACATGCGTGGCGTATTCGAAATGCAACCTTTGATAAAGTTCCCATTGCGTCAGCCGCACCAAACCGGCAACGCCGAGCAACAGCGCAGCCGCCGCTCCGACGAATTTCCACGGATGACGGCGCACCCATTTGATCGTGCGCACGGCGGTTGTGGGCGGCCGCGCGACGATTGTCTCGTCATCGAGGTATCGCCGCAGATCTTCCGCGAAAGCAGCCGCACTTTCGTAGCGATCGCGCGGTTCTTTCTCGAGGCATTTCATGCAAATGACTTCGAGATCGCGCGGAATTTCCGGGCGATGCCATGCGGGCGAAACCGGATCTTCGGTTAAAACGCGAACCGTGATCGCCGTTTCGCTGTCGTCCGGCAAAAATGGCGGACGGCCCGCGAGCATTTCGTAAAGAATCGCGCCTAACGAGTAAATATCCGCCGCCGGACCGACATGCCGGCTCGAGCCCTTGGCCTGTTCCGGCGCCATGTAAGTCGGCGTTCCGATCACCGCGCCGGAAACAGTGAGATGCGTGTCTTCTTTCAGTCGCTTGGCAATTCCAAAGTCCGCAACTTTCGGAACGCCATCGGTATCAAGCAACACATTCGCCGGTTTCATGTCGCGATGAACGACGCCGTTCTGATGCGCGTAATGCAGCGCACGCGCGACCTGGATCAACAATTGCGCGGTATCGCGCGGAGTCGGCAATTCCTTGCGCAAACGATCCGCAATCGATCCGCCTTCGACGTATTCCATCGAGTAAAACGGCGCGCCGTCGTGTTCCCCGACTTCGTAAATGTGCGCGATGTTTGTGTGATGCAGACCCGCGGCGGTCTCTGCTTCGGCAAGAAAGCGCTGCAATTCATCCGGTCCGTAATGGCCGGTAAGCATCTTGAGCGCGACGCGTCGATTGAGTTTAATCTGGCGCGCGAGATAAACGACGCCCATCCCGCCGCGCCCAAGTTCGCCTTCGACTTCGTAACCGCCGAACTCTTTCGGGACGGATGATCTCTTCGGTCCCGGTGTCGCAGTCGAGTCGGCCATCTCTACAAAGTCGTTTGATCTTTCGGCGCAAGCGACGCCACGATCGCTTCAAACCCGGGATCGCCGCGCAGTGAATCCCATGTGGGCTGGAGTTTTAGAAAACCGTAGCTGAGATAATTGGGCACGCGTTCGATCGCAGCGATCTGTTGGATGGCGAGTTCCTTTTCCCCAGCCCAGGTATAAATTTGCGCGAGGTTAACGGCGAGAGCGACACCGTCGATGGCGTCCTTCGAGATGGGTAATAGCTCGCAGGCGCGGCGACCTTCACGGAGGGCATCTTCTTTTCGCCCAAGACCAGCGTCGATTAAGCCTAACAAGCTGAGAGCGGCGGCGGATTCGGGTTGCTTCTCGATCATCTCGGCAACCTTGCTCCGCGCGTCAGTAAACGCACGCTGCGCTTTACCACCGTCTCCCTGGCACCGTGCGAAAACGCCTTCCCAATACTCGTGCGGAAAGTTGACGCCATTAGTGACCAGGCCATCGCGCGGATAATTCGTTAGGGCACGATCCATTGCCGCCGTGGTGCGCTCGCATAACGCGTCACGCGGATCGTCCACATCGGAGGCGACGCTGGGATCCTCGGCGATCAATGTCGCCAACTCTGTTTGAAACGGTTTCACATTTGCTCGCGAAACGAGCTCAACCAGCGCCTGATAAATACGAGTCGCGGGATCGCCGGGGACAATCGTCAGCGCACGGGCGTAGGTTCGCGCCTGATCGGCGTAACGACGTTGAGCTTCGTAAGCCAGCGCAAGTTGCTGGAGCATGAAGAAGTTTCGCGGATCCAACTCCAGCGCGTGCTCCAGGTTGCCTGTCGCTTCTTCCCAACGGCCCTGGCGTCGATCGATGTAAGCGGTGTATTCGAAAACCTCGGCGTTATTTGGCAAAGTGCGACGCGCGATGGCGAGTTCGCTTCGCGCGCGTTCGTAATCGCGAAAGCCATGATAATAATAATCAGCCAGCGCGAGATGGGCTTCGCCCGAATCCGGCTGAAGGCGAAGAGCGGCTTGCACTGCGGCATTCGCCATCTCGAGCCGCTCCGTCGTGTGATCGTGCCCCTGCCAATAAATCAAACCGTGGACCTTCGACAGCCGGCACCACGCGAGCAGGAATTGCGGATCGTGCGCCACCGCTTCGTCGAGCAAGTGCGCAGCCTGCGGCAATTTTTCTCGCGCGTGGAGTTGATCCGACGTGTCGGCGTAGAGAGCCTGTGCACGCACGTACAAATCGTAAGCGGTCATGTCGGTCGTGGGCGGTTTCTCGATCGACGATTTTTCCCCCGGCGATAGTTGCGCGTGCAGTTGTTCCGCAATCGTCACCGCAATCTCGCTTTGGATGCGAAAGACATCATCGAGCGGACGGTCGTAACTTTGCGCCCAGAGGTGTGTATCGGTGCGAGCGTCGATCAATTGCGCGTTTACTCGAACTTTTCCACCGGCGCGTTGCACGCTTCCCTCGAGGAGATGGGCCACGCCAAGTTCCTTTCCGATTTCGCGGAGATTGCGCGCCGTAGTTCCTTTGTACTGCATCACGCTCGTGCGACTGATCACCTTTAAATCCGCGATCCTGGCCAGCTCAGTTAAGATCTCGTCCTGCACGCCATCTGCGAAAAACGCGTTCTCCTGATTGGCGCTCAAATTCTCAAAAGGCAGGACCGCGATTGATTTCTCTGGAATGGCTTGCGCCGACGTTGCCGGAACCGCTGCAGGCGCGCCGTGCCTTGGTATGTCGACTGGATACTTTCGATGCGCGAATTGCATCAGGAGAATGACTATCACGAGTGCAGCAATGGCCGCAGCGATGGCGCCAAGTTTGCGTCCGCGCGTTCGCAGCGGGCCTCTCCGGAATCGCGCATGAATCGGTTGGTTATCAAGGAATCGCTGCAAATCGTCCGCTAGCGCACCTGCGCTCGCGTAGCGATTCGCCGGTTCCTTCGCGCAGACACTTCAGACAAATCGTCTCCAGATCGCGCGGAACGCCGGGATTATGCCACGCTGGCGAAACAGGATTTTCGGTGATTACGCGGACTGTGATAGAAGTCTCGCTTTCTTCTGGCAAGAAAGGCGGTCGTCCAGCGAGCATCTCATAGAGAATTATGCCTAACGAATAAATATCTGCCGCCGGACCGACGTCACGACTTGTCCCACTCGCCTGCTCCGGCGCCATATAGGTCGGTGTTCCAATGACAACGCCGGAAAGCGTTAATGCCATATCGCCGGTGAGCCGCTTGGCAATGCCGAAATCGGCAACTTTCGGGACGCCCTGCGGATCGAGCAGCACGTTCGCCGGTTTCATGTCCCGATGGACGACGCCGTTTTGATGAGCAAAGTCCAGAGCGCGCGCGACGTCGATCAGTACCTTCACCGCTTCGCGAATCTCCATCGGACCGCGGCGCAGGCGATCCGCCAGTGAGCCACTCCTCACAAACTCCATGGAAAAGAAAGGTGCGCCTTCGTGCTCTCCAACATCAAAAATGTGAGCAATATTCGTGTGGTCCAATCCGGCTGCCGTTTCCGCTTCGGCGAGAAACCGCTGCAATTCATCCGGTCCGTAACGACCGGTTAGCATCTTGAGAGCGACTCGGCGATTGAGCTTGATCTGCCGCGCCAGATACACGACACCCATCCCCCCGCGTCCAAGCTCCTTTTCGATTTCGTAACCTGCGGGCGAGAGAGGGAAGGTCGCGCTGGAATCAGTCATTACGCGTTATTGTAGCAAATCTGTCACCCCGGATGGCCTGGTATGGCAAAATCTGTAGCGGCGGTCTCTGACCGTCGCTCGAATCCCGATTGAGGCAGCGGAAAAATGCGACGGTCATAGACCGCCGCTACAGGAGAACGGTTAGTGGCCCGATAAGGCAAATGTCTTCATGCAGCCGTCGAAGACGGAATCAAGGTCCGGGCCAAACTCCGCCGGTGCGGTGCACGTCACGATGACCTTGCGACCATCTGTGCCATCGAAGAAGTACATCGTCTGCGCAAGATCGACGTCTTTGACTTTGTTTTGCAGCTTCACTTTGTGGCCGGTTGTTTTCGCGTCGGTAACGAAATCTACATCGGTCAAAATTTTCGCGTCCGGGACGTTTGTCTGCAGCGCTCTTTTATTGGCATCGACGTAGTCAGTCAGCGTTCCGGCAAACGTCTCGACCGTAGTCACCATGTTACTGGAAAGACCGCTCTCTTTCGGCGCGACAATCATGGTCACACCGGGCCGCGGACCCGGCTTGCTTTGCCAGCCTTCGGGAATTCGGTGCGAGTAGTTGTTCTCGGTCGAGGTATAGGTCTCGCCTAATTTTTGCGATGGCGCGGAGCTTTTGCCTGAGAGCTCATGGACGCCTTTGGTGAATTGTTTTACGCCGAGAACGATTACCACCAGCCCGATGAGCCCAATCACAATCCGCGAAACGGTTTTCATGCGGCAGAGCTTATCGAATCCAGCATCGACATCGCAACATTCAAAACATCGCCCCGTGAAAACTGGTGTGAGTTCCGCGCTTCACACTTGCGCGCTCGCATTCCGATCACCTACCGTTTCCGCCATGGTTCGCACGTTCTTTGCATTGGCGCTTCTGGTCGTTGCATCTCTTGGCGCGAAAGCCGCGCAACAGCAGTTCGCTTTCGAACGAGGAACAGCGATCTGGATCGCCAATGCCGACGGAACGAATCCGAAAAAAATCGCGAAAGGTTCCGGGCCGGACTTGTCGCCGGATGGAACGCGCATCGCATTTCACACGGACGATTCGAACAGCAAGGACGTGGTGCGACAGATCGCAGTCGTCGAAGTCGCGTCAAAAAAAATCACGATCTTCAAGAAAGGAATTCCGAGCGACAACTGTCAGCATGCCGTTTGGTCGCCGGACGGCGCGCACATTCTCTTCAGTATCTGGACCGACAGCGATTGGCATCTTGCGATGATCAACGCCGATGGTTCCGGTTTTCGCTACGTGAAGAAGGCGACGCCGGCGAGGAATTCGTTTTGGTCGACCGGCTGGGCCTCGGATGGAAAATCGATCTACGCGCAAGACCTAACGAATCTGTATCAATTCGGACTCGATGGAACAGAAATCAAAAAGTGGAGTTTGCAGTCCCTTTTCCCGAAAGGCTCGATGAACAGCGGATCGAGCATCGCAGTCTCGCCGGACGGCAAGACGTTCCTGATCGACGTGGACATGGACGAGGAAGAAGCAAACATGCCGGATTGGGATGGTCCGCCGCCGTCTTTGTGGATGCTCGATGTCGACTCGCGAAAGGCCACACGATTGACGCCGAAAGGCGTTTTGGCGTGGCATGGAAGCTGGCTCAATTCCAAAGAGATTCTCTTCACGAGTCAGTCCGCGAAAGAAAAAGAACCGACGGTTTACAGAATGAATCTCACGGAAAAGGATCGGAAACCGGTTCTTAAAAACGCGAATAATCCGAGCACGTCGCGCCCCTAACGACTTGACGTGACGCAATCACGGTAAGCCATCAAGGAGCGGCGGCTTCCAGGCCGCCGAAGTTTTATACGGCGCTTTGGAAAGCGCCGCTCCTTGAAGGTTCAGCCCGAGGCGGTGCGCTTCTTTAGGTCGGCAACGGCGGCGGCGTGGCGCGCGCTTCCTTCACACGCAAATGAAAGCGCACCCAACACGGCTGCGGCGACAAGGAACATTATCCCGATTGCGAGAAGGGCTTTTGATCGCGAGGGCGTTACTTCGAGCGAATACGCCAGTTGATCGTAATCGTTCCCGCTTGTGAGATGAACGTTTTGCGCGTTCGCAGGAAGCTTCGCGCGATCGGTAATATTCACGAGTCCGCCATTCTCCAAAGAGCTGCTGGTAAAAACCCATTCGGTTCCCGAACCGGTGACGAGCTTCATGTTCTTCGGCACTTGCAGGGTGAACTGCCCATTCCCATGATAAATCGCGAGGCAACGTGCCTTGATTTTCGCGACCGCACTGCGATGCACGTCATCTTTTTCGAGCGAGAAATCGTCGATCACAGCGGCGGCGAGCTGATATTTCACGTTGCGCAACATCATGTCGGGATGATCGCCGTATTCGTCTTTCCATTCCGCCCATTGCGCTGCGTTCAGTTGAAAATGAAATTCGATTTCCGCGTTGCCGCGTTCGTCGATCTTATAAATTCGCTCGAGCGTGCGGCTTGCTTCCTGGCCGCAGACGATGCTCGCGCTGAAAAAGAGCGCGGCAGCTACGAGCCCAAACGTCGCGACTCCTGCTGGCAATTTCATCTTATTCATTTTGCTGGCCACCTTCGTTGTTGCCACTGCCAAGTCTCGCCGAACTGATGATGTCCTGAATAATCGGCTGGTTCTTTTCGAAATAACCTTTCGCCGCACCGACGAAGAAACCGATCACGCCGGATTGCGTGGGCGCGAACATGCCGACCCATTGATTGGTGCCGTTGCGGAAAGAAGTTCTGCCCGTGTAAATGATGGAATTACCCTTTTGCTGCTGACTGTCCACCCGGACCGTGCCGCCACTGACGCGGGATACTCCTCGGCGCGCCATCTGCATTGCCTCGCTAGGCGTGGAAAGATTTGGATAGTAAAAGACGTTCACCGCGACCGACGTCTGCATGTCCTGAGCGGTGAAAACCATTCCCGGCACCGGACTGTTCTCCATTCGCGTCCACGTTTCGGGCACGTCTACTGAGACCAGATTGTTTGCCCCGACGTAACGATAATAACCCTGGCGAACCTGGCCGGTCTGCGCATCCGTCCGCGCGCCAGTGCCGGCATTTTGCGCATAGGCCGTAGCGGTATGATCGGAGCGTTGCGCCAGAATGCCTTTGATCTTGTCGATCTCGATGTTCGGAAGTTCTGGCGGGAGGAATCCCTGCTTCTGATATTCCTCCACGTTGACGAAGATCTTGTAGCGCTGCTTTTCCAGATCTTCCTCGGCCATCTTCACTGCGTCCTCGAAAGGAACCGGCTTCTTCGCGCCGACCGCCATCGGCGTGATCGCTGTACATTCGATCGGGATGTAATCGTTCGTGCCATCTCCGTAACGCACCACCGTAAATGCATGGCCCGGGCGGAACACAACGGTTGTCTGACAACCAAGATGCTCCATCACCGACGCCCAAAGTAACGCGAGCTCGATACAAAGCCCTTCATTCGTAATGATGACGTCGCGCGGCATTCGCACCGTTTGCACCATGGTTTGGACATCGCCGATTTTCGCCGGCACACCCGAGTCGCTCGTGTAGCGCATTCCCGTATCGCACATGTAGTCGTAAACGCCTTTCATCATGCGCGCGACTTCACGTCCGCCGCCGGCAACGCCAGCCATTGATCCGCCTGTGCGCTTCGTGACTTCCGCGACGAATTCTTTCACCACTGGGTCGTTAGGCGTGACCATCGCCGCCGCGAAAGGCGATGTGGCAAACACGTCGTACCAGGTAACAACCTCGTTTGCCGGCAGATCGGTGTACTCGATCTCGTTCACGCCGCGCAGCATTACGTTCGAGCGCAGAATCTGTTCCTTCATCGCGCCACTCTTGTCTGCCCAACGAATTTTCGTTTCCAGCGTCGCGTTCGTGTCGTTCGACAATTGTGTAACTTTCGAAGGAAGCTGCGGGTAATAGCACTGCACGACAGTCTGCCCCGCCGGAATTTCGGAATACTCCTGCGGGGTCGTCCAGGAGATGTAGTCCGGCATCTGATAGCTGATCGACAAATCGTGCACCGGCCCGGTGCCGTCATTGTGGAAAACGATCTTGCTCAAAAAATAGCGCCCATTTTGCGCCGCCGGGTCGCCATAGATTTTGTAGGCGAACGTCATGACGGATTTGCGCACGATCGGATCATCCCACGCCAGCTTGCCGGCGCCGCCTCCTTTGAAAAAGAAGACGCCCAGACAAAGCAATCCCGCGATTGCGAGCAAGACCGCACCGATTTGAAGTAACCTTTTCATTATCTATCCGTCCCCTACAACAGCGTAACTTTGAAAACAGAAAGCGGCGCCATTGTCACGCAAAACTTGTCCCGCCCCTGTGCGAACTTTGCTCTCAAATCAAACAGCAGCGTCCAGATCGACCAGAATTTCACGCGGCTTTGCGCCTTCGCCGGGCCCCAAAATTCCGCGCTGCTCCAAAATATCGACGATGCGCGCCGCCCGCGTGTAACCGAGACGTAAACGCCGTTGCAAAAGCGAAGTCGAGGCGCGTTTTTCCTGGCGAATGATCTCCAGACATTTCTCGACCAACTCTTCGTCTTCATCGGAAACGTCTTCGTCTGTCGTAGCTGTCGCTTGCAACTTCTCATGCATTACGGCGTCGAATGCCGGGGGACTCTGCGTCGCAACAAACTCGACCAGACGGTGAATCTCTTCATCGGTTACAAGAACACCTTGAGCACGAATCAGGCGAGACGTGCTCGGCGGCAGATAAAGCATATCGCCCTGCCCCAACAAACGATCGGCGCCGTTCTCATCGAGAATCACGCGACTATCGATTTTTGATGCGACTTGAAAGGCGATGCGGCTCGGAATGTTCGCCTTGATCACGCCGGTAACGACATCGGCCCGCGGCGTCTGCGTCGCCACGATAATATGGATGCCAGCCGCGCGCGCCATTTGCGTGATGCGTGCGATCGCGCTTTCCACATCCGCCGGCGCCGTCTGCATCAAATCCGCCAGCTCATCGATAATCACGACGATATAAGGAATCCGGTCCGGAACGATTAGCTCGTCATCGCGCGGCACTTTAATTGTAGCTGCCGCTGTCTCAGCGGCAGAACCGCTACCCCTGCCGCCAGTGACGGCGGCAGCTACATCATCCAACTCTTTCTGCGTTTTCTTCGCCGGGCGCGCATTAAAACTCGTGATGTTGCGCACACCGGCTTGCGCGAAAATCTTGTAACGCTTCTCCATCTCATCGATCACCCAGCGCAATGCGAGGAGCACCTTCTTCGGATCGGTTACCACCGGAAATGCAAGATGCGGCAACGAAGTGTAATGCTGCAGCTCGACCACTTTTGGATCGATCATGATGAAGCGAAGCTCTTCCGGCGTGAAGCGGAACAGCATGCTCGCAATCAACGCATTAATGCAGACACTCTTTCCGCTTCCCGTCGTCCCGGCCACGAGCAAATGCGGCATCTGCGCGAGATCGGCGATGATCGTTTTGCCGTAAACATCTTTGCCGAGAGCGAGCGGAATCTTCGCGCGCGCCTTCGATTCTTCCCAGTCATTCGATTGCAACAACTCCCGCAATGTCACCATCACTTTGCGGCTATTCGCCAGCTCGATTCCGACAGTGTCCTTGCCCGGAATCGGCGCGAGAATGTTAATTCGCTCCGCCCGCGTCGCGCGCGCAAGGTCGCGCTCGAGGCTTACGATCTTGTCTACGCGCACTCCTTTCGCCGGATAAACTTCGTAGCGCGTAATCGTTGGTCCCTTTGTGATATCGCCCGCCGCCACCGCGATTCCGAACTGCCCGAGTGTTTCGATCAACGTTTGCTGAATGCGCTCCAATTCCGCCGGATCGGCCGCCGTTCGACCTTCGAGATCGTGTTCATCAAGCAAATCAATTCCGGGCAGTGTGTAATTTTCGGCGTCCCATGTCCGACTCGTTAGGCCGGATGCGGCTGACGGGTTTCTTGTCAGCACCACGAAGTTCTGCCAGCGATGGTTTTTTTCGGCTTGGCGCCGGTTCGTTAGGCAAAGCGGTCGTATCGACGACCTTCGGCTTTGGACGATTAGTCAATTCTTCCGGCGGAACAAGCGCGCCCGCCGGTTCCGCTACCGGCGCGCCTTTCTTCTTCAGCCGCTTCTCGAGCGAGCGCTGTTGCTTGGCCAGCTCGCGCTGGTTGATCTCGAGCTGACCCTTGAGATCGGATTTTCGCAAGCGACGGTTCAATTGCCAATCGCGCCACCGCGCCAGCGCGCCATGAATTCCAGCGACAGTTTGCCTGACGAGATGAATCGGTCGCAGGCCCGTCATCAGAATAAGCGTCGCCGCATAAATCCCTCCGAGCAGAATGAGCGAACCGACTTTGCCCATGATATTCAGCAGCAAAGTCTTTCCGAAAAAGTAACCGACCCACCCTCCGGGACCTTGAATATTGAACGCGTGTCGCCAACCCTGGAGATGCTGTGTTTGCAATTGCAACAAGCACGCGCCCGACGCGATGAACAAAATGATCCACGGAATTCGCGGCGTCATTCGCGATTTGGAATGGAGTAGTTTCGCCGCACCGAATCCGAGCAAAATCGCCGCGAGCAAATAAGAGGCGGCTCCGATCAGGAAATAGAAAATGCTGGCGAAGATCGCGCCGAACGGTCCGATGAAATTCTGCGCCGGCCGATTTGGCGGCGAGAGATAACTCCACGGCACCCACGCCGGAAGATCCTTCGGGTTATACGAAATCAGCGCGAGAAAGAGCAATGTCCCGACGCCGAGCAGAATGATAGCGAAAACTTCATTCCACGCATTGTTCTTACTCGATCGGGCCACGGCGCTCATAGTAATCCGACGAACGCGGCTTTCAATGATGTAGGCACGCGATGGCGGCCAGCTCTACGATCGCCGAAACCGTTTTAGCGCCGTCTCACACTGCGCAATCTCGGCGGCAACTTCATCGGGCTTTCGAACATCGGCCGCTGAGAGTGTGTGACGATCGCGCATCGTCGTCCAGATTCTCAGACTGCGTTCGAAAAACGCTTTCGCCTCGGTGGCTGATTCGGGAGTTGGATTCAGCAGGCAAGTTTCTCCAGTGCGAGCAAGCGCTTCGGCGTAATCGCGCAGGAGAAACACGTTCGAGGTTTTTGCGGCATCGAGTTTATCATAGGATGCGAGCGCTCTCTCTTCGTCGCTCAAACCTTTCGAGACGTTTTCGGTTTTGGCTTCGGCGTAACCGATCTCACTGTAAGTGCAGGCGAGGTCGGCTTTGGCTTGCCTTTGCTGGTCGTCTTCCGCCAACACCTTTTCGTACACTTCAGCGGCGTGTTGAAGATACTTAATCGACTCTGCCGCCTTACCGGCCCGGAGCAGGAGACTGCCTAATTGCAGATTCTCCGACCCGGCGTTAGTGCGGCAGGAAAAATCTTTTGGTTCGTCGGCGAGCAAAGTTTCCGCGATGTCCCTGGCCGCTCGCATTTTTTCGATTGCCTGATCGAGTTTGCCGCTGCGTTCCAGAGCAATGGCGAGCCGATAATTCAAATTGCTTTGATCGAGTCGTTCAAAAGGTCCAAGCGGAAATCTCTGGCGAGCGGCAGCGTTTTCTTTGAGACCGGCATCAATTTCCGAAATCGCTTCGTCATATCGACCAAGATAAATGAGACTGGCGGCGGCCTGAATGCGGCTGAGGTAAGGACGGCGAAATCTGTGATCGCTGTGCTCGGCGGAATATTTTTCGCGAAGCTCCACTGCAATCGGGTAAATGCGCCGGGAAATCTTAAGCGCTTCGTCGGCGCGACCCGAGCAATGAAAGCGTCCATGCCATGTTGTAGGAGGCATTCCATAACGATTGTTTATGTCCAAGCTCTGACGGTTCCTCGCGCGCCACTGCTTCAAGGAGAGCGATCGAGCTACGGTTGTAATCAAGCGCCTGTTCGTTGTCGCCGCGTATTCTGGCAAAGTCCGCGAGGCTTAGTTTGCAGGTCGCCAGATTCTCGCGCGCGTCGATACTTCGAGGGTTGCGAATCAGAATTTTTTCGGAGAGATCGATCGACTTCTGAAATAACTCCGTGCGCTCTGCCAAAGGTTTGTCCGGCAAATAGCCGATGTTTTGATACGCTTTGGCGAGATCGAGCTGCAGGCGCGGGTCATCGCCCGCTTCGGTGGCGAGAGCGTCGAGCTGTTCTGTCGCGCGTTGCAGCAATAGTTTGCGGGCCTCAAGCGTTCCGGACACACTGCGAAGAGCGCCGTGAATTTCCGAAATCATGGTGCTCGAGGACTTGTGTAAAATCGCGAAGCGCGCTTCCGCCTTCGCCCTTTCGATCTTCGCCACACGCCACTCCCACGTCGTCGCAATGATTCCGCCAAGAAGAACGAGAACAATCGTTGCCGCGGCTGCAACGCCAAGCTTGTGGCGCCTAACGAATTTTCCCGTTCGGTATCCGACGGTGTCCTGCCGCGCTCGCACCGGCAAGCCTTCTTGATGACGCCGGATATCTTCCGAAAATTGGTCGGTCGACTGATAACGTCGTGCCGGTTCTTTCCGCAACGCCATCAGAACGATGTTATCCAAATCGCCGCGCAGCGATCGTGAATCGTGATGCGTGAATCGTGAATCGGACGAATCTCGCTTCTCGAATCTCGATTCTCGATTTCTAACGGCTGTGCTTGGTCGCTCCGGTTCCTGCTCGCAAATGGCTTTCGTAATCTCGTCGGCGGATTGCTTCGTTAGCCTGTAAGGCCGTTCATCAGTAAGCAGCTCGTAAAGCAAAACGCCTAACGAATAGACATCGCTAACCGTTGTGATCGGTTCGCCTTTAACCTGCTCCGGACTGGCATATTCCGGTGTGAGCAAACGCGAACTCGCAAGCGTGACGTTGAGCTCTTCCTCACCAGCTTGCTGCACGAGTTTTGCAATCCCGAAATCCAGCAGCCTTACTTCCCCGCGATCGGTAACCAGAATGTTGCCGGGCTTGAGATCGCGATGAATCACAAGATTTTGGTGCGCGTAACTTACGGCTCCGCATACGACGCGAAATAATTTAAGCCGCGCAGCAATGGAGAGTCGATTTTCATCGGCGTATTCCGTGATGGGTTTGCCCTTCACATAATCCATCACGAAATACGGCAGGTCGTCGTCAGTTGTTCCCGCATCGAGCAAGCGTGCGATGTTTGGATGATCAAGGCGCGCGAGAATTTGGCGCTCGGCCCGAAAACGGCGCAACACTTCCTCCGTATCCGTACCGCGTTTCAAGACTTTGATCGCAACTTCCTTTTCGAACTCGCCATCGGCGCGCTTTGCCAGATAAACGGCGCCCATCCCACCGCGCCCGATTTCCCGCACAATGGCCCACGCACCGAGACGATAGCCTTCGCTAAGACTCGTTAGGCGACGCCGGACGTTTTCAGTCGCGCTTTGCGCTGCTCGTTCGAGCGTGCCGGTTGTTTGCTCCAAAAGTGATCCGACTTCTCGCAAGAGTTCTTCGTCACCGGCGCAACGCGCCGCCACCAATGCAGCCCGCGCCGCGACCGAAGGCTCGTCCACGGCGTCGGCGACAATTTCCTTGGCGCGACGCCAACGCTCGTTCGCTTGGTCGGAGGTCCGCGAGTTCAACCTAATGGGATCGCGACAGCTCCCGGCGGAGCCAACGTTTTGCTACAGACCATTCGCGCTTCACACTGGTCGGCGAAAGGCCCACCGCGTCCGCCGCTTCCTCAATCGTTAGGCCTCCGAAAAAGCGCATCTCGACAATTTTCGCCTGCGTCGGGTCGAGACGCTCCAACCGGCTGAGCGCATCGTTCAACTCCAGCACATCAAGTTGCTCGTCGGCGTAAACCTCAAGGCCATCATCCAGAGTAATTCGTACTGCATCTTTTCCTCCACGCTTCGCGGCCTGCTGCGCCGATGCGTGATCGATCAAAATCCGGCGCATCATCCGAGCAAAGACGCTGAGCAAATGCGCGCGGTTCGCCCAGGCAGACTGGCGCTGGTCCGCCATGCGCAGATACGCTTCGTGCACGAGCGCAGTTGGCTGAAGTGTGTGTCCGGCGCGTTCGCTGCGTAGAAATCCGGCAGCGACGCGGCGCAAATCATCATAAACCGCAGGCAACATTGCTCGCAGTGTCACCGCGTCGGCGTCGGAAACCATCGATGTGAAATCATCGATCAATTCCGGAGTAAGTACTGGGGCGATGGCCATGCCAGATATTACGCATTTTCAGAAGAAGCTGTCGAGTTCGATGTCCCCCGGAGGCGCCGAAAAACTTTTCGAAAAATTTCTGGTCCGTTTCGTCCGTTTTTTCCGCGTCCGTAAGTAAACCCAAAACAATTATGAACGCTTTCAAATTCATCCTCTTCTGCTTCGTGATCTCAGCAGCGATGTTACTGCCACCCAGCGCATTCGCCGATCCGCAGCTCTCGACTTCGATTAGCGTGTCGTCATGCTGGGAGGCCTCGGACATCACCACCGGGGACTGTCAGAACTACAATCACAACCAGACCGCGCCGCCAGGGACATCGTTGAGTGACAGCCAAGCGAATGCGGAAGCCCCATGGGGAGATGCCGCCGGCTCGGTGCAGGTCTTCTACGGCTCCTGCCACTTTACGGGTTCAGGCGACGCCACCAGCTCGGCGGGCGCGCAGATTCTTGGAAGTGGGAGCAGTAGCGCGGCCGCGTCCTGGAATAGTCAGATGACGATCAACAGTCCTGGCTTGGAGGGACAGATAGCCACGGTTCGCATCACCTTCCACGGCAGCGGCGACGCCGCCGGAAATGCATCGTCTTACCTGGCAAGTTCCTCCATGAACTATAGCTACGCCGTGAGCGATTATCAAAATTCGATCTCCTACGGCGGCGGCTGGGATCCAACTAACGGCTGGACCGGTGATGGAGCGCCGACTCGCACTTTTACCTTCGACGCTACTTGTACAATTGGCCAGCCCTGTGAGATTTTGCACCAGATTTCCTTCTCAGTCGGTGCTGGAACTGGAGAGCCCGATTTCGGTGATGCACACGACGTAACCGCTCAGGCTAGCGGAAACCTAAGCTTTAGCAGCGGTAGCGTCCAGGTTCTCGATCCAACTAACGACAACCAGCCCGTTAGTTACACCATGACGAGTGACGTCGGCTGCGGCGCGGGAGAAGTTACTCCCGCAGGTGCACCCTACGCTGGGTTCAACGTTACGAACTGCGGGCCAGACCGGCTCGGCAGCACTTTCCAACTGCTGGATGGAACAGCGAGCCAAAATACAGATGTCACAGCGAATTTTGTCGCTCCGACCGAGATCGATGCCGCGAGCGACGTAGTCGATCTCAAAGGCACCGATGGCGATCTCCAAGTTGTGCAGATAGATTGGGATCCGCCGAAACTTAACTTTCTCGGACCGCTTGTTTACCTTGATTTCTGTTTTCTACCAATCGCGCATGGAACCAAATGGGTCAGTGCGACACTCGGAAACTACAGCGGACCTCCGCCTACCTTCTTCAATCGTGCTTACAATTCTGCGACCGATTTTCATCTCGGCTATTACGGAATCGATACGACCAACCATAAGGTTTGGGCAGTAATCAATCACAACAGTCTCTTTGCCGCAGCCATACCCTTTGATCTCGTCTCGGTCGTCTCGCGCAAGACGCATGGCGCGGCCGGCACCTTCGACATCAACATGCCACTTACGGGCACACCCGGCGTCGAATGTCGTAGCAGCGGCGGCAGTGGGAATCACACGCTCGTCTTCACTTTCAAGAGCAACCTCGCCAGCGGTGAAGTATCCGTGACCGACGGCGGTGGCACTATCGCTGGCACGCCGACCATGTCGGGTAACATCATGACAGTGAACCTAACGAATGTCCCTAATGCACAACGGACTACACTTACTTTACATAACATGAAGGATGTCGCTAACCAAGAGCTGCCCGACACCAGCGTAAGTATGGCGACACTGATCGGCGATACATCAGGCAATGGAGTCGTCACTTCAACCGATGTTTCCCAAATTAAATTGCAGTCTGGGCCATGCGGTAACGGGCGCCAATTTCCGCGAAGACATAAACGCCAATGGCACGATTACTGGCACCGATGTTTCCATCGCAAAATTAAACGTCGGCTCGGGCCTGCCGTAATAGTTTCTCGGTTCGCAATTGGTTGTAGCCACGGCGCTGTGTCGCCGTGAATCTGTCGCAACATACCGACGCCCCGACAGAGCGGGGCGGCTACAGCGCAACCTTCTCAGTTGCGTTAAAGGCGCGTCACTCTTGCTCGAGCTTCAAGAGCGCGGCCCGCAGATCTTCGAGATATTTCAGATCGTATTCGGCGAGAGCTTTCCTTTTCTGAAGTCGCATAAGTATATCCAGGGCACGCTTGTAATTCTCTTTCGCCGATTGCACCCTGTGCCCGGCGTGTTTCGCCGCTAACGGTTTCCGCGACCTCTCGGTGTACATCGCCTATGTATTGATACAGCGTGGATAATTGCCGAACGGCCAAGTTATTCCCTGCGTCGGCTCGGGCGATGTCTTCAAAGGTGGCGATGGCCCTGGCATAAATGGCGAGCGCATCGTCAAACGCGCCTTGTTGCTGCCTGGTTTGTCCAAGAAACATCAATGCTCTGCCGATATCATGTTTGTAGGTCCGATGGCTGGGATCGAACTTCTCTAGTTCAGAAAAGGCGAGCAACGATTTTT
>CAVWVT010000003.1:0-255857 GCA_963758535.1 uncultured Verrucomicrobiae bacterium | reverse complement strand
GATCTCAAGCCGGGTAACATCATGTTGATCTCGCAGCGACGCTTCAGAGCTTGAGGTTAAAGTGATCGATTTCGGTTTGGCCAAAGCGATTGCGGATGGTGGATAAAGAAATCGACCCTAACCAAGGGCGGCTTCATCGGAACGCCTGCTTTCGCCAGCCCCGAGCAGTTCAGTGGCGCGCCCGCCGATGCGCGCTCCGATATCTATTCGTTAGGCGTGACGCTTTGGTACGCGTTAACGGGCGAGATTTACATCTTTCAGGGAAAAACTATCGAAGAGATTCGCCATTGTCAGAGCGATCTCCCGCTACCCAGTTCAAAACCTGGTCGCGCGCAAAATCCCCAACTTCCGTTATTCAGCTACTGCGTCGAATTCTTGCCGTGGATCCAACCCAGCGGCCAGCATCAGCTCGGGATTTTATGAAAGCCCTGGACACGTGCCGCTCACGTTTGGGATTCATTCCTTCTCAAGGATCGAAAGCGCAACAAACCGTTCGGCATGCTCGCAGCCCTTGCCGCGGTAGTTGCGGTCGGCGCCGTAGGGTTTTTCGTCTTCCGGCCATCGCAGCAGAAACAAACGCCGGCTATAGCCAGGCACTGCGCAAGTAGCACTAGCCCCTGTAGTCATACCCAGGAAATCTATCGCGGTTTTGCCATTTGAAAATCTCAGCGCGGAAAAGGAAAACGCATTTTTCGCGGATGGAGTGCAAGACGACATCCTTACTGCCTTATCGAAAATCGCCGACCTCAAAGTCATGAGCCGTACCTCTGTGATCAGTTATCGCGCAGGAGCCGCGCGCAACTTGCGCGCGATCGCGCAAGAATTGGGCGTCGCTAATATTTTAGAAGGCAGTGTTCGCCGCGCCGGTGGCAAAGTCCGGGTAACAACGCAACTGATTAATGCGCAGACCGACGCGCATTTGTGGGCCGATACTTACGATCAGAGTTTGGAAGATGTCTTCGCCATTCAAAGCGACATCGCATTGCAAGTCGCGGCCCAGCTGGCAAGCGAAGCTCTGGCCCAGCGTCAAGTCCGTCATTGAGGAGCGGCCGACGCAAGACCTTGTCTGCCTACGGGCTTTATTCCAGAGCCAAACTTGCTTGTTCAAAACTTTTAATAGCGATAGCCGGAATTGGCTTGAAGCGATTACGTTTTATGAACGGGCCACTGAACGCGATCCAAAATTTCTTTCTCGCGTATTGCCAGCTGGTTAATACGCATTGCCGCTGTTATACGAGTTTATGATCACACTTCGGCGCGGTTAAGCCTCGCGGAGGCCTGCTCTGCATACGACCCTCAAGCTGCGGCCCGACGCAGGCGAAGCGCACCTTGCCAAAGCTCGTTATTATATCGCGAAGCCGGACTACGATAACGCGCGTTCTGAACTCGCCCGCGCTCAAGCCACATTACCTAATGACGCGCGAATCTACGGTCTTTATGGCGAGAGGGTCGACCGGGGCGAAGAGTGGCTGGATACGAGTCACTGCCAGGAATTTTGCAAAGGGCTGAATATCTGGATCCACGCAACTTTCGCATTCTAGAAACATAATCGCGTTTCGCTATCCAGGAAATGCGGCGTTTTCCAGAATCCGCCGCCTGTGTTAGAGCGGGCGCTGGAGAATATATCCGACGGAGGTTGCCGCGCGAGTGCATCGGGCATGGCTCGACCTCGATTGGCGGGCGGACACAAAACCTTTGCACAACACATTCGAGATTCTGGTCAACGAAAGTCCAGCCGACGCGGCGCCACTACGGGGAATTTTGGTTGTTGCTTGGCCTATGCGAGCGAGATTCAGACGCAATTGCCCGTGCGTTGGCCGCTTGGAAGATTCAAATTAATGTCGAAGCGTTGGGTTTTCCTAGGGGGTGTTTCGAGGTTGGGTGGCCCGCGCGCAAGGCGACGAACAACAGCGACCGACAATTTCCTTGCCGCTCGTGTTGAAGTCGAACAGGCAATCCGAGAGTCACCGGACTACGGGCCGCCGCTATGTGTGCTCGGCGTCATCGATGCGATGCTGGGACGGAAAGAACAAGCTATTCGTGAAGGCCGCCGCGCCAGGGAACTCAGTCCCGTATCGAAAGATCCTTATCGATGGTGCCCTCATAATGGAGTCTATAGGCGTCATTTATGCCTGGTCCGGAGAGAAAGATTCGCCATGAACAGATAATTAACGCTACAAGTCCCGGGGTATCTAACCTACGGCGAACTTCGACTGCATCCTTTCTGGGACCCGTTGCGCGGCAATCCCCGATTCGAAAAGCTCGTCGCCAGTCTTGCGCCCAAGCCTGGCGAGTGAGCGTCGAATAACGCGGTCGCGATCAGAATTTCTTTGTTAGGCTGACGTAAACAAAGCGGCCAACGGCATCATAAATGAAGCCCGGATAGCCCGTAACGTTACCGAAGCGACCGTAGGCCGTAGGGTTATCCTGACCAAACACGTTGTTGCAACCAACTGTGATGCTGGTGTTGTTCACCAGGTTTTTCCAGCACGGCATGGAATAATTGTCCGTTTGTGTAGGTTCCAAAGCCTTGCCCTCCGTAACGCGCACATTTTCATTACTGTCCTTGAAGTACCCTGGCACTGGGCGCGACTCCACGGGAGGCGTGAAAATAAAGTTGTAGGTGCCCTGCACGTCAAAGGTCCAGGTGGCCTTGATCCAATGCTCCTTCTTTTTGTCAGGCAAAAAGTCTGCAGTGAAGAGGATTTCGTGGAAACCACTGAGGTAGTTAACGCTCGCGAAAATATCGAAGTTCTTCCAAGTCCAGTCGAGCGATGATCGGCCCTTCCATTTCAGGTAGCCGTCGTTAGCGATCGAGCTGACCGGAGCGCCGCTGACTTCGAGCGTTGGATCGCCGGAGGTCAACTGTAGTCTGAAGGAATCCAGATATGTCGCCTGCGTCAGCGAAGTAAATGTGCCGACCGGTGATTGGTACTGATATTGGATCTCAAAATCGATACCACGCGCGCGCGCCTGGGCCTCGTTTTGGAAGGTAAAGCCGATGCGTGAGATGTTGCCGGCGATGTCACGCTCGACGAACTCGCCCGGAAGGAGAGTGCCAGCAGCCTCGCGAGCGAGCACCTGATTGGCATCAGGCGTGGCCACGACACCTGTGCGTTCGATGTCCCAGAGATCGCATGAGAGAGTCAAACCCGGCACGAATTTTGACGTGAAGACTACGCCAGAGCTGAATGACTGCGAGTCCTCTGGCTGGAGATTCGGATTGCTCGAAAACCGGATAGGTGTTTCCGATTCGAAATTTCCGGTGAAAGGATCTTGCGTCGGCGTAAGAGCCAAGGTCGGGCTCGAGAACAGCTCAAAGAGCGACGGTTCGCGGAAGCCTTTACCCCAGGTAGCGCGAAGGGTTAACGAGTCGTCAAGGGGCTGCCAGCGCATACCCAGTTTCGGTACCAAAACATTCGTGTTGTTGTTGCGGAACTCTTCGTAGCGGCCCGCCGCAGTGAATTCCAAGGCGCCGAATCCAGGAATCGCGTTTTCCGGGCTGAAAATCGGAATGGACGTCTCCGCATAGAACGCGAACGTCTTGCGGCCGCCGTGCGCACCGATGATGCCACGGTCGATCAACGATTGATCCGCTCCCTGCTCGATGTTTTCACGGCGGAACTGTCCGCCGATGGCAAACCCAACACCGCCCCCTGGAAGCTTGAATAGCTGGGTGGTATAGATGGTCGCGTCGAGTGTTGCCAATTTAGAGAAATCGACCTCCTTGGGATGGTGGGTAGCAAAATCCACCAGCGCGGTATTGGAAGGAATGGGAACCCGATAATCGCCAAATGGATTGTAGGCAGCCGCTCCTTCGAGAACTCCGCCCGGTCCAAAGATCGGGTCGGCCTGATTCAAAACTTGATTATAACGCGGGATGGAAACCGACGTTCCCGTAAAAGTCTCCTTAAGTTGACTATAGCGGAACCCGACATCGTAACCCCAGTTCCCGTCGAACAGTTTGTCGCCCTTGGCACCCAGGGTGAAGAGTATTGCATCGGTCTCCTCATTCGATAGTCGGTTGCCGAATTCAGCCGCTCGCAAGCGACTGCCGCCCGAAATAATCTGCCCAAAAGGATTGAATGGGTTGAAGGCATTGGCCGGAACCCCAGTCTCAGCGTGCGTTGGCGTATTAGGTGGTTCAGCACCCGGCGCGATCGGTATATGTGGGGGAATTGCGATTGTGGTGAACCCGGCGGTCTGGAAATCTCCACTGGCTAGTGGCGCGAGTTCGCTATGCGGTCTTTACATTTTGATAAAGCATGTCGGCATAGAGCACCAATTGTTCGCCGCAGATCTTGTGTTCGGCGTTCACGTATCCGCCCCACCGTTCTGATTCCGAGAACGAGCCTGAAAATGCGTTGTAGTTAAAAAGCGAAGTACACGCCCAGCTGAATAGACGTAGTCCGAGGCCGGGCTAAACCCATTCGTGAAGAACGGCGCATGACCAAAGAATAGGGGAATCGCCACACCGTTGGCGTCTACAGGGAGACTCGCCGGATCGACTCCAGCTGCGATGACTACGTCCCTGCTTAGCTGCAAATTTTGCGGACTCGAGTTCGTGCTCAGGAATGGCGGCCTGGAGGAAAGCCCACCACGGTCGCGGTTAAAGATCGAGTTGTGATGATAATAGTTAATGATACCGCTGACCTGCGTCGTCCCATCCCCGATACCAAACAGGAGATCGCTAGTGTAAAGGCCGCCATCCTTGTCGAGTGTATTCCCATAAGATATTGTTGCCTCGGCTCCACGGTAATCGTGGCGGAGCTTGATGTTGACGACACCAGCAACCGCGTCTGCACCGTAGGTGGTCGAAGCGCCGTCTTTCAGAACTTCAATGGCGTCGATAGCCGCTCGTGGGATCGAATTCAAATCCACAAAGGATGTTGTCCCACGGGTTCCAGACGGGTACGGGGCAACACGCCTGCCATCGACCAAGGTGAGCGTGGCGCTCGCGTCGAAACCACGCAGCGAAACCGACGAAGCGCCCGGAGTAGACCCGGTCGCGTTATTCGAAACAGGAACACCGTTGGCATTCGCCACCGGGAGATTGCGGATGAGCTGTTCGGTGTTGCGTTCGCCGCGCTTGTTGATCAAATCGCGATTGATGACCAAAACCGGGTTCGGCCCCACTTCTTCCGCCGTTGGAATGTTCGAACCGGTAACGGTGACGCGCTCAGCTTCCGCGGATTCTGAAGCCAGAATGGCGGAGTCGTCGCTCGGGGTTGGCGTTGCTTGCTGTGCGCTAATCGTCGTGGCTAACCACAGGACAATCGTCGTCGCAAATGCAAGAGCGCGACCCTTGCGAATTAGATTTTTCAAAAGGTGGGGTCCTTTCATCGCTCGCAAAGCCGTGCGAAAGAAAGCGACCGTGGGCTTGGGGCCGACCCTGCGATCTATTGCCGACGTTGAGTGGCGCTAACTTGGCGAATGCCTCAAACCGATTGCAAGCATCAAATTCGGTAAACATAGGCAAGCGAAGTCAAATCGGCTTTCTTTCAAAAGCTTGAAGCGATTATCGCTCGCCGTTTCCAACGGCATTCCAGGACGAGTGCTACAAGGAATCTTTCCTTTCTTAGATTGGCACAATTCGTCCCCCAACTGGGGTAATTGAAGAACAGAGGCAAAACCAACCCGTAACGAAACTGCCCGTCGCTTCAGCCGATCTTTTTTCGGAACCGCAGCGCGCAGAGAACGAAAAGCAGGATCGATATGCCGATCAGGATGACGAGGTGCTGCCAGTATTCGAACAAGTGTGCGCCGCGCAGGATGATGGCGCGCATCAGCGAGATGAAATAGGTCGCCGGCAAAATCGTGCTCAGGGCGTAGAAAATCTGCGGCATGGTTTCGCGCGGAAAAACGAAGCCGGAAAAGAAAACGCTCGGCAACATGAAGACCATCGACATCTGCAAGGCCTGCATTTGGTTCTCGGCTTTGGTCGCGACGAGCAGGCCAAGACTGAGCAGCGCAAACACGTAAACGAGAGTCGCGAACAGCATCGCGATCACGCTTCCGTTGATCGGCACGCCAAACAGGAATCGCATGATCAGGAAAAGGATCACGGCCATCGTCATGCCGATGCAGAGATAGGGAACGAGTTTCCCAAGCATCAGTCCCCAACGGCTGAGCGGACTAACGAGTAATGTCTCAAGCGTCCCTTTTTCGCGTTCGCGCACGACTGCCATGGCGGTGGCGAAGGTCGTGCCGATTTGCAGGACGATGCCGATGACGCCCGGGATGTAAAAGTTCGGGCTTTTCATCGCCGGGTTGTAAAGCATTTGCGGACGAATCTCGATCGGCACGCTGCGTCTTCCGGTTTCGCGCAGAAGCGTTTCGACCGATTGCGTGAGGCCGACGGCAAGCGCGGTATTGAGTGCTTGCAGCGCAGTTGTGGAATTCGAACCGTCCACGAGCAATTGCACCTGGGCGGGATTTCCGGCGCGCACGTCGCGCGTGAAGGTCGGCGGAATTTCAAGCCCGACGTAGGCGCGGCCCCGGCGAATCTCGCTCGCCAGTTCGTCGATGCTTCGCACTTCGCCGACTACGCGAAATGTTTCGGTGTTAACGAAACGATCGATGAACTGCCGGCTCTCGACCGTGCGATCTTCGTTCAGGATCATCATGGCCATGTGTTTCACATCGGTATCGAGCGCGTAACCGAATGCGATCATTTCCACGAGCGGCGGGAAGAACATGAAGAACAACGTCATCGGATCGCGCCAGACGATGATGAATTCCTTGAAGAGAATTGCGCCGAGGCCGCGGAAGGGAACGTGTTTCATTTAGCCGGTAACGCTTTCTCGGTTCTAATCGGATGAACCTGTAACATCTTTACTGATTCGTGAGGTCCTTCGCTTCGCTCAGGATGACTTTGTTAGGCGATCGCTCTGGTGTGTCATCCCGAGCGAAGCGAGGGACCTCGCACGTGTGGTAAAGCATGGTCGAAAGGTCAGCCCACTTCGGGTTTAATGTTTCGACCAATGCGTTTTTTTTGCTGCGGCGCCAGCCTTTGATTTCTTTTTCGCGGCTGATTGCATCGCTCGGATCGTCAAAGCTCTCGTAGTAAACAAGACGATCGACATGGTACTTCTTTGTAAAGCCATCACGCGTATGATTTCGGTGCTGCCAGACGCGGACCTCCAAGCTATTCGTGATGCCGGTGTACAGAACGACCCGACTCTTATTTGTCATCATGTAGACATAGAACGTTTTCACTGATTCGTGAGGTCCTTCGCTTCGCTCAGGATGACATATTTGTTAATCACGCCGCTTTCTTTTGTTCGGTCGCGTGTTTTTCACTCAAGGTGACGAAAACGTCTTCCAGCGATGGTCCGATCTCGTGAATTTCACTGTGGGTAATGCCGACTTCGTGCAATCGATTGTCGATCCTCTCACGCGTGACCGAGTCATCGACCAACAGGTGCATCGATTGACCAAAAACGGTGGCGGTCCGCACGCCGTCGAGTTGGCGCATCGCTTGCAGCGCGCTCGTCACGTGATCGCATGTGACGTCCAGGCGACGGGTGCCTGGCGGGCTCACCTCCGGCATCTGTTTCAGATCATCCGGTTCGCCGCATACAATCAACTTCGACATATATATGTAGCCGACGTGATCGCAGCGTTCGGCCTCGTCCATGTAATGCGTCGTGACGAAGAGCGTCATTCCTTGTCCGGCGAATTCGAACAGCAAATCCCATAGCTCTCGGCGCGCGACCGGATCGATGCCCGCCGTTGGTTCGTCGAGAAACAACACGGTTGGTTGGTGCATGAGCGAACACGCCATTGCGAGTCGCTGTCGCCAGCCGCCGGAAAGGAGCGACGCGCGTCTGTCGATGTACGGTTCGAGGTGCGTGAGAGCGATCAATTCGTCGCGCCGTTGATTCAATGCGCGGCCTTTCAGGCCGTAGAGTTTTCCAGCGAAGAGCAAGTTCTCGTTCGTCGTCAGTTCGTCGTAGAGCGAAAACTTTTGCGACATGTAGCCGATCATCTCTTTGATGTCGTCGCCTTCCTTGATGATGTCGTGCCCGCCGATGCGCGCGGTCCCTTCGCTCGGTTCAAGAATTCCGCAGAGCATCCGGATCACGGTGGATTTGCCGGAGCCGTTCGGTCCGAGAAATCCGAAAATGGAACCTTTGCCGACCGAAAACGAAACGTGATCGACCGCCGTAAACGTTCCAAAGCGTTTCGTCAGGCCTTCGCACTCAATCATTGCATCAGCCATACGAACAAATCAGGAGACACAGGAACCCAGGAAAGGAAATGCAAAGACCCGAAGCCTTTTCCTCTTTTCCTGCTTTCCTGATTCATCCTTCTGGATTTCTGGTTTCCGAAATTCATTTCACATTCGGGAAATAAACATCGGCCGACATTCCGGCGCGTAATCGGTCGTCGTTATCCGGCAGCCGAATCTTTACGCCGAAGACCTGGCGAATTCGGTCCGCGACCGTTTGCACATTGCGCGGAGTGAATTCAGCCTGGCGATTTATCTGCTCGACCACGCCGTCGAAATCCTTGTCGGGAAAGGAATCGACCCGCACGCGAACCTGCTCGCCGACCTTGATCAAACCGAGCCACGGCTCCGGCACGAAAACACGGACCCAGAGGTGCCCCGTTAAAAGCAGGGTCGCGACTTCGCGATTTGCCGGAAGCACGTCGCCCACTTTCACGCTCAAAACTTCAAGAACAGAATCGGTCGGCGCCGTCACTTGCATCTCAGCAAGCTGGGCATCGACATCGGCAAGCTGCGCGCGCGCCTGTATCACGCGTGTCTTTGCTGCCTCGACATTTTTCTCCTGCGCTTTGGCCGCGCTGACGGCGCGCTCAGTGTCGTTAGGCGAAACTACTTTGCGTTTCAGCAGATCCTGCTGGCGCTTCGCATCGTCGCGCAGAAATTCGAGCTGGGCCTGTTGCGCGGCGAGCATCGTGGATAGCGGTATCGATTTGTGCCGCGGCAAGATCACGTCGCGCCAGAAGCTCGGTCGCTTCCAACTGCACAATCGGCTGACCGGCATGGAGCTTGTCCCCTTCCCACGCGAAAATTTTCTCGACGCGACCGCCGCTGCGCGGACCGACGTGCACTTCGTCTACTTCGATCGTGCCCGAGACGGCGTCATTGCGCTTTTGACAACTCGAAAGCGCAATCGTCGAAACCACGAACGCGAACGAGCAAAGTCGTTTGCAATTTCGCAGTCGATCACTAGAAGAAATCATCACAATGGCGGGTTATTCCGGAACTCCACTGCCGCAAAAACTCGGGATCAAATCGGGAATGCGTGTCATTGCCATGAGCGCGCCGGAAAATTACCGGGCGCTTCTGGGCAAGCTCCCTGATGATGTCGAGTTTTCAAATCGGCCACACGTTAGGGCGCAATTTATCCATTTCTTCGCGAAACGTCGAAGCGATTTGGAAAAACAATTAGCGCGTCTGCGAAAGACGATCGCCGATGACGGAACGCTGTGGGTTTCGTGGCCAAAGAAATCGTCCGGCGTGGTGAGCGATATTACGGAAGACGTGGTTCGCGCCGTTGCACTGCCGCTCGGATTTGTCGACGTAAAAGTGTGCGCGGTCGATGAAACGTGGTCGGGATTGAAATTGATGATTCGGAGGGAGAACAGAAAATGAAAACACGACGATTTGATCACATTGATTTGCGGGTAAGAGATTTTGCGGTCGCGCGGAAGTTTTACGAAAAGCTTTTGCCGGCGCTTGGATTCACGCGCGACAAATCGGATCAAGAATGGGGCACGTTTTATGCAGAGACGGATGGCGTGCCGACGGAATTTTTTGGTTTCACCGAAGACAAAAATCATCGGCCTAACGAGACGCGCATCGCGTTTTGGGCCGACACGCGCGAAGAGGTAAATCGCATAACAGATGTCGTTCGCGCGGCCGGCGGACTTAATCTCGAAGGACCCCAAGTCTGGCCGGAATATACCGCCGGTTACTACGCATTGTTTTTCGAAGATCCCGACGGAAACAAATTGGAAGTGTGCTGCCGGCAAAGTGCGCTCACGACGAAATGAATTCCGTTCAAGAATTGCCGAAGACCGAGGCGGAGCATGTCCCCGCAATTTTGTGCCAGCCGAGACGTATCCGGTTTCTCAAACTGATTGCGATCTTCAAAATTCTACAAGGCGCACTGTTGCTGGCAGTCGGTTTTTCTCTGTTCTTCCTAAACAGCCGGACGGCCTGGTTGGACCAAATCTCTGATTGGGCCGATGAGGAATTGCTGCTGCGTCACAGCCGCACCGTTTTATATCTGCTCAACAAATTGCAGGATGTGCTCGCTGGAGGCCAACTGCGCGCGACCGGGTTGCTCGCTTTCTTTTACGCGGCAGTTTTATTTACAGAGGGGTTTGGCGTTTATTTCCAGAAGCGCTGGGCGGAGTTCCTCATGGTTTTTGCGACGACTGCGTTAATCCCGTTGGAAATTCGCCATATCTGGTATCGGCCAAGCGTGGCCGCGATCACCATCCTGGTGGTGAATTGCTTTATCGTTTGGTTTCTTTATCGCATCTTGAGGCGTGACAGCGGAGAGGGCCGACATGCTGCGGCGCGACCAGACATCGCGCGCGTCAGTTAGCTGACCTCGGCTCAATTCCGAAACGCCGGAGCTCCGCCGTTGTCCGTTCCATCGGCAAGCCGACGACGTTGGTAAAAGATCCATCGATCGCTTCTATGATCTCGGATCCGGCACCCTGCGCTGCATACGCTCCCGCTTTGTCCAAAGGATTAACCTTCGCAACGTACGCTTGAATAGTGTCACTCGTTAGGGATTTGAACTGCACTGCTGAGATTTCGCAGAAACTTGAGATTCGAGCCTCTGACAACAGGCAAATAAAAACCGCCGTACAAACACGGTGCGCACGACCGCTTAAGCGACGCAGAATCATTGCCGCCTCATTCGTATCGGACGGTTTGCCGATAATATCATCGTCGATCGCGACCAGCGTATCTGCGGCCAGGACCACCTGCCGCCGATGAGAACGCGCAACAAAAAGTCCTTTGCGCGATGCATTGTAGAGAGTGAGTTCGCGAAGAGTCAGATTGCGATCGAAGCGTTCCGCCACCGTCGCGCCTGCGATCTCAAACTTGAATCCGGCCGAGGCGAGCAATGCATGGCGGCGAGGCGATGCGGACGCCACCATCAATCTTGTCGCCACGGAACGCGCCAACCTTACGGCGTGGGAAGAGGAGAGGGCGCCCTGGCTCCGCCCAGAATGTCCGGAATATTCATCTCCTTGTAATCTGCGGGCACCGCAAATTCAGCATCGCTCAGGGCATCTTGTTTGATCGAATTAAGCGTCGTGGTCATTTCCTTGCCATTAACGGACAAGACGGTCTTCACTGGTACTCCCGGGAAGTCGCGGTAGTCCGGCATGTGGCTATTGGGTCCACTCAAAGCATCCATCTTGATCGCCTGAAGTTGCTTAAGAATCGCGGCACTGTCTGGATAATTACTGGCGATCCAATATGTCGCCTTAAAATGCGGCGCGTCGCAGGTGTATTGTTCTGTTTGATAACCGTTGAGGGTTTCTTTTTTTCCAGTGGGAACAATCTTTGGCTTCTCCGCGCCCTCTTTCTCTCCCTGAGCTTTTCGCACCATCTGCGCGGCCGCCCTTATCTTCTCGGCAGACATGCGGACGACCATTTTTTGCTCTCGCATGAGATTGATCATCTCTCCCGTTTTGGCATCAAAAATCGTTGTCATTTGGGGGAAACGTCGACCCGCGCTTTGTCGCCCTTAATCTTCATGGTCATTTGCGTGACGGGACCCATCCCCTCCACGCTTTGCACGATGGTGAGATCGCCAAATGCGCATGGGATCGATGCAGCACAAATGCCTAAGACGAGGCAGCACAGTTTCATGAACAGTTGCTACCGTCGCTTTTGCAAAAAGCAAGCGCCTAACGAAATCGTTCTCGTTCGAGGAGGACGCGAGTTGTGCGGGAAAATCCACTTGGCTTTCGCGCATCTTCGCGCAGCTTTAGAACGCGCGCGGGCATAGCTTAATGGTAAAGTTCCAGCCTTCCAAGCTGGCCATGCGGGTTCGATCCCCGCTGCCCGCTTACAATTCAGTACAGGGGGATTTTCCTCAGTTCTTGGGCAGCTCTTGCGTTTATGGCAAATTCGGCGGACAAGGATTCCGTCAATTTAGAAGTACGCGAGATATACATAAATATAAGGAACTCTCATTCTGGGCACGTAGATCGCTGGAGCAAATCGGAATATCCGGCCTGGCCTCGTCAAAAAGTTGCTCCGCATTTGCATTAAAATGATGAAAATTCCGTCCATCCAGAAAAACGAGGGCCAGACGGGAGCCCAGAAAAAGATTGCCCCTTTTTCGACGGCACCCTACTCTTCGAAACGCTTGGGCAAAATACTTGCGTCACCACATCGAAATGTGGTTCGAATATCTGATAGGGCATATGAGAAATTCTAAAATCTCGAGATTGGGCCGAACTGTACTTTTTTCCGTGCTCGGCATTCTCTTGAGCCCGCCCCTTTTTGTCCTTGGGCAGGAAGTCGCTACCACCGACACAACCAGTCAAGGCACCGCGAGCGACAGCGGCCAGAGCGCTTCGAGCGGCACCGGCGAAATCAGTTCGAACGATACCAGCGAAAGCACTTCGCAAGAGAGCGATTCTGGAGAAAATGTCGGGGTCGGAAAATTTGCTGCTCTCCCGTTTCACGTGTCGGCCTCGGTTCGGGGTGGCTACGATGACAACGTCAACACGCAGACCTTTAATGCGCAGGGCTCAACTTTCCTCAACGTAAACGTCGCGCTTACTTATTCGTTTGGCAGCTCGCGAACGAAATTCGATCTGCAGACCAATGGAGGGATCACCCAGGTACTTCGACCAGCCGGGGGGTACCAACTACGATTTCAATCCAAACGTCACTTTTTCTATAACGCATAAAGCAACCCCTCGGCTCACGCTCGCACTAACCTCCTACGATGCGTATCAGAATCAGCCCGATTTCGTTTACAACGCCGGGCTTAACCGCAGAAGCGGAAGTTTCTTTTATGGAACCAACAAATTCTCCGCTTCTTATCGGTGGAGACCGCGATTTTCCACTGTCAGCAGCTATACACTTAACATCATTTGGTATCCCGATGCGGCAACTGGCACCTACGAGAATCGCTTTGAGAATATTTTCGGAAATGAGTTTCGATTTCTAGTTTGGCCAACGACGACCCTGGTGGCTGAATACCGGCTTGGCATTATCGCCTACGAGAATTCTGTGCGTGACTCTACCTCGCACTTCCTTCTGGGCGGAATAGATCACAGTTTCAGTCCACGCTTTAACATTACTACGCGGGCTGGTGTCGAGATTCGTTCGTACAATAACTTCGCGAATCGTACAGATCCGTACGTCGAGGGCACATTAACTTACGCGCTCGGTCCAAACATGTCGCTTTCGTGGAATAATCGCTATTCGATTGAAGAGCCCGATGTCGTCGGATCTCCGGGCCGCACTACTTTTCGCAGCGGCCTGACCGGAAGCTATAAGGTCACGGCGCGGATCACAGGCACTCTGGCCACCTATTACGAGCACGACAATAACGATGGCACCATTTCGTTCTTTTTCTTTTCACCCCCCTTTACGGAGGACTCTCTGACGCTTTCCGCCGGCCTTCGGTACGCCATCAACCACACCTGGGGAGCTGAACTCGGTTACGATTTCACCGACGTCGAATCCGACCTTCCATTCCGTTCCTACAGCCGCAATCGGTTCTACGGCGGGGTAAATTTCACGTTTTGAGGGCACACAAGAGATTGCTTTCCTGAGCGTTTGTTGGTAATCTCTCTATCCCACTCAGAGGGATTTTCTCGCTATGGCACAAACGGACGAAGTTAAACTTCATTTTCTCGACTACTGGAGAGTGATCCGGGTTCGCTGGGTTATAATTCTTCTAGCCTTCTCACTTGTTCTAATTACTGCCGCGGTTGTGACGTATTTTCAACCCCGCGAATATCAGGCTTCCTGTTTCGTCGAGGTCAAATCGATGGCGCAAAACCCGCGAATCTTCGACAGCACAAATCCCAGTTTGCCCATCCATGATCCGCAACTGGCGCCGACGGTTTTCCAAGTCATCCAGCGAACCGGCATCCTCTACCCGGTAATTGAAGATTTAAAATTGCAGGACAAGTGGACCAAGGACGGGACGCGTCCGTCCCGCGAGCAGGCTTATCAGTTGTTGCGTCGCAAATTGGACGTCGACGAAGTCCGTAATACCGATCTTTTGCAAATCAGCGTTTATAGCACCGACCCGCAGGAAGCTGCCGATATCGCCAACAAAATCGTTGCCGTTTATCAGGATAAACGCGTTGAGGAAGAGAAGGACATCCTGAATCGTGCCGTCTCGACGATGAACGAAGAGGTGGCGAAGCAGCAAAAAGCGGTGTCGGATTCCGCCGCCGAAGTCGCGCGTATTCGTGATGAAGAGCATATTGTAGATCTCAATCCGGAGGGCAAAGAGGATACCGAGGCGCCGGTTGATGCGATTGTCGTCAAACAGGAGACGGAGGTAAACGAAGCCGAAACACAAGAGTCGATGCTCGCGAACAAGCTCAAACAAATCGAGAATGTTAAGGGCGATGATCTGATTCGAATGTTGCCAACGCTCAATCCGACCCTGAACATCCAGGATCCGACGATTCAGAAAATTCTTCCGACCTATCAGGAAGCGGTCGCGCAGGAAGCATTAATGCTCAATTCCGGTCTCGGCGAGAATCATCCTCGCGTGAAGGCGATTCGCGCCACGAAAGAGGTTTACGAGAGGCAGCTGCGAGAACAAATTGCCAGCATCCGGACGGCGCTCGAGAAAAATCTCGAAGCTGCAAAAACCACGCGGCAGTCTCTCCAAAAACGCCTCGACGAGATCAACAGTAAGCAACTCGCCTCGAAAAATCTGAGCGCCAATTACACGCGCGCTAAGAATTCCTACATCAAGGAGAAATTGCTGCTCGATGGCGTGCGCACGCGTGCGCAAACACAGGCGATGGAATTGGCCATGCCGCGAATGGCGGTCAGTGTTAAGCAAGTCGCCGAACCACCCGCCTACGCCGCCCGTCCGCGTGTCGCGCTGAATCTTGCCTTGGGCGCTGTCGTTGGCCTCATCGTCGGCCTCGGGCTCGCCTTTTTTATCGAATATCTCGACACCAGCGTGAAAACGATGGACGACGTCGAAACGCTGCTCGGAGTTCCCGTCCTAGCGATTATTCCGAAAAATATTCGGCTTCTGCATAAGGAACCAGGCGATACGCCGGACGCCGAAGCGTATCGAATTCTGCGCACGAACATTGAATTCAATCGCAAGAACCCGGAGGCCAATACGATTTCAGTGGCGAGCGGAGGACCCTGGGGAAGGAAAATCAACCACCATTGCGAACCTCGCATTCATTTCTGCGCAAGGAGGCTACTCGACCCTGGTTGTCGATGCGGATTTACGCCGGCCCACTCAACACGGCATCTGGGGAGTTTCGAACAGAATTGGCCTAACGAATTATCTCACGACTGAGATTCCGCTCGATGAAGCGATTCTGCCGACTTCGGTCGAAAACCTTTCCATCCTGCCCAGTGGCATTCTCCCGGCAGATGCTGTCGGAATCCTGAATTCGCAGCGCATGTCCGACTTGATCGCCGAATTGAAATCGCGATACGACATCATCTTCCTCGATTCGCCTCCAATGCTCGGCGTGAGCGATGCATCGGTCCTCGCCAGCGAAGTGGATCAAACGATCATCGTCGTGCAACATCGTCGTTTCCCGCGTGCGATGTTGACGCGGGTTAAGCAAGCCATCGTCGGAGTAGGCGGATCGGTCTTGGGCGTGGTATTGAACAATGTCGATCTCAAACACGATCAGAATTACTACTACTACACGAATTACTACGGCTACTACCAACCGCACGACAAAGAGCCTCGCTCCTCCAGCAGAAAGCAACGCCCTGCCGCCACCGCCGCGAGGAATGGCGCTGCGGAAAAACCTGAAGAATACTAATGCGCTTCATCGCCACAACGTTCCTGTTTTTCTTTTGCGTCATCGGCGCCGTTTTTGGGCAAGCCGTGCTGCGCGTGGGTGATCCTATTGAAATAAGGATCGGCGGCGTTCCAGCGGACGAACAAACCCAAGTCAACAACACCTATACAGTCGATGCGAACGGAGAAATTAGCCTGCCTTATATTAATCACGTGCGGGCCGCCGACCTTACTCCCGCCCAGGTAGCCTCGGCCGCCGAAGCCAAATATCGGGAAGAGAAAATATTCACCAACCCGACGGTCACGATCACGATGCTGCCCACGGCGCGCTTCGTAAACGTGGGCGGCGCGGTTCGCAATCCTTCGCGCGTGCCTTTCACGGAAGACATAACAGTGCTCGCGGCCATTAACGCCGCCGGCGGTTTTAACGACTTTGCCGATCAGAAACGCGTCCGTCTTCTTCGCGGAAGCACGGTGAAGGTAATTGATGTTCGTCAATTTCGCCGTGATCCATCGAAGGACATCAGGCTACAACCGGGCGATCGCGTCGAAGTCCCGCAAAGCTTCTTCTGATTTAACGCGTTCGGTGCTCGTTCTCGCAAGGGGCGAACGGATTATTGCGGCGTAATGATCTGGCGATGCCGCCAGGCATATCCGAGCCCGGAATAAAGGGTTAGCGCGACTGCGATCCAAATCAGGACCGGGCCCCCTCGATACCAGGCATTTGACCACCATTCGCTCTCGTGGCCGGCATATTTCAATTCGCGCACGGCGAGGAGAACCAGAAAAAATAAAATCGTCACTATCTGCCAAGAAGTTTTGTGTTTGCCGAGACGCTCTGCCGGGAGCACCTGCCCCTGTGCGCTTGCGACCAATCGCAAACCGGTAATCAAAAAATCGCGCGCCACTACGATCGTCGCTGCCCACGCCGGAATCGCCTTGAACGGAACCAGACAAATGAACGCCGCCGCCATCAGCACTTTGTCCATCAGCGGATCCATGAGCTTTCCGAAATTCGTCACGATCGCGTAACGCCGCGCGATCTCACCGTCAAAAAAATCGGTCGCGCCGGCGACGAGAAAAAGAATCAGCGCAGCCGTTCGTCCGTAGCTCCACGAGGAATTGAGAGCGATGACGAACAAAATAGTCAGGAGCAACCGGCTTAATGTCAGTCGATTCGCCCAATTCATGTGCTCGCCACTTCCTTTGACTGTTTTTTTGCAACTTGGACCGGACCACCGTCTCTAAACACGGGACGCTTCCAGATCGGAACTTTTCGTTTTAATTCTTCAATCAACCACTGACTTGCAGAGAACGCATCAGGCCGGTGGCGGCTCGCGACGCGCAGAAACAAGGAAGCTTCGCCTACGGGCACGAAACCAATCCGATGTAGCAACAGCAGCCCGGTCAGGGAAAATTTGATCGACGCTTTCTTCGCGAGAAAATTCATCTGATACTCGGCCATGACGCGATGCGCTTCGTAATTGATTCCTTTCAGCTCGCGCCCATCTTCGATTCCCCTCACCCGTCCCCAAAAATCGATTACGGCTCCCGAGTTTGGATCGCGGAGTTCTCCGGGCGATTGCAGCGGAAGATCCGTGATCAAAATTTCGGAAATCGAAATTGCCATGCGCTAAAGTAACACGAGAATGCTTTCCGGAGCGATCCAAGAATACCGAAAATGACCACGACGCAATGTGACATTGGAATAATCGGCCTTGGCGTGATGGGCGAAAATCTCGCCCTCAACATGGAATCGAAGGGATTTTCGGTCGCGGTTTACAATCGCACCACCGCTGTAACGGAAAAATTTGCGGCCAATCAGGGCGCGGGGAAAAACATTCTGCCAACGCGCACAGTCGAAGAATTTATTGGCGGCTTACGTAGCCCGCGCAAAGCAATGCTCATGGTTAAGGCCGGTGCGCCGGTCGACGCCGTCATTTCCGAACTTACGCCGGGTTTGGAAAGTGGAGACGTTATCATCGATGGCGGCAATTCCCTCTTCACCGACACGCAGCGTCGCTTCAAAGAATTGGAAGCACGCGGTTTGCATTTTGTCGGTTGCGGCGTTTCGGGCGGTGAAGAGGGAGCGCTCAAAGGTCCATCGCTAATGCCCGGCGGTTCTCGTGAATCCTACGAAATCATTGCGCCGATCTTCCGCAAGATTGCTGCGCAAGTCGACGGCGAACCGTGTTGCCGATACATGGGTCCGGATGGCGCCGGCCATTACGTCAAAATGGTGCACAACGGAATCGAATACGGCGACATGCAGTTCATTTGCGAAGCGTATGCGATTTTGCAAAACGTGCTCGGTCTCGGAGCCGCGGAGTTGGCTGACATTTTCGCAGATTGGAATCGCGGCGCGCTCGAGAGTTACCTCATCGAGATCACGGCGCAGATCTTTGGAAAAAAAGATCCGGATACTGGCAAGCCGCTCGTCGATGTCATCCTCGACAAGGCCGGACAAAAGGGAACCGGTCTTTGGACACTGCAATCTGCGCTCACACAATCGGTCGTCATCTCGACCATCAACGCTGCGGTTGAAGCGCGGGTGATTTCGTCTCGCAAAGACGAACGCGTCGCCGCTTCCAAAATCCTGCCGCAGCCAAAGCCCGCAAAATTTACCGGCGATCGGAAGCAACTCATCCAGGCAGTGCACGACGCGTTGTATGCCTCGAAAATTATTTCCTACGCACAAGGAATGGAGCTGCTCGGCGCCGCCAGTAATACCTACAAGTGGAATCTGAATTTCGGAGACATCGCCACCATCTGGCGCGGCGGTTGCATCATTCGCGCGAAATTTCTCAATCGCATCACCGACGCATACACGCGCGATCCTGCCCTGCACAATCTGCTATTCGATTCCTATTTTACCGACATCATGGCGAAGTCGCAGGATCATTGGCGCGTCGCTGTTTCGGAAGCGGTTAATCACGGCGTGGCTGTTCCCGCTTTTAGCGCATCACTGGCGTACTTCGATAGCTATCGCTCAGCGCGATTGCCCGCGAATCTGTTGCAGGCGCAGCGGGATTTCTTTGGCGCGCATACTTACGAACGCGTCGATAAGCCGGGTATTTTCCACACCGAGTGGATGGAATCAGGCGATCAGCCGACGGAAAAGCCGGCCGCGCCGAAACCGACCGAGAAGCGTCACGCGGCCGAGTAAAAATTGTTAGTGGAAATCGTGGGAGTCGCTTCCTACGAGCTGATCATGTGGGAGCGGTCGAATCTGTTGCGCCTTGATCAAGACTACGCCGTCGGAATTCTGCACTTCGCCTTCAATCAATAAAAACGCTTCTTCCGTGATGACGAGGCGCAGTTTCTCAAACAAATCTGGCGTCACGATCGCATTCGAGACACCGGTCTCGTCTTCCAGGCTAATAAAGACAAAACCTTTCGCCGTTCCGGGTCGCTGACGGCAAATGACGTTTCCGGCGATTTGCACAATCGATTTGTGCCGAGCTTGGACCAGATCAATTGCGCGCCAGATGTTCGGCAAACTGTCGCGCACAAGTTTCATCGGATGCGGACCAGTCGTGAGGTTCATTCCTTCGTAATCCGCTCTCACCCGTTCCGGCATCGTCATCGGAAGAAGCGGCGATGGGTCTTTCTGGGGAGCGCGGGCTGCCAGCCTGCCCCGTTCGGCAGCTTGCCGAACGGAAGATGTTTGCGGCAAGCTGCCTGCGCTCCCCAGAAGATCGTCGTGCCACGCCTCCTCCACACTCCACATCGCAGCACGCCGATGTTCGGCGAAATAATTGAGCGCGCCCAACTCCGCTAATGTGCGGAGTTCCTCTTTCGATAATTCCACACGTCGCTTGAAATCTTCCATCGAGCAGAACGGCATCTGTTCCCGTTGCCTAACGAGTTGTTCCGCATGCTCCTGTCGCAAACCGTTCACAACACAAAACCCCAATCGCACCGTATCATCGGAAACGACGGTGCAATTCCATTCCGAGCGCATCACGCAGACCGGTTCCATCTTCGTCCCATGCCGGCGCGCATCCTTCACGATCGTCGCCGGCGCATAAAAACCCATCGGCTGATTGTTCAGCAAACTCGCGTAAAACTCCGGCGCGCGATGCACTTTCAGATACGCACTGCCATAAGCGAGAATCGCAAAACTGATCGCGTGCGATTCCGGAAATCCGTAAAGCGCAAATGATGAGATCGCCTGGAGGATTTTTTCGATCACGTCGGGTGCGACGTTTTTTCGCATCATCGCCGTGCGCAATTTCACGCTCACTTTTTCCATTCGTTCCTGCGAACGATGAAAGCTCAGCGCCCGCCTCAATTCCTCCGCTTCATCACCGGAAAAATCCGCCATTACCATTGCGATCTTGAGCATTTGCTCTTGAAATAACGGCACGCCGAGCGTGCGTCCTAAAACCGGTTCAAGTCGCGGATCAAAGTAAGTAACCGGTTCGCGACCAGCGCGGCGCGCGAGATATGGATGCACCATGTCGCCTTGAATCGGTCCCGGCCGGATGATCGCGACTTCGATAACGACATCGTAAAAACATTTCGGCTTCATCCGCGGGAGCGTCGCCATCTGGGCGCGGCTTTCGATTTGGAAAACACCGATCGTGTCGGCTTTCTGCATCATTTCGAAGGTAGCGGGATCGTCTTTTGGAATGTGCGCGAGATCGAGCGGACGATTGCGTTCGCGACATAATTCGAATGCGTCCTGCATCACCGACATCATGCCGAGCCCTAACAAGTCGACTTTTACGATGCCGAGATCTTCGCAATCATCCTTGTCCCATTGCGCAACCACGCGTCCCGGCATCGATGCATTTTCCAGCGGCACAAATGAGCTGAGCTTGTTCTGACAAATAATCATCCCGCCGGAATGCTGACCGAGATGACGCGGCAATCCGTATATCGCGCGATACAAATTCACGAACGCCGGCATGCGTGGATGCGCTTTCGGCAATCCGGCCTGCTCGATTTGCGATTGCAGATCGAGTGTGTGCGGAAAATCGCCGCTCGCAAAAAGATGCGAAAAGCGATCGAGAATGCTGGGTGAAAAATTCAGCGCTTTACCGATCTCGCGCGCGGCGCTGCGGCCACGATAAGTAATCACATTCGCCGTCATGGCGGCGCCATGCTTGCCGTAGCGCCGATAAATTTCCTGGATCACGCTCTCGCGGCGATCGCCGCTCGGCAGATCGAGATCGATGTCGGGCCAGCCTTTGCGGCTTTCACTGAGAAAACGCTCGAAAACCAGATGATTGCTCACCGGATCGACCGGCGTGATTCCGAGACAATAACAAACTGCGCTGTTCGCGGCGCTGCCTCGGCCCTGCACCATGACATTGTGCTCGCGGCAGAAATTGATGATGTCCCAAACGATTAGAAAATATCCTGAAAAGCCGAGCTTTTGAATAAGAGCCAGTTCCTCTTTGAGTTGTCTTTTTACTGCGCTGCTGATCGCGTCATAGCGCTGCTGCGCGCCGAACCAGACGATGGTGTTGAGAAACGAATCCATGTTGTGTCCATCCGGAACGGGAAATTCTGGGAATTCATAACCGATCTTTTCGAGTGAGAATGTCAGACGTTCGGCGAGACGTTCGGTGTTCGTGATGGCATCGGGGCGATCGTGAAAAAGAGCGCGCATTTCCGCATCGCTTTTCAGATGGCGTTCGCTGTTCTGACTGAGAAGTTTTCCCGCAACATCGAGATGTGTGTGCTCTCGGATGCAGGTAAAAACATCGAGGACGTTTCGGCCGCTTGGTCTTGCGTACCTCACGCCGTTTGTCGCAAGAAGCAGCAAGTGATAATGGTCCGCCAGATCGATTAGCTCCCGATTGATCGATTCTTCGCCGCGAATGAAGTGGCGTTGAATTTCGACGTAGATATTTTCGCGGCCGAACGTATCGATCAGACGCTGCACGCGATCCGCGGAACTCTGGGGAGCGCAGGCTGCCAGCCTGTCCCATTCGGCAGCTTGCCGAACGGAAGATGTTTGCGGCAAGCTGCCGCAAACTGCAGGCTGGCAGCCTGCGCTCCCCAACCCAGCCGCCTGCACACCTGGTAATGCAACGAGCCCTTCCGAAAATCCCTCCAGCTCATTCCAGCGAACGAGGCAACTCCCCTTTTCGCTGCGCAGATGCGCCTGCGTTAGCAACTCGCACAAATTTTTGTAGCCAGTGCGATCCTTTACCAAAACCGGGAGAACGCTGCCATCTTCAAGAGTCAGTTCGCTCCCAATAATGGGCCGGACATTCTTTTCGCGCGCAGCGACGGAAAATCTTTGCGCGCCATAGACGCCGTTGCGATCGAGCAATGCCACAGCCGGCATTCCCAGCTCGGCCGCTCGCTCAGCTAAATGTTCGGGAAAAGATCCGCCACGCAGGAAACTGAACGCGCTGCACGCATGAAGTTCGATGTAAGGCATACGCGAGCGCCATGGCTAATCGTAAATTCCATCGACTTTCCAGCTTTGCTCATCATCGCGATGACAACGGCAGAGCGCGCCATTCTCCAATTGAAAATCCCATTCTGCGCGCGCCCACGAATTTTCATCCCACCAATTACCGGAAGAATGATAAGGCCCGGCAGCAGTTCGCACCTGGCCTTGCACGCGCGAACTCTGCAAATGCACTGGTCGATTTTCCGCCGAGAGGACGGAAGCAGAAACAGGCGAACGAAAACGCCGCAAGGCGTGAGAAGGCGACGCCTTCTTTTCGCCTGATGTTTCATCGAGCCGCCACGAGAATGGTTCGAGATGAAAACTGTCGGGTCGATATGTGTTTTCCAGAACCGGTGTTCCTACACGATCGGCTCCGAGTAAACCGGTCAGTCGCGCCAGAGTTTCGGAAAGTTGAGCGGGATCGCGCAAAGCGGTTTCAAAAAGACCGAATTGTTGTTGCGCGGGTTTGGACGCTTGCGCCTCGAGAGAGACTGCGGTGATGGGAAATTCCGATTTAAAATTTTCGAGATGCGTATGCAGCATTCGAAACAGCACTTCCACGCTGCGGGTTGGTTGCGGAATTTTAAAGCGATGTTCGTAACTCTTCTTATCGCTAAAAATGATTTGCAGATTGAGTTCGTTGGCGACGAAATAAAGCGCCCCGAGACGCAGCGATATTTGCTCTAAAAATCGGCGCAGAATAAAAAGCAGCGGTTCACTTGTTTCGATTTCATTTTCGAATTCGAACGTTTCGGCAAACGATTCCACGGGCGGCACGAGCTTGAGCAAGCGAGTGCATTTGCCGTTGGCGCGCTCCCATAAATGAACTGCGATCGGACCGAGCCGCAGGCCAAGATCGTTTTTATCCAAGTCCGCTAATTGGCCCAGAGTGTGAATCCCCCACTTATGCAAAATCTCCAGGATGCGCTGAACCTCGGTAGCCTGGTCTATCGATGTCTTAGGGCCCATAGAATAACGCTGTCATCCTGAGCGAAGCGAAGGACCTCGCAAAAATCCCAGTGTGTTCGAGAGGTCCCTCGCTTCGCTCGGGATGACATGTTTTGGCACGCAACGAAAATTCCGCGTTCTGTTTGCTTAGACATATCTAAGACTATCGCTTCGGCAGAAGGCGCATCTTTGTTTCCTCTGGCAAAGCGGAAGCACTGATCCATGCGGTAGCTGCATTGGCATCCGTTTTTAGCCAGGTGCTCAAAAGCGATTCGAGACGGCTATTGCGCATACTTTCATCGCTAATGGTTTGCGTCCATTGCACCGCCGCCGCCGGATCGGAACCCATAATTCGTCCGGTATAAGCATTGACGGCCGCATCCCGGGAATCGCCCGCCGGCAAGGTGCCGAGCCACGAGCCGGCAGCATAGGGATCGTTTTGCGCCCAGCGATTCATCACGCTTTCAAAAGCGCGTTGCCGCGTTTTACCCTCGGGAAAAGAGGCCGCCCATTGACTTGCGGCCTGCGGATCATCTCCCGCCCATTGCCAGCCGATGGAGCCGGCCGCACTGGCTTGCGCATCTCCCGCGGGTAATCGCGCGATCAACCGTGTCGCTTCCGGCAAATCGGTTTCTACGAGCGAAGCAATAATGCCGGGCAAAACAGAATCGCGCGATGCACTCGGCAAACTGCTCACCCACGCGATGGCAGCCTGCGGATCGACCCGCGACCATTGGCGCGAAATATTTTCGAGCAAATTGTTTCGCCCGGCTGCGTCAGTTAAGCGCAAAGCAAAATTGGCCGCCGCTTGCGGATCGGCTTCGGCCCATTGCGAAATAATATTAGTAAGCGCATTTTGTTTTCCGGAACCCTCGGGAAGTTTTTGCGCCCAGGCGATCGCGTTTTGGACATCGCTACTGGCTAATTGCAGCGCAATCGCCGTGACCGCTTTCTCCTGCGTTTTGCCCACTGGCATGCTCGCGACGTACTCCGCTGCGGCGGCCGGTTCCGATTGCACCCAGGTGGCGAGCACATAACTCAAGGCATTTTGTTGCCCATCGCTCGCCGGCAATCCCTGCGTCCAAACGAGCGCGGCGCGAGCATCGGTCGTGGCCCATTGCCGCGCGATGTTGCCGATTGCCTGATCTCGGGCCGAACCGGAAGGCAACGTGTTAATCATGGATGCTGCCTTTTGCGGATCTTTGTTCGCCCAGCTGGCAAAAATATTTTGCAGCGCGGTGTTGCGACCTTGCCCGGCGGGTAAAGAATTCGCCCAGGCATAAGCCGCTTCCGGATCCTGCTGCGCCCAATTGGCTCCCACCACTTGCAAGGCTGTGTCTCGACTCGATCCGGCCGGTAATTGCGTGGCGCGTTGCGCAGCAGCGAGCGGATCGTCTGAAGTCCAACGGCTGAAAATCGGCCAATATAAATTCTGCCGTTTCCGCCCCGTCGGCAGGTTTTGCAAAAAAGCGAGCGCAGCTTGTGGATCTTTATCCGCCAGCGCGGAAACGATTGTTTGCATGGCCTGATCGCGTTGCGGACCAGGCGGAAGCTGCTCTACCCACGCGGTGGCGGCAGTAGTATCATGGTCTGCCCAACCTGACACCGCACTCGTTAGGGCCCAATTGCGAAACGACCCGATCGGCAAACTCTGCGCGTAAGCAACCGCAGCTTTCGGATCGAGTTCGGCCCAACGGCCAATCACCATCGGCACGACCATGCTTTTGTCCCGCTCGCGGAGCGTTTCTACGAAAGCGAGAACTTCGTGGACATTTTTTTCATCGATCAAATCGGTCGCTCTGTTCAAAGCGGCATAGGTGCGTTGCCGTCCGGAATGCGTGAGCGCCGCTTTGATTTGGGCAATGATCGTCTGAGCACTGGTGCCGGATGGAACGTCAGCAGAATCGCGCTCTGGTTCGGAGGCAACGCTGTGCGACGAAGAAGGCGCTGGCGAAATAGGTAGTGCGCCTAACGAGTCAGGAGACTTCGATGTGACAGAATTTTTGACTACGGGAAATCCATATCGGCCAATGGCGATTCCGATAATGAGCGCGACAAGCGGAGCAACGGCGGAAAAAGGGAAGCGCTTCACAGGAGAAATATGAGCAAAGTTAATATATGTTCAAGTGAACTTGTTGAGCAACTAGATGATTTTTCGCGGGCATTTGGGCAGGGCGTCTAAAAAGGCGCGCCCATACGGTTTCGTCACGATCCGATTATCCAAAATCACGATGATGCCGTGATCGCTCTTCGTGCGAATCAGGCGGCCGACTCCCTGCCGGAATTTCAAGACCGCTTCCGGCAAAGAGTATTCCGTAAACGGATCGCCTCCGCGTTCCTGGACCAACTCCAGTTTCGCTTCTATGAGCGGATGGTCGGGAACGGCGAATGGAAGACGCGTGATAATGACATTAGAAAGCGCCGCGCCAGGAACATCCACGCCCATCCAAAAACTGTCCGTCCCAAAAAGGACGCTGCGCGGAGTGCTTTTGAATTGCTCGAGCAACCGTCCGCGCGGCGCGCCCTGGCCCTGCACGAGCAGATTCATTTTGTTCTTCGCAAAAAAAGATTCCATCTCTCCGGCGAGCGATTGCATTCCGCGATAACTCGTAAAGAGGACAAAAGCGCGCCCATCAGTTTGCTCGACAAAATGGGCGACCCATTTCGCGAGTGCTTCGTTGTAACCGGCGTCGCGCGGATCGGGCATTTTTTTTACGACGAACAATTCCATTTGTGCGGTGAAATCGAATGGACTTCCCAGTTGCACCGGCTCCGCTTCGCCTGCCCCAATTCGCTCGCGGAAATAGGCTAGATCGGGACGCCCAACGGCGAGTGTTGCGCTCGTCATGATGCAGGAACAATCCTCGCGAAAAAGCATGCGGCGAAGGACTGGCGCCACATCGATCGGCGCGGCATTAAGGGAAAGGAACTGCGCCGTCTTGCCCGTGCGTTCGATCCAATAAACATGACCGTCCGCGCTCTGCTCGAGAAATGTAACGATGCCGAGCCGGGCATCGCGGACACGGCGACCGAGTTCACCCAGCTCGGCCTTGAGAAACTCATCGTCGCTGCGCCTGACCACGTCGGCGATGCGCGCCTGCAAGGCCATCAAGCGGGCGCTAATCGTGTCCGGCACAAAATCTGGCTCGCGCACACGCACCTCGCGACCTTTGCGAAAATCGCAGCGCTCCTCGATCGCCTTAAAAAATTTGTCCAGATCGTCAACGATCTCGGCGGCCAGAGTTACGCCGGCCGCGTCGCGCGTGACGGTGAAGAGACCTTTGCGCGTGCGCGCATTGTAAAGTCGCTGCACCGTGCTCCGCAGCCCGTATTGCGAAACAGCGATCCCGATCTGACGCGAGGCGACCTGCTCGACGGTGTGCGCTTCATCGAAGATGATGAAGTCGTTAGGGAAAAGATAACCGCTTTCGCGTTCGGCCAGCTCTTCGACGCCGCCGAGCAGCATGAAGAGCAAGGTGTGATTAATGACGATAACGTCCGCCGCGAGCAATCGTTTGCGGGCTTGCTGGAAAAAACAGTTCGCCAGCAGGCCGCACGTTTTCGCCGTGCAGATATGTGCTTCGCTGCACACCTGCCCCCATACTTTCACGTCCGGCTCGATCGACAGATCGCTCAGCGAACCGTCTTTCGTCGTGCGCGCCCAATCGGCGATGCGTTCGAGCTCAACTTTCTCCGATGTGGTGAAAAGTTCATTCGCCTGCTGCAATGCGCGTTCCAAACGTCGTGGGCAGAGATAATTCTGCCGGCCCTTCAGTAGCGCCGCATCAAATTCAATCGGCAGGATTTTTTTCGCGATCGGGATGTCTTTGTTCAGCAATTGTTCCTGAAGACTGATGGTATAGGTCGAGATGATGGCCTTCTTTGATTGCTCGATGGCGTACAGAATTGCCGGCACGAGATAGGCGATTGATTTGCCAACGCCGGTGCCTGCTTCAAGGACAAGATGCCGCTCCTCCTCCAAGGCGCGGGCCACCGCCGTCGCCATCTCCTGCTGCTCGCGGCGATACTCGAAATTCTTCGCTTTCGAGAGCAAACCGCCTTCGGCGAAAATTCCCCGCGTCCGTTCGACAAAATCACTTCCGAGAGAATCTTTGAGCGCGATCATTATGAATTGCGATTGCCGATACGCGATTTGTGATTTGTATATGAAGCAAGCAGGCTCATCGGCGCGGCGCTACCTTAAGTCCCAAATCAACATTCGGAAAATCACGTGAAACTGCTCGACCGCTACGTGCTGCGCAATTTTTTGCAGGCCTACTTTTATTGCATTGCCGCGTTCTTCTCCATCTGGCTCATCTTCGACATTAGCGACAAGATCTCCACGTTTCTCGACGAACGTCTGCCGTTCCATCGCGTGCTGCATTATTACTTTACGCAAATCCCGCAGATTCTCGTTATCCTCCTGCCAGTCTCGCTTCTGCTCGGGCTACTTTTTTGCCTCGGCCGCATGTCGCGTGCGAACGAAGTCGTATCGATGCTGACGGCGGGGATTAGCGTGCCTCGTGTCATTTTGCCGTTGATCTTCATCGGATTAATCACATCGCTGGGGATGGCGGCGTTGAATTACTCTCTCGCACCGCATGCGGATCTCGCGCAGCGCGCTTTCGAGGAAGAAACGCACGCGCGCCGGGAATATAAAGGAGTGATCGGCCAGATCTTTCGCAACCGGGCGGACAATCGCACCTGGTTCATTCAGTCTTTTCGACCGGGAGAAAATAACTTCCAGAGCGTTCAGATCCTGCAACAGGACCAGCAGGACAACATCACGCGCGATTATCTCGCCAACAGCGCCGTTTATCATCCGGAAGATAAATCCTGGGAACTGCAGAAAGTGAAAGTGGTGGACTACGATGCGGCGGGAAACATCAAGAATTCGCGCTACTATCCCGCGTTCATCATCAAAGATTGGAGTGAAACTCCCTATCGGCTGGCCAGCGCGAACTTGCACGCGGACTCTCTCAGCGTTCCGGAACTGCGTGATTACCTGCATTTCAACTCCGACTTTCCGCCCGTCTTGCTCGCGCCTTTCGCGACGCATTTGCAATACCGTTATGCCCTGCCCTGGAGTTGCCTGGTCGTCGTTTTCATCGCTGCGCCACTTGGCATCGGCTTCTCGCGTCGTGGAATTCTCTCCAGCGTGGCGGCCGCGATTCTTCTCGTTTTCGCGATGAATTTTCTTACGCATTTCTTTCTCGCACTCGGTGAAGGTTACCGGATTCGTCCATGGGTCGCCGCCTGGACACCAGACATCGCGTTCGCCATCATCGGCCTTTATTTGTTATACTTGCGTGCGGGTAATCGCGAAGCGCCGAGGCTCCGATTCGCCCGCGCAGCTTCCGCTTCCTAGCAATGAACCCTTTGGCAAATGAATGGCCGATCAAGCATCGCGCAGATGTCTGCGCCGTGACGCAACGGCCGTTTGTTGCCGGCGAACAATTTTACACGCTGCTCTTTCGCGAACCGGATGGTTTCCGGCGCGAAGATTTGAGCGAAGAGGCCTGGGCCAACCGCAACGAAAACATCAGCCCATTTTCATTCTGGAAAAGCCGTTACGAACCGCCACCCGCCACGCCACCGGAACCGATCGCAAAAGAAAGCGCGGAAGATCTCCTGCGCCGGTTGCTCGCCGAGAAAAATGCGGAACGCGCGAATGCCTGCTATGTGCTGGCCGTGATGCTCGAGCGCAAGCGCGTCCTGAAACAAATAAAAAGCGAATCGGCAGACGATGGCCGTGTCCTGATTTACGAACACAACAAGACAGGCGATGTTTTCATCGTGCCCGACCCGCAATTGCGGCTCGACGAAATTGAAAAAGTGCAGACCGAAGTGGGCGCTCTCTTGCGAAATGCCTAACGAATGATCCATCAATGACGTCTGCTCTTTCATGGTTTTCCGAAGGAAACTTCCCGCTTTATCTCGCCCCCATGGCGGGCGTGTCGGATAAGATTTTCCGCCAAATCTGCAAGTCCTACGGGGCCGACGTTCTCGTAACCGAATTTGTTTCGGCCGAAGGTGTGTTTCGCCGCAACGAACGCACGCGAGAATATCTCGACTTCGATGAAATCGAACGTCCCATCGGCGTCCAACTCTTTGGCGCAAACGCCGCGCACATGGCAGAAGCAGCGCGTCACGTCGTCGATTGGGTGCGTCCTGATTTTATCGATCTTAATTTTGGTTGTCCTGTTAACAAAGTCGTCGCCAAAAATGGTGGCTCGGCTTTGCTGAAAGATTGTCCCACTCTCGCCGCCGTGGCTGAAGCGGTCGTGCGCGCGGTCGCGCCGCTTCCGGTCACTGCGAAGATCCGCATCGGTTGGGACGCAGATTCCGTGAACGCGCCACGCGTCGGACGACTTCTGGAAGACTTGGGCATCGCCGCAATTGCCGTGCATGGCCGCACCCGTGCGCAAGGCTATTCCGGCGCAGCCGATTGGAACGTTATTGGCGAAGTCGCCTCGGCTGTTTCCATTCCCGTTATCGGCAATGGAGATCTTGCCACCGCTGCGGTCGTGGCCAGTCGACGGGCGGAATCCGGAATTGCCGGCGCGATGTTTGGACGTGCAGCCATGAATGCGCCCTGGATTTTTCAGCAGATCAAAACTTATTTCGCAACGGGGGAAGCGCCGCCGGCTCCCGAACCAGCAGAGCGATGGGAATTGATCAAACGTCATTGCCAGCTCGCCGTTCAGGAGTGGGGCGCGGAAGACCTCGCGATTCGATCGATGCGTGCCCGGTTAATGGCATATTCGAAGGGGTTTCCCGGGGGCAAGAATCTGCGCGAAAAATTTCAGCATGTCTCGACGTTGTCCGAGATCGCGCAAATCGCAGACGAGCATTTATCACTGAATGGCAGCTTTCCAGCTTTGGAAAGCGTCGTTGCTTGACCGCTGCTCATTAGCACCCGAATTTTTCACGTGGAGAATGCTTCGACAACGGCTGCGCCAATTAATTACAAGATCGGCAATGAGCGCCTGATCAAAGTGACGGAAAATGCGTCACGTAAATTGGTTTCGCTGCTGGAGAAACAAGGCCGCGCGCACGGCGCCTTGCGCGTCGCCGTGATCGGTGGCGGCTGTTCGGGCTTGCAATACAAAATGGATCTCGTGGACGGACCCGCCAATCGCGACATTCTCGTCCAGTCGGAAAATGTGCGCGTGGTGGTCGATCCGAAGAGCGCGCTTTTCGTTAGCGGATCGCTGCTCGATTACAGCGAGGATCTGCAAAAAGGTGGATTCAAAGTGACAAATCCGAACGCAGTCGCACACTGTTCCTGCGGCGAAAGCTTCGCCGCATGAGGGATTTCTTCGTACTCTTTGCCCAACCCCGCCAACCCTGGCTGGACGCCAACGCCCTCAAGGAGAAGTATCACGAGTTGACGCGGCGTTCGCATCCGGATGTTCGCCGTAATGAAGGCTCCAAAACTTTCGAAGAGATCAACGAAGGATATCAGGTTCTTTCCGATCCAAAGCAGCGCGTCGAACATCTTCTGGCGCTGGAGGGCGACACGCTTCCGCCGCGAGATAGAACACTTCCGGCTGATTTGCAGGAATACTTTTCGCAAATCGGAAACCTGCGCCACGCAATACAGCGCGTGTTTGCAGAGATCGGCGATATCACCAGCGCCCTTAAAATTTCCCTGCTCAAGAATGATCTCTTACGGTTAAAAAAACAACTCAGTCAAATCCTCGGAACGCTCACCAGTTCTTATGATGAGTGTATGGAAGAGCTGCGCCGGTTAAATGACGTTTGGAAAGAAAACCGGCGCGAGGCCATCGGGCCGTTGCAGGTGTTGCATGACCGCATGGCTTATCTTTCCAGATGGATCGCGCAGCTGAAAGAAATGGAGCTGCAATTTAGTTTGCGCGGCTAACGAGCAACCTGTTCATTTGAACTTGCAAAGCGCAGATTCGTGAAGAAGATGACTTCATGTTGACTGAGCGGCAACGCAACGTCCTTGAATTCATTCAAAACGAGCAGCGCGAAAAAGGAGTCACGCCAAGCACGCGTGAAATCCAGAGTCACTTCGGCCTGGCGAGCCAGACTTCGGTTATGCAATACCTCGCTGTTCTGGAGCGCAAAGGGTTTATCGATCGCCACGCGCGTAAAGCGCGCGCCCTTATCACCCCGGTGCAAAAAGTTCGGATCACGGACGTTCCCATCTATGGCCAGATTCCTGCCGGCATGTCGACTTTGACCGAGCAGACCATCGAAGGGCACGTTTCCCTTGATGCGCGTTCGGTTAACGCCTCAAAAAATGCCCGCACTTTCGCACTGCGTGTGCGCGGAGATTCGATGATCGGTGCGCATATCCTGGATGGCGACATCGTTATCCTGGAAGACCGGAAAGACGTCCGTAACGGCGATATCGTAGCGGCATTGATTGATGGCGAGACCACACTGAAGCGTTACGTGATGGAACATGGCCGGCCTTATCTGAAAGCGGAAAATCCACTTTATCCCAATTTGACGCCGGCGCGTGAATTACGGGTGCAAGGCGTGATGGTTTCTCTGGTGCGAAAGCAACCGGCAGCACAGAAGCGTAGACGTAGTTAAGTTCGTTTGAACATATTCGATCGCTCATGTCATTGTTCGGGCATGGCGACGAATAATAAGATCGTCGATCTGCGAAATCTTCTCGCGGAACGTTTCCCTCATTCCTCTCTGCCGAAGGCCAGCCGTTTAAAGACGAATATTCCCATCCTCGATCGCGCCACTGAAGGCGGTCTCCCAAAAAACGCCATCACCGAAATTACCAGTCCACATGTCAGTGCCGGCAGCGCTTCGCTGATCCACGCGCTTTTGCAGGCAGCACATCAGGATCGTTATTTTCTCGCACTAATCGATGGCGGTGATTCGTTCGATCCCGAATCCATCGGAAATCCTGCCTTTGCAGAACCTGCTCTGGATCCGCTGCCATAATGCGATGGAAGCTGTAAAGGCAGCCGATTTGCTTTTGCGTGATGGAAATTTTCCTCTGGTCATTCTCGATCTGGTGCTGAACGCGGTGGATGAATTACGAAAAATTCCGCAGACCAGCTGGTATCGACTGCAGCGATTAGTGGAACCGATCGCAACAGCATTTCTCGTTTTGACGCGCCGGAACATGGTTAGTAGTGCGCAACTAAAACTGATGCTCGACAATTCCTGGACGCTGGATCAGCTCGACAATTGCGATGTTGTTTCGGAGCTAAAGATTCACGTGCAACGTATCCATGGTGCGGGGCAAATCGCAGAAGTGCGCTAATGTTTGCCACGATTTATTTGCCGAATTTTTATCTGCAAGCGGTGCTGCGCCACCAATCGGAGTTGCGCGCCCAACCGGTCGCCTTGCTCAATGCGGAGGATGCGAAACCGGTCATCTTGCAAATCAATCAGGCTGCGGAAGACGCGGGCGTTTGCAAAGGAATGACGCCGAGTCAGGGATTGGCGCGCTGTTTACATTTGGTGCTGAAAGTTCGAAGCCGGACGCAGGAAAAATTGCTCGATGAAATTTTGCTGCAGCATGCCTTCATGCTCGCGCCTTACGTGGAAGCAACTGCTCCGGGGATTTGCACCATCGAGTTTACCGATAACCGCAAGCTGAGCGATAAAGTCCTGCGCGTGATCGAACGGCTAACCGAGGCTGAGGTGAGCGCACAAGCAGGCATTGCCAGCTCGCCTGATACGAGCTTGCTCGCCGCACATCTGGCAAAACCTGTTTTGCAAATCGATGACGCAAAACAATTTCTCGCACCGCTTCCGATTGAAACGCTCGCGATTGCCTGACGACATTATCCAAAAGAGCGCACGAGCGGCCACAGTTCGTTCCACGGTCGCCGCAAGCCGCGACAGAAGAAAATATTCGGATTGTCACGTGTCTCTTCGTTCTCGACGTGCCACGGATTCGGCGTGTGCCCGACGAGTTCGACCGAATCAAAAAGCTTCTCGAGCCGCTCACGCTTGCCGCCGAGGACGATCAATGATTCCGGTGGCGGCGTTCCCGGCCCGCGAGCCCAATAAGAATTAATCCCACTGATTGCTGGTGGAAGTCCGTAAGCGGGACCGTAAAGATCGATCGCGCCCGCTTCGCCGTAGTTCGCACAGTAAATGCCGACATGCGCGCGTTCGCTTGCAGGCAACGCTTCGTAAATGCGCGCTACCTCGCGCACGAGTTCAGGCCAGCCGATTTCCTCGGGCAGATCGCCATTCTCCTTGATGGAGAAACGAAAGAGCGGCGAACCAATTTTACCCAGAGGGAGAATTCCAAAAGCAACAAAACTTCCGGCAAAAAAAACGAGCACGATCACTGCGTACGCGGGCCTCCTCCACGAAACCTCCAGACGCTGTGAGCATCTGCTCTAAAGCAACCGCGCCGGCTGCAAAAAGCATTGGATAGACTGGCCCCATGTAATAACCGCGCCCATGCGCAGCAAGCAGGATCACAAACGGCACAAGTGCCATCCAGGCGAGAACTCGATCTCTCTTATCGCGCGGCGTAATTAGCAACGAACACAGCCCCAGAATCCAGAGCGGGACTGTAATTACGTTCGTAGTCTACAAAAAATTGATCGGCAACAAATCCGGCTGTCCGACCAATACGGACATCGCGTTCGTGAATATGCCGGAGAAAATCCAGCGCGATGAAATCGTGCTTCCATTGCCACAGAAAATTTGGCGACGCGATAAGAATCGATATGGCTGCGCCGATCCAAAGCCATTTACTCGTTAGGTGCGATCGAAGCGGCGTCGCCAAAATCCCGCAGAGCAAGCCGACGACGAAAAAGGCAGCTGTGTATTTCGTCTCAATCGCGAGACCGATGACTATTCCTATCGCCAACCACCAGCGACGATCTTCCGAGCGGATGAGACGCACGATGAAGTACGCCAGCAAGACAAACCACAGATAATCAAAGGAGACGTATTGGAACAACGCGCTGGCGCCAATGGAGATCGGCGCGATCGCTGTCGCAGCGGCGGCGATAAATATTGCGCCGCGTTTGCCGCCGAGCTCGCGCGCGATCAAGCCCGTAACGACGATGGCGATGCTTTGCGCGAGCGCAGCAAAAAATCGGAAACCAGTGAGCGATGGCCCAAACAGGATCAGCTCAATTCGTCCGAGAAACGGCGTTAGCGGCGGATAGGCGACGTAGCCCCAGTCAAGATGGCGCGCGTCTGAAAGGGTAGCCAGTTCATCGCGATGAAAGCCATAGCGCGTGTTGACCAGTAGATGAAAGACAAGCTTGAGCGCGGCGAACGCAACGAGGACGAAAAGATCGATGTCCCGGCGGTGCAACGAGCTGCCTGAGGTCGCTTTCACGCCGGACGAGTCCGTTTTAGCTAACCGCCCGCGTAGTCGGGATATTTCTCATGCAACTGCTTCACGACGCGATCAGCTTCATCTTTGTGCCCGGCCTTTTCGTAAGCAAATGCTGCCTTCGCGAGAGCACGAGGCGTAATCGCAGGGTCGTCATAGAGGAGTGCCACTCCCATGAACGCTTTGCTCGCTTCGTCAAAGTGCTCGCGTTCGAGCTGCACCTCGCCGGCCAGGAGTCGGGCTTCGGCATTGACACGACCCTCCGGCTGAAGCGTCATGATTTCTTCCGCGATTTTTTGCGCGTCATCGGGTTTATGCGCGCCAATTTTGGCGGCGCCGAGCGCGAGAAGAGCTTTCGCTTTGCCAGCCGGATCTGTCGCGGTCTGCAAATATTTTTCGTACGCTGTTTCGGCTGCTGGAAAATTTTTCAACTTCGTTTCCGCATCACCAAGATAAAACCAAAAATCAGGTTTAATGGCGCCGAGAGCATCGCTTTGACTTAGCGCATTCAGATATTTCTCAGCTACTGCGTAATTCTTCTCGTTGTAATATTCGATGCCGAGCCATTCCAGAATTTCCGCGGGCACTTTTGCCTGTGCATTCGCCGACATAAAAGCATCCACTTCATTCGTTAGGGCAGCGCGATCCTTCAGGTAGAAGTAGGAAGAGATAATCCGTAAAGTCGCGAGGCTGGAATATTGCTCTTTGTTCAGAGTGCGCGCAGCATTCAATTCCGTAATCGCTGTCTTATAGTCCTTCGCTTCGAACGCAGCTTTGCCAATGTAATAATGTGCCTGGGCCGCGACTGAGCTTTTCGGGAACTCCCGCAGTAATTCGCGAAACGCATCGGACATGCCTTTGTTATCTTCCTCTTGTCCGAGAATAAGGGCTTTCTGTTGCAACGCCGCTTCGCGCTCGTGCGCTTTGGGATAATTCGCGAGGAGCACGTTCAAATCCATCAGAGCCGCGCTGTAATTCTTACTGTCCTGATAGGAGAGAGCGCGTTGCGCCAGGGCCGCCGGCGCCTGTGGATTATCGGGGAAGGCTTGTAAAAAATAACTGAACGCTTCGAGCAGACGCGCGCTGTCTTTCAATTGCACATAACACCAGCCGAGTTTGTAAGCGGACTCAGCGCGAAGCTTGGGTGAAAGCTGCGAAGAACGCAGGTCGTTATAAAGCACGGCGGCTTCGGTAAAGTTCTGCGCTTTGTAGAGCGCCTCCGCTTTCAGTAACTTCGCCTGCGCCGCGCGTTCTTCGGAAGGATTTGAATCGAGAAATGCATCCACCTCCGCCTGCAACGAAGGAGAATTGGAATTGTAGAGATTGATCAACCGTTGATACCGCGCATCCTTCGCCTCTTCGCGTGACGGATAACCGGCGATGATCTTCTGATAAATTTCTTCCGCTTCCTTTGCATGACCGAGCTGACGCTGGCTGTTGCCAACAAGCAGCATCATTTCCGGCCGAACCTCTTCCGGGATTTGCGCCTGATCGCGTTTGTATCCGGCGATCAACTGCTCGTATTGACCGGATTGATATTGCAAGCGCAACAAGCCGACCTGCGCGATGCCGCGCCATTTCCCCGCCTCTGCAAGGTTCTTTCCCTTTTGCAAAAGCGCTGCGGCCTTATTCGCCATTCCCTCGTCCGCTTTGCCCTTTTCGCCTTGTGCGAGTTCCACCGCCAGCATTCCGGCGCGGACGGTCGCCTCAGCCTTTAACGGTGGCTTCTTCGTTTCATTGGCAAGTGCTTCGTATTGCTTGAGCGCGTCACTTTTTTTCCCGCGAGCGAGCAGGATCGCACCGACGGCGAGACGCGAATCGTCACGATAAGCATTTGTCGCCTCCTTCGAATCGATGACCTGCTGATAGGCATCACGCGCTTCGTCTTTCTGATTCAGGTTCTCCAGACAACGCGCTTCGAAGTATCGCGCCGAAAGGGCCAGTGCGGATTCCTTGGTCTTGGCCGCGGCGCGATGGAAAAGCGGGAGCGCGCTATCATAATCCTTTTGCATGAACAAAATTTCCGCCACGCCGTAGGCTGCGGGTCCGAAAAATTCGCTGTCGCCGTACTGATCGATAACGCTTTGAAAACTTGATTTGGCAGCAGCGGTGCGACTGAGCGCGCGATAACATTCTCCCAGATAAAAATAGGCGCTGGCTCGACCAGCCGCACCAGTGTAAGCGCCGAGATATTTTTCGTATTCGGGTGCAGCCAGATCGTAAAGTTTGCGTCCGAAGAGCGCATTAGCGTAATTCAGCTGGCGCTCAGCAGGCGATTCCGTTTCGGCCGGAGTTTGTTGTCCTTCGGCGGGCGAAACTTGCGGGGTCGCAGTTTGCGTTTGGTTTTGCGCGGGAGTTGCTACCGGACGAGGCGGCGCAGGAGTGGGAGACGGCGTCGCCCGGTCGAAGGGAACGGGACGACCCATCGGCGGCTCGTTTACCGGTATGGCGCGGCGAACCTCTTGCGCCGACGCCACCTCAAAAACTAAGCCGAGTAGCCCAACAAGAACGACGACCAGAGATTTACGGCTCATTTCGCAGTCGCGAACGCAACATTGGTCACGCCAGCTTCGCTGCAAACATTCAGGACGTTGATGATGTTTTTGTAGGCACCGGCTTCATCACCGCGGATGACTACGGCCTGATCGGCATTCAATTGCACAAGGCCTTTGAGCAGATCCGTTAATTCCGATCCGCTTAAAGTCCGCCGGTTCACCACGACGTTTCCATCGGCCTTGACGTTAACAATCACGTCGCCGATCGGCGCCATCTTTTCCTTCGCTGCGCTTGCTTTCGGCACTTTGACGTCGAGCTCGTTTTCGTTGCGCGCAGCGTTCCACGTCATGAGAAAGAAAATGAGGAGCAGGAGCAGAACGTCCACCAGCGGGGCCAATTGTATCCCCGGATGTTGCGGCATGACGCGGCCACGCAGATTCATAAATCAATTAGACTCTCGAACGCGATGAATGTTTGACCCGCTCTGCGGCATCAAAAATCATCCTCGATCAAAACCGGCGAACGTTCCGGGCGGCGTTTGTTCGATTGCAAAGAGAGCAACGCAAGAATGTGAGTCACCGCGGCTTCCAATTCCGAAATCAAACGCTGGACCCGTCCGCGAAATATCGCATAGAAAATCATTGCTGGAATACCGATCGCGAGACCCGCCGCAGTATTCACGAGCGCTTCGCTGATTCCTTTCGAAAGCAACACGTAACGCGCCGTTCCCAAATCCGATCCCAACGCACCGAAAGATCGAATAATGCCGATGACCGTGCCCAGCAAACCGAGCATCGGAGCAAGCATTCCGATATCGGCAAGATAAGTAGCCCGATTGCTCAGATTGGAGGCGACCCGCGTTCCCTCCGTTTGCGCAATTTCACGGATCTCGCTGAAATCCGCATTCGGATTCTTTGTCGAGAAATCGAGAACTTTTTGTACAACGCGCGCAATCGCTTCGCTGTGGCGATTGGAAACGGCAAGCAAACCGAGGTGATCGCGTTTACGCAAAAGGGCCTCCGCCGTCGCCATGAAACCGTTCGAAACGACTGCGCCGCGACGGATGGTCAGGAGATAAACGACCACCAGCATCACAGAAAAAATCGAAAGCAAGAACAGCGGCACCATGATTGGTCCCGCCGAAATCATGGCTTGGAGAATGGACGTTGTACGCGGCAAATCCGGGACCGCCGGGGACGGACTTTGCGCCAGGAGAGGCTGGGCCCCCGCGAGCAAGGCGGGCACCAGGAGAAATGTTTTCATGCCCAAAACTTCGCTTAGCATAAACAGTGGTTAAACGGATGCAACTTGCGTGCCGCTAGGCAAAGCGTCCATCACCGACCGCGCGCCGTAAGCGGAAAACATGGGCCGCCTGTTCCAAATGCGGATTTAGCTCGATATAATTGCGCCGGCCGCGCCAGGTGTAACGAGCGTCTGTGAGCAAGTCGTGCATCTGATATTCCTCGCCTTCGCTTAATCCGAAGGCCTCGATTGGGACTTCGACAAAACAGCTTTGGTTTTCGTTGGGTCCAGGTTCACCGCAACGAATATGATATTCTCGCGCGCAGGCGTCGCCTTTCCGTAAAACAAAATCGCGTCGTTCTCCGCCGGGTAAAACCGCAGGTTATCGTAAAAATGCAGCGCACGATTTTCCCGGCGGATGCGATTAAGGCGCGTGATTAACGGTTTGATGTTGCCCGGCGCATTCCAGTCGCGCGCTTTCCACTGATATTTTTCTGAGTCGAAATATTCTTCGCGGCCGGGAAGGGCGGCGTTCTCGCACAGCTCGAATCCGCTGTAGATGCCGTAAACGGAAGAAAGGGTGGCCGCCAGCACAGCGCGAATGCGGAAAGCCGGCGGACCACCTTCCTGAAGATGGAGCGGCAGAATATCAGGCGTGTTTGGCCAGAGATTTCCTCGGAAATATTCCTTCATCTCTGTTTGCGTCAGCTCGGTGAAATAATCGATGAGCTCCTGCTTGGACGTGCGCCACGTGAAGTAGGTGTAACTCTGCGTGAATCCCGCTTTCGCCAGCACCTTCATCATTTTCGGTTTGGTGAACGCTTCTGAGAGAAAAATCACATCTGGAAATTTCGCGCGCACTGCCGAGATCAAAAATTCCCAAAAGGCGACCGGTTTCGTGTGTGGGTTATCGACGCGAAAGGTCCGAACCCCGAGCACCGCCCAGAAAAGTATGATGCTCAACATCTCCTGCCAAAGCTCGCGCCAATTTGCGCAACGAAAATTCAGCGGATAGATGTCCTCGTATTTTTTCGGCGGATTTTCGGCGAACTTAATCGTCCCATCCGGTCGTTTATAAAACCACTCCGGATGTTCCTGCACGTAAGGATGATCGGGAGAACAATTGATCGCGAAGTCGAGCGCGATTTCCATTCCGCGCTGGTGCACCTCATCTTCCAGCCACATAAAATCGTCGGTGGTGCCTAACGAAGGCTCGATCGCCTTGTGTCCGCCGACCTCGCTTCCGATGGCATAGGGAACACCGGGTTCTCCCGGTTGACTCGTGACAGAATTATTTCGGCCCTTGCGATTGGTATGACCGATCGGGTGAATCGGCGGGAAATAAATGACGTCGAAACCCATTGCCCTGGCATCGTCAATTCGCGGCAGCACATCCCGGAGAGTCGAACCGCGATCGTCTCGACCTTCGGCTGAACGTGGGAAAAATTCATACCAGGCAGCAGTGCGCGCCTGCACCCGATCCACCACCACGCGCGGTGGCGGAGCGTATTGCGTGGAGTGCGATCGATCGGGATAGGTATCCATCAACACTTCCAATTCGCTCGACTGCGCGATGTGATTGATCTCCGCATATTCGGCGGTCCAGATTTTCTCGATCAGTTCATGCAGACGCGAATAGTCGTCCACATTGGTAGCGCGCTCGGCAGTCGCCTCGAGCAACTTGGCGCCCTCTAACGCCTCGCTTTGCAGATCGGTAATGCCGGCCTTGAACTTCGTATCGAATTCGTGACGCCAACCGCGAAAAGTATCCGTCCAAGCCTCGACCGTGTATTCGTAAGTGGCATTCTCGTAGAAGCAACACGTCCCGCCCCAGCGATCGTTATCCAGGTGCGTCATGGCAGTCTCATGCCAATCGCGTGGCACCCACCATCCGCCACTTCAAGATGGCCGCGACAACATCGTGTCCGTCCTTAAAAATGTCGGCTTCTACGGCCAGATCTTCGCCAACAACGCGCTTAACGGGATAACGTCCGCCATCGATAAGCGGTTGAAGATTCTCGATAACGGCGGTCGGAAAAGCCCGGAGCATGGGCTTTCAATCAACCGACTTTTACCCAGCGCGAAAGTAAAAATCTATCTCGCTAACGAAGCGTTAGACCGAGAAGTAAAATGCGCACTCATAAAGACCAGATGTCCGCGATTCTTCGCGTCGGACGTTAGTCCCGAGAACGGCCTCAAACATATCCTGCTCGAGACGTCCCATGATCGGGTAACGGTCGAGGAGATTAAGCAACGGTGAATGGCATTCGAGAATCTGCGGGCCACCTTCCTCGTCGGTCGTGAATTGCGACATGTAGCCCTCATTATCGCGCAGACGTGCCAGCGATTTTGCGCGCTCAACTACCGTTTCGCCTTTCACTTTTTCCTTCAGGGCACTGGTTCTTCGTTCGAAGACATTGAACAGCAATTTTTCCGCGGCGTTTGGTCCGTAAATCTCCTGCACCGCGTGGAGCAATTCGATGGTGAATTGATTCGTGTCGGACTGAAATAAATCATGCGTCCTGCGAGTGAGGCGATAGACCATTTCCGGCCGCCCCATCTTTTGCGGGCGCCGCCACGTATCGAGATACCCGTCACGCTCCAGCGTCAGGCAATGCTGCTTGATCCCCATGTAACTCATCTTCATTTTTTCGACGAGTTCGTTCACGGACATGCCTTTGGTCCGCTTGAGAGAGTTAAGAATTTCCAGCCGCTGAGTCCGGCCGATTTCTGCGAGCAATTTTTGGTTCATGATGTCTTCGTCTTTTAGATTACCCGCTTACCCCTGTAATAAGTAAGTTGTAAGCTCCGCAACTCGCCAGTGGCAAGGAGATTGCAGGCCACTATCGCTCAAACAATTCTTTTTTCGGTGCTTTGATCGAAGAAGCAAACTTTTTCTAGATTTACCACAAATTCCATCCGACGACCCGCTTCGCTGCGATCCAATAGGCCGCTGCTTCGGGACGTTCCAGAGTGTGCGCCCGTGCTAAAATAGACGTCGGTTTGTGGGCCGAACGGCTCCACTCGCTCGGCAATTGCGCGGAAATTCCCGATGGAATTTCCTCCCTTCCCTCCACCCAATGACGCGACTTCAATGTCTTCCGGACGAACGCCGAGAAAAACGGATTTCCCCACAAACGATCGTGCAATCTCGAATCGTTCGAACTTGGCGAGGTCGATCTGAATAGTCCCGCCCTCGGCTTCGGAAAACCGCAAACCACCGCGATCCAATTTCAATTCGCCTCGCACAAAATTCATCGGCGGATCTCCCAAAGACTTCGCGATGATCATGTTTTCGGGTTGTTCGTAAAGCGCGCGCGGAGTCCCGATTGCCTGCAAACCATTTTCGTCGAGTAGGACGATCGTCTCGGCCATGCTCATCGCTTCGCTGCTGTCCGCGGTCGCAACGATTGTGGTTATCTGCAAACGTTCGTGGAGCTTTACGATTTCGTTTCGTAACTCACCACGGCTGCCTGGCTCCAGATTGGCGAGAGCATGATCGTAAAGAAAAACCTGCGGTTGCCTCGCAACGGCGCGCGCGATCGCTACGCGTTGCCGAACTGGCATCGGGCACTCGCTGGGCGTTTTTTCCAGATACTGCTCGATCCCGAGCACGTTTCCCGCGTCTTCGACACGTTTTTTGATTTCCGATTTGCCAAATCTTCGTCGCTTCAAACCAAAGGCGATATTTTCGCGCACGGTCATGTGCGGATAAAGACTATCGCCCGCGAATACCATCGCGACATCGCGCTTATGCGGCGCCATGTCGTTGATTCGCTTCTCGTCGATGGTGATGTCACCCGCCGACACTTTTTCCAAACCAGCAATCATGCGGAGCACGCTTGATTTGCCCCCGCCGGGCGGACCGGTGAGGACGACCAGTTGCCGGTCCGGAATTTCCAGATCGAGAAGCGAAGCAGCCCCGCTTCTTGTTGCAACTTTGCTAAGCGTAACTTTGGCCACGATTAAACAAACGGTAATGCAACAATCTCTATCGGCATTGCAGCAGCGGCCGATCCGACGGCCGGCAACCCGTGGAGACGCGTCCCAGCCGCATTAAATCCGCGTTTCACAAAACCAAGGCCGATCTGTTTTTGCATTTGCGGATTGTAATCGCCGCTCGTTACCCATCCCACATCGCGATGGTCATCAGTTTCTGCGGCCAACCGCATCGATGGCGACAGCGCCGATCCATCGAGGGAGACCAATCCGCACAATCGTTTGTTTGTCTGTCCCGACATCTTGATTCGCGAAATGACTTCCTGCCCGATATAGCAACCCTTCGAATAATCAACGCAGCGCTCCTCCAGATTCGCTTCGATGGGAATGATTTCATTTGTTAGTTCCCGACCCCAACGCGGAATGCCCGATTGGATCCGAAGAGTTTCTGCCACGGATGCATCACACATCGCATATCGCTGCGAAAAAGACTTACCCAATTGATTCGCATCGGTCCGTTTTACCCAAACATCCCAGCCGGCAGTTGAAAAGCGGCGCACGCCCACCGTACTACACTCGTTAGGCAAATCCGGCCGCTCTGAATCAAGTAAATGAAAAAGATCGAACTCATCGCTGACATCTTCGACCTGCACATCATCCGCGATGATGTAACGATCAAGACGCGCAGGAATCGCTTCACGCAAATCGGCGTCCGCAGTCAAAAGATAAGCATCTGCGGCGGCACAAATGAAAACATGCGCATCGATCTTTCCTTTGACGCTCAGAATGCAGGCTTCGATCGCGGATGTTTCTGTCGCTTTGCGAAGATCGTTGGTAATCTGGCCATTGAGAAAGCGCAACCGATCCGAGCCGCGCACGCAAAATTTCGCGTGGTCCGATAAGTCAAAAAGGGAACACGTCTCCTCGGGGAATGCCTCTATCATTTCCGGCTCGGACAGGTTTCAGTAATCTGCGCTCCGGTTGAATAACCGCCGCAAAAATCCAGGCCGTTGTTCAGTTTGTGTCTCGCTGCTCGCAACCGGCACGGTCGAGGAAGGTTGATCTGCCGCTGTTTCGGTTATTACAACTTCTGAAACGGTTTCCACGATAACCGGTGCCGGCTCTGGTTCGACAACGGCGGGTAGCGGCGGAGCTTCGGCGACGGGCTCGTTAGGCGGCTCCGGCGGCGTCTCCATCGGCAACTCCGCAGTTTGGGGCGCATCTTCCGTTTGCCTGCGCTCGGATGGGACTCCGTCGGGAAAATATTGCCTAACGACACAACAATAATCCTCGTCGCCTCTTCCGTCTTTCATTTCCGCCAGTTGCATATCTCGCGCCGCTTCTGTCACGGGTAGTCTTAGCTCGAGTGAGTCCGCCAATTGTTCCGCAATCTGCAAATCCTTCAGCATGTGCTTCACCGAAAAATGCGGTTCAAAATCGCTTTCCATCATCTTCGACAGTTTCATCTCGATGGTGGTGGAGCGGCTCGCGTTGCTGCGCAATGCGCGCTCAAATTTCTCCGGAGTTACACCGCATTTTGCCACCAGCGCCAAAGCTTCCGCCGCCACCTGGATACTCGCCGCCGTCACCATGTTGGTGGCGACTTTGACCAGCGTCGCCTCACCGATTTCACCGAACTCGACGATTTCTTTGCTGCTCGCTTCGAGAAACCGGCGCGCCTCGCGCAAAGCGCCATCATCGCCCGCGACATAATAGATTAGCTCGCCTTTTTCCGCGGCGCCTTTGCTACCGGTGAAAGGAGCATCGAGAAAACGCGCACCCCGCCGTTGCACAACTTCCGCCGCCGCCTGCATGCTCTCGGGAGCAACCGTGCAATGCGCGAGCACGATGTGATGCGCCGTGAGGACAGCGCTCAACTGTTGGATGATTTCGCGCAGCGCTTCGTCGTCGGCGACGAAGATTTGAATGACATTACAAAGTTCGGCGACTTCGGCGACCGAGCCGACGAAGTTCGGAACCGGGCGCGGCGTTCGATTCCAAACGAAAACGTGAAAGCCGCGTCTGCGGAGATTTTCCGCAACGCGTCGGCCGATAATGCCAAGACCGATTAAACCGACGTTTTTCCGACTGCGACGGGACATGTTAGTGGGCGGCGCACCGAGACCTGGCGGTCACGCACAAGCAAAGTCAATTCCAAAACCAGCCCCCGCGCAACGCCGAACTTCCAGCCAACCGGGCAGCGAAGTCGGCGACGGCGTCTCGGCGATGTTGATTCGTTAGGCGCGTAACAATTTCGAGACGTGCTTCCTCAAGTGTCATTTGATGGGGCGGCTTGATTTCAGTTACCCGCACGATGTGAAAACCGAGCTTCGACCGGAAAGGTTTGCTCGTCTCGCCGACTTTAAGTTGTGAGACCGTGGTGAAAAAGTCCTGCGGGACGCGCCACTGCGAAAGATAACCGAGATCGCCTCCCCGCTGCTTGCTCGCCTCGTCTTCCGACTCCTCCCAGACAAGCGCTTCGAATTCTTCGCCTCCGCGAAGCCGAGCCGCAAGGGAGTCGATTAATTTTTGCTTTGCCTCCACAATTTCCGGAGCAGTCTCCGGCGGCGCGGCCAGAAAGATGTGACTCGCACGCAAACGCAGCGGTTGGGCGAATTCCGCGGAATGTTGGAAATAATAACTGCGAACCGAAGCTTCGTCCGCCGTTAGTCGGTTGGTAATTTCGCGCTCGATCAAACGCCGGCCGGCCAAATTCTGGCCCACCAATTGCCGCAGCAGTCGCAGCGAAATACCGCTAGCCGCCAGTCTTTTCTCCCGCACCTTCTCGTCCGCGAATTGGTCCCAGAGCAAACCGATCTGGCGTTGCATCTCAGTTTCAGATACCGCCCCGCGGTCCGATTGTTGGCGAAGATTCTCGTTCGCAATCAATCGTTTCGAAACCGTCTCTTCCGAATTCGCCTCCATTTTGCCGCCGGCGAGATACGACGTCGCCGCCATTTCGGCTTTCACATCGGTCTCGTAGATTCCGTGACCGCGAATCAGAGCGACCAACCGTCCGCGACCAAAACAGCGGCCGATCGCGTCGCGGCAAATTTTCGACTGATAAATCATTTCGCCGCCGGCGATGCCCCCGACGAGCGCGAGCGCAGTCAACGCCATGATTGTTCTTGTTCGCATTACTTGAGGGCGAACTGGGAGAGATAATACAACGTCACCGACCCCACAGTCTGCAAACTTTCCGCACTAAGCTTGTCCATGGTGTCGCCTGCAGTGTGCCACGGAGGAAAATCGAAATCGATGAGATCGATCGTTGGAATTCTCGCCGCGTTCAACGGCGTGTGATCGTCCATGATGCTGCTCTGAAAATAGGTAAAATGATCGCGCACCTGCAAAGCGTCTGCCGATGCGAAAATGTCGGCCGTCATTTGCATCGGCGAATCGGGCGAAAGCGTGACTGTGAGCGATCGATCGCCAATCATGTCCAGCAAAATGCCACCGGCAAATCGGTCTTCCGGAGAAAGATGTTTCGCGAAATAACGACTGCCGTATAAACCATCTTTTTCCGAAAAGCTCTCATAAGCTTCTTCGCCATCAAAAAAGACGAGCTCGATTTTCGCCGCCAGGTCCGGATGGCCATTGAGAACGCGCGCAATCTCAATCAGTGCGCCTGTGCTTGAACCGCCGTCATTCGCACCCACGAAGCGAATTGAATCGAAAACTTTCGTGTCGTAATGCGAGCACACAAGAAATACAGGCGCGGGTTTCGCATCTTGCGACGTGCGGCGCGCGATGAGGTTCACAAATTCCATTTTTCCCCTCGGCGTTTCGTCAGCGAATGATTGCCTTGTCACATGCCAGCCCGACAGTTCGAGCTGTTTTGTGATGTAGACGCGCGATTTCTCGAGCGCGTCAGATCCAGGGGGTCGAGGGCCGAGGTCAACCAGTCGCTGGACATGCTGCAATGCATTCTTGCCGGAAAATTCCTGCCACGGTTTACCGTTCGATTTCACGCTCTTGGTGCAAGCAGTGAATGGCGCGGCCGCGCAACCGATTACGGCAGCACAAAAACAAAAACGCCTAACGAGTGAAACCGGGAAGATCAAGTTTCGTCCATCGGCAAACCGATTGCCGAAAGAATGCGCTGTAGATCGTCGTTGCCGTAATATTCGATTTCGATGCGGCCGCGCTTCTCTTCGTGATGCAATACGACATGCGTGCCAAGATATTGCTGGAGCCGGTTTTGTAGATCATCGATCGCAGCGGACCTCTCTGCTCCTCCAGAGCCGCGTCGTCGCCGGCGTGTCTGCGTACTGCCTAATTGACGCGCAACCAGTCGCTCCGTCGCACGCACGGTGGCACTGCGGCGCAATACGGTCTCCGCCACGAGCAATTGTTCCTCCGCCGATTTCAAAGCGAGCAAGACTTTGGCATGCCCGACTGAAATCAAATCCTGCGTTACCCACGTCTGAATCTGCGGATGCAGATCGAGCAGGCGCATTGCGTTCGCCACCGCAGCGCGACTTCGACCAACTTTTTGCGCAATGTCCTCCTGGCGCATGCTGAACTCGCCAGCGAGTCGCGCGTAGGCCTGCGCTTCTTCAATCGGATTCAGATCGGCGCGTTGGAGATTCTCGATCAGCGAAAGTTCCAGCACCTCGAGATCGTTCGCAGTTCGAACAATCGCTGGAACTTTTTCCAGACCCAGCTCCTGCGCCGCGCGTAAACGCCGCTCACCCGCGATCAATTCGTGGCGACCATCGATCTGCCGCACGATGAGCGGCTGAATGATTCCATGCTCGCGAATGGAATCGACGAGTTCCTGCAACGCTTCGTGTTCGAATTCCTTTCGCGGTTGCAGCGGACTCGCGGAAATACTCGTTAGGCTGAGTTGCTGGATTCTTTCACCGGAGTCAGGCGCGGGCTCGATGCGCGCGACCGGCGGGCGCGCGGCGATGAGCGCACCGAGGCCTTTACCTAAAGCAGATTTCGCCATTGGAAGCAGAATATCGGAAGCGCCTGTTTGCGCAATAGCGCCGAAGACGAAAACGCCGCGACCCGTCACGCCTTTCACATTGTCGCTTTCTCTTCGGCAAAATAAACTATCCGCGCTTTGCACCCGATGCTTACAACTTCGAAAAACCGGGAAGATTGAGCGCGGGCCGTAGGAAACCTACGTTGAAGCTGGCTAATGAGTTTAGCGGCGCTTGCGCAGTTGGTATCCGCGCTTTGCGCCCGATGCGTTACAACTTGCGAAACAAGCCCGGGAAAGATTGAGCGCGGGCCGTAGGGAAACCGACGTCGAAGTAGGCGAATGAGTTTAACAAGGAGCGGCGACTTCCAAGTCGCCGAATTAAATAGTTCGGCGCTCTGGAGAGCGCCGCTCCTTGGTTGCTTAGAGACGGGCCATCTCTTCCCGTTCATGCATACTTGGAATTAACAATGAGAGATTCCTCGACTTCGCTTGGAATGACATAACTTTTGAGCAAAGCATTCCATGCCTAATTCCGTAACCGCACCACTAATTCGCCAGGGCTGGATCTCGCTTGCTCTGTGGATCGCTTTCGGGATCCTGATCGAAGGTCTGATCGGCTTCCGCACCCCTGCGTTGCTCGATGATCCAGTGCGACGCGACATGTTTCGTCTCGCGCACGCTCACGGCACGTTGCTCAATCTCGTTTTGATCGCGGCGGCGATTTGCGACCGTCTGGAGCTGATACGCTTTGGACGAGGAACGTCAATCGGGTTGCGCCTTGCAGTTGTGCTATTGCCGCTGGGGTTCCTTCTGGGCGGCGTCTGGCACTACAGAGACGATCCGGGGATTGGGATTTTTCTCGTTCCCGTGGGTGCTTTGTTGCTGCTCGTCGTGGCGATATATCTCGCGTTCTCCACTCCGCGACGATAAGTCCGAAAATTGCGGCGAACGCCGATCCGCGTAGCGTCCCCGCCATGTCGTCGCTACCGGATGTTTTCACTCTCGGACATTCGCCGGATCCGGATGACGCCTTCATGTTTTATGCGATGGCAGAAAACAAAATCGATCTGCGCGGCTATCGCTTCGAGCATCGGCTGGAAGATATTCAAACGCTAAACGAGCGCGCTCTTCGCGGTGAACTGCACATCTCCGCGATTTCGATTCACGCTTACGCCTACGTTAGCCGGCGATACGCTTTGCTCCCGTGCGGTGCGAGTATGGGAGATGGATACGGGCCGCTTGTCATAAGAAAACGTCCAACGTCCAACCCGCCTTTGCCCGGGACGGGCTCCGCCGTGGCGAGCGTTCAACGTTCAACGTTCAATGAAGATGAGAATGTTCGGGAGTGGTTGCGCAAATGTGTGATCGCAATTCCAGGGAGAATGACGAGCGCGTATCTCGCGTTGCAAATTTATCTCGGGCAATTCGAGCACATCGTGGTGCCGTTCGATCAAATTTTCGATGCGGTGAACGACGGGCGCGCTGACGCGGGCCTGATTATTCACGAAGGCCAATTGACTTACGCGCACGCCGGTTTCGAAAAAGTCGTCGATCTCGGCGAATGGTGGAAGCGCGAAACCAATCTGCCATTGCCACTAGGCGGCAATGTTTTGCGCAAGGACATTCCACCTGATGTGCAACGTGATCTGCTCGCTATCATGCGGGAAAGCATTGATTACGGGCTGGCTCATCGCGAAGAAGCGGTACGACACTCGATGCCGTATGCGCGCGACATGGACGCTAATCTCGCGAGCAAATTTATCGGCATGTACGTGAACGATTACACGCGCGATTACGGGGAACCTGGACGGGCGGCCATTCGTGAATTTCTTGGGGCAGCGAAGCGCGGCGGCTACCTCGAACAGGAAATCGAATTGGAATTCGTCGAGTGAATGGTTCGCGGATCGGTCTGCTCTTTGCCGCCGGTTTCGTTGCAGGCCTGATGAACGCGATCGCTGGCGGCGGGACGATCGTCACATTTCCTGCGCTGATCTTCGCGGGAATCTCGTCGATCACGGCGAACGCAACGAGCACCGTAGCGCTGCTGCCAGGCACGCTCGCGGGTGTCGCGGGCTACCGCCGTATGCTTCCCGCTGTCTGGAAATGGATACGCCTGTTTGCGGCCGTAAGTCTCATAGGCGGTTTGGTCGGCGCCATTTTACTCACGAAAACGCCGGAGCGCGTCTTCGATCGACTCGTCCCGTTTCTGATTTTGTTCGCCACGATTCTTTTCACGGCCCGCGGATTTTTCACACGTCTCTTTAACCTCGAAGTGAAGCGATCCGTTTCTCCGCGTTGGCTCATCACCGCGATACTTTTTCAAACGCTCGTCTCGATCTACGGCGGATACTTTGGAGCCGGCATTGGCATCCTGATGCTTGCTTCGCTCGGAATGCTCGGCTTCGAAAACATTCATGAGATGAACGCGGTGAAAAATGCTCTCGCGTTTCTTATCAACGCAATCGCCGCCGGTTATTTTATCTACAAGGGGCTAATCGTTTGGCCCGCGGCCGGAATCGTCGCGGCAGGCGCGATTACCGGCGGATACTCCGGTGCGCATTTTTCCCAGAAAGTGCCTCAGGGAGCGGTCCGTTTTTGCATCACCGCAATCGGTCTCATCATCACGGCAGTGATGTTCTACAAACAACTTCGGGGAAGCTAACGGGAAACTGCGAGAAATTACTTCTTCTTTTTTTCCGGATGAACGGCCTCTACGACGAAGTGTTTGGCGCGCTCGAATTCAGTCTTAAACCCCTTGGCAAAATCGTGCGTGCCGTACTCGAACAGCACGACGAAGCAAAAGGTAAAGAAAACAAAGAGAACGAGCCAAAAGAGCCCGCGGATGACCGACATGCCGCGGACTGTACCGTAACGAATCGAGCAGGTCAACGCCTCGGATGGCGGCGAAATCCCATGGAGCGACGAGCCCGAAAACGGCAATTTCGAATCCTTTTATTCGGGTCATCGTCGAGATGACTTGCGACGCTGATTCGCCGAGCCTATATCAACCGCGAAAGTTTTCGGGGTTACGGGTAGGTACCGAAGTGGCCAAACGGGGCGGACTGTAAATCCGCTGGCTTACGCCTTCACTGGTTCGAATCCAGTCCTGCCCATTTTTTCCGGCGATCGATAGCCATCAAGCACACCGCCTTTGGAAAAAACGAAATGGAACAATTGCAAAGTGCGTGCACGAAACGCTCCCGCACAACTCAGCAAATAAAATCGCCACATGCGATAGAATCGTTCCCCATACTCTTCGCGAAAACGCTCCCACGAATCGCGAAATCTTTGATCCCACGCCATCAGAGTTGCATCGTAGTACGCGCCGAAGTTTTGGATATCTTCCAGAACAAATAATCCTTCGGCTGCTTTCGTCAGGTAGGCGGCTGAGGGAAGAATGGAATTCGGAAAAATGTAACGAGCGATCCACGGATCGGGCTGTCGATTGGATGTTGTCGACGCGATTGTCTGGCAAAGGAACATCCCGTCATCCTCGAGCGATTGGCAAGCCGTCTCCATAAATCGGCGATAATTCTTGAAGCCGACATGCTCGATCACGCCGACGGCAACGGCCCGATCGAATTTGTCCGAAAGATCACGATAATCCTGCAGGCGAATTTCAATCGGCAAGCCGCTACACGCATTCTCGGCATACGTCTGTTGCTCTTTGGAAATGAGTGATACCGACAACGCGACAGCCGTAATTTTGTGCTGCGAATTTCGCGAAACCGCCCCAGCCGCAGCCGATATCCAGGAGCCGCATCCCAGGCTGAAGACCGAGTTTGCGGCAAATCAAATCCATCTTGCGGCGCTGCGCTTCGGCCAAATCCGAAGTGCCTTCAAAATAGCCACAAGTGTATTGCATCGCCGGATCGAGTATCGCTTCGAAGAAATCGTTTCCGAGATCGTAGTGCCGTCTTACCACCGCGGTTGCGCGGCGACGTGTTTGCCTGTTGATGAGCAATGATGCGGCGACGCCAAGAATATTTCGCCAATTCAGCGAAATCGCATTCTCGAGCTGCGCGCGGCTTGCGCGAAAACACATTTCATCGAGCGCTTCGCAATCCCACCAGCCGTCCATGTAGGACTCGCCGACTCCAAGACTGCCGTCGAGGAGCACTCGCCGGAAGAAACGCTCGTCGTGAACCCGGATGTCCCAAGCGCGCGGGCCATCAATGCGAATGTCCGACGACGACAGAATATTGGTGATGATATCTCGCGCACGCGGAAAAAAACTTCGACGACGCGCTGTCCCTTCGCCGTCGAACCACTGCGCTTCGGAATTTCTTAGCGTCGCAATTTTCTCGAACTCTTCTTTGGCCGCGACGAAGACCGCCTGCTGCTCTTCTTACCGCGACTGCTTGATCGTTTGCGCGATGTCGCTTTTCCGCGACTTCGCAAACGGGATTTACCTGACCCCGAGCGGCGTGCTTTCGAGGTCGTCTTGCGCGATTTCTTCGGGGACCTCCTGGCGGAGGAGGTTTTAATCTTTTTCCGAGGATGCGATTTTTTTGCGCGCGCTTTCTTCGCCGGTTTTGCCCTTGTTTTGATTTTTCGCGATACGCTCTTCGCGGCCTTCTTCGCCGTCGTTGCGACATCGTGATCCTTTGAGGCCGCGCGACCCGCCAGCGCGCCAAGGACACCGCCGACTACCACACCAACTGGACCCGCCATGCCGCCAATGATGGCTCCTGTCGCCGCCCCTGCTGTCTGCTTGGAAATCGGGGGAATTTCGATGTTGTCAGAAGAGGCTGGCGAAGGCTCGCCGCCGTTTTGCTGTGGTTCATCTTCGTTTGGCATAATACAGAACTCCTTACGTCCGTTTTTCCACTATGTAGCTCGGAAAAAAATCATTACGCGTAGCAGCAAAAAAAGCGCCTGAACTTTCGCTCAGGCGCTTTTCGTAAAGCATGATTTGCGATTATCGGCCGCGTCGCTGGCCACCACCATCGCGGCGTCCGCCGCCATAGCCACCGCCACCGCCATATCCGCCGCCGCCACCGCCGCCGCCACCATAGCCGCGGCCACCACCACCCCCGCCTCCGCCACCAGGCGGACGCGCTTCGCGTGGACGAGCTTCATTGACGGTTAACGGCCGGCCCTCGACGGTCTTGCCATTAAATTCTGTGATCGCTTTTTGCGCGTCTGCCTCGGTCGTCATGGTGACGAATGCAAATCCGCGCGACTTCCCGGTGAATTTATCCTGCATCAGAGTGACTTCCTGCACAGGGCCAGCTTGCGCAAAAAGATCCTGAAGATCAGTCTCGGTCGTGTTGAAGGAAAGATTTCCTACGTATAATTTAGTACCCATCTGAGTTTACTGTCGAAAACGCTGCCAGGTCACTGTTCCCGCTCATCGGATTTCAAATCGCCACTGATAAACTCACTGACAATCCACCAAGGTCCCGAGCTTTCGTCTCCTTTTCGGCCTGATTAGTAGAGCGCTTTCCAGCAGAAAGCAAATGGAAACAAAACCTCCTAAATGCCTGAAATAAACCGACAAATGGAACGCCAAAAACATGCGAGAGTTGCCATCGTAGGAGCGGGAATTATCAGCCCGCTCGGGTTCGGTTTGGCAGAAACGGCAGAGACTTTGCGTCAGGGGCGTGACTGCGTAACGGAGGTCACGCAATTTTCCGTCGACCAATGCCGCTGCAAGACAGCAGGCCAAATCTGCGACGATCTTCTCCGCACCGCCGGCGCGACGCCATCTCGGCATTCACAACGTTTGCATCGCGTCGCACGGATGGTGATTTGCGCTTTGGAACAGGTCCTGGCGCAGGCGGCGCAATTCAAACCGCAGCTTACCGTCGTCGGAACGACGAGTGGTGGCATGACGTTTGGCGAACAATATTACCGTTCCCTGCACGACGCCGACCGCCACCAGCATTCTCCAACCTGGATCGCGAATTACTTGCCGCAAAAGCCAATCGTCGACGCCCAGGATGTGCTCGGAATTTCTGCCCCATGTCAGGTAATCGCGAACGCATGCGCTTCCGGAACCAACGCGATAGGTCATGCTTTCGAGTGCATCCGATCCGGCGGCTATGAGCGCGTGCTAAGTGGCGGATATGATGCTCTTTCTGAACTCGTGTTTGTCGGTTTTGATTCGCTGCAAGCTTCAACGCCAGAAAAATGCCGACCGTTCGATGCCACTCGCACCGGAATGGTCCTTGGGGAAGGCGCCGCATTGCTTGCTCTGGAAAATCTTGATCTCGCACAGTCTCGCGGCGCCACGATTCTTGCGGAAATCACAGGCTACGGAATCTCGACCGATAATCATCATTTGACCCAACCGCATCCTTCAGGAATCGGCCCGCGCCAGGCCATGGAGCGCGCCCTGGCATCCGCAGTTTTGAAAGCAGATGAGATCGATTACATCAACGCGCACGGAACCGCGACGCCCTTCAACGATGCCGCGGAAGGAAAAGCTATCGCAGAGCTATTCGACAAGGTTCCCGTCAGTTCCACCAAAGGTATGATGGGACACTCGTTAGGCGCGGCCGGCGCGATCGAAGCGATCATCAGCATGCTCGCGCTACAACATCAGTTTTTACCGCCGAACATTAACTTTCACGCGGGCGATTCCGAACTGCATCTGAACATTGTCGCGAATCAATCGCGGAAGGCCGACGTTCGCGCCGTTCTTTCCAATTCATTCGGCTTTGGTGGAACTAACGCCTCGGTGATCATGCAGAAAGCAGCATGAGTCTTGCGATCCGCGGCATGGGTTGGGTCACGCCCCTCGGTCCACGACATCGCGAATGTTTGGAACAAGCTTCTTGGGAGTGAAGAAGCCGCCGTGGAAATCATTTCGGATCCGATCAGCCCGCACAGCTATCCGGCTTTTCGCGTTCCGGAGACGCTTTCCAGGCATCCGCGTTTGCGACGATCGAGCGCGATTTCACGTTTCGCAGTCGAGGCCGGACTAGCCGCACTTAAAGATGCCGGCATTGATTCTGAAAAAGACGCCGGTCGAATTGCGTTAATTTTCGCCACTTCGAACGGCGGCGTTATCTATACCAAACGTTTTTACCACGACATTGTGACTTCAGGCGCACAGGCCGCCAGTCCTCTTCTATTTCCCGAGACAGTGTTCAATGCGCCTGCGAGTCATCTCGCCGCGATTCTCGGGATTACAGGAGCTAGTTACACATTGGTCGGTGACGGCGCGGTCGGGACTACTTGCAGTGCAAATGGCCGCGGACATCATGCGGAACGAATCGGTTGATTATTGCCTCGTAGTTGCGGCGGAAGAAGTCGATTGGCTTCTCTGTGATGCGTATCACAAATGGCGCTTGCTTTGCACGAAACCTCCAATGGAGCCTTTCCGGAAACCGCCTCGTGGAATGGTTCTGAGTGAAGGGGCCGGCGCTCTCGTTATCGCACGCGAAGGATCAATCACTCTCGATCGCGTTGCGGCCGGCGGAAATTTTGCGAAAAGGCCGGCTGCTGCCGGATTGCTGCGCGATGTTTACACTGAGCTGGGAGCCGAAGACGCTGGATTTCTTATCGCGAGTGCAAATGGAACCTTCATCGATCTGGCCGAAGAAAAGGCCATTCTGCAAAAGATCCCTAATGCTTTGGTCTACACAGCAAAACCTGCGTTAGGTGAAGGCGTGGCCGCAGGAGCCATCTGGCAGATTATTACAGCTGCCCAAACACTGCTCACCGGCAAAGTTCCGCCCGTTCTTCACCCGGGCGATTCCGCGCTACAAATTCCGGACATCGGAACCGAGATCGATTCTTCCAAGATGTGCCTTTGTCTCCACTTGCGGATTGAATCAACAAGTGGCCGGTCTGCGCTTGAGCAAGAGCCTCTGAACAATGGTTTTAACTTTTCAAACTAAGGGTGCTCCGGTAGCTTCGGCCACCGCCATGCGCAAGCTGTTGCCGTTGATTTTTCTGGTTTTTGCCTCGGCAAGAGCGGCGATGGCTGAGACGCCGCCTACACCCGGAAATCTTCCGGTCGAGATCAACTCCACCGGCGAGACTACTTACGAAAATGGCATCGCGACGGCGCGCGACAATGTCTCTATCCATGTCGGCGACACCGACATTTATGCCGATCACGCGACGTATAACTCGGCAACGCATGACGTCGAGGTCGAAGGTAACGTCCGCATGTACCGCGGCACCCACTTCTACATTGGCGAAAGCGGCACTTACAATGTCGACACGAAGGAAATCCACGCCCGGAATATGCGGGGGGATTATCCTCCTTACTTTATTGCCGGCGAAGATATCGCCGTTCTTTCCGATAACGAAACCGTTGTTAAGAACGGGAGCTTTACGACGGACGATACCGCAGATCCGAGCTTTCATCTCCGCGCCAAGACGGTGCGAATTTACGAAAACGACCGCGTCATCTTTCAAAATGTATCCTTTTATATCGGCAAGATTCCGATCTTCTGGTGGCCCTATCTTTACCAATCGCTTGATGATGCGTTCAGTTTTTCCATCTCGCCCGCTTATCTGAGTTCATGGGGGCCTTCTCTTCTGACTCAGCTCACTTTTCCAATCACGAAGGAAATACACGGCCGTGTTCGCCTCGATTACCGGGTGCGACGCGGCGAAGCTCTCGGTTTCGAATCCGACGTCGACTACGGCAAAGACAAGGAGAGCAATGCGAAGCTAAAGACTTATTTTCTACAGGACCAAAATCCGCAACTCAATCGGACGACTCTGCCGCGCGGCACAATCCCGGGTTCGCGCTATCGTGTGAGTTTCCAGGACCGGACTTACTTCACGGAAAATCACGATCTCTACGCCACGGTTAACGTGACGAAGTTGAGTGACTCGTTCGTCCTTCAGGATTTCTACCAAAGTGAATTTCGCTTTGATCCGCAGCCCGACAACGTCATTGCCCTAACCAAGACAGATCCGTTCTATACGCTCACCGCGATTACCCGCTTCCAGGCAAACAGCTTCTTCGACACAACGGAGCGACTTCCCGAAGTCACGCTCGACATCAAGCGTCACGCTCTTTTCGGCGGCCCTATTTTTTATGAAGGAGAAACTGGCGTGGCTGATCTGTATCGCAACTTTGCGCGTAACTCGGGTTTCCAAGACTACAGTACGTTCCGCGCCGATACGTTCCATCAACTAACGTATCCGAACACCTACTTCGGCTGGCTTTCCGTAGTTCCACGCGTGGGCTTTCGCGGCACCTACTATGGCGAGACGCGCGACGTGGGCCGGACTCTATTTACACCCGAAACAAATCCATTCACTCCAGACTACCTTCTGGTTAATCTACGCCAGCCGATCGTGGACAACGGCGACACATTCCGCACCGCTTTTAACGCCGGCGTAGAAGCATCGTTCAAAGTTGTCGCGCGCTTGGGAAGGCGTGCAAAGCCGGGCTCTTGGCCTGGATGGTTTGCGGCACATCATTCAGCCGTTTACCAATTTTTCCTATGTATCCGATAGCGGCGATCCGGCATCTATCCTGCAGTTCGATCGTTTCCAGTCCTCCACGCAATTACCTCCGATCGATTTTCCGCAATTCACTTCCATCGATTCAATCGACGACTGGACGATCTGGCGTGTCGGCGTGCGCAATCGGCTACAAACCCGACGCGACGATTTGACCGTGAGCTGGCTCGAGCTCGAAACATTCATCGACGTAAATTTCAATAACCCTTTCGACAAGACGCAATACTCGAACCTCTTTAACCGTTTGCGTTTTACGCCAGTTCCGTGGGCCACGCTCGTGATTGACTCGCAAGTTCCGGCCTTCGACGCCGGCTTCACTGAGGTCAACACCAGCGTGTCATTTCAACCGATTGCCAATCTGCAGATCAGCGTCGGACATCGTTATCTCGATGATAATCCCTTTTTCCTGAACAGCAGTTTGTTCACGTTCGGCGGCTATTATCGAATCAATGACAACTGGGGCGTCGGTGTTGCCGAACAGTACCGAAGCAAATACCGGCATCCTGGAATCGCAACGCTACTCTGTTTATCGTGACCTAACGAGTTGGGTTGCTTCTTTCGGAGCTGTCATCCGCGACAATGCAGGAGTAAAAGAATATGGCGTCCTGCTTACCTTTACGCTCAAAGCATTTCCGAAGCTGGGCTTTGACCTGAACTTTGATCCGTCAGGCGCTGGCGATACAACTCCGTGATCGCGGCCCTGTTGCATTTTTCACGATTTGCCTGTTCGTTCCGTCCCTGCGATTAAGCGCGGAGCGTTGTCACCATGGAAATTTCTATCATCGGTTCAGGTTATGTTGGTCTCGTCACCGGCGCGTGTTTTGCCGATGTCGGTCACACCGTTATCTGTGTCGATAACGACGCGAAAAAGATCGAGTCGCTTCAAGCGGGGAAGGTTCCGATTTACGAGCCAGGCCTGGAAGAACTCATTCATCGCAACGTCTCAGCGCGCCGGCTGCGTTTTACCGGCAGCACCAAGGAAGGAGTCGATAATTCCCAAATTGTCTTTATCGCTGTGCCGACGCCGCAGCAGCCGGACGGAAGTGTTGACCTCAGTTTTATCGAAAAAGTTGCGCGCGATATCGCTGCCGTTCTCAAGGATTATCGCGTCATTGTCGATAAGAGCACGGTCCCGGTAAAAACTGGCGAAAAAGTGGCAGAGTCCATTAAGCGATACAATCGCCACGGCGCAAAATTCGACGTCGTGAGCAATCCGGAATTCCTGCGCGAAGGCTGCGCCGTCGGCGACTTGATGCAGCCGGATCGGATCGTCATTGGCGCGCAAAGCCAGCAGGCTGTCGATCTAATGAAGAAAGTTTACGAACCTTTCATGGCGCCGATTCTCGTGACTGATGTCAACAGCGCGGAATTGATCAAGCACGCTGCGAACTCGTTCCTGGCCTTGAAGATTTCCTACATCAACGCGGTCTCCGCCATTTGCGAGGCGAGCGGCGCCGATGTCGAAAAAGTGGCGGATGGCATTGGCATGGACCAGCGAATCGGTCGCAATTTTCTCAACGCCGGCATCGGCTACGGCGGCTCCTGTTTTCCGAAAGACATCGCTGCTTTCATTACGATCAGCGAGCAACTGGGCGTGCCCTTCACACTTTTGAAAGAGGTGCAGCGGATCAACGCTGCGCAGAAGGACCGGTTCCTGAAGGCGATGCGCGACACCTTATGGGTTTTGCGCGACAAGAAGATCGCGGTGTGGGGTCTCACTTTTAAACCGGATACGGACGACCTCCGTTCATCCGTTGCGATCGAACTGGTGGCCGACATGTTGCGCGAGGGCGCACAGGTAACTGTTTACGATCCGAAAGGAATGGAAAAGGCGCGCGAAGTCGGAGCCATTTCTGGCGCAACGTTTGCGGATTCGGCGCTCGCGGCAGTCGATGGAGTAGAAGCTCTCGTCGTCGCCACTGAATGGGGTGAATTTTCAAATGTCGATCTCGCCCTTGTGAAAGAGAGAATGACAACTCCGATCATTTTCGACGGACGTAATGTTTTCGACCCGGCAACAATGTCCGAACTCGGTTTTCATTATCACTCAATTGGGCGCAAAGCGGTAAAGCCGCATTAGCAGGGCAACGGTCATTATGTCGGCACGCAGCGTCGCGGCGGCCGCCCTCAGCGAATGGCGCAAAAAGGAACTTTTTGCCGATGCCATCATCCAGGGCCTCTTCGCCAACGAACCGTTGCGCGATTCCGATCGCGGCCTGGCCCGTGAGCTTTTCTACGGCGTTCTTCGCAACCTGAGCCTCCTCGATTTTTGGATCGGCCTGTTGCGCGAGGGCCATCTGGATAATCATTCGCGAGATCTTCTGCGGCTCGGCTTGTATCAGTTATTTCTGCTGCGGACGGCAGAACATGCCGCCATCCACGAGACGGTAAAACTAGCGCGTCCCAAACAGCGGGCACTGATCAACGCGGTCCTGCGCACGGCGCAACGTCAAACGCGGGAGTTGCAGACGAACGCCGATCGCCAGCCCTTAAGCGTTCGTTTTTCGCATCCGCATTTCATTATCGAACGATGGCAGAAAAATCTGGGAGACGCAGCGACTGCATTTTTGCTCGAATGGAACAACCGGCCGCCGCCAAACTATGGGCGGATTAACCAGCTGAAAATTCAGACGAGCGATTTCCTTCGGACTTATCCGGACAATCATCCCCTGCCGAATCATCGCGACATGGTGGAGCTTGTTCGCGTTCCGTCCGACGCGCTTGCAGACGGTCTCATTTACATCCAAGACCCGAGCACGACACTCGCGTGCGAATTGCTCGATCCACAGGCTGGCGAAACCGTTTTGGATGCATGCGCGGCGCCCGGCGGCAAGACTGGTTTCCTTGCGCAGCGAATGAAAAACCGCGGCTCGATTGTCGCGTGCGATCGCGACGCGGAACGTATCGATCGCTTGCGGGAAAATCTGGATCGGCTTGGCGTTGAGATCGCGACTGTGCAGCAGCACGACTGGCTGCAAGATAGTCCGAATCTGGCGGTGACCGAGTTTGATCGCATTCTTGTCGATGCACCTTGCAGCAATACCGGAGTAATGCGCCGCCGTGTCGACGTTCGCTGGCGATTAGCTGCAGATGATTTCGTGCGCATGCAGAAGCGACAGTTGGCGATCATGCGCAATGTTGTGAGATTTCTGAAACGCGGCGGCACGCTCGTTTACAGCACCTGTAGCCTCGAGCCGGAAGAGAATGAGCAAGTTGTGGCTCATTTCTTGGAAGAATTCGTAAACTTCAAATTAATCGAACAACGAATAGTGACGCCATTCCACGACGGATTCGACGGAGCGTTCGCGGCCAGGTTTGTTCGGGAGCCTTAACCGCCGTTTGCATCCCTTCGGGCCGATGGAATCGTTAATCCCTTATGCAAGATTCGCGCTTCGATAAGCTGGCAAAACTGCTGGTGGAATATTCCACAAGATTAAAACGCAACGAGACTGTTCTGATCGAGGCGTTTGACGTCCCGGACGAAATGACGATCGCCCTCGTCCGCGCCGCGCGAAATGTCGGTGCGCTGCCGTTCACTCAAATCCAGCACGCGCGGGTGAGTCGAGAGATCGCGCTGGAAGGTACGGAACGGCAACTGAACTTGATCGCGATCCACGAACTTGCGCGCATGAAAAGAATGGATGCCTACATCGGGTTGCGCGGCAGTCACAATATCACTGAACTCTCGGACGTTCCGGCGAATCAAATGAAGCTCCTCGCCAAAAAAATGCGCCCGGTGCAGGACCAGCGGGTAAAGAAAACGAAATGGGTCGTTCTGCGATGGCCGACGCCATCGATGGCGCAACTGGCCGGCATGAGCACGGAAGCGTTCGAAGATTTCTATTTCGATGTGTGCACTCTTGATTATCGAAAACTCCAACCTGGAATGAAGGCGCTCAAAGCGCTCATGGAGAAAACCGATCGCGTGGAAATAAAGGGACCCGGAACCGACCTGCGCTTCAGCATCAAGGGAATTGCCGCCGTCATCTGTGGTGGCGATCGCAACATCCCGGACGGCGAAGTTTTCACGTGTCCCGATCAAGAGATTCCGTTCAAGGTCACGTCACATTTAACGCGCCGACAATTTATCAGAGCATCGGCTTTGATAATATCCGATTGGAATTTGAGGATGGAAAAATCGTCGAAGCGACAGGCAACCAGACCGAGAAGTTGAATAAGATTCTCGATTCCGATCCGGGCGCGCGTTACATCGGCGAATTTTCGCTCGGCTTTAATCCCCGTGTTCTCGAACCGATGCGAGACATTTTGTTCGATGAAAAAATCGCGGGCTCATTTCACTTCACACCGGGCCAGGCCTACGAGGAGGCTGACAATGGAAACCGCAGCCAGGTCCACTGGGACATGGTCAACATTCAACGACCCGATTACGGCGGTGGCGAAATTTACTTCGACGGGAAATTGATTCGCAAAGACGGAGAGTTTCTTCCGAAACAACTCCGGTCGCTTAATCGAAAATAAACTCGTTAGCGACGCGGGGCACCAGGCGGGCTGAGCTGAATCAAGCCGATCTCGCCGTTTCCGCCGACCTGTAGATTGGCGACTTCAAAAACGGGAGCGCCTTCGATTGCGCTCGGACCCGCCCCGGGCAATTGCACCGAAACATTCTTCGAGCTCGCGTTCAGCACAATGGAGGCGATCTCAAAGGAAGGCGAGAACTCTACCGTCGCGATCTGGAAAGCAGCCGTCATATGAACGGATGCTTTGCCTTGTTGCTGCGGCGTAATTTGAACGGGCGCGCTTTCAAAGTTCGAGACAAGTTGCACTCCAGCAATGGTAAAGGCCGGCGAAGTGAGCGTGCCAGGTTTTTGCTGCTGGGAAGGTGTAAGGCGAATGGTGCCGAAGCCGCCACCTGCCGCCTGGACTGTGGCCACTTCGAACGTGACCTGCAGATTCATGGCCGGCTGAGGATGCTGCGACGGCGAAAGACGCATCATGACGACCTTCGAGACGGGTCGGAGCTGGAGCGCCCCCATTTTGAAAGACGGCGTCAATTGCATCGAAGCAATCTCGCAAGAAAACGTGAGTTGAACGGCGGTATGCATTCCCGCGGGCGTTTGGGCAGGCGTGCCGGCGGTCGTTCTGGTAGCAGGAGTTTGGGTCGGTTCAGGCATGGTAACTGGTGTGGTTGGTTGCTGCAATACGGGTTCAGGAGAAACAATTGGTGGAATAACTGGGGGCTCGACGATGACCGGCGGTTCAACGGGGGGTTGAAAGGCTTCTACCTCGATCGGCGCGATATCAGCGACCATCGGCTTGGCTGGCTCAGCTTCTTCCAGATCGGCAGCGATACTTTCAGGCGTAATTCCCGCCGTCTGATACGGAACGGGCTGGCCCTGGCCGATCGGTTCGAACTCATCTTCTCGGCTCGCCGCGGCAGGCGCCGCCTCGAACGGCTCCGTCGAGCTGGGAACAAACTCTCCGGCGTATTTAAGTTCCTCCGAAGCCGGTTCAACGAACTCTGGTTCTGCGGCGTGTTCGACGGGTGGGACCTCCACTGCGGGAATCACTCCGCCACGTCCAATTTTGCCGGTCGGAAGCACGGTACGCCGGATCGACGGCTCGCTCGCTTTCAATTGCAGAGAACGTTTTGGAGGTCCTGCAGTGAAACGAGAACGCGGGGTCACCTCCTCGTTCACGGTCAAACTTGGCTCCTCATCAACGATGTCGTCACTCATGGTTACGCTCGACACATCGTTCTGGAACGACGGGCCTATAGCCGGAGCGGCAGGCGCGACCGAGCGAAATGAGGTAGGCAAGCGGCGACGAAGTTCAGGAACAATTACCCATGCGAGCAAAGCGATTCCAGCAACGAGCAAACCGGTTACCAGCAGCGTACGCAAAGTGTTCGAGTGTTCTCCCATTGCCGGCGAATACTCGCGAACCTGAGCCGGTGCGAGCACGGTCGCGGGGGTAGTGGCTACCTTGGCCGCAGCAACCACAGGCTTGGAAATTGTCGCTGTCGGAGCAGGGCTGTTCGCGGCCGTAGTCGCAGCTGGTTGAGGAGCTTTATTCGTGGATTCGACCTGTTTCGCAACGACCGGAGGAGCCGTCGCAACCGGCGAAGGACTGGCTGCGGTTGCCACAACGACCGGCGCAGGTTGAGGCGCGCTTGACGGCGCTGGGCTGATATCGGCAGATGATGCCGTAGCTTCCATCCCCGCAATCACCGGACTCGCACTTGGCGCAATACTCGGAGAGCCTTCTTTCGCTGTTTGGTTTTCTCCAGTGGCGGCTCCAGGGATTGGGCTTGGCTCGATACCTGGGCCAGTGCCCGCTGCAACGGCAGATTCGGTCCCCGCTACCGCGGCTTTGGAAGACGCAACTTCCTGAGTCGCGGCGGGATTTTGCAACCATCCGACGTCGTAAAATGAATCTGCGAAAACCAGGTTGAGCGAGAGCGAGTAAATCTTACGCGCGGATGTGATCCAATCGTTAGCCTTGGCCGCATTGTCGTGCTTAAACTCCCAGGCAGCCTGAGCGTAATAGAGTGCGGGCGTATCTCCGGTAAACTGGAACTGATCCATCATCTTCTGCGCACGGCTGTCTTTGCCTTCAAGCAGAAGCGTCATGAAGATCTTAAATTTGATTAGCTGCGCCGCCTGATTTTTGTCGCCACCTGGAGTCGCCGCGAAGAGTGCTTCGAGGCGATCGCGCGCTTTGTCGTATTCCTTCTTCTTGAATGGAACTTGCGCGAGATTGAACTGCGCTTCGCGGAACTTCGGATCAGCCTTCAGCGCTTTTTTGAACAACGCTTCGGCTTCGTCGAACTTCTTTTGCTCCATCAAAACTTCGCCGCGCAGATTCAAAGCCGGCGGTTGATTCGGATCGGCTACTTCGGCTTCGTCGAGAAGTTTGAGCGCGCCGGTCAAATCATGTTTCTCGAAAGCCGCCTGAGCCTGGTCCAGTTTTCCTTTCGCAAACGCCTTCGTGCGTGCATTACGTTCCGCCGCCGAAGTCAATTCCAGCGCCGCGCGCGTCTGTCCAGCCGGCTTTTGCAGCCATCCCGCCTCGTATAGCGATTCAGCAAAAAGCTTGTTTAGCTGCGGCGAGAAATTCTTCTCCGCTCCCGAAATCCATTCCTTGGCGGCTTTGTCATCCTTGTGTTGGAGAGCGATGGCCGCATTCCCGTACTGCACGGCCGGGCGTATCATTCGACAACTCGAACTTGGAAAGGAACGAGTCCACCATGTTGTCCTTTCCTTCGAGGATGTAGGTCAACAGAATCTTATATTGAATCAGCTGCGTTGCTTCGCCCTGCAGTTCCGCTGAATTTGAAGCGAGCAGAGCTTGGAAACGGTTGCGCGCTTCCGCCCAGTTTTTCTGCAAAAACGGAATTTCCGCGAGATTAAAACGCGCATTCCAAAACTTCGGATCTAACTCGACCGCCCGATAAAGCGCAGCTTCCGCTTTGTCGTAAATCCCTTCGCGCATATAAATAACGCCGCGAAGATTTTGCGATTCCGCCAGGTCGGGCTGGCGCGCGTCAATCGCATCCAATTGTTGTAAGGCCGCGGGATAGTTATTCGCATCGAAAGCACGGAACGCCTTGTCGTACATCGACTCCAGCTCCGATTTCGAAGGCGCCACGGTATTGGCGGCAAAAGAGCTTAGAACTACGAGAGAAATGATCGCTGCCTTCGGTAACCTCATGGAAGAAAACATAAAACCGTCGCTCGCCTCTGAACACAAGAGAAATTTTCACGCTTCTGTCGGACGAGGTTCACATCCATTTTGAGCAGGATTTACGCCGATGAACCCACTCTTAGGTATTCAAGTTGGCGACTAAGCGCAGGCCTTCCAGGGTAAGATTAGGATGGACGGACTCAATCAAGGGGACGCGTGCTGCAATTAATTGTGCATAGCCCCCGGTAGCGACAACTTTTACCTTTTTCCGACGAAACCGCTCGCTTTTGATCTGTGCAATTATTTCGCAAACCAGCCCGCGATACCCGAAACACCGCACCTGAGATCATGGCATCACGAGTCGATCGGCCGACTGCGCTTCTCGGTTCGCGCAGACTCAACCGCGGCAGTAAAGCGGTGCGTTGGTAGAGAAAGTTTGTCATTGCCTCGAGTCCCGGCGCGATAACGCCCCCAATGTAAGCACCGCGCTCGGAGATAATATCGAATGTTACCGCCGTCCCGAAGTCGACGACAATGGCGGGATAACCGTACAATCTGGCTACCGCCGCAGCGTTGGCAAGACGATCGGCCCCGATCGATTTTGGACTCGGATAATCAATCTTCACACCAAGCTCGATCTGGGGCCCGAGCCACAAAATCCGCGTCTTGCCGACACTTTCCCTGATCGCGGCATTTTTCGCGGGAACGACAGAGCAAACAACGACCCGACGGATTTGTTTTCCACGCAAAAAGGAGCGGAGCTTTTTACTCGTTAGGCTGGGAGTCGCAATTCGAATCGGGCGCGAAATTCGTTCTCTGGTCGACAACGCAATTTTTGTAAATGAATTGCTGATGTCGACTAACAAATAGTCGAACTTTGCGCTCGAAATCCGCTTCGTCATCGACAGCACGCGCCTACATGGAAGGCTCCCCGCCGTCAAGTCCAGTCGCCGCGGCGACACGGACTCGTCCGGCAGCGAGCTTGCGGCGTTACACCGGCGGAACTACCCTCGCGCTGTGAGAAAATTGCCCCAGCGCCCGCGCCGCCTGCGCCGTCTGCCAAGCCTGCGTAATCTGGTCCGCGAAACAACGCTGAGCGTCCACGATTTCATTCTGCCGCTCTTCGTGAATGAGAAATTGGAAAGCAAACGGGCGATCGCCAGCATGCCCGGTATTTTTCAATTTGCGCCCGACGAAGTGGCAGAGGAAGCGGCGGCTGCACTCGCACTGGGGCTTCAGGCAGTCGTGCTTTTTGGCATACCAAAGGATAAGGATGAGAAGGGCACCGCCGCCTACGATGAGAACGGCGTCGTTCAGCAAGCCGTGCGCGCCATCAAAAAGAGATGCCCCGAACTTGTTGTCATTACCGACGTTTGTCTTTGCGAATACATGAGCCACGGCCATTGCGGCGTTACTCGGGTCGACGGCGACCATTTTCACGTTGTGAACGACGAAACGGTAGAACTGCTCGTTAAGACTGCGCTTTCCCACGCGGCTGCAGGCGCCGATTTGGTCGCACCAAGCGACATGATGGATGGGCGGATCGGCGCGATTCGCGAAGCACTCGACGTGGGCGGTTTCGATCAGACTGGGATCATGAGTTACGCCGCAAAGTTTGCTTCTGTCTTTTACGGTCCGTTTCGCGAAGCCGCGGAAAGTCCGCCGCAATTTGGCGATCGTCGTTCGTATCAAATGGATCCGGCCAACGCCGCAGAAGCACTGCGAGAAGTGGCGCTCGATATCGAAGAAGGCGCCGACATTGTGATGGTGAAACCGGCGCTTCCTTATCTCGATCTGCTCTGGCGCGTGCGCGAACGTTTCTCCAAACCGACCGCCGTTTACCACGTTAGCGGCGAATTCGCGATGATCAAAGCCGCGGCGGAGAAAGGCTTGCTCGATGAGAAGTCTGCCGTGCTCGAAATCATGACTTCCCTGAAACGAGCCGGCGCTGACGTGATCATCACGTACTGGGCGAAAGAGCTGGCGGAATGGACGACACGGTAAAGGCGCGACGCGGGGGTGAGACCGCCACGCATCGCGAGCTGAAACATCTTTCCCTCCTGTGGGCGCAAGCCCAGGGCTACTCCGCTTGCGCGCTTGAAGTTACTCTGCCGCGATGCCGTTATCGCGCCGACGTCGCAGCATTTCGTTTTTTGCCTAACGAGTTTGGTTGCACCGCCATCTTTGAATGTAAGCAGGCATCGCCAGATTTGCGGCGCGACAACCGCTGCGCTGCGACAACGCGTGAGCGACTCGAGACCGTGCAAAAGCGCCGGTCTGATTATCGAAAAACATCTGCGCGTGCATTATCCGGCCCTGCGCAGGGGAGAATCGCTCTTTGCGGAATGGGATTCGCACGACTTTGCCGCCATCGGCCACCGTAATTATTCACGGATTGTTCGGGAACTGACCGCGTTGCAAAATCAACTGCGCGACGGAACCAAATTCGAAAAACTGGTTTATTATCGCTGCGCCAACTTATTTTTCCTTGTCGTCCCTAACGAATTGTTTCGCCTCTCCGAAATACCAGTTGGATGGGGCGCTCTCGTGGAGAAAAACGGCGCGCTTTCGCTAGCGCGTCAACCGACATGGCACCAAACGCAGCAAGCGAATCAAATACAATTCCTCCATAGAATTGCCGTGACGGGCATGCGCCAGTTGAATCGAAAACTCGGCATCAGTTTCGAGGACGTAGCGACAGCGCAAACCCAGATGGCCTTTACTTCGGCCTAACGAGAAGATTTCGACCGCTCATTTCCTTCGGTTGAGGCAATCCCAGCAAGAAAAGAATGGTGGGCGCCACGTCGGCAAGGATTCCATCCTGGAGATGAAAGTTCTCCGCGTCGTCAGCGACATAGACGAAATGAACAAGGTTTGTGGTGTGCGCCGTATTGGGAGATCCGTCGGCATTTCGCATCTGCTCACAGTTGCCGTGATCGGCCGTGATCAGACATTTCCCACCTAACGACAGGAGCTCGGGAACAATACGCGCGACGCATTCGTCGATTGTCTCCACCGCCTTAATTCCCGCTGAGATAACACCGGTATGTCCCACCATATCCGGATTGGCAAAATTCAGGATGATCAAGTCGTACTTCGCCATGCGAGATAGAACTTCATCGGTAACTTCCCGCGCGCTCATTTCCGGCTGGAGATCGTAGGTCGCGACCTTCGGCGAAGGAATAATCTTTCGGTCCTCCTGCGGGAAAGGAACTTCGACCCCTCCGTTAAAAAAATATGTGACGTGTGGATACTTTTCCGTTTCCGCGATGCGCAATTGCGTCTTGCCTGCGCTGCTGACGACCTCGCCAAGAATGTGAACGAGCTCTTCCGGCGCGAAAATAAAAGGCGCGGCGTAGGTAGCATCATACTGCGTGAGGCTAACGAAATTGACGCGAGGCCGAACCTCACGATCGAATCCATCGAAACCTTCCAAGAGGAACGCTTGCGATAATTGGCGCGCGCGATCGGCGCGAAAATTGAAGAACAGAACCGTGTCCCCGTCGTTAATACGCTGCTCGTTAGGCTGCGCGAAGATGAGTGCGGGCATGAATTCGTCCGTTTTGCCTTCGGAATATTTTTGCTGCAGGGCCGCTGCAGGCGCGTTCTTGCAGAGTTCGCCACGTCCAAGCACGATGGCATCCCATGCAATTTTGGTGCGATCCCAACGCCGGTCCCGATCCATCGCAAAATAGCGACCAACAACGGTCACAATTTGCGCCCCGATCTTGCCCAGCCGCTCATCGCAAATTTTCAAAATGCCCGCACCGCCGGTCGGAGAAGCATCGCGACCGTCGGTAAAAGCGTGCACAAAAATATCCGTGACGCCGGCACCATGCGCGACGTCCGCCAGCGCGAGCAAGTGTTCGTAGTGGCTGTGAACTCCGCCGTCCGATACCAAACCCATGAAATGCAGGCGATGACCCCGACAGGCAGCGAATGTTTCTTGCAAAACTTTGTTGCGCGCGAGCTCGCCAGACGCAATCGCCTTATTGATCCGAGTGAGATCCTGATAAACGATCCGGCCGGCACCGAGATTCAAATGACCGACTTCGGAATTACCCATCTGGCCCTTCGGAAGGCCAACGTCGAGTCCGCTCGCACTTAATTTACTTCGTGGATAGTTTCGATAGAGCTGGTCGTGAAATGGAGTGCTCAGCGAGCAGCGTTGCATCGCCGTTCTCTTCACGCTTCTCGAGCCCGCCGGGGTTGATCCCCCAACCGTCGCGAATAAGAAGCATGACCGGTTTCGCCACTGCGGCGCATTTTGCTGATGTTCGGAGTGGGACACAAGCGGTTCTTTCGTTGACAACAGGTAGAGGCCGCCTACATCGCCTCGTGAAATGGCGCAATCAACTGCTCGCGCTTTTCTGCCTTCTTGCTTTCGCTGGGCTGGGCGTTCTGTATTTTCAACACTGGGTCGTTCAAAAACCGTTCGGCATCATTCTTTTTGTCGGAGAAGGTTTGTCGCCGTCCCGGCTGGCCGCGACGCGCGTTTACGCGGGAGGCGCGGATTCGCATTTGTCGCTGGATTCCATGACGTCGGCGGCATTGCTCACGAATTATTCGAATGACTTCGCCGCGCCGGATCAAGCTGCCGCTGCGACAGCGTTGGCAACGGGAATCAAAACGAACAATCGTGCGATCGGCCTCGATCCAAAGGGGAAAATCGTCCGCAACATTATCGAACTCGCGCACGAGAGCGGCCGCGCATGCGGACTCGTCACAAACACGAATTTAACCGATGCGACAGCTGCGGCGTTTTACGCTCATTGTTCCGATGGAAATGATCGCGAGAATGTCGCGCTGGAATTCCTGAAAAAGAATCGCCTGGATATAGCGCTTGGCGGTGGCGGCGCAGATTTTTTTCCAATCACCAAGCAAGGCAATCGTCACGACGACCGAGACCTTTTGCTCGAAATGCGACGTAACGGTTACGATATCGTTCGGTCCAAGGTCGAACTAGAAGCGGTTCCACGCTGGCGGCGCCCGAAACTCTTCGGCGTGTTTAGCGCAGCGGAATTTTCTTACGCGGGACAAGTCGCAACTGGTCGGGAACAGCCTAGCCTTGCCGACATGGTCAGCCGTGCAATTGAATTGCTGCAATTCAATCAGAAAGGGTACCTGCTCGTCGTTGATGCCGGCTTGATGCGTAAGGCTGCGCAAGAAAACAACGGCGAACGAACGCTAAGCGAAACGATCGAATTAGACAGGGCTCTTGCGCTGGCGCGAAGCTACGCGGGGAACAAATCGATGATTCTCCTTACCGGCGATTCTGCTATCGGTGGATTTACTCTGAATGGCTATCCGTTTCGGAGAGACAGCGGTGTCGCCATTCTAGGATTGAATTCGAGTGGATACCCTTGGTTGTCGTGGGCGACGGGGCCGCACGGCCTTAAACGTTACGGGGCACCAGATGCGCGGGGGTCAGCAGAGCAGGATCCACGCACTCCCCAGCAACCCACAACGGCGTCAGAACCTGCGGCAATCTATTCTCAAAGCGCCTCAAATACCGTTGAAGACATGGTTCTTTTCGGAACGGGACCAGGAACCCAAGACATTCGCGGAATAATGGACAATACGAACGTTTTCCGAATCATTCGCGATAACCTGTGATCCCTGGCGCGATCAAGTGGAACGCAGTCTTCTGAAAACGAAAAAGCCCATTCGTCCATCTACAGCGGGCGAATGAGCCTTTCTCGGAGAATGCTCAGTTATGGGCTCGTCGGAACGATTTCTGGAATAAAAGTAAACGGCGGATGCTGGGGCAATCCAGGAGGAGGACCCTCTTCAGGGCTTTCGACTCCCTCAGCCGGAATGTCCTTGTTATCCAAAATCGCTTTGCCGTCGGACACGTCCTTTCCGTCGGCGTACATCTGACCAGCGCCCTCGTAATTCCGCGCCATTAACTGCGAGGTCGGTCTGGCTCCGCCAAAAGCTGCAATCTCGGCGACCGAAAATGCGCTTTGCGCAGGCGCCGCTGAAGACCAGCGCACCATCACATAACGTCCCGTTGTTTCCGGAAAATCAATTGATGCCCGGCCTTCGCCCTCGTTATTCGCGACGGAACCAACCGGCTTCAAATTAGTGAAAGCTGCATCAGACAATTTAACATTTTGCACGAGTTCCGTGGCAGCAGTGGCGGCGGGCGTCTGACCGGCGGGCGCGCCCTTTTGTAGAGCCGCCGCGTTAAGCTGATCGTTTTCGTTTTGAGTCGCCACTGGCAACGACTTCAACACATAAAAATCAACGTTGCCTTTGCGCGGAGAATAGATGGCGGAAAGACGGCGCAACTTCGTTTCCTTACCCAGATCGATCACAGCAATCGGACTCGCGTCGTCTCCCGCGAAAGTGAAACTCGTAGTCGGCTGGCTATCGATCATCTTGTTCGCGTCTTTGGTATCCGCGCCGGAGCTGACATACAGTGCGCGAGCCTTGGCGTGTACGTCGGCAAGATTGGAGGTGATCAACGCAACATTTTCCGACTTGCCTTCCAAGGCGACTTTGCGCGGACGCGGCATCGTGAAATCCGAAACCGCTGGCGTCGAGTAAAGGCCAAAATCTGCGATACGACCCGGCTGCGTGACGTTGAAAGTCAGTTTTACATATTTCGCTTCAGACGGTCCGATCTTGGCCTTGACTGCGCCCGCGCTGAGTTCTTGCTGACCCGCACTATGCCACTGCGGACTATCTGCCGGCAGCTGTGCGTTCGATGTTGCAATCGTAACAGTTCCGCGCGCGCCGTTATTCAGAAACGCGAGACTCTCGACATTTTCAATATTCGGCAGCGACATCATCACAGTCGTTGCGCCGTTAGCTAATCCATAGCCGACAGTCGGATCCTCGCAGAGCAACGCTGCCACTGCGGCGTTATCATCCTGCGACATTGAACTGAGTTTCAGTTTGGCGTCGGATTTGGGAGTTACTTCGAGCTGCGCCCCTAACGAATAGCGAGCCAGATTTTCGGGATACTGCGGCGCCTGTTCGACGGTCAGAGGGGGGACTTTGTGCAAAATGACATCCGCGGCCTGTGCGCCAGCGATAGCAACGAAAGAAACAGCGCAGGCAAGTGCCGCTCTATTCCGAGCAAACCGAAGAAAAGGTAGTCTCATAATTTCCATAGCCACAAAAACGATAATAGTCAGGTCGCCCTCTGTTGGCAATACATATTTAGCCGATCCAGGTTCTGATTTGGTCCAGTCACAGCCCTTTCGCGCCAGCGCTGAGACTTTCCTAGCACATTTATTCCTCCTGACGAACAAAAAAGTGATTCATCAAATCGACTATGCCAATAGCTCAGCAGTCGCAAAGGTGATCTGGAATTGGTCGCCCGCCGCGACCCGCACGGTAATCAATTTCTCACGCCCTGACCGAGCGCAGCTCGATTTAATTCTTCGCAAGAAGGGTCGCCGTCGTCGCGCCAAACTTGTGATTTCCCGAATAAGCGTAGAACGGAACGTACCTGTCTCGCCCGACGTCTTCGATCCGGTACGCCATCCAATTGATCGTTGGGTCGAGGACATAGGTTCCATTGGAAGTGGACCATTCGAGCCATGCATGAGTTGATCTGCTGGAACTTGTCCGTCTTCCAATCACGAGGCGAACATTGCTTGCACCAGCGGAACGCATTTTCTTGTACAACGCGACTGCCTTACCTTTGCAATCCGCAGTCACTGCGGATTCGACCTCGGCTGGCGTCTTCCACTGTGTCGAGAATCCATAGGGAATGGCGCGTAAGTTCTCGATCCAGTGATTAACCAATCTCAAAGAGACTTCAGTATTCTGCGTGGTCTTGGCGCATTGCAAAACCGAATGGATACGAGTCATCTGATTATCATACGGTGTAGAATTGACCGCGAAGAAAGCCGGCTGGGCAAAACACGTGACGCAAGAGAGACAGGTTGCTGCAGCGAAGAACAAGAACAGTCGCCTCGGAACGAACGGAGTTAGGCTTATAAATATCATGATGACTGTTATTTCAATAAGCAGTCATCATGCCAGAATCGCGACCCCTCGCGCCTGCTGCAGGTCGGTCGCGTGAACTACCGCTTTCGCGGCTGTTCTTCAGCGCGGCGGTCGAAAACCGAACTCAGCTTGCAACGTGCCCCATGCCCAGTCGGTGAACCAATCCTGCGGAATCGAGTTAGCTCTGGCAGAGGCCAGTTGTTCCGCTTTATCGACGTCTCTGTTTAGGCAGTAGAGATAAATGAGCAGGAACACCTGATTCGTATCGGCAAATCCTCGATCTCTCTCGACTTCGAGCAATCGGATCGCCGCCGGAATGTCCCGTCGCGCAAGCGCTCCCGCTACGAGATCCGGTATTTCCGCGGACGAAACAGACTGCGATTTACCAGCTTCTTTCGTCGCGATCGCAACACGAAATTCGTCGCTATTCAGAACATCCAACACTGGCGCCCGCAGTTGAGGGCCGCCGAGGTAGAGTTCCAACTCGGCCAGCCAATTGCTGCCGGTCATTCCAGAAAGATAGCGAGTCGCGCGAACCAGGAAAAATGGTTCGAGCGATATCTTCAGTCGTTGCGGCCACATCCTTTTCATCAGTAGCGACGAACCGAAATTGCGAGCGGCGGCGGGTGCGTCCATGTAAGTCCAGGCAAAGCGATGAACAGTCTTGAGATCCGGGAACGAATCGCTCAGACGTTTAGGATAAAAATCTGTTAGTGGTTTAATCCCCTTGGTAATTCGATCGACTTCTTCGTTATCCATCACAAACAAAGCCGCCATTTGCTCGGGGACCTCCACGCCGATTCGGGTCAAGTCCGCGTTTGTGGCTGGATCATTCCATAATCGCCGGACTTCTTGTTCCCTGAGTGGGCGCGCGGGACCCTTAATACCCATCATGATCCATTCCAGATCGGAACTCGCCCAGACCGAAGTATTCGGAAAGACATTGTGGAAGGCGCGCAAGATCGCTTTCGTCTCATCTACATGAAGCTGGTAGATCGGAAGCCAAAACGTAGCGACTCCACCTTCCTTCAACCGTTGACTCATAAGCGAGAAGAACTCTTCCGTGTAAAGGTTGACCGTGCCCATTACTTTCAGGGGCGGCGGTTCTCCCGTGATTACATCGTATTGTCGGGGACTAGCCTGAAGAAAGAAGCGTCCATCTTGAACAAACGTGGTTACGCGTGAATCGCGTAAAGGATTAGAGTAGTTGAGACCGGAATACTGGTCAGCGAGCGAAAATACTTCCTTAGAAATATCGACGATGTCGATATGCTTAAGATGTGAATCGTGGGCCAACGCGTCCGCTGTAACTCCAACCCCGTAACAAATAAGCAGCGCGTCTTCCGCTTGCGGGTCAAAGGTCAGTGGAAGGTACGCGAACAATCGCATATACCGCTGACTGCGCGGATGTGTGCTGGACATCGAGTATCCATTCGTTATGAGACGATAGTAATAAGGCTCGCCGAAGAGATCGCACTCCAATAGCTGTAAGGTGTCAGACGTTCCTTCAATCTTCTTAATTAAGTGGGATTTATCCACTTCGTAAGGCCGGCGGGCATTGGCGAAGTGTGCTTCGTCCCTGCGATAGGGAAACGCGACGATAGTCACAACCAGGGCCAAGGAGAGTCCAATTGTCGCTGCGCCAATCGGTCGCTTCAGAGACCAACTCGATCGCTCGCTAGCTACCGCGGCTAGAACCCCGTAACCGGCAGCGCACAATACAAGAGTCGTCTGGAAGCCGATCGTAGGTATCAATACAAAGCTCGCCAGCAATGGCCCAACCGCCGCGCCGCTCGTATTAAACAAGGTAGTAAGACCGGTGCAGTTCATCGGATCTTGCACACTTGCCTGCACGCTCGCCACGATGAAGGGAAACAAGATTCCCGACAGAAATGCGATTGGGAACATCAGCTCAATCGAGAGCGGGGCAATCTGGTTCCAGACCTTCACATAGTAGGCGGGCGGATTCCCTTGAAGCGCCGGGATTGGAAAGAATAAATAGGATAGCAGCGTGGCAAGAGCAGCGGTAACCAAGATAAGGGGAAGCACCTTGTGTGGGCTCGCAAGGCGGCGATAGATAACGCCTCCGACGATTCCGCCTAATCCAATTCCCGCCAGAACAACCGCAAGCATAACGCAAAATGCGGTTGAGGATGAGGCGACATACAGGCGCAAGAATCGGAACCAAACCACTTCCAGACACAGGAGAATACCGCCTGTTCCCAAGCTGACGAAAAGCAGACGCCAGGGCCACCTATCGTTCGTTTGCTGGTGCAATTGAAATGCTTGCTTGGTCGCGACTCCAGCGACGTTTACATCTCTTGTGAATCTCGACACCAACAAGGCAAGCACGCTAGCCGTACAGCCGACCAAACCGGCAGCCAAACCAGTTCCCCACAGTCCGAAAGCTTTGACCAGGTAGATTTCGCTGATGAGAGCGCCGAATACTGCGCCGAGCGTATTCCAGCCATAAAGAACGCCGATCGCGCGCCCAAAATCATCGTGCTTTAGAATCGGGTCCTCGAGTAGCACCGGCAACGTCAGCCCCATTGCCGTTGTAGGCATAAGTAGAATGAGGAACGACAACGAGAAACGTAAGACATTCAGTAAGGCGTGATCGCTCCATAGCGCTTGAAAAAGAAAATGCAGGCTCTCTCCCAGAAGCGGAATCCCAAAGACGAGCGTGCAGCCCAGTATCGCTACAACTAGTTCCAAGAGCGCATAGAAATGCAAAGCCCGTAACCGTCGCAGTCTTGACGAAGCAGCGATCGCGCTTCCCAAAGCGAGCCCGGCCATAAAGCTGGACAAGATTAGAGCGGCAGACCAAACGGAGTTACCAAACGCCAACCCGCTCAAACGCAGCCAGAGCGTTTGGAATATCAGGGCGCTGCTTCCTGATAGGAAAAGGATGACAGAAAGAATCGCAATGCGCACAAGGTGAACCTTTGCTATGCGCCGACGTCGTCACCTGCAAATCTGAAGATCATTCCGGACAATCTTATCAGATCTCGATGTTTTCTCTACTACGCTAGGGCGTCGATTGCGCGCCAGCGGAATTGGCGTCACGAAGGGGAAGACTGATTTGATAGAGAGCAAGATCACCCTGAAACATATCAACGAAGTTGGACTGAGATCGTTCTGTTGCCAATCGGGCGCCCTGTTGGACCGCCGCGATGGCTTCTGAAAAGCGGCCCGCTTCTGCGTATGCCGCGCCTGCGACACGAAATACCATGAGGTTCTTGTCGCCTAATAGTTCATACGCGTGATGAGTCAAGCGCGACGGCCTTGGTTCCGTCGCGAACATTCGCATCCGGCGATGTCGCCAAGACCCATGCCAGCGTGAGAAGCGTTCCTGTTTTATCGGGCTGGAGTTGCAGGGTTTTCTGCCAATGACCGATCGCTTCGCGCGTACGCCCCTTCTGAATCAGTGCGACGGCGAGGTTATTATGAACTTCGGCATTGTCGGGTTCGAGAGTTAAAACCCTTTCCCACGTAGCTATCGCGTCTTCCACTGCGCCTTTTTTCAAAAGCGCAATCGCGAGATCGTTGTAAGCTTCGTTATAGTCCGGCTTCAATTTCACCGCCGCTCGAAATTGGGCGATTGCCTCATCGGTCTCGCCCTGGCGCATCAAAGCAACCGCGAGACTGTAATGAATCTCTGGATGTCCCGATTCGGATTCCAAAAATATCCGATATTGCTCGGCAGCTTGAGCGGGCTGCCCAGCCTGCAAGAAGGCATTCCCAAGATTTCCGTGAAGGATGCTCTCGTTAGGAACGATCTTTAGCGCCTCTTTGTATTCCGCGATCGCTTCCTCGGTAAGGCCCTTCTTAAGGAGCGCGTTCGCCAGATTAGCGCGAGCATCCGAATTCCTTGGTCGTAGCGCTAATGCCTTCCGATCGTGGGCGATGGCGGCGTCGACTTCGCCACGCCTCAAAAGGACAATACCAAGACCGCTGTGAGCGACGTCGTTACCAGAAGTAACGGCCAGAGCGTGAGTCCAAAGCGATTCGCTATTCCGCCAATACGAAGTTTGCAACCATGCCAACCACGCCAGAAACGCAATTGTCGCGGCTGCCACAATTCCGACAAAGGCGCGTCGCGTCGGTCGCGCATCGGACCAATCCGAGACAGTCCATGTCGTCAACAAGTAGAGACCGATCTGTGGGAGATAGGTATAACGATCGGCGTGGCCTTGCCAGCCAACTTGAATCACGCCGATCACCGGCAAGAGCATCACCAGAAACCATCCCCAACCAACTAAAATGTATGGACGTTTGCGACGTAGAAGGAACGCGAGAACAGAAATCACGAGCAACGCCGCGACGGCCAGAGTTACTACCCACCATGACAGTTCACCCTTCGGATGCGGATAAAAAACCGCTAACTTTAAGGGCCAAACCATCTGCCGGATATAGGTAAGGAAACTAACGAAGGCATTATTGATTCTCCATGCGAGCGGCCAGCCTTCGCTGGAATGAAGAGCTTGTCTCTGCGCAATAATGGTTGCAACGGACGAGAAGGCCGATAGGAGGAGCAACGGAATTTTTTCGATAATCAGGCGCTGCCAGGTCGAGCGACGCTGCCACCAATTGGCTCGATGCTCGCGAGAAGGAATTTCTGCGAAACGCCGGAGAGGCCAGAAGTCCAGTAGCAACAGGATTACGGGAAGAGTAACGAGCATCGGTTTCGCCATCAGGCCCAAGGCGAAAGAGAAAGCCACTAACAGATAACGAAAAAAGGAAGCGGGTTTTCGCGCGTAGTGAACATATGCACCCAGCGTGAGCACAAAGAAAAGTCCGCTTAACACATCTTTGAGTTCGGATATCCAAGCGACTGATTCCACACGCAACGGATGAATGGCAAAGATGGCCGCGACGAAGGCGCTGCGCCATAACGAACGGGTCATCCGTCGCAGCACGAGGAAGAGAAGGATGACCGTGATCGTGTGCAACGTCACATTCGTAAAATGATGGCCGCCAGCTTTCGGGCCGAACAGCTGCCAATTCAGCATGTGCGCGATCCAAGTTAGTGGGTGCCAGTTACCGGCATGAACATGAGTGAAGGCCCACGCGACGCTGTGGAGAGTCACTCCGCTCTTAATCTGATCGTTCTCGTATACGTACGAGTTGTCGTCGTAATTGACGAAATCGTATTTGAGCGTCTGGCCGAAAACTGCCCAGGTGATAATCGCCAGGAGAAAGCAGATGCCGGGAATCATCCATCGATGCGCGACTGGCATCTTTCGGGGAAGCTTTCTGGACATCAGAATCGCCTGTTTGGAAAAGATCGGAGCGAGAAGAAGGTGGTTACGGTGCAGGTTGCGCGGCCAAACTGTTGTCGCGAAACGGCATCCCGGATTGATAGAGGCTAAGTTCACGCTCAAGAGTCTCGGTCAAATTGGTGTTGCCCGCAGCGGTAGCCAGACGCAGACCTTCTTCGGCCGCTGAAACGGCTTCCGCGAATCGCCCAGTTTCCGCATAGGCGGCAGCAAGCGTTCGAAAGACCATGGGATTCTTGTCACCCGATGAGCGATGCGCTCGCTGCGCGAGATGAGCGCCAGGGAACCGTCACGGGAAGACGCCTCGGGAGAGGTCGCTAATACCCAGGCGAGGCTCAGTTGCGCTCCCACCCTCTCTGGTTGGAGTTGGAGCGTCTTCTGCCAATGTGCAATCGCCTCCGCCACACGACCTTTGCGAATGAAGGCAACCGCCAAATTGTTATGCGCTTCCGCGTTGTCGTCATCAATCGCGACGCAGTTTTCCCAATGCGTAATCGCCTCGTCTATCCGACCCGTTTGGAAAAGAGCGATCGCCAGATTGTTGTGCGCTTCCGCGTAATCAGGTTTTAGCTCGATTGCCTTTCGGAACTGAGCGATCGCTTCTTCCAGCTCTTGCTTTTGCAAAAGTGCTGCTCCCATGTCGAAGTAGCCTTTTGCGAATTTTGGATTGCGCGCCAAGACCTTTTGAAATTCGACGATCGCATCGTCGGTTTTGCCTTGCTGAAGGAGCGACACACCCAAATTGCTCTCGGCATCGAGAAAACCTGGCCGGATGCGCAATGCAGTTTGGAAATGAGCGACCGCCTCCTCGACGTGACCGCGTTTCAACAAATCTTCTCCGAGTGCATTGTGCGCAATCTCGGTGTCCGATGTCACTGCGAGTGTGTGCATCCAAAGCGTTTCGCTTCGCTGCCAGTATTTGGTTTGCACCCACGTTCGCCAAGTCAATGCGCCGACCACACCGATCACGATCAGACCCAAAATTTCTCGGCGATAGCGCCACGAAGCCGAGATCGCAGCGGCACCCCAGCTGATCATCACATAGAGGCCAATTTGTGGCAGATAGGTATATCGATCGGCACGCGCGTGCCAGCCGACCTGAACCAATCCAATCATCGGCACGAGCATGCCGAGATACCAGAACCAACCGACCAGGAGATAAGGGTGATTGCGTCGAAGAAGAAAAACCGCTGCTGAGATGCCGGCAAGAAAAGCAAACGCGAGAGAAACTTCCAAAAACGAAAGGCTGTTTTGAGGATGGGGATAAAAGACCGCCAAACGCGCAGGCCAAAACATTTGCCAGATATAGACACAGTAGCTAGCGACCGCGTTTTCCACGCGCCACGTCAACGGGATTAGCTCTATCGAGCTCATCGTGTGTCTTTGCGCGATAACAGTGGCAAACGAAGAGCCGGCCGAAAGCACCAGCAATGGAATCTTCTCAAGAATTATTTTCTGAATTAGTGATCGCCGGTTCCACCAGCTGCGTGTTTCCGATTGCGCCCGAGATTTCTTTCCGAATCTCTCAAGCGGCCAGTAATCGAGTAATAACAGCAGGAAGGGTAGAGTCACCAAACTCGGCTTCGACATCAGACCGAGGGCGAACAATCCGGCCATCAGGATGTATCGAAAGAGCGACGGCGAGCTTGCGGACGTAAACGAAATATGCCCAAAGCGTCAGCATAAAAAAAACGCCGCTTAAGACATCTTTGCGCTCTGCCACCCAGGCGACGGATTCTACTCGCAAGGGATGAATCGCAAAAATCGCGGCGACGAATGCACTCCGCCATAGCGTCGCGGTCATTCGGCGCAGGACGTGGAAGAGGAGCAATACGGCGATGCTATGCAGGAGAACGTTCGTGAAGTGATGTCCTCCGGCATTCAGTCCGTAGAACTGACAATCCAACATATGCGACATCGATGTCAGCGGATGCCAGTTACCCGAGTGGATATGCGTGAACGACCAGGCGATTCCATCCAACGTCAGACCGCGAAGCACCACGGGATTCTGATAGACGTAGGCGTTATCATCGTAATTGATGAACTCGTGCCTGAGCGTCTGGCCAAACGTCAGCCAGGTTAGCGCGACGAGCGCAACGCCAACTATCGTCGGTAGCCAGCGGGTATCTGCTCGCCCTTTGTTCATTCCATTCAAACTACGAGACCTTTAACAGGTTTCTCAAGAGGACCGAACTTAAACCGCAGAAGGGCACCTTGCCCGAAGCCGCTGAAAAAGAGCACGTAGGCAAAAGCAATCCGACGGCGAACGAGCTATCGCGACCATTTGTACTGGCCCGGCCAAAGGGAAATCCCGTCCCGCTAATACGCAGTGCAACTATGACCGGAACAAGATCGAAGCACAACGCAACCAATCGGCGCCGCCATCGACCATGGCGCCGGCCAAGCCCGCATTCCCGCTACTCAATCTGCGAGTGCCGGGAATGTCGGCCACTTATTTGCTTCCAAGCCCGCCGCGGCCCGCAACGACACGCACGGAAGGATCCAAACGCAGCACGCCTTCCGTCGTATAACGACCTGTTCTATCGATCTCATCGCGCTTGTACACGCGAATTTGCGATGTCGTGTTTGTTCCGATCGACTTCACTTTGATCTTCTTCGGAATGTTGGATCCCGTCACAAAAACATATTTCACTTTGCTGTCCTGCTTTTGCGATGAAGGACCATACGGAGAGTCGGCAACGGCTACCGTCGAAAACAGCGCCGCCCCGAGTAAAACTGAGCCCAACGTCTTAATGGAATTCGCAGTTCTCATGTCGGCAGCTTACGTCCGCCAGAAATTGTTGCAACCATCATAGCCGGTCGACGGTTCGCCCTGTACAAGCAAAGAGGCAGCGGCCAAAACCGCTGCCTCTCTGTAGACTAACTTTGCAGTGCTTAGAACTTTTTGGTCAGACGTCACGTAGACGAATCGACCGATCGAGTCATAGATGAAGTCAGGCGTGCCCACGGCATTTCCGAAGCCACCATATGTGGCCGGTGGGTCGGTGCCGAAGACGTTGTTGCAACCTACCGTGATGCTGGTGTTGTTCAGCAGGTTCTTCCAGCACGGCATCGAGTAGTTCACCGTCTGGCCAGTTTCGACAGCTTTGCCGTCTTTGCCTCGCACGACTTCTTTACTGTCTTTCGAATATCCAGCCACTGGCTGCGATTCCACTGGAGGCGTGAAGGCAAAATTATAAGTGCCTTGCACGTCGAAGAACCACGTTGCCTCCACCCAATGCTCCTTCTTTGTATCAGGCAGGAACGGAGCGTTGAACAGGATTTCGTGGAAACCGTCCGTGTAGTTAACGGAAGCGAAGATATCGAATTGATTCCAAGTCCAGTCGAGTGATGACCGGCCTTTCCACTTCAAATAGGCATCATCGGCAGTCGGCGAAGTTGGCTGGTTGCTCACTTCGAGCGCCGGATCGCCAGGGGTCAACGCTAGACGGAACGAGTCGAGATAGGTAGCCTGCGTGAGCCAGGTGAACGTTACCGAACGGCGACTGATATTGATACTGAACGCCCATATCGATACCGCGAGCGCGCTCCTGGCCGGCGTTTTGGAAGTTGAAGATGATGCGCGCGAGGTTGCCTTGCCGCATCGCGCTGAACTGCCTCACCAGGTTGCAGACCGCCGGTCAACTCGCGAGCCAAAACCTGGTTTGGATCCGACGATAAAACGATGCCCGTTCGCTCGATCCCCCAGAGGTCCACCGACAGAGTCAGACCAGGCACAAACTTCGGCGTGTAGACCACACCGCCGCTGAATGCGTTCGAATCTTCCGGTTGGAGGAGAGGATTACTCGCGAACAAAACCGGAACCTCTCGGTTATTGCTAGCACGGCGTAGGATCGCCCACCGGAGTATCCGGTCCACCAAGGCTTGTAGGCAAGATATCGGTAACCGCCGCCAAGGCCGCTGTCGGACTTGAGAACAATTCGAAAAGCGATGGCTCGCGGAAGCCCTTGCCCCATGTGGCGCGAATAGTCAACGAATCATCCAACGGCTGCCAACGCAAACCGAGCTTCGGCACGAGGACGTTGGTATCGTTGTTGCGGAACTCTTCATACCGGCCAGCCGCCGTGAAGTTTAACGCATGAAATCCCGGAATAGCGTTCTCCGGGCTAAAGATCGGGATATCGGTTTCTGCATAGATGCCGAAATCCTTCCGTCCTGCATGCGTGATTGCCGTTGGCGAGCTGCCAATCGTATCGCCTTCGACGTTGATTTGGTCCGGATCCTGAATGATCGATTCACGGCGGAACTGACCACCGACCGCGAAGCCCACACCGCCAGCCGGCAACTTAAAGAGCTCCGTGGTATAGATGTTCAGGTCGAGGGTGGCAATTTTTGAGGTATCGATATCCTTTGGATGCACCGTCGCGAAATTAACCACTGCAGAGTTCGTTGGAATAGGAACGCGATAATCACCGAACGGGTTATACGCAGCGGCACCTGCCAACACGCCGCCGGGTTGGAAAATCGGATCGTTTTGGTTTAGCACTCGGTCGAACCGAGTCACCGAAACGAGCGTTCCCGTGCTCGTGTTCTTTACCTGGCTGTAACGGAAGCCGTAGTCGTAACCCCAATTCCCATCAAATAGTTTGTCACCCTTCGCCCCGAGGGTGAAGAAAACGGCATCGGTTTCATTATTGAAAACGCGGTTACCGAATTCAGCGAGACGCGCACGGGTGCCACCCGAGATGATCTGCTGGAATGGATTGAATGGGTTGAATGCGCCGAGCGGGAGATTGGTGGATGCAGCGGTCGGCGTGTTTGGAGGAGTAATTTGTAGACCTGTGACCGGATCCGTCGGGAGAGGACTGTTCGGCGGAATCACGATAAACTGCGATCCCGGCGTTTGAAAATCTCCGGTGGCCGACGGAGCAAGCTCATTCCGCGTCTTCACGTTCTGATACATCATATCAGCGTAGAGCACTAGCTGGTCTTCACAGACTTTGTGCTCCATGCTGACGTATCCGCCCCAGCGCTCCGACTCAGGATACGACCCAGATGTGGAGTTGAAGTTAAACGTTCTGCTTCGGCCCGACGTATACAGATAGCTGGTTGCCGGCGCGAATCCATCTGTAAACAACGGGGCGCTACCAAAGATAATGCTGCGCGGCAAACCGGTGTTCGGATCGACAGGAAGCGTAGCTGGATCGACGCCTGCAGCGATGACCACGGCACTGCTCAACTGGAGATTCTCCGGGCTTGCGTTCGAGCTTAGGAACGGCGGCCTGGCGGAGAAACCACGGTCATGATTAAAGACCGAATTGTGATGATAAAAGTTCATCGTGCCGGTGACTTGCGTTTTATCATCACCGATTCCGAAAATAAGATCGGCGCTGTATACGGCCGCGTCCTTATCGAGCGTGTTGCCGTATTCGACCGTCGCTTCTGCTCCACGGTAATTGTGGCGCAGTTTGATGTTAACAACACCCGCAACGGCGTCTGCACCGTAGGTCGTGGAGGCACCGTCCTTCAGAATTTCGATGCTGTCGATCGCCGCGCGCGGAATCGAAAACAAATCGACGAAGGAAAATGTGCCGCCCGTGCCAATCGGATAGACTGCGATGCGCTTCCCATCGACCAGAACGAGAGTGGCGCTCGGATCAAAGCCACGCAGCGAGATCGACGATGCGCCGGAGGTGAATCCGGTCGCGTTGTTCGAAACGGGAACGCCGTTGGCATTCGCAACCGGCAGGTTACGGATGAGCTCTTCAGCGTTACGCTCGCCGCGTTTGTTGATCAAATCGCGGTTGATGTTCAAAACGGGGTTCGGGCCAACTTCTTCCGCCGTCGGAATGTTGGAACCGGTTACGATGACGCGTTCGGCCTCCGCTTGGACAGGGGCTTGCGCGCCAGTTGCATCAGGCGTTGCTGTTGGCGCTTGCGCAAACGCGTTCCCGGCTACCATGAGAGGAATTCCTACGCCGACCACGAGGGCCGCACGCGTGAATCCAAACATTCTAAGCACATTTCTAGTCATGAGTTTCTCCATTAGTTTGGTTAGGTTTGGGGTAGCCATTAAGGGAGATTCTGAGGGCTGACAAGCCTTTTTTTCACTTTTTTTAAAAAATTTTGAACGCCGGGAATTGGGTGGATGTCGCGCAAGTGACCTCGGCATTCGTTCGTTCGAAGAATTTCCGCATAATTTCGGTGTTTCCGGAGGTGCGGATACTCCTTGGCGCAACATTTCACTGTAAGCGAAGCACACGCCGCACGGACGCGCCTAACGAACTCTCTCGATCTCTCGCCAGCGCGATTTCCCCGAGATTGCAAGAATGTTGCCTTGCCAGTTTCACACCGGCAATAGCAACATCATTCCTCGTAAGACGATGGGATTGAGCACCGACAAAATTCTTCGAGCCGTGCTCGGAAAGATTCGCGATATCTCGCCCAACGTTCACGGCAAGTATCTCGACGTTGGCGCCGGCCACGGTGATTTGATTCGTCTTCTCTCGCGTGAGTTCACCTTGGAGCCGACCGCCTGTGATTACACGAACGAACTCATGCGGGTTCCGGGAATTGGCGTCGATGTGGTCGATCTCAATACCGAAGAATTGCCCTATCACGACGCAGCGTTCGATCTCGTCACTTGCACGGAAGTGATTGAGCATGTCGAACATTACCGCCACACATTCCGAGAGATATTCAGAATCCTTAAGCCGGGCGGGACGCTGGTGGTCACGACTCCGAATGTCCTGAATCTTCGCTCGCGCCTTAGATACTTGTTGTTTGGATTTTTCAGCCTCTTTGGTCCTCTGCATCTCCGGGAAAGCCAGCGCTATCTCACTGGCGGTCACATCAACCCAGTTTCGTATTTTTATGTGGCGCACGCTTTGAGCGACGCGGGCTTTATCGACATCAGTGTCTCAATCGACAAACGTCAGCGCGGCTCTTTTTTGTGGCTCGTTCTCCTCTGGATTCCCATTCGGCTTTTTTCCTTTTGGGCGATTCATCGCGAAAAACATCGGTACAAAACAATTGATGCGTTGAATCAGCGATTCGTCAGGGAGATGAACAGAGCCGATCTGCTACTTGGACGAACTATCGTGGTCGGCTGTAGAAAAAAAATCTAGCTGATCCTTATCGATCGTGTTTCTTGATTTCCGCTTCGGCTCCCATCGACGGAAATATGTTCACCGGACTTATTGAGGATATCGGTCTTGTTCTCTGGATACGTGCCACCGATCGCGGCACGCAACTCCAGGTTAATGCCTCGCGAATCGCGTCGAGCATTCGCCGCGGCGATAGCATTGCCGTTAACGGTTGCTGTCTCACCGTCTCCGCCGTTCGCAATGAACATTTGAGCTTCGACTTGCTGGAGGAAACGCTCGACCGCACAAATCTGCGTGATCTGCGTCGCGGAACTCCGGTTAATCTTGAACGAGCCCTCGCGGCGGACGGGCGATTAGGCGGCCATTTTGTCCAAGGCCACATCGATTGCGCCGCACGGGTTCTAACCTACGAGGCAATGGGTGACGACTATCGGCTTGAGGTCGAACTGCCGGCCGACTTCAACCAATACGTCGCCTGCAAAGGGTCAATCGCTATCAATGGCATCAGTCTTACCGTCGCGGAACTTCTGACGAACAGTTTCGCGACTTGGATCATCCCGCATACAAAACGCCACACCAATCTCGATGGGATCCGACCCGGCGACTACGTTAATCTTGAGTTCGATATCCTCGCGAAGTATGTCGAACGAATGCTGCCGCGCAGCGCGTTTCCTTCCGAGTCCTGAAAATCCTTCCTCTTGATTATAATATGAGGAAGCAAGGCCTACTTTGCGCCCAGCCCGAAAATCACAGCCGGAATCGTGCGCAATAATATTTTGAAATCGAGCGCGAGCGACCAACGGTCAATGTAATCGAGGTCCAGCCTCACCCACTCGCGGAAATCCACCACCTGATTGCGTCCGCTGATTTGCCAGAGACAGGTTATTCCCGGCTTAACACTCAAGCGTCGCCGTTGCGCTGTATCCTCGAATTTTTCGACTTCGTAGATCGGCAACGGTCGCGGGCCCACGAGGCTCATGTCCCCGAACAAAACATTAAACAGCTGCGGCAACTCATCCATGCTTGTTCGCCTTAGCCAGCGGCCAAAACCCGTGATTCTCGGATCGCAGTCCACCTTAAAAACCGGACCGCGCATTTGGTTGAAAGGTTCCATCTCCGCCCGCCGCATCTCCGCATCATTCGCCATGGAACGAAACTTGTACATGACAAAGGGCTTCCCATGTTTGCCCGCGCGCATTTGCCGAAAAATAGCGGGGCCCTTCGACGTCAACCGGATCACAATTGCAATCACGAGCATTGGGATGATCAGAAATACCAGCCCGATAAAAGCGAGCAGCCGGTCGAAGAATCCTTTGACGAGGAGCGACCACGCAACATCGGGCGTGGAGAGAAACACCAGCATCGGTCGTCCCGCGAATGCGTCGAAATACGGTTTTGCAATCGCGGTCTGAATAAAATTCGCCCCCAACCACGCCGGGACTCCTTCAAGTTCACAGGCGCCGATCGCTTGTTCGACGCGATTAAGCTGGCTGTGGCCCGCGGCGAAAACCACGCGAGACACCGCGTGGCGATGCATCGCTTCCACCAAATCGGAGATGGGCTGCTTTTCGATGTCAATGCGACCGACGACTTCCATGAGGAGGCGCTGCTCCTGCGTAAAGGTTTCTTCCAGCGCCGCGATATCCTCCGGCACACCTGCGAGCAAAATCGGCTCCCGCGATTCCCCCCGTGCAGCTCGTCGCCGCAAATAAGAAGTCATTAGCTGCTCCTTCACGAGAAGCAGAAAAGTCGCGACCAGAACAAAAAATACGGGGACGGTGCGATTATGAAGGGGCTGTTTGAAAAAGACCACGCCCGCCCCGACCACGATGCTCAGGGCAATCATCGCTCGCAGAATTTGTTCGAGCGATTTCCACTTCGTTCGATTAACCGGCGATTGATAAAATCCCTGCATCTCGAGCAAGATGGGACCGAAAAGCACGATCACGATCGCGAGCCAGTAGTAATTTTGAATCGGATCGACCAGTTCAGACACTGCAATCGAAATCGAGCTATGGAGGCGCAGAGCGTAGGCAGTAAACAACGCAATTGCGAGCAAGAGCGCATCGACTACCTGAAGGATCTGTGTGTTTAATTCCTGTCTTCTCGCCAGCATTTACACGATATCGGCTTTTCGCGGGGTAATAGGTAGATATGATAATGACTTTGCCAAGAACGGTCAAAGCAACATCCCGGCCACGTTCTGTCGGGGTCATTTTCTCCGAGCAGGATTTGCAGCGTGCCTTGCGCCTTCGCAAGCCGCCAGATTTTTTCGAGCTAAGGCTTGATGGCTTGCTTTCCGCGATTCACAAACTTCCAGCCGCCATTCCACAGTTACGTGCTCCTCGCATTATCACGGCACGTTCCCCCGCCGAGGGCGGAGCGAACAATCTCTCACTCGCCCAGCGTCGCGAATTACTCGTGCGTTTCCTGCCTGACGCGTCTTTAGTAGATGTTGAGCTCTCTCTTGCGCCGGCTTTTTCCGCGCTGCTCAAACGTGCTCGCGCAGCAAATCTGCGGATCATCCTCTCTTTGCATGATCTCACCGCGATGCCTGCTCTGGGCGCGCTTCAGACGGCGGCCCGTCGCGCGCAGTCGTTAGGCGCGGATATCTTCAAGGTGGCTGCCCGGACCGATCGACTCGAAGAACTGCGCAATCTCCTCGAGTTCATGCAATCACGTTCGGCCTCAATTCCCATCAGCGCGATGGGTGTCGGCAAGCTTGGCCGACTCTCGCGAGCGCGACTTGCCGCCGCGGGTTCCGTCCTCAATTACGCACACCTCGGTACTGCAACCGTCGAAGGCCAATGGTCGCTTGCACAACTGCGTGCAGCCACGCGCCGCAGGTGACGCGCTTCGGCGACATCTCGCGGCACGCCGGCTGCGTATATATATTATGAGGTGAGCGCGCGGAACGAAACGCAACTTCCGGAAGAAGTCCCCGTCATGCCATTGGCTGGGGCTCTGCTCTTTCCGCACGCTCTGCTTCCGCTTTACATTTTCGAGCCGCGTTACCGCGAGATGCTCGAACATGCGCTCACGCATCACCGCATGTTTAGCGTCGCGCTGGTCAGGCCGAATCGCGCCGATTGGAAGACGAGCGCTGATTTTTTTCATGTTTCCACGGCCGGCCTCGTACGCGCATGTGTCGGTCGTGAGGACGGGACATCCCATCTGATTCTGCAAGGTCTCCATCGCATTCGATTCAAAAGTTTCGTTCAAGAAGAGCCGTTCCCAATCGCTCGTATCGAATCATTGCAATCGGACGACGCTACTTCGCTTCAAACCGATGCCCTCGGTGCAAAAGTTCTGGAGCTGTACGATCGATTCAAAAAGGGCGGCCGCCAACTTCCGGCCAAAGTGGATCGGTATCTTTCCGATCTCTCAGATCCCGAGATGCTGGCCGATCTCATGGCCTTCACTTTTATCACCGATCCATTGCGCCGGCAGGAGGTGCTCGAAGAATTATCCGTTAATCAACGGTTGCGATTGGTCATCCAATATCTGCGCGAAGAAACCGGCGGCGCTTACGCCTAACGAGCCTCTTGCGTCAGGCGCGCATGTTCTTCGAGCAAATAACGATCGGTCATGCCGGCGATGTAATCACAAATCGTGCGGTGCAATCCTTCGCTTTCAATCCGCTTCGTCGCCGCCGCGCCTAACGAGTTCGGTTCGCGTACGTAGGCTTCGAAGACACTTCGCAACATTTCGCAGGCGCGCTGGTTCACCTTTGCCACGCGCGGATGAAAATAAACATTCCGATAGAGGAACTTCCGTAACTCGCGGTTCGCTTCGAGTAGTTGATTGCTATAGCGAATGAGCGGCGTTTGCTGCCGCCTTACTTCATCGGCGCTCTGCACATTTGCGCGCGCGATCGAATCCGCGCTCGTCTGCACGACGTCCTGCACCTGGACGTCGATGATGTCGCGAATGATCAACTTGTGCAGCTCCGGTTCGCGAACTTCCGGATAACGTTCCAGCACGGTGGCATGGCTGCGTCGCCAAACTGCGCTTTCCTGAAGTTGCGCCGCATCGAGAATTTCGAAATCCACCGCGTCATCCAAATCGTGACTGTAGTAGGTAATTTCGTCCGCAAGATTCGCGATCTGCGCCTCCAGCGAAGGGCAGCGATATTTCTCTTCGCCAGGCTCTGGCGAATCGTAAAACGCCTGGTGTTTTTGCAAACCTTCGCGCACTTCGAAAGTTAAATTCAATCCTGGAAATTTCGGATACGCATTTTCCAGCAGCTCCACCACACGCAGACTTTGCCGGTTGTGCTCGAAGCCGCCGTGCTCGCGCATGCATTCCGCCAGCATTTCTTCGCCCGAATGTCCGAACGGCGAATGTCCAAGGTCGTGCGCGAGCGCGATCGCTTCCGCCAGATCTTCATTCAGTCCCAGCGCACGTGCGATTGTTCGACTGATCGAGGCGACTTCGATCGAATGCGTCAGACGCGTGCGCAAATGATCGCCCGTGCCATTGAGAAAAACCTGCGTCTTGTATTCCAGCCGGCGAAAAGCCCGTGAATGAATAATGCGCGCGCGATCGCGCTGGAATTCGGTTCGATAAGCGTGGCTTTCCTCAGGAAATTTCCGTCCGCGTGATTCGCCGGACTTTTGCGCGAACGGCGCGAGCGTGGCGCGTTCTGTCGCTTCCATCTCCGTGCGCGACCTGTAGCCGCTTCGCTGTGCGGAGCGCGCCGGCGATAAGCTTTCTTCCATGTCTTTTCGCCTAATCTTCTCGGGTCACCGACGAATCGGAATCGGGAATCAACCCGGCGCGTAACATTCTTTCCACTTTTCGCCTTTGTGCGCGCACCAGAAGAATGTCAAAAATCGCGAGCAAAAACGCGGTGAACGTCAGCCAAACGCAGACGAACCAGAAGAGGATAAATGCGACCGGATGCTCGTGTGGATTCAGCACACGCCGCAGAAACGTCGAGCCGGAAAACAAAAGTAAGAGCGCCGCGAGAAGAAGCACAAACATCGTGTTCCGACGCATTTTTTGATCGCGAATCAACCCACGCGCGGAGTGCAAGGCGAAGGAGGGGACGTGCAATTTCCTTTCACGTTGCTCTCCATGCGAACTCATCGTCGCTGACACGATCAACAGAATCAAGGAAAGGCGCTTTGCTGGCGGTTCGACGCGCGGCGGCGGAATCATCGCGGCGAGAGTGTTTGCAATTAACTTATTGCCGCGATCTCCGAAGTGATAGGAATCAAGAAAGATTTCATCCTGTTCCGTCAGACTGTCGAAAACATTCGATCTGTCGACAAATTCGAATCCGATTTGATGAATGGCCGAAATGCGGGCGCGAATTTGCCGATAGCCGTCGATAAAATTTGCGGCTGCCGGAGAAGGAAGGCGCGTCCGAATTTCCCTTTCTCTTGGTGAAAGCGATTTGTTTGTCGTCGCGATCATAGGCTTTAAAATGAAAACATAACCTGAGCTTCTAAAAGCCAGGGCAGTCGCGCTGAGGCGGACATTCTTTTCCAAACGCTCCGCGATTTGCGAAGGAGAGACCGCACTCGGCGGAGCAACCACATCATGCAAAATTAAATCTCGCGAGTGCGCGATTCGTTCAACAAATCCCAGTAATGCTGGTTCTCAAATTTCGGAACCACAAACATGCGCCCTGCTCCACCCCAATTCCATCGGTACCCGGACAAAGAGATGCAAGTTCTGGCGAGAGTTCGGATGGCCGATTTTCGATGACGATTCGTTCCTGCGTTGAGTACCTGATCCGCCAGCGTGAAACTTCCGTGCCGGTTCACGGAAGCAGCACTCTCATTGAGTCGGCGCTCGAGATATGCTCCGATAGTGCTCGTCGTCGTTAGGTGCACCTGCTCAAAATCGTCGAACCGCCCGTAGGAAGATCCGATAAACGCGATCTGGTTTGGGCATCTCGTCTTCTCTCCTCGATCGGAATTGCATCGAGTTGACGAACACATGACCAGATTGCCCCGTCTTCGATCCGCTCCTGCGCACGCCGATCGGCACGATCGGTGGAATAAATGTAGTGATCGATGTCTGCGGCAACGCTGTGCTCATAAGCCGGCGATAGACCGGATAGCTCCTTATGCGAGAGGAGCTGCCCAAGCGTTTCGCCCCTGGAAAATGCAATGATCTCTTTTCGCAGCGGACGCGCCACGTAATAGCGGCCAAGGCCGAAGCCGAGCAAAAGAACAACCAAGCGCGCTGAGCGTTGGAAGCGCTGCGAGGAAAAATTTGCGCGCTCCTTTATCGGACATGGATGTCAGAACAAGGTATAAATGAGCGGCGCCAGCGCGGAACCTTCAGTCACGACAAGAACGATTCCCAGCACCAATAGAATAGCGAGAATGGGCGCAAGCCACCATTTCTTGCGCACGCGCAGAAAGTCCCATAGCTCGCGAGAATGGAAACCTTACCTTGCAAAACGGGTCTCCTCAGAACTGCTTCTCATAACCACCGAGCGTAACACGCGCCTCGCGCGGTCGCCAATAGCTGCTCTTCGCCTCCGAACGGAAATCAAAATCTAGCGTGCGCTTCCCGCTGAAACGTTGCGCCAGACCTATTGGAGTAACGGCAAGCAAAAAAACGAGGCTCAATATCGCTCTCGTCATTAGCCATCCAAGTATCATGGCCAATAACATCCACGCTCGATGAAAGTAGATCAGCGCTCGTGGGGAAATTGTGCAGCGACGCCTGCTGCCAGAGCCGCCCCGGTCAAGAGCCATCCCACACTTCGCTCTCGATAGATCAAAATGGCGGCAAAAATGAGCAGCACCAAGCAAATGAGATAGCCAAAACGCCGCAACGACCGCGGCGAGCTGTCGATCTCCGCGACGATTTTGTTCATCTTGTTTATTAAAGGTAAACGACGTTTTTCGCGACTTTCAGGTGGGACCGCTTGCTCGCGCTTATCGAGGAGGCACTGATCGAGTACGAGATAATCCATGCCGCTGCGCATGAAACACCGAAATGCATCTTGCGGCGTGCATACCGGCGGCTCACCGCGCAGATTGAATGAAGTGTTAACGAGAACTGCACACCCGGTCCGCTTTTCAAATTCGCGCAACAACCGGTGAAACCGCGGATTCTCGTTCGCCGCGACCGTTTGCAACCGCGCCGAACCGTCAACATGCGTAACCGCCGGAATTGCTGTTGCCGAAGTCCTGACCGGAGCAGTAAAAAGCATGTACGGGCTTGGGCGGTCGAATTCAAAATAATCCGCGACGCGTTCGAGCAAGACGGCCGGAGAAAAGGGTGGAAACTTTCGCGAAACTTTATTTTGCGATTCAATTTCTCCTGCATTTCGGGCCGGCGCGCGTCAGCCAGAATCGATCGATTGCCGAGGGCGCGTGGTCCAAATTCCATTCGGCCCTGATACCATCCGACAACACCGCCTTGTTCGAGAAGCCTCACGACACGCGGCATCAGCTCATCGTCCCTTAGAGATGTGTGCGGAATTTTTTCACGTCGAAGAAATTCGTTCACCTCGTCGCAGGCCCAAGGAGCGAAGCGCTTTGGGCATCGGCATCGAGAAACTTGTGCGTGGCCTCTCGCAATGATGATGCCAGGCGACGAGCGCTGCTCCGATCGCTCCGCCGGCATCTCCGGCCGCCGGTTGAATCCAATTTTTTGAACGGACCGTGGCAGAGAATGCCGCTGTTCGCGACGCAGTTCAAAGCCACACCGCCCGCAAGACAGAGATTTTGCGTTCCAACAATTTCGTACGCATGGTGCGCCATTCGTAACATTACTTCTTCAGTCACGGCCTGGATGGAACGTGCAATGTCTTTGTGCCGCTGCGTTATTTCTGTTTCTGGTTTTCGCGGTGCGTCTTCGAATAGTTGAGCAAACACTTCGTTCGTCATTCGCAAACCCGCTATGAAATCGAAGTAGCGAAGATTAAGTCGGAACGAACCGTCCGCTTTCAGATCCAAAAGATCAGACAGGATGCGATCAACAAAACGAGGCTGACCGTAAGGCGCGAGGCCCATCACTTTGTACTCCGCCGAATTAACGCGAAAACCGAGATACTGAGTGAAAGCGGAATAAAGCAATCCGAGCGAATGTGGAAACTGCAATTCGCTCAGGAGCTCGACGCGATTCGATTGACCGCGACCAATGCTTGTCGTCGTCCATTCGCCGACGCCATCGACACCAAGGATGGCTGCTTCTGAATACGGTGAAGGAAAAAACGCAGAGGCCGCGTGCGATTCGTGATGCTCCGGAAAAAGAATGTCACCTTCAAATTCAAGCTCCTTGCGGATGATATCTTTGATCCAAATCTTTTGTTTCACCCACACCGGCACCGCTTTGAGGAATGATGGCAATCCGCGCGGTGCTACGGCCAGATAAGTAGAAAACAATCTGTCGGCCTTCAGGAAGGGCTTTTCGTAAAACGCTACCAAATCAAGATTGGATCCACTCGTTAGGCCAGCTGCTTCCAAACAGTAACGGGCTGCATCGTGCGGAAATCTCTCGTCGTGTTTCTTTCTACTGAAACGTTCCTCCTGCGCCGCCGCGACAATTTCTCCATCGCGCACCAGACAGGCCGCGCTTCGTGATCAAATGCGAGGTGCCGAAAATCTTCACGGTGTGTGCGTGTCGCTCATCTCTACTGAAGATCCTGAAGTCGTCAGATTGGCTGACGCAACGGATCGAATCAAGGAACCTCGTTAACGAATCGGCTTCTCAGCAATGGATAGAGGTGCTTTGATTACCGAAAATGAAAAAGACGAAGGCTAAAAAGCGGCCAGCGAAGAAGACGCCTAAGCCGAAGATAAAAACGGATACGGGCGTGGGCGCTTCGCTACAATCACGGCTCGAAACGGCGTTCGCACAAGCGGTGTGGAACGCGAAAACGTATGTCAACGATTCCCAACGCTTGAGCGCGCTCTTTCAGGAAGCGGCCAAGCAGGCGAAGTCTTTGCCGAAAGAATCATTCAAAGACACCTGGCCATATCTCCAGACGATGCTGCGTTTGATTCGCGCCTACTATCGCGGCGATTACCGCCTCATCGCCGAAAGCACACTCGTCATCATTATTGCCGCCGTCATTTATGTCGTCAGCCCGCTCGATGTAATTCCAGATGCAATTCCCGCGATCGGTTTCCTCGACGATGCAACCATCCTGGCACTCGCGCTGCAGCGAACGAAGCAAGAGCTGGACGATTTTATGATCTGGGAAACGACGACGTTGTAGGGCTAAACGAGACAGCGCGGGAGTTCTTCTAATTAACTGAATCCAAGCAAAAGAATTCAGCCTGTTCACTTCCCAGTTTTCCGGAATTTTTCCGAGCCGCTCGACGCCAGAATCTCTGCAGCACAGGTACGGTTGTGAGCGATCCATGGTTGATATTCATCTTAAGACGTAACGGCCGGTCTTCTTTGTTCCGATCCGGCGCACAAGACCAGCTTTGATCAGCGGCCGCAATAAATCGAGTGCGCCTTGCTTCGATACACCGATTGCGTCCCAGATTTCGCGCGGGGTCAGCGCTTTGTGTTCGCGTAAGAGATGGAGGAGCTGCTCCTGTTTCGGCCGCAGCACCAACTTTGCTTTTCCCCCGCGCGCGGTCAGTTTTTGGATCCGGCTCCAGACGCGCTCCAGTGTCGCACGCAATCCTTCCGCGTTGTATTCGAGCCAACTGGTGAGATCGCCTTCTTCCTGTCGCACATTTTCCAAGGCCGCATAATAACGCGGCCGGTCTTCCCAATAGAACTCGTCGATGGAAAAAATGTGGTGGTTGTCGAAACCGCGCCGGTAAAGCTCCCACAGGCTGAGCATGCGGCCAGCCCGGCCGTTGCCATCGGCAAACGGGTGAATGATTTCAAATTGATGATGCACGATGGCCGAGCTGAGGATGGGAGAAACGTTGGGCGCGTCTTTATTCCACCAAGCGAGCAAGTCTGACATCATCGGCTCGACCTTTTCTGGTGGCGGCGCAATGTAGCCACCGACTTTGACACGCATGGTGCGATATTCGCCCGCTTTTCCCTGGTCCATCACTTCGCCAGCCATGATGCGGTGCAATTTCAATACATGTGTGCGCGTGATTTGCTTCACGCTTACGCTTTTTTCGACGAAGCGCAGACCAGCGAAGTAATTCGCCACTTCGCGGCGCGGGCGCTGTGCGGTCGCCGGAATCTCGCGGCCTTCTTCGATTGCGCGCACCTGTTCCAGCGTCAGTGGATTGCCCTCGATGGCGGTGGAAGAATGGGCGTTGCGGATGCGGGTGTCTTTCTGCAAAGCAGGAATCCAAGGCACCTGCACGGCCGCGGCCAAAATGCGTTCGCGCAGCGCCGCGACCTCCTCCACTCGCGAGAGGAGGAATGGCGTGATGGTATAGATCGGCGAATAACTCACGCGGATTAGTCAAGCGTAAGTCAAGTTATTGGTCAAGCTGGAACGCAATTCAGCGACCGAATCAGTCAAGTGTAAGTCAGGTTTTTAGATCACGCGTATGCGAGGAAACATGTATAAAAGTCGCGGGATTTCGAGCTAAAGGGTTGACCAAAAGCTTGACTTACACTTGACTCATTCCTGAGGGGTCGGAGGTGCCAGGCTGATCGCACGCCAGCGGGCGCCCGTGCGCTTCCCAGATTCAGTTAAACCAGCAACAGCGCAGGATTTTCGAGAAGATGGCGGAGTTCTTTCAGATATTCCGCGCCAAGCGCGCCGTCGATGACGCGATGATCGCAGCTCATCCAGATCGACATGCGGTGGCCAACAACAATTTGATCGCAATTATCGACGACCGGCTTTTTTGAAATTGCGCCGACGGCGAGAATGAAACCCTGCGGCGGATTGATGATGGCGGAAAAACTGTCGATGCCCATGCCGCCGAGATTCGAAACGGTGAAACTTCCGCCCTGAAATTCTTCCGGCTTCATTCGTTTGTTGCGCGCGCGATGCGCCAGGTCTTTCGCCATCTCGCTGATCTCGCGCAGTGATTTGTTCTGCGCAGCGCGAATGACTGGTGTGAGCAATCCATCTTCGATCGCGACCGCGACGCCAAGATCGACATCGGCGTATTGCACGATCGCGTCGTTATCGAATGATGCGTTGACTCTTGGAACCTTGACGGCGGACATCACCGCGGCCTTGAGAACAAAATCATTCACTGTGATTTTCGACGCATCGGCGCCTTCCCCTGCCGATTTCAATTCGGCGCGCGCAGCCATGAGCGGCCCGGCGTCGATATCGATGTTGAGATAGAAATGCGGGACCGGCGCTTTGCTTGCGACGAGACGTTCCGCGATGCCTTTGCGCATTCCGGAAAGATTGATGCGCGTTCCTTCGCCGGCTTTGATTGGGGATGAAACCGCCGGCGCGGAGCTTTTCTGCGGCGCACCGCCTTTTGATTTCGCCGCGGCACGCACATCGGTTTCCGTCACACGACCCTCAGGGCCGGTCCCTTTGATGCTCGTCAGATCAACGCCCAGTTCAGCCGCCACGCGTCGCGCGACCGGCGAAGCTTTCACACGCGCGTCGCCGCCGGTCGCTGGTGGTGGCTTGGGTTTCTTCGTCTTCGGTTCCTCGCGTTTTGCCGTCTTCTGCGTTTCCTGTGGCGGAGTAGTCTCTTTTTTCTCTTCCTGCGCGGGCGCTGGTTTCTCCGTTTCGGCCTGAGGTTTCTCTTCTTCCTCTTTGGGTTTTTCCTTCTCAGAAGTCGAAGCTTCTTCGCCTTCTTCACCAATAAACGCGATCTTGTCGCCGACGTTTACCTTGCCGCCTTCCTCAACAAAAATATCGGTGAGAGTTCCATCTTCGGGAGATTCCCATTCCATCGTCGCCTTGTCCGTCTCGATCTCCGCGATGACTTCGCCGGCTGAAACTTTGTCGCCTTTCTTTTTTTTCCACGCGACGAGTGTTCCCTCCGTCATCGTGTCGCTCAGTTTGGGCATTTGAATTTCAGGCATGACTCGTTAGGCGTAGCAAACCTTCTTCACCGCAGCGATCAATTTGTCTGCGCTCGGCAGCACGGCCTTTTCCAGGCGCTCATTGTACGGCATCGGCACGTCCTCCTGTGAAACGCGTTCGATCGGTGCATCGAGCTCATCAAAAATACCTTTTTGAATGCGGTAACAAACTTCCGCGCCAACGCCACAGAATGGCCGGTTCTGTTCGATAATCACGACGCGATGCGTTTTAGCGATAGAAGCAAAAATCGTTTTCTCATCGAGCGGCTTAATTGAGCGCAGATCGACAATCTCGGCACTGATGTCTTCGTCCTCGAGTTTTTCCGCCGCCGCCAATGCGAGCGGCACCGTTTGCGCGTAACAAATCACGGTGACATCGCTGCCTTCCCGTTTCACTTCGGCTTCACCGAGCGGGATCAGTAATTCGGTTTCCAACGGCTCGACCAAGCCCTTCGAACTGTAGAGAAGCTCCGCTTCGAGGACGAGTACCGGATTATTGTCCCGCACCGCCGTTTTCAGCAAGCCTTTCGCATCGCGCGGCGTAGCAGGCGTGCAGATTTTGAGGCCGGGAACATTCGCATACAAACATTCCGTGGCGTGCGAGTGCGTCGCGCCAAGTTGATGCGCGGGTCCGTTCGGCCCACGAAACGTAATCGGAATATTGAATTGTCCGCCAGACATGGTGAGCATGTTCGGCGCGTTGTTCACGACCTGATCGAATGCAACGAGCGAAAAACTGAAAGTCATGAATTCGATGATCGGACGCAGTCCGCACATGGCGGCGCCGACTCCCATGCCGGCGAAACCGTTTTCGCTAATCGGCGTATCGATGATGCGTTTCGGTCCGAAGCGTTCCAGCAAACCCTGGCTCACTTTGTAAGCGCCGTTGTATTCGGCGACTTCCTCGCCCATGAGAAAAACATCGGCATCGCGCTCGAGTTCCTCAGCGAGTGCCTCGTTGAGCGCCTGACGATAAGTAATCTCGCGCATCTGCATGGTCATGGCGCGAAGGTGTAATCGTAAAGTTTCTCGAGCGGCGGCTCCGGGCTTTGCTCGGCAAACTTGACGCTCGCGCTGGCGGCTTCTTTCGCGCGCTTATCGAGCGCGTCGAATTGCTCGTTAGTCAAATTCCCCTCGCGCGTCAGCTGCGCCCGCAAGCGCGTGATCGGATCGTCGAGGCGATATTTTTCCAGCTCTTGTTTGGTGCGATAGCTCGCCGGGTCGGACATCGAATGGCCGCGATACCGATATGTCCGCGCTTCGATAAAAGCTGGGTGCGAATCTTTGCGAATCGAAGCAACAACCTCCCCGATTTTATCGCGCACCTCGCGAAAGTTCATGCCGTCCACGATTTCGCCCGGGAATATCGTAACCCTCGGCGCGATCGACAATTTGCTTGAGTGAAGTGGAACGCTTCACGGATGTTCCCATGGCGAACAGATTATTTTCGCAAATGAAGACAACCGGCAGTTTGTAGAGGGCAGCAAGGTTTAGCGCCTCATGAAACGCGCCTTGATTGATCGCGCCGTCGCCGAAAAAACAAAGAGTCACGCGATCTTCGTCGCGATATTTACAGGCAAACGCGAGTCCGCAGGCGAGAGGCACGTGCGCTCCGACGATGGCGTGCCCACCGTACATATTGTTTTTGCGATCGAAAAAGTGCATGGACCCGCCGAGGCCGCGCGAGCAACCAGCCTCCTTGCCGAAAAGTTCCGCCATGCAGGCGTCGGCTGACGTTCCGCGCGCGAGCGCATGGGCGTGATCACGGTAAGCAGTGATGAAGTAATCGTCGTCGCGCGTACCGGCGTGCGCGCCCACCACTACGGCTTCCTGGCCGATGTAGAGATGGCAGAACCCGCCGATTTTTTGCGACTGATATTGCTGACTGGCGCGTTCTTCAAAACGCCGGATCAACAGCATCAGCGCGAGCATGTCGACTTCGTCGCGTTGCTCCGCGCGCTGCATCAGCGTTTAGGCCGTTCGCGGCACCGTGGCGCCCGCGCGCGAACGTTCCGCGTTCCTGGCGAAATTCATGCAGGCAACAAAAGCGACGGTGAAAAGCAGATCGCTCACGAGCGAATTACGGAAAAACATCCACGAGGGCGTGGCACTATATTGCGGCAAACCAACAGTAAGCGCCTGGAGCAAGCCCGCAAAATTCTTCACGTAACCTGGATCGCTAACCCACGAAAACACAATGCTGACGAAATAGAACAGGCTCGAGCTAACGATCGAAGCCGGAAGCAGTGTTTTCAGTGAGGCGCGGTTCTGCAGCAAAATGCCGATGCACCCGATGACCGCCAGCGCGAGATAGCGTCCCACGATATGACCCGTGAACATCGGCGCGGTGTAGTAAACATTCAGCACCACATCGGAAATAAATAGCGCGACGAGTGGAACAGACAGCTTGAGCCGCGGCGGAAAATAGGCGCCACAGCAAAGCGCGATGGCAGCGAAAGGAGCAAAATTAGAAAGCCAGCCGGCGCCAGAAGTAATCAAGAGCCCCGCGGCGATGCGGTAGGCGACGACAAACAAAACGAGCAGGAAAGCAGGAATCATCGCAGGAATTTTATCCGTCCTGCGCGATATGCAAAGCTGATTTGCCGCAGCGACAACTAAGCTGCGGCGGCCTTGGCCAGTTTGTTCAGACGGGCTTTGCGCCGGTTTGCAGTATTGCGATGAATGATGCCGCGCTTGGCCGCTTTATCGATCGCCGAAATAAGGGTGCTAATCTCGTTAGGATCAGATTTGGCGTTTGCGCCGGTAGCGCGTTTCTGCATTCCGCGCAGACGGGAACGAACGCTGCGGTTATGCAAGGTGCGGCGTGCAGTTTGGCGCGCGCGTTTTGCTGCGGATTTGGTATTTGCCATTTTGATTTCGCCTAACGACTTCGATCAGGTCTTATCGTTCCAATGAAGTCCGCGTTCGTTCACCATACTTTTACCAGCGGGCGCAAGAATGCCGAACTGCGAACCTTCATTCGGCGGGCTGCGAAACGCTTTCGCTTTTCGCACTTTCGGTAAGCGATCGGGCACGATCTGCACCAGCGTTCCAATCGTGAGGCGATTATAGAGCTCCGCGACATCGCTCGACTTCATGCGAATGCAACCATAGCTGGCGGGACGTCCTATGAACTTTTCCTGTGGCGTTCCATGAATATAAATGCAGCGGGCAAAGGCGTGCGCATTCGCCGCCTCGAGACCGCGCAGCCAGATGATGCGCGTTGTAATCGGATCACGCCCCGGCGCATTGGGCTGGATCACTTCGCCGGTGAAACGACGATTGTGAAATACTCCGCCCACCGGCGCATTGTCGCCAATCTTTTGCGCGACTTGGAGAAAACCGAGGGGTGTTGTCATTCGGCCCCAGGCATCGCCGAGTCCAAACTTGGAAGTCGAAACAGGATAGAGCGCAACCTCGCCGCCGCCTTGAACGAGCATGAGCTTTTGGTCGCGCACGCTGACGATGACGCAATCGGGATTTACAACCGTAACTCCGGCGTTCAGGGTCGCGCTAAATAGGAGCAGCGCGAAAAAATAAACGACGGAACGAAGCATCGGGCGGGTATTTATCAGAGATTTTTGCATTGTCACGCTGGAATTGCCGCCGCGTTGCGTGCGGCGCCGATGGTAAATTTGGGCCACCACTGCGCGAGTGACGAAAGAGAGACGTAAAGAAAACCGCCCTGGAACATGACGAGAAATGGGAGCGAAAGATATTGCGCGTGCTCGATCGCGAACCACACGAAGTAGGTAAAGTAAGCCGCGAACGCCAATTCGAAGATCGGCAGCAGCGACTTTAGCGGCATGTATTTGCAATCGCGCCACGGCTGAGCTTTCCGCTCGATTCCGTACTTGGGCGTGCGCGCAAAATCCGAGTGATGATTAAACATCGCTTCCAGCACGGCGCGCGCATTGTTGAGCGAAAGGCCAACGCCAAGCGCGAGGAGACAAGGAAGCAATAATATTTCCCTCATCCAGGTGCGCGGATTCAATTCGCGCTGGGCACAAATATAAAAGACCGTCACGGAAAGGGACGCCGTAAGAAAGATCGGGACGTCGATGAGAAAAGTCCGAACCCAGCCGGTGGGGCCGCCGGTCGAAGGATGCAATAAGAAGCAAAGACAAGCGAGCAGTAGATACGCGAAGTTCGACATCAAATGACCCGTGGCTTCCAGCTTGATCAACAATGGTAACTTACTGCGCCAGATAGTGGGTAGCAGTTTTTTGCAGGTTTGGATCGAGCCCTTTGTCCAGCGGTGCTGCTGCGATTTGAAGCCGTTCATGTCAACGGGAAGCTCGGCGGGGGTAACCACATCCGGCAGGAATACAAACTTCCAGCCGGCGAGCTGCGCGCGATAACTCAGATCGAGGTCTTCGGTAAGCGTGTCGTGCTGCCAGCCTCCCGCCTCCTCGATGCAGGAACGGCGCCACAGGCCGGCTGTGCCATTGAAGTTGAAGAATCGCCCGCTGCGGCTGCGCGCTGTTTGCTCAAGCAGAAGATGCCCATCGAGGAACATCGCCTGCACTCGAGTGAGCATCGAGTAGCACCGGTTCAAATGTCCCCAGCGCGTTTGAATCATGCCGACTTTCGGGTCGGTAAAAAAGTCGACCGTTTGCCGTAGAAGATCCTTCGGTGGAACAAAATCGGCATCGAGAATACAAACAAAATCACCTGCTGATTTGAGACCGGTCTCCAACGCCCCTGCTTTGAATCCCACTCGATCGTTGCGATGGATTAGCTCGACATCAAATCCGCGCTGGCGCAATTCTTCGACGCACGAAGCGGTAACTTCACGAGTGTTATCCGTGGAATCGTCGAGCACCTGAATTTGCAAAAGCTCACGCGGATAATCCAGTTCGCTGACTGATTTGAGCAACCGCTCAACCACGTAAATCTCATTGTAGATCGGCAACTGGACCGTGACTTTCGGCAACTGCTCGAAACGCGCTGCCGGCACTGCTGCCCTCTTCCTATTCTTAAGGAAGAGATAGATGATGACGTAGCGGTGAATCCCGTACGCGGAAAGTCCGAACAGGACGGTCAAGTAACAGATCGTCCAGACCAGGTAGCCAACACTGCCGTGCATAATAGTTTAAGTAACTGCCGCAGAGAGACCCGGCAAGGGCGACATGATGCCGCTTCCGGGCCTTCCGTCAAATCAAAAAATGGCGTTTTGCCTCGTGAAACTGCACCCCTAAGAACGCCGCAGACCGGCGCGATGAGCCTGCCAGAAATAAAGAAAATTCATTACGAAGCGCGGGAATCAAACCAACCCATTGAAACGAATCAATAATGCACCCACGTTGTATGCCCTTGCCCCGTCCACCGACTGCGCCGATCAATTGAATGATGGAATCGCCGGGTAAAGTTACCTACACCAGCCGAAGTCGCTTCGAGCGGGTCAATATCGTGGTGGCCATTCTGCTCGCGGGCTGGGTGCCTTCGATACTGATGCTGGCGGTTTCTTACACGATTCTGACCAGGACGCTGGAAAACAAAATTCTGCGCGACCGGCAAACGTTCGTGCAGCTAATCGCCCATCTGGTTGGGGACGATCTCGCGGGAAAGAACAACGTCGTCGAGTATTACCAGAACCAGCCTAACGTCGCGCAAATTCTGACCGAGCCCGATCCGCAGGCGGCCGGGCAGCAATGGGTGGGTCAAACGTATTTTTCCCATCCCCGCATTGATGGGATGTTCCTCACCGACATTGATGGTCGCCTTGTAGGATCGGTGCCCGCCGTTCCAGATCTCGTGGGCCAGGATTTCTTCTCCAGGCTTTGGCGTGATGGAGCTCTGGCCACTTCGGGAGCATATGTTTCGCAAGTCCATCCGCGTGAACCCGACCATCGGCTTGTTTCCGACATCGTCGGGGCGGTGCGTACGCCGGATGGGAGAGTGGTCGGATTCCTGGGCGTTTCAGTCCTGGTCGAACGCATTGGGCGCCGCCTATCTACGATCGGGTTCACCGATCAGTCCTTTTGCCAGGTCTTCGACCAAAGCGGAGCAGCGCTGTTTACAAAAGACTTCCGCGCCAACACGAGCCTTCGCACAGCCGACAACGACAGTTTGATCGCCGAATTTCGCCGAAGCAAGAACCCACATCTCGAGCGGCATGGGAACCTCTATGCATTCAGCCCCATAGAGACGAGCGGCTGGACGGCGGTCGTCGCACAGCCGAGAGAGGTCGCCTATCAACCCTTGCAGGATCTCTTGCAAAAATTGATGTGGCCCGTTGCCTGGTTAATTGCAGGGACAGGATTGGCAGCGTGGCTCTTCGGGAAGTTTTATCGACGCCAAACCGAGGCGGCGCGTCGAATTGAGCGGGAGATTATTTTTAATGAGAAAATTCTCGCCAACATGCCCAGCGGTATCGCGCTGGTGGACCCGCGTTCGCACAATTTTCTCACGGCTAACGACGCTTTCGAACAAATGGCCAAACGTTTCGGGCAATTGCCGAAAAGCAGAGACATTAGTGAAGCGACTTACGACGAGGTAAAGATCGCCCCGAAAGAGGCCATCGAAAAAGTTCTTAGCTTTGGAGCTCCATTCCAGCTCATCGAACATCCATTCACCGATGTCAGCGGTGCCACACGTTATGTGAACGTGAATCTTCTCCGACTCCAGGGAGCGCAACAGACAATTCAAGGTGTGCTTTATCTGGTAGAAGACAAGACGCGCGACGTCACTCTGCGGAAGGAATTGATCGGAGCTAACGCCGCTAAAGATCAATTCCTCGCGCTCCTCTCGCACGAGCTGCGCAATCCGCTTTCACCGGTCATCGCCATGGTGGGAGAACTCGAAGCGACTAGCGCCGACGTTCCCGAAACGCGTCATGCACTTGAAGTCATTCGCAGGAACGTGGAATTGGAAGCGCGCTTGATCGACGACCTCCTCGACGTCACGCGCATCGCAAAAGGAAAACTCCAACTCACTTTCGAAGTTGCCAGCGTTCACGAAATCCTCCAACGCGCCTACGAAATCTGTCGTGAAGAAATCGCGGGGAAAAACCAGCACGTCGAATTCCGTTTACGCGCAGAGCGCACTTATGCCGAAGCCGATCCCGCACGTTTGCAGCAAGTGTTCTGGAATCTCATTAAGAACGCGGTCAAGTTTACCCCGGCAGAAGGTCGGATTGTGATCGAAACCTTCAATCCATCTCCCGCGGAGATCGAAATCAAAATCACCGACACGGGCATTGGCATCGAAGAAGCGAAGTTGAGCAAGATCTTCAATGCTTTCGAGCAGGGACAAAGCTCGATCACTCGCCGATTCGGCGGCCTGGGTCTTGGCCTTGCCATTTCCAAGGCAATGATTGCGGCGCATGGCGGAGAAATCGAAGTCGCAAGCGCCGGAAAAGACGAAGGCTCGACATTCACGGTCACGCTCAAAGCGGTGGACGCGCCGGTCCGCGTGCGCGCAGAAGAAAAACCGCGAGAACCGAGTCCTGCCCCAGAAAAACTAGATGATCATGCTCAAACGCGTCGCTTGTTAGTGGTGGACGATCACCACGACACGTGCGTCGGAATGAAAATGATGCTCGAGCGTCGTGGATATGCCGTCGCCGTCGCGAATTCTGCGGAACAAGCGGTAAAAAAAGCTTCGGAAGAAAATTTCGACCTGATCATTAGCGACATCGGACTTCCAGACCGTAGCGGTTACGAACTGATGCAGGAACTGCGCGCGACAAGAGATTTGCGCGGAATCGCCTTGAGCGGCTTCGGAATGGAAAACGACGTCACGCGGGCACGAGACGCCGGATTTTCCGAACACCTGACCAAGCCGATCAATTTCGAGCGCCTGGAACTCGCCATCAAAAGGATACTCGAGCCGGAAACGGCTTCCACTTCGGCCGCGCAATCACCGAACGGCAGCTAAACGTCCGAGCCAGTCGTCGTCTGTGCGTTGTTAGGAAGCGCATTCTCGCGCTTCTCCGCGGCTTCCTTCAATTCGCGGGAAAGTTTTTCCACGCGTTGGCGCATGATTTTGCCAGCTTTGAATTTAACCGTCGCGCGCGGGGGAATAACGAAACTGCTGCCGGGCTCATTGGGGTTGCGCCCAACGCGCGGCTTTGTCAGGCGCGGCTGAAACACGCCAAAGTTGCGCAGCTCTACTGCAACGTTGTTAGCCAGACTGTTCGTAATGTGATCGAGGGTGCGCTGCACCACTTCAAAGACCTGGGCCTGCACCATGCCGGTCTGATTGCTGATTGCGACAACAATGTCGCGCTTGGTGAGCTTGGCCATATTTTATATTAGAATCGAGTCCCGTCCCCGATTTGAGCGGAAAGTTCCCAAAAAAAGAAGGTTATAATTCTTAACGGCCTAAACTATTTTTCGGCCGGAAACCGCGCAGGCGAAGGCGGTTGAGTAAGAAGCTCAGGCCGGCCGCTGCAAGAATCGCGCGAAATAATAGGCAAACGCCGTTTGGCGTGACAGCGACTTGCGGCGCGATTTGAGTTGCCCTTGTGCAATCCCGAGTTTGGTAAAAACACCATTCCATTCCGACTCGAGCCGGCGCACTTCCTCGTTCGACAACTCGCGCACACCGCGAATGGATACGCAACGTTGCAGGACATTCATGGCTTTGCCGGAAATTTCTCCCAACAGGCTCACTTCCGTGAGGACGTGTTCCGTTTCCTGCAAAAGATTGCCGCGAATTTCGGTGAACTGGCGTTCCTGCTCGGCGGAAATGATCGGCTTCGCCTTGTCCAGACCGTAGGTAATCAAGTCGTGCAGCTTCTTCCAGTTTTCCAACTGGAGCGTGAGCAAACGTAGACGACTTTCGAGTTCCCGGTCTCTCATCGGTGACTTTTAGCCGTCACGAGCTCGAGCGTTTCGTCGAGCTTCTGTAAATTGTCGATCAAGAGATGCGCCCATGGCCGATCGACGGTCTGCACCTGGCTGATGATACCTTCCTCAAAATAAAAGCGACCCTGTCGCCACCGGAAAATTTCCGCGACGGCCGCTTCTCCTTCCAAGGTTCCAAAAACAGCATGTCGAATCGAACCCAGCTGCAGATAAATCTCGCTGTTTCCTCGCGCTGACTTGAATGTGAAGCGGCCGCTGCGTTGTCCCAGACAACTCATTTGTAAAATCTCCGCGGCGGAAAATTGATTCAGATTTCCGATCAACGAGTGGCACGGATCGATTCCCTCCGCCGGAATCACGACTTGATTTCCAACCGAGCGAATAATGTTGCGCAAATGATGGCGCAAATAGTTTTCGCTTCGCTCCACGGAAAGATGTGTGATTTTCTGCTGTTGCGCATCCATGACGAGGTCGGAGTCATGCGGCTTCGGAGTCAAACAAACGATGCGAAGGGAAGGGAAGTGCTGCCGCGCACTGGTCGCCTGTTCGAATGCAACCCCACTCTCGCCTTCAACCACAAAAACGTCGAAATTCTCGGCGAGCAAGACGAAAACGGCTTCCGCCATTGTGCGGACAATGCGCGTCTCGACGTCGTCCATCATATCAAAAATTCCGAGCGCGCGATCTTGAAAAACCGGGTCGGCATTCAGTATGAGCAATCTGGTTTCCACGACAGTGGACAAATGAGAGCAGGAAGCTTGCCCGCTTCCCTGAGGGAAATTATTTTCGCCACTCGCGCCGTGGTGGCGGAGCAGTAAAATGGTCGGGGGCCACCTCGTGCGCGGTGCGGAAGTGGACTTTTGCGATCTGCTGCAGGGCAGCAGCGCCGTTTGCCGCCACGATGTCTGCCGCCGTTTTCTTGACTGCCGCCGAGACGCCCCTTCCCAGCCGAACTCCCAGCGAACGTCCCCGTTTTTCCAGCCAATTCACGAAACCTTCCCGTGCCAAAATCGAGGCCGCGGCCACCGCCGGATCGGATTCGGCCTTCGTTCGCTGCTCCATCTTGATCGACTGCCCGTGTTGGAGAAGGGCTTTCTCAATCACGCGGGCGTCGGCGAATTTATCGGATAAGGCGCGCGGACAATCCGGCTTCTTTGCCAGCAAATTCTCGATCACGCGAGCATGCCCCCATCCAAGCAGGGCATTGAGATTTTTAAACTTAACGTAAAGCTCATTATATTTCTCCGGCCCGATCAGAACCACTTCATATAAGCCGCCGGCGATTTTCCGGATCGATTCCGCGAGCGCATGAATTCGGGCATCCGAACTGATCCGTTTGCTATCCTGCACGCCGGCCTCGAGAAATTTCCGCGCGATCCCGCGATCGACATAGACTCCCGCAATAACCAGCGGGCCAAAAAAGTCTCCCTTCCCGCTTTCATCCACTCCGAAATGCGGCTCGAACATTTCCGGCGAATGCACTTCTTCGTAACCGAGCCTGGCCTCGCCCAAAATTTTCGGTTCCAGTTCGAATTGCACGAACTCTTCTACGCCTTTGCCTTGCACAAGAATCTTGGGGCCCTTCTCGTAAACGGCGATGCTCAGTTTGTTTTTCTGCGCAAAAAAAATCGTGTACGGTTTCGGCGAAAATGTGAAACCGAGTTGATCCAGGAGCGCACGCAATTTCTCGACCTGTTCTTGATTGAGCAGTGCGGTGAAAACGTTCACGGTTGCATCTCTTAGCGCGTCATGTTGATCGAAGCGAAACATCTCTCAGAAAAAGAAGCCGCTCAATTTCGACGTCGCCTTTTGCGCTGGTATCGAAATAACGGTCGCGATCTCCCGTGGCGGCGAACTTCCGATCCCTACGCCATTTTCGTCTCGGAAGTAATGCTGCAACAAACGCAGGTGTCCGCAGTCATTCCTTATTATGAGCGATGGCTCCGCCGGTTTCCCAATAGTGAAAAGCTCGCGCTCGCTTCCGAATCGGAGGTCCTGCACGCCTGGCAGGGATTGGGTTATTATTCACGTGCTCGTAATTTGCATGCCGCTGCGAAAATCCTGAGAAGCAAATATCGCGGCACTTTTCCTCGCCAGCCCGAAGAGTTGGCAGAGTTGCCGGGCGCAGGCCGCTACACCGCGAACGCAATCGCCACTTTCGCTTTCAATCGCCCGGTTCCCGTCGTCGAAACGAATATCGGTCGTGTGCTGGCACGCATTTTCGATCTGCAACAGCCCATCGATGACAGTGCCGGCCGTAAAGAGCTTTGGAAAATCGCCGCGCACCTTATTCCACGACGCGGCGCGCGCGCACATAATTCGGCGCTGATGGATCTTGGCGCGATTGTCTGCACGCGCACTCCAAAATGCCCCGCTTGTCCGGTGCGCGACTTTTGTCGCGCAAAAAATCCCGCGCTGCTTCCAATTAAAAAGTCTCCTGCCGGCCAGAGACGATTACGAGAACTGCATTCATTTAATTTCCGGCGCGACCGCGTCCTTCTCGAGCAAGCGCGCAAACGTTGGCGCGGTTTGTGGATCCTCCCCACTCTCGCAACCGAGCCGCCGGGACAACCGCCCATTCAAATTTCCGAATTTCCGTTCACGCATCATCGCGTCACACTCGAGGTCTTCGCTACGCCATCGCCTCCCGTCCACAAATTCAGACAATGGTTTCCCATCCGCGAGCTGCCTACGATCCCGATGCCATCGCCGCATCGACGCGCGCTTGATCAGCTTCTCGTGAACCGGCAGAAAAGCGGCGGGCAAGATTCATCGTCACGGAATTCACGATCCTAACGAACTACACAGAAGTTTCCCGGCGCAGTTTTCTATTTGTTATTTGCCCGCTCTTTCCGGAAACTTCACTAACGATGAGAAGCATGACCGGCTACGGCCGCGGCGAAGTCGATCACAACGGTGCAAAATTCAGCGTCGAGCTGAATTCGGTAAATCGTAAGCAAAGCGACATCGTCATTAATTTGCCGCGCGACCTGAATGAACTCGAGCCGCGCATTCGACAGGCGATCAACGAAAAAATCTCACGCGGTCGCACGAATGTCGTCGTCGCTGTGCATAACGGCGAAAACGGCACACGCACGCTCGCGCTCGATACCGCGCTCGCCCGCTCTTACCACGAAGCGATGCGAGCGCTGCAAAAAGAACTAAGCGCTCCGGGTGAAATCACGATCGGAACTATTTTGCAGGCGCCGGGGGTAATGCGATTGCCCGAGGAAAATATCGACGCGAGCAAAGTCTGGCCTGCAGTCGAGCGCGCCCTCAACACCGCACTCGCCGAGTTAATCAAGATGCGCGAGAGCGAGGGAAAGCATCTCGCGAAAGACTTAATTCATCGGCTCAAGACGGTACGCGCCGGGCTGAAACAAATACGCGCGCTGTATCCAAACGTGGTGAAACGATATCGCGAGGCCATGCTCGATCGTATCAACAAGGCCGGGCTCAACATTCCGATCGATGATGAACGGTTGCTCAAGGAAATTTCCTTTTTCGCGGATCGCTCGGATATTTCTGAAGAACTGACCCGCTTGGAAAGTCACCTCGCGCAGTTCGCCCATCACTTGCGCAAGAACGAGCCTGTTGGCCGCACGCTCGAATTCATCACCCAGGAAATTTTTCGCGAACTCAACACACTCGGCGCAAAATCAAATGACGCCGATATTTCGCAGCACGTCGTTGCCTGCAAAGCGGAGCTGGAAAAAATCCGCGAGCAAATCCAGAACCTTGAATAAGCAGTTCACACGTTACGGGATTTTGTTTGTCGTTTCCGCGCCGTCCGGCGCCGGCAAGACCACGCTTTGCGCGGCGCTCCGACAAACGCCGGATTTTGTTTACTCGGTTTCTTGCACGACGCGCGCTCCACGCGCAGGCGAATTGCCGGGCGAAGATTATCATTTTATTTCCGAACACGAATTTCTCTCCCGCGTGGCTGCGCAGGAATTCCTTGAGCATGCAAAAGTGCATGGCGATTTTTACGGAACATTGCGCAAGCCCGTCCTCGAGAATTTGAAAAACGGCGTCGATGTTTTGATCGATATCGATACGCAAGGCGCCGCCGCGATTCGTAATTTCGACGATCCGTTTATTCGTCAGGCGCTCACCGACGTTTTCATCATGCCGCCGGATCTCGAAGAGTTGCGCCGCCGCCTGATTAAGCGCGGCACAGAAACGCCGCCGCAAATTGAACTGCGCCTTGTCAACGCCGCGCGCGAGATGGAACTTTGGCGCGATTACCGCTACACCATCATCAGCAAATCCGTGGAAGAGGACTTGATGAAGTTCCGCCACATCATGGGCGCGGAACGCATCGCGAGCCGCAGATTGGTTTTGAGCTGAGAAAATAAAATGGACGGCAACGGAAAACGGAAACGGCAAAAGCCTGTGCCGCGAAAAATCCTGCAGCCGCAATCGCAGGCAAAATCAATAGTGCTTGGCGTCACCGGTTCGATCGCCGCATACAAATCTGCGGAACTCGCCAGTCTGCTCGTTAAGCAAGGTCATGATGTTTTCGTCGTCATGACGAGTGACGCGACGGAATTCATAACGCCGCTGACGTTGCAAACGCTTTCCAAAAATCCGGTCATGACCAGTTTCTACGACGAAAAGGAAAACTGGCGCCCCGGCCACATTGAACTCGCGGACCGCGCCAACCTTCTTCTCATTGCGCCGGCGACCGCGAACGTCATTGCCGAACTCGCGCACGGACTCGCGAGTCATCCGCTCACCGCGATCGCGCTCGCAACGCGCGCGCAGATTCTGCTCGCGCCGGCCATGAATGGGAAAATGTGGGAACATCCGGCGACGCAGGAGAACGTTGAAAAACTAAAAGGGCGCGGCGCGGAATTCATCGGACCGGAAGAAGGAATGCTCGCGTGCGGTTACGAAGGCGTCGGCCGTTTGTGGAAAGTAGATGACATTGCCTTTCGCGTGGAGTTCCTGCTCGCGCGCCAGGACAATTTGATTGCGTGAGATTCGTCGTTACTGCCGGGCCGACGCGCGAGCCGATCGATCCAGTGCGATTCCTGAGCAATCGCTCTTCCGGAAAAATGGGATACGCGATTGCCGAAGCGGCGATTGAAGCTGGTCACGATGTAACATTGATTTCTGGACCGGTGAATTTGCGCGAACCGGAAAATGCGCGCGTCGTCTCGATCAACTCAAGCGACGAAATGTACGGTGCAGTTCAGAATGCAATCCGCGATTGCGATGTCCTCGTCATGTGCGCGGCGGTCGCGGATTACAAGCCGGCGAAATATTCGGAACAAAAGTTAAAGAAGAAATCTGCGGCACTGTCGCTCGATCTCGTGCCGACGCGCGACGTTCTCGCATCTGTCGCGAATCAAGATCGTTCGTTTCTCGTTGTTGGCTTCGCGGCGGAGACGGAAAACGTCGCCGCGAATGCAGAACAAAAATTACGCGCGAAGAATTGCGACATGATTGTGGCTAACGACATAAGCAATCCCGACTACGGAATGGAATCTGCTCAAAATGAAGTGACGATTTTCTTCCGAAACGGTGAAACCAAAAAAATTTCGCGCGCGCCGAAAAAAAATATCGCGCGCGAACTCGTAAAAATAATTTCAAACATGCGCGAAAAAAGTTTGACAAAAAAAACGTGATGATTACTGAACCGTGTACGTGAAGTTATTCAAACATCTTCACACACCCACCGCGATTGCGGATTGAAAGGGGGGATAGTCGATGCCAGCAAAGAAAAAAGCAAAAAGGCCCGCCAAGAAAAAGGCGGCGAAGAAAAAACGCCATTAAGGCCTGACGCTTCTTAACGGTTCCGGATCTTCGGAATCATAAATCCCAACTTCAACCCGGGAGGAGGACTCAAATTCTCCTCCCGATTTTTTTGTACCGATTCGGTCGCGCGAAAAATTTCACAGCGCAAAAAACCCAAAACGATTAATCTCATTGCATGACGCATTATCTCGACACAGCGGTCGCTGCCGCCGCGCGAGGCCGGAGATTTGTTGCGGAAGAATTTTCATCAGCCGCGCCGCGTCAACGCGAAGGAAGCGCACGACATCAAACTCGAGATCGATGTGCAAACTCAGGACCTGATCACAAATTTATTGCTGAAGAATTTCCCGCATCACGCGCTGTACGGCGAAGAGGGCATCGTCGGCGATCAGGCGAGTGAGTTTCAATGGGTGGTCGATCCGCTGGATGGCACGGTTAATTATTATTACGGCATTCCACATTTCTGCGTATCGATTGCGTTGCGCTGTCAGGGAGAAATTATTGTCGGTGTCATTTACGATCCGATGCGCGACGAAATGTGGGCGGTGCAAAAGAGCGGCGAACCCAAACTGAATGATCGCGTCTTTCATGTAAGCGACCGGACGGAGTTGAGCGAGGCGGTGATTTCGGTGGGGCTCTCAAAGACGGGCGTGACGATTGAATCCGGGCTGCCGCTTTTGCAATCGATGGTGCATCGCGCGCGCAAATGCCGTTTGATGGGAAGCGCAGCGCTCGATATGGCGTACGTCGCGTGCGGTCGTTTCGACGCTTACATCGAACAGGGGATCAGTCTTTGGGATGTCGCGGCCGGTTGGATCTTGATTGAGACTGCCGGCGGTTCGGTGGACATGCGGCCACGCACCGACATGAAAGACAAATACAGTATTGTTGCTTCCAACGGCGTGATCGACTTAAAGTTGTGATCTTATGATTCGTTCTGGAATTGGCTACGACGTCCACCGGCTGGTAGAAGGCCGAAAATTAATTCTCGGTGGAGTGGAGATCCTGCATGATCGCGGTCTTGATGGCCACTCCGACGCGGACGTCCTCACGCACGCAATCGCGGACGCGCTCCTCGGCGCGATGGGAGAAGGCGACATCGGACACCATTTTCCGAATACCGATGAAGCAAATCGTGGAATCAGCAGCCTGGAAATTCTGCGGCACGTGCGTTCTCTGCTTGCGGAAAAAAATGCGCGCGCGCTAAACGTTGACGCGACAATGATTGCGGAAGCGCCGGTGCTGCAGCCGCATATTCCAATGATGCGAAAGAAAATCGCCGGCGCGCTAGCGTGCGATATCTCATGCATCAGCGTCAAAGCGACGACGAACGAAGGCCTGGGCATGATAGGCCGCGGCGAAGGAATGGCCGCCATCGCAACGGCTTTGGTGGAGGATGTCTAGAAGCACATAAGGCGGCGATGACTGTCCGCCGCGAAAAAACGCGCAATGCTTTTGTGAGGTCCCTCGCTTTGCTCGGGATGACACCGCTCTAAGATGGCGCTGCGTTTTTTTAATACTTATTCGCGGGAGCTGGAGGAATTTCGTCCGCTTAGCGAAAAAGGCGACGCGGTAAAAATGTACACGTGCGGGCCGACGGTTTATAGCTACGCGCACATCGGGAATTATCGCGCCTACATTTTCGAGGATCTGCTGCAGCGACATCTTGAATTGCGTGGCTACAAGGTTCATCGCGTGATGAACCTCACTGATGTGGATGACAAAACGATTCGTGGCGCGCGCGAAGCGGGCGTTGCGCTTGCGGAATTCACGGCGCCATTCAAGCGCGCATTCTTCGAAGACATCGAAACGTTGCGCATCAAACGCGCGGATGAATTTCCCGCTGCGACCGGGCCGGAGCACATCGCGAAGATGATCGATATGATCCAGAAACTGATCGAGCCGCGAGCTGGCGTATCAAGCGGAAGACAAATCGGTTTATTTTCGCATCAAGAATTTTCCGGCCTACGGACATCTGGCGCATTTCGATCTGACACAGTTGCAATCAACCGGCCGGGTCCGGAACGACGAATACGATAAGGAACACATCGGGGACTTCGCACTTTGGAAAGCCTGGGACGAAGAAGACGGCGATGTGGCGTGGGACAGCCCGTGGGGGCGTGGGCGACCCGGCTGGCATATCGAGTGCAGCGCGATGGCGACGGAGCTACTCGGCGACCAGATCGATATTCATTGCGGCGGCGTCGACAACATTTTCCCGCATCACGAAGCCGAAATCGCGCAGACCGAAGGCGTAACCGGAAAAAAATTCGTGCGCTACTGGTTGCATTGCGCGCATTTGCTGGTGGACGGGCAGAAAATGTCAAAGTCGTTAGGCAATTTTTACACGTTGCGCGATGTGATCGCGAAAGGCTACAGCGGTCGTGAGGTTCGCTACGCGCTGATGCGGGTGCACTATCGTGCGCCGCTCAACTTTACCTGGGAGGGAATGGAGGAAGCACGCCAATCGCTGGCGCGGATTGACGATTGGCTTGAGCGTTTGCGCGACACAGCGGGCACAATCGCGAACTCTTCGACGAATCCGCCTAACGAACACTTTGAGAAAGCGCTGGACGACGACCTGAATATTTCCGCTGCGCTCGGATTTCTATTCGAATCCATCCGAGAAACGAATCGCCGCCTCGATACCGGCAAGCTTACCCCGGAAGAGGCGCGAAGCTGGATCGATTGGTGGCGTCGCATTGATAGTGTGCTTGCACTTTCACCGACCGAAACCGGATTACCGGCCGAGATCGCAAAACTAGCGGAGGCGAGAGTGCAGGCGAGGCTTGCAAAAGATTGGCAAAAAAGTGATGAATTGCGCGACGAATTGAGCGCGCGCGGTTGGGAAGCGCGAGATACGAAGGATGGTCAGAAAGTGAGTCGCCGCAGCGGCGTTTAGTTCGCGACGTGATGTTTGCACCTGAAGAATTTCTTAGCCTCGATCACACGAGTCACGCGAAGTTGTTCGAAAACCAAAAGTATGTCTGGGACGCGCTGCGGCAGATCGCAAGCTATCTGCAGTTTCGATTGAAGCCGGTGGTGCTCGGCGAATTAATGGGCAAGCCGTTTATCAGCAACGCCGTTTTCGTTGGCCGCGGTACGGTCGTGGAACAAGGCGCTGTCCTAAAAGGTCCGGCATGGATTGGAGAAAATTGTCAGGTGCGCAGTGGCTGTTACGTGCGCGAAAATGTCATCGCGGGCGATGGCGTAGTGATGGGAAACTCGTGCGAGTTCAAAAATTGCATCCTTTTCGATGAAGCTCAGGTGCCCCATTTTAACTATGTCGGCGACTCCATTCTCGGACATCGCGCACACTTGGGGGCAGGCGTGATTCTTTCCAATGTGAAACTCGATCATCGAGAGATTTTCGTGAGTGCCATCGACGAAACTATTGGCACTGGCTTAACGAAATTCGGCGCGATCATCGGTGATCGAACGGAAGTGGGATGTAACGCCGTGATCAATCCCGGCTCGGTGTTAGGTCGCGATTGCGTCGTCTATCCGGGAGTGAGCTTTCACGGCGTGCTGCCCCATTCCAGCGTGGCGAAAATGCGGCAGGAAATTCAGATCTTGGAACGGCACGATCTCAATCGTTCGTAGTCATCGAACTCCGCACGAATTAGGGCAAGGCGTTACCGGAGCGCAATTTCACCGCCGAAACATCAGTGCCATTGATGCCGCCGCTGGCGTTAACGTCTTCGCGGAAGTTCGCCCCGCTAAGTGCGACCCCCGATTGCAGTTTCGTTTGTGAAACGTCGGTGCCATTCACGGTTTTGTTACCGCTCGTATCAGCGTTAAGAACATTCATGCTGACCGCAGTATTCGGAAGCACTTGCGCAAAACTGTCCGTTACATTGCTCAAAGTCACAGTGATGACCTGCACATCGGTTACGCCGCTGAGATCTACCGTCATCGTATTACCGGAAAACGTGGGAGCGGCGGGAGTGCCGACTCCCAAGGTAACGCTGGCGCTGCCACTGACCACGGCGTTTGAAAAAGTGAAAACGAGAGTGTGGGCGTTGGCGCCGGAGTTTCTGCACTCAACTCCAAACGGCGGACCCGATAGTGGCAGGTCAATATCAAACGTGCCTCCGGCGCCGTGAGTCTTCCGGGAAACCGCGCTCAAAAGTTGCAGTGGTCCTGCCGTGATATTCAAGATCCCCGAACCGATCGCTGATTGTCCATCCGGGTTCGTGACAGTCACATTTTTCGCTCCCCCAGTAGCGCCAATTGTTTTCAGATCCAGCGTCACGTGCGTGGGATCGGTGTAGGTAACGGAATTAACCGTAACACCGCCGGTTACACTCGCGCCGATTCGATTTGCAAATCCCGCACCGGGATCGAAAAAGCCGGAACCCGCCGTGGACGTGCCCGTGATCGTAACTGCAACGGAGGATTGGCCGCTGGCAACGCTCGGCGGACTCGCGCTCGCGGGCGTAGCTGGCGGCGGCGCCAACAATTTTGCCACCTGCGTACCCCACGTGTTTGTTCCGTCGCAGTACTCCTGCACAGTCCACATCGTCATGTCGTCGTTTGGATCGAGACTTGTAAACGAATAATCGCCCCAACGTCTTCCGAACGGCCCACCGGAATCTCCGGGCGGATTGTAGGCAGTGCTCGAATTCGTATAGAGCGAGACGGCGCCCTGTGTTCCCAAACTATCGCCCGCGAGACGACCGTTTGTGCCGGCATTTATGCGGTCGTTGTTGCCCGCAACACTAAATCCAAACGCTGCGTCTCCCTGACCGGAAATCATCACCGTGGGATTCCAGTGAAATTTTGGATTGCTCGCGGCGGAATCGAAAATGGTGCCCGACTGATTAACAGTCGGAGTGCCCGACCCCACAGGGACAACGAGTTCGTACCAGCGGACAGCGTTGCGGCGGCCAGCACCGCTTGTGGCGGCGACGCCGGTCGCGTCGACTGCGATGTTATGCGCCGTCCATAACCTGCCATTGCGGATGTGCGCAGCAAAAAGGCGATCATCGAGCGAGTCGAGTTGGCCATTTGTTCCGCCAGTATTTCCGAGATGCGGTACCGAAGTGGGAAAGGAAGACGTTGCGACCGTGATGGGGATATTCGCGGAGATCGTCGGCGTTCCTCCGGGAGTGGCGACACGCCGCATAATCATGCGACCAAATGCAGCCACGCTGGAGCCAATGAAGTATCCTTCGTTAGCCGCTGCATCATAGTTACCGACTCCGCGCGGACTTTCGGGACCATCACCGCCGGTGATCAGCCCGCGAAATGCAGTTACAACGACAGGTCCGCCTCCGAGAATCGAGCTCTTGCGAATAACAAACCCCGATGTCGTGACGAAGGAATCACTCGCGGCGACAAACATATCCCCGCCGATATAAAGCGCGTTGTTATCAACCCCGAGCGACGGATTATCGAGATACTCTCCGGTATCTCCGCCACCAACGGTATTTTGCTGCACGAAAAAGAAAGTCCAGACCGTACTTCCCGAAATGACTCCTGCGCTGGCAGCATCGGAAACTGCAATGAGAATGCGATTCGGCAGATCGCCTAAGGTCGCAGCCGACGTGCCGGGAGTATCAATTATGGTCAAAATCCACCGACTCGTTAGGCGATCGTAACGGATCTGGGGATTACTGGTCGAGTTGGCTGCGACAGCGGGCGTCATCACGCTACTGAAAAACGCGTCCGGATTAGCGTTGATCACGCCATCGGCTGCACCGGTCGCTTTGTTAAACGTCTTCAGGCGCCCGTTGATAAAAAGAACAAATTGCGACGGACCGATCGCGCCCATTACATCAGGCGGGAAAGGGCCAGTAGTTGGATCACCAGTCGCCGCATCGAAATTTGTGCTAACAGTTTGAGGTGCGGAGAGAACAGGAGAAGCTGTGCGCGTCATTGAGATTGGTTTCACCTGCGGCCATGTGGCAACAGCCAGCGAATGGGCATCCTGAGGCAAGTTTTTCCGATCGGGCAGGTTCGCTCTCTTGCGGAAAATCACAGACGATGGCTTTTGAATCGCAGGATCCGACATGATATCGACGGTTTTCCGTTGCACGCCCCCTTCTCCGATCCAAGGCTTTCCAACCTCTGCCGAACCGGGGAGCTTTTTTGTTTCACCACGCGCACCTGCCGATGACGCCAAAATCAAACTGGCGAATGCGAGCGCGGGGTATTTAAATGGAGCGAGTTTCATTTACGGGTCGGTTATTCTGCTCTTTTTATGGAAAGCCAGCAACTAGATTACAAGGTCCGCTAAAGTCATATGGATAAGGCTCTTAAGCATACGCGAAATTACGGCTCCGTGGCGATGATCTTCATTTGCACTTTCCTGGTCGCGATCATGTAGAGCGTTTTGGACAAACGCTTTCGCACGATTTCGTCAATTATGACGACGAAACCTACGCCTACGGAAAACCAGTCATAACCAACGGCCTCGCACTTCGTGGATTCAGAAAACGAAGCACGCCAGCGAGTTTATGTCCGAGTGATCGCTCTTGATTTGAATCCTCGAAACCGATCCGATATTCTTCTCGTCTCATGGAGAGCCAGCGACCATTGCAAGGCCTGCGGACGTCATAATGGATAACGCTCTCCGGAATCCACGGAAGTACGACTCGGCTGTCGTTGTCGTCATCTGCATTTTTCTGGCAGCGATGACGTGGATCGTCTTCGGTCAAACGCTTTGGAACGATTTCGTTGCTTATGACGACGGCGATTACGTCTACGCCAATCCAATTGTCCGCAGCGGCATTACTCTGCGCGGAGTTGTCTGGGCATTCACGCACGCGCATGCCGATAACTGGCACCCGATCACAACGATCTCTCACATGTTGGATTGTCAGCTTTTCGGGCTCCACGCCGGCGGGCATCATTTCAACAATGTTGTGCTGCATACTGCGGCCGTAATTCTGTTGTTTCTGGTTCTCTATCAGATGACGGCTGCGCTTTGGCGAAGTGCTTTTGTGGCCGCCGTTTTCGCGATCCATCCTTTGCGCGTTGAATCAGTCGCGTGGATTGCGGAACGCAAGGATGTGTTGAGCGGCGTGTTTTTCATGCTAACGCTCGGCGCCTATCTTCATTACGTCCGCAAGCAAACGCGCGGGCGTTATGCGATGCTGGCGATCTCATTCGCGTGCGGCCTCATGACGAAGCCTATGCTCGTCACGGTGCCTTTTGTCTTGCTCCTGCTCGACTACTGGCCGCTTCGTCGAATCGTTGACATTAGGACGTTGCGAAAGCTGGCTTTGGAGAAAGTTCCGCTGCTCGTTCTCTCGCTTGCATCTTCTGTGGCAACATTTCTTGCGCAGGGGGGCGTCACCGGTAAAGCAGAGCCATTCCCCTTGGCGTGGCGAATCGACAACGCTGTCGTCAGTTATCTGATTTACATCGGACAGATGTTCTGGCCGGCGCACCTAACTGTCTTTTATCCTCACCCGGAAAGCGGTTTATCAGTTTGGGATGTGATCGGCGCAGCGGCGATTTTGGTCGCAATCACGGGAGCGACATTGGTACTTCGCCGTACCCGACCTTATTTCATCATCGGTTGGTTCTGGTATCTCGGGATGCTTGTGCCGGTCATCGGAGTCCTGCAAATCGGAATGCAAGGGCATGCCGACCGTTACACTTACTTGCCGCAAATAGGGTTGTACCTAATGCTCACATGGGCGATCGCCGACCTCTTTCAATCCTGGCGTTATCGTCGCTCGCTTCTGGCCATCGGTGCCGCGATCGTGCTCGTCGCATTGGGGCGCAGCGCGCGGTCACAGGTGCCGAACTGGCGCAACAGCGAATCGCTTTGGAAGCGTGCTCTCGCAGTGACGTCCAATAATCATCTGGCCCATGAAAATCTCGGGGTCATTCTCCAGCGTCGGGGCGAAGTGGATGAAGCGATCTTACACTATCGGGAGGCGTTACGCATTCGATCAAGTTCGGGCCAGAATCGTTATCGACGGGCCCTCGCTCGTGCGCACAGCAATCTCGCTGGCGCTCTTCTCCGAAAAGGGAACATCGACGAGGCTATCGCGCATTCCGAAATGGCGCTAAAGCTTCGACCGGAAGACGCAGACGCACATACCAATCTCGGCAACGCTCTTCTGCAAAAAGGATTCGCAGATCGGGCAATTCTTCATTATGAAAAAGCATTGCGAACCGCTCCGGAATCCGCGCCGACGCTAAATAATCTAGCGCAGATTTTAGCGACATCCTCTGACGCCAAATTTCGAAATGGTAATCGAGCTATTCAACTGGCGATACAAGCGGATCGCATTTCCGGCGGGAAAAATCCGGCCTTCATTCGCACTCTCGCTGCCGCCTACGCGGAAGACGGCCAGTTCAATGCTGCTATTGATGCGGCCGAAAGAGCCTTGAAGCTAGCTAACCTCCAAGGGAATCTAGCTTTGAAGAACGATATCCAGCTGGATATCGACTTATATCGACTGAAGTTACCGCGGCGCGATACCCCCTAAGTTCGCAGACACCGAAATCAGAGATCGAATCATTTGCCAAAAAAAAGCAACTCCACCTGACAGGTGGAGCTGCTAATTTGAGAATCGAGACTCGATTATCCGCGGAGAACGCGGCGGCGATGGGCGATAATCGCACCACCGACTGCAGTCAAACCAATGAGTGCCAATGTTGTCGGCTCAGGCACGATCGTAATCAGATACTGCGCCGCAGGAAGATCATTGTCGGCGAAGCCCGTCGTCTGATCGAAACTTGTCGCTTCGGACCCGTGCGGGCTAGATTATCGTCGATTGTAATACGTAGGTGCCGGGCGCGGCGCCTATCCCAATCTGGAACGTGATATGGGCGACGAAATACGTGCCAGGCCCGGGGAGGGCATTAAAGTCGTTGGCGGTCGAACCCAAATCGCGAGTTTCGGTCATGAAGCCAGGAGAAGCACCTGTAGGCGTGTTAAAAAACGCTGGATTCGGACCGGTTTGTGTCGGATCAGGGAAAACAGTCCCAGTGGTGGAGCCTATAATTGAAAGGCTACCGGCAAAAGCGTTAACTGTTTCCAACCAAAACGATAAACCGGTCGAAGTGTAGCCGTTGAACGTAAGGAGAACGTCAAAACTAAACGTATCACCTGCCATGTATGTTCCGGTGTTGGCAGTACCACCTCCGAGTCCGAGATCATCGAACGTAAGGGATTGTGTGGCGCCGTGAGGGCGAATTAAGCTTTCTGGCAGGGTCCCGGCGCTGGCGCCAGCCGCAAAAAGAGCTGTGACAATTACAACGAGCAGTGTCTTTTTCATTTTAAGGTAGTTCTCCGATTTATTCCGTTTTCGAAGGGCGGTTATGCCCTTAATTTCGACCGTTTTACCCGAGTCCCGTGGTTGGATGCAACATTTTTTTTCTAAAAACCAAAGATTTTTTTTTATGACCAGTCGGTAAGCTTCTGGCCGCCACGAAAATTACGGGCGAATTAGAGCGTGCTCGGAGGAGGTTTTTCCTTCGTCCAGCCATAATCATAAAGCGGTCGTGCGAACCAACCTACGCCTTTGGAGCCAAACATCCGGCTGGCGGCTTTCAGCCACTTTATCGCGTCCCCTTTGCGCTTATGGGCAAACTCCCAGGCGGCCTGGGCATAATAATACGCAGCTGATTCTGTAGGAAACGTTATTCGGTCCAATGCCGTTTGCGCACGGACCTCATTATTCTCGAAGAGATAAGTCAGAAGCACGCCATAGCGGAGCTTTTCGCTTTCCGTCTGAATGTTCGTCTTTTCTATCAAGTCCGTGTAGGCATCACGCGCGTCGCTAAACTTCTTCTCTCGAAGAAGCACATCCGCGAGATGCAACCGGGGTGCGAAAGCGTTTGCGTCCGCTTCGCTCGCCGCACGAAAAGCCTTTTTCGCTTCGTCTAACTTACCGAGCTCAAAATAAACGCTGCCTCGGAGATCCAGAGATTCGGCATTTCCGCTTTTCGCTTTGTCGATTTGATCGAGCAGGGTAAGAGATTCGCCAAAATTTCCCTCGTGAAACTCACCCTTCGCTTTTTCGAGCAGATTCGAAATGTCGGAATCAGTCGCGCCGACCACGCCTGACGCAAGGAGTGCGGACAAGAATGCGGCGCAAAGTCCGAGCAGTACACGCTTTCCCAAGCGACTCGTTAGGCCAGAACGAAGGACGCGACGGATGGGCGGGGATTCGAACCCCGGGTGCCTTTCAGCACACACGCTTTCCAGGCGTGCACAATAGACCGCTCTGTCACCCATCCAGGAATCGAAGTTCATAGTTGTAACCTTTCAAAGAGTTCGTCGAGCGGTAGCTGAATGCCAATATAGAATTCGCCGAAATCCGCATACTGCGCACTGACCGGATCGAAGCGCATTTCATAAACAATCGCCTTAATCTGGAAAGTATCATGCGCGAAAAGCGTGACGCCCCATTCGGCATCATCAAGCCCGGTCGAGCCTGTGATCAGTTGCTTCACTTTACCGGCGTATTTTCGGCCGACAGCTCCGTGGCCGAGCATGAGGCGGCGCCTTTCCGTGAAGGGCAGCGCATACCAGTTGTGATCTTCGCCGCGGCGTTTGCTCATATTATAAAAGCACACGACCGGCCAGTCTGGCAGGGTCGGATAAACGCGGTCCTGCCGATATTTAATCATGCGTTCTCGAAATGCTTTCATCGCCTGGGCGAATTCGTATGAATCAGCTTTGAGCTGCTGTTCCTCCTGCAACGTGCGCGCGTGATCGTCTTCGCTCGTGGTGTATTCGCTTTCCTCAGTGAGGGACAAGTAGCTGTAAACCGGCACCAACACATCCGCCCCCAGCGCTAAACTCAACTGTTTCTCAATGCGGTTGGCCTCCTGCAGATCGGGCGTGATCAACATGAAACCAAGGTCCGCTTTCGGCGTCACCACGCTCAGAGTAAGTAACTGCGTCGACGGCAAAGTGCGGATTTTCTGGACGAGCGACGAGAGAGATACTTTTGCCGTCCGCTGTTCCTCGGCTCCAAGCAGCTGCCACTGCGCCCACTCGATTCGATAAAACAGGTGGAGACAATGCCAGCCTTGTTCGGGAATAATCGTTCCTGGTTTTTGCATGCGGTGAAATCGTTCCTGGCCTAACGAGACATAATTCTAGCGGCTCGCACTTGCCGCGCTCGGCAAATGCGAAAGACAATATTCTTCGCCATCGCTGGCAACGCGAAAGTCCAAACTCGGATCGCTCGATTCGGTGGCGCCGCACACCGCGCAGCGATGCAAAGGTTCCGCTTCGCTCCGAGCGTTCTCGGCGAACCGACGTCGGCGATCGGCGACTTCGTATCGCTGTCGCGCCTGGCCCACGAACCCGGGAACAAAAAAGATCGCGTAATTGCTCAGAGCGACCAGCATAGCCGCACGATAGGAATTGTTACTAGCGGCAAAACCGAAAAGAAGAAGGGCCGCCATCGCCCACGCGACCCACTTCACTTTCACCGGCAAAATGAAAAAAATGTAGATGACTTCGTTAGGATAAAACGTGGCAAAAGCGAAGAACAACGCCGCCGTCAACATGCTGTTTGAAAAGTTCGAGCCAAAGAAAAAAGCGGCAACCGTCGTGCCGATCATTCCAACGAAAAAATAAAGCGTCAGTCGGAACGCGCCCCAAGCCTGCTCGAGCCCTTCGCCGATGAACCAGAGAAACCACAGGACAAAAATTATCCACCACGGACTGAACGTTTGCGGCAGAAAAATGTAAGTAATGAGCCGCCAGACTTGTCCCTGCATGATGCGTGCGGGATTGAGATCGAGCACGAATTTGAAATCGGGATTGAGGTAAACCAGGAGGAAAACAAGCGCGTTGAAGGCAACGACGATGCGGATGAGGCCGGGGATAGCGATAAAGCCAATGCGCCGTTCCAGTTTATCGAGCACGCTCATCGCGTTGTGATCGTAAAGGGCTTGCGTTTCATTTTCAAGGAAGGCGGTTCACAGAGACAAAATGAAATCACGCGTCAGCCTGCGTTGACACTAAAAACTCGACGTCTAGGATGTGCGACATGAGCGACGCTGCGCAAAAAACCACGCCGCTCTATCAGGAGCATCTTCGCCGCGGCGCGAAATTAATTCCATTCGGTGGCTGGCTCATGCCGGTCCAATACACAAGCATTGTGGACGAGCATCAGACGGTGCGGAAAAATCTCGGCGTCTTCGACATTTCGCACATGGGCCAATTCATCGCGTCCGGCGAGAATGCGCGCGAGTGGCTCAACCGAATGTTGACGAATAACGTCGAACGCCTCGAGGTCGGTCAAGGTCAGTACACGTTCCTCCTCAACGAAAATGGCGGAATCATCGACGACCTCATCGTCTACCGAACTGCGCCTAACGAGTTCCTGCTTGTGGTAAATGCGTCTCGCGCTGAAGAAGATTTCAATTGGCTGCAAAAGCATATTCCTGAAGGCGCGAAGTTACACAATCGCAGCGCTGATTTCGCCGGCCTCGCGATCCAGGGTCCGCGTGCGGTCGAATTATTTCATTCTTTTTTTGGCGAAAGCGCGGCTCCGCCGGAGCGGAATCAGATCGCCGATTTCGATTACAACGGAGTTCGCCTAACGATCGCGCGAACCGGTTACACCGGCGAAGATGGTTTCGAGGTTTTCTTCGCGGCGAAAGGCGCTCCATTCGTTTGGAATGAAGTGCTGAGCAAAGGCGAGCCACTTGGAATCAAGCCATGCGGGCTGGGCGCGCGCGACACGCTGCGGCTCGAAATGTGTTATCCGCTCAACGGTTCGGATCTTTCGCCGGAACGTAATCCGATCGAAGCCGGACTGGGCTTTTTTGTTGATTTAAAGAAACCGCAATTCGTCGGCCGTGAAAAATTAATGCGCGACAAGGAACAAGGTCCTGCGGAAAAACTCGCGCCGTTTCGCATGACGGGAAAAGGTCCGCCGCCTCGCCCGCATTATTCCGTTTTTCAAAATGGAGCGCGTATCGCGGAAGTGACCAGCGGCACTTTATCGCCCAGCTTGAATTACGGCATCGGCATGGCATACGTGCCGGCGGCTCAAGCCAAAGTGGGCACCGAATTGGAAATCGAAATCCGCGGACAAAAATTTCCTGCCGTCATCGAGAAAAAACCGTTCTACAAAAAATCATGAATGTTCCCGACGATCTTCTTTATACCGAATCGCACGAATGGATCCGCCGCGAGGGCGAAAATATTCGTGTCGGAATTACCGACCACGCGCAGGCGGAGTTAACCGATGTCGTTTTCGTTGAGCTGCCGAAAATTGGTCGCCAGGCCGCGGCGAAGGAAGCGATTGCCGTTGTAGAATCAGTGAAAGCGGCGAGCGATATTTATGCGCCGGTGAAGGGAACCGTTGTCGACGCGAACAAAGCGCTCGAATCAAATCCCGCCTTGATCAACACCGATCCGTTCGGCGAAGGCTGGATCTTTTCGATGAAAATCGATAACGCGGATGAGCTGAAGAATTTGAAAGATGCCGCCGCGTATCGGGCTGCGATCGGTTAGGCTTGTTCCAGCATTTCCTCGACACAATGGACGAGGCTGTCCATATCCACCGGACCGGCTGAGCATTCATACCCTTCCATCGAACTGCTAAAGATTATCGAAGCGTCGCCGTTCCCGCCCTCCAAAGCGATGATTGGCGCATCGCCGAGGACTGCATCGGATCGCAATTGCTCCAAGACTTCAGGACCTGTCATCTCCTCGCCGGTTAGATCAATTAGAATCAGGTCGGGTTGGAATTTTTGCGCGGTCTCAGAGGCGATTTCGCGATCCGGCTCTTCTTTGATCAAATATTCTCCGCTTTCCTCAAACGCCTGCCTAACCAGTCGGCTTAGGCGTGGTTCGTTGCTTAGGAAAAGGATGCGTTTACGGATACTCACCGAAACCGGTCTAGCATCGTCCATGCCAGCGGTAGCTAACGATCCGTCCGATTTCACACGGGCTGTCGCTCGCCTCAGATTACTTTCTTAATCGCAAAGCCAACGTATCCCCAGCGGCCCCACTCGTAGTGCGTTGTGCGTTCGCCGTCGAGGATGCCATGCTTGTCGTGCGCATACGTCTTCGCGACAAACTCGGGAAACGCCGCGTTGAAATGGACATCGTGCGAGACGAGCAATCCGCCGTCACGCAGGCGTTTCCAGAATTCGCGAAACTCCCAAAGCATGTGGTGACGACGATGCGAGCTGTCGTGCAAAAACATGTCGATCGGCGAAGGCAATTCGTTGCGCTTGACGAAATCTTCCACAGTTCCGCTCAAAGGAACAAACTGGCTCCGCAATTCATCGGGAATCAAAAGGCCGTGCGCGCAATCCGGATCCATTTCGATGCTGTAAACTTTCGCACTCGTTAGGCCTTCGTCGGCCAGCGCCCTGAGAATGAACGCCGAAGATATTCCAAGGTAACCGCCCGATTCGACAACCGTGGCAGGACGATGCCATCGGACAAGGCCGTAAAGAACCGCGCAATCGATCTCTCCCATCATTCGATGACCGCCATGCGCGTCGCGACGCCTCACCATTTCCTTCATGAAATCGCTCTTCTGAACCTCCGCGGAGAAACGAGCGACAGCTCCCCAGAGGTCATAAAACGGCATCGGAAACGGATCTGTCGGATTCTTCTTTTTGGAAAATAAATGCCGCAATTTTCGCATCCGTTGATTGATTGACGGAGGCAAACATCGGCGACGCTTTGACGAATGCGAAGCCGAAATCGCCGAACCTAACCGCGAATGCGATTTCGATTCGCTAAGCGGCCAGAGGCGCGAGACGTAATGTCGACAACTGCTTGGACGTGTTCGTGCAGTTGCCATCGTAGACTTCACCCGGTCCTACACCGGTGGTGCCATTCGCCCCTTTCACCACCACAGTGTATGGACCGTGGTCCAAAGTCTTATCAGCGCCTAACGTGCCAGATGAACTCCCGCTTTTTTATAAGGCGCCGTATGCTTAATTGATTTCACGCGATGTCGTCTCAGCAGAAAAAGGCCAGTCCCGAACTCAATTTCGAAGGCGCGATGGAGCGACTCGAGGCAATCGTCGAGCAAATGGAATCGGGCAAGATGCATCTCGAAGATCTCATCGTCCGATATGAAGAGGGGATGAAGTTGGTAAAAATTTGCCAGGAAAGACTTGCCAGCGCCGAACAACGCATCGAAATCATCACGCGCAACAACGCCGGTAAAGCCGTGGTCAAAGAATTCGAGCCGGCATCAGAAAATGCCTCGCCTTCCGATTCAGAAAAGAAAGAAAATGACCGAGTCACTCTCTTCTAAGACAGCCGAGGCTCAGTCCCGGTTACTCGAAAAGATTCAATCTCCTGCCGATATTAAGGCTTTGGCAGAGGAGGATCTGCCACAGCTTGCGCAAGAGGTTCGCGAAAAATTAATCAACGTTCTTTCGCAGACTGGCGGCCATCTCGGACCGAACCTCGGCGTGGTCGAACTGACGATCGCCCTCCATCGCGTGTTCACGACACCGAAAGATAAATTCGTCTTCGACGTGAGCCATCAAGGCTACGTCCACAAAATGTTTACCGGCCGGCTCGATCGCATCGACACGATGCGGCAGTACGAAGGGCTAAACGGATTTCTCCTGCGCACGGAAAGCGAACACGATTGCTATGGCGCGGGGCACGCGGGCACGGCGTTGTCGGCCGCGCTGGGAATGGCGGTCGGCCGCGACTTGCGCAAAACGAATGAAGACGTGGTCGTCGTCGCGGGAGACGCGGCGCTTACCTGCGGCATTAGCTACGAAGCGCTCAATAACGTGAAAGCGCAGACGAAGCGGTTCATCGTCGTCTTAAACGACAACGAATGGTCGATCGCAAAAAACGTTGGCGCAATTGCCTCTTATCTAAACAACATCGTGACCAATCCGACCTACGGGTATCTGCACGAAAAGGCCGGGCGATTTATCAGGACGATCGCGGGCAAAACGGCGCTGCACTTGGCGCACAAGGTTGAGGAAGGCGTCAAAAACCTTCTCGTGCCGAGCGTGATTTTCGAAGAGCTCGGCCTTCGCTATTACGGACCAATCGATGGGCACGACATTCCACTGCTCATTCGCACTTTTGAATTCCTGAAGACGCAGGACGAGCCGGTGTTGCTTCACATTCTGACGAAAAAAGGTAAGGGATACGAACCCGCGCTGGCGAAGCCGGATAAGTTTCACGGGCTCGGAAAATACAAAATTGAAAGCGGCGAAACAGCGCCCGCTCCCACACCGACTTACTCGGAAATTATCGGCAAGGCGTTGGCTAAATTTGCTGACAGCAATAAAAAGATTGTCGCGATCACGGGAGCGATGCCGAGCGGGACAGGGCTCGGGTTTTTCCAGACGCAGCATCCCGATCGCTATTTCGATGTCGGCATCGCCGAGGAACACGCCGCGCTTTTTGCCTGCGGGCTGGCGACGCAGGGTCTGAAACCTTTTCTCACGATTTACTCAACGTTCATGCAGCGCGCATACGACATGATCATTCACGATATCGCGCTGCAGAATCTTAACGTCGCGCTTTGCATGGATCGCGCGGGGCTGAGCGGCGATGACGGCCCGACGCATCACGGTTTGTTCGATATTGGTTATCTGCGTCACGTCCCAAACATCGTGCACATGCAGCCGAAGGATGAAGACGAGTTCGTCGACATGCTTTGGACAATGGCCAATTACAATTCCGGTCCGATTGCGGTTCGGTATCCGCGCGGTGCTGGAACGGGCGCAAAACCGAAAGCGGAACCGAAGCTGCTGGAAATCGGCAAAGCCGAAGTGGTGCAACACGGTCGCGATGTCGCAATCTTTGGGCTCGGCAACATGTTCGAGGTTGCGGAAGAAGCGGCCAGGAAATTGCACGAACAGGGCTTTTCCGTCGCGCTTGTCAATCCGCGCTGGATCAAACCGCTTGATACCGGGACGCTCGAATTTTTCGCGCGCAGCGTCGGAGTTATCTGCACGATCGAAGATCACGTTCTCCACAACGGTTTTGGTTGCGCCGTGATGGAGCATCTTCACAGCAATCAAATTAACACGCCCGTTGTTCGCATTGGCTGGCCGGATCAATTCATCGAGCACGGAAGTATTCCGATTCTTCGCAAGAAACACGGCATCACTGCCGATGCGCTCGTGGAAAAGGTTTTGCCGCTCCTTAAGCGCAAGAGTATTACCGGCGCTCGACCAAGCGCGGCGTCCGAGCGCGGGAAATCGGACGACGCGCAGCATTAAGTTCCGTCTGCCATGAGTGCGATCGAGGCATCGGTTTGACGAAGGTCTATCGCACGTATCGGAAACAGCCCGGGCTCTGGGGTTCCGTCAAAGGACTCGTTAGGCGCAGATACGACGAAACGCGTGCCGCGGATAATATTTCCTTCCAGATCGAGGAGGGAGAGTTGGTTGGATTTCTCGGACCGAACGGCGCGGGCAAGACAACCGTTCTTAAAATGTTATCGGGCCTTCTCAACCCAACGGCAGGTCAGGCGCGCGTGCTCGGTTTTGTCCCATGGGAACGCAAGGACGAGATGAAGCGCCAGTTCAGTTTGCTCATGGGCCAGAAGAATGCGCTTTGGTGGGACCTGCCTGCGCAGGAATCGCTCGAACTAAATCGCGCAATTTATGGAATTGATCGCGGGCGTTTCAAAAAAATCGTCGATGGGCTCAGCGACCTGCTCGAAGTGCAGGACAAGATGAATGTTATGGTGCGAGAGCTCTCGTTAGGCGAGCGCATGAAAATGGAATTGATTTCCGCACTCATCCACGAGCCGAAAGTTTTGTTTCTCGATGAGCCAACGATCGGGCTCGATGTCGTTAGTCAAAAGCGGGTGCGCGAATTTTTGCGCCTTTACAATTCCGAGCATCGAATCGTCACGATGCTGACCAGTCATTACATGCAGGACATCGAGGAGCTGGCGAAACGCGTCATCATTATCGACCACGGCAAAATATTTTTCGACGGTCCGCTCCATGAGATCATCGATCGATTTTCTCACGAGAAACTAATCAGTCTTACTTTCGCCGAAGCTGCATCGCGGGACTTTTCAGCGTTCGGCGAAGTAGTCGAACAGACGCCGGTGTCGGTGCTTTTAAAAATTCCGCGCGCTCAGGTCACTGAGATCAGTCGCCGATTGCTCGAAACATGTCACATCAGCGATATCAACGTGCAGGAAATTCCGGTCGAGGATGTGATTCGCCAGCTTTTCGGTGAGCAGCGATCGAGAAAGAATGGCGAAGGGCGCGACGCGGAACTGCTGCAGCGGGCTTAGCGCAAAAGCGCATCCCGCAAGCTCTGCACATATCCGGGGTTAATTTCGAATTGGGTCACCGGCATTTCCGCCAATTGCACCTCCTCTGCATACGGGATGCACTCGACGAAGCCGGCGGCCATGAGGCTATTGAGCGTGTCGGCAACGTCTTCGCCTTCCATGCGCGTGAAATCCTGAATCTCGGCGCCGAGCATCGGCTCGGCAAAGCCGATGGCGCGAACTACGTTCGCTTCGCGACCGGTAAGTTTGATCTGACGCATGGAACGTTTTCCAAGCAGCATCCATGCCGATTTATAATTGCTAGAATCGCTCTCGACTGGTCTTTAATGCAGGCAGAATGCTCTCACACATCGCCTTCTGAAATGTCCCAAACCTCGGCGTCCATCCGAGAGCACGTAATTTTTTATTGCTCACGCGCTTGTTGCTATCACCACGTTTGCGGTTCGTAGTCGCCACTCCGGTTGGAGACAGCTGCCGATTCAATTCTTCGGCGAGCCATCGATAACATTCACTCAACAAAATCGGCTGATCGTCAACCACATTGAAAATTTCAGACACCCCGGCCTGCACGAGCAGGAATAACGCTGCGGCGATATCATCCCGATGCGCTTGATTAACGAAACGGTCGCGCGTCGGATCGATGACCGCTTTGCCTGCGAGAAGTTGCTTGAGAAGGAACGAACGGCCAGGGCCATAAATTCCAGCGAGGCGCGCGACAGTTCCGCGACGATCGAGAACCAGCTCTTCTGTTTCCCGCAAGATCTTGCCCGACTCATGAATCGGGTTCGGCTGGGTCTGATTCAGTCACCCACGATCCATCGCGTTGCGCGTAAACACTCGTGCTGCTCGTGAAGAGCAACGGCGTATCGGCAAAAACTTCCAGAAGGTTTCGCGTTCCCTCCAGATAAACGCGCCGATATTCATCTGCGTCGCCGCCACCAGAACTCGCGCAATGAATAATTCGGTCGAACTTGCTGGCGGCAGCAGTTACCTGATCGCGATCCGCGATGTCCACCGCGCGCACAATGAATGGAAAATTCGACAACTGTTTCGCCGAATCGCCCGTGCGCGTCCAACCTTCAACGTCCCAACCTGATTCGTGGAAAAGAAGAGCCGTCGCCTTCCCGACGTAGCCGCAACCGGCAATCAGGATCCGCGGCATTCTCAGCTGCTCGCCGACGCGATTTCGATTTCATCGAACGGATTACTTTGCAGCGCGCGCACTTGCTTCAGTCGAATCAGTTCGAGCAAGGCAAGAAACGTTACGACAATTTCCACACGTGACGCCGCTTTCGCGAAAAGGCTCGAAAAGCGAATCGAAGTCTTGCTGGCGACGCTTTGCAGAATCTGATCGATCTTGTCGGAGACGGTGAAATTCTCGCCGAAAATTTCCTGCAAATTTTCGCGCGCTTCGACGCGTTTGAGCACCACTTGAAACGCATTAATCAATTGGAATATCCCAACTTCGCCGAGTCGCAGCGGCGCGTTCGACGTCAACGCCGGCGCACTGCCAGTGCGTGAAAATATCTTTTCCTGTTCGAGCTGACGCACCTGCAATTGCTCGGCCGCTTCCTTGAATTTCTTGTACTCGATCAGCTGACGAATTAACTCCCAGCGCGGATCGTCTTCATCGACGTCCTCCTCCGGTGGCTGCTGATCGACAGGCAACAGGCTGCGACTTTTCCAGTAGATCAGGTTCGCGGCCATAACCACGAATTCGCCGGCAACATCGATATTCAATTCTTTGAACGCCTGAAGATATTCGAGGTACTGCCTGGTGATGCGCTCGAGCGAAATGTCGTAGATATCGATCTCGTCGCGCTTGATCAGATAAAGCAACAGATCGAGCGGCCCTTCAAAAATTTCGAGCCTGACCTTGTAATCGGTTTCCATGCGCGGCGCTCGATTTTACCGAGCGGACCGCGAAAGTAAATCGCGGCAGATTAATTTAAACGCAGCGCGCCCCCTAACGAGTCTCAACTTTTCGATGAACCCACACACTGTTCACGATGCCGAGGCCGAACATGATCATGAGGACAAAAGAGCCGCTGTAACTGATAAGCGGCAACGGAACGCCCGTGATTGGCATTAAGGCGATTGTCATCCCGACATTTTGAAAAATGTGGGTGAAGATCAACGCGGTTACGCCGATGACGAGCAGCATTCCAAACTGATCGCCGGCAAAGAAGGCAACGAAGAGACAGGTGAGAAGCAAAAGCGCGAACCCGCTGATAAGAAAAATGCCGCCGACAAATCCCCACTGCTCACCGATGGCCGAGAAAATGTAATCGTTGTGAATCGCGGTCGCCGGCAAAAAACCGAGCTCGATCTGTGTGTTGGGAGCTTTAAATCCCTTGCCCGACCATCCGCCAGATCCGACTGCGATGAGAGATTGGTTAATCGCCCATGCTGCGCCTTGCTGGTCGATTTCCGGATGCAAAAATGCTGTGATGCGATCCTGCTGATACGGTTTAAGACCGAGGTTCACGGCGATAGGAATAAATGCGATCGCGATAAGCAAAATACAAAGGAGATAGCGCACCGGAATGCCGCCGACGAAAAGCAGCGCTAAAAGCACCGGCCCCCAAATCATGCATTCCCCCAGATCGGGTTGCATCAGGATAAGCAGGCACGGAGCACCGACGATCGCGCCGCACAAAAGCAGGCGCAGCATCGGATGCATTTGCCGGAACTGACTTAGAAACAAAGCCAGCACCATGATGCCCGCGACGACGGCAAGTTGTGCCGGCTGAAAATTGATCGGACCCAGGTGCAACCAACTCCGGGCGCCGTAAACCTTCGTGCCAATAAACTTGGTCAAAACCAGAAAGGCCAAACCGGCAAAATACATCGGCAAAGCCCCCCACCGTACCCAGCGGTAATCAATCAAACTGGTGACAATGAATGCGGCAAAACCGACCGCGACCCAGCTGGCTTGTTTGCGCCAGAATTCCGAGCTAATCGCATCTTCTCGCATATAGGTTGCGCTGTAGATGGCGATCACGCCGAAGATCGCGAGCGCAAGCATATTGACCAGAAGGAGCCAATTCAGGCTCAACAACTTCCGCAGAAAGGGCGTCATTGTGGTGGAATTTTCAGCACAAAACAGGCGAGCGTCGCAGATTATAAACGCGTTTCACGCTTTCGTAAAATCTGAGATCCCCGCCAGTCGCGATATGGCTCGCGTGACCAGGCGACAAGACACAGTTCTTTCGTGACTTACATAACATTAGAGCGGTTTAAAATTTTAACTCTCTGATAACGAAACTATTTATGTTGATCGCTAAATTATTTCCAATGCCTTTTCTTGTCACTTTGTCAAAGGTAACTAGAATGGCTTGCACCTCACTCCCGCTCTCCCGTGGCTAAGAAAACGAAACGAAAAATCGCGCATTCGAGGTTGCCCATGCAACGGCAGCTTCCGTTGCAACATGAAGGTCGCTATTTCGATCTGCGCGCGATGTTCGATCGTCTAAACGAGAAACATTTTCGTGGTCGATTGCGCGGTTATAAAGTGGTGTGGGGCCGGCGACGTAAACAGCGACCGAAAGAATATTTTGTCTTCGGGACGATTCAGGAAGAAGACCGCGTCATTCGAATTAATCCCCTGCTCGATCAGCCGTTCGTACCGGTTTGGTTTTTGAAATACATTCTTTATCACGAGATGTTGCATTCCGTTGTGCCGGACGAACCGCAGAGCGGCGGGCGCCGTCGCGTGCATACCGACGAATTCAATCGACGCGAACGCCAGTTTCCGAATTATCGGCGCGCCCGACGTTGGGAAGACGAAAATCTCGCGCGCTTCCTGCGCTAATCGTTAGCGGGCTCGGCGGAGGCAGTCGCAGGTCGCACCTCAGACGGCAAGGGGGTCGTCGCTACGTTCTTTTTGATGAGGTACCATAGCGCTGTCGCGAGTATCAGGGAGATCAACTTCGCGTGCCAATTGTTCAGAAGTAATTTCTTCATCATATTTTCCCAATAAAATTTCGCCGATGCGTTTGCGGAAAGTTTCCGGCGTAAAATTTCGTTCGATCCTTCTCCGGTGACAGATCGAAATGGCGCCGGTCTCTTCTGAAATAATAACGGCGATGGCATCAGACTCTTCGGTAATGCCGAGTCCCGCGCGATGTCGCAGACCCAGACTGCGATCGAGCGTCTCACGCTGGCTCACGGGAAAAATACACGCCGCGGCAGCGATCCGGCCATCGCGCACGATCACACCACCATCGTGCAGCGCCGATTTCGGATGGAAGAGCGTGAGCAACAATTCGACAGAAAAATCCGCATTAATTTTCACGCCAGTTTCTTCGAAGATCTTGATCGACGTGTCGCGCTCGATCGCGATGAGCGCGCCAAATTGTTTGTTTGCGAGTTGCGTGACTGCTTCGGTCAAATCGTGCACCGTCTCACGTTTTTCACTCGTTAGGGAAAAAATCGGGTGGCCCCCGAGCTCCGCCAAAGCACGCCGCAGTTCCGGTTGAAAGATAACGACGAGCGCAATCGCGAGGAAGACGGAGAAACTGCGAATGATCCAGCCGATGACGACCAGATTCAGCAACTGCGAAATAAGAGTCAGGGTGAGAAAGACGATCGCAAGTCCCGTGAGAACTTTCGCGCCGCGCGTCCCGCGAAAATAAAGATAACCATAATAAATGCCGACGCTGAGCAGAATTATTTCAAACCCGCTGCGCCAGCGTGAGATGAAAAATTGCGTGAGCGTGTGGATCATTTCGCGGCCTCGAGAATTGCATCAGCCGTGCGCAATGCAGCGACGTTCGATTTTACATCGTGCACGCGCAAGATGTCTGCGCCGCGCGCACGGAGCAATGCCGTGAGCGCAATCGTCGGCGCGAGCCGATCGCACATTTCTTTCGATTGCATGATTTTTCCCAGAAAACCTTTTCGCGAAACTCCAACAACGAGAGGACGATCGTGCACGCGCAAACTTTCCAGATTCCCCAGAAGCTTGAGGTTATGTTCGAGCGTTTTACCGAACCCGATTCCCGGATCAAACGCGATAGCCATGGGATCAATCCCAGATTGTAGGGCGCGCGCGTACTGTTGTCGAAAAAATTCGGACACTTCGGCGACGACATCATTGTAATGCGGATCGCGCTGCATCGTCCGCGGATCGCCCTGCATGTGCATGATGACGAATGCCGCGTTGCGTTGCGCCGCGAGCGGAAACATCTCTGGATCTCCGCGACCACCAGTGACGTCGTTGATGATCGACGCGCCCGCATCGAGCGCCGCGCGCGCAACTTCCGCTTTCGATGTGTCGATTGAAATGAAACCGGATGTTCCTTCGCGCAGCTTCTTGATCACCGGAATGACGCGGCGCAGTTCTTCATCCGCGGGAATTGGGTCTGCCCCCGGCCGCGTCGATTCACCGCCGACATCGATGATCTTTGCGCCGTGCCTCGCCATCTGCCGCCCGTGTTCGACCGCTTCATCGACATCACAGAACTTGCCGCCGTCGAAAAAAGAATCAGGCGTAACATTGATGACGCCCATGATCATGCCGTGATGCGATAGATCGACTTCCCGCCCGGCAATTTTCCAAACGGTCGCACGCATCGCGGTTGAGACTATCACAGCCGCTCCTTATTCGAAGGAGGACGTGCTCCCGCGCTAGAGGCGCCCAACAGGATCTTGCTCAACTATTTCGCAGAATAACGGCCCATCAATTGTCCCTGCGCGATGACGTGCCCTTTCATCGCTTTGTCGAGTTCGGCGACGGCTCGCGCCTGCAGCAAGATCCAATTGTTTATCGAGCGCGAAAATCTTGAAGTAGTAACGATGCGTTCCCGACGGCGGTTGCGGGCCGCCGTAACCAATTTTTCCAAAATCATTTTTCCCTTCAACTGCGCCCTGCGGCGTGCTGCGTTCCGCGATGGAAGTCGTCTTCGGATCGAGGTTCCAAACCAGCCAATGCGTGAACAATCCGCCTGGCGCGTCGGGATCATCGACGATGAGCACGAGACTTTTTGTGTTGGTCGGCGCGCCCTCGATCCTTCAACGGCGGATTACTGTTTCCGCCTGCGCGACTGAATCTGGCCGGAATGTTATCGCCGTTTCGGAATGAAGGGCTGGCGATCTTGAGTTCGGCGGCGTTCCCAGATGCAACGGAACAAATCGCAACCAATGCGACGGCCAGTGAAAACCAACGACCATTCATCAAAAGCAAAATCCTTCCGATTTGTTTCAACTCAAGCGAAACAAGAATTCTCATCGTCGGGATTCGTGCGAGCGAATAAACCGCGCGGTGCGTCGTCCAATGAAGCCACTAAGAAATCGCGTCCAGCGCGACTGACAAAAACGATTTGAAACTGCCGACCATGACGAACGCAGAAAGCCTTGCAATCGAAAACACTCTGGTGTCTCCTCTGCGCTCGCAAAGTTCTGAGCGCATGAAGTTTCCCGCCTCACTGCAGTGTCTCATCGCGGCTTTGGTTTTGACGCTGGCCCAGATCGGCATTGCCGTTTACGTCGCCGCACCCGCTGAGTGGGCGTTAGGCGATCGCTACCGCGCACTCATTCAACACGATAGCTACTGGTTCGCCAATATCGTCAACCGTGGCTTTGGCACGACGGTTCCGCCGACGGATCACAAAGTGATGGAAGTTTCAAATGTCGCATTCTTCCCGGCGTACCCTGTTCTTGCCACCTTGGTTGGGTCGATTCTCCATCTCAACGCCTACCACGCGTTGCTTCTCACCGCGCAGCTCGCCGCTTTCGGTTTCTGGTTTTATTTCTTTCTTTTTTGCGAACGCTGGAACCTCTCGTTCACCCTGCGCTTTTTCGGCGCTGTCGCCATCGTCGCGCATCCGGCCGCGTTCTTTCTGATTGCGGGTTATTCCGAATCGCTCTTCCTCATGACGTTAGTTGGCTTCATTTACTGGAGTAGCTCGGAGAGACGCGGCGCGAAAGTCCTCGCGGCCGCGCATGGTTTCGTGATGTCAGCCACGCGCATCGTCGGTATTCCGTGCGCGCTCGCTCCGATCGTGCGCGCGGCGGTTACAAATGGATGGAGCGGATTTCGCGATATTCGCGGCTGGGCTCGGCGATACGGTCCCGCCGTTGCGGTTTCGTTCTTCGCGATGCTGGGAGCGATCGCATTTTTCATTTATTGCCAGCTGCGCTGGAGTCGTTGGGACATGTATATGCTCACACAGGAGGCGGGCTGGGCGATCAAGCCCGATTACTTCGCGTTCTTCAAGGCGGCTAACTACCACTGGCTCATCCCTCCGCTCAATGATCCCAGGCTCGCCAGCCAGCTCACTACTTCAATCGCCGTGGTCCTGTTCGGCGTCATCGCTCTTTGCGAAATTCTTCCCGCGATCCGCCGTCGTACCGCGTTTACCACGCGGGTCGGCCTCTATTTTTGCGCGCTCGTTATTTTCTACATTTCGCTCGCCGGAGTCGCTTCCGTGGAGATGGAAAGCATGCTCCGTTACGAATTCTGCGTGCATGTGTTAATCGTGCTAGCGCTTTTGCATTATTTGCATCAATTACGCCTGCCGCCGGTGCTGGTTAGGGCGTTCGGCATGGCGGCGGTTGCGCTCCTCGGCGCGGCCGGGCTCAGTTTGCAGGGCTGGTACGTCTGGAACTTTACCAGGGGAAACTGGGTCGCCTAACGAGTTAATGAAAAGAACTGTCGCAATCATAGGAGCGGGACCGGCTGGCTTGACGGCTGCTTATCTGCTTTCCAAAAACGAGGTCGACGTGACTGTCCTGGAAGCGGACCCCGTCTACGTCGGCGGCATTTCGCGCACCGCTACCTACAAGGGTTTTCATTTCGACATCGGCGGGCACCGTTTCTTTTCCAAATCCAAAGCTGTAGAAGATCTCTGGACGGAGATTTTGCCTGACGACATGCTCCAACGGCCGCGCTCTTCGCGGATCTATTACGGCGGTAAGTTTTTTGCCTATCCGCTGAAACCTTTTGAAGCGCTCATCAAGCTCGGTGTTTTCCGTTCCATTCTTTGCGTCCTTTCCTGGTTGAAGGCACGCCTGTTTCCCGTGCGCGACCCGCGCAATTTTGAGGACTGGGTGAGCAATCAATTTGGGAAACGTCTCTTCAAAACTTTCTTCAAGAGCTATACCGAAAAAGTCTGGGGGATGAGCTGCCGCGAAATCTCCGCGGATTGGGCCGCGCAACGCATCAAGGGCCTCTCGTTAGGCAGCGCGATCAAAAACGCGCTCGTGCCTCAGCGCTACAACGGCGACCGCACAAAAGTAATCAAGACCCTGATCAATTCCTTCCGTTATCCGCGAAGAGGCCCCGGCATGATGTGGGAAGCGTGCGCGGAAAAAACCAAATCGATGGGCGGCCAGATCGAGATGGGATGCAAAGTCGTCGGTTGTTCCTACGACGAAGTGAAGAGCATGTGGACGGTAGAATATAAGGATCAGCAAGGGGTGAAGCACGCCCTCGAAGCCGAGCACGTGATTTCCTCAGCGCCGATGCGCGAATTGATGCGCGGGATTTCCCCGGAAGTTTCGGAGAGAGCGCGCCGCGCGGCCGACAGTCTGAAGTATCGTGACTTCCTCACCGTCATGCTCATTCTCAAAGAGCGCCATATGTTCGATGACAATTGGATCTACATTCATGATCCGAGCGTCAAAGTCGGACGCGTCCAAAATTTCCGGTCGTGGTCGCCCGAGATGGTTCCCGATCCGGACAAGGCTTGCTACGGCCTCGAATATTTTTGCTTCGAACACGACGGGCTTTGGGATTCCAAAGATGACGAACTGATCGCACTCGCAAAACGCGAGCTGATCAAGATCGGTCTCGCGCAGGAGGGCGATGTCGTCGACGGCTGTGTCGTTCGGCAAAAGAAAGCGTATCCGGTTTACGACGACGATTACGCGCGCCACGTCGAAACGATTCGCGAAGAAATCGAGGATCGTTATCCGAATCTCCATTTGGTCGGCCGAAACGGCATGCACAAATACAACAATCAGGATCACGCCATGATGACTGCGATGTTGTGCGCGGAAAATATTCTCGCCGATACCAGGCTCTACGATCTCTGGCAGGTGAATGCTGACGCCGAATATCATGAAACCAGCGCCGTTCCCGAAGAAAAAGAGCAAGGCACCGCACTCCGTCTTGTCCCGACGCGCGTCGTCACCGCCCCCGAGCTCGCTCCCGAAGCTTGATTGTCTGTAGCGGCGCTCTGTCAGCGTCGCACTTTTTGGGGCTAGACTTTGCGTCGGCCACAGACCGCCGCTACAGGGCTTCCTCAACCGGCACGCAGGAACAGAAGAGATTTCTGTCTCCGTAGACATTGTCGATGCGCGCAACTGCCGGCCAGAATTTGAAATCGCGCGTCCACGGCGCAGGGAAAGCGGCTTGCTCGCGAGAATACGGTCGATCCCATTTGTCCGATGCGATCTGCTGCGCGGTATGCGGCGCGTTTTTCAGAACATTATTTTGTCGATCTGCCTTTTCGTTCGCGATCGCGTCGATCTCGGCGTGAATCGAAATCATCGCGTCGCAAAAGCGATCGAGCTCGGCTTTCGATTCACTTTCAGTCGGCTCGACCATCATTGTTCCCGCGACCGGCCAGGAAACCGTCGGCGCGTGAAATCCGTAATCCATCAGGCGTTTCGCCACATCTTCCACTTCAACACCGACACGTTTCCATTCTCGCAAATCGAGAATGCACTCGTGCGCGACGAGTCCGTGTTTGCCTTTGAAGAGAACCGGAAAATGTGGATCGAGCCGTTTCGCGATGTAGTTGGCGTTTAAAATTGCAACTTTGGTTGCATTCGTTAGGCCATCCGGGCCCATCATGCGGATGTACATCCACGAGATCGTGAGAATGCTCGCGCTACCGAGCGGCGCCGCGGACACGTTGCCGCTCGCTCCTCCGCCGTGGCGATAATTCGAATCTGCATCGCCCGTGGGCGGACGTTTTCCCTGCTCGCCTTCACCAAACACAATTCGGCCAGTTTTCGGATCGAGAATGAACTGTCGCGGAAGGAACGGCGCGAGATGCTGCGCGACACCGATTGGTCCGACTCCGGGACCTCCGCCGCCGTGGGGAATGCAAAACGTCTTGTGCAGATTGAGATGGCAAACATCCGCGCCGATGTCGCCCGGCCGGCAAAGTCCGACCTGCGCGTTCATGTTTGCGCCGTCCATATAAACCTGTCCGCCGTGCGAATGAATAATTTCGCAAATCTCGCGGATCGTCGTTTCGAAAACTCCATGCGTCGAGGGATAAGTGACCATCAAAGCGGCCAGGTCATCTTTGTGCGTCTCGGCTTTCGCGCGCAGATCCGCCAAATCGATATCGCCATCTTTCAAGCACGCTACCGGCACGACTTTGAAACCCGCCATGACAGCGCTCGCCGGATTTGTTCCGTGAGCTGACGTCGGAATAATGCAGACATTTCGGTGCGCTTCGTTGCGTGAAGCGTGATACTCGCGGATCGCGAGCAGTCCTGCGTATTCACCTTGCGAACCCGCGTTTGGTTGCAATGAAACCGCCGCGAACCCGGTGATCTCAGCCAGCCAATCTTCCAACTGGTCGGCCATTTCGCGATAACCGACTGTTTGGTCGTTAGGCGCAAAAGGATGCAACTTCGAAATCTCCGGCCACGAAATCGGGAACATCTCCGCAGTCGCATTCAGCTTCATCGTGCACGAGCCGAGCGGAATCATCGAAGTCGTGAGCGAAAGATCGCGCGACTCGAGCTTCTTCAGATAACGCAGCATTTCCGTTTCCGTGTGATGCGTGTTGAAAACGGGATGCGTCAGGAATTCTGATTGCCGGTTGGCGATCGCCGATTGTCGATTGGGCGCGTCGGCCAGTTGCGCGCCTAAAAGCTCGCAGAGTTTCTGCAGGTCATCCTTGGTTGTCGTTTCATCGAGAGAAATGCCCACCGCTCGTCGGCCAAGCTTGCGAAGATTCATCCCAGCTTTCGCCGCCCTTTTCAGAATTGGCCCGCTCGCTTTGTCTCCAAGATCGACATGCAGCGTGTCGAAGAAATTTTCGTGCTCGATCTTAAGACCAGCATTTCGCAGCGAATCCGCAAGTCGACTTGTCAGGCGATGGACGCGCTCCGCGATTGCGCGCAAACCGCGCGGCCCGTGATAAACGGCGTACATCGAAGCAATAACCGCGAGCAGAACCTGCGCAGTGCAGATATTACTCGTGGCTTTATCACGACGGATGTGTTGCTCGCGGGTTTGCAATGCCAGTCGATAACCGGGCCTGCCATCGGCATCGTGAGAAACGCCAACGAGTCGCCCGGCCATGTGGCGTTTGTATTGGTCGCGCGTGGCGAAATACGCGGCGTGTGGGCCGCCAAATCCGAGCGGAACACCGAAGCGTTGCGTGTTGCCGACGACAACATCGGCGCCGAATTCGCCCGGTGGTTTCAGGAGGGTGAGCGCAAGAATATCAGCAGCAACAACGACGAGCGCGCCCGCTTCGTGCGCTCGCCTAACGAGTTCACTGTAATCGAAAATCGCGCCATCCGTCGCTGGATATTGCACAAGCGCGCCGAAGACGGAATCCTTGAACTTAAACCTGGCGAAGTCGCCGATGACGACTTCGATCCCGAGTGGTTTTGCACGCGTCTGCACAACCGCGATCGTTTGCGGATGACAGTTGTTCGCGACGAAAAACTTCTTCCGACCCGACACCGCAGCATGACAAAGCGCCATCGCTTCGGCGGCGGCGGTAGCTTCGTCGAGTAACGAAGCGTTCGCGATTTCCATCGCGGTCAGATCCGTGATCATCGTTTGAAAATTCAGCAGAGCTTCGAGCCGACCTTGGGCAAGCTCGGCTTGATACGGCGTGTAGGCGGTATACCAACCAGGGTTCTCGAGAATGTTCCGCTGAATCACGGGCGGCGTGATGCAATCGGAATAGCCGGCGCCGATGAAAGAACGGGCGACCTTGTTTTTCTTCGAGATTGCACGCAGTTCGGCGAGCGCTGCGTGCTCCGATTTCGCTGCGGGCAAGTTGAGTGAGCGATCAAGCCGAATGTTTTTCGGAACGCTCGCGTCGATGAGTTCATCGATGTTCTCGTAACCGACTTCGCGGAGCATTGCCGCGATGTCCGCCTCATCGGGGCCGATGTGTCTCCGCGCAAATGAATCGTCCCCGTCTTCGCTCTTGAAAATTCGTTTCCGCGGATTGCATGCGAGAGATTACGAAACGCGAAATGCAGCGCAAGCAGAGGTAGGGGCGATTGACTTACTCGCCCGCGCGGCGGTTCGGTGAACCGCCCCTAGTTGGAGTCGAAAGTTTGGACGCCGCGTTCCTTCAAGCGATTGCGAAGATCGTCGAGATGCTGTTTGTCTCGCGTTTCGACCGTGCAAAGAACATGCACGGCGGAAACGTCCGAACCGGCAAAGGCGCGGTCATGCACCACTTGTTTTACGCTCGCGCCGGTCGATGCAATTTGCGCGGTGAGGTCCGCCAGACCGCCGGGGCGATCGCTGATGATGGCGGTGAAACGACTGAGGCGCCCATCCGCCACGAGACCACTTTCGATGACGCGACTGAGCACGTTCGGATCGATATTTCCGCCGCACAGAAGGAGGACGACCCGCTTGCCGGCAAGCTCCGAAAGTTGTCCGGAAAGACACGCGGCGAGTGGAGTAGCAGCGGCGCCTTCCACAACACCCTTTTCCGATTCGACGATGCGCAAAATCGCGAGTGCTATTTGTTCTTCAGTAACGGTCACCGTTTTATCAACGCGCGAATGTGCGATCTCGAATGCGTTTGCTCCTACTTGCGGAATGGCGAGACCATCCGCCAGCGTCGGTTTCATTTCGATCGGCGTCGGTTTTCCGGCACGCAACGCCGCAGAAAAACTCGCGACGTGCTCCGCTTCCACTGCAATCACTTTTGTCTGCGGTCGCAAACTTTTGACAGCGAGCGCGACTCCGGCGAGCAATCCACCGCCGCCAACGGGAACAATGACGGCATCGACATCGGGCACTTGTTCCATGATCTCGATGCCCATCGTTCCCTGCCCGGCAATGATTGCGGGATCATCATACCCGTCGATGTAGGCGAGCCCCTTTTCTCTTCCAATCTCGTGTGCGCGCGCCTTGGCTTCGCCGAAATCCTTTCCGTACAAGACAACGTTCGCGCCAAATTTCTGGCAATTGCTCACCTTGATGAGCGGAGCGAATTTCGGCATGACGACGGTAGCGGGAATACCGAGCAGTTTTCCCTGGTAGGCGAGAGCCTGCGCATGATTACCGGCGGAAGCGGCGATGACGCCGCGCTCTTGCTGGTCTGCCGGAAGTTGCGCCAGGGCGTTGCGCGCACCGCGTTCCTTGAAACTTCCGGTGCGCTGCAAGTTGTCGAGCTTGCAAAAAATTTCCATGCCGGTGACTTCGCTGAGAGGAATCGATGGAGGACAGGGTGAATGGTAGACGGCGCCTTTGATGCGATCGCGCGCCTGTTCGATGTCCGGAAAGGTGATCACGCGGTCTGAATATACCCGGCGCTTGAGAGCGGCAACTTTCTGCCTGCTGCCGGTGACGGCGGCAGCTACAACAACTACAGCCTAACGAGTGGAGGCTGGTCGAGTGCTTCCCGGATCTTTTCCGCGAGCTGTTCGGAATTGAACGGCTTGGCCAGGAAAAACATTTCGGGATCGGTTTTCCCCGACGGACCGAGCGATTCTTCGAGGTAACCTGAGGCAAAAATTACGCGCGTCTCCGGACTTGTGATGCGCAACCAGTCGGCGAAATGTCGCCCGCTCATTTGCGGCATCACCATATCGGTGAGGAGAAGATCAATTGTGCCAGCGCCACGCTGCGCGATGAATCTTTGCGCGTCATCTCCACTGGCTGCTTCGATAACTTCGTATCCCAGACTGCGCAGAACACGCACCGACATCTGGCGCACGCTGACATCGTCTTCGAGAACGAGAATCGTCTCCGTGCCCGTTGGCATTTTGCCATTTCGCTTTCGATAGCTGCGTTCCGGCGCGGCGACTTTCGGGAGAAAAATCTTTGACGGTCGTTCCCTTGTTCAGCTCGCTCTCGATTAGAATCGAGCCGCCGCTTTGCCTGATGATTCCATAGCTCGTGGCAAGCCCCAAACCGGAACCGTGATCTTTCGTGCTAAAAAATGGCTCGAAGAGATGCGCCTTGGTTTCTTCATCCATGCCGGCACCGTTATCCTTCACGCTCACGAGGACGTAATCGCCGGGTTTGAGTTCCTGCAGAGCGATTTCATTTTCACTGTTCGGCAAAATCGTCACGCTGGAAGTTTCCAGGATCAGTTGTCCATCTCCATGCATCGCATCGCGCGCATTGACCGCGAGATTCAGAATTACTTGCGTGAGCTGGCCGGGATCAACGCGGATGTGCGCGCCGGCCTTGTCGCGATGTAAGCGGCAGCGGACCGAAACATTCTTGCCCAGCAATCGGAGCAACGAACGCTCCATGTCGGAAATTACGGAGTTCACTTCGACGATGCGCGGTTCGAGCGGATGTTTGCGACTAAAGGCGAGAAGCTGACTGGTAAGAGTCGATGCGCGCTCCGCGGCCTCGTGGATTTCTTTGATATGGCGCCCGGCTTTGCTTTTCGCTCCGAGCGAATCGAGCGCCAGATCGCTGTAGCCGAGAATCGTAGTCAGAAAATTGTTGAAATCATGCGCCACACCGCCGGCGAGCTGGCCGAAGGCATCCATCTTTTGCGAACGCAGAAGTTGATCCTGCAATTGTTTGCGCGCGGTAATGTCCATGAGCGAGCCGACGAATTGTTGCGCCGCTCCCACAGAATCGCGGACGATGAACGCCCGCTCAAGAAGATGCACGTATGTTCCGTCCGCATGACGGAATCGATATTCGCCCGACCAGTGCTCAGTCGGAGTGCGCAACGCTTCGGCAATGCCGGTGGTCGTGCGCGCGTGATCTTCCGGATGAATTTTTTCTTCCCAAAAACTGATGCGATGTCCGGCGTTGGCGGATGCGTAGCCGAGCAAATTTCCCAGGCCCTGCGGCCAGGAAAGCGCGCCCGTTTTTACATCCCAAACCCGAACTGCATCATTCGTAGCCCGCGCGGCCAGCGCAAGATGTTGAATGCTTTGCCGCGATGTAATCGCAGTTGAAGGCTGAGAATTTTCATGATGTGAAGCCTTTCCTGAATTTGTTTTCGACTTCGCGCTGCAGCTCGTTGCGGCCGGCTTAGCTGTTCCCTTGAGTTCCGTTGCCAATCGCATGTGTTCATGTGGCGCGTAGCCGAGAAACAAAAAGCTAGTTCCATGCCCCTCGGTTTCGGGCGAATTTTGTGCGCGCCAGATCGCTCTTCGCTGGAAAAATTTCTCAGGAATCAGAAAGCGCCATTCATTAGCGCGAGCTTCGTCGCAAGGGAAAGCGCGCGCGCTCCAAGCCGTCTCGCTCTTACAAGACAAACGGGATCAATCGCGCCGTCTTCGCGGCGTATTTGGAATATTCGGGATACTTTTTGCGGAGGAATTTCTCTTCGCTTAACACGCGAACAAGCAAAGCGCCGAACACGAGCAAACCAACCGCGAGAGTTCGTAATGATCGATGTGAGACGACCGAGGCAAGGATGAAGAGGAGAATCGAACTGTAGATGGGATGTCGCACAAACCGATACGGTCCGTCTGTGACAAGTTCTCCCGCAGTCGGATTCGCGGCGAGATGAAAGCTCCGGCGACCAAACGTAACGCGCGCCCAAATCATCAGAAGGGCCGCGAAAATCTGCACGGCAATCCCTGGAGAAGAATTCGCAAATAAGCTGTGCGCGCTCCAGAGATATACGAGAGCCGCCACGAGAAACAGATAGGCGAGAACGGAAAGAGTTTTCGCGGCCTGCATCGCCGCAACTTAATTCATTTGCGACGCCCGTCACTCAACGCGCCGCGGAACTAGTGTCCCAGCTCTGCGATGCGGTCTTCTTTCGTCACGCGGAACGAAAGCTTCACAAATTGCGCGTCCACTCCGACCATCGATAGATTGAAGTGTCGCTTGTGAGCGAAGGCGATATCCCCGCTCACCGCGTTCCACTTCGGGTCGTTCGCTGCGAGACAAGACTTGGCCACGGCGATTTTGAGCGCACCGCGAACGGTTTCTTCATTTATGAAAGTGAAATTGTCGAGCAGCGACGCCTTTGGGACCTGGATGATCAGTGTCGAGTCGCCCTCGGGCAGCGAATAATGCAATGGTTTATCTGCGAGTGTGAGCGAAGCCGCGCTTTGGCCGCAGGCTTTTTGCAAATTTAGAAGGAGCAGGACCAGTGCGGCCGAGGCAATGATGATGCGGCCACGCCCATACTTGAAGAAGATCGCATTCATGTCAGACACTGACAGGAGCTTAGATTGGACCAGCGCAAGAAATTATTGCGAAAGTAATTTCCCTTGCTGAAAATGTCCCGTGTTAGTACAAGGGAATGGACTAAGAACCAGAACAATTTCGAAATACCACAACTTTTTCCAAAAGCCGGTGCAGAATCGCGTTAGAGCGTTGTTAGGCGTGAAGCCAAAACAGCGTTCCTCCGCGATTCTACGCTTGGTACTACACCTGCTAACCTTTACCTGATCGTCTGTCCCTTATGAGCAGTACTCCAACCTCGCGATTTCACTTGGCCAGGCGGATCGCTTTTTTCCTACTGTCTTTGCTTTTTGCCTGTCCGCTTTTGCGCGCGCAGGACGCCGTGCGGCCATCTCTCGCGGGTGAAGCCTCCGCAGAAGCGCGGCGGCAATCGATCGAAAAAATTCCCTACAATCTTCTCGCAGGTCCGATCCGGTTCCGTTTCAGCGCAACTTTCGGTGTTGAATATAACGACAACATCAACCTCGCCGAAGTGAACAAGCAGGATGATTTCATCATTCGACCGCAGATGAACATCAACGCCATCTGGCCGATCACACAGCTCAACACGCTGAAGCTCGATATCGGTCTTGGTTATTCTTTCTACCTCGATCATCCGAGTAACGACACAAACGGGGTGCTCATCGCACCCGGCTCTGCCATCGGGTTCGATGTTTTCGTTGGTGATTTTCGGATCAATTTCCATGACCGCATCTCGTTGGAACAAGATCCGGTTTCGGAAATCGCGCTCAGCAACGTGGTCGATTACGGCCGGTTTCAAAATACCGCCGGCGTTTCTGTTCTGTGGGATTTGAACAAGGCTGTCGCGACGTTTGGATATGACCATTACAATTACGTCTCGACCACTTCCGCTTTCGATTACCTAAACCATAACTCTGAGGAACTGAGCGGCAGCATCTATTTCACCGCGACCAACACAACTGGTATCGGACTGGAGTCCAACGCCGTTTTCACTTATTACGATCAGAATTTTCTGAATAATTCAACCACGTTCAGCGCCGGTGTTTTCCTTGAAACGCAGGTGACCAATTATCTGAAAGTACGCGTTGCCGGGGGATATCAGGGAATCTGGTTCGATAGCGGCGGCGGTGTGATGGACAACAACGATCTTAATGATTTCTACGCCAACATCCTGATCTCACATCGTGTCAACTCCGTGCTCACGCACTCGATTGCGGCGGGTCACGAGACCCAGCTCGGCCTCAATTCGAATTACATCATGCTTAATTATGTGCGGTACACAGCAAGCTGGAACATCATCCGTAATACTTTGCTCTCGACCGAATTCTTTTATGAGGACGCCGATGATTCCGGCGGGATTTTCTCCGAACACGCGCAGCGCATTGGCGGCGCGTTAACCATCGGCTACCAGCTGACGCAGCACGTCACCCTGGGCGCTCGGTATCAATACACGACGAAGGATTCCGATCAGCCGCTGCGCAGTTACGATCAGAATCGTGTCTCCTTGGATGGAACTTACAGTTTTTAAAAAGGAGCGAGCTTGCAACTTCCTGAAGATTTGCGCGTGCAGCTTGCTCGCCGCCATTTCCCTTGGGGCGCCGTCGCGGATTTTCGCGCAGCAGGACAACAGTCCACCTCCTTCCATTCCGAGAGCGGTTCCGGCGGATCAGCCGCCAGCATCGAGCACCACGGTCATGCGAACCAATTCCATGAGCGTGCTGGACGACAGGAAGCGACTCGGTTCTAACGATTACGTCAGCTTCCGCGTCGTCGAAGATCGCGACAACGAATCGCAGCTTCTCCGCGTCAACGACAACGGCGAACTGGAAGTTCCGTACATCGGGCTCGTGCCCGCGCAGGGGCGGACGTGCAAGGACCTCGCTTATACCATCAAGGCCGCGCTCGAGAAAGAATACTATTATCACGCGACCGTGATTCTGGCGGTCGATCGCATCAGTGAAAAGTCACGGGGTCGCGTTTACGTTTACGGAGCGGTCAAAGGTCAGGGACCGCAGGACATTCCGCCGGATGAAACCTACACCGTGAGCAAGGCGATTATCCGCGCCGGCGGCTTTGGCGATTTTGCTGACAAACGCAAAGTGAAATTAACGCACAAAAACGGGCAGGATGTGACCGTTGACCTGAAGCGGATCATCGAGCAGGGACATAGCGATGAGGATGTCGTCGTCCAGCCTGACGATCAGATCTACGTACCGCAGCGTTTGATCAACATGTAGCCATGCCCTCTGCTCTTCCTCAAATCGACAGGCCCGTGCAGGGTTCGTGGTCAACTGCGCTCATCACGCGCATGCACCGCTATAAGGCGTTGCTTGTGCGCCGCTGGTGGATTTTGGTTCTGACGGTTTGCATCGGACTTTTCGTCCAGGCGTGGTTGATCTATCAAACGCCGCCCTCGTTTCTCTCGACCTCCAAAATGATGCTGGCGGGGAAATTGAACATCGGTCAGAACGCGGTCTACAGCGAAGACAGCCAAAACTTTTACGGTACACAAATTCAACTCATGCAGAGTTCCGAGGTTCGCCGCACTGCCGAATCGCTCGTCCGCTCGACGCATCCCGAAATGCAGCCGGTGGCAGTCGATATCAACGTTGTGCAAAGACCGCGCACTTCGATTTTCGAACTTTCCGCAATCGGCCGCACACCCGATTACACGCAGGCCTATTTAAATGCGGTGATGCAGAAGTATCTCGATTTCAAAAAAGGAATGCGCGAGGACCAGGGCCATAACGTCACCACCGCGATCACGGAGCAGCTTGTCCAGACGGAAAAGGATCTGCGTAATGGCGAGGACGAGATGCTCGAGTTCCAAAAGGAAAATAATATCGGATTCTTGCAGGAAGAGGGAAACAGCGCGGCCTCTTATCTCGTTAGGCTAAATCAGCAATACGCGCAGTTGAAGACCGAATCGGAATTGCTCAAGCTCCTCGATCTCGATCAAAATCTTGATCGCGCTCAGGTGGCGACGCCACAGACTTCGCCCGGCGCCCATGCGGCGAACGACAGCTCGCTACCGTTTGCGGGGGTCGGCCCGGGAGATGATTATCTCAAAGCCAAACAGGCCGTGCAATTGTTGAAGGCCGAGCGCGACACACTTTCGCGCGATCTGCGCCCGAAGCACCCGAAAATCATCAAACTGAACGACGAGATCGCAAAGCAGGAGGATCTCATTAAACTTTTCCGCGCCGACACGGTCGAGAAACTAAAGACACGCCAGGAATCCATCGCCAAGCAGATGGAAAATCTTCAGGCGAATATCAAAGAGTGGGAAGCAAAGGCACTCGATCTCAGTCAGCGCCTTGCGATTTTCAATCGCATCAAAGGAAAGGTCGATCGGCTGAAAACACTCTATGATCGCCTAACGAACAATCTAAAGGAAGTCGATGTATCGCAGGTGGTGGATGGCAGTGATCAGGTTTCCATCATGGAAGCGGCCACTGCCCCCATCTCCGTCCGTCCCGGTTTGTTCAAAGGCCTGCTCATTGGGTTCGGTCTGGGCGCGCTTGCCGGCATCGCTGTTTTGTTGCTGCTGGATCGCATCGACGATCGAATGTCTTCCTTTACCGAATTCCAGCACCTCTTCTCCGAGAGTGTTCTTGGTCAAATTCCGAAGGACAAGACGAAAGGCAAAGTCACTCTGCTGCAGCCGGATGATGCTCGTCATGTTTTCGCGGAGTCCTATCGCAATATTCGTTCGTCTCTCTTCTTCATGCCCTGCGAAGGCCCACGTCCCAAAACGCTGCTCATCACGAGTGCTGTGCCGAACGAAGGCAAGTCCACTATCTCGGCCAATCTCGCCATCACCATGGCACTTTCCGGCGCCAAGACTCTTCTGATTGATGGCGATCTGCGACGCGGCGCGATCCGCGAGGCCTTCGACCTCTCCACCAAGGTCGGTTTTGCGGAAGTCTTAAAACAGGAAGTCACGTGGCGCGAAGTAGTGGTTCCGACTTCGTATCCAAATCTCTTCGTTCTCCCGCGCGGCAAAACACTCTCGCAGCCGAGCGAACATCTCCTGCGCGATTCAACCGACATCCTGTTAAAGGAGCTTTATCATCAATACGATTACATCATCATCGATAGCTCACCGGTTCTGGCTGCCGACGATACGACGAGCCTCGCGCCGAAAATCGATGCCACACTTTTCGTCGTTCGTTTGTCCTACACGTCGGCCCGCCTGACGAGGAAATCGCTCGAACTTCTCTACAATCGGCAGGTGAATGTGCCCGGCGTGATTTTGAACTTCGTCGACACTTCGCTGCCGGAGTACTACTACTATCAATACTCGGAATACTACAACACGCCGAGTGTTGATCCCGATCACGAGACCCTGGCTCCGGTTCGCGAGGAAAATCGCCTCCAATCTTCCCAAGGTCCTCTTCTGTAGCGGCGGTCTGCGACCGTCGCACTTCTTTTAACGGGCAAGTCATCTGGCACTCTTGCAGCTTGTCCATGCTGCATGATCATTCGCCATTGATTGCGCGATGAGTTTTTTCGGTCCAACTGCGACGCCGGTCTTAAACGAGGCTTCATCGCCCACGATTCGTCGCGCTCTTCACCGCGCGCGGGTGGTCGGCAACTTCGTCCTCGTTCAGAGCGCCGTGCAGCTGATCGGTTTTGCCGCGGGCATTCTTCTGGTGCGTTATCTCGATCAACGTGAGTACGCTTATTTCACCATCACTAATTCGATGCAGGGAACCATTAACCTGCTCGCAGACATCGGCATCAGCATCGGTTTGGTTTCCATCGGTGGGCGCGTCTGGCACGATCAACATCGCTTCGGCGAACTGATCAATACTGCTCTAATGATGCGCCGAAAACTCGGCGCTATCGCCATTCTCGTCGTCGCGCCGATTTTGTATTTCATGCTGATCAAGAACGGCGCTCCGCTCCGCTATACGGCGATGCTGATCGCAATTTTGCTTGTCGGTTTGCTCGTTCAATTCGCCGTCGGCGTGCTCAGCGTTGTTCCGCGATTGCGTTCCGATGTCGGCAAAATTCAAATCATCGATCTTACCGGCGCGACTGTTCGGCTCCTGCTTTTAATCCTGCTCATGTTTGTTTTCCTTAACACGGCCGTCGCCATCGCCATCAGCTCGTTCGCGATTTTCATTCAATATCTCATGCTCCGCCGTTACGCCGCCGGCGTGATTGATATGTCCGCGCCGGAGAATCCCGAGGATCGGCGCGCCATGATTGGTTTCATTCGCAACCAGGCTGCGAACGCGATCTTCTTCTGCTTTCAGGGGCAAATCACCGTTTTCCTCATCAGTTTCTTTGCTCGCCGCGCCAGTTCGGTCGCGGAAGTCGGCGCGCTCGGCCGTCTCGCCATGATTTTTATCGTGATCAACAATCTTCTCACCAACATTTTCGTTCCAGCCTTTGCTCGCTGTCAGGACGCGAGAAAACTTCGCTGGCAATACGTCGCCATTATCAGCGGAGTTGGTTGCTTCAGCTTGCTCGTCATTTGTGGCGCGGCGTTTTTCCCAAATCAATTTCTTCTCGTTCTCGGACACAAATACGCCCACCTCCAGCGAGAACTTCTATTGATGGTGAGTGCATCAGTCTTGAGCGCGCTTACCGGGACTATCTGGGCGCTCAACGCTTCGAAAGCGTGGATTACCGGATCGTGGCTTTACATTCCTCTCACCCTTGCCACGCAGATTGCGCTCATTCCCGTCACCGATTTTTCAAGTGTCAGCGGTGTCCTGTTCTTCAATCTTTTTTCGGCCATTCCGAATCTTCTTCTCAATCTCGTTCTGAGTTTTCGCGGTTTTCGTAGACCGCATGCGGTCGTGGCCTGACGAACAATGCCGAATTTTGGATATCATCTTGCGCGATTCGAAGGCAGCCTCGTCCGGCGACTTTATCGGGCTTTCCTGCCACAGATCGTGGCGCGAACGATCCCTCCGCGTGCATCATCCATCCCTTTCGATGTCTTTTCCTATTCCGGGCACGCCGGCCTCCCTGAGCAAATCGCGTCGATTCGTTCTTTCCTAAAATATGCTGGAAGACCGAAACAATTTACCGTCGTATCCGACGGAAGTTATTCCTCGACGGATATTGCGATGCTGAAGCGCGTCGATCCCTGCGTGTCGGTGGCGCCCCTGCCGGAAGTGCCGCCAAATCTTCCGTCCGACCTTTCTTCTTATTTAAGAAGGCACCCGACTGGAAAACAGCTCACTCTCATCATGTCGCTACCGCGAGACGGACCCGCGCTCTACGTCGACTCGGATGTCCTCTTTTTTCGCCAGGCCGGCGATCTCGCAACCCTGGCGAACGCTCGCAGCGTCACTGCCTTTTATCTGGCCGATTGCCAATTCTCGGGGGACCCGCGCCTGCTACGCTTGCCGGCGAACGTGAGCAACCGGTCAATACCGGCGTCATTCTTTTGTTGAAAAAACTCGATTGGTCGTTAGGCATACGCCGGTTTACACAGCTCAACGGTGCGCCCAATTTTTTTACCAACCAAACGATGACGCACCTGACCATGCACGCGAACGGCGCTTCGCCACTGGATCGAACGAAGTATGTTTTGCAATTGGACGATCAGACAATCTATCCGGACCGTTACGCTGGCGACCGGCTCGCGCTTCGACATTACGTGAATCCGGTGCGACACAAATTTTGGACCACATTGTGGCGCCAATGAATCCGGATTCGCCGAGTAAACCGTTGCGCATCCTCGCGATCGTCAATCTTCCATGGGATCCACGCCTCGGCGCCGCGCGCGTCTTGATCGAACTAAGCGACGAATGGCGCAAAGCCGGTCATACTCGTGGAAAAATTCTGTCTCACCGACGCATTTCCCAAACCGACATCCTCACGGGTCTTGTCCGCTCTGCGCCAGATAAAATTTCCCTCACGCGCCGCAAATTTCGTTCGGCAAAACGCCAACCGCTTCGACGTAATCGATTGCCTTATCGGTACGTTGCCCTTTCCGAAGCAATCCCTCGGGTTCGAAGGACTCATCGTTGCACGATCGATCGGGCTGCCCCGGCTCTATGCGCGCTTCGATTCGATATCGCGCGAACGTTGGCCCAATCAACCGAAGGGGCGGCCATTCGGGAGTTTGTTTCACAACTTGCGCGCACGTCGGCTGCGAAAGAATGCCGATGAGGCGATTCGTCGCTGCGATCTGCTCAATTTGCCTAACGAAAATGAATTGGAGGAACTGGAAAAAGATCTTCGCCTTCCCCGGCCCGCCATCATTGAGCCTTATGGCTTGAACGATCAGCATCGCGCCGCGTTCGCGCAAAACGCGCAACCTGCCGAAGCGCGGCTCGCGAAAAAGAAGATTTGCTTCATCGGCATGTGGAGTCTGCGAAAAGGGTCGCGCGACTGGCCGGAAATCATGCGCAGAATTTGGGAGAAAGTCCCCGATACGCATTTCGTCTTTCTCGGGACAATGTTCAGCGAGAAGATTGTTTTTTCCGAACTTGGTTTGCGTGACTCAAACCGGGTGCAATGCATCCCGACCTTTGATCCCTCCGAACTTCCGCAGCTCTTGAGTGATTGCACGGTTGGTTTGTTTCCCAGTTACGTCGAAGGCTTCGGACTTGCCGTGCTCGAGCAACTGGCGGCCGGAATTCCTACGATCGCGTATGACGTTCCCGGTCCGCGCCAGATTTTTGCATCCCACCGCGACACATTCCTCACGCCCGAAGGCGACATCGGCGCGCTTGCGGACCGAGCAATACAGATTCTTCAGTCTTCCCCGCAACATTATGCGGAGTTATCGGCGCAATGTGTTGCGTTGTCGGGCAGATATCGTTGGAACGAAATCGCGGAGGAAACGATTCGAAAATATCGGCAGATGTTCGATCGGTTATCCGATTTGGTCGTTTTCACGCAGCCATTTTCTCTCACCTCCGCCGGAGGCGGCCCCAGGATTCTTCGCTCGCTGCTGAAGGACGCTCCCGTTCCCACACTCGCCGTGTGTACCGCTCCGCCGGGTCAGTGCCACGATTTGGAGCTAAAGGTTCCGCTGCGACCTAATTTCGGACGCATCGAACGCACTCGATTCAATGCAATCGCACACTCTATCACTCCGCTGTTTCATCGCAGGTTTGCGCGGCGGTTGGAAAAAGTTGTGACAAACGCTCGCGCCCGTGGGATTCACTCGGTCGCGCACGGCGGACTCGATTTTCATTCCGCATTTCTCCTGGCGAAAAAATTGCGCATCCCATTCTTCCTTCAGGTCCATGACGATGTGGCCTACACGAGCGCGGGACGGGTCCCGGCCAGATGCATGATGGAAGCATGGCAAGGTGCGTCGGCGCGTTTTGTTATTTCGCGCGAACTCGGCGACGAATATACGAAGCGATATGGGCAACAGGAATTCGCCGTCGTGACTGACGGCTTGGACAATCTGAGCGCAAAGCCGCCCGGTCCCATCGAAGGCTTGCGAATTTATTTCATGGGGCTCTTTCACATCGGCTACGAAAAAAATCTCGAAGCCTTGATCAAAGCAATTGGCTTGTTGCCGCCTGGCCTAACAAAGAATTGCTCGATCACGCTGCGCTGTGACTACATTCGCCCGTCTGTGCTTCGCCAGACTTCGTTGTTACGGATTCTTCCCTTTGGCTCAGAAAGCGACGTGCAGGCGGATATGGCCGCGGCCGATTGTTTATATCTGCCGCTCCATTTTGGCGAAACCGACAAACCCTTCGCCCAATACAGCCTCTCCACCAAGATGGTGACGTATCTCGGCAGCGGTCTTCCGATCTTGTATCACGGACCAACCGGAACGGCGGCTTATAATTTGCTGAAGAAACACCATGCCGCGGCGCTTGCTGCTTCGCTTCAACCCAGTGAGATCGCAGACGTGCTTTCAAATTTGTTAAAGGGGAACGCCGCCGCTGAGTTCACACAAAATGCAGCGAAATTGGCGCGCGCGGCTTTTCTCCGCTCCGATCAACACTCCAAATTTTGGGAGCGCATCCTTCCGGCTTTGCACTCTACCACTAAACTCCCTCTCGAACCGCTCTCCGTCCGATCTTAGATGAACGCGAGCTCAGGCTTGGAAACAACCTGCCGCCGTTAAGCTTTGAAGACTCCTGACCGCATTCTCCAGATCGTGCCGCACGCCCCGGGGTCGCACGAAGGAGTGGGCGACTACGCGTTAAAGTTGGCTGAGCGACTGAGGTCCGATTACGGGCAGGAAACGATTTTTGCCGCGGCAGCGATTAGCTCCGTTACGAGAGTGGAAAGTTTTGATGTCGTGGCGCCGCTCGCGTCCGATCGAGCTCGGACGCGCAAACTGTCGCGACATCATTTTGCACTACGTTAACTACGGCTATCAAAAGCGCGGTCTGCCGGTGCGATTGCCCTCGCTTTTGCGACGTTTGCGACAGGCATGCGGTGGACGGTTGGTCACAATCTTTCATGAACTTTACGCGTCGGCGCCGCCGTGGCGGAGTGCATTTTGGTTGCAACGCATGCAGAAATCGATCACGCGTACCGTGGCGCGATTATCGGATGCGTGCGTCGTCTCGAGTGAAACGATGCGCGATCTTTTGTGCCGACTTGCGCCGCAGTCCGGTATCTCGATTCATCCAGTTGTTTCCGCCCTGGGCGAACCAACTTTTTCGATCGATCAATTCGTTAGGCGCGATCCACATCGTTGGGTCATGTTTGGCGGAACCCATTTATTGCACCGCTCGCTGGAAACATTTCGACATAGTTTTTCTGTCATCCCGGAAGCCTTTTCTCCGCGTGAATTGTTTATCCTCGGAGGAAGCGAAGAACCCCGCAATCGGTCATGACCGGAAATCCGCGGAATTACCTCTCACTATCATCCCCAGATCGAAGCCGGAGCCGCCTCGGAAATCCTTTCTTCCTGTTCCTTCGCTTGGATCGATTACTTTCGGCAGCGCAACGTTCCGACTGCCACCATTCTCAAATCGGGATCGTTCGCCTGTTATTGTGCGCACGGCGTGATCCCGGTTTTCCCACACGCGGGTTCACCTATCGCGTTAGAGGACGATCAAATGCCGGGTCCCTACTTCGTCGAGTCCAATCGAACGCATCTTCCGGCGTGGGCAGACCGCGCCGAAACTTCTGCCCGCATCTGTGAATGGTATCGCCGACATGCCTCCATCGAGCATCTCACCAAAGGCATTGCCACGTTGCTTCAGCTAAAATCGTGAGTGAGGAAAACGCGCGCATCAGTTTGTTTATCGTTCATTGGAACCAATCGGCGGAATGTGTCGCGACCGTAAGCGCGTTTCAGGCGCAGGGATTACCTTTACAGATAACCGTGGTTGATAACGATTCGAATCCGGAAGTATTCGAGAAATTGCAGCCACAGCTGGGTCCCGAAGTTGCACTCGTTAGGCTGAAAGAAAACAAGGGTTGGGGCGGAGCCTTGAATGTGGTTCTGCATCGCTGGCTTCAGGAAGAGCGAAACTCTTTTTGTCTGATCAGCGCGCATGATGCTGTCCCGGAACCGGATTGTCTAAGATTGCTGGTCGACTCCATGAACGCTGATTCGCAAATTGGAATCGCATGTCCGCAGTATCATGATCAATTCGTTGGCCGATTCTCCTCTTTGCGCGGCGTATTTCCAGAACATGTCCGCGCGTTGAGCGCAGGCACTGCCCAGCCAGTCGATGTCCCACACGGCACATTGATGCTTGTCAGGCGTGAGTGCTTGCAACAGATCGGATTTTTCGATGAACGCTATTTCGCTTATGGCGACGAGCACGAGCTCGGTCTGCGCGCGCGGCGACGCGGATGGAAAGTCGTTATGGTTTGGGGTGCCGTTGTGACCAATCCGGGAACGTCGACCGAAAGTCCGCTGCGCAGTTATCTCTTCGCCCGTAATTCGCTCTTATTGGTTCGTGATTATCGGGGCAAACTCAGCGCATCTTTGCGGGCTCTCTTGATTTTGCTGAACACCCTTCGCCTGATGATCCGATCATCGAACAAAGATTTCGCCTTTTCCGCGCGCGCACGATTTCTCGCAGTGCGCGATTATTTTCTCGGGCGCTGGGGCCGCCCGAATCTTGCCGGATGAGAATTCTTTTCTCTTCGTATGCCTTTCGTCCAAGCGTCGGTGGCATCGAAACCGTCTCAGAGATTCTGGCCGAAGAATTTATCGCCGCGGGACACGAGGTAGAACTGGTCACGGAAACTCCGGGGGACGTTTTCGGCGAAACCCGGTACCGTATTAATCGCTCTCCCAGTCTTAAGGAATTAAGAAGGCTGCTTCAGTCGTCCGACGTGTTTTTCCAGAATAATATCAGCTTGCGCAGCCTCTTGCCGGCATTGCTTTTTAGGAAACGCACCATTCTCGTGCACCAAACCTGGATTCGAAACGAGCGCGGAAAAATCGGCTGGAATGGACGACTCAAGCGAATGCTCCTTGGTCGCGTGACCAATGTTGCAATCAGTGAGGCCCTTGCGCGAGACATTGGTCGAAAGTCAGTCATCATTCCGAATCCGTATCGCGATGAATTATTTCGAATCGATCCTGGGATTGCGCGTGATAGGACACTCGTTTTCGTCGGACGGCTCGTTTCCGACAAGGGCGTCGATGTTCTTCTGCGCGCGCTCGCCCAGCTGCGGCGCGATGAATTAAAACCTGATCTCACAATCGTCGGAGCTGGGCCGGAGTTGGCAAACCTTTCCGCTTTAGCCCGCGAATTGAATCTGCAAGATCAAGTCTCCTTTGCCGGCCAAAAGACTGATGAAGAATTGGTTCGTCTGCTCAACCAGCATCGCATCATGGTGATTCCTTCTCGCTGGGCCGAACCATTTGGAGTTGTCGCTCTCGAAGGAATCGCTTGCGGCTGTGCGGTGATTGGATCGGAAGGCGGTGGCTTGAAGGAAGCAATCGGCCCCTGCGGGATTACGTTTGAAAATGGCAACGAGCGATCGCTGGCGGATGCGTTGAAGCGCCTTCTCCAAGACGAAGAACTCGCCGATAGTTTTCGTCGCACCGCACCACAACATCTCGAACGTTTTAGAGCGCGGGAAGTTGCGCGCCAATATCTCCAGCTCATCGAAAAGCCCTCGCCATGATCCTGTTGTCTCATCCTACCGGTAACGAAAATGTCCGGCAGGCAGCGCGAGCTTTTCAGGAAGCCGACTTGTTAGGCGAATTCTGGACCTGTCTTAACTGGAATCCAGATTCCGTCATCAATCGGGCTCCTGCCAAAATCTTTGCGCGATCAATTAGTGCGCCGTTCGTTTCCGCAAAATGTTCGTCCATTTGTGCACACCGCGCCGGTTCGCGAGCTGGGCCGTCTTCTTTTTGGAATGTTTGGCATTGATACGGTTATGCAGGATTTGGATCGCAAGGTCGCATCTCGCCTAAGTCACGCGAAGAACTGCAACGCAGTTTATGCCTATGAAGACTGTGCTCTGGAAACTTTTCGGGCCGCCAGAGATCGTGGCATTCGGCGCATCTACGACCTGCCCATCGGGTACTGCGCGAGCAGCGCAGCAGATTTATCGAGAGGAAGCGGAACGCCAGCCGGAATGGTCCGACACGTTGACTGGGATTCGCGACAGCGACGAAAAGCTGGCGCGCAAGGAAGAAGAACTAAAGCTGGCCGATCGCGTAGTCGTGGCCAGCAGTTTTACAAAACAAACATTACAAGGCGCCAATCTCACAGCCGCCGTGAACGTGATTCCCTATGGCGCTCCTGCGGTCAGGCAGGATGAAATCGTTCCGCATTCCGGACGGCTACGTGTGTTGTTTGCCGGCTCGTTAGGCCAGCGCAAAGGATTATCGTATCTCTTGCAGGCGGTGGAATCGATCGGGCACGATAAACTGGAACTGACGTTGCTCGGGCGCAAAGCAAGCTCCCATTGTGCGCCGCTTGAAGCGGCGGTTAGTCGATATCGTTGGATTCCGACATTGCCGCATCAGGAAGTGTTGCGTGAAATGCAGCGTCATGATGTTCTCGTGTTGCCATCGCTTTTCGAAGGATTCGGTCTCGTCATTCTGGAAGCAATGGCGCAGGGTCTTGTTGTGATCGCCACTCCTCATACGGCGGCGCCCGATCTGGTCGAAGACGGTGTCGATGGATTCATCGTTCCGATCCGATCGCCATCGGCCATCGCGGAAAAATTGGAAATGCTTTTGGAATCACGCGAACGCCTCCGAGAAATGAAGCTCGCCGCGCGCCGAAAGGCAGAGCGGCAGCGCTGGGAAGTTTATCGCCGCGCCCTTGCCGAAATGGCACAGGAAGTGGTTTCTTAGCAATCACGCGATGCAAGAAGTGGTTAGGCCAAGACCAGCGGCGCCCGCGCCACCCATTCCTCCCGATATCGGCAGGGAGAAAGCTGTCGTATGGGTCCGGCGACTCATCTGGACGTATCTCGTCCTTCTGGTGCTCGAGGGCGCTTTGCGGAAATGGATCGTCCCGCGATTTTCTGACCCGCTCCTGATCGTGCGCGATCCGGTCGTGATTGCGATTTATCTCTGTGCCTGGCGGGGCGGAGTTTTCCCGCGCAGCCATTGGATTACGTCCCTCGCCGTTATCGGATTTCTTTCCTGGCTCATCAGCCTCTTTGTTCTGATGCCATATCTTTCCCCGAAGATCATCGTGCTCGTTACCGGCTACGGAGTGCGCTGCAACTTTTTGCATCTCCCGCTGATTTTCGTCATCGCAAACGTTTATAATGCCGATGACGTGAAGGAAATGGGCTGGTGGATTTTGGCCGCCCTCATTCCGATGGCGCTCTTGATGGGCGTGCAATTTCGGGCCTCACCAGAATCGTTCATCAACCGTACGGTCGGTTCGGGCGAAGGCGAACAAATCACGGCGGGCGGCGGAAAAATTCGGCCGCCTGGAACTTTCTCTTTTGTCTCCGGCGCCATTTATTATCTCAGTTGTTCCACAGCATTTTTGCTTCATGGAATCATCTCGCGCCAAACCTACCGGACCTGGTTACTGGTTTCTTCCGGCCTGGCTCTCGTTGTGAGCGTGGCGGTTTCCGGAAGCAGATCGACTGTGGCGTCCGTCGGCCTGGTCGTTTTATCGCTGCTGGTTATTCTTGTCCTTCGACCCGAAGCCGTGAATAGATTCGGCCGTAGTTTACTCCTCGCTGTTCTCGTCGGCTGGGGTATCAGCCATTTGCCCATTTTCAAAGAAGGACTCGGCATTTTATCCGAACGCTTCACCGACGCAGCGGCCGCATCCGACAGCTCGATCGCAAGCGGCCTGATCAACCGAACGTACCAGGGATTTGTGGAAGGATTCCGCGTTTTCGATCGGTTGCCGATCTGGGGCTTCGGTCTTGGCATTGGCACCAATGTGGGCGCGAAACTTGTCACTGGCACCGCCGGCTTTCTCCTCGCGGAAGGCGAATGGGCGCGCATTCTTTTGGAAAACGGCCCGATCCTCGGTCTGGCCTTTTTGGGCTGGCGCGTCGCGCTGACGTTCCGGCTTGGCTGGCTCAGTTTGCGCGCGCTGGGCTGGGGCGAGACTCTTCCGATCATGTTGTTCAGCGCCATTTTCATCGCGCTTTTGAACGGGCAGTTCGGCCAGCCAACCATCCTTGGTTTCGCCGTCTTCTTCGGCGGCCTCTGTCTGGCTTCGACGAAAGTGGGCAGGGAAGTGCCGCTTCTCGCTTCCGCAAAACTCGTTGCGCCTCCGGAACCAAAGCCGAAGATTCGCGGCCGATCCCCCTACGCTGCGCGCCTCCATCAATCGGAAGGCGGGAGACCAAAGACCAATGGTTCTACTGATCGGTAATTATCCGGCCGATCAACAGCAAAGTATGCAGCGATTCGCGACGATGATGCTGCAGGGCCTGACCGCGGCCGGCATTGAAGCGGAACTGATTCAGCCCACACCTTTCTTCGGCAACATCAAATTCGCCGGCACATTTGTTTCGAAGTGGCTGGCGTATATCGACAAATTCGTCCTCTTTCCGCGCGCACTTCGTCGCAAATTGTCGCGGCCCGTGCAGATCGTTCACATCTGCGATCACTCCAATGCGGTTTACACAAAAAGAATTCGGAACAGTCCCGTCGCTCGTGACTTGTCACGATTTGCTCGCAGTGCGCGGCGCGCTTGGCGAGGAAACGGATTGTCCCGCGACCTTCACTGGAAGATTTCTTCAACGCTGGATTCTCGATGGTCTTAAAAGAGCAACAGCGATCGCGTGCGTATCGCGTGCCACCTTGCGCGACGCCGAACGTTTGATCGTTCGCCATGATGGGCGGCCGCAACTCCATCTCATTCCCAACGGGCTCAATTATCCGTATCGAAAACAGCCGATGGAGGTCGTTCGTGAACGCCTGAATGGTGTTCTCGATCTTGATCGCCCTTTTGTTCTTCACGTCGGCTCAGGTTTGCGCCGGAAAAATCGGGAAGGCGTTTTGCGAAGCTTTGCCCTGACGAAAAATGACTGGAACGGACGACTTGTTCTTGCCGGTGATCCGATGAACGATCAATTGCATTCGTTAGGCGAACATCTTGGCATTTTGGATCGTGTCGTTGAAGTCATCAATCCGGACAGCGCGATATTGGAAGCGCTTTACAGCTCGGCGGTCGCACTGCTTTATCCGTCGCGCTTCGAAGGCTTTGGTTGGCCGATCATTGAAGCGCAGGCATGCGGTTGTCCTGTCATTTGCAGCAATCGCGAACCACTACCCGAAGTTGGAGGAGATGCGGCCCTGGTCCGGGACGTTGATGACGAAGCAGGATTCGCGAGTGAGATTCTGCGTCTTCGCATTCCCGCCGAGCGGGAACTTTGGAGCGAGAAGAGTTTGCGCAATGCAGAAAAATTCACCGCGGAAAAAATGATCGCGCGCTATACCGAACTGTATCGCGAGCTTGGGGCACGGATATGAAAGCGTTCCTTATGTTCATCAGCCTGCTGCTTCCGTGGGAAATGCGGCGGCGCTTTCTCGAAAAACAATTCGGTTACACGATTCACCCTACCTGCCGGATCGGGTTGGCTTGGATTCTTCCCCGACGATTGATTATGGAGGAAGGCTCGACCATCGGGCATCTCACTCTCTGCAAAAACATCTCGTTGCTTCATCTCAAAGCGCACGCCTCGATCGGAAATGGTAACTGGATCACCGGCTTTCCACTTGGTCCGTCCCGGCATTTCGCGGAGGAAACCGATCGTCAACCACAACTCATCGTTGACGAACATTCCGCCATTACCCATCGGCATTTGATCGATTGCACAAACTCGGTAACGATCGGGAAGTTTTCCACTTTCGCCGGTTTTCGATCGCAGATTCTCACCCATACGATCGACCTTGAACGCAATCGACAGACATCGGCCCCGATAAAGATTGGCGCCTATTGTTTTGTCGGAACCAACAGTGTCTTGCTCGGCGGAAGTGTCTTGCCCGACTATTCGGTGCTGGGTGCGAAGTCGTTGCTGAACAAAGCATTTACCGATTCCTATTATTTGTACGGCGGCGTTCCTGCTCGCGCGATCGAACAATTATCTTCCGCTTACGCGTATTTCAAACGGACCGAGGGCTTCGTCGTCTAGCGTGAGAAAGCGAGATATTCCGGGGAGCGCACGCGCCTCGCGTGCCGATTGCGGCGCCCTCGCCGCAATTTCCGAACGTCTAGCGGGGAGTCCAGAAGAATGAACGCTTCTTTTCGTAATCAATGGAGCATGTCGATGGCGAGGCACCATCGACGGCACGCGAGGCGCGTGCGCTCCCCGGACCAGATTGCACGCGCCCCGTGAAAATCCTGCAACTGGTACAGACGCTCGATCCGAGCACTGGCGGCGTCGCGCGCGCAGTGGTCACACTAAGTCATGCGCTCGTCACGTTGGGTCATTCGGTCGAAATCGTTACGCTCGATGAGCCCGACGCGACGTGGCTGCAAAAGATCCAGATTCCGGTTCATCCGCTGACCGCTGGCCTAACGAGTTATCGTTATTCAAAAAATCTTTTGCCGTGGCTGCGAAAGAACGGTGGTAGTTACGATCGCGTCGTCGTTCATGGAATCTGGCAATATTTGAGCTTCGCTGCCTGGCGTCGTTATGCCGGAACGGAAATTCCCTACTACGTTTTTCCGCATGGCATGCTCGATCCATGGTTCAAACGAACGTTCCCACTCAAGCATCTCAAGAAGTGGCTTTATTGGCCGTGGGCAGACTATCGGGTTTTGCGCGACGCACGCGCCGTGATTTTTACCTCGGAGGAAGAGCGCCAGGAAGCGCGCAAATCTTTCTGGCTCTATCGCGCGCGCGAAACGATCTCGCCGCTGGGAGTGGAAGCGCCTGCATCGCGAGATACCGCTCTCGAAAATGTATTCCTCGCAAAATTTCCCGAATTGCGAAACACGCCGTTCCTTCTTTTTCTCGGTCGACTGCATCCGAAAAAAGGATGCGACTTGTTGATCGATGCCTTGGCGCGCGCGACAAAGACGGACCTGGCGCTTGTCCTTGCAGGACCGGATCAGATCGGCTGGGAAAAAGAGCTGCGGATAAAAGCGGCTTCTCTCGGCCGCCGGATCATTTTTCCGGGGATGTTGGAAGGCGAGATGAAGCGTGACGCATTCGTTGCCGCCGATGCCTTTATTCTGCCGTCGCATCAGGAGAATTTTGGAATGTCGGTTGCGGAAGCGCTCTCCTTCGGCGTTCCCGTTCTCATTTCAAACCGTGTGAATATTTGGCGGGAGATCGATGCAGATCGCGCCGGTTACGTCGAGAACGATGATCTTCAAGGCACGCTTCGCCTGATCGAACGGTGGCTAAACACAAACGAAGCCGAGAGAGCAACCATGCGCGAAAATGCGAGGCGTTGTTTTCAATCGCGCTTTGAGATCAATCGCGCCGCCGCTTCACTCGTTAGGGTTTTGCAGGAACCGGGATCATGAGAATCACGATTGTGCTCGGCGCCTTCTTCCCCGTTCCGCCGATCATGGGCGGGGCCGTGGAGAAAGTCTGGTTCGCTCTTGGTCAGGAGTTTGCACGGCGCGGGCACGAAGTTGTTCAGATCTCGCGAACGCATTCAACACTGCCGCAAACGAGGAAATATCGAAGGTGTGAAGCACATTCGCGTCCCCGGTTTTTCTCAGCCGCGATCGATGATTTGGCTGAAGTTTTTGGATCTGATTTATTCATGGCGAGTTCGTCGCGTGTTACCGCCAGCAGATATTCTTGTTACCAACACATTCTGGCTTCCGCTTCTCGTACGAACGCGCAGTCGCGGGCTTGTCTACGTGCACGTCCAGCGCGGGCCAAAAGGACAGATGCGATGGTACGGCCACGTCGCGCGATTGCTTGCAGTCTCGCGCGCCATCGCCGATGCAATCATCGCGGAAGCCCCACAGTTGCGAGACAAGGTTCGTGTAATTCCAAACGCGCTGCCCTTTCGTCTTGAACCCAATTCGCAGGTTGCGCGTACAAAGAGCATTCTTTTTGTCGGCCGCATTCATCCCGAAAAGGGATTGGAGTTGTTCCTGCTGGCGTTCTCACTTCTTGCCTAACGAATTGAAGACCCAATGGAGAATCCAAATCGTTGGTTCGCATCAAAGCCAACACGGAGGCGGAGGAGACGATTTCCTGCGAAGGCTGCAAGAAATCGCACAGAAGCAGCGGCGCGAACTGTCGAATGGACCGGCCCGATTTTTGATGAAAAAAATCTCACGGCAGAGTATCGCTCAGCGATGCTATTTGTTTATCCCTCAGTTGCAGAAACCGGCGAAGCATTGCCGGTCGCACCGCTCGAAGCGATGGCGAATGGCTGCGCCCCGCTCGTTTCCAATTTGCTCTGCTTCCGGGATTACATTGAAGATGGCGTAAACGGTTTTGTTTTCGATCATCGCGGCGAAAATGCACAAAAGACGCTCGCGGAGCGGCTGGAAGCTGTATTGCAGCTCGGTGCCGACAACTTTTGCAAATCGGCGATGCCGCGCGCGCGAAAGCTGCTGAATTCGCAATCGAGCCGGTGGCGAAGCGTTATCTGGATGATTTCGCAAGTTTGCTCAGGGCCAGGAGTCCTCACACCAATGCAACAAAAACATGTCATCCCGAGCGCAGCGAGGGACCTCACAAGCAACCTCCGGGGTAATTCGTGGGGTTCTTCGCTGCGCTCAGAATGACAACGCTTTAATGAGACCGATTTATAACTTCTAATCGCGATTGAAAGATGACCGGTTCGTATGTCTGAACCTTTAGAAGCAGTTAATCCCGCGCAGGAATCGCAATTCGCTTCACCGTGGGCGGCGGGCGATCGCTTTCTCATGTTGCTCTGGGAATTCTGCTGGATCGTTTTTTGCATCTGGACGCCGAAGCCGGCCAATCCGTGGCGCTTGTTCTGGCTGCGAACTTTTGGCGCGAGAATAGACGGCACGCCGTTTGTGCATCAACGAGCGCGTATTGCCATTCCGTCAAATCTGATTTTGCACGACCGCGCATGCCTCGGCGATCGAGCGAATGCTTACTCGTTAGGCGAAATTGAAATCGGCGCGCGCGCGACCGTGGCGCAGGAGGCATATCTCAGCGCCGGCAGCCACGATTTCTCGCAGCCTGGCATGCCGCTCGTTACCGCCAGGATCAAAATTGGCGATGATGCATTTGTTGGCGCGCGCGCATTTGTCTTACCCGGCGTCACGATCGGCGCGCGCAGCGTTATCGGCGCCTGTTCCGTCGTGACGAAAGATGTGGCTGACGACGTAATCGCCGCAGGCAATCCGTGTGAAGTTTTGCGTCCGCGATGAGCACCCGAGTGCCGGTCTCGGTGCTGATCCCGATCAAAAACGAAGCCGGGAATCTTCCGCGGTGTCTTGGCTGCGTGAATTGGGCGGACGAAATCATCGTCGTCGACTCGCAAAGCACGGACGGATCGATCGAAATCGCGCAGCAGCATGGCGCGACAGTCGTGCAGTTCGAGTTCAACGGCGTCTGGCCAAAGAAGAAGAACTGGGCGCTGGAGAACGTGCCGTTTCGTAATGAGTGGGTCTTCATTCTCGATGCCGACGAGGTGTTGCCGGAAGGATCGGAAGAGGAATTTGCGAGCGCGATCGCACAAGCCGGCTCGATCGTCGGGTATTGGATTAATCGGCGCTTCAATTTCATGGGGCGATGGCTGCAGCATGCCTACTATCCGAATTGGAATTTGCGCCTGTTCCGCCACTCGTTAGGCCGATACGAAAAGCTGACCGATTCGCCGACCGAGAGCGGCGACAACGAAGTTCATGAGCATGTGGTCGTGAATGGGCCAACTGGTCGATTGCGCTGCGAGCTCGATCATTACGCATTCCCGTCCGTGGAAGTCTTCGTCGAAAAGCACAACCGTTATTCCAACTGGGAAGCACGTGTCGCCGCCGATCGATTTCTGAAGGGAACGACCGGCACTTTGAGGAGATGCCGGTGGGACTGAGACGGAAACTGAAACTGATGTCGCATCGGTTGCCGTTTCGGCCGCTACTTCGTTTTCTTTACATCTACATTTGGCAAAAGGGATTTCTGGATGGGCGCGAGGGTTATTACTTTGCGCGGCTGCACGCGACTTACGAGTTCCTCTGTGTCGCGAAGACGTACGAACTGAAGAAGCGGGCCAGATCCAATCTGTAGCGGCGGTCTATGACCGTCGCTCGAATCGAATCAAGGGCGGAGAGTGCGACGGTCATAGACCGCCGCTACAGAAGAATCTAATACGCAGTCGGCGGCGGGACGAAAAGTTGCGCGATGGTGCGCGCGATGATTCCGCACTCGAGAGAAAGATTCCAGTTCTCCAAATACTCGAGATCGCAGGCCACGCGATTTTCTACGTCGGAATTATTTTGCGCTTCTCCGCGAAAACCTCGCACCTGCGCCAGGCCAGTGATCCCAGGCTTGACGAAGCTGCGCACGTGGTAGTTCCCCATCAGTCGCGAGAATTGCTCATTGTGTTCTATGAGATGCGGCCGCGGGCCGACGATGCTCATGTCGCCGCGCAGCACGTTCCAGAACTGCGGAATTTCATCGAGACTTAGTTTCCGCAACAATTTTCCAGCGGGATAAACGCGCTCGTCTTCCTGCTGGGCCTGTCGTGTCAATTCTTCCTGGTCCGACCTCATGGTGCGGAATTTATAAATGTCGAAACGCCGATTTTGAATTCCGGCTCGCGTCTGCGTGTGAAGGAGAGGACCGGGAGATTGTAATCGTTGTGCGATCCAGACGAACAACGCGAGCGGCGGGAAAATGAAAATCATGATCGGAATGGAAATGACAAGATCGATTGCGCGTTTTGAAAACCGGTTGAGCGGGTTTTCCAACGGCTCTTCACGCAGACCGATGAAGCGAAAACCGTCGTCTTCGAAATGCGTTATAGGATGTCGCAGTTTTTCTTCCAGGTCGCTCACGATGAGAAGGCGAAGGCCGAGATGATCGCAAACTCCGATGAGATGGCGGTGCAATTCCGTGAACACCGGAATCTCGAGCAGAATTACCTGCGTAATTCCGTGTTCTCGAATCACCTGCTCGAAGTCGTCCGAAGTGCCGAGGACAGGAATTCCCTCCGCCGTTTCCTTGATCGGTTCATCGGAAATCAAGCCGACAGTGCGCAGGCCAATTTCAGATTTGCGCTTCAACCATTCACGCAATTTGGAGGCCTTGCGCGCAGAACCAACAAGCAGCGTTTTCTCTTCGCGAATACCCGTGAAAATGGTGCGGGCGAGAAAATTTGGCAGGTAGCGATGCGAGAGCAGCAGCACTACGTAAAGCGCTGGGACAAAATTGAAGAAGAAAACACGCGAGATGAATGCGTCTTTCGTTGCGATGAGATAAACGACCAGTGTTCCAATGCTGGCGACCGTCTGCCGAAGACTGAGACGGTGTTCGCGCAGCAATTGATTTTGCAGCAAATAATTTCGCGAGCTGTCGCGACTGAGCGACTCGATCACCATTCCGAGGATGAGCAGGCTGCAGTAAATGCTGTAGCGCCGCCAGGTCAGATCTGCGCCCGCGGCGTAGAAAGTGACCATGATCCAGACGCCAAGCCAGAAGAGGCCGGCGACCAAAACAATTTGGCAGAGCAAGAAAAGGCGATGGAGACCTTCCGTGCGTTGCGTAACCATGGGCTAGCGGTTGAGCGCAGCGAAGAGAATACGCGACCAGGGCGCGTCTTCAACTGGGCGAAAACTGAGCGGGAAAGTCATGGCTCGATCCGTGGAAAACGTGCATCTCTCAAAGTAGCTATTACCATACCAGTGATTTTTTTCTGAGCCGATGCCAAACAATCACGACACCCCCCCGGCGACGACACCGACCGCAAACGTGCGCCCGGCGTGGCTCATATATTCGGTCGCGCTCCTTCCCGTGCTCGCATGCTTTCTCGGCGGGACAACGGAAAGATGGGCGGAAGGCATTGTCGTTGGTTTGCTCGGACTTTTGCTTCTCTTCAGTCCGCCGCGTCACTCGTTAGGCCCATGGCTGAACACGGTTTTCATTGCGCTTCTTCTCGTCGCATCGCTTTCGTTTTTGCCCGCGAGCTGGTTTTTCCAACCGTGGTGGCGCTCTGCCCTGATCAACGATTTTGGGATAAAGCTGCCGGCGACACTTTCGCCGCAGCCGTGGATAACGCTGGGATCTCTCATCAGTTTCAGTGCCGGACTTGCCTGGTTTTACTACGTCTGCGCGCAGGAATTTGAAATGCGCGATGTGCGTTTCCAAGTGCGAATTTTCGCCGGCGGCATTGTGCTTTTGGCCGCACTATCGATTCTTCTTTACGCCAAAGGAACAGCGATTCCGTTTTGGCACAACGAGCGTGGTTTCGGGCCGTTTCCTAATCGAAATCAAACCGGTGATCTGCTGGGCATCACGGCGATCATGTTGCTCGCTTCCAGTCAGGATCATTTTCGCCGCGGAAAGATGACCTGGATTTTGTCGGTGCTCGGATTCGCCGTCGTGGTGGCTGCTTTGATCCTTAACTATTCGCGCGCCGGCATTCTCATCTTGATCGCCGGCAGCGCGATCTGGCTCACGGTTGTGAGCTTCCGTCAGGCATCGCCGGCAAAAATCGCGATCGGCCTTTCGGCGGTGCTCATTCTTTTAACGACGATGTTAATCTTTGGCGGCGCTACGCTGGAACGCTTTCATTTGCGCGACGGCGCGGCTGATGGAATCTCGAGCGATTTTCGCTGGCTCATTTTCCGTGATGCGTGGCGTTTGATCTGGACGTCGCCCTGGTGCGGAATTGGTCTTGGAAATTTCGAACCGATCTTTGCGGTCTCCCGCATCGCGTCGGTTGCCGACACGCGTTCGCTGCATCCGGAAAGCGATTGGCTCTGGCTTTGGACTGAGATGGGCTGGCCCGGCGTCCTGCTGGTAGTCATCGGCATCGCGCTTATCGTTCCCCACGTCTTTCCATTACGGCAAGGAACCAATCAGCGCATCAGGCTGGCGGCGCTCATTGCTGCGCTGATTTTTGCAATGCACGGCTTCATCGATGTTTCAGCGCATCGGATCGGCACGGCGTTCGCCGGAATTTTTCTTTTCGGGTCGGCTCTGCATCGGCCTTTTCAATGTCGTTACAGCCGCTTGCTCCCGATCGTGTTTCGGCTGGTCGGAATTGTTCTCCTTTTCATTGGCGCGACATGGTTCATGGCCCGGATATATCGATGGCCGATCCCCGGCTCGTTAGGCGCGGAGAACCTGCGCAAGAAGGCGACGATCATGTATCGCTCGAGAAGTTTCGATGAATCGATCTCGATGGCGAACGGGGCTCTCGATTGGGCGCCGCTGGACTGGCGCCTCTATTTTTTGCGCGCCAGCGCCAGAATCGATGCAAGGAAGAATCGGGCGAACGCGCTCAGGGATTTTCAACGGGCCCGTTTTCTCGAACCAAACGGCTATGAGGTCCCATTCCAGGAAGGATTATTCTGGATCAACCATCGCGAGCCGATTCTCGCAATCACAGCGTGGCGCGAGGCATTGCGGCGGGCGGGGCCGCGGCGCCTGGACGTTTACGGCCAAATGTTTTTTAACGCCGAGCGCGCAGATCCCAACTTCATCAGTGAACTCGTCGCCATGGCGCCAAACGATCCCGAGCTAGTGATCGCCGGTCTGGACAGAATCCCGCGCGATAAATTTGCGGTCGCGTTGAAAAAGTTTCTCGAATTCGATCCGGATTTGCACGCTTTCAGCCCGGAGGAAAAGAAAAAGCTGCTGATGCTCTGGTCCGAGCGTGGCGATCTGGGCGAATTTGTGCGCGCAGTCGAGATGCATCCCAATTGGCGAAATGCGGCCTGGCGTGGATTGGCAAAATATTACGCGGAAAAAAATGATTTCCGCGCGGCGGTTGAGCTAATGCGGCAATTCGAGACTCCACCCGTTTTCCCTGAGCCTAACGAATCTGAGTCGGTAGAAAATTTGCAGCAAAAATTCTACGCCGATGCCAATAATTTCGCCGTCGGCTATGCACTTTACCGCGCGCAGGAACGCGAAGGCAAAATCGACGATGCGCTTGCGACCATCCGACATTTCACGGCGCTGACCGACGTGCCCGCGTACTTTTATTATCTCGAAGCTGAATCGTGGGCCGCCAAACAAAATTGGGAACGAGCCTGGAATGCGTGGCTGGCTTTTGAGCAAGCCAGCAAGAAATAAGAATCAGGCGCCGAGCGCTGCCTGCGCCGCCGCCAAACGCGCGATGGGAACTCGAAACGGACTGCAGCTCACATAGTCCAGGCCGAGGCGATGACAGAATTTAACGCTAGTCGGCTCGCCCCCATGTTCGCCGCAAATGCCGAGTTTGATATCGGGGCGCGTTTTGCGACCAAGGTCCCGCGTTATTTCCATTAAACGGCCGACGCCTTTTTGATCGATCGAAGCGAAGGGATTCGTCGGCATGATATCGAGTTCGGCGTAAACCGGTAAGAACGATCCGGAATCATCCCGACTCATACCGAGCGCTGTTTGCGTAAGATCGTTTGTTCCGAAGCTGAAGAACTCGGCGTCACGCGCAATTTCATCGGCCACCAGAGCCGCGCGCGGAATTTCGATCATCGTGCCGACTAGATAATGAAATTTCGTTTTCTTCGCTTTCGCGACTTCATCTGCAACTCGATGCACAATATCGATCTGCAATTTCAACTCGCGTGGGAAACCGACGAGCGGGATCATGATTTCCGGTCGAACCTTGATGCCTTTCTTATGCACTTCGGCCGCCGCCTCGAAAATTGCGCGCGCCTGCATCTCAGAAATTTCGGGATAGACAATTCCGAGCCGGCAACCGCGAAGGCCAAGCATTGGGTTGAATTCGTGCAGCTCGTGGACGCGATGAGCAATACTTTCCACCTTCACACCAAGCTTCTTCGCGAGCTCGAGTTGTTGCGCGTGATCATTCGGCAAAAACTCGTGCAGCGGCGGATCAAGAAAACGGATGGTGGCCGGCAGCCCTTTGAGCGCAGTAAAGATTCCGACAAAATCTCCGCGCTGATAGGGCAGCAGTTCCGCGAGGGCTTTCGCGCGCTCCTCTTTGCTCTCGGCCAAAATCATTTCGCGCATTGCGTCGATCCGATCGCCCTGGAAAAACATGTGCTCAGTTCGGCAAAGCCCAATCCCTTCCGCGCCGAAGGCGACGGCGTTCATGACTTGCTCGGGCGTGTCGGCGTTTGTCCGCACGCCCAGCTTTCGAAATTCATCCACCCATTTCATCAGCCTGGCGTAGAGCTGGAAGGTCGCGCTCTTTTTCTCTTCGAGCGATTCGTCGACTAACACCTGCACAATTTCCGACGGTGCGGTCGGAACTTCACCCGCGAAAACTTCGCCAGTTGTGCCATCGATCGAAATGTAATCGCCTTGTTGCAGCGACGTCCCGTTCGCGCTCAGCGTGCGGCGTTGATAATCAATTTCAATTCCCGCCGCTCCGCACACGCAAACTTTTCCCATCTGTCGCGCCACGAGCGCAGCGTGCGACGAAACTCCGCCGCGTGAAGTGAGAATACCTTCGGCCGCGATCATTCCGCGCAAATCCTCGGGAGACGTCTCGATGCGAGCGAGCACCACCTTCTCGCCTTTCTCAGCGCGTTTTACCGCATCGCTCGCGCTGAAAACGACGTGACCCGAGGCAGCGCCGGGTCCGGCCGCGAGCCCGCTGCCGATTTTTTTCGCCTGTCCCGCCGATTTGCGATCGAAAATCGGCGCGAGCAGGTGCGCGAGCGAATCAGCCGGGATGCGTTTCACCGCATCCTGTTTCGAAATTAATTTCTCGCCGACCATGTCGACGGCAATGCGTACGGCCGCGTGACCGGTGCGCTTGCCATTTCGTGTCTGTAAAATGTAAAGCCGGTTATCCTCGACCGTGAACTCGAGGTCCTGCATGTCCTTGAAATGTTTTTCGAGGAGGTCGCGCACTTTGAGCAATCCTTTATGCGCGGCCGGCATTTCTTTCGCCAGAACTGCAATCGGATGCGGTGTGCGCACGCCCGCGACGACATCTTCGCCCTGCGCGTTGATCAAATATTCGCCGTAGAAAACTTTCTCGCCGCTCGCGGGATCGCGCGTGAAAGCGACGCCGGTCGCACTCGTGTTCCCCATGTTTCCGAAAACCATCGTTTGCACGTTGACCGCCGTGCCCCACTCGTGCGGAATTCCATATTTGCGCCGGTAAACGATCGCGCGGTCGTTATTCCACGAGCCAAAAACAGCGCTGATCGCGCCCCATAATTGTGCGCGAGGATCCTGCGGAAACGATTTCCCTGTGCGTTCCTTGATCAAATCCTTGAAGCGCTGCACCAGCATTTGAAGATCATCGACCGTGAGCTGGACATCGGGGAAATTGTGATTGCCGTAGCGCTCGTCCTTTAAATGTTCGATCACGCTTTCGAACGGTTCGTGGTCCTCGTTAGGCAATTTCTGCACGCCCATCACGACATCGCCATACATTTGCAGAAAGCGCCGATAGGAATCCCATGCGAAACGCGGATTGCCGGTTTTCTGCGCGATGATTTCCACGACCTCATCATTCATCCCGAGATTCAGGATCGTATCCATCATTCCGGGCATGGAATCGCGCGCGCCGGAGCGAACAGAAACAAGCAACGGCCGCTCGCGATCGCCGAGCTTCTTGCCCACCGATTCCTCGACTTTGGCCAAAGCGGTTGCTACTTCGGCTTCGAGCTCGCGCGGATAAGTCCGCTTGTGCTCATAATAATAGGTGCAGAGTTCCGTTGTGATCGTGAATCCGGGCGGGACCGGCAGACCGATTCGCGTCATTTCCGCGAGGTTCGCGCCTTTGCCACCGAGAAGCGGCTTCATCTTCCCGCCGCCATCTGCATGACCGTCGCCGAAATAATAAACGTATTTTGTTTTCCCTCTCCGTGAAGGCGCTTTCCGCTTCGCAGTCGGAGTTCGTTTCGATTTTTTGGCCATGCGATTGCGCAAGCTAAATGGCACGATTGAGGTGTCAACGCACCAACCTGCATGTAGCTGCCGCCGTCACGGCGGCAGGGTGTAAGTTTCTGCCGCTGACGACAGCGGCAGCTACAACAAGAAACTTAAGAAGCAGCGAGCCGCTCGCCGTTGGTCAGCACTTCACCGATCGCGGTCGTGAATTCCGCCACGCCTGTGGTCGGTACGATGATCGTGTTGCGACGGCCATGCGCTTCCTCTGTGATGCGCAGGAATTTTCCGCGATCGTTCTCGCGCAATTCCACGTGAAAGTGTTTGCGCTCGATCTGTACTTCGCGGGCCTCGATGATGTTATCCATTTGAACCGGGCGGCGATTGTGCACACCGGACTAACGAAAGGAAAGCTAATTTCTCACGGCCCGGCGCATTAATCAGGCCTGTTGGCACTCGGATTACGGGTAAACTCAGCGCCGCCCTCGTGGCTGCCGGTGTTTCTTCTCGCCGGCGATGGCGAAATCCACCTGGCGTTTGAAGGAATCGACCCGGACAACAATCACTCGCAACTCATCGCCGATGGCAAAACGGCGACGCGACTGGCGGCCGAGTAAGCGACGTTGCGGTGCCTGGAAAGTATAGAAATCGTCCGTCAACGACGAGACGTGAATCAAACCGGTCATCAACACATCGGGCAATTCGATGAGCAAGCCATAGTTGCGAACATCGATGATGGCCGCGCGAAACACCTGCGGATCGTGCGCGTCCAGTTGTTGCTGGAAAAACTCCAGCTTCTTCATTTTCGCCGCGTCGATTTCCGCTTCCGCCGCCACGCGCTCTGTAATCGATATGTGTTCGGCAATGGAAGCGAGTTGCCCCATATCGCCGCGCGCGCGTCGTGCCTGAGCGCGCTCGGCCAGCGTGCGATGCACGATTAAATCGGCATAGCGGCGGATCGGACTGGTAAAGTGCGTGTAATTATTTTTGGCCAGGCCGTAATGCCCGAGCGGCTGCGGAAGATAACGCGCGCGCTTCAGACTTTTTAGCAATCCGATTTTCAACGCCTGCTCCTCCGGTTTCCCTCGTGTCGACGCGAGTAATCGCTGCAATTCCGCGCGTTGGGTGAGATCGCCCACGCGATAGTCAAAGCTCAGCACAAATTCGCGAAACTCGGCGAGCTTTTCCGGGTCAGGATTTTCATGAACGCGATAAATCGTGGGAACCGATTGGTTCTTGAGCTCGCGCGCCACGGCCTCATTCGCCGCGAGCATGAATTCCTCGACCAACTGATGCGACTCATCGTTCTCGATCCGTTCGAGCCGAATCGGCTTCCCGTTTTCATCGACACGAACCTTTACTTCCGGGAAATCGAGATCGAGCGAACCCTGTTGAAAACGTTTTCGCCGCAGCAATGACGCGAGGCGCCATGCCGTATGCAGGCGTTCGCCTAATTGATCGTTAGGCGGCGATTGCATGATCGCGTAAGCCTCGCGATACGTCAGCCGTCGGGCGCTGCGGATGACCGTTTTTGCAAAGCGCGCCTTTTTTGCGCTGCCGTCTTTGCCAAACTGAATGAAGACGGAATGGGTGAGCCGATCGACGTTTGGATTCAAACTGCAAACGCCGTTGCTCAATCGCTCCGGCAACATCGGGATCACACGATCCGGCAGGTAAACGCTGTTGCCCCGCTTGAATGCTTCGCGATCGAGCGCGCTTCCCGGCGTCACGTAGGCCGAAACATCCGCGATGTGCACGCCGAGCCGCCAGGTGCCATCGGGCAATTGCTCCACATTGATCGCATCATCGAAATCGCGCGCGTCGTCGGGATCGATGGTAACAATGAATTCCGAGCGCAGATCTTCGCGCCCATCCGACATGCGCGGTTCCACCTTCTCCGGAATCGCGGCCGCTTCATCCAACACCGTCTGCGGAAATTCTGTCGGCAGATGGTATTTCCGGATGATCGACAACATGTCGATTCCGGGCGCTGTGCTCGGCCCGAGCACTTCGACGATCGCCCCTTCCGGATTGACGTGACGCGATTCCCACGTCTCGAGGTGGACGACCACCTTGTCCCCGCGAGTCCGCCGCTTTGAACTCCGGCGTCGCGCTCGGCGCCGGCACATAAATATTGTGCACCAGCCGCGGATCGTCCGGCACCACGTAGAAAAAATTCCGCGATTGCTGCAGCGTGCCCACGATCGTGTCATGCGCGCGTTCCAAGATGCGAATCACGCGCCCTTCTGCGCGGCCCGACACCTTCTTCGCCCGGGCGTAATCGACATCGCGCGTGATGCGTGCCACGACGCGATCGCCATTCATCGCGGTCCCGGTATTTTCCGCCGCGACAAAAATGTCCGGTTCGCCCGATTTTTCGCTGACGAGAAAAGCGTAACCAGCCTGGTGTACCTGTAGCTTTCCGGTCACCAAATCCGCCGCCGCCGGCAGCACATAGCGATTCTTGCGGATGCGCGCGATCTCGCCGTCCCGCTCCAGCTCGCGCAACGCCTCATTCAATCCCATGCGCACGCCGCTCTTGCGCCCGAGCACCTTCGCCAGATCCACTTTCGCCAGCGGCCGATACTTCGGCGCGCGCAAAACCGAAAGGATCCGCTGCTTTAATTCTTCATTCGTATTCATCTACTCGGCGCCTCAATTGTCATCATCTGGAAATTCGTTAGGCACTAGACCACGGTGCCGTTGTTTTGTCATTCCCCAGCGAAGTCAGGAATCTTTCTTCGCTGTGCGACGGCTCCCAAACCTAGGCCGCAATCAGGGCCTGTCCTTGAGCGCTGCAAACTTCCGCGTGTAGGACCAATCCGCCTGATGTTTTTTCTGTGATTTGAGTACCAACCTCGATACGATTTCTGAAAACCCAGAACACTCCAATGAAACCCCGCGCCAGAAAATACCACCGCTTTTCAAAGACATCACTCGCCCGCACTTCCGTTTCAGCATTCCTGGGTGTGAGCGCACTTCTCGTTTTTTCACAAGGCAACGTCGCCCTCGCTCAGAGAAAGGAACTCCCCGCTAATTCCATTCAACGCATGCTGAACTCGATGCGTGCATCCGGAAGCTTGCGCGCGGGCTCGAACGCATGGGCAGAAAATCCGGACGTACTTGCATTGTTGCAGGCGTCCTGGACTGCGGCGGCGGTTTCACCAGCGGTCGGCCGTTATGCGTTCGCGCAGGCTGGCGAGGACTTATATGTGATTTCTGGTGAAAGCGCGGCCGGACCAGTCACCACGGTGAAACGCTACAACGCGACGACCAATGTTTGGACGACGCTTATGCCAATTCCTGTCGGCTCAGAGGCACCGGCGGCCGCCTATTCTTCTTCCGACAACAAAATCTACGTGGCCGATGGCTCTAACGGAAACTTGATCCGCGCCTACGACATTGCGACTAACAGTTGGACAGCCGGTCCCGCCCGACCGGGTTTTGCCGACGGCTACGGCGTAGCGGCCGGCGCATATCAAGGCAACGTGTTTGTCGTGGGTGGAGACAGCCAGCACCGGAGCGGACCCTACGCTCTCCATCTATAATATATCGGGCAATAGTTGGAGTAATGGTCCTGCCGCACCGGCTCCTTATCAACTGGGCGGCTATACGCAAGTAGGACGGTTTCTTTACGTGGTTGGAGGCTATGGACCTACGAGCGCCAATAGCAACGTCACCATGCGCCTCGACATGTCGAATAATACATGGAGCACTGGTCCGGTTTTCACGCCGCAACGGGCTGACTTCGCTCTCGCCGCCAGCGGCTCGAAGCTTTTTGCTATTGGTGGCGATGCTACTGGCGGCGGATTCTTTGATGTTTCCGCGCAAGTGGACGAATTGGAAACAAGCACCTGGCCATCCGGATCATGGATTAGTTCACCGCCGAATCTGCCCTCGGCACGACAGGCCAACTCGGCTGGGTTTTTCACCACGGGACGCGTGGGAGGAGAGATTTGGAGCACCGGCGGAATCAATTCTTCGTTCGCTTTCCTCACTCAACATCTTTTTCGCGCCAATCCTTTAGAGTTAACGAATGCTGTCTCAAGGAAATCGCATGGCGGCACGCTGTTCGATATCGCCTTGCCTCTTACCGGCGCGCCAGGAGTGGAGTGTCGCACGGGAGGCGGGAGTGGCGATCACACATTGGTGTTTACCTTCACAACGAATGTTGTTAGCGGCAGCGCCTCGGTTACGGCTGGCACTGGCACGGCGGGAACGGCAACCTTCTCGGGCAATACCATGACCGTGCCGCTTACCGGCGTTACTGATGTGCAAATGATCACAGTGACTCTGAACGGAGTAACCGACGCCGCTGCGCAAGTGTTGCCCAGCACAAGCGTGAGCATGAACGTTTTGCTTGGCGATACGTCTGGTAACAAAACTGTTAATGCCACCGATGTCTCACAAACCAAATTGCAATCGGGCGTAGCCATCAGCGCGGCGAATTTCCGCAACGACACCAACGTTAATGGCACGATCAACGCGACAGATGTTTCTCAGGTGAAACTGAGTTCGGGACACGGCTTGCCCTGATTTTTCTTCCTTGGGAAGATTGTGTGGATCAACGGCGATCCAAACCCGCCGGCCGACGCATCTGTTGCGTTACGAGTTCGAGCGGCGCGACAAATGTTTTCGGGGGCGGACCACGCATCTCAGGTTCGCTGCTACGCGCGACCTCGGCATAAATTTGTTCGTAGCGCGCAGCCGCCTTTTCCCAGGAGAAATTTTGCAGCATCGCGCGCTCGACCAGCTTCATCCAAATCGCGGAATCATAAAAAATCTCCCGCGTCCGCTTGATCGCATCCCAAAATGCTTCCGCCGAAGCATCATAATAAAGAAAGCCGTAACCAGTATCGCTCCAGGGATCGTAATCTTCGATGATCTCCTGAATGCCGCCAGTGGCACGAGCGATCGGTAACGCACCGTATCGCAAACTGTACATCGCACTCAACCCGCTCGGTTCAAAGCGCGATGGAATTAGAGTGACGTCGCTTCCCGCTTCGATGAGGTGCGCGAGTTTTTCGTCGTACGTCTTTCGATAAGCGAACTTGGTGGGATATTTTCGCGCAGCGACCGCGAGTGCGATTTCGAAACCCGGATCACCTTCTCCCAGGATGATCAGGCGCACATCGTCCGAGAGCAACCGATCCAGCACCGGTATCAAAGCATCGAACCCTTTTTCCGGCACGAGGCGCGTGACCATTCCGCAAACCATCCCCTCGGGCGACGGGGCAAGATCGAGCATCTGCAGGAGTTCCGTCGCGGCAAACGCTTTTGCCATCCAGTCCGCCAGCATCATATCGCGCAGGCAGCAGATGATCCGTGGCCGGATTCCAGCGATCATAATCCGCGCCGCTCAGAATCGCGGAGATCTTATGCGCGTTTTCGCGCAACACATGCTCCAAGCCACATGCGAATTCAGGTTCCGCTATTTCGTGAAGATAATGCTCGCTAACAGTCGTGATTCTATCGGCGTAAAGAATGCCGCCTTTTAGCAGATTCAAGCGCCCGAAGAACTCGACGCCACGCAAAGAAAAGTATTTTTCCGGCAGATTCGTCAGGTCGAAATCCAGTCCCCAAAAACTTCCCTGCTCGGCAAGGTGATGGATCGTTAGAACGGTAGCAAAAGGGAGTTGTTGTTCCTTTACTAACACCGGCACGAGGGCACTCGCCCAATCGTGCACATGCAAAATTTGCGGGGCTGGCGCGAGTCTGCGCGCAAGTTCGAGTGCGGCCTTGCTGAAGAAAATAAAACGGGCAGCATTATCTTCGTACGGTTCGCCGTGCTCGCCGTAAATCCCGGCGCGATCATAAAATTCGTCGCAGCGAATTAGAAAAATCTGGACTCCGCTGGCAGTACGACCTTCCAAAAATTCTGCGACATAACTCCTGGCTCCGACGCGCAAATCCACCGTGATACCCGTGTCGCGCACGACCACGGCCGGGTTCTCGCGGATTTCCCGGTAGAACGGTAGCGCGCATGCGACCTCATGACCGCGCGCTCGCAACTCGCGCGGCAATGCTTCGAGCACATCCACCAACGCAGTCGCGCGCGTCAATGGCGGCCCTTCGCTGCTGATCATCAGAATTCTCATGCGCGTGAACAACTAAATCGTTTTTGCCGCTGAGACGAAGCGACTTTTTTCAAAAAAATCACAAGGCGGCGCATCCGGTAATACGACTGAGCACGATTCGAGGGCACGAAGCAACGAAAATTACCGAAATGCAATACAACCCTTCCGCATCGGAACTACCAGATCTCTCAAACCCACAATGAAATCTTCCAATGGTCTGTTCTGTCCCCTTCCTTTTCCCGTTTGTGGAGATGATCTTCATTCTTGTTCACCCAACGGCGTCGTTGCTTGACCTAACGAGTATACTGCGATGGGTATTTCGCGGACAACACTATCGACACTTTGCCTGTTCCTTTGCGTGATCGGCTGCAAGAGAGGGTCCGAGGTCCCTTCTGCGACTGCACTCGATGCGTGTGCGTTACTCAAGAACGACGAAGTCGCAGCCATTCAGGGATCGCCGGTTACAGAAAGCAAGAGTAGTGCGAAGACAAACAACGGTCTTCGCGTGGTTCAGTGCTATTACGCGACAAGTGATTCGAACAAGTCTGTTTCTGTGGCGGTAACACAAGGCGATACGCAGCATCCAGGAAAGCGAACAGCAAGGAACGTTTGGAATGGCATGTTTAGCGAGGAGGCGAGGGAGGAAAAGGAGCGCGAAGGCGAGGAAGGAGGAGAGAAGATGGCGGCTCCCATAAAGATCGATGGAGTTGGCGATGAGGCTTATTGGACCGGCGCCAAGTTCGGAGGCGCGTTGTATGTTCTGAGAAGAGAGAAAGATACGTTCATGCGAATAAGTGTCGGCGGCGGAGATACCGCGGAAAGTAAGATCGAGAAGTGCAAGGCACTCGCACGCAAGGCCCTTGATCGTCTTTAAGCATAGTTCTCCTACGGGAACGACATCCCCCAGTATGACGAAATTGTAATGCATGAAAGTGCCGCGAGACGGAACCAGCCATTAAGGTTTGAACGATTCATTTCGAAACGTTCTCCGGGCCCCCCTAATGAGAAGAACCGTTCTCATTTCGGTACATGGCTGTGGATAACGTAGTTACAGCGGAACCATTACTATTACTAACTCAACCTATACCAAAATATGCGAAAAGTAAGAACCTCAGAAACAGGCATTTTTAACACACGCGTTGTTGTAGCTCTGCTGCTTTGTCTGGCAGGCGCTTCCCTTAGTTTTCTCAGCTTCGCCTCAACGCCTTCCAGTGGCACAATATCAGATGCTACTCCTGTATTGAACTACGACGCCGGGCCGTTCAACACTCCCAACCAATCTCCGGTAGGCCTGGGTCAGCTCGATACCGGCCCACGTTGTAATGACAATCTCTTCCCGTGCGACAGCTATGCGCTAACCGTCGCTCTGCCGGCAGGGTATACAACGGCGCATCCGAACGCCGCGGTAAAAGTGACGATGTATTGGACAGATACGGGAGCCGGCCAATCGGACTATGACTTGTATATTTACAATGGAAATATAACTACCCTCGACGGCAGTCAGCCTGCGAATTACCAATCTGCCAGCGGCTCCAATCCGGAAGTAGCTACGGTCTCTCCGTTAACGAACGGGAGCTCCACCTACACGATCAAAATTGTTCCTTACACTCCGACACACGAGACCGTACATGTGAAGAGTAGAGTTACTTCCCGGATCGGGTGGCGGAGGTGGTTTCCCAGGCTTTGGTGGTAAAGATCCCACCGCGCCGGGTAAACCGCGTTATCAGATTTTTTATGCTCCTGCGGGCTCATCGGCAGAGCCAGGGAATGGAGAGTTCAATATTGGTTTCAATCCGCAAACCGGTCGCATCATGGTGATGAATAGCGGCCCGATCTGGCGGTTGACTCCCGGTGAAAAGCAAATGCCTATTAAACCGGAATGTTGTGAAGCGCTTTGGGAGGATCGCTCAGCCGACGACGACAAATACGGGACTCGATCCTATTCTTTGGACAGATCAAGCAACCGGTCGCACGTTCGCTTCTAACTCCACCGTGGGCGCGAATGCAGTCTACGCCTATAGCGATAGCGACGGCGAACCAAGCGTCACTCAGCCGACGGGTTGGACTGAGTTTGGTGTAGGTGCGCCTAACGGTGGGGCCGATCACGAAACAATTGGGAGCGGACGCTTATCCGAACATTGCGCCGTTTAATCTACCAGGTGGTCTCGGGGATCCCACTAATCCCATTACCCATGGCGAAGCTGTCTATTATTGCTCGCAGGATATCGTCGGACCCGCTGCTTGTTATCGCAGTGATACGCTCGGTTCAACCTGGGGCGCAGAGCACTCTCGCTTACGACGGCACAACTACGGCCTGCGGCGGATTGCATGGTCACCTGCATGTTGCGCCAGATGGCACGGCCTGGCTACCTGTTAACCAATGCGGCGGCAGTCAGGGAGGCGCCCTTAGTACCGATGGCGGCATTACCTGGACGGAGTTTATTGTTCCAAATGCTACCTCACAAGCTCAAGGCGCCGATCCATCGATAGCTATCGATAGTAACAACACCGTTTATTACGCCTACGTTAACAATGAGTCCTGTCGCGGTCGGTAATCCACCGGAAGGACATGCTCGCGTCGCGGTCGGCCATCGTAACATGGATAACACCGTAACGTGGACAGCTAATGTCGATCTGGGAGCGACTCACGGCGTTGTCAATGCGGCGGAAATTGAAGCCGTGGGCGGCAGCACAGGGCGCGCGGCGGTCGCATTGCTTGGAACGGATAGACCCGGCGATTATCAGGCAATTGGTTTTCCCGGCAAATGGTATGCATTCATTGCGACCACTTATGACGGCGGCCAGACCTGGACCACTGTTAACGCCACTCCTAACGACCCAGTGCAAAGTATGACTGGCATTTGGCAGCAGGGCGGAGGCGCTACACAGCGAAACCTCCTCGATTTTACCGAGATCACTGTTGATGACAAAGGGCGTGTTCTTTACGGATTCAGCGACGGATGTGTTACACCGGAATGTGTCGGTGGCGGCGCGCCTAACGACTTTGTGGCGCATATGCGGGTAGCTCGCCAATCAGGCGGTAAAACCATTTTTGCCAGCTATGATGGAAATACCGATACGACGACCGCGACTCCTGCCGAAGCCGGCATGTCTTTCCGGGACACGCGATGCGGCTTCCGCCCATCTAATCTGGAAAGCTCCGGACAACGGCGGCTCCGATATCGTGAGCTATGAAATCTGGCGCGGGACGACCTCGGGTGGTGAAACGAACGTTTTTACGACTAACAGTCCGAGGACGGATTTCACCGACACGGTTCTTAATCCAAACATTACCGGGTACGATCCGAACGCGCCTGATTACTACTATTACGTTAAGGCGATCAATTCTGTAGGCACAGGCTCACAAAGTAACGAGATTCATCTCGTCGCGGCCGCGCCGGCAGCAATCGAAAGCCTTTGTGTATTGCCGGGTCTCACCGAACTCTCGGATCCCTCGGGTGATACGAGCGCTGCTATTGGTGTGACAACCACACCGGCTCCGCCCGGATCGGACCTGCTGTCGTTGCATCTGGCTCAACCATTCCAGAACGATGGCATCCCTCGTTTGGTGTTTACTATTAATACCGATGCTAATGCGGCGGGCACCGGCGTACCTGGTTCGGCCTGGTATGTGGCAATGAGGATAGTGAATGGCGCAACCACTACCTACAAAGGCGTTCATATGGCGTTCACGAATCCGACGACGCCAACCTTTGAATCCTATACGCCGGGGGCGAATAATTCCGGAGGTGTTGACGGTCGCTTTGTCGAAGCGGGCTCTCAAATGCCAGCAGAGGCTGGTAGTAACTACGATGGACCGAACGGGAAGATCACGATCATTGTTAAAGCGAGCGATCTTGGATTAAATCCCGGTGATACCATTAGCGGCTTTATCGCCGGGGTATCGCAGTCGACCGACCCACTTAACATTGGAGCGGGTGCTACTGCGCTCTACGATCAAATGCCAGACAGCCTGAGCTTTGCTAACAGCTATACCGTCGGCTTTAACAGCGTTTGCGCAGCAACCCCTGTCGGCGTCGTCTCACGCAAAACTCACGGAAGCGTCGGGGTGTTTGATATTAACCTGCCCTCTACGGGAAGCCCGGGAATCGAATGTCGCACGGGTGGAGCAAATAACGCTCATACACTCGTGTTTACCTATGCAACCAACCTCGGCTTCTCGGGCTCTGCAACTGTCATGCAGGGAAGCGCGAACGTCGCCCGAACCTCGGTCGGGCCGAACCTGAACCAGGTTACGGTCGAACTTACTAATGTGCCCAATGCGCAACACCTCATTGTTCAAGTGAGCGGAGCGCAGGACTCTTCTCATGTTGCCCTGAGCCCGGTTAGCGCACAAATGGATGTGCTTTTGGGTGACACTAGCGGAAACGGCTCGGTTAATTCCACCGATGTCAGTGATACCAAGGCGCAATCGGGCATAGCGGTAACAAGCGCTAACTTCCGCAACGACGTAACGGCAAACGGCGCGATCAATTCCAGCGACACATCGACGGTGAAATTGCAGTCGGGGACGGCCCTGCCGCCCGCTGCGCCATCTGCTGACGAGCAAGCTAACACAGGAGGGAAACGTTAGAATTGCCTGACTGCTCCTGACGAGCACGCGCGTTAGTCCTACTCGGGACTCGCGCGTGACTCGTTAGGCGTCACCCTTGCAATTAAGAGAACGCCTGTCGGCAAATAACCGTGCACACTGTTAATGTTGTCCTCATTTGTTGTCTGCTGGCCGTGACGTCCGGTTGCCAGAAGCATGCACCGAGAAGGTCCGAGTCGCAGGACGTAAAACCCCGCGACGGTTTCACGAAGCATATCCCGTAAGGATTATGAAGCCACGGCCGCCAAGTTCGATGTCTGCGGATTGCTAAGCAAAGAGGAAATCCACGGCGTCACCGGTTCAAGCATTACACAGAACTTGAGCAGCGGCCGATCGGATGGAAGTCTGCGCACGTCGCAATGCGTCTATGTGGCCGACCCGGCTAACCGATCAATAAGTCTGGTTGTTACGCAAGCCGATTCACTCGATCCGCGAAAGCGAAGTCCAAGAGATCTTTGGGGCGACAGATTTGGGCGTTATCGCGGGGAGAGCAAAGAAAACAAAGAAGAGGTAGACAAAGAGGACGAGGCGACGCGCGATTTGAACAAGGGGTTGGAAGAAGAACGAGAAGCGCGACCGCCTCGGCAAATCTCAGGCTTGGGAGAAGAGGCCTTTTGGACAGCCGGTTCTCTCTATGTATTACAAAAGGATATTTTTCTGCGCTTAAGTATCGGTGGGCCAGAGCCTGAGGCGGACAAACTCGAACACTCCAAAGCGCTAACTAAGCTTGTGCTAAAGCGGCTGTGAATCAGTCTGTGGAACGTGACGATTTTGTAATCATAAACCAGAGGTAGAGATACACCCAGTCATAGCTCAATCGACGATTAAAAGAGTGCCGCGGCATTCCGGTGGGCAGTAGCTCCTCAGATCAACCGCAAAACATTAAGAACACTTTATGAAACGAACTTCAGACTCTATTGCCGGTCGCGTAACTATCGGCGCTCTTTTTATGACCATAGGCCTGGTGCTACTGGTCTTCGCTTTCTCGACCACAGGTGTGCGCTCCGCGGTTCCCGCCAGTGGATCGATGGGTCCGAGCGATTCGCCAATCTCGTGGGACGGCAATGCAACCGGGACCGGATCCCCGAACGGCGAAGCTACTTGCGTTGAAGGGGTGAATTGTGACACCTACACGCTCACAGTGAGCGGCACTCAAGCCGCATGGGCCAATAAGCGAATCGCTTGCACTATTTCCTGGGGTAACAGCGCGAATGATTATGACCTTGTCATTCACAAGGATTCAAATAGCGGCACGATTGTAGATTCGTCTGGTAACGGCGCCGGAGTTCCAGAAGTAGGGCACATCACGCCCTCGATTGACGGCGTCGGCGTTTACACCGTGCACGTGATCTATTTCGCTACCACTCCGGGATTGGACCAATATCATGCTGTCGCTGCTGTCGTGCCTCTGACGCCAACTCCTCCACCTCCAGCCGGCGTCGACAATGGGCCGAAAATCGGTTACGAAAATTTCGATCCACCGGGTGTGCTGGTACCGGTAACTACGACCACAGGACCTACCGTGGAATACATCGGCCGCAGTGCCGGCGAGCCTTCCATCGGCGTGGACTGGAACTCTGCTATTCCAAACAATGTCTTTGGTGTAACCAATTTCCAATCCGACTTGGAGACCATCTTCGTCACCTTCAGTAACAACTGCGCCAACGGTGGGCCCACCGCGACCTGGACCAACCGGCCAGCTCCCACATCGCAGCTCATTGATTCCGACCCTATCGGGTTTACCGACCAAGCCACCGGCCGGGTTTTCGCAGCCGAGCTCACTGCCACTTCGCCGACGTGCAAGGTTGCTTTCTCCGACGACGACGGGATGACGTGGTCGCCAACATCAGGTCCACTTGGCTCTGGCATTGATCACGAGACGATCGGCGGCGGTCCTTATCACGCTCCTTTGACGGGAACGGTTTATCCAAACGCTGCTTACTATTGCTCGCAGGATTTAGTAGCGGCGTTTTGTTTGCGCAGTGACGATGGCGGCGCTACTTGGGGACCGCCGATCCAAACCTACACGACGGAATGCGGCGGATTGCACGGCCACGTCAAAGTCGCGCCGGATGGCACGGTTTACTTACCTAACAAGGGTTGCGGCGGTCAGAGCTCCGTTGTCGTTTCCGAAAACAACGGGCTTACGTGGTCCGTTCGAAAAGTGCGCAATGCTACCGTCGAGACCGGCACGAGCGAGAGCGACCCGGCGGTAGGTGTCGATAATGGAGGCCGCGTTTATTTTGCCACAGCCGACAACGACACCAGTCTGGTCGTCGGAACTTCAACCGATCACGGCAGCACCTGGACAAACATTGTAGATGTGAGTGGTGCGTTGGGATTGCAGAATGTTCGTTATCCGGCCGCAGTCGGAGGTAGCGCGGGCCGCGCCGCGGTTGCATTTTTTGGTACAACCTCGGCAGGCAGCGCCAATGCCGGCACATTCAACGGCGTCTGGCATCTTTATGTGGCGCACACTTTCGATGGTGGACTCACCTGGACGACAACTGACGCAACACCTAACGATCCGGTGCAACGCGGTTGCATATGGACCGGCGGCGGCGCCAACATCTGTCGCAACCTTTTGGATTTCTTCGATATCACAATCGACAAGCAAGGTCGTGTGCAGGTCGGTTACGACGACGGTTGTTTCGGGACCTGTGCCCAGTCCGCTCCCTCCGCTACCGGAAATGGCTACTCGGCAACGGCAGCAATCGCACGCCAATCGAGTGGACGCAGGCTGCTCGCCGCGTTCGATCCACCGAATCCTTTAACTGCGACATCGGTTCCCGGTATGCCGCACATCTCCACAAGGCGAGTTGGTTCGGTTGTGCACCTGACATGGTCCGAAGCGGACACGGGAAATTCCCCCATCGTTGCCTATCAAATTTCACGCGGAACATCCAGTGGCAGTGAAAGCCTCCTCACAACCGTTCCGGGGAGCCAGAGTAACTACGACGACAACACGGCGACCAACATCGGTGTCACTTACTATTATAAGGTCGTCGCCGTTAATGCGATCGGCCCGTCATGCGCGAACAATGAAGTTTCGGCGCCCTACGTCGGCGACGTTTGCACTGGGCTACTCATTCATCAGAACGATCCAAGTCATCCGGAAAGTCCGACGGCCGCGGCCAATCCACAGTTAGCCATCGACTACGTCGCCGTGGGCGAGCCGGCTGCCGATTCGTTGCTTTTCAAGATGAAGGTCACGAATCTTTCCACCATTCCGCCCGCCAGTCGCTGGCGAATGGTTTGGGATTCATTCACCTCGCCGGGCCAGCAATATTATGTCGGTATGCGCAGTGATTCTGCGGGCGCAGTAACATTCGACTATGGAACCATCGCTACCGCCGTTGTAGGTCTTGTGGTCGGCGTGCCGCAAGAAACGCGCGTCGGGCCGGCTGCCGGAAATTTCAACGCGGATGGAACCATTACCCTTCTTGTGCCGAAAGCAGCTGTAGGAAATCCGCAACCCGGCGACTTGTTAGGCGCGATGAACGGCCGCACTTTTACCGGCGATACGCCCGCGACACAGGATTTCGAACGCTCGACCACGCTTGTCGACCACACTTTTGTTAAAGCCCAAACGGACAACGCGTTTCCCGCCGCCACTTACATGATTGCCGGCAACGCCGCCTGCGGTTCGAGCATCGTGCCGATCAGTGCCGTCTCACGTAAGACACATGGATCGGCCGGAACGTTTGACCTTCCTCTGCCGCTTACCGGTGCGCCTGGAATTGAATGCCGCTCGGGGGGAGTCTCCGGTAATCACCAGGTCGTAATCACGTTTGCAAATCCAGTTACTGTCGGCTCGGTCACAACGAATTTCGGAATGGTGTCGAGCACTACCGTCACCGGAAATACCGTGACTGCTAATCTGACGAACGTGCCCAATGCTCGGCTAATTCTTGTTACTTTGGTCGGCGTCAATGATGGAACCAACACGGGAGACGTCTCGATTCCGATGGGGGTGCTTCTCGGAGATACAACGGCAAACGGCACCGTGAACTCCACTGATGTCACGGAGGCGAAGGCCAATTCCGGCCAGGCCACGAATGGGGCGAACTTCCGCACCGATGTTACCGTGAATGGCGTTATTAACAGCTCGGATGTTTCGACGGTGAAATTGCAATCCGGCACGGCTTTTCCTCCATCGGAACCCGCTCAGACACAAACCGACACTCAAAAGTAAAGGCGCCCGGCCCCCACCTCTTCCTCTTCCTCTCAATCTACCTTGCCCCAAAGAGAGAAGAGGGAGAGGAAGCGGAAGAGGAAGATATTGAGATGTTCCCTAACGAGTATTTTTAATCGGATCGACGGCTGCTGCGCGCGACTCGTTAGGACATCTGCCATTCACGACGCCTAGGTCCCACTCGGAAGATGTTGCTGATTTCTCAACGGACTTTTTAGATATCGGGAGGAGGCCATCGTCTCGGGCGAAATAAAGCTTGCGTGAACTCCTGCTGACCTGTTATTGCAATAAGCGGTGGAACCCATGACGCCCCCAGGCGGGAAGTGTCGGTCGGCCTTCGTGTTAGACGAATCAAACGCGCTGCGGCCCCGTCATTTTTCATAGACGTCGGCTTCAGTTACTTCAAAACCAATAGACCCTAATCATATGCGTCAGATCAGAATTGCAGTCATTTGTGCTGGTTCGTTTGCTTTACTCTGCTTGCTGATGTTCGCTTTCGCACCCGAAACGGGCGCGGCCGGGTCTGCGCGCCAACGCAACGTCGGCCGACGGTATTTGGGAGAGGATCGATAACAGCGCAATTGCCGTCACAAGCCTGCACATGCCGGCTGCTAGTCCTTATCAGGCTGTGCGCCTGAACAAGGATGCGCTCGAGCAACAACTTGCGCGCGCCCCGATGGAATTTACGGGGATCTTCGCAATAGTCCGGCGGTTCTGTCGCTGCCGATGCCCGATGGTTCGTTTCAGCGCTTCCTCATCGAAGAGTCGCCGGTGATGGATGCAGCGTTGGTGGCCCATTATCCTGAGATCAAGAGCTATCGCGGGCAAGGGATTGAAGATGGCGCAGCGACGGTGCGCTTCGACTGGACGCCACTTGGCTTCCACGCAGTTGTGCTCCCTGCCACAGGCAAGGCGATCAACATTCAGCCGCCAAATGCGAGGGACGCGACCACTTACGCATGCTATTACCATGAACGCGCAGACTTCAAGTGCGGCGTAACCGAAAAATCTCACCCCGGCGCCAAACAGGCGCGTGCTGGTCTTCCCCATACCGCCATTGGCGGGACATTGCGCACGGAGCGGCTGGCCGTAGCTGCCGATTGGGAATTCTGCAACACCATCGGCGGCGACACTCTGGCCGGGACGATCGCGGCGATCAATGCCTACCTCAATACGATCGACGCGATCTACGAGAAAGAATTGTCAACGCACATGAACCTCGTAAACGCGCCCAATGTCATCTACGCTTCCAACAACAACGTCTGTGGTCCCGGCAACAACCAGGCATGCAATGCCGGCAACGATCCTTACACCGATAGCGACGAAAGCACGATGCTAACCCAGGTCCCTCCCGACCTGCGCGACAAGGTCGGCTCGGCTAACTATGACGTCGGCCATGTTATCGGTACCGGCGCCAAAGGGATCGCTGGGCAGGGAGTAGTATGTGATAATACGGGAGCCGCTCCACGCAAAGGTGCTGGCGCATCGCGTATCTTCGGTCCTCCCGGTAACTCTTCGGCCAGCGGCCTGTGGGCGCACGAACTTGGGCACCAACACGGAGCCAGTCACACTTTCAACGGCACGGGTGACTTTTGCGGCCCGGCGCGCAACGGTCCCACCGCCTGGGAACCCGGTAGCGGCAGCACGCTGATGGCTTACAGTGTATGCGCTCCGGACAATTTGCAGAGCGATGACGATAACCGCCTGCACAATGGCAGCTACAACGAGATGCTCACCTACCTCGGCGCCTCTGGAGGCTGCGCGACCACGACTGCTACCGGTAACAGCCCCCCAACGGTGGATGCGGGGACAACGAAAACGATTCCGAAGCTAACGCCCTTTACCTTAACTGCCACAGGCACTGACCCGGATGCTTCTGATATCCCAAACCTCCGGTTCATCTGGGAACAGTTCGACGCGGGCGGGACTCTCTATGCCAACCCACCTTATGGTGATCAGGCTGGCGATCCTAATACGACCACGCGACCACTCTTTCGTTGTTTCTCGCCTGTAGCCGATAAGTCGCGCACCTTTCCCAGCCTTACCTACATCTTAAACAACGCCAATGTTCCACCCGCTACGATCGGAGGATTTCAAACGGCGGAGAATCTGCCGGCAGTTTCGCGCACGATGAACTTCCGTTGCACCGTCCGCGATCAACGCGGCGGAGTGAACGATAGCTCGGTCGCGATCACAGTGGCCGGAGGCGCCGGACCATTTGCGGTTACATTCCCTAACGGGGGGGAGACAGTAAGCAGCCCGCAGCAGATTCAGTGGAATGTTGCCGGGACGAATGCTGCGCCGGTGAACACGGCGAACGTGAAGGTCTCCCTGTCCACCGATGGCGGCAATACCTTCCCCATCGTTCTCACCGATAGTGCGCCTAATACGGGCATGGTAGGACTTAACCTTCCCGATGGCATTATTACCTCCAGTGCCCGCATCAAAGTCGAAGCCGTAGGGAACATCTTCTTCGACATTTCAGATGGTAACTTTACCCTTGTCCCTAGCGATAACTGTCCTGCCGTAAGCAGCATTATGCCGAACCTCGGCAATGCAGGCACCGTAGTTACAATTACCGGCGTGAATTTTACCGGGGTTAATGCGGTGAAGTTTGCCGGCGCTGTGGCTACGAGCTTCACCGTCAATAGCGACACGCAGATCACAGCTACTGTGCCCGGCGGAGCCATGGACGGACCTGTCGTCCTAAGCAAGCCAAATTGCGAAGATCTGCAAGCCGGCACCTTCAGTGTCTGTTCGAATCCGCCGACCGCCCTCTCAATCGATGACGGTAGCAGGGAATCAGTCAACCAAAATGGTAGCGGTGCCTACTACGTGAACCGCCTCACGCCAGCCAGCTACCCGGCGACACTTACTCAGATCTCGATCTTCTGGGATCCTTTCCAGGATTTTCCGCCAGGGACTGCGATCAACGTTGTCGCCGGAGCAAATCCCGGCGGCACGACGAACATCGACGGCACCGGCTTCCAATCCTTTGCCGCGACCTCCGGCACCTCAGGCTTTATAACTTATACTTTGCCTAACGCTCTTACCATTACGGCCGGAGATTTTGTCGTAGGCTACCAGGTCCCGACCCAGCCGGCTAATTCTTTTCCTGTCTCGACTGACACTAATAATCCGGCGAGTCGCTCTTACGTATCGAATGATGGAACGACTTTCACTACCATAACTGATCGCAATTACATGATCCGGGCGGCGCAGGTCTATACCGGGTGCAGTTCTGGTGCACCCATGCCTTTGCAGGCCGTCTCGAGGAAGCCGCCCGGGGCCATATCTGCGTCGCGACTAATTCATGCGCCAAACGTTGTATCCTTCGACGTCCCGTTGCCGCTCATGGGTAATCCTGGGATCGAATGCCGCAGCGGCGGGGCGACTGGCGACCATCAAGTGGTGGTTACTTTCCCAACTAACGTTACCGTGAACGGAAGTCCCCAGGCGCGGGTAACTATTGGTACCGGTCAGATAGGTAGTGGAGGTGAGCCTAATGAGGGCGTTGTTACAGTTAGTGGTGCGGTCGTTACCATACCGCTGACAAACGTCCCTAATGGTCACAAGATTGGCGTCACTCTTTTCGGCGTCAGCGATGGCACAAACTCCGGCAGTGTTACTGTGCCGATGGGGGTCCTGCTTGGTGATACGACTGGAAATGGCACGGTAAACGCCACGGACGTTAGTGAGACAAAATCAAAATCGGGTCAGTCCGCTAATGCTTCCAACTTTCGTGACGATGTCACAGTTAACGGTACTATTAATAGCACCGATGTCTCGACCGTGAAATCAAAATCCGGCACAGCGTTGCCGTAGAGGACAAATGTAGCCACGGCGCTCTTCCCTATCTCCGCTTCCTCTTCTCACGATGTCAGGTAGATTAAGACGAAGATTATTGGACAATGTTAGCCTAACGAGTATTGGCGTTTCACCCATTCGAGCGCTTCCTCTCGCGTATGCAATCCGCCTTCGAGTTGTTGCGTCTCTATCGCCTCCAAAATCTCGCCGAATTTGGGTCCCGGCTTCAGACCCATTGCAATCAGATCGTCGCCGCGCACCAGCGGCGGCGGAATGATCGGCTCGTTCGCGAACTCCTCCTGTTTCCGAAGCAGAAAATCGTAATTGTCGAGCATCTGGTGACTGCTCGCGCAATCGACGCGGTGCAGTTCCAACTCCTCGACAAAAGGTCGGACGCGCCATGAAACGTTTCAGCTTCGCCACGCGCATCCGCGGCACATCCTTGAAGACCATATGTTGCCGCACCATTTCCACGGTGGCGTCGATTTCCGCTCGCGAAAAACGCAGCCGTTCCATGATTTGCTCCGTCATTTCCGCGCCGATGCGATCGTGCCCGTTAAATCGAATGCGGCCGGTTTCATCCACGGTCGCAGTCGGCGGTTTCGCCACGTCGTGAAACAGGACGGAAAAAACGAGCGGAAGGGAGACCTCCGTTCGGTAGCAGCTCCAACATGATCCGCGTGTGACGAAACACGTCGCCTTCCGGATGGAATTGTTCCGGCTGCGCGCAACCTTTCATCGCCTCCACCTCCGGCAGAATCGCGCGCAAGAGTCCGCTTTCATCGAGAAGATCCCAACCGCGCACGCGGTTTGGCGATAGGAATATCCGCACCAGCTCTTCGCGAATTCTTTCCGCGCTGATCTCGTTAATCTGTGGAGCAGCTTGTTGCAGCGCCTTCCATGTTGCCGGGTCAATCGTGAAACCGAGAACCGTGGCGAATCGAACCGCGCGCAACACGCGCAATCGATCTTCGGCGAATCGCTGAGCCGGATCGCCGATCGCACGAATCAATTTCGCTTCGAGATCGGCACGACCGCCGACAAAATCGATGACTTCATTCTTTTCTGGATCGAAGAACATTCCGTTAATCGTGAAGTCGCGCCGCTTCGCATCTTCTTCTGCTGAGGAGAAATGAACTTCCGTTGGTCGCCGGCCGTCGAGATAAACGCCATCGGAACGAAAGGTGGCGACTTCAAATTGAAATCCGTTTTCCAAAACAACGATCACGCCGAAATGCGCGCCGACTGCGTAAGTGCGCGAGAAAATTTTCTGCACTTGTTCCGGGCGCGCATCCGTCGCGATGTCAAAATCCTTCGGAATTTCACCGCGCACCAGATCCCGCACGCAACCGCCGGCAAAGTACGCAACGTGCCCCTGCGCGCGTAGTCGTTCGACCACGTCGCGGGCCGTTTTTTCCATGGGCGATTGTTCTCTTTCCGTCTGACGCATCTCGAATTAAATGTAGCGGCGGTCTATGACCGTCGCACTAATAACGCACGCTCGCATCGCTCGCTCATGGCGAAACTAAAACCATCGCTCAAGTGGCTTCTCATTTTCGTCCCCATCGCCATCGCTCTTCGCTTTTGGCCCGGCGGTGTCCATCCGACGGCGCTGTTTGTTTGCGCGGCTCTTGGCATTATTCCTCTCGCGGGACAAATCGGTTGCGCGACCGAAGCGCTCGCCGCCCGCTCGGGTGCTGCCATCGGCGGATTGCTCAACGTTACATTCGGTAACGCCGCCGAGCTTATCATTGGTCTCACCGCTCTCTCAAAAGGCCTAACGAGTGTAGTGAAAGCCTCCATCACCGGTTCGATTATCGGTAATGTTTTACTTGTCCTTGGACTGTCGGCTTTGCTCGGCGGCGCGAAATACAGCGAACAACGTTTCAACCGCGTCGCCGCGCGCGCGTCCACGATTTCACTTTCGCTGGCGGCGATTGCCCTGATCATTCCGAGCGTCTTTCACGCCGCGTCCCGTGAAGGACCCACTGGTTGGAGTCCCGTGCTCGAGCAGCGCCTTTCATTAGGAATCGCCACTGTCTTGTTCATTACTTACGCGTGCGTTCTTGCTTTCACCTTGAAGACGCACAAACAACTTTTTGTCGGCACCGGCGGCGAGGCCGACGCCGCTGATTGGTCCCGGGGTAAATCCGTAACGATTTTGTTAATTGCTACCGCGTTCGTCGCGTTGCTCTCCGAATTCCTCGTCGGTTCGATCGAAAGCGTGCGGACATCGTTTGGACTGACTGAAGTGTTTATTGGTGTGATTGTCGTCGCCATTGTCGGTAACGCAGCCGAGCACTCGACGGCGGTTACGACGGCGATGAAAAACAAAATGGATCTGAGCGTTGGGATCGCGGTCGGTTCCAGTTTGCAAATCGCGCTCTTCGTCGCTCCCGTTCTCGTTTTTCTTTCCTATGCCTTTGGACAGCCGATGGACCTGGAATTTACGATGCCGGAAATCGTCGCCGTTGTGGTCTCAGTTTATATTCTCTTTCAAATCAGCGGAGACGGCGAAACGAATTGGATTGAAGGCGTCCAGCTTCTTTCCCTCTATCTCATCCTCGCGATTCTGTTTTTCTATCTGCCGGCGGACCATGCTCATTAGTGATTGTAGTCGCCTCGCTCTGCCGAGGTGAAGCGAACACGGCGACCGAGCGCCGTGACTACAACGATTCGGTTGACATCGTTTCCTGGCGTCTGAACGCGTGCACAATGAAACAGATCACCGCAATGCAGATGCAGGAGTCGGCCACATTGAAAGCCGGCCACGGATGGGCCAACGGGATGTGCAAATCGAAAAGAAGAAAATCAATCACGTGACCGTGTAGAAGACGATCAGTCAGATTGCCGAGAATTCCGGCGAGAAGCAGAGCGAGCGAGACATCGCGCCACGGATCGTGTTTATGCGGGCGCAGCAGAAGCGAGACGACAAAGATCAACGCCACGCACGAGAGCACGATAAAGAACATGTTGTTGTTCTTGAATGAACCGAAAGCGGCGCCGGTATTCGTAACGTGAACGAGGTGAAAAAAGTTCGGGACGACGACGCGCGGCTCGTCGGGATCGATCGAATGAATAACCATCCACTTCGTCAGCTGGTCGAGCGCATAGAGTGGGAGTGAGAGAAGAAAGATTAACTTCATGCTCTCGATTTCGTTGACGCACGCTCTTCGCAGCGATCGCACAAATCAGGATGTGCGGCGCTTGTGCCGACATAGGCCGCCGATGCCGCCAGCAGACGTGCGCACTTAAGCCGATGATCACGCCGTTCGGGCGAGACGAGTCGCGGATGCTTCCGGCCTCCCGGCTCCAACTTCAAATCACTCAAAATGAAAAATTCTTCGAGTTCGTCCTTTCGAAACTGCCCGCGATCATTTTCGCGTCACACCGCAACGTCACCGCCGCTTCCAGCGCGTTGCCGATTGTTTTTCCTGCCGCGCATTCTCGATGGCCTGGCCGATAACCGCGCGAATCTTTAGTAATCTCGTCGATCTGTTCTCTCGCGCGATCGGATCACGAACGCGCTTCGTCGACTTCAGGAAACGTTCGCGAGTGCACCGACGCGCCGATTTAAGTATCCCCACGCTTCTTCGCTCGTGAAAACAAGAATGGGCGCGAGCAAGTTGACAAAGTGCTTCGAAAATCTTTCGCTCATGGCTCTGTTGCGTTGCACGACGTCGCGGTGAACCGCGGTGCGTCGCAATACATCCGGTCCTTTAGTCATGTCGATGTAAAGGCTGCTGAGATCGACCGCGCAGAATTGATTGAGCGTGTGGTAGACCTTGTGGAATTCGTAAGCGGCGTAGGCATCGCGACATTCCGCGATCACATTTTGCAATCGATCCAGAATCCAGCGATCGACGAGCGTAAAGCGATCCTTCTTTTGTAGCGGCGGTCTGTGACCGTCGCATACTTTCACCGGCAGAAGTGCGACGGTCATAGACCGCCGCTACAGGGAAATCGTAAAGATTGCCTAACAAGATGCGCAGCGTGTTGCGAATGCGCCGATAGGTATCGCCCAAACGCGTGAACATCTCCTCCGAGAACGGAACATCGTCCGTGTAGTTAATGCTGCTCGCCCAGAGCCTGACGAGATCAGCGCCGTGACGACTGACAAAGTGTCCTGCATCCATTGGTTTGTCGTAGGTGCCCGACTTGGAAATCTTTTTTCCATCGACATCGACAACGAAGCCGTGAGTAACGCACGTCTTGTAAGGCGCGCGATCCTTCAACGCGACGCTTGTCATGAGCGAAGATTGGAACCAGCCACGATGTTGATCGGTTGCTTCCAAATACATATCGGCGGGATCGCGCAACTCGGGACGCTTCGCGCACACGGCCTGGTGCGACACACCGCTATCGATCCAGACGTCGAGCGTGTCGTTGCGATGCGTAGTGCCTTCGGGCAATCCAAGTTCGCGCGCGAGAGCCGCGTCATCCAGCTCGAACCAGATATTCGATCCGCGTTTCTGCACAAGATCCGCCAGCTTGCGAATCCAGTTTGGGTTCAGGATCGTTTCGCCCTCCGCTGAATAAAAAACGGGCAAGGGCACGCCCCAGCTGCGCTGACGCGAGATTACCCAATCGGGTCGGGATTCAACGGTGCCCGCGATGCGATTCTCACCCCACGCTGGAATCCAGTTCACGGTTTTGATCGCATCGAGCGCTTTCCCGCGCAGCTCGTCGAGGCGAATAAAAAATTGCTCGACCGCGCGGAAGATGATCGGCGTCTTCGAGCGCCAGCAATACGGATAGGAGTGCTGATAAACCTGTTCGCCGAGAAGCATCCCGTTTTTCTTTAAGAGACGGATCACATCGGCATTCGCGTCGAAAACATACTTGCCAACCAATTCCGGAACGCCGACCTCCTCGGTATAGCGACCGTGATCATCGACTGGCGACAAGATCGGCATGCCGTTTGTCCGGCCTAACGAGTAATCGTCTTCGCCGTGACCGGGTGCGATGTGCACCGCGCCCGTGCCGGTGTCCATGGTTACGAAATCAGCCGTGAGCACGATGGCCGTGCGCGGCAGAAATGGATGCTGGGCGCCGATGCCTTCGATTTTATTGCCCGGAAATGATTGCAGAGGCTCGCCCGTCGGTTCGAACCTGGTGGCTGCGCAAAACTGCGGCACCATCTTAGCGGCGAGAACGAGCGTTTCGGTTTGGGGCGCTGAGGCCCCTCCCCCATTTTGGAATTCCTGCACCACGTAGAGTTCCTTCGGATGCACGGCAATGGCGAGATTCGCCGGCAAAGTCCACGGCGTCGTTGTCCAGATCGCGATGCTCGCCTTGTCTTTGAGCGCGCCAGTTACTATCGGAAATTTTACCCAGACGACCGTGTCTTCGCGATCCTGATATTCCACCTCGGCCTCGGCGAGCGCGGTTTGCGCGCCGGTGCTCCAAAAAACGGGCTTGAGGCTTTCGTAAACCAGACCTTTCTCAACAAATCCGGCGAATGCGCGAAGTATTTCTGCCTCGTAACCCGGATCCATCGTCAGATATGGATTTTCCCAATCGCCGAAAACGCCGAGCCGCTTGAACTGCGTGCGCTGAATGTCGATAAATTTGCGCGCGAAGGCTTCGGATTTCTTGCGCACTTCCAGCGGCGAAAGTTCGCGCGATTCCTTCACCACTTTGTATTCGATGGGCAAACCATGGCAATCCCACCCCGGCACATACGGTGCGCGAAATCCCGCCATCGTTTTCGATTTCACGACGAGATCTTTGAGAATCTTGTTCAGCGCCGTGCCCATATGCACATCGCCGTTGGCGAACGGCGGTCCGTCGTGCAGGACAAATAATTCCGCATCGGCCCGCGCCTTCTGGATTTGCTGATAGAGCTGCGATTCCTCCCAGCGTTTCAGCATTTCCGGCTCACGCGCGGCGAGGTTTGCCTTCATCGGAAAATCCGTTTTCGGCAGATTGAGCGTGTCTTTGTAGTTCTGACTCATCGCGGGCGCGCGACGCTACCATCCGCGTATGGACAACGCAACGTGACCACTTTCGTAGCATGGCGTTGTAGCTGCCGCCGTCGCTGGCGGCAGAGTGAGACTTGTTCGGCGCGCGCGCGTCTGCCGCTGGCGACAGCGGCAGCTACAACGCTCGGTGGTTGCGAAGGGCTAGATAGTCTGCGCCGCGATCTGATGCGCGGCTTTTTGCAATTCGGCGATAGTCGCGCGCAGCTGCGCGGTGCGTTCGCGCACCACTTCTTCCAGCGCGGCGCGTTGATTATCCAGGAGCAAATGACTTTGCCGCCAATGCAGCAAATTGTGAATGCGCAGAAGCACCTCCGTTTGATCGAACGGCTTGAGGAGAAAATCGGTCGCGCCGCATTTCAGCGCGTGCCGTTTCGTTTCCTGACTCATGTCCGCGGTCAGGATGAGCACCGGTAGAAAACCTGCCATGGAGTTAGCACCACGGAGCGCTTCTAAAATCGTGAAGCCATCGATGTACGGCATCATCAGATCGAGCAGGACCAGGTCCGGCTCGAATTCGGCGAATGTTGCCAGAGCTTTTCGCGAATCGGTAAGCGATCGGATGCGAGTGTAACCGCTATCGCGCAATATATCTTCCAGAAGCGATACATTCACCGGCTCATCATCCACGATGAATAGCTTCATCTTCTGCAGTATTGGCTCGGTGTTCACGCGGTGGCGCCAACGAGTGCAGTGCGCGATTGCAGCTGCTGCTCGATAACTTTCAGGAAGCGATCGACATCGAGGGGTTTCGTTAGGTAATCGCTCGCGCCCGCACCGACCAGGCGATCCATTTGCGATTTGGTCGCATCCGCGCTCAGTACCGATGACGGGAATCGAACAAGTGCGCGCGTCGCCTTTCAAGTGATCGAGCACTTCCGAGCCGCTCATATCCGGCAGGTGCAGGTCGAGCAGGATCAAATCAGGCCGATGCCGCGCTGCCAGCTCCAAGCCGAGCATGCCTTGCATTGCGCTGATCAACTTGATCGGTGGCTGATCTGCCAGGAGATGTTCGATGAGAGTAAGATTGGAAACATTGTCCTCGATATAGAGTAAAGTTCTTGGTCTTGCTCCAACCGAAGAAGCAAACGGCACAACAGTCGTGCGGCGGGAGCTGGCAAGACTCTCTCGCGGACTTGCCACGATCGGAAATTCAATCCAGAAGCTCGCACCTTTATCCGGCTGGTTTTCTCCGATTCTTCCGCCCATCGCTTCGGTAATCCGTTTTGAAAGAGCGAGGCCGAGACCTGTTCCTTGCGTCGTCGAATTTTCCGCGCCAAGCCGATCGAACGCGCCAAAAAGCCGATCGCGTTTATCGACCGGAATGCCGGGACCGTTGTCCGCAATGGTAACTCGAAGGTTGGCGGTGCGCTGTTCCACGGTGATAACGATGCGTTCTCCATCGCGATTATACTTCACGGCGTTGGAGAGAATATTGAGCAGCACTTGTTTGAGGCGTTGCCGATCGGCCAGAATATTTGTCTCAGCGGGAGCGAAATCGTGCCTTTCGATTTGGATTCTGCGCTGCGAGGCGAGCGGTCGAATAATGTCGAGCGCCTCGGAAAGCGCGTCTCCTACAGAAACAGGTTCGACCGAAAGTTGGATCTTCCCTGTTTCGATGCGGGCAATTTCCAGAACTTCGTTGATCAATGAAAGAAGATGCTGTCCCGCGCGGAAGATATGGCCGACACGTTCGCGCTGGATCAACGGCAATTCCTGACGTTCGAGCACCTGGGAGAAACCGAGGATGGCATTGAGCGGCGTCCGCAGCTCATGGCTCATGCGCGAAAGAAATTCGCTCTTCGCGCTGTTGGCGCGTTCGGCTTCTTCTTTCGCCTGCTCCAGGGCCCGGGCAGCATTTCGTCGCTCCGTAATGTCTTCCACCATGATGATGAAATGGCGCGGTTGATTGTTTTCATCGCGAATCACGCTCGCGGTCCGGCTGACCCAAAGCACCCCTCCGCCCTTTTGAATGAAACGCTTCTCACCGGTGTATCGAGTCGTTCCGCTCAGTAATTGCTTTGCCAGTTTTCTTCCGTCTTCGATGTCCTCGACAAAAGTGATTTCTTCCGAAGTCTTTTGTTTAAGTTCTACATCCGAATATCCCAGCATCTGACACAAGCGCTCATTCGCGTGCAGGAAACGCTCGTCCAATCCGACCAGCGCCATCCCTATCGGCGCTTCTTCAAAAGTCTCGCGAAAGTTGCGCTCGCTTGCCTCGAGCGAAGCTGTGCGATTGGCGATGAAGCCCATCTCGCCGAATGCTGCGCAGACAGGAGATGACAAGGAAAATGTCTTCGAATACAACCCAGCCGGCATGCTCGGCTGTTCGCCACGGGCTGGCGTTGAGCACACCATAGACAGAGAACGGCCAGTAAATCCCGCGCAGCAAATGATCGATTACTACGACCGCCGTTGCCGGAATAAGTACGCGCCAATCGCGATAAAACGACAGGATCACGAGCGAACCGAAAACGTGAAAATGGGTTTCGATGCGGCCGCCCGTTAATCCGATGAGCAAGGCCGACATGAGCATTTGCGCCACCGCGATGGTGTAGCGCGTGATTGCAGCACCGGGCCAGACGTACGCCATCCAAACCGGAAAGAGACTGATGGCGCCGCCAAGAAAGATCGCAGCCCAGACGTGGATGTGAATCTGGCTCGATTGCCCGGCCCACGTGTGAGGTGAGACAATCAGCGCGATAACGATTCCTGCGACCCACTGCACGAGCATGAGTTTCGCGAGCAACCGATCGGTCTTGCGATAGATTTCATTCTGATGAAATCCGAACAACTCGTGGGCTCGTTCCGTCTTTAGTTCAGGCATCACTAATGTCTCATTCATTTTCGGCAAGGCGCTTTGGCCGGGGGGCTGTTGCGGTCTACCAACGAGCAGCCGAACACGAAAGCTTTTGCCCGGTCGGCGCGGTGATTGTTAACGAGCGAGATGATTGCGCTTTCACCCGAATTGTCGCCAGAGTGACCGCGCGATTGCGTGATGCCTCCGCTGAACAGCAATTTTCCATCGCGATCGTAAAGGAATGTGTGGCCCGACGTTTCCGCGCCGAATCTCGACGCCTCCTTCCCGTCGACATCCGTAAACACGGTCACATCGGGGATTCTTGCGGCGCTGCGACGAAGTTCCGTGTCTTCCCATGCCGATGACGCGCCTTTCGGCTGTACGAAAAGCACATAGGCAGAAACCTTGCCGCGAACGCGCGCCATGATCCGAGCGAGTTCCTCCATGCTTGCGTCGGTGCAGGGACAGCGCGGATGAGCCAGCATGACCAGGACCGCACGCTCGTTAGGCGACGGTATCTTTGAACCCGTTGGCCAGGTCGGCTTAACAGCACCGACAGCGCCGGGCGCGCTTTCGTAGCTCATTAAAGTTCGCAGCCCGCCGGTAATAACGGCGATCCAGATTACACCGAAAATTACAGTGGTGAGAAAACGCCTGTCGACGCGCTTGTGAGGCGGGCTCATTTGCTCCCGCTATAGAAGCAAAGGGCATTCCATTTGTTATGGAAATTACGGCAGACGCGCCCAGCTAAAAGCGGTGATCTCAGCCGTTCCGGGCACTCACCCATTGCACAGCGAACCCACGCAACCCCGCTTTCACCTGTCCGGCGACAAAGTACGAACGCTGTAGGACCGTGGTACGGATGGATAAATTCTATTTGCTCAGCGTTTGTGTTGGAAAAACATGATCGACGCGGCCCACAAACTGGAACGAAATTAAATGATCATGCTTTCTGTATTAGCCGTCACTCCGGGTGGCGCAGTCGCCTTTGGAATCCCGATCGATTTCATTTTGTTCGGGCTGACGTTACTCGGCGTCGCGCTGTTCCATCATCAAACCTTGCGTGTCGCCTTTATCGGAGCGTTGACCATCGCGACCTACAAGATCGTCTTCACCGGTTTCAAAACCGGTCCGGGATTTGACGGCTTTGTTTCACATATCGGTCACGAATGGGTCATCCTGGCCAATTTGCTCTGTTTGCTCATGGGATTCGCGGTTCTGTCTCGTCATTTCGAGAAAAGTCACGTGCCCGTCGTGTTGCCAAGATTTCTTCCCTCCGATTGGAAAGGCGGATTCGTTCTGCTCGTGATGGTATGGGTTCTTTCGAGTTTTCTCGACAACATCGCGGGCGCGTTGATTGGCGGCGCGATGGCGCATCAGCTTTTTCGCGCGAAGGTGCACATCGGTTTTCTCGCTGCCATCGTCGCGGCGTCCAATGCCGGCGGTGCATGGAGTGTGGTCGGCGATACGACAACCACGATGATGTGGATCGCCGGCATTTCACCAACGGTTGTTTTCGAAGCGATTATTGCTTCGAGCGTTGCGTTGTTTGTCTTCGGAATTCCCGCTGCCTTTCAACAGCATCGCTACTCTCCCATTCTGCGCGGCGCACATGCCCATACACACATCGATTGGAAACGCGTTGGCATTGTCGGATTGATCCTTTCCTTCGCCATCGCGACGAACGTGATCGTGAACATGAAGTTCCCGGCGCAGGCGGATCATTTTCCTTTCATTGGCGCAGCAATCTGGCTGGCAATTGTATTGTCGATCCCTGTGCGTCGCCCGGATTGGGAAGTTTTGCCGGAAGCGTTCAAAGGTTCCGTCTTCCTGCTCGCTCTCGTCTTGTCCGCCTCCATGATGCCGGTGGAAAAATTGCCCACTGCTTCATGGCAAACAGCATTTGGTCTCGGCTTTCTGTCCGCTGTCTTCGATAACATTCCGCTCACCGCGCTTGCGCTAAAACAAGGCGGTTACGACTGGGGATTTCTCGCCTACACGGTTGGATTTGGTGGATCGATGATCTGGTTCGGCTCGTCGTCCGGCGTAGCGATCTCGAACATGTACCCGGAAACAAAATCAGTCGGACAATGGTTGCGCCAGGGCTGGTATATTCCGATTGCGTACGTGATCGGTTTCTTCGTCATGCTCGGAGTCTGGAAATGGCATCCGGACACATCCCATAAGCCGAAACTGGAATCTGCTCGCGTTGAGTTCAGCTCCACCGCTCGCCTTTAAATGCGGGCACCGATTGCCGTTTCGGGTGAACCGCGCCCTACGATTCGGCCATTTTCGAGCAACAGCACTTCATCACAAAGCGCCGCGAGCTCATGCGCATCGTGCGTTACGTATATGAGAGGAATACGAAATTCGTCACGGATGCGTTGAAGAAACGGAATGAGCCGCGTCTTCAACCTTGTATCGAGACTGCTCATCGGTTCATCGAGTAAAATCAGACGTGGCAACGAAAGAATGGCGCGCGCGAACGCCACGCGCTGCTGTTCGCCGCCGGAAAGATTCGTGATGCTGCGGTCGAGCAGCGGTACGATTTCCATCACCTCGGCGACGTGTCCGAGCGTGAATAACTCGTTTGCAATAACAGCGGGCCGGCAACCATAGAGGAGATTTCCGCGGACGCTAAGGTGCGGAAATAACGCAAGATCCTGCGGAACATATCCGATTCGCCGGAGGCGCGGAGGAAGAACGCAATGACGCACCGGCATCAAACAACACTTCGTCTCCGAGTTGTATTCTGCCTGCAACCGGTCGCCGCAGACCGGCAATCAAATCGAGCAAAGAAGTTTTTCCGGCGCCGGAAGGACCAAAAACACCGGTGATAGGACGGTCGAAAGTCGTGTCGATCTCCAACGAAAAAGTCGTTAGGGGCAACCGGACTTGTTCGAGACTCAGTTTCATCGCGGACGTTTACGTGTGGAAATAATCTGTCCGCATAACACGGCCACGAAAACGACAGCGATAGAGACGAGAAGAAGCGGCAAAGCGCGTCCGCATCCTGACCAAGCTGCACATGTTGGTAGATGGAAAGAGAAATCGTCATCGTCTTGTGCGGAATAATTCCGGCGACGACGGCTGTTGCACCGAACTCTCCCATGGCGCGCGCAAAAGCGAGGATCGCCCCCGCGATAATTCCTCGTAACGCCAATGGCAGACTGATCGTGCGAAACACGCGCCATTCGTTCGCGCCGAGCGTGCGCGCAATATCTTCAAAACGCGCGTTCACTTCCTCAAATGCACTTTGCGCGGTGCGAACGAGTAGCGGAAACGACATGACCGCACACGCGATGACAACCGCACGCCAGGTGAAGACAACATCGATGCCGGCACGATTGAGCACCGAACCGAGTGGACCGTTTCGTCCAAAAAGCATGAGAAGAAGCAAACCAGTCGCGACCGGCGGCACGAATAGCGGCAGCATCACTGCCGTCTCCACGATTGCTTTTCCTGGCCATGCGCGACGCGCCAGAAGCCACGCGATCGCAATCCCAAATGGCAGAATGAGCAGCGTGCTCACTGCCGAAGTCTTGATCGTAAAGAATACGATCTGCCAGGCGTCGCCGGTCATGGCGGGATCGCTATTTCTCCAATCCGAAGCCGAATTTCGCGAAGATCGCGCGGGAATTCGCGCCCAGCGAAGTACTCCTCAAGTTTTCGAGCGCGTTCAGGTTCCTTCGAAGATTTTATTACTGCAACCGGATACGAAATTGTCGGGCCTTCCGCAGCTGCGATTTCAACGGCAACCTTCACCTTTTTCGAGATCAGCGCATCGGTCCTATAAACGAAACCTGCTTCCACATTACCCGACTCAACGGCCGCAAGCGCCGAACGAACATTTTCTGTCGGCACGACCTTCTCTTTTAGCGCATCCCAAAGTTTGATCTTCTGCAAATATTCGCGCGCATAAATACCGGCCGGCACCGATTGCGGCTCAGCCAGCGCTATTTTCTTGTATTCCGGTTTCACGAGATCGGATGCCGACTTGGGAATCGAAGGCGCGCCGTTCGCCACAACGATGACGAGCAAGTTGGAAAGCAGATTGCGTCGCGTTCCTGGCAGCAGCAGACCTTTCTTCTCCAACACATCCATCTTTGCCTCATCGGCGGACAAGAAAAGATCGGCCGGCGCGCCTTGTTCGATTTGTCGCGCGAGCAAACTGGAGGCGCCAAAGTTAAACTGGAGTTTGTCCCCGCTTTCTTTTTCGTAATCGGCTCCGATTTCTTTCATCGCATCGTTAAGGCTGGCGGCAGCATGGACAGTCAGTTCGGCGGCGCAGAGATGCAGACAGAGCAATGAAGAGAGGAGGAATGCGATAGTGAAACGTCGAGACATCCCGTTTTTTAGCGGCCGCCGATATATTCTGTCAAATATATCGCAAGTCTCCCGCGCGTTATTCCAAAAGCCTGGCCAACTTCTTCCCGTAAGCGCTGGCCGCTTTCGTGGCCGCGCCGTCCATCTGTCGGTAAAGCCCGAGAACTTTTCTCCCGAATGTGGTCACGGCCGCAGTGCCGCCACTGGAACCGCCTCTGGACATTTCGATCATTTCTCGCCCGGGATCGCGATTCAATTCCTGAACCAATGTCCACGCTCGCATGTAGGACATTCCCATCTGTTTCGCTGCCTCCGAAAGTGAGCCCGTGGCATCGATAAACTCAAGCAGTTGCATCTTGCCGGGACCCAGCATGCGATCGCCCGCGTATACGCGAATCCGCATTTTGAAAGCCCCGGACTTTTTCTTCGGCATGATTCCTTTGTGCCAGCAATCCTACAACAGCTTCACTCGGATCGATGCCGCCGCCGGGATTCGTTAGGCTAGACGACTGCCGGTTCGGCGTCGACGGCAGATACGCTCGGTGGATGAGCCGGCACAAAAATATCCCACAGACAAAGTGCGATGCACACGAGCACGATCCATGATGCAAAGGGCCGCGCCTTTTCCAGGATGTCGAGCGTGCGGAGAGTCGGGTCCAATTTTTTGTCGGCCAGAAGGACATGCACAATCATCGCGCTGCTGGCGAGCGAGATTAGGAAGTGAAAGAAGCTCAAGCGCAAATTTACGCCAAGCGCGACTGCGCTGACGACCGCTCCCCACATGAGATAGCGCTCGTGCATTTGCCCGAGGAGCGCGAACATGATCAACCATGGCGCCGCCATCGCCATGAGTGCGCGCGCATCACGCCGGCGCGCGTGACGCGCAACTCCAAGCGCGCATAAGGCAAGGCCGGCGAGATAAACGAGGCGCAAACTCCATTGCAGATTGAGGGCAAGATGGAGCGAACCGAAATTGCAGGACCAAATAACATCCTTCAGCGACCAACCGTGATCGGCGAGAAGCGACGGAATGTTGTAGCAGGAACTAATAAAGAGATACGGATAATGTTCGCTTCCGTATAGAAAACCGATCTGCAACCACGCGAAACTGCCGCCGAGAAAAGTCCCCGCCAGAAAAAGGGCGACAGCGGCGATTCCGGCCAGCCAGACGCCGCTGTGTGGCGTGCGCCAGAGTCGCAAAAGCGCATACGCAATTCCACAAACGAGCGCGACGGCGAGAAACGACGCGGCATTCTGAATGAGCCAGGGTGTTGCCACCAGCGCGGCGGTGAAAATAAATCCAGCGAACACGCGCAACGCATTCATCCATTCCTTTTGCCACATCGGCCAAAAAATAAAAAATGGTGTCACAAGAAGCAGCTGCCCTTTGAACATCGCTCCTGCAGCCACCAGACAACCGCACCAGAACCAGCGATTCGTCGAAGCGGCGAGCGCCGCCCAGACAAAAAATGGCAGGAGCCAGACGTCCCATTGCGGCCACGCATGCGCATCGAGGATAAGCGATGGCTCGAGCCACGCCGCGCTCCCTGCTGCCAGCGCGCAGATCCAATCGCGTTCCGGCGCGGAAAATTTTCGCAGGAAACGCGAATGAGTGGCGCCGCGTGCGCGGTGCAACCATAGCCGAACGAGAAGAAAAATTCCGGCGGCAGTAGCCAGCTCACAAATCAAATTCAAATGCAGAAGCGGCTCGACGTATTCGGGCTTTCCATCTTCCGCCCCCGGAAATTTGCGATGAACCTCCTTTGCCCAAACCGACATGACCAGAAGACGGAGCGGCGCGTAATCGAGTTGGTATTGGCCTGCATAGGCCTGACGCTTCACCCGATCGTAAAGCGACAGGTAACCGCGCAAGAATCCCGGCCACGAATCAGCGGCCTCCGGATTAGGGGCAATGCGTTTTGCTTGCGCGAGCGTTTCGCTTCCCCAGTAAAAGCCGTTTACGATATCGTGCTGATAACGGAGATGCTTTGTCCTTCGCCAGGTCCAGAGGCGCAGTTCAATTCCTCCGAAAACGACCGCGCAAACCAGGAGGGCAAAAAGCAGCCGGCGCACGGAAGCGCCGCGAAACATTTGCGAAAAGAAGGATCGAAGCTGCATTGGACGCGAGAAGGAAAGGCCAAAATCTGGCGCTCAATAGACGCTATAACCTGCCGGTTTGTTCGAGAAGAGTTCGCACGAGGCGAATTTTTTGTTTCACCGTTCCGCTCGTCTCGAGCTCCGTCACGCTTTGTTTCATGCGCCAAGTCCAATTCGATGATGTCGCCATGCCTGGTGTGTTGAATCGGTCCCGGCGCGCGAGCAAATCGGTAATCATCACGATGACGAGCCATGAGTTGCATGCGAAAAGCGCGCGCATGACACGCGGGTAAAAATCTTTGGCAAAATCAATTGGTCCCTCCCGTGGTTCCATCGTGGCAAAGGCCGCGATCTTTTCCAATTCCCTGCGCGACTGTTCGCGCGTGGCGGCCGATTTTTCAAACGCTTCTTCCCACAGCAAGCGCAGCGGTTTGTGATCGTGCGTGGCGTAAGTCGCTACGCTCAATCGTTCGTATTCGCTCCCGGGCGTAACGCGGCCGTCGTAGTCTTCCCATTGCGGAATCTTGAAACCGGCAATCCCTAACGAGTGCAAACTTGGCCGGACATACTTTGGAACGGTCCCGAGATCTTCGCCCGACGACTCGTGTCGCTCCCGCTTCTTCCAGAACGACGCGCAAATATTCTTCGCCCTCGCGTTTGTTTGCTTCGCAATTCTCTGGAGTGCTGTCGTCGCGCGGAGCGAAGTGCGGCGCCTTGCCGCCAGTCCGCTGCAACATTTCCTCCCAATTGAGCGGCAGAAATTCCTGATTGCGTGTCGGCCGCCATGGGAATGCGTAAATGCGATAAAACCCGAGGACGTGATCGATGCGGAAAATGTGAAAGAAATTCTGCACACCGCGCACGCGCTGCCGCCACCACCCAAGGTTGCCGCCACGCATCACATCCCAGCGATAAAGCGGGATGCCCCAGTTTTGCCCCCACTTTTGCGTGAACTCATCGTCCTTGAAGTACGGTTCGGGCGGCGCACCACCTGACCAATCGAGTGCAAATTCTTCGGGATGCGCAAAAACGTCCGCGCTGTAGTAACTAACTCCAAATGGAATGTCGCCCATGAGCGCGACACCGCGTTGCTCCGCATAGCGCTTGATCGCCGTCCACTGTTCGTGCGCAATCCATTGCACGTAGCTAAAGAAACGCATGCGCTCCTCAAACTTTTCCCGACGCGCCCGCCCAAGCGCCTGCAACCAGGCCCGCGCGGCGCCTAACGAGTTATGTTCTTCGCGCCAGCAGTCCCATGTCTCGCGCAGGCGATTCTTTTCCATGAGCGCGCGGAACAGGACGTAATCGTCCAGCCAGTTTGCCTGTTCCCGGCAAAATTCATCGAACGATCGAGCACGAGTCTCATCTTCACGCGATCGCAGCTGAAAATGCTCGAACGCTCTTTCGAGTAGCGCGCCCTTAAGCCTCCGTGTCGTCTTGTAGTTCACTTTGCCGCGGCGCAGCTTCGGTAAATCGATTGTTCCGGCGAGCGCGTCGAAATCCTCCTGCGTTAAGTCTTCCGGGGAGCCGGGAGCGAGATACAGCGTCGTCGGTTCGATCGCTACCGAGCTAATGGCATTATACGGACTGTTGTCCCGCCCGGTCTCATTAATCGGCAACAGCTGAACGAGCCGAAACCCAGCGCCCGCCGCCCAATCGATGAACTGTCGCAGGGCCTCGACATCACCAATTCCAAGATCGTCTTCCCTCCGCAGTGCAAAAAGCGGCGCGAGCACTCCGGCGATGGGTTTATCTGGCGACAGATTCATCGGCCGATTTCAGCCATGGATAAAAACGGACGAAACATGAAGTGAGAAACGAGACCTTGTACTCGGAGGTCGTGCGGTCAAAGTGAATCGGCATTTAACTTTGAGCCGCCGTGTCTTCGTGGAGTAACTGTTCCCAGAATTGTTCGCGCCGAATCAAAGTGAGCGCAATGCCTCGGCCGTATGAATCATTGGCCAGGCCGAGATCGCAACGAGTAATCCAAAGATCAACATCTCGATAACAAACGACCATCTGGATTCGCGCATGAATTCTGCGACCGCTTTGCGGATCGACGCGCGTCGGGAATTTGTGCGGCGATGAACAACAATGATACGTGAATTCCCAGGAGATCTTGTCATGCCAACGCGTAGCTCGATCGGAGCACGCGTCACGTTACAAACCGTTGCAATCCGGTAACAATTTCATGACTGATGAACGCTCATGAGTTTCGCCACAGGCTTTGTTACATTTGTGTGTCAAAGCTGAAACGGCTTTTTCATAACTCGAAGCCCATCTAGCCTAAGGTCAGAATGAAACGGAAAGTACTTTTCATTTGCGTGCACAACAGCGCTCGCAGCCAAATGGCTGAAGCATGGCTTAACGAGATCTGTGGTGAATTTTTTGAAGCGCAAAGCGCGGGCCTGGAACCTGGAACGCTGAATCCCCTGGCGGTTGAAGTAATGCAGGAAGTTGGCATCGACATCTCTCATAAAAAAACACGAGCGGTGTTCGACGTTTTCAAATCGGGGCAGCTCTTTGCCTATGTCGTTACCGTTTGCGATGAGTCGAACGCAGAGAAATGTCCTATCTTCCCCGGACCGACCAAACGTTTGCACTGGAGCTTTCCCGATCCATCGCAAGCGACCGGTTCCGAAGACGAAAAGCTCGATCAGGTGCGCGCGATCCGTGATGAGATCCGCGCCAGGATTGAGGAATGGTGCGAAGAGGTTTGTCCGGCGCGTGCGTGAGACTGGTCGCTGCGGCGACTGGCGATTTCCGATCTAAACCCAAAAGCCTCTCGAGAATTTCTCCCGAGAGGCTCTTGTGTAACCTAACCGTGTGTCGCTGGATTAAGGAATGGGAACAAATCCGACCTGGGCGGCAATCTTTTGGCCGGCTTTGCTGATGGTGAAATCGAGAAACTGCTTCGCGAGTCCGCTTGCTTCGCCATTCGTGTAGTAGAATGTGGGGCGCGCGTAGGGATAGGTCTTCGCGTGCACGCTTTGCACCGTGGGCAGCGCACCATCGATGGGCATCGTCCTAATGCCGGAAGCATGGGTATAGGCGAGGCCGACGTAACCGATGCCGTTCGGATTCTTGCCGACCTCGGATGCGATCTGCTCATTTCCCGCCATCTTTTGTGAGCTTGGCGCGTAATCGCGTTTCTTCATCGCGAGTTCCTTGAAATCGGAATACGTGCCAGAAGACGTGTTACGCGTGTAAACGGAAATCTTTCCCGCCGAACCGCCAACCGCGCTCCAATCCGCCACATCGCCCGTGAAGATTTGCTCCACCTGCTTTTTCGTAAGGCCTTTGAGCGGATTGCCTGAATTAACAATTACGGCAATCCCATCGTAAGCAACGATAGTTGGCTTCAGGTTTACACCTTTGCTCGAGGCAGTCGCTACTTCAGCCGGCTTCGCGCGCCGACTGGCAGCGCCGATTTGCGCGGTGCCTTCGATAATAGCAGCAATGCCTGTGGTCGAGCCTTCGGCTGCAATGTCGAAAGTGGTTCCAGGATGTTGTGCTTTGAACTGCTCCGCCAGTTGCGGAATGAGTTTGGCGCCGAGGGTGTCGGAGCCCTTGATGACGAGACGGTCCGCTCGCGCCTGCGCGCCAAACAAACACAGCCCAATAGCTAATGCGATATACTTGATTTTCATGAAATAGGATTTCGTTACTACTTGTTAGGTTACTTAGAACTTCACGCTCAGGTCAGCCTGGAAGACCTGGAATCTGCGAAGCGGATTCAAGCCAATATCGCCGATGCCTCCCGTTCCCAAACTGTCATCAGCCTGCCAGCCATAAGCGTAAGTCAGATTTGCGGTGATCGCATCGCTCAGCGCGTAGCCGAAGGAAATGGCCGGGCCTTCCATATTCACGCGGCTGTCGAAAATGTCGGAATCAACCAAATTAGGATCGAGCGCGTATTGCTCGACGTGCTGCCAGAAGGCCGAAAGCTGCCAGTCGTGCTTGGCTTTGATTTTTCCGACGCCAATCCCGATCTGATAAGCGAACGCCTGATCGTCCTTATTGGGATGGCCGGCGGCCGCGGCGCGATCATCCGCCTCGAGGTTTGCGGCGAAGTCGCCGAAGATACGCATCGGAAGTTCTCCCACTTTCCAACCAAACTCGACCGGTAACTCGAAAACGAGCAGGCTGTTGATGGCGTTTTGATTTAGCGAGACGCGATCGCCAGCTCCGTTCCGGAAATCTGGGTCACCGGAGAAAGCGCCGTTAAACGAGTCGCCATGGCCCGTGTAGTTATACAAGGTCGGCGCGAGTTGGAAATACATGTCCTTGGTGAAATTGATCTTCGCTCCTACCTGCCAGCCGAGAAGAAAGGCATCGGTGTGGGCGAGGCCGTTGTGGCCAATAGGATTGTCGGGATTCACGTCGTCGTAGACGAACTGTCCGAAGTTAGCAAAAAGATCAATCGTCATCTTGCGCGGCTCGGATTCCGTAGTCGTAACCACAGCTTTGCCATCCTTGCTCGTCGATGCGACCTGGTTTCCACCGCCACCACCGCCAAGCGAGATGTTGAAGGTGTGTTTGTATTGCTCGCTGAGGCCTTCGGGATTGATATCGCCATCCCAAACCATCGAGCTAGTTACGAACGGGTTCGCAACCTTACCAGCGGTAAGCTTAAGGCCCTTGAAACCGGTATAACCGAGATAAGCCTGACCGACATTGATGCTGTCGCTGCTTTTACCGAACGGTCCGCTGTCATCGCCAAAAGTGACGTTAGTGGAACGCGGGTTCGTGCTCGTCTCCAACCGGATGCCGAAGAACCAATCGTCCGTCAACTTACCTTTCAGGCCAAAGCGTAAACGATAGCGCGCGCGATCGCGTTGAAGCGTATCGCGCCGGGGATCGACGAAATTAGGTGAGCCGGTTTCGCCATTCCGAATCTCGTAACGCACGCGGGCATCGCCGTAGAGTTCGAGCTCGGTGATAGGGGTGGATAGCTTCCACTTACCCGCTGACGTCGAAGCCGCTTCCTTGGTAAGGTCCGCACGTACCTCTTCCGCTTCCTGATCGGTGATAAGATGTTTCTTAACGAGCAAATCCAGTAACGCTCCCGCATCCTGTGCGCGCGCGGTTAATGCCCATAACATACTCGCTCCGATTGCAACTAACGTGAACTTCTTAACAAACATTGTTTCTCCTTGTTTCGTGCGATCGTCTGGACGCACTGATTTCTCTCAACGCGACATCCCGTCCGCGTTGATCCGTTCATTCGTATGCGGCAGAAGCTAGGAAGCGATTGTTACAGATGTATGACGACCAAGTAACAATCACGTGAACTTCAAGGAGACGAGTTCCACGAAATGCGGTAACTCCTTACAAACTTCCCACGTCAAAAAAGTGAAAAAAGAATTTCGGTAACGGATATTACAGGCCGATATTTGTCGTGATGAACAGACACTATCTTTTCGCGACGCTGTTTCTGCTGCTTGCTGTAACTCCTTGCATCGTGATGGGAGAGACCGAGCCGGGCTCAACCGGATTGGAAGGCGTGATTGTCGTCAGTCCGGCTGGCGCTGGACCAGAACAGGTTGGAGTTCCGAATTCCGCACCATTGGCGAAGGTTGATTTCGACGTGAAAAAGGGAGAACAGGTCGTCGCCTCTTTTAGGACGGACGATCAGGGCCGGTTTCGGATTTCGTTGGCGCCAGGTCACTACATCATTTCCATGAAAGCGGGGAAACACAGGATCCGTAGTGGACCATTCGAGGTCGATGTCGTTGCCGGTCAGATCAAACGGGTCCAGTGGACGTGTGACAGCGGCATGCGGTGATTAATTGTGACTGAGACCGGGCGCCGCTGTTTGCATCTCTTAACGTCGCAGATGATCCTGTCCTCCATCGATGAACCGTTCTCCTGTTACTGGCCGATGCTATTGTGGCGACGTCCGCTTTAGCGCCACGTCTCAACCATTCAATCTCGCCAATTGCCATTGCGAAAACTGCCGGCGTGCCATTGGGGCCCAAGCCGTCGCCTGGATCACGGTAAAACGTTCCGACTTTCGCTTCGACCAGGGAACTCCGAGTGGATATCGTACCGAAACAGGCGCGTGGAGGACATTTTGCAGCCGCTGCGGAACCTCTCTCACTTACGAGCATCCTGATCGCCCAGACGAAGTCGATATCACGACTGCAAGCCTCGACGATCCGGAGAATTTTCCTCCGACAAAAGATGTTTTCCCGGAAGAAAAATTGTCGTGGGTTGAGCTAGTTCGAGGCCAGAGGTAACCGGACTACCCTCGTAGGACTACGCTCTGCGTGAATGCTGCCATCAAGACAATCAAACGACTGGTTCGCTCGCGTAATCTGAAGTTCGCGCTCGGGCAGGGAGTGCCTGGCTCGCTGCAAACGTTGCGTTGGAAGAGGCACTGCATCACTTATCGGAGCGGATCTTCCGACCCCAAACATATCGAACGCTTGCTCTTACTTGGGCAACGATGTGAATACAACCTACCGAGAAGCATCGCTCCAAAATATATTCTGGATGGTGGCAGTCAGATAGGTTTGGCCACGCTTTTTTTCTCCGAGTATTTTCCTAATGCCAGAATTGTATGCTGTGAGCCATCGAGTGATAACCTTGCGCTTCTCAAGCTGAACACAGCGCACCTGCCAAACGTTACCATCTTGCATTGCGCCCTCGGTAAGCGAACTGCCGCTGGCAGCATTCTGCAACCTGTGGCGAGTGACTACGCTAATGTCACCGTGGTTGAGAATGATTCGGGAAATGTCCCCATCTACGACTACAAGGAGTTACTTAAGGTATCGGGCCTTCCCGGCTTCGATCTTATTAAGGTCGATATTGAAGGAAGCGAATACCCCTTCATAAGCTCAATGGACGACCATGACCTGGCGCAATGTAAATGGATCGTGGGCGAGGTTCACGGAGTCGATGAATGGCTTCTGCTCGATCGCCTTTCAAAACACTTCGCCATCGACATTCGCAAAACAATGGGCGACAGACCTAGTAAATTTCACGCCTGCAATCGATCGCAGATGGAGGCGTTTCTGAAAGGCTTCGATCTTTCCATTTTGCAGAAGTAATGTCGGTAGAGTGTCGCATCCCATGAAAACGAAAACACCGTGTAGCGATTATATTGAGACCAGGGGCATAATCTTTTTCGCACGAATGTTGGACAAGATCCGCTTACAAGAACAGGGGTTATTGCCGACAGGATACAACCTTGGATTCTCCATTCCAGATTGTTTGGATGCACGCTTCTGCCGTTACTGGGAAGTCGACTACGACCAGCTAAAAAAACGAACGCTGCAAGGCGGCACAAATGAAGAATTACTGGATTGGTGCTTTCAAGAACGCCAACAGCCATCAGCAGAACGAATTCTCTTGTGGAATTCGTTCATCACAAAGCGCGGATGGCGAGATGAATCCTCAGCGGAGCTGGAACAAGACAAGAAAGCGCGCGGATTCGCCGACCGAAGCGATATCCAAACGTTTGTCGATTTTCACGATGCCGATGAAGGCAGAAAGCCGAGATTTGCCTGATGATCGCCGGCTCGTTAGGCACTTATCGCTTCAAATAAAGCGTAAGCGTACCGAAATCGATTATGCCGTGATGATGTCGGAGAATCTCCGAACCGAGTAAGCCGGCAACGGGTGGGTCGGCTTCCAACAAGCCGCTGTGAATCAGACCTTCGAGGTCCATGACACCGACCTCTTTTCTTCGGAAATGAACACTGCCAATAGAAAGCCGGTTGATGGTAGCGAGCTGCAGACCGCGCTGCCTTAGGTTCACACCGGCCGAACTGTAAGGTGTTTTTCGCATCCGCAACTTCATGTGTCGAATGAAGGGCTGATGCATCAACGTCGCGAACGCGCCGGTGTCGACCATCAACTTCGCGGCGGTGCCATTAATGTTTCCGTCCACATAAAGGTTGTAGTTCTTACTGACATGCAATGGGACGGGTCGAAGGCCGCGGAAATCATAACCCGGAACGGTGCCCGGTAGTCGCGGGTCGACTTTTAGAATGAGCGTCTGCGTCTGACAATCGACGAGTGCGGTGGTGGGAAAAAGAATGTCGGCTCCGAGAATGCCGTCGACGGGTTCCTCATTCAAAGCTTTGGCGGCGCGACTCGAACTGCTCAAATCAATCAAGACGACCGGCTCGTCGAGCAAGCCGAGTGCGCCGAGCTTCAACCGTCGAGCAATGGCAACCTTGTTAAAGCCTCCATTGATTTGCAGCTGAGCCGGCAGCTTCGATTTTACCGGGATCGAGGTGAGACCGAAGTGTCTGCGGCGATTCAACGCGATCGCACTCACCGGCGCGCCAGTATCGACGACGAGCCGCGCGGGTTTGCCGTTAATCAACGCATGCACCAGCAAATGATTTTGTTGCGAACGTTCCAGCGGCAGCGCCTCGAACTGAACGTTTTCGACAACCGCAGGCAATACCGGCGCACCAATGACCGACGAGACGATCAATAGTGTCGCAGCGACCGCCGCCAATTTGCCGCGAAACCGTCGAAAAAAGGAGATCACGCGCCGGAGAATAGCGTATTTCATTCTTTACGCGCTAAAATTCGTGACGAGGCAATTGTTGCACGGGCGAAGCTTTGACGAGAACCTGTCAGCCACTAGAGATAACTATGAAATTTCTGATCTCGATCTTTCTAGTCTTTGCCGTTTCCAGTGTCGCGCAACCAGCACCGACGGCCGCGCCTGCGAAGCATCCGTTTACGTTTGAAGAGATGATGTCGTTGAAACGGCTCGGCGAGCCCGTTCCGTCGCCGGATGGAAAGTGGATCGTGTTCGGCGCCGAAGATGTGAACCTGGAGGCAAATACCAAGACCTCACATCTTTGGATCGTGCCGGCGACGGGCGGAGAAGCGCGCCGCTTGAATCAAAGCACGACGGGCGAGGAGCGACCGCGGTTTTCGCCGGATGGCCGCCGCATCATCTTCACTTCAAAGGCAACCGACCCGACCCAAATCTGGATATGCGATTTTGATTCGACGGCGGGAGGCCTTGTCGGCCAGCCACATCAACTGACAAACCTTTCCACGGGAGCCGATGGTGGAATTTGGGCGCCAGACGGACGGAACATTGTTTTCGTTTCGTCCGTTTATCCCGACGCGAAAAACGATGCCGAGAACAAGCAGCGCGACGAGGAACTGAAGAACAGCAAAGTGAAGGCAAAGATTTTCTCGCGTCTGTTCTATCGGCATTGGAAAGCCTTCACCGAATTCAAACGCAGCCACCTTTTTGCGATCGGCGCGGACGGAAAAACGCCGGCACGCGATCTGACGCCGGGCGATCACGACGTTCCGCCGTTCTCGTTAGGCGGCCAGGACATGTATGCGATTTCGCCTGATGGGCAGGAAGTCGCTTACACCAGCAACATCGACGAGGTCGAAGCGACGAGCACGAACGATGAAATTTTCACGGTGCGAATCACCGGCGGCGAGCCCAGAAAAATTTCGACAAGTCCCGGAAGCGATTCGACGCCGCTCTATTCACCCGATGGAAAATTTATCGCGTGGCGATCACAAGCGCGCGCTGGCTTCGAATCCGATAAGTGGCGCCTGTTCATTTACGATCGGATGTCGGGAGGTACTCGCGACCTGACGCAAAGTTTCGATCGCTCGGTTGGAAGCTTCGTCTGGTCGCCCGACTCGAAAAACGTCTTTTTCTCGGCCGAGGATCATGGCGAATCCCCGATCTATCGATTTCCTCTGCAAGAGACGCAGCCGAAGGAAATCGCAAAACTTCACGCGGATGATCTGACATTTGGCGCTAACGGAAACTTATTCTTCACGCGCATGTCGATTGCGATGCCTAACGAAATCTGGCGCCTTGAAACTTCGCAAAATGGAAATGAAGTGACTGCCGTCACTCGCGTAAACGACGCGCTTCTGGCGCAGATCGACATGCAGGCATTGGAACCGTTCACATTCAAGGGCGCCAACAATGAGGACGTGCAGGGATTTCTGCTTAAGCCGCCGGGATTCGATCCCGCAAAGAAGTATCCGCTAAAGTTTTTGATCCATGGTGGGCCAGAAGGAGCGTGGGAAGACTCGTGGTCCTATCGTTGGAACGCGGAGTTGTTCGCGGCGAACGGCTACGTCGTAGTCATGATTAATTTCCACGGTTCGACCGGTTACGGACAAAAGTTTACCGATTCCATCAGCGGCGATTGGGGCGGCAAACCGTATATCGATTTGATGAAAGGACTCGATTACGTGGAGAAAACGTACCCGTTCATCGATAAGAATCGTGAAGCCGCGCTCGGTGCAAGCTACGGCGGCTACATGGCGAATTGGTTGTTAGGCCACACCGATCGCTTCAAATGCATCGTTTCGCATGATGGCATGTTTAACGACTCAATCGGCCTACGGCACGACGGAAGAGCTTTGGTTTCCGGAATGGGAATTCAAAGGGCCACCATGGAAAAATCGCGAGCTTTATCGCAAATGGTCGCCGCATTTGTTCGCGGAAAAATTCAAGACGCCGACTTTGGTCGTTCACGGTCAGCTCGATTATCGCCTCGATGTGAGCGAGGGTTTTCAGCTTTTTACCACGCTGCAACGACTTAAAGTTCCTTCAAAGATGTTGTACTTTCCGGACGAAGGTCACTGGGTATTGAAGCCACAAAATTCGAGGCTTTGGTACAAGACGGTGAACGATTGGGTCGATCAATGGACGGCTGCAAAATAGAGCTGGCCTAACGAGTGTGAAATCTGATCTCTTGCAATCCACGGTGCTCATAGTCGATGACGAAAAGCACACGCGCGATGGATTACGTCGTTTGCTCGAGAACGACTACGACACTTATGTGGCGGAGGACATTCGCGGCGCGATGGACGTAATGGAACGCGAACCGATCGACGTTCTTATCACCGATCTGCGGCTCGGTGGTGAAGATGGAATGACGTTGATCGATCGCGCACTCAAACTTCCACATCCGCCGATCGCCATCATGATGACGGCTTACGGCTCGGTCGATACGGCAGTCGAGGCAATGAAACGTGGCGCCTATGATTTCGTGACGAAGCCGCTCAATCTCGACAAAGTCGAAATGCTTATCGCGCGCGCGTTGCAAGAGCCGCCGCATGGAACAGGAGAATCGCACCCTGCGCCAGCAGGTTGATGAGCGTTACGGACTCGAGAACGTTATCGGCGAGTCGCCTGCCTTCCGCGAAGTGCTGGATACCATTCGCCAGATTGCGCCTTCGTCTGCGAATATCCTGATCGAGGGAGAAACCGGCACCGGCAAGGAACTGGCGGCGCACGCGATTCATAACTTGAGTCGCAGACACAAGGCAAAATTTGTCACGGTTCACTGCGCCGCGCTTTCCCCAACGCTGCTTGAGAGCGAGCTTTTCGGTCACGAACGTGGCGCATTCACCGGTGCGCACGAGCGACGTATCGGCCGCTTCGAGCAGGCAAATGGTGGCACTATTTTTCTCGATGAAATCGGGGAGATCGATGCCAGTACGCAGGTCAAATTGCTGCGCGTAATCAGCGAAGAGCGCGCCTTCGAACGCGTGGGCGGGAACCAACCCTTGCGCGCCGACGTCCGCCTCATTACGGCGACAAACAAGGATCTGGCAGGTTTAGTGAAGGAAGGAAAATTCCGCGACGATCTCTACTTCCGTCTCAACGTCGTGCACATCACCATGCCACCATTGCGGGAGCGAAAAGAAGATATTCCGCTTCTCGTTCGCGAATTTTTACGGCATTTCTCCAAGGCGAATGAGAAACCGCTCCTGGAACTTACTTCCGATGCCATGAATACGCTGCTCACATACGATTGGCCGGGTAATGTGCGCGAGCTGCGCACGGCGATCGAGCATGGCGTGGTAATGGCCACCGGTGCCAAGATTACTCTTCGCGATCTGCCAGCAAACGTGCGTAATGCCATCGTAAATACGCTGCCGGCTGGCATTACTCCCGCTAAGGCTTATGGCGAAAAGGCGAGCCCCTTGGATCTTCGCGCGACAGAAAACCGATTAATTATGCAGGCACTTGCGACAACTGACGGTAACATTACCGCCGCTGCGAAAAAGTTGGGGATCAGCCGGCGGACATTGCATCGCAAAATTAATGAGATGAACGCGACTGGAAGTTCTGATACCGCTGGTTCGAAATTGGCAAAGAGAACCGAACACCGATGATTAATCTTATGGCGAATTTGTACTCTCAGACTTTGATTTTTGCAGATTATGCCTGGTAGCGCCGACGCGGTTCAACGCCTTGTCCACGCCATGGAAGCGGGCGGAGGTGCCGTTTGGCTGCGGCGCGCACTTGCCGTGATGGTGGTGACTGGGATCGCGCTTTTCTATTTCATGCATGAATTTCGCGGACTCGCCACTTCGCAGGCAATGGATCAGGCGCAGATCGGCCGCCATATCGCAAGTGGAGAGGGTTGGCGCACAAATTTTATTCGGCCGCGCGCGATCGGGCAGCTGCAAAGCAAAGGCAAGAACGTGTCGCAGAAGATTTGGTACGACACATATAATGCGCCCCTGCCGCCATTGGTCGATGCGCTCGCACTTCTTCCCGTGAAGAGCGATTGGAAAATGACGCCGCGCGACATCGTCTATGTCGGCGACAACGTAATCGTGTTCGTTCAGATCCTGTTCTTCATCGGCGCGATCGTTGTTTTTTTCTTTATCGCGCGGCGTCTCTTCGATCAACACGTGGCCTTAGTCTCGTGTGCGCTCGTCCTTATTTGCGACATGATCTGGAAATACTCTCTCAGTGGCCTGCCACAGATGATGTTGTTGTTCCTGTTTTGCCTAACGACTTATTGGCTGCTTCGAGCGATGCAGGCGCAATACGGCGGCGGTCCAGTCGGAATCTGGCTCGCGCTCGCTGGTCTTGGCTTCGGATTGCTCGCTCTCACGCACGCGCTCACGATCTGGATCTTTGTGGCCGCGCTGATTTATTGCGTGTTCTTCTTCAAGCCCCGCGGCTATGCCGCCCTGATTCTTCTGGTTGCGTTTCTCATTCTTTATACGCCATGGCTCGTACGAAACTACCTCGTCTGCGGTCATCCTGGTGGCGTCGCGATATATTCTGTTCTAAACGGTATTCACCAAAGCGAGGCCGCCTGGATGCGACACATCGGTCTGGATTTGCAAGGCACCGGGCCGGGATATTTCCGCGATCGAATGACAACTGCGTTCACCATGCAGCTCGGGCGTCTTTTCGAATATTTAGGCTGGAGCATCGTAGCTCCGCTATTCTTTGTTAGTCTGATTCACCGTTTCAAACGGCCCGAAACAGCAGCGATGCGCTGGCTGATTCTTTCCATGTGGGGCGGCGCCGTTCTGGGCATGGTCACTTATGGGATGGACGAAGAGCAAGGCTTCACCGCCAACCAGCTTCATCTTCTCTTCATCCCGATAATGACATGTTATGGCTTTGCCTTTCTGCTTGTGCTCTGGAACAGATTGAACATCGACTTCCACATCGCGCGGATTGGTTTTCTCGTCTTGCTGTTTGTGCTCTGTGGTTGGCCGATGATTTACACCGTTCTGCTCTCGCCTAGAAAATCTCCCATACGTTGGCCGCCGTACATTCCGCCTTATATCGCGGTGCTCAATGATTGGATGGGGCCGGACGAGATTACGGCCTCCGACATGCCCTGGGCTATTGCCTGGTATGGAGATCGGCCTGCTCTGTGGCTGCCGGAAAGCGTCAGAGCCATGACGGACCTTAACGATTACCGGCTTTTAGATAAGCCTATCAATGGACTTTATCTCACTCCGATCAGCGGAAATGATAATAAGTTGCAGGACATTGTACAAGGCGAATACCACGGTTGGTCCGCGGTGATCTTGCGCAGTATAGATGTGCAGAAATTTCCACTGCCGTGGGTAACGGAGCTCGGTCTTCAGAATGAATGCATGTTCTTCAGCGACCACAATCGCCAAAGGCGGCACCAATGATGTAGAACCTGATTGCGCTGTTCTCTCCATAGTTTGCGGTTTACGGGAACGCCATCGGGGTCTTGAATACGAACGTGGCGCAGGAGAAGAAAATCTTTGGCACAGATGGCGTACGCGGCGTCGCTAACGTCGAGCCGGTTACGGCCGAGACGGCCTTGAAATTCGGGCGAGCTGCCGCCCACGTCTTTACAAATCTTAATCCGCGCGAGCACCTCGCCGGCACGCGACCGAAAATTGTTCTGGGGAAAGATACGCGTCTCTCCGGATACATGCTGGAAAATGCGCTCGTCGCCGGCATTACTTCGTTAGGCGTCGATGTCTTACTGATCGGCCCGTTGCCGACTCCGGGCGTCGCTTACATTACTCGTTCGCTCCGGGCGGATGCGGGAATTGTTCTCTCCGCCTCGCACAATTCCTACGAGGATAACGGCATCAAATTTTTCCGTCACGACGGTTACAAACTCGATGACAAGATCGAACAGCAAATCGAAGAGCTTGTTTTTACCGGTGAGATTGATTCAATCAGGCCGACGGCGGGAAAAATTGGCCGCGCTCGCCGTATCGACGATGCACTCGGGCGTTATGTCGAATTCGCAAAGACCAGTTTCCCGCGCGGCCGTTCTCTGGAAAAGATGCTGATCGCAGTCGATGCGGGTAACGGCGCCGCCTACAAATCGACGCCGTGTATTCTCCGCGAGCTGGGCGCCGATCTGAGAATTACGCATAACGAACCGAACGGAACCAACATCAACGCGGGATGCGGCAGCACGCATCCGGAGGAAATCCAACGCCTCGTCAAAAAATGCGGCGCGCAAGTGGGCATCACGCACGATGGCGACGCCGATCGGGTTCTGCTTTGCGATGAAAAAGGTGAGATCGTCGATGGAGACGAAATCCTTGCCATCGCGTCGATCGACTTGCTTGGCTCGGGTCAGCTTCGAGAAAATACTTTGGTAGCGACGGTGATGAGTAATTTCGGCCTCGACGAAGCGTTGGGCGCGAAGGGCGGCAAAGTTCTTCGCACAAAAGTTGGCGACCGTTACGTGATCGAGGAAATGGTGCAGCGAAATCTAAATCTTGGCGGCGAACAAAGTGGTCACATGATTTTTCGCGACTTTACCACGACCGGCGATGGGATTGTCAGCGCGCTGCAGATCTTGCGCATCATGCAGGCGAGCGGGCGTCCGCTTAGCGAAATAAAAAAATGCCTGACGAAATATCCGCAGGCCCAGCGGAATCTGCGCGTGAAACGCAAACCGCCGTTGGAAGAGCTTCCGGCCGTGATGAAGCTGGTGAATGAAACCGAGAAAGAACTTTCCGGTAAAGGGCGTGTTCTCTTGCGTTATTCGGGAACGGAACCAAAAATTCGCCTTCTCATCGAAGGACGCGAGTTTGAGAAAATAGACAAGCAGGCGAATCGAATCGCGGATGCGATTCAGCAAGCAATCGGGAGTAATTGATGACAGGCTTTTTTTTATGACGCTGTCACAGGTAATCGAAGCCCTTCTCTTCAGCACGCAGAAGCCGTTGACCCCGAAAGAACTTCTCGCCGCTGTAAAAGGCGCGGGTGGCGCAGACGAACTTTTACCTAACGAGTTTGCGGAGGTGAAGGAAGCAGAAATCGCGGCTGCGCTCGAGAAGTTGAAAATCGAATATATCGAACAAACCCGCGCGTTTCAGCTCATGGAAAAGGCGGACGGCTGGCAACTCGCAACGGACCCAGCCTATGCTCAATGGGTCCAGCAACTTTATCCCGCACCCAAAGCCGCGCGCATGAGCGCGCCCGCGCTCGAAACGCTCGCGATTATTGCATATCGTCAACCTATCACGCGGGCCGATGTCGAAGCGGTGCGCGGCGTGGCCGTCGATGGCGTATTGCAAAATCTAATGGAGCGCGGCCTCGTCAAGATAGGAGGGCGCGCAGAATTGCCGGGACGGCCTTTGCTTTATGAGACGACACAATTTTTCCTCGATCATTTTGGTTTGCGTAATCTCACGGAACTTCCAAACGCGGAGGAATTAAAGCGTCGGCACCTGCCGATTGCTCCGCCGCCGCAAGCACCAGTGCAAACGAGCGAACCGGAACCAGCCAAATAAATGCGCGCTTTGCGGGTCGCCCGTCTTGCGCTTAACGTTTCGGAGTCATGAATAAATTTGCCATCGGTTGTGGTGGGATTGTCCTCATCATCATTGTAGTTTTGATCGTCGGGGCAATCGCGATTGGAGGGAGCTACAATCGCCTCGTCGGCATGCAACAGAACGTTGATGCCAAATGGGCGCAGGTGCAGAACGTCTATCAACGGCGCGCGGATTTGATTCCGAACCTCGTGAGCACAGTTGCCGGCGCGGCCAATTTCGAAAAATCCACACTGGAAGCAGTGACCAACGCGCGCGCGAGTGTCGGACGCGTTCAATTGGATCCGAATAAGGCTCCAACAGATGCGGCCAAACTGGAACAATTCCAGGCAGCGCAGGGGCAATTGAGCAACGCGCTGTCGAGGTTGCTTGTCGTGAGCGAAAATTATCCCGAGCTGAAGGCGAACCAAAATTTCCAGCAACTGCAGGCGCAATTGGAGGGAACGGAAAATCGCATCTCGGTTGAGCGCGGGAATTTTAATGAAGCCGTGCGGATCTACAATACTGCCGTGCGCACATTCCCGACCAATCTGTTTGCCGGAATGCTTGGGTTTCAAACGCGTCCCTTCTTTAACGCGCAGCCAGGCGCGGAAAAAGCACCGGCGGTGAATTTTAATTTCGGTAACGCAACGGCAACGCCGGCACCTGCGGCAACGCCGTGATTCGGTGGAGTAAAGTCGGGCTCGCGATCGGGGGAGTCGCGCTCGCAATCGCGACTGCCTTTGCCGCGGAAACCATTCCGCCGAAACCGGCAGGATATTTCAATGATTACGCCGGGGTGGTGCCGAAGGAGACCGCACTCCAGCTAAATGAAAAGCTCGCGCAGTTCGAGCGCGAGACTTCGAATCAAATCCTTGTCGTAGTGTGGCCGGATTTTCCATCAGCCAGTTCCCTGGAGGATTTCACGCAGCGGACATTTCAGGCTTGGAATATCGGGCAAAAGGGAAAGAACAACGGCGCAGTTTTGTTCGTCTTCGTGAACGACCACAAAATGCGAATTCAAACCGGTTACGGTCTTGAAGGTGCCCTGCCGGACGCGACCTGCTTTGATATTATCAGCAATGTCATTGCCCCGCATTTCAAACGCGGCGATTACGCCGGTGGTCTCGCCGCTGGAACCGACGCGATGATGCAGGCCGCGCGCGGCGAATACAAAGGAAGCGGCAAAACCGTGACCGAAGGTCGCGATCGCGGCGGAAGCAAAGGCGGCGCTATTTTGTTCGTCATCATTTTCATCATTGTGATGATCATGATCTCGCGCGCCTCGCGGCGACGCGGGCGTGGATTCAGCGGGCGCGGCCCATTCATCGGTCCGTTTATTGGAGGATGGGGCGGTGGAGGCGGCGGTTGGTCTGGTGGTGGAAGTTCGGGTGGCGGATTTAGTGGCTTCAGCGGCGGCGGCGGATTTAGCGGCGGCGGCGGCGCAAGCGGAGGCTGGTGATTACTCGTTAGGCGGCAAAACGTTTCACAATCCAACCGGATGTCGCGCGGAAAAATGACGAGGCTTACGATAGCTCGCTCGCCAGCGCGGCGCCCAGTGGCGATTTGGCCGAGTTTCATTCCACTCGGTTGTGTCCAAACGCAGTCCGGCGATGACGGCGAAGGCGTGGCCGTTGCGGGCGTAAATCGTAATCCATTTTCCCTTGCCGGCTCTGCCAAAGGATCGGAATTCGTCGGAGCTAATCGGCAATCGGATTAATCCGGCCGCGGCCAGCACATAGGAAATCGTTCCGGAACAATCGTAACCTCTGTCGAAAAAAGTGCGGTGGCCGCCTCCGTAACGATAGGGTTTCCGGCGAAGTTGATTCCCCGCCCAGATTGCTCGTTTCACTGCCATCGGCGCATCCAGCGGCGCAGAGGCCCAACCTAAATGCAGCACCGCCTTTGATCCGGAAACAACGGGTCCGTAGGACGGAAACGATTCGGCACCGAATCCACGCGTTGCGATTCCGCTGATTGCGGCAAGAAGCAAAATCTTATGAGAGAGACAGCTCATCAGACGAGGCGTTGAGTTCTCGTTCGCCGAGAATTTGGCGTCAACGCACGAGGCATTTTCTTCACAAAAGTTTGCAACTTTGGCAATACAAAACTTCCTGAAAATGGCATTGTGCATGGCGATGCGAACGGACGAATTTTTTGGCAAACTCGACGAGAAGCAGATCGTGGACGCGATTCGTGAGGCCGAGAAGAAAACGTCGGGAGAAATCCGCGTCTTTGTTCAACGCGGAAATCTTAAGGGGGATGCGCTGCCAGCCGCCCAAAAGCAGTTTCGCAATCTCGGAATGCAGAAAACGAAGGAGCGCAATGCCGTTCTGATTTTTGTCGCACCGCGTGCGCGCAAGTTTGCCGTCGTCGGCGACGATGGCGTCCATCAGAAGTGCGGGGAGGAATATTGGACGCAGCTGGTGAATTCGATGCGCGAACATTTTCAAAAGGAGGATTTCACGCGGGCGCTGTTGGAAGCGATTGAGCGAACGGGCGAGTTGCTGAGGCAGCATTTTCCGCGACAAGGCGGCGCTCCGAACGAATTGCCGGACGAGATTGTGGAAGGCTAAGCAACCCCTGTAACGTCCAACGCTCAACGAAATTGGACCTTGCAAATTGAGCAGTCTGGTGTTGATTCCACGTCCCGCAGCGAGTTTTTGAGTTGCGCCGTAGGTCCCTGGGTTTGCATCGCTTGATGCCTAACCACACTCGCCAGGGGAAACCCGGCGATGAGGAGATTTCGGATTTTGGATTTCGGACTTCGGATTTTTACTTTCCGCTTTCTGGTTTCCGCTTTCCGGTTTTAGAAGATGCCAATCCGTTACGGTCGTTTCGAAATGCCAAAAACGCTCTCGAAAGAGGAGAGCACAGCCACTGAAACCTACGCCAAATTCATAGCCGAGCCGTTTGAAGCGGGCTACGGCCATACCGTCGGAAATTCCCTTCGACGCGTGCTGCTTTCTTCACTCGAAGGCGCAGCAATCACGGCGATTAAGATTACCGGCGCGCAACATGAATTCGCGACGTTGCCCGGCGTGACGGAAGATGTTACCGACATCGTTCTCAATCTTAAGCGCGTGAAGTTTAAAGCCGACGATCACGAAGCGCACAAACTTTCGCTCGCGGTCAACAAAGAGGGAGCGGTGACGGCCGGTGACATTCAGGTCGTCCAGGGCTACGAGGTGCTCAATCCAAAACAAGTTATCTGTACGCTGGATAAGAAACATAAGTTCGACGCCGAACTCGAAGTGCGCGTCGGTCGCGGTTTCGCCACAGGCGAAGAAAACAAGCGCGCGGATCAACCGATTGGGCTGATTCCGATCGATTCAATTTTTTCACCAGTCACGCGCGTGAAGTATGCGGTGGAGAATACGCGCGTGGGACAGCGCACCGATTACGACAAGCTCATCCTGGAAATCTGGACGGATGGCCGCCTGACTCCGGACGACGCGCTGCTGCAGGCGTCCGCCATTCTGCGTCATCACCTCGATGTCTTCGTGAACTTCAATGAGGACGTGATCGAATTCGATGAGACTCCCGCAGGCGTGAGCGAGGAAAACATGAAGCTGAAGAAGCTTCTCAACATGAGCGTGAACGAAATCGAGTTAAGCGTGCGCGCGGCGAATTGCCTGAACAACGCGAACATCACAACGGTGGGACAGCTCGCGCAAAAGACCGAGGCGGAAATGCTGAAGTATCGCAATTTTGGCAAGAAATCGCTAAACGAGATCAAGGACAAGCTGCAGCAATTGAACCTGGGTTTGGGCATGAAGTTCGATCCGGGTCTGGTGGAAACTCCAGGTGCTGGAGTTGAAGGCGCGGGCGCGAACGGAGCCGCGGCTGGACCGGAGTAATTCGTTAGGCAAGTAACCGCTCGCAAATGAAGTCATGAGACATCAAAAGAAAACCGTCAAGCTGGGACTCACCGCAGCGCATCGCAAGGCATTGCTCGCCAATCAGGTTTGCAGTTTGATCCAGCATCAGCGCATCAAGACAACGCTTGCGAAAGCGAAAGCCGTTCGTCCGCTTGCGGAAAAAATGGTTACGCTCGGCAAGAAGAATTCCTTGCATGCGCGACGTACCGCACTCGCGGTGCTCCGACAGAAAGATGCCGTGCAAAAACTTTTTGCCGACATCGCGCCACGCAACGCTGAGCGCAAAGGCGGATACACCCGGATTATCAAGCTCGGCGAACGCAAGAGCGATTCCGCCCGCGTCGCCTTCATCGAATGGGTTGATGCGCCGCAAGCGACGGATGAGGCTGCAACGGAAGAAGCGGGAAAAAAGGCCAAGACATCAAAATCTTCGACCGACGCGGCGCCCGAAGCCAAGGCTTCGCGTAAAGCGAAGAAAGCTGAAGCGTCCGAGAAGAAATAACTCGTTAGGCAAATATTTCTCGGAATCTTCCTGAGTCCCAAAAGCGGAACATTCGATTCCCGGCTGTGAAACAGTTTGGTCGGCGTTAAAGAATCCCGGCGGTCGTTAAAGCGATCGTCCTGAACTGCTTACCAAACGCGGGCGTTTGCTGGCATGCCAGGTGCATTTGCAGCTCTCGTTATGAATACGACGACTTGCATGAACCCCACACTTTGGGAGCCTGAGGATCGCGCGGAGGAAGCGGTCCAACATGAATCAACCTACGCACTGCTTGTGCGTTCGGAAGAAAGAGAACGAACATTCCTGGAAATGGCGCTTTGTCTCTTGTGCGCTTTGAGCGCCATCACCGCTATTTGGCAATTTGCTCACCAGCCGATTGCGTTGCCGCTCAATGCAGTTACGACGTCTGATGTGGCAAAGGTTAGCAGCACATCGGGCATCTTGCGCGCCAGAGTCGCGCGGATAAGACGAGCATTAACGCAGTCTTTTAAGCTGCCATTCCAGCTTTTTATCCGCGGAAATTTCGAGGAAAGCTACGCTCGCAGGTGCACCCTGGTTTGGTCGAGTGACGCAACCGGGGTTTAGAAAACGCACGCCTCCGATGACTTCATTGCGCGGCACGTGGGTGTGTCCGTGCAACAACACGTCGCAGTCGTGAGGCGGACGATCTGGCGGAATATGTTGCAAGCGAAAGCGAAGATCATTCCGGATCAAATCGATAACCAAAGGCCATTCGGAATTGCTATCGCAATTTCCCCTAACGAGTATCACCGGCGGCCCAATTGCGCGGAGTTGATCAAGAATACTCTCCGCACAAACATCTCCCAGGTGCCAGATTTCATCCGCATCATCGGCTAGAGATGCAATGCTTCCCGGCAATCGGTCGTGTGTGTCGGCCAGAACAAGGATTCGACGATCGACGGCTTTGCCCTTCCACTTTTGTCATGCCGAGGGTAGTCGAAACATCTCCTGACGTTTTGTCTAGAGATTCCTCGACCCCGAAACCCTTCGGGGCTCGGAATGACAGATGGAGACTGGATTGCGTCTTTGCGAGGCGGAGTTACCTTCCGCCGTGTCTTTCAAAGATTTCGGCCTCTCGCCGGAGGTCGTTCGTGGAACCCAGGCCATGGGTTTCACCGAGCCGACTCCGATTCAACTGCGCGCCTTTCCGATTGTTCTCGCAGGGAAAGATTTGATCGGTACTGCGCAGACTGGCACGGGGAAGACTGCTGCTTTTGCCCTTCCCATTCTCACGAATCTCGCGACACACGGCGAATTTCGTTGCCTGATTCTCGAACCGACGCGCGAACTTGCCGCTCAAGTGGAAACGGCATTCCGTGATTACGGGCGTTTCACTAACTTGCGCGTTTCAGTTGTTCACGGTGGCGTGGGATACGGAAAACAACGCGAAGAAGCGGCCCGCGGCATGGACATCGTGGCGGCGACGCCCGGTCGGCTTCTCGATCACCTTGAACAGGGAACGATGACTTTGAAAGCGGTGAACGTCCTTGTGCTCGATGAAGTCGATCGCATGCTCGACATGGGTTTTCTTCCCGATGTCCGTCGGATCGTGGAACAAATCTCCACCGATCGTCAGACGCTGCTTTTTTCTGCAACGCTACCGCCAGAAATCGAACGCCTGGCTGCCTGGGTTTTGCGTGATCCCGAAATCGTGGAGATCGGTGCACGCCGTTCGCCGGCGGAAACGGTCACACATGCGGTCTATCCCGTAGCCGCAGAACAAAAGTTCGATCTGCTCATGGCTTTACTCGATCGCACCAATTTCGATAGCGCACTCATTTTTTCCCGCACGAAACACGGCGCGGATCGAATTGCTCATAAACTAAAGTCGGCGAAACATTCGATCGCAGTTTTGCATTCTAATCGAACGCAGCGCGAACGCGTCGAAGCGCTCGAGGGGTTCAAGAGCGGAAAATACGAAATCATGGTCGCGACCGATATCGCCGCGCGCGGAATCGACATCGCGGGAGTGAGCCACGTCATCAATTACGATGTCCCTGAGCATCCGGAAGATTATGTCCATCGCATCGGACGGACCGGCCGGGCGCAGAATGTGGGCGACGCATTCACGCTCATGAACGGTGAAGAATTGCCCGCCTTGCAGGCCATCGAGCGATTTATCGGACAGAAAATTCCGCGTCTAAAGCTCGAAAGTTTTCCCTATCTCTATACGGCGCTTTTTGAACCGGAACCGGCGAGTGGGGGCAAACGCGCAATTGGCGGCGGCCGCACACATCGCGGCTATTCGTTTGGACGGCGACGTCGTTAGGGCCTAACGAACGTTGGGACGGTTAGTCAGCAAAAAGTTCGATCGCATCGATCAGCGATTCTGCGATCGACTCTTTTGAAATCCAGCGCTGCAAACCATCCGCCGGATTTTCGTGCTGCCCCGGCGCCATTAGGAAAATTTCCGTCCCATCCAACCGCATCTTCGTAAGGATTTCGAAAACGGAAGTATCCGCGCTGATCACGGCGTAATTCTGTGATGCGATCTCCGCGACAGTTGCTTCCGGATTCGGGTGTCGGATGCCCTTGAAGGCGGCGTTGATCGTGATAACGCCGGCTATTTTCTTTCCCTCCTCCACGACGAAACAGGCATCGACGGGATAGGAAGGCAGGATAATCGCGAGTTCCGGCAACGTCATTGAATTTGGCAGCCTAACGACACCTGCGTGGGTCAATTCGCGAGCCGGTTTCATGTATTGAATGTTCGCCTGCATCGCGCTCGGCATGCGATGTCCACGGCGGGTGAGTTTGAGCGTGTAGATGCTCTCGTTCGAAATCATTTTCCGGACGCCGTAGGCGATCGCGACCGTAATCGTCATTGGCACGATCACGCCGTAGTCGAGCGTCATTTCGAAAATCATTACGATCGCGGTGATGGCAGCTCCAGTTGTGCCGCCGACAATTCCCGCCATTCCAACGACGGCGAAGGCGGCGGGACTGATTGTCGCGTTTGGAAAAACGTTCTGTAGAAATATTCCGTAAGCGCTACCGAGCGTTGCGCCGAGAAAAAGAGCCGGAGAAAAAACGCCACCCGACGCACCGGAACCGAGTGTGAGCGAAGTGGCGAAAAGTTTCAGGGCGAACAACAGCAGAAGAAGCCACGCGGAACTGAGCGCGCCCGAGAGCACCTGTTGGATGGTCGCATAGCCGACGCCTTCGATGTGATAATAGCCGGTGTAGCGCAGCAGCAGATACATCAGAACGCCGAGCAGCAGCATGCCGCTCATGTGACGCAGGTATGGATTGCGAATGCGCCGATCGAAAAAATCTTCGAAGGCGTAGATTGAGCGAATGTAAACGACCGAGACCAGACCAATGATTAAGCCCAGTCCGACGTAAGCGATGAGCAGAAGCGGATGGGTAAGATGAAAATAACTCAGGCGTAATTCCGGAATGGCGAAGGCGGGATTCGGCCCGAAGAAATAGCGACCGATGTAACTCGCGCTCGCGGTTGCAATCACAACCGGCACAAGTGTCCACACGCTAATCTCGTGGAGTAAAAGTTCCGCCGCGAAAAGCACGCCACCGATCGGCGTGTTGAAGGTCGCCGCGATACCGGCGCCGGCGCCAGCTGCGATCAAAGTGGTGCGTTGCCATGCCGGCATGCGCAGTAGTTGACCGACAGTCGAACCAAAGGCCGAACCAATCTGAATGATCGGCCCTTCACGTCCGACAGATCCGCCGCTGCCGATGGAAAGCGCGGAGGCGAGCGCCTTAATCACCGACACGACCGGTCGAATGATGCTCTTGTTGTAATAAATCGCGTCCATCACTTCCGGCACGCCATGACCGCGCGCTTCCGGCGCGAACGTTCGCACCAACCATGTCACGCCGACTGCGCCGATAACCGGCACAAAAATAATGAGCGGCCCCCAGGGACTGGGCGACGTGTGCGTGCTGGCGTCGTAAAAGACAGAAAGTTTGCCGAGAAAAAAGAGGTTGTGGAAAAATGCGATCATCCCGCGGAAAACAACTGCGCCACATCCGCCGACTAATCCGATCACGGCCGAGAGCAGCCAGAAGCGCAGGGGAGAAAGCGGTACCTTCTTGGGCGGCTTGCCCTTAGCCAAGTCGGCGCCCGTTCCGGGACCTTCCGACAGCGGCTTAACCACAACGCATTTTCCTCATCGATAACAAGATTTCCATTTCAGTTGCCCTGAATGCACCGCGAATGCAACTTTCTTGCGTTCTCTCGACTTCGGAAATTTTCTTGCCCGCGCGCTGGAGAGAACGAGTTTCCAAGCATGACGACCAACCCCACTCAATACGCGCATCCGGAGGCGCTCGTGGAAACAGACTGGCTGGAAAAGCATCTCAAAGACGAGGGGATCCAGATCGTCGAATCGAACGAAGATATCTTGCTTTACGACACTGGGCATATTCCGGGCGCGGTCCACATCGATTGGCGGACCGATTTACAGGATCCGGTGATCCGCGATTACATAAAACCCGAAAAGTTCGCCGAGCTTTGTCGCCGCAGCGGCATCACGCCCGATACCACCTGCATCTTTTACGGTGACAAGGCGAACTGGTGGGCGTGCTATGCGCTCTGGGCGTTTCGATTGTTCGGTCATGAGAAGGTGAAGATTCTCAACGGCGGCCGTGACAAATGGAAAGCCGAAGGGCGCCCGATGACACGAGAAGTCCCGAAATATCCGGCGACGAATTATCCCGTGCCGAAGAGGCGTTACGACAAGGAGATTCGTGCATTTGCCGATGAAGCGCTCGCGCACAGCCGGGCCGGCAAACCATTAATCGACGTGCGTTCGCCTGGTGAATTCAAGGGCGAGATCACGCACATGCCGGAGTATCCACAGGAGGGCGTTCTGCGTGGAGGCCACATTCCCGGCGCGAAGAGTATGCCGTGGAAAACAGCGACAAAGGATGACGCGACATTCAAATCGGCGAATGAGCTCGCGGAGATTTATTTCAATCAATGCGGACTGAAGCCGGGAACCGACACCGTAGTTTATTGCCGGATTGGCGAACGCTCGAGCCACACCTGGTTTGTGCTCACCTATCTGCTAGGGCTGGACAACGTGCGCAATTACGACGGCTCGTGGACGGAATGGGGAAATAAAGTTGGCGCTCCGATCGAAAGATCCGCGTGACCGACCTGTCATGTTAAGAAGCGCAGCGAAGTCGAAACGTCTCTCACTATTAACGAGAGATTCCTCGACTTCGCTCGGAATGACAAAGAGTCGGATGAGCGATAGGTTGGAGCGCTGATGTATCCGCCCAAGCTGGATAAAATCATTAATCTGTTCGAATCGCTCCCGGAAGATGAGCGACGGGAAACGCTTGTCTCTTATTCCGACAACGCGAAAAAACAGGAACCGCGCGAAGGCGAAAAGTTCGACCTGCAAGATGTGCGCAAAGATGAGGAGTGCGCCGACACGGTCGGTGTCTATCTACACGTGGATGAGCAGGGGAAAGCGCACATACGAATGACGCTTGGTCCGGAGGTGCAGACACTCACACGTGCGATGACTGCGATTCTTTGCAAAGGCCTCGAAGGAGCGACGCCTCGGGAAATTCTCGATCTCCCAGCCGATTTTGTCACACGTATCGTCGGCTCCGAACTCGTGCGAGTCCGGAGCCAGACCACCTACTATGTGCTCACGCGCATCAAAGGCATCTGCAAGGTTTATCTCGACAGGCAACGCATGGCTAATGTCGCCTAACGAGTCATACCTCCAGCGCTATTGAAGATTGTAGGCCTCGACTACCGCAACACCCGTTCCCTCGTTGTTTCCTCGCACAATGGCGGTGTAATTGCCAGGCGGTAACATCGCCAGAATGGCCGCCTCCTTGTCGTTCGTCGGGGGAATCGTGGTAGCGATGATGTCAGCTTCCTGTGAACTTCGCCAGTTGTCATTGGATATCACGTTGCCATTGCTGTCGTGCAGTTCGAGTACCGGATCTTTCAGTGCATTCGTAACCCCGACCCTCGCAAGCGACGGTCCGATGGCGCGCACGATCACTTTGGCCGGATCTTTGCCTCCAATGATCAAACCGCCGATCATCACATTGTCGCCAGTCAGAACCTCTCCACGCGAGGAGATGTTGGCCAGCGTCGACGGGTTAGTTGAGTTTAGATCATATACTTCGATCAATCCGACTCCGGTGGTGTCCGCCTTTCCGCGAAGGATGACTGAGTAGGAGCCGGGATTCAGGGTCCTGCGAATAGCTGACTCCAAATCATTCTTCGGCGGAATCGTTGTTGCCTCAATCGCGCTTCGTTGCGTGTCCTTCCAGTTATCGTTGGTTGCGATGATATGTGTTGCATCATGTAACTCAATGGTTGGATTTGCCAGAACGCCGTGGACACCAGCCGCGCTTAGCGATGGCCCTAGTCCTCGAATGATCACGTCCTTCGCGGTTGTTCCCGTAACGATAAAGCCGCCAATGAGAACATTGCCTCCCGTGCCCACATGCATCCGGGTAGAGATGTTAAGCATCGGGGTAATAGCTGGATTTGCTCCCGAGATGCTTGCCCGCGCCCCCGTTGCGCCAAACGTTAGATGAGCGTTTGCGCTGGTAGAGGCGAAAGCACCGGCCTTGGAGCCAAAGCTTAGCGGCACAATCGAATCACTCGAATGGTATGTATAATTAGCCATTGTTCGCACAGTAAGCGAACCACCTAACGTCGCCTTACCGTCCACCTGAAGTTGATCGTACGCTGAAGGCTGGTTGCCTCCTACCTCAACGAGCATCTTTCCATTGGCGCCTTGAGTATAGTCGCCCATGACGTGTATGCTGCCGGCCGAGTGGCCAGGGGAAACAAACCCAGCTGTATTCGTTAAGTTTCCATCGATGGTGCCATTACCAATTAGACTACCACCGTTAAGGGTTACATTTCCTACGATAGTTGCCGGATGATTAGATGGCCCCAGATCTATCGAACCGGTTGTCTGGCTCAGGCCGTTGGCAATCGTTGTGGCGACGCTGTTCGATATGCCCATCTCGGCGGCGGAGGTACCAGTCAAGTCCATCTCCACTCCGTTTAGGAGAATGTGGCCGGTGTTGTTTACGTTCCCGAGCGCTTTGAATTTCAGCAGACCTATTAAATCGAGCGCTGGACCACTCGCTAATACCTCGAACGTTCCTGAGTTATTCAGTGTTGTCTTCTTGCCCGCCACTTCGCCGTCACTGCCGACATCAATTGTCATGGAGCCGGCGTTGTTGACGATCATGTGATCAAAGGTTTTCAGCGCTGTTGTGCTGGTGTGGCAATTGGCGCCGCTCGGCACTTCCAAGGTGAAGGTCGATAGGGTTCCGCCTGTCCATGTGCAATTTCTCGTCACCGTAAGTGTGCCTGGTCCCGTAATGCTGCCCGCTGTGAGAGTCGCAACGGTAATGTGTGCGTTACTGGCAATCGTCGCGGTAAAACTTCCGAGATCGGCCGAATCGATCGCGCCAGGAACACCACTCGGACTCCAGTTTGATGCCGTCTGCCAACTGCCGGACCTAATCATTCTGTAAGCCTTGCTACCCACCGGAGCAGACACATTGATATTGATCGGCGTGGCGTAACCGTAAGCTCCGTTGTTGTCGATCGCGGTGGCTTTCAAGGTATGAGAACCTTGCACGATGGGTCCGATTTGGACGGTGGCGGGAGAGCCCGACGCGCGCGTAACGACACTGTCGTCGAGAATCAGAGCCAGGCTGGATACTCGATCGTTGTCGGACGCAGTCGCGGTAAAGGTGAAGACTTGTCCAAACTGGAGCTGCGTCGCGGTTGGTGAGGTGATATGCACAGTCGGCGGAGTGTTATGCATGAGGCTAAATGGTCCTATGACGTTCGAAATGCTATCCGTATAACCGGACGCGTAAGCAATTACCCTAAAGTAAACAGCCGTGCCGGCAGGATAGTCGGCGGAGTCGAGTCCATAACCACTTCCCAGCCTGCTCAGGCGTCCGCTATTGCCGTTGTTCAGGTCGATCCAGCTACCTTCGTTGTGCGGCGTGCTGGAGCTCTGCACGCGCAACGCAAGGCCAGTAGCGGCAGAACTGATCGTGGCACCGAAGTGTATGGGATTACCACCACCGACGGTAAATGGAACTGTGTTACTCTGCATGGTAAACGCAACTGGTGGCAGATGCGTCTTGATCGAAGTGATATTGAATCGCCCAACCGGATCCGATTTGGTGTCCGAATAGGACGGCGCTAAGGCAATCGCTCGAAAAGAGTATCCGTTGCCAATAGGGTAACCTGTCGTGGTTAAGACATATTTGTTGTTACTTACATCGAGAACCATCTGGCCGCTGTTGCCGTTGTTCAGATAGGTCCAGCTGTTCTCAGGTATGGGCGACGACTGCGAGTTAGTAGCTTGCACTCGGACGACCAGCCCGGCGGATCTGAAGGTCTGCGTGGCAACGAAGCTAATCACGCTGTCGGCAGGGATGGAGGTCGGAGTCCCGCTGCCGTTGACGGTGAGCGTGGTTGTGGGTGGTGGAGGCGTAACTCCGGTGGCGTTAGTTGAAACTACAAATCCGTTATTCCCTGTATTTGGATCCAAAACGCTGCTACCGCCGCCGCCCGCCAGACTAATTGTTCCGGACTGGTTCGCTTTAAAAACGAAGGTGAAGTTGTTGGACGCGCCACTTGTTAGGTTTGGCAAGTTAATAAAGTAATAGCCATCCGCTGGACCTCCCACCTGCACAGTGTAGGGCACTGTGGCGCTAACAAACGATTCTTTCGCGGAAGGTTGGAATGTTACGAGAACGCCGGTCGCTGTGTTCGGGCCTGCATTATGAACGTGAAATTGATAGGTAATATTCGAGCCGACGTTAACTGAGGCAGGCGCTGTGAGCGTCGCGCTAATATCGGCTGAATCGCTCTGCGCTCCCGCGAGCGATACCGTCACTGCGAAGCCGCCGCTGTTATTGTACCAGCCGGCCCCATCCATCGAGCCCAGGACCAATCGCGTTGCGCCGTTTGGAACGGTAACACGCTGGATAACGTTCGATGACGTCACGCCGTCGCCGATGAAGAACGGTTGCGCTATCTGCGGAGCGAGCGTCGTATAATCGACAGTGTTCGGCACATTACCATCAGGAGGAGGAGCAAAATTAAGGAATGTAGGCGGAGCGCTGGTGGAAGGATCCGGTCCGAGAAATACGCCGACTAGTGCGTCCGCGGGGGCATTGAGACCACCGATGTTATTTTCCGGGCCGCCATTCGCCGAATCTCCCAGGTGATAAAGGCTGCGGTAGCCGATCAGGTCTCCATCGGGCGGGTCTGTTGGCGTACCGCCGCCGAAGCTCACCGATCCGATAGCGGTAAAGGCGAGCTCATCGCCGGGATTAAAATCGACCAGACTAACGATGACGGGTGATTCAGTTGGGGCGGTATCGCCACCGATAGCGGTGGTGGCATCCGCCAGCCACGGATTTGCTGTGCCCGGCACCGGAATGTCCGACGCAGTGCTATGGAGCAGCGCGTTACGATTAATTTCGAACTGATGATTGGACCTGAGGGTTTGGGCCGAAGCAGTCGCGCCGAACATGCCGAGCAGAGCTGCGAGCAAGAGCGTTTGTGAAAGCGCGATCTCGCGCGAGGCGTGCTTACGAAGTAGTTGTGGAATGAGATTCATAGTGGGTTTGTGCGCCCTTTCGGCGCGGTGTACAGAGTGGGTTCTTAAGGGAGAGATGGGAAAAAGGGCGTGATATTACTGCTTTTGATTATTTTTTTGGGAAAGGGACCGAATCGACCGGCCTTCGTTTCCCTTTTCCTCCTGGCCATGTTGATGGTTGGGGGATCTAGCGTCTTCGGCGCAACGTTATCGCCTTCCGACCAACACAAGGCGTTCGCAGCAAAACTCGAGAAAGCCTCAACGCCTGCCGAACAGGATTCGTTACTCGACAAGGCAGATCCGGCGTTACTAAAGGGTGCCGCGTTGCGCGCGGCGTTGCTCGAAATCGGATTTCAACGTTCTCTCGAAGGCAACTACATCAAGCCGAGAAAGTCGATCGAATGATCATCCACGTCGGGGTGCATACGCACGATCCGGCGATGGTCGCTGCTGGCCAAACCATGGCGGGTGGCGTGCTGCGCGAATCGGGCGATCTCAGCGAAGGTCTCGCCTTACTGCGGCAAGCGTGGGATTTTTACGAAAAGCAGGCGGGGCCATCGAACGAAAAAGTGAGCGTCTGTCAGGCGCTCGGCATTACCTACTTGTATCAGGGAAATTTTCGGCGTGCTCTGACAAGTCTTGAGCTGGCGCTAAAAATCGCCACCGAGTTGGATTACCGTGAGGGAATAATCCCCGCGCTCAACAGCATGGGAGAAGTGTTTCGCTCGCAAGGACAGCCGGAGCGGGCGCTCGAATACTACGAACGTGCGCGAAAAGTTGTCGGCGACGACTCCGCCTGGAACATGGCGTTTATCTTCAACAACATCGGCATGGCCTATGAAGCGATGGGCGAAAACGAAAAGGCGATCGAAAATCTCAATCGCGCCCGTGTCGTTGCTGAAAAAGTAAAATACCAACCGCGTGTCGCGACGTCGCTGGCGGAGCTGGGGAATTTGCATTTGCGCGTAGGCGAGATCGAAGCGGCTGCTAATTCCTACCAGCAAAGCCTCGATCTAAGCGTCGCGCTCCGTGACAAGGCGAGCGAAGCCCGGGCCGATCTTGGTTTGGCCAACGTTGCGCGAGCGGGAAATGATTTCACCGGTGCGCTCGCACACGCAGAAAAAGCGGTCGCGATTTATCGGTCTCTCGAACAGCACGACCTCGTCGCCCGGGCGAAAACATTTGCGGGTGAATGTCTGCGTTCGTTAGGCAAAACTGACGACGCGCGGAAAACGTTCGAAGAAGCGGTCGGCGAAATCGAACAGGTTCGTGGCCAGTTGGCCGGCGGCGCCGACGAGGCCGAGACGTTTTTTGCGGATCGCGTCGCTCCCTATCAGGAGCTCGTCGCGATGTTCGTGGAAGCCCATCGCAATGAAGACGCGCTCGTCATGGCGGAACGCGCGAGTGCGCGAGCGCTGCTCGATATTTTGGCAAAGGGGAAAGGCGGGCCGGCAAATGCATCCAGCGATGTCCAAAAGGAGCACGCTCGTGAATTGGATACGCGGCTCGCCGAGGCGAACCGTCGCGTGATCGATGAGCTGCACTCAGATCATCCCTCCGATGCGCGACTGGCGTCTCTGCGAACAGAGCTGCGGAATGCGCGGGTCGAGCGCGAAAACTTCGACGCCGAGACCACGAACGACAATGCAGGCGAGACCAAACCTGCCGCCGTCACGTCGATGGATGAGATCGCTCAACTGGCGAAAAACGAAAAGGCTGCGCTGCTAAAATTTGTTGTCACAAAAGACAAAACATTCCTCTTCGTCCTCAACGGGAACGACGAACATCCCGCGCTAAAGGTTTTTTCGCTTAATCTTTCGCACGAAGAATTGACCAAACGCGCGTCAGCATTTCGATCCCTCATCGCCGATCGCGGTCTCGATTGGCAAACGTCCCGCTCAAGCGCTCTATGCATCCCTTCTGCAGGAGGCAGAGCCCGCGTGGAAAAATTCTGAGCGCTTAATCATTATTCCCGATGGGCCGTTGTGGGATTTGCCATTTCAAACATTGCAGAGTGCGAACAAGCATTGCGTGATCGAGGAACACACCATCAGCTACGCGCCTTCCATAACTTTTCTGACGCGAGATAAAGCCAATCGCGCAGACGAAAAGGAAAATGGAAAAACTCCGCGGCTTTTTGCGGTGGCTAATCCAGCAATCGGTTTCGTCGCGAAAAATTCAGGATCACAAAAAAAACTGGTCTCCTCGGGACCGCAGTTGATGGGCGAGATTTGGGAACCCTTGCCGGCGGCGGAGAAGCAGGTTGCCGAACTGAAGAAATTGTATGGCCCCGCCAACAGCGTCGTCCTTACCGGCGCCAACGCGCGCGAGGATACTTTCAAAGCACAGGCCGGCGATTTCGACATCATTCATCTGGCCACGCACGGAGTCTTGAACGATCGCGCTCCGCTCTACTCGTATCTGCTTATGTCGCAGGAAAATCTTCCTCCCAGCGAGGATGGCCTGCTCGAAGCATGGGAGTTAATGAAGATGAAATTGCATGCGCGTCTCGCCGTTCTGTCTGCTTGCGAAACCGCCCGCGGAAAAATCAGCGAAGGCGAAGGAGTGATCGGGCTTTCGTGGGCGCTTTTCGCTGCGGGCTGTCCGTCCGAAGTCGTTAGTCAATGGAAGGTCGACAGCGATAGTAATACCGATCTGATGTTGGAATTTCATCGTCGCTTTCACGAAGGAATACCAGCGGCGCAGGCATTGCGTGATGCGAGTTTGAAACTCGCGAAAAATCCACGCTACCGGCATCCGTTTTACTGGGCGCCGTTTGTCGCCATCGGCGACTAGCGATCCTTCTCTCCAGCGCGCGCGGTTTCGATTTGCGCAATCATTTCCACCGGAATTTGCGAATCGGGATTTTCTCTTGCCAGTTGCCGCAACTGTTTCGTCGCGTCATCAAGCAAACCAGCCTGCGCATAAGTTATTGCCAGTGCCAGATGGGACTTGCCCGCGCTTCTGCTAGTGGACTCCACTTTAAGACGCTCGTTATCGGAAAGAATCTTGAAACGCGCTTCGGGTTCCGGCGGTTTCGGGCTGCGCGAGATGACTTCGTTATTTCGCAACGCTTCCACTTGCCATTGATAAACCTTGCCTGCTTCAAGCGGTTCGGCAGGAGTCCACTCCGTCCGTGGGCCGTCGCTCTCGCCCGTCATCACTACTTCGCCACTCTGCCAATCCACTATACGAATTCGATACTGCGCGGCGCCTGGTTGCGCACGCCAATGGAAGCGCGGCATCCGTTCGCGCACTGCGGTAGCGATCGGGCTTTTCACTTGAAATTCCGATGACTTTTCAGGCGCGCCAGCGAGGATCTCTCGATTGCTCGCAATGGATTGAATCTCCGCAGGAATTTCCAATTTTCTTTCTCGCATCGCCGTCGCGATGGCAGGCAATAGCTCGCGAGGCACTTCCGCTAATCCGCGCAAACGCCCATTTGCTTTAAGCAAAATCGAACGATCGCCATCGCGCAACGTCACGGTTGCAGCGGCACCGTTGTCACGCGTCGCCCACCAGATTGCTCCGCCCGTTAGCGCGATTGCCGCAGCGATCGGCAGGGCCCAGCGCATCGCCACCCGCGGAAAAACCAAAATGCGTTTGTCATCCACCGGCGCCTCGCTGAATTCGTTAGGCGGAAACGTATTTATGTCGTCACGAAATTTTGTCAGATCGGCCAATTCCGCTCTGCTCGCCGATGAGCCTTGCAATTTTGTCGACAGCTCACGTCGCCGAATCGGATCGATATCTTCATCGAGATACTCAACCAGCTCCTCGTAGGAAAGATTCCCACGCTCGACAGCAGCGGTTTCTTCGCGCGCAACTTGTTCCCGGCACTCGCCGCACTCCGCCAGATGATCGCTCACGCGAAGGAGATCGACCGGAGCCAAAACGCGCCCGCGGTAGGCGGTTAGTTCTTCTGCGGTTGGATGATCAGAAGCCATTGTTTCGCACCGTTCCATCAATAGTAGATGTAAATAAGATTCATTTATTGGCGGCGTTGTTCATTTTGCCCATTCCTTCCAGGCTGCGCCCAATCGGTCGCGCGCCACGCGTCTCAAATTAATGATCTGCTGCCGCTGTTGGCCTAACAAATCGGCGATGACTAAGTCCTCGACCGGCATTCGGTTCCAAAGTCGCGCCATTTCTTCTGCCGATATTTCAAGCAGCGCGCCGATTTTCCGAATGGAAGCGATCCCGGCAATCTCAAACTCGGGCATGACATTGGAGTGAAGCAGGAAAGCCGTGCGCTGAGGCCGCGATAATTGGGCGAGCTCCCGCCAGAGCCAGCGTAAGTATTCCCGCCATTTCATCGCTTCGACCGGCGAAGGCGATGGATCGACCGGCTCGACCGCAGTTACATCGAAGGCAAGTGCATCCAGGCTTTGCCTGCGATCGGAGACTTGCAGCAGCTCACCCATCACATCCACGAGATCGCGCAAATCGATTGGGCGTGCGACCCATTCGAACATTCTCGCCAGCAGCGCTGCCAGGTTCGTCGATTGAAAATCAATTTCGCCAAGGGCTTCTCGTGCGGCACTGGTCGGCTCGATAATTAACTGCTGCAGTTTTCCCGTGGCGGGACCTGGATTTTCACCACGCCATCTTTCAAGGCCGCACCAGCGTTCGCCTGCCGCTCCGTCCCACAACGCAAATCCTTGCTGCTTCGTTCTGTTCTCCAAAAGATAACGCAGCCGATTCAATAACATCGAACGCGCGGGATAGGCGCGTCGCAGATGTTCTGCCCACGCCGCATAAGCCACTGCCCCGGCGTATGCGCGAAAATTGCCGATCGGTTCTGGCTTCCTGCCCTCTTGTAGCAGTCCCAATTGCCTAACGAGTTCTTCCCGCGCCGTGCTCAACACATCTTCGAGATCGCGCGCCGCCTCCTCAGAGCCTTCCGCGTCGATACGAAATTTCCCTCGCAGCACACGCTGCATCACCGGGCCAGCTTGCGACTCGATTAACTCGATCAGGTGCCTCTCCCGTTCGGCTTCAGTGCGCGCGAGCAGAAACGGTCGCAGCAGCGGATCGCCATCCGTTGCGACGACTCCGGCGACACCATCGTTAGGCAGAGGTCGAGCCATTGAGTGATTTGAATGCAGGCGACGTGCCGCGCACTTACCTATCGTCTTATGCTCACCGGGCACGAGCAAATCCTTTTGCGGAGTGCGCACGTCTCACCGAGCCGAAGTTTAACTCGTGACGTTCGAATTATTTCGACTACTCTCCCCGCTGCGCAGATGCCGCGAAATAATCAGCTCAAGAAAATTCTGCTCATAGGTTCGGGGCCAATCGTTATTGGCCAGGGCTGCGAATTTGATTATTCCGGCGTGCAAGCGTGCAAGGCGTTGCGAGAAGAGGGCTACGAGGTCGTTCTCGTTAACTCCAATCCGGCGACCATCATGACCGATCCGGAATTCGCGGATCGCACTTATATCGAACCGATTACGCCGGAAGTGATCGAGGCCATTCTCGAGCGCGAGAAACCGGACGCGATTCTGCCAACGATGGGCGGCCAGACCGCGCTTAACGCTGCGATGGAATTGAATCGCAACGGCGCGCTGGCGCGGCACGGTGTGAAATTGATCGGCGCCAATGCACAAGCGATTGCAAAGGGGGAGGATCGCCAGCTTTTCAAGGAAGCAATGTTGCGCATCGGTCTCGCTGTTCCGCGTTCCGGAATCGCACGATCGATTGCCGATGCTCAACGCGTAGCCGATGAAATCGGAACGCTGCCGCTGATCATTCGGCCGGCGTTTACACTTGGGGGTTCGGGCGGAGGAATTGCCTACAACCTCGAAGAGCTCGAAACCATTGCCGCGCGCGGCCTCGCTTTGTCTCCTGTCAGTGAAGTCCTGATCGAAGAATCGCTTGTTGGGTGGAAGGAATTCGAAATGGAAGTGATGCGCGATCACATGGACAACTGCGTGGTCATTTGTTCGATCGAAAACTTCGACCCCATGGGCGTGCACACGGGCGATTCCATCACCGTCGCGCCTGCGCAGACGCTGACGGACAAAGAGTACCAAATGATGCGCGACGCTTCGTTCGCAGTTATTCGCGAGATCGGAGTCGAGACTGGCGGATCGAATATTCAATTCGCCGTCAATCCGGCGAACGGGCGGATGGTCGTGATCGAAATGAATCCGCGCGTTTCGCGATCCTCTGCACTCGCGTCGAAAGCGACCGGGATTTCCGATTGCGAAAATCGCGGCAAAGCTCGCCGTCGGCTACACGCTCGATGAAATTCCGAACGACATCACTCGCGAAACGCCGGCCAGTTTTGAGCCGACGATTGATTACTGCGTCGTCAAAGTTCCACGTTTCACTTTCGAAAAATTTCCGCAGGCCGATGCGACGTTAACGACGCAGATGAAAAGCGTTGGCGAAGCGATGGCGATCGGTCGCACGTTCAAAGAAGCGCTGCAAAAAGCGTTGCGGAGTTTGGAAATCAAACGCTTCGGTTTTTGCGCCGATGGAAACGAAACGCGCGTCGATCCCGAAACTCTTCGGCGCAAACTCGCCATCCCAAATGCCGATCGCATTTTTCATCTCGCGCAGGCGCTGCAAGATGGAATGTCGCTCGACGAAATCTACGAACTCACGAAGATCGATCGCTGGTTCCTGCAGAATCTGAAACAGATCGTGGAAGAAGCGCGCCTTAGTGATTGGAGGTCAGGCTCCCAGCCTGACTCGGCCGACGGGCTTCCAGCCCGTCGAAACCTCTTCCTCCCATTTAACGAGCGCGCTGTCATCAAGACAACGCAGCGTCATCTCCCCCATTGGGAACAACCCGGCACAACCTACTTCGTCACGTTTCGCCTCGCGGATTCCGTCGCGCAAAACGTCCTGGCCGATTGGCGCACCGAACGCACGCAATGGCTTCAGCAGCATCCCCAACCGTGGGATTGGAAAACTACGCTTGCGTATATGCGAATCTTTGAAGAAAGCCGTGAGGATTGGCTCGATCGCGGCGAGGGCAGCTGCTTACTGCGACAGCGCTCGGCTGCCGCAATCGTGGCGCAGACCCTGAATCACTTCAACGACGACCGATATGTTCTCGACGCGTTCGTGATCATGCCGAATCACGTCCATGTCATTTTCAAACCAATCGAAAACAATTCAGTCGCCGACATTTTACATTCTTGGAAATCTTTCACGGCGAATTCCATCAATCGGGAATTGCAGCGCGAGGGAAATGTCTGGATGGCAGAAAATTTCGATACTGTCGTGCGCGATTTCTCTCATTTGGAAGTCTGTCGTGAATACATTTCGCGGAATCCCACGAAAGCGGGACTGCGGGACGGGGAGTTCGTTTTGGAGTTGGCGTAAAGCTTTGATCCAGGATAATGGCCAGGCTGGAAGCCTGGCCGCCGAGTCAGGCTGGGAGCCTGACCTCCAAACGTTGCGCCGCGCGAAGAAGCTTGGATTTTCTGATCGGCAGATTGCGCATTTGAGCGGAAAGCAGGAATCGGAAGTCCGCGAAGAAAGGAAAGCCGCTGGAATTATCCCGACATATCGGCTGGTCGATACATGCGCGGCGGAATTTGAAGCTTACACACCGTATTACTATTCCACCTACGGGACCGAGAACGAGATTCGCGCAGGCACGAAGCGCAAAATCATGATCCTCGGCGGTGGACCGAACCGCATCGGACAGGGTATCGAGTTTGATTACTGTTGCGTGCACGCGGCGTTCGCACTGCGCGAGCTGGGATTCGAAACCATCATGGTGAACTCGAATCCAGAAACCGTTTCGACGGATTACGACACGAGCGACAAACTTTATTTCGAACCGCTGACGCTCGAAGACGTGCTCAATATCTACGATCAGGAAAAACCGGAGGGCGTGATCGTGCAGTTCGGCGGACAAACGCCGCTCAATCTAGCGAATGGCCTGCTCGCAGCCGGCGTTCCAATAATCGGCACGCAACCGGAAAGCATCGAAACGGCGGAGGATCGAAAACTCTTCGCGGCGATGCTTGATAAACTTGGCTTGCGGCAAACGCCGAGTGGAAGCGCCGTGAATGTGGACGGCGCCGTCGCGATTGCGCAGAAGATTGGATACCCGGTGCTGGTGCGTCCGTCATTTGTGCTGGGTGGCCGCGCGATGGAGCTCGTTTATAACGATGAAGATCTGCGGCGCTACATGCAAAGCGCGATTGAAGTGACGCCGGATCGGCCTGTGCTGGTGGATCGATTTCTCGAAGACGCGATCGAAGTCGATGTCGATTGCATTGCCGATGGCGAGATCGCGGTTATCGGCGCGATCATGGAACACATCGAGCAGGCCGGAATTCACAGCGGCGACAGTGCCTGTGTCATTCCGACGTTCTCGTTAGGCAAAAACATTCTCGACGAAATTACCTCAGCGACGAAAGGCAATGGCGCGCGAATTGAACGTGCGCGGGCTGATGAATGTGCAATTCGCGGTCAAAGGTAACGATGTCTACGTGCTCGAAGTTAATCCACGCGCATCGCGCACGGTGCCGTTCGTGAGCAAGGCAATCGGCGTTCCGCTCGCCAAACTTGCGGCCAAAGTGATGACCGGGAAAACACTGCGCGAACTCGGATTCACGAAGGAAATCGTGCCCGAACATTTTTCCGTGAAGGAAGCAGTCTTCCCCTACCTCCGTTACCAGGGCATGGACATTTCGCTCGGGCCGGAAATGAAATCGACCGGCGAAGTGATGGGCATGGACGCGGATCTCGGTCTTGCTTTCGCGAAATCGCAGATGGCAGCACCGCCACCGTTGCCGAAGGGCGGCAATGTTTTTATCAGCGTGAAAGATACCGACAAGGACGCAGTGGTTCCGTTGGCGCGACAGTTCATCGAACTCGGCTTTGGAATTATCGCCACATCGGGAACATGGAGCACGCTGCATGCGGCAGGGATTCCAGTGCAGAAAGTTTTCAAAATACGCGAAGGCCGGCCGAACGTTTTCGATCGCGTCATCAACGGCGATATCAATTTCATCATCAACACGCCGAGCGGAAAAATTCCGCGCGAAGATGAAGTGACGATTCGCAATGCATCGCTCGCGAAGAAAATTCCGATCATGACGACGGTGCGCGCGGCGCAGGCGAGCCTGAATGGAATTCGTTCGCTCCAAAAAAATCCCGTGACCGTGAAGAGCCTTCAGGAATACCACGCCAACGGCAACGAGCACGTGACATCGGCGCGCATTCGTGCCACAGGTCGAAGATGAAACGAACGTTGTTCTGTTGCCTGATGGGATTGGCGCTCGGCTTCACGCAAGCGCGTAGCGAAGAAAAGAAAGACACACCTTCCATGAATGATTCGAAAAAAGAAGTGGCCGTCATAAAGACGACCGACGGGGAAATGGTTTGCGAACTCTGGCCGGATGTCGCGCCGAAAACGGTCGAGAATTTCAAAAAACTGGCGAACTCCGGTTTTTACGATGGCACCGCATTTCATCGCATCATCAAAGGTTTCATGGTGCAGGGCGGCGATCCGCTGACGAAGGATCCGACGAAATCGAGCCGGTATGGCACGGGCGGTCCGGGTTACTCGGTTAAAGCGGAATTCAACGATCGGCCGCACGAACGCGGCGTGCTCTCGATGGCGCGGTCGGCAGATCCCGATTCGGCCGGCAGCCAGTTTTTTATCTGTCTCGCGCGCGTCTCTCATCTCGATCATCAATACACCGCGTTCGGAAAATTGATTAAAGGCGACGATGTCCTGACGAAGATCGGCGATACGCCGGTCAGCGGGCCGGAAAGAAGTACGCCAACGACCCGCGTCGGCGTGGAGAGCATCAAGGTCGTACCGGCCGATTCGGTGAAGTAACTCACCGCTGAGTTCGCAGAGACCGCGGAGATTTGAGGAATATTCTCTGCGACCTCGGCGCGCTCTGCGGTAAATTTTGAGATGGCAGAATCAGGAACGACGAAAATCGCGCTTGTACAAATGCGGTGCGGCGCAGAGCCGGAGAAAAATCTGGCGAAAGCCATCGGGCACGTGCGCGATGCCGCAAAGCAGGGCGCGCACATTGTTTGCCTGCCCGAGCTTTTTCGCTCGCAGTATTTCTGCCAGGCGGAAGATCACGCAAACTTCGCTCTTGCCGAAGAAATACCGGGGCCGACAACCGATTCGTTAGGCAAACTCGCCGCGGAGCTGAAAGTCGTCATTATCGCCTCGCTTTTCGAGAAGCGCGGCGCGGGGGTTTATCACAACACGGCGGCGATCATCGACGCGGATGGAAAACTTCTTGGGCGCTATCGCAAGATGCACATCCCGGACGATCCGCTCTATCACGAGAAGTTCTACTTCACGCCGGGTGATCTCGGCTTTCAAAACTGGCCAACTTCGCACGGAAATATCGGCGTCTGCATTTGCTGGGATCAATGGTATCCGGAGGCGGCGCGTCTGACTGCATTGCGCGGCGCGGAAATTTTGTTTTATCCGACCGCGATTGGGTGGCATCCCGGCGAAAAAAAACAATACGGCGCCGCACAGCATTCCGCGTGGGAAACAATCCAGCGCAGTCACGCCATCGCGAATGGTTGCTTTGTCGCAGTGGCAAATCGCGTTGGTCACGAACGACCCGTCGGCGGCGATGGAATTGAATTTTGGGGACAGAGTTTTATTGCTGCGCCGAGTGGAGAGATCATCGCCAAGGGAAGCGTCGACAAAGAAGAACTCGTCATCGCCGACATCGAATGGAAGCGCGTTGATGAGCACCGCACTCACTGGCCGTTTCTGCGCGATCGTCGCATCGATGCGTATGCCGATATTCAAAAACGCATGATCGATTGACTTCTCCCGTTTTCCTCTTACTCAATCTCCGAAGCAGAAAGACTAAGATTCAGAGGTAGAGGTCAGCGGAAAGTTTGTTCAAGCCGGAGAGCTACGAGCACATTTTACACCCCACCATCGGCGGGTGTAGCTTCGCCGTATGAAACGAAATCTCTTCCCCACGTTCATCGCCGCGGTTGCCGCCATTTTCCTGGTCGGGCTCACCAGCGCGTTCGCGGATGAACCAACAAAAGCAATCGCCGTCCTGCATCCAACGAAAGGCAACAAGGTTGAGGGCACGGTCACGTTCACGAAAAGTGGCGATGAAATGAAAATTGTCGCTGATGTAACCGGTCTCACTCCGGGTAAACACGGTTTCCATATCCACGAGTTTGGCGATTGCTCATCGCCCGATGGCAAATCTGCCGGCGGTCATTTCAATCCGGCGCACGCACCGCATGCAGGACATAATGCGATGCCGCGCCACGTCGGCGATATGGGCAATATCGAAGCCGATAGCTCAGGCAAGGCGCATCTCGAACTTACGGACAAACTGATGACGATGAGTGGCGAGAATTCGATCATCGGTCGTGGTGTAATCGTCCATGAAAAAGCTGACGATCTGAAAACTCAGCCGACAGGTGATGCCGGTGGCCGCGTCGCATGTGGCGTGATTGGCGTGGCGAAGCCGTAAGCCTCTTCTGTAGCGGCGGTCTATGACCGTCGCTGAATTTTCACGAGAGAAAGTGCGACGGTCACAGACCGCCGCTACAAATGAAATACCGATGAACTTGATGACGCTCAGTGAGATCCGCAAAGCTGCGCAAAACGGCTCCGTGCAGGCACGCGTCCACGTGCAGGTCGAATCGGCATCGGCAAAGATGACGCGTGAACAAAAGCCATTCTGCGAGCTCGCTCTCGCCGACGCGTGCGATCGCATGACCTTGCGCGTCTGGAGCGATCATCCTGAATACCGATCATGCGAGTCGTTAGGCGCCGGCGAATTCATCGAGCTCTTTGGCGAATTCAATCAGCATCAACAATTTGGTCTGGAGGCCCGTCCAAATTGGAAGGTGCGGTTGCTTACCGACCAGGAACGCTCGGAGTTATTGCAGGGGCCGGCGGAACTGCGCGCGAAGCAATCTGCTGACTGGGAATACATTCTCGCCGCAGTAAAGAAGATTTCCGATCCGCGACTGCGTTCGTTAGGCGAAGCATTTCTGAAAGAATGGGGAGAACGCTTTCGTCGCACTGCCGCCGCGCGCAGTTACCATCACGCCCGACGCGGTGGTCTGGTCGAACACACCGCGCAGATGATGCGCGTGGCCAGTGCGATTGCGCCGTTGTATGCACCGTTGAATCTCGACCTGCTCATAACCGGAATTCTTTTCCACGATTCGGGCAAGCTTTGGGAAAATCATTTGCCGGAAACCGGATTCACCATGGGCTACGACGAGCGCGGCGAATTGATCGGCCACATTTCGATCGGACTCGAACTGGTCAATTCCCTTTGGCGCAATCTGCAATCGCCGGAAAACGTCGAGGCGTGGAAAGATCTCGTGCCGGCGTCCGAAGATGTGCGTTTGCATTTGCTGCATTTGATCGGCGCGCATCACGGCGAGATGGAGCTTGGTTCGCCAGTCTATCCGAAAACTCCGGAAGCCATGGCGCTGCATTACATCGATAATCTCGATGCTCGCCTGGAAATGTTTTTCGCCGGTTACACGACAGCAAAACCTCTGGCGGCGCGCATTTTCGATCGGGTGCGTCCGTTGCCGGGAAATTTGGTCAAGCCGCTGGAAAAATTTCAAATGTAGCCATGGCGCTCTGTCGCCGTGTCCATCCTTCCTCGCCTCGACAGAGCGAGGCGGCTACAAGCGGCGTTTCGCTTCGGCAAGATAGGTTTCATCGATTTCGAAACCGACGAACCTCTTCACGCCGCATCGTTGCGCCGCGATGGCTGAATTTCCGATGCCAAGAAATGGGTCGAGCATTGCGCGTGTTTTTTTTGCGCCGTGAAGACGAATACAATTCTCGGCGAGCTCAACCGGGAACGTCGCTGGATGCGGGCGATGTTTGTCACGACGGCTGATTGTCTTGTAGGGAATGAACCAATTGTTACCGCGACAACGTCGATCGCGGCCGCGCGTGTGGCTCCAGCGGGCGATATTGCTCTTGTCCGCGTAAGGAACACCAAGCGCGAGCCGATCGATGGGCGTTCGGCCGGTCGGCGTAAGATGAAAAATGTATTCGTGACAATCGTTCAGGAAACGACGCGAACTGATTGGTTTGAAATGCCCGCGCGAAACGATCGCGCCTTCGTCGTCTTCAATCGAGATCGCCTTGATCCAGTGGATGGTGTTCTGCAGAAAAAATAGGTCGCGCAATTGGAGGACGAGTTCGTGCGGCAGCATCGGATTGGATGGCGAGGCGCCGAGATTCAGAAAGAAAGAGCCATCAGGCTTCAGCACACGGTGAAGTTCCGTCGCCCATTGCACGCACCAACGCAGGTAATCATCACGCTTGCCCCGATCGAAATACTTTCCGTACGAGATTCCGAGATTGTACGGCGGTGAGGTAACGACAAGGTCAACCGATTGCTTTCTCAGCTTCGACATTCCTTCGAGGCAATCGCATTTGATGCAGATCGAATTTCGTCATGGTGTTAACAGCGCGGGTCATTCTGAGCGAAGCGAAGAACCTCGCAACCCCACTCCGATGATTACTTGCGAGGTCCCTCGCTTGCGCTCGGGATGACTGCTGTTTTTTTACGCTGCACGTTATTTCATGTACAACTCAATTCGCAGTCGTACAAGAAATCGTTAACTTAAAAGTCATGGCGGATAAACCTTCGAAGCTACGCATTGCTGATCGCGAATTCACTTCGCGATTGCTCGTGGGCACGGGCAAGTTCGCTTCGAACGAATTGATGCGCGATGCGCTCGTAGCAAGCGGCACGGAAATTGTGACAGTGGCGCTGCGGAGAGCCGATCTTTCCGGAAAACACGATCCGTTCGCGAACATTTTGGATTTCATCGATCCAAAACGCTTTCTGCTTTTGCCGAATACAAGCGGCGCGCGCAACGCGGAAGAAGCGGTGCGCCTCGCGCGTCTTGGCCGCGACCGCCGGTTTGCCGACATGGGTGAAGCTCGAGATTCATCCCGACCCGCGCTATTTGCTTCCCGATCCGGTCGAAACCTTGGCCGCAGCGGAAATTCTGGTGAAGGAGGGATTCACCGTGTCTGCCTTACATCAACGCCGATCCGGTGCTGGCGAAAAGATTGCAGGATGTCGGGACGGCAACGGTGATGCCGCTCGGTTCGCCGATTGGCAGCAATCGCGGAATCGAAACGCGCGCGCAGATCGAAATCATTATCGAGCAAGCGACCGTGCCGGTTGTTGTTGATGCGGGGCTAGGCGCTCCGAGCCAGGCAGCGGAAGCGATGGAAATGGGTGCGGACGCGGTGCTCGTAAATACTGCAATCGCGATCGCGGCCGATCCGAGTCGCATGGCGCAAGCATTTCGCAAAGCAGTCGAAGCCGGCCGCGAAGCACACGAGATCGGATTGGCACAGGCGATTCGTGGCGCATCGGCAACAAGCCCGCTTACCGGAATTTTCCGGCAGGATTAACCGCAGAGGACGCGGAGAACGCAGAGGTCACGGAAAATCCATCACTTCTTCCTTCTCTGCGTGCTCTGCGATCTCGGCGGTTACCAATCGCTTACAGCGGCGTAAAATGGACAGCGGCGTCTTTGTAAAATTCGATCTGACGTCCGCCGACCCGCCTAACGACTCGCCAACCGCGTTCCAACGCAAAGTCGTTTAGCTCTTGAGGCGAAAGCGCGCGCACCACACGCAGCTCGCTCGGATGCGTAACGAAATATTCCGGCTTGTCTGCGAGCACCCGTTCGATTTTTCCGGCCAGCGCCGGTAAGTCCGGGTCCATCTCAGGATTTTTTTCCTTCGACCCTGGGATTTCTTTGGCTTGCGAAAGAGCACGCTCGGATCTGGCGGTGGCTTGAACTTGCGATTCAATTTCTGGCCGAGCGCGCGAACCGCTTTTTCGCGCGGAGTAGGCCCGCGCGCTGCCGGTTTTTCCAATTTTCGCACCGGCTAACGTCCTTTCGGTTGAGACAAAGAACAAGCCAAAGATCAATCTAACGTAGCGCGCTGCGACTGGCGCACTCGCATCTCCTCGCTACCTTGGGCCGATGGTTTCGGAAACCGTTGAACTGCGTGGACATATTATCGATTCGCTGATCCTGCCGAAGGTGCTGGACGAAATCCTGACGCACCGCGGCAATTTCAAGATCGCTGAGATCAGGATCGGCCAGAACCGCGTCGATCAAAGCTACGCGCGCATCGAGGTTTCCACCGATTCTCACGAGACGCTCGATGATCTCATCCTGCGCTTGCGACAGCACGGCGCCGAAGTTGTCGGGCATAAGGATGTGCAACTCGCGGCCGCGCCGGCGGACGGCGTTTTCCCGACAGATTTTTACGTGACGAACAATCAGCAAACTTTTGTCCGGATCGGCGGGAAGGAAATCGAAGTCAAACCTGCGATGATGGATTGCGGCATTGTCGTTGATCGCTCTGCGGGACGCGCGCGCGCGGTGAAATTTTATGATCTCCAACGCGGCGCGGAAGTCGTGGTGGGCCATCAGGGAATCAAAGTCGTCCCCGCGCAACGCTCCACTTCGCGCACCGACATTTTCGAACTCATCCCGAGCAATGTCGCGATCGAACGGTCGAAGAGCGCCCTCATTTGTGAAATTGCGCGCGAATTGAAAGCGCGCGCGGGAAAACGGCGATAAGATTTTGGTCGTTGCAGGCTCAACGGTAGTGCAGAGCGGCGCGGGCGAGCATCTCGAAAAATTGATCGACTGGGGATACGTCGATTTGCTTTTCGCTGGGAATGCTTTTGCCGTGCACGATATCGAGAACGCGCTTTTCCGAACGTCGTTAGGCGCAGAGGCCGAAAATGTTCTCTTAACCGACGTTAGCTACGAGAATCAAATGCACGCCATCAATGCCATTCGCGCAGCTGGCGGAATTACGGCCGCCGTAGATAAAGAAGTTCTGCAACGCGGCGTTATGTTCGGTTGTGTTCGGAAAAAAATCCCGTTCGTCCTTGCCGGCTCGATTCGGGACAACGGTCCGTTACCGGAAGTGATCACCGACACAATCGATGCCCAGAAAGCGATGCGCGACAAGATCGAAGGGGTAAAGATCGCGCTCCTGATGAGCTCGATGCTGCATTCAACGGCGGTAGCGAGCCTGCTGCCGGCCGATGTCAAAACGCTTTGTGTCGATATTAATCCGAGCGTGATCAGTCATTTCACCGATCCGGGAAATTTTCATGCGGTTGGATTGATCACAGACATCGAGCCGTTTCTTCGCGAACTGACCGGTTGTCTCGAATCGTTAGGCGCGTCGAAGAAGAGTAACGCGCGAACATAGGGAGAAGCGCCATGCGACGTTTGCTCCTCTGTCCGCCGGACCACTACGGCATCGAATACGAGATCAATCCATGGATGAGTCGCGCGCGCGGCGCGGATGTGGAAGCGACCAAGGCGCAGTGGAAAGGATTGTTCGAGAAACTTTCCAGTCTCGATTGCAAAATCGAATTGATTACGCCGCAGCCGAAACTTCCCGACATGGTTTTTACCGCCAACGCCGGGCTCACGGTCGGGAAAAAATTTATCCCCAGTAATTTTCGGCACGAGGAGCGATCGGGCGAAGCGCCGCATTTCGCGCGCTGGATGAAGGAGCACGGTTACGAAGTGATCTGGTTGCCGAAGGATCTTTACTTCGAAGGTGAAGGCGACGCGCTCTTCGCAAAGGATGCACTCTTTTGCGGTTACAAATTTCGCTCGGATATCAATTCACATCGCGCCGTCGCCGATGTTCTTGGTTGTCTTGTAATTTCGGTCGAGCTGGTCGATCCGCGCTTTTATCATCTCGATACTTGTTTTTCTCCGCTGCCGGATGGTGGCGCGGCATGGTTTCCGGCAGCGTTCGACGAATACGGTCAACGTGCGATTCGCGAACACGTTGGCGATTTGATTGATGTCGTGGAGGAAGAAGCCGCGCATTTTTCGTGTAACGCCGTTGTTCTCGAAAAAGACATCGTCCTCCCTGAAGGCGCACCGAAATTGGTGAATCTTTGCGCGATCGTGGATTCAATTGTCATCCATTGCCGATGACGGAATTCCTCAAAGCGGGCGGCGCCTGCAAATGCCTGACGATGTTCATGCCGCAGCGCGAAAAAGTATAGCGGCGCACTCATCAGCGTGTCATCCCGAGCGAAGCGAGGGACCTCACATTGGCCTAACGAATTACGCGAGAGAATTGCGTGATCCATTCTCGATTCGTGAGGTTCCTCACTTCGTTCGGAATGACAATGAGCGCGGGCGTCCCTATTGAGGGACGGCTCGGAGAGCCCTCCCTACCTGGAAGGTAGCGCAGCGGCGTTGCGTTTGCGCGCTAGTTCGGTCTCGATCTTGCCTAACGGCAGACAATTCACGACGTCGGCTTTCGTCAGCCAACCTTTACGTGCGACGCCGATCCCAAAACGCAATTCCTGCAATCGTTCGACGCGATGCGCATCAGGATTGATTACACACTTCACTCCCTTTTCCTTCGCGAGCGGCCACCAGCGCCAATCGAGATCGAGTCGTTTCGGCGCGGCGTTGATTTCGATCCACGTTCCAGTCTCGGCGGCAGCTTCGATTATTGCTGGAATATCGATCGCATACGGGTCGCGCTTCAAAAGCAATCGGCCTGTCGGATGCGCCAGCATCGTGACGTATAGGATTTTGCATCGCGCGGATGACGCGCTCCGTCATTTGCGCCTCGGACAAATTGAAAGCGGAATGAATTGAAGCGACGACAAAGTCCAGTTGCGCCAGGACCTCGTCTTCAAAATCGAGCGTGCCGTCGCGCAGGATGTCGCACTCGACCCCGGCAAAAATTCGAAAGCCATCAAATTTCGCGATTCAGTTTTTTGATCGCAGCGATCTGCGCTCGCAAACGATCGAGATCGAGACCGTGCGCCTGAACCGAACTGCGACTGTGATCGGCGATTCCGAGATATTGCAGCCCAAGTTCCTGCGCTGCGTCAGCCATTTCTTCGAGCGTGTTGTGACCATCGCTCGCCGTCGTGTGACAATGAAAAGTTCCGCGCAAATTCGCGAGTTCGATCAGGCGCGGCAATTTTCCTTCTGCAGCTGCTTCAAACTCGCCACAATTTTCGCGGAGCTCCGGTTCGATGTAATCCAGATCGAGCGCGCGATAGAGTTCCGTTTCATCACGAATCTGCGGAATTTTTGCGAGCGGCTTTTTCTTTTTCGCTTTCGGATCCACCGGCGCCGGCGCAATTCGATATTCGTTCAAGGTCCAGCCGCGTTGGAGCGCACGGTTCCGCATCACGATGTTGTGTTCCTTGCTGCCGGTAAAATAATTGAGCGCGAACGGATACTCGGCCGATGTCACGACGCGCAGATCGCATTGAATGCCCGAGCGCAAACGGACGCTGCTTTTCGTCGGCCCTTGCGCAATCACGCTTTCCACGAGCGGATGTTCGACAAACGATTTCGTAATCGCCGCCGGCTCCTTCGTCGCGACGATGAAATCCAGATCGCGCACGATTTCCTTGTGACGCCGATAACTTCCGGCGACGCAAACTTGCGACGCGTCAGGATGCGCGCGCAAATCCGCCTGCAACGTTTCGGCTTCCGCCGCGATCTCACCCAGTTGAAACGAGCCGCTGTGTTTCGCGCGCGTCGCGATCGCCTGGCAAAGTTTTTCCTGCGTGGTTTTTCCGAAACCGGGAAGCTCAGCGACTTTTCCGCTCTCGCATGCAGCTTGCAGTTCGGCGATTGAACTGACCTGCAGTTTTTCGTAGAGCGCCTTGATTTTCTTGGCGCCCAATCCTGGAATGGAAAACAACTCAAGAATTGCGCCGGGAAATTCCGCGCGCAGTTCTTCGAAGAATTTCAGCGAGCCGGTTTCCGCGAGTTCTTTAATCTTGGCCGCGATCGCCTTGCCGATGCCGGGAATTTTTTCCAGCGTTTCTTGATCTTTCAGATCGCCGAGATTTCCTCCGAACGTTTCGAGCGAACGTGCGGCATTTGTGTAAGCGCGAATCTTGAAGGGATTTTCATCCTTCAATTCGAGGAGCGTCGCGATCTGCTCCAAAACTTCAGCGATTCCTTCTTTGGTCA
>CAVWVT010000002.1:0-31924 GCA_963758535.1 uncultured Verrucomicrobiae bacterium | reverse complement strand
ATAATTCGTTAGGCGAGGATTCTGAATTTAACTTGGTGTCATTTCTCTCGAAGTCGAGGGGTTCCTTCCCGGCAGATCGGTGAAAGGAATCCGTGTTTGGGCGAAAATGATTCTGGAGCTTTTTGCGCGCTTTAAGAGCGTTCCCTTCAGCGCGCATCCATCGAGCGGACGAGATCAGACACATCAGCGATCGGGACCCTCTCCACTGGAGGATATCCGCGGCGAAAAATCCTTGCGCTGCTCAATCCTTTCAGCGTGACCGAATCACCTTCCACGAGCAGCCACGCTCCTTCGCGCAATCCGACGACTGGAGTATCGTTTTCTTCCAAAAATTGCAGGATGCGTTCCTCTCGCGTCTCGCCCATGTGCGTTGACCCGGGCTCTGGATCGAGATAATGCGGATTGATTTGAAAGGAAACCAGGCCTAACGAATCAAAGGAACTCGGTTGAACGATGGGCATGTCGTTCGTCGTTTTAATGGTCGGTCCCGCAATATTCGAGCCTGCGCTGCTTCCGATGTAGGGAGTTCCGCTCAAGACCTTGCGACGAATCCTTCCAATCAAATCGAGATCCTGCAATGCTTTGAGTAAGCGGAAAGTGTTGCCGCCGCCGATAAAGATTGCGTCTGCCTCCTCTACGGCTCTCCCGGGATTTTCCGCGGTATGGGCCGATTCGAGTGCAAAGCCCATCTCGGCGAACCGCCTTCTTGCATTCGCCGCATAGCCATCTCGATCATGCAGCGCGAATGGAAAAAATAAGATGCGCTTTGCGCTACCGAGAAACATCCTGATTTCGTCGGCGACATGATCGAGGTATCCGTGTCCATGAACGGTTGAATTACTGATCAGTAAGACATGTTTCATATTGTCGGCCGCATAGGATTACCAGAATGAAGGTGTGGTGCGCGACTGCGTCGTTTTTCCTTTATCGTTCGCACCGATCAGCGTGATTGAGAAGTTATCGATGACTTGGTCATCGATCCGCATCATCGTATGCCCCTGATGGATTTTGCGTCACAATGAGCCGTGGAGAAATCGAAAAAGGTTTGCAAAAAGCGGGCGTTCGGACTGCGCAGCGGCATCTTTTCTTATGCCTCGGTCCAGATTGCTGCTCGCCTGCCGACGGCGAGAAGACGTGGAATTACATCAAGCAACGCGTGAAGGATCTTGATTTGCAGGTCATGCGCACGAAGACGCTATGTTTCCGTATCTGCACCGGTGGACCATGGCTTGTCATTTATCCCGACGGAATTTGGTATGGCGATGTCACGCCGAAACGTTTCGAGCGCATTTTGCAGGAACACTTGCTGGGCGGCGCGCCAGTTGAAGAATGGATCGTAGCGCGCAATCCGCTGGAAAAGAATGCGCCGAGCTGAAGGAAACAGCGCTTCACATCTGTCGCATGTTTCGATTATTTTGCCGCATGCATCGTCCGACCTATCTCGTCCTGGCAGCTTTTATTGTTTCAATTTCTGCCGCGATCGCTGCGTCACCCGTCCAGGAACGCGCTGATCGATTTCTCAAACTCGCGAATGCCGGTTACCAGGCGCTCTATCGCGTAAATAGCGAAGCGCAGTGGTTGGCGGTTACCGACGTTACGCCCGAACACGATGCGGCGGCGGAAGCGACTGGGAAAGCGTACGCGGCGTTCAACGGCAATCCCGCGCTCATTACCGAAGCGCGTGACCTGCTCACGCATGAAAAGGAACTAAACGAATTGTCGGTTCGAGAATTGAAACAACTTCTGCTGAATGCCGCGGAAGGTCCGATGACGAATCCCGACCTCGTCGCGAAACGTGTCGAAGCAGAGACGAAGCAAGCGTCGATCCTCAATAGTTTCGAATTTAAACTCAACGGCAAGCCGATCACTGCGAATCAAATTGATGACAGGCTGCAGAAGAGTACCGACCTGAACGAGCGCAAAGCAGTTTGGGAAGCGTCGAAGGAATCCGGTCCGGCCTTGAAGCCGAACCTCGTGAAGTTGCGCGATCTGCGAAACGGCGTCGCGAGGGAAATGAAGTATCCCGATTACTTCGCCTTGGAAGTCGCGTCCTACGGAATGACGACGGACGAGATGCTCAAGATGCTGGACGACTGGAGGGCGACGATGCGTCCGCTTTATTTGCAGCTGCACACATGGGCAAAATACAAACTTGCGGAGAAGTATCACCAGCCGGTGCCGAAAAAGATTCCTGCCCACTGGATCAATAATCGTTGGAGCCAGGAATGGGAAGGATTGGTCGATGCGGCCAACGTCGACAAATATTTCGAGGGACGTAACGCCGAGTGGGTAATCAAGACTGCGGAACAATTCTATACCGGACTCGGTTTCTCACCCTTGCCGAAAACTTTTTGGGAAAGGTCCGATCTTTATCCGTTGCCCCCGGATTCGAAGCGCAAGAAAAACACGCACGCCTCGTGCTGGCACATCGATCTCGAGAACGACATTCGCTCGCTGCAGAGCATCGAACCGAATGCGACATGGTTCCAAACCGCACATCACGAGCTCGGGCACGGGTATTATTTCAAGGCTTACACGCGCCCGCAGGTTCCGTATCTGCTCCGCACCGGGGCGGCGCCTGGATTTCACGAAGGGGTGGGGGAATTGATCGCGCTGGCGGCGAGTCAGGTGCCGTATTTGCAATCACGCGGCATATTGCCTAACGACTTTAAAGCGGACAAAACCGCATTCCTTCTCGATGATGCGCTCGCGCGCTCGATCCCATTTATCTTTTTCTCCGCCGGGGTGATGCCGCACTGGGAGGCAGATGTGTATGCGAAGAATCTCCCGCCTGACGAGTGGAATGCGCGCTGGTGGAAATACGTCGGCGAAATGCAGGGAATCGAGCCGCCTTCACCGCGCGGTGAGGAATTCTGCGATGCCGCCACCAAAACGCATATCAACGACAATCCGGCCTACTATTACAACTACGCGTTCGCGACAGTGTTTAAGTTTCAGCTGCACGATTATATTGCGCGCAAGATTCTCTTCCAACCGCCGCAATCGTGTAACTACGCCGATAACAAACAAGTCGGCACCTGGCTCAACAGCATTCTGAAAAAAGGCGCAACGCAGGACTGGCGTAAGGTTTTGAAGCAAGCGACCGGCGAAGATATTTCTACGCGCGCCATGGCCGATTATTTCAAACCGTTGCAATCGTGGTTGGAAGAACAGAACAAAGGTCGCCAAATCGGCTGGGATTAACGCTTGCATGACAAGTGCGCGACGTAGCGCCGCAAAAGCGAAACGGAATACCGGACGGAATTCTAATCATCCGTGGATAACGGTCGCCATTTGCGCCTTTCTTGTAGCCATCGTCTGGCTCGTTTTCGGGCAAACGCTGCGGCACGATTTCGTCAATTACGACGACGACGTCTACGTCTACGACAATCCGCGTGTGATGAACGGGATCACTGCGTCGGGACTGGAATCAGCATTTACCCGCAGTCACGGATATAACTGGCATCCGCTCACAACAATCTCGCACATGCTGGACTGCCAGATTTACGGCGCGAGAAGCGGGTGGACATCATTTTACCAACGTCGCGCTGCACAGCATTGCGGTTCTTTTGTTGTTCTTAGTATTCCAGCAAATGACTGGAACGCTTTGGCGAAGCGCATTTGTCGCAGCGCTCTTTGCGATCCATCCGCTGCATGTCGAATCGGTCGCATGGATCGCCGAGCGCAAAGATGTGCTGAGTGCTGTCTTCTTCATGCTCACGCTCGGCGCTTACGCGCGGTATGCGCGCAAACCGACGACCATGCGTTACGTAACGATGTCGGTCTTGTTCGCCTGCGGCCTTATGTCCAAGCCCATGCTGGTTACGCTACCGTTCGTTCTTTTGCTGCTCGACTATTGGCCGCTTGGTCGGTTCAACGCTCCAGCAACGTCGGACAGGGATACGAAACACGTCTCGTGGTGGAATCGACAACCGATCGTCACGAGATTGATTTTGGAAAAGTTGCCGCTGTTCGCATTGGCCGCCGCGTCAAGCATCACGACAATATTGATCCAACGGCACGGCATAACGTCATTTGAGCGACTGTCGCTTTCGCTCCGGATCAGTAACGCTTTGGTCAGCTATATCACCTACATCTTCCAGATGATTTGGCCGTCGCACCTGGCGGTGTTTTATCCGTATCCTGCTGGCTCGCTGTCGACCTGGGTTTCCGCGCTGGCGATTGCTGTGTTGGCGGTCATCACCCTGGCGGCGTGGTTTCTTCGAAAAACGTGTCCATATTTTATTACCGGTTGGTTCTGGTATCTCGGCATGCTCGTACCCGTGATTGGCCTTTTCCAAGTGGGTCTCCAGGGTCACGCCGATCGCTATTCGTATCTTCCGCACATCGGACTTTACGTCGTGGTGACCTGGGCATTTAGCGATTTGACGGCGAGATGGTCTCACCGATCTGCCATTTCAGGAGTTATCGCGGCCGCCGTGATAATCGCGCTGAGTTTTTCTGCCTGGAAACAAACATCGTATTGGAAAGACAGCGAAACGCTGTGGACGCGCGCGCTGGCGGTGACTTCGCGAAACGATATTGCGCATCATGAACTCGGCGTGGCTTTGTCGCAGCGCGGACAACTTCAGGAGGCGATCGCGCAATTTTCGCGACGCGATCGAGATTCGGCCCAACAATGCAAAAGCGCACGCCAGTCTTGCGACTGCGCTGATGAAAGAAGGGAACGCGGACGAAGCGTTTTCGCATTGGCAGGAAAGTCTGCGCCTCGAACCAGGAAACGTGAATGCACGCGATAATCTGGGCGTGGCTTTGGCTTTGCAGGGGCGGGCGCACGAGGCCGTAGCGCAATGGGAGCAAAGCCTGAAGTACCGATAGCGACGACGGCAGCGCGCAAAATAAACTCGCGTGGGTTCTGGCTACTGCGCCCGACCCTGCATTGCGCGATGGCGAACGGGCAGTCCGACTCGCCGAGCGTGTTTTACAAATTTCCGGCCAAAGGAAAGCGGTCGTCTTTCAAACGCTCGCTGCCGCCTACGCCGAGACCGGGCGATTTTCCGCCGCGATTGATACTGCAAAACGCGGTTTACAATTGGCGACGGAGCAGAATAATGCCGGCTTGGTGGACGATCTGAAAAAGAATATCAGTCTCTTCGAATCCAATGTTCCAGTTCGCGACGATACCTTGAGAAATTAACCAACCTTGCCCTAGCATGCCGCGTTATGAAATCGGTCCTTCGCATCCTTGTTATCATCGTCGTTTTAGTTGCGATTGTTTTCGCAGTCGGTTCCATTTTGCCAGAGCACACGACGCACACGCGCACGATTACACTCAAGCAACCGCCCGAAAAGGTATTCGCCGCTCTGGCTGATGTTGCGAAAATGCCGCAGTGGAACCGGAACATGGAAACAGTCGAGATGCTTCCGCCGACCGATGGAAAAGAAACTACGCGCCAGACTTTCAACGGCGGAATGTCCATGACGGTTGTTACGACGGAAAGCCTGCCGCCTGCTCATCTCGTCAGGGAAATCGGGGACTCGCATGGGTCGTATACCGGTTCGTGGAGTTACGGTATTACTCCCATTCCTGATGGCGGTTCTCAGGTCGCGCTGACCGAACAATCGAACGTTCGGAATCCATTTATTCGCATCATGGTCAAGATCTTCGGTCCAACCAAGTATATGGACGAACATTTGCAGGATCTCGCGAAGCATTTCGGCGAGACGGCCACAATTCGTTAGGCCAACGAACTACTTGTCCCCCGGCTGGTTCCGTCATTACTACCAGCTTGTCGTCCTGCACGGCTATGCGCCTGATCCTTTTCCAAAACGCTGCGCCCTCCCGACTCCGGCTCAACGAATTCATGAAGCTTCTGGTAAAGGACCGATTGAAGGAGGAAACAAAGTTTTCCGAAAGGATAAAGTCCGGAGCGGCATGTCCGTTGGCGACAAGTGATTTCGGAATCATGCTGAACTGGCCGTAAACATAATCGAGACTGAAACGGGCAGTGCAATTAAACCAACGCCCTTTCAATAGCGGCAGACGCGGCGGATCGAATGGAATACTCATTTCCACGGTCATGATCGAGTTGGCCATTCCGATCCGTATTTGGCGGCGAGGATTGGCAAAGTCCGGATGCCGCGCAATCAGCGCATTCAGATCGGTGGCCGTAAACTCGATCGTGTCTCTCTTGTCATTCGCTAACGCAGTATGCAAACGGTCAAGCATCTCGTTGGCTGATTTAAACTGAGCGTCAGTCGGTATTTCCGTTGTGATCTGAACCGGCTGCGGCGAGGTGAATGTGTCAACGGCTCTCTTATAAAGAAACCAGGTGCCGCCAATAAGAAGGATTAGGAAAGTGAATCCGATGACGCTGGTGATGAGACAGCCTCTCGCAAAACATCCCAGCCGTTCCTTTGTGGTTTCAGCGTTTGCCATTGGTCGTTTCGGGCACTGTCTTTTCTTTTTTTAGCTGCACCGCTCGAAATCGGCGCAGCGAACCCTGGCCGGCAGCGATGATCATCTGACAATTAGCCGGTGTCACACATCCGGCCGAATACAAACGCGGCAGCCGAATCACTTCACGATCAAAAGCGGCTGTTCCATCGGATGGACGAGATTATCAATGATATGAACTTGTGGGACGCCTGGATAAATGAGCGGACGAGTTGTTGGTCGCAGTTTGTTAAAATCGGGCTGGATCGTGGGAAAGGATGTCGGAATCAACCGATCGAACGTCACCTGAATCAGCGGTTGATCGGGATACACGTAATCACTGTAAGCTGAGACCGTGGCGATTGAGAGCGCGGCGGCAATGATTGACAGAAGGAGGCTTTTCATGCCGCCATTTTGTCGGAATTGCCGTCGCTAAAGCAATACAATCAGATCCCAATACAGCTCTTTTAGTTGTAGCTGCCGCTGTCTCAGCGGCAGAAACATTATTGCGGCACGAAGCCCGGTGGCGGTGGCACGATCATGATTTTCCGCGATGGCAAAGCCAGCATCCATTGACCGTCCCGCGTCGTGCCGACGAATCGAGCGTGAACCATTCCATCGGGAGTTTGCACCATGGCGCCGTCGCCATCCGCCCAGATTCTTGCATGGTTTGCTTGCCGCGATGCGTTTTTGATTGCGGCCATCTCAGACTTACTCAGGCTGTGTGAGGATTGGGCACGCTTTTTCGGCATGGTTTGGCCCGGTGGCGGTTCGATGAGTTCCGCCCGCGGGACGTGGCCCATTTTTTCTTTCGCCGAGAGATTCGCTGTCTCTTCATCAGGCCCTTCTGTCGGCGGCGGCGGCTCGACCAGCTCAGCTCTCGGCACAACACTCTGATTCGATTTATTCGCGAGGTAGGCCGAAGAATTTGACGATTTTGATGGAGGCGGTTCAATCAATTCCGCCCTTGGAACCTTGTTCGCAGAGAATCTCGCAGGCCCTGCAAACGTCGCCGAGTCCGTTGGTTTTGTCACAGCTGTCTCCGCGGTCGCGGAGGGAACGGCAGCCGAAGAGGATGCTGTTTCAGTAATAGGAGCATCGGCAACTTCGGTTTCTTGTTCGTTAGGCGGCGGAGTTGAACTTTGCCGATCTGATTCGTTAGGCTCAGGATTGGACGAAGCTCCGGCTCCTTGATTTGCCGAGACAATGACAGGCGGAGACAGCGTTGGCACCGGTGAAGTATCCACCGGAGGACTGCTCGCAGGGTTTTTGGCTGCGTTAAGATTGTTGACCAGATTTGCTTCGCTGGCGGCCAGCGCGGCATCGTTGCCGGCGGCTGGTGTGACTGAAGTATTTTCCGCGGGCGCATCCGAAGGCTTCGTTCACTCCGACAGGAACTCCGACGGTTCCCCTGAGGCAAAGTTTCTCAGGAGCGAAGTGAATTTCGACCCATTCGTTATATACGCAGCGGATAGCGCAGCCAATGCCAACACCACGGTAGCCATCGCAAACGGACGCGCGGTGAGAGGACGAGCTGGTCTTGCCACGCAACGCCATTGCCACGCCGCTGGAATTCCGATTTTGCGCGCGAACGCTTCGCGTCGCTCCACGGAAGCGAGACAATCCTGTAAGCGCTCCGTTATCACGATCGGATCGAGCGGGCGATCGTCCGGATTGGCCGCAGCCATTTCCGTGATCAAACGTCTGATCTTTTTAGGAACTCCGCGGAACCTTTTCATCGCGGCCGCCATCGGCGCTTCGTCCAGCATTTCGCCGGGAGCATTGAATGACGACACGCCCGTGAGGAGCGACCAAAGCGTGCAGCCTAACGAGTATATTTCAGCGCGAAAATCGACCGTCCCATCTTTCACCTGCTCTGGGCTTGCGAATGGCGCCGATTGGGCGGCAGCACGATTCCGTTTTGCGGACCCGTCAAACTTCAACGGCATGCGGCCGAAATTCAGCACCTTGATGATCGGCCACTCGCCGTCCGCCGGTTGCCCGGCAAGGATAAGGACATTTCCCGGATGAATGGCGCGATGAAAAACCGAATGAAGCGCCGCCGCCCCTAGAGCGCTCACGATTTGCAGCGCAATATGCAAAACGGCCCGCATTGGCATCGGTCCATTCATTGCCAGCCAGGAATCCGCCGTCGTGCCTTCGAGAAATTCCGTTACATAAACGAGATCGTCGCCATCAAAGCCGAAATCGTAAAGAATCGGAATGTTGGCGTGATTGATTTCCTTCGCCGCAGCCGCGTCTGTTGCGATTTTTTCTCGCGTTTCGGGGGCGAGTCTTCGTGCAGAAATCAATTCCAACGCCACATCGCGACCGGTTTCAATCTCGTGAGCCAGACACGTCACGCCGTTGGCACTGCGTCTTAATTCCACCGGCATACCCCCGCGGTCGAAAACAGCGCGATATTTGCCGAGGAAAGTCTTGTTCTCCATAAATGCAATAAGCAGGCCCAAATGAAATCATTATCGGAGATAATGACAAGCGTATCTGTGCGCTCGTTACGTTTGACTTTTTCCTGGCGAATCAAATTCACCGGAAAATTTGCACCGCAGCCTTCTGCTTCACGTACGCCGCAGGTCGCGGCGCCTAAGACTTGATCATTTTTTCCTCGACCGGCACAACATCGCGGTCATCGAAAAGTACCGCGCGTCGAGGTGTGAAACTCGTAAGCTCGGCGGCCGGTTCGCACATCTTTGACGGTAAAATAAACGGTTCCCTGCCGGATTTCGAAGCGCAGCGTCAATCCCGTTTTCCGGAACTGATAATCCAGATTTTTCGTCCAATCCCTGAAACGTTCCGGATTGAAGTTTGTCATATCGGCAACGAGAACCTTGCGCACGAGATCGTTCACCGCTTCCCGTTGCTCCTTGCGGTAGGAATGCATTGAGCCTGCCATGCATGAATTTCGAGCAATATCGATGCCGACTAGCGTCGCGTTTTAGAGCGTGCGTTTTTGTCTTTTCTGCCGTTGCCTTTCTCTCTTCTAATTCGTCCGCTTGTCGCTCGCCAATCAACAGCACGCCCTTAAGAAAGAGCTCGGTCTGCGCGATCTCGTTCTCACGCAAATTGTCTTTGTCGTCGGCACTTCCTGGGTGGGAACTGCGGCGAAACTCGGCCCTTCCCAAACCGTTTACTGGCTCCTCGCCATTCTTCTTTTCTATCTGCCGGTCGCGGCCGTCGTGATTTTTCTGAATCGTCTCATGCCACTCGAGGGCGGCCTCTATCAATGGGCAAAATTTGGCTTCAACGATTTCACCGGTTTCATCGTCGCATGGAATCTTTGGCTTCTCGGTATCGTCGTGATGGCGGGGACCGGACTTGTCATCGCGACGCAGCTATCTTACGCGCTCGGGCCTGGCGCCGCCTGGATGCCGGGCAACCGACTTTTCGTTTCTGCACTCAACGGCGCGCTGATCGCCATCCTTATTCTGGTAACGATTCGCGGACTCAGTCTCGGCAAATGGGTGCATAACGTCGGCGCGATTCTGCTGCTCGTCACCTATGCTGCGCTCGTCGCTCTTCCATTCTTCGCGCGAGCTGCTGGCAAACTTCCGCGGTATCAGCCGATCGAATGGGCGATGCCCGCCGCCACACTTTTCAGTTTGAACATCTTCAGCAAAATGGCGCTCGGCGCACTGAGCGGTTTCGAATACGTCGCCATTCTCGCCGGCGAAACGCGAGCGCCGGTGCGTAACATCGGCCGTTCCGTCATCATCGCGGCGCCGATTATCGCGCTCATGTTCATTCTCGGCACGAGCTCCGTCATGGCTTACGTGAAATTTGCCGACATCGATCTTATCGGTCCGGTGCCGCAAGCTTTAAGCATTGGCGCGCGCGCGTTCGGTGTCGGAAGTGCGGTCGCATCCATTACCATTCTCCTGCTCGCTGGTCGCGCGATCGCGTTGCTCAGCATTTATTTTACCGGGAACACGCGGCTGCCAATGGTGGCGGGCTGGGATCGAATCCTTCCTGACTGGTTCACGCGACTTCATCCTCGTTACAAAACACCGATAAACTCCGTCGTCTTCGTCGGCATCGTTACATTGATTTTCGCGATCGGCAGCCAGCTCGGCGTCGGCCAGCAGGAAGCGTTTCAGTTGATCGATAATGCCGCCGGAATTTTTTACGGAATCGCATATCTCGTTCTGTTTGCGATCCCGATTTTTGGATTGCGAAGGCACAGATCGCGGGCTCCGCTTTGGTTGAAGATCGTGGCTGCCGCCGGTGCTCTCACCACGCTCTTATATATAGTACTCACCGTCTTCCCGATTGTTGAGGTCCAGAGCCGCTTTTCCTTTGCCGCCAAAATCATCGTGGTCACTGTTGCGGCGAACTTGATCGGCGCCGTGATTTTTGTCGCCGGCGAGCGCCACCGGCATCGTGAGACTGCAATCTCACCCGTCCGGTAGCGCCTAATCGCTATCGAATTTGCTGCGAAGTTTGTCGGTTGCACGGACGACGACATCTTTCGCCCGCTCGCGCGCACTACCCGTTTCCTTGTGCAGCTGATCGATCGCGCCATCGAGCGCTGTCTTGATGCTCGCCGCGGTTCCACCTTTTTCGTATTCGCGCACAAACACCCCTTCAAGGCGCGCGATCACCGCATCGACCGTGTAGTTTGGATTCACTTTGAAATCGCCCGGGTCGTGATGCTCGATTGCGCTGTAGACGTCAATTACCTCTTCGCTATGCGCGCCCCAGCGGAGCACCTTGTAAAAGAGCGCACCTTCCCGCTCACCTTTAACGATAAGATCAATCAGCGCCGCGCCGATCGAAACCGGCACCAGCGCAAAATCGCGGAGGTTGTCGAGCAGGAGTTTGAATTGAAAGACCAGCACGTCGCGCAAAAATTTCCAACGATCGCCGCGTTTGGCTGCAGCATTTGGCGTCGCGACGATTATCTTGTTCTTTTCCTCATTCATCACTCGTTAGGCCAGGTGATTTCTGCCAGATCTAAAAATATCGAATGGCGACTCCGTATCGCTCTCTTCATCGTCGCCGATGTTACAGCAAAGCTGCATCCAGTTGGGAGAGTAAATTTATCTTCAGGGTAATGAAGTTGAGGTCTATCTATGAGCCTTTAGTCTCATTATGGGCATTTCATTGGCCCTGCGATTTTTAAGCTTCTCAAGGCCGTTACTTTTCGTTAGGACCGGGGGATTATGAATAGAGTGATACTTGCCGGCATCGTTGGTGGCGTAGTCATGTTTATTTGGACGGGGATCGCGCACATGGTGTTGCCACTCGGAGAAGAGGGCATCAGCCAGATTGGCGCTGAGAGCGAGGCCCCCCTTCTCGACGCTATGAAAGCAAGTCTCGGCGATCGCAACGGGCTCTTCGTTTTTCCAGGCCTCAACGTCGGGCCGAACGCAACGCGTCAGGAAAAGAAGGATGCGATGAAGCAAATTGCCGAGAAATCCGCCAACGGTCCTTCCGGAATTTTGATGTACCATCCCACCCGTCCGTTTACCTTCGGCAAGTGGTTAGGAATTGAATTCGTGACCGAATTATTCGAGGCGATCCTCGTCGTGTGCCTGCTCGCGCAGACCCGCCTGACGACTTTTGTGGGACGACTTAGCTTTGTCACCACCGCGGGAATTCTCGCTGCCATCGCGACCAATGTTTCCTATTGGAACTGGTACGGATTTCCGAAACGTTACACCGTCGCCTACATGTTTATCGAAATCGTTGGTTTCTTTTTTGTCGGTATCGTAGCTGCACTCTTATTGAAGAATCGCAACCGCACAGCCTGAAGCGGTCTGGCGTTGAGTTGTCCGCGTTTCCATTTTGCTTTCCCCGGATGGAATCGCTAAGTGTCTAAGTCGCCAAATACTTTTGATCACCGGAACCGACATTACTGTTTGGATAGTGTCCGCTCTGCTCGCCGTCGGCATTGGCTCGAGTCGTTATGCAAAATGGAAAACGCGCGACAAACTAGTGCGCGAACTCGCCCGCATGGATGCCGAGCGCCGCGAGAAAATGCTCAACCGGCTAAATCCAAAACTCGCGATGGAAGCACGGCAGCAACTCATGGAGCGGTTTCGCATAATGAGCTGACGACCGCCTCATTGTGGCGATCACGTTCGGCTTTTTCTTCGAGCCGGTTTCCCGCAGAGGGCGAATCAGTTCGGCAGTTTCCTTGAGTTTCCGTTCGCTGAATGAGTGACCTGACCATTCGTCAGTACGTCGATCGTCCGACGAAGCTCGTCCACATCGAATGGTTTCGAGATCATCATATCCACGCCGAGAAGTTCGTAGGCAGTGACATTGTCCGGTCCCAGATGTGCCGATAGTACCACGATCTTTCCGCCGAAATTCTTCCCGCGTAACTGACGCACTAGTTCGAGACCGGAAACACGTGGCATCAGGTGATCAGTAATGACGACATCGAACGGATGTTTGGCTCTGGCAATTTTCGCCAGGGCTTTCTCGCCATTACTGGCGGTCGCCACTTTACAGTTCGGCCCGCCCAGAACCAGGGCGAGCAATTGTGCCAGAGCAGTTTCATCTTCGACAGCCAGAATATTCAAGAGCGCTTACGACCTCCGGGGTCGTTAACTAGCAGGGCTCATACCCCGGCCTGCTCGTTAATGGCGCATTTGTTTTCTAATTCACCTTTTTTGTCGCCGACGGTCCAGACTCGCCCGCTTATCCGGGCGCAACAGCCCCGAGCGGCACTTCTTCGAACACGAGTTTCCTTCGCATCTCGCGCCGAAGCAGGAGCAGATTGATGCAAGCCTGAAGAACCTGTGACGCCACCGAGAGATACCACACATACTTGATCTGGAACCCCGGCTGACGCGCGACAAGTACCGCTGGAAGCGCAAACAGAAGCAGTCGCGTCATCGAACTCAGCAGCGGTGGCAACGTGTTCCCGATTCCCTGGAAAATGCTGGAGGCCGTAAACACAACTCCTGCCGCTACGAAATTGAATGATACAATTCGCAAATATTCGCCGCCAAATGCGATTACGCTCGCATCCTTCGAAAACCCGCGAATAAAAATCGTCGGCGCGAGATAGGCGATCGCTGCCAGCACGAGCATCAGCCCGGCCGCGATCCCGAGCGCCGCGTACACAGTGTGCCGCACTCGATCCGCGCGTCGCCCTCCGAAGTTTTGCCCCACCACCGGCGACACGGCGAAAGCCAGCGCCACCACCGGCAGGAAGAGCGCCTGCATCACACGCGCGCCAATTCCGAATCCCGCCTGCGCCGCCGGCCCGAAACCGCGGATGATTCCGTAAACGATCATTATATATAAGAAGGCCAGCGCGAACTCCGCGCCCGGTGGCAATCCGATGCTCAACATTTTCCCCCACGTCTTGAATTGCGGCCGCAGGAGCGCGAGACGAAACCGCACATAGTGATATTTCTTTTCGAAATAAATCAGCATCAGCACATCTGCGATCAGAATGGAAATGAACGTCGCCAATGCCGCACCGAGGACGCCCATTCGTGGCCACGGTCCGATTCCAAAAATGAGTAACGGCGCCAGTACCATGTTGAGCACCACGCTTAACACTTGGAATCCGACCGCCGGCTTGATGATTCCCGTAGCGCGCAACGTTGATCCCAAGGCTACGAGCGGAAACTGCAGCAGAAGCGCGGGAATAAACCAGAGCAGATAACTTTTCGCCAAAGCCGCCGTCGTCGCATCCGCGCTCAACGCGTTGCAATACGTGCTCCGTAGCGAGAATCCGATCGCGCCCAACAACAGCGCTACCAGAATCGACATCGTGAGCGATTGATTGAACACCAGCTCCGCTCCCGCCTGATCTTTTCGGCCGGCCGCGTGCGAGATCAGCGTCGTCGTGCCGACCCCGAGCATTTGCGTCATCGCGAGCACGATCATCGTCAGGTTTCCGGCTACGCCGACCGCTGCGATCGCTTCTTTGCCGAGATGTCCCACCCAATAAAGGTCGGCCAGGAGATAGAGCGTTTGCACCAGCATGCTCACCGCCATGAATGCTGCCATGTTCACCAAATGCCTAACGACCGATCCCTGCGTCAGATCTTTCATACGCCTTGCATCAAATCTGAATCAGGAATGCAGGAAAGCAGGAACAGGGGAAGGAATTTCTTCCGTTTTTTGCGAATGTCGGCTTCCAATATTCAGCGTTTCTGGTTAATTGCCGGCATGAGCTGGATGAACGAGATCGCTAATGTTTTGCAAAATTACTCCCAGGAAAATCCCACCGCTGCCCCGCACGAAGTCGACGATCACTTTACTCAGGTCGCGCAGGCAGCGCCTTCGTCCGACTTGGCCGGTGGCCTGGCTGCAATGTTTCGCTCGAATCAAACTCCAGCCTTCGGCCAAATGGTCGGCCAACTTTTCAGCAATTCCAACGGCAGTCAGCGCGCCAATTTGCTCAACGCCTTGCTCACCAGCCCCGCCGCGGCAGGCATCATCTCGCAGCTCACCCAGGCGACTGGGATCACACTTCCTGCCGGCGGACAAGTCACCCCCGAAACCGCCGCGCAAATCTCGCCCGAAGCGGTGCAACAAGCCGCCGCCCACGCCGAACAACACGATCCTTCGATTATCGATCGCGTCAGCGAAATCTACGCCGAGCATCCCACGCTTGTTAAGACATTAGGCGCGGTCGCGATGGGCATGGCCTTATCGCATCTCGCTGCTCGCAGAAATTAGTCGCCGTTCTCGGTCTTCCAAATTCTGAGGGCGCCGATCTTCAGAGCGATTTGATCTCGCATGACCGTTCATATCGCGACGAACGTCGCATGGCGGTTCGTTAGGCACACAAGAGTCTTATCCTACGGCAAGCCAGTTCCGGAGCTGACTTTCACGATGCCAACATCGGTCGAGTTAATGGCGCCATTAGTGAGCACATCGGCGCGGTAATTCGTCGCGCCGACCGGCTGCCCAACGAACCCTTTCGTCTCGCCGATATCCGTGGCGTTGACGGTACCGTTGCCGTTGATGTCTCCGATCAGCAGACTCATCGCGATCGTGACGTCGCCCAAATGCGTCCCGTCGTTCACGCTCCAGTAGAGTGACGCCGATTGTCTGAGCATTGCTCACATTGGTTAACGGCACCGTCACGCTCGCGCCGTTGATAACGACTACGCCGCCGTTATCGACTCCTCCCGTTCCGATTGTGGCTATGCCTGATGTCACCTGCGCCTGTGGCGTCGCGGCAAGCGTAACGGGATTGGCAAAGGTGATGACGAGTGAGTAATCGCCTGTGGCCCCTCCGCTGCGGCATTCGATTCCCGGAGTACCGGAGAGCGGAAGATCTACGTCGAAATTCCCCGCCGCGCCATGTGTTTTGCGCGAACCAGCAGTCACAGCCGTCGGAGCCAGCGCCGGCGTGATCAGAAGATTGTCGGCCATAAAGATTGGGCCATAATCGCCTCCTGTCGGTGGCGCGTGATCATAGTGGATTACCACATTATCGAACGGCTGCATCGAGCTGAAAGACAACGTCCCGGTCGGCCACGTTCCTGGTTCTGGAATCTGATAGGTGTTAGTGCCGACGTAGACGCTGCCCAGGTAGGCAGTGATCCGCATCGTGCACGACGAATCGGTCGCATATTCTTCCGGCGCGTACATGATCGACGCAGCGGTAAGGGCATGGTTGAACGAGATGAGCAGATCGCAGGCAAAGACCGTGCTCGGATAAATGCAATAGCCGGCAAACCCGGCTGGCGTGAAGCCGAGGGCGTCGGCACGTTGGATCGAGTAGTTGTAGAAGGTCGGGTTAGCGCTGAAATGCGCGGTGATTCCACCTGCCGTGAGATCGAGGGGCAAAGGTGTGTGGAGCGGCGCAGTATCAAAATCAAACAGCACGCTTTGCGCTCTCGCGCTGCCAAGCGACAGGCCGAGCATACTGATTGCCACACAAAGGCAGAACAAAGATCGCGTTTTCATATCCAAACGTCTGCTCCGCGTCGGCACATGCGCTGATCGCGCCTTGCTAAATGCGATGCATTTCTTGCCCCTTGCAACGACGCAGAAAATCTTTCAGGAGCGCTGAACGATCGTAATTTTTACGTTCCGCCGGTTACGGTGTAGCCTTCGTTTCGCAAATCTTCGGCGAGATCTTTCTCCATTTGCGCCGCGGCTTCGAACGGCATCGGATTAAGATGCTCGTACAACGCCGGCATCAACCGCACGCCATATTTCCTGGCGAGTCGCGCGGACTTGTAGCCGTTCTTGTGATTTTCAAAGCGATGATCGACCGGCAGTCCGGTCATGCCGACGTAAACGCAAGGTCTGGTCGGATCGCGTTTGGGATTGAGTCGCAAGACCGCAGCCTCTTTCAAGGCGCGCTTCGAAAGCAAGATCACATACACGCTGTGATGGAACGTCTGCTCAGCCGGTCTTAATCGACGTTTTCTTCTCAGCTGCAAAGGAATTTGGTCGCTTAGGGCGCAGCCAGCGGAGGCACGAACTCGAGGCCGTGTTCGGCGGCAATGGCGAGGATCCGCTGCATGTCGGGTGCGCCGCCGAGAGCGAACACCTCCGCGCATTGGCCGAAGAATTTCTCGAACCCGCTCGGCGTGGCGAGCACCCATTGTTTGCCCGTCTCAGTGCCGGCGTTTTGAAATGTGTGCCGCACTCCGCGCGGAGTGTAGGCGATCCCGCCCGGTCCCACCGGTTCGGACCAACCATTCTCGCCAAGGAAGCGAAAGCTTCCTTCTATCACAATAAACAATTCATCTTCGCGATGATGAATGTGCGGGGGCGGCCCCTGCCCGGGTGGAGTTGTGCCCAGGCCAAGAATGAGGGAGCCACATGTCTCCTCTCCGCCTAATTTCACCTGGACGGTATCACCGAACGCTTGAAGAATTTTGCCATCGGTGGGTCCGACGATGATCGTTTGCTTTCCACGCGCGGGAATCGCTGCGTCTTGTGTCGTCATTTCTCAAGTTTCTCTTCCGTTTCCAGTACTCGTCAAGAAAGGAAGCAGCGACGTGAAATCCTCCCGAATCCCCCGGTGCGCTTGGCGATCGCGCCTGACCATTCTAATCGCCGCATCTCAGATAACCCCTCGCAGGAATAAAGGTTGTGATTTCCCCTTTCTCGACGACAGTACAGTCTGGTTGTTTTTGCTGCGAATCTCCAAAAGGAGTCTGACACCGCCAGGGCAGCTCATTCCTTCACCAACCATTGCCAGTCACCGCATCTATGAAAGCCCATCTCATCGCAGCCGCTTCTGAAGTAATACCTAACCAGCAAATCCTCGTGAACATGGTTTCCCGCCGTGTTCGTCAGCTTTCCCTCGGTCATCGCCCGTTGGTCGAGGTTCCTCCGGGAACTCGGGCAGCAGACATCGCGCTTACTGAGATTATCAATAAGAAGCTCTCTTTCGAATCGACTTTCAACCCCAAAGGGAAAGACGCGGTCGTTGTTCCGTTCCCCGTGGCGAACGGCGAGAAAAAAGCCGCGTAGCGATCGCTACGGCCGTCAAGTCAGTCTGAAGTCCGGCCGGTTTGGCCGAGTAGCAAAGGTCGGCGTCAATCCGTCAGCGCATGCTCGTGCTCCGCTCCTTCACAATCTCCACATATGCTCTTAGCGCCATGGAAGTGTTTTCACTTTTCCATGCAATACAGCATTGCGTCCGCACAGACGGAACCAAGGCGCGAAATACCACGTTCTCGTGAGGAAGTTTTCTTACTTGATCCGGCAAGAGCGCGACACCGAGTCCGGCTCCTACCGCTTGAATGACCATTCGTTCGATGTCGACATCCTGAAGGACTTTGGGGGCAAAGCCGGCCTGGCGGCATGTCGTGGTCAGCCAATCGCGATAGCCGGGATAACTTTCCTCGGACATACCGACGAAAAACATCGGTTTCAATTCGTTTAGTTTCACCACGGCTTTCTTCTCAAGACGATCGCCTTTGCGCAGTGCCACGACGATTTTGTCCATTCCGATCGATCGAAATTGCAAACCGCGTCCTTCGATTGTTTTTTGTGATCCCACGAAACCAAGATCGATTTTGCCTTCGTCGAGCGCGCGCAATTGGTCGCCGTAAGTCATATCAAAGAGGTTGATTGAAACAGTCGGGAACCTCCGTTGAAACGCAGAGAGTGCAGCAGGAAGAGGAGCAGGAAAAAAGTTCGCGACGTAGCCGATATTGAGAGCGGCCGTTTCTTGACGGTTGAGGCGCTGGACCGACTCCACGATGTCCGCGCTGTGGGCGAGAACTCTTTTCGCATCGGAGAGAAATGATCGTCCTTCCTGAGTCAAACTGACCTGTCGTTTGCTGCGATTGAGTAGTCGCACTCCGATTTCGGTTTCCAAATCCTGAATCTGCCGGGTGAGCGAAGGTTGCGCGAGATGCAGCTTCTCCGCCGCCCTCGTAAAACTGAGGGCCTCCCCGACGGCGACAAAATATCGAAGGTGACGCAATTCCATAAGTAAAGGGCCGTGGATGAACGATACGCCACGACAATGTATAGCTCAAAAGCATTACTAACCAAGTCAGAAGGTATTGGCCAATTCAACCACCCTTCCGTACGTAACGCTCATGTTAGAATTGCTCCTTTGGGCTCCCGTGGATGAATCGTAAGGCCTCAGCCATTTGGAAGGGAAGCATGCGCGAGGGCAACGGAACGATCAGCACCGAGAGTGGTGTGCTTAAACACACACAATTTTCATTCCGGACTCGCTTCGAGCATGGAATCGGGACCAACCCGGATGAGCTTATCGCTGCTTCGCTCGGTGGATGCTTCTCCATGGCACTCTCCAACGAGCTGGGACTTTCGGGTCTTCATGCCGAGCAGATCGACACAACTGCGGTCGCCACACTGGAAGAATTGAAAGCTGGCTGGACCCTGACTCGCGTCCAGCTCGATGTCCGAGCCAGGGTGCCGAACGCTACCCAAAACGAATTTATCGATGCCGCGCTGCTGGCGAAAACACAATGCCCGATCGCGCGTCTGCTCAACACGAACATCTGCATGACGGCGACACTCGATTCACGAAAACGAGCAGTGCTAAAGCCAGTATGCGGGAAAAACACATTTTGAATACTAACGCCATGGGCAACCGTCTTCTTACAACACCCAAACCAAGATCTGTCCCGTGGCCGATTCGCATGGCGCGTCAGTTCCCCTTCGAGCGGATCAACTGGATAACAAGTTCGTTTCTCATTGGCACACTCACGCTGGCATTGACCGCAGTCCCCTGGTACATCTGGCATTTCGGGTTGGACATCTTCCAGGTGTTGCTTTTCTGGGTCATGCTTGCCGCGACCGGATTCAGCGTCACTGTTGGTTACCACCGCCTCTACTCACATTTAACCTTCCAGGCTCGATGGCCAATCCATCTTTTCACACTTATCTTCGGCGCTGGCGCTTTCGAAAACTCAGCGCTCATGTGGGCGAGTGAGCATCGGCGTCATCATAAGTATGTCGATCACGACGATGATCCTTACAGTATATCAAAAGGCTTCCTTTATGCGCACATCGGCTGGCTGATCTTCAAGCTCAACGGCGATCCATCCTACGATAACGTTCCCGACCTGTTGAAAGACAAACTCGTGTGCTGGCAGCACCGCTACGTCCAGGTCATCGCCGTCATCGTCAGCTTTGTTCTTCCAACGATCGCCGGCGCGTTATGGAATGGCTGGATCGGGGCGCTTGGTGCCTTCTTGATTGCGGGCGTGGCGCGGATCGTTTTTTTGCAACACTGCACATTCTTGATCAATAGCGCCTGCCACGTCTTTGGCACGCAGCCGTATTCGACCAAGTGTTCCGCGCGCGATTCCTGGATGATGGCGCTCTTTACCATGGGCGAAGGCTATCACAACTATCATCACGAGTTTCAACATGACTATCGTAATGGCGTGAAGCCATGGAATTTTGATCCGACGAAATGGATCATTTGGAGCCTATCGAAGCTTGGCCTAACGAGCAACCTGCGGCGTGTTCCAAAGGAAAAGATACGACAGGCTCAGGAATTAAACAGATGCTCCACCAGGACAAAAAACATGGGGATAGAGTTAATAGGCACAACGCCGTAATGGCGTCCCTCGGCGAATACCGGGAATAGGATAGACATGCCAACTTACATTTACGAAACCACGGACCAGGCAAAACCAACTCGCGAACTTGAAATTAAACAGAGTATCCACGACGATCCGCTTCTTGTTGATCCCAAAACCGGAGAAGCAATAAGGCGAATAATATCCGCCGGCTACAGTATACTCGTACCCGGTGGATCGATGGGTCCCTGCGTTGGATCGGCCGGCTCGGACAACGGTTGACGCACGACGCGGCTGAACAAGGATCACAACATCCGGTCGCATCCCAATCGAAGCTCAAGCGCACCTTCTTGCATCGGCAGATCCGATGAAAAGCAAAACGCCTGGCGACGAACCAATGGTTCGAAATGCCAGGCGTTGAATTACTCGTTTGCCAGGGATTAGTCCGGCAAAACACGTCTCCCAACTCTTAGTCGCGATCCGGTGTCAGGGTCACTTTATCAACCACCATGTTGTCGCCGTCTTTGACGTAGTGGACGCGAACCTTCGAATCTCTCACGATTTTCGAAGCTTCGATCGTTCTTCCATCTGCCGTCACATACGTGACAGTCTTGCTGAACTTGTAGTGCACAGGTTCGGCCGTTTCGGTTTTCAGGACCATGGTCTCGCCCGGAGTGATCTCCGTGATCGTACCCATATTATCCGTCGTCGTGGTCGTTGTTTCAGTAACTCCATTGGTTCCTGTCGCGACCGTAGTCGAGGATGTGGATGTTTGCCCGTAGGCAACTGTTCCAAGGAGGATTGTAGCAAACGCTACGCTGAGGAATGATTTAATCATTAGTTTGATTTTCTAATTACCAAGTTGCTGCAGTGATCGCAGCGAGAGGCCATCCGGTTCGTGCTTCCGAAGGAATTCGGCAAACCAAGTAGGTAAATAGGTGCGGCAGTTTTCTACTGTAGCCCACAAAGGCTTTAACACAACCTAACAATTCGGGTTAGCAATCAGTTTGGTTCCGTAGACATCGACCAGTGAAATTATCTGCCATGGCTTGAGCGAGAATGGCGCTGGCCCGAGCTGCGAAGATTTGGCTTTGTCCCTGAAGCGTGCTGGAAAGCAGAGAAAGTTGTTGGCGCAAAATCGCGCTTCTCTTTCTTCGGTTGATTTTTCGACTTCTGTTTTCTTTTTGGCATCGCTAACACTGCCATTGAAGCCGCCGGAGCGAAATTCAAAAATCAAAACGAACCTGCCAGCCTCCCCATCGGCATCCTAGGCTGCGATTCCTAATACTATTAGGGATATGACGGTTGCGGCCTTAACTTACCTGCAGTCATCTAAAGGACATATCATGCTGAACCGAACTATCACCCAGAACAGCGCGCTTTACCTGGCGCAGCATCGACCCTTCAAACGGCGCAACTCAGTTTTCGGGTCCAGGCGCGCTGCGACAAGAAATTCGTGCACAAATCGCCCGCAACCGCCTTTCCGTGAGACGTATCTTGTACCGCAATTTTTTCAAAACAACGGTCGCTGACTTATCCCAGTCCTAAATCCAGATGCGTAAAATCGAATTCCGCGAGATAATACGAGACGCCGAAGTTGCGCATGCCATCCATCCGGTCGTGCTTAGATATCTCCTGACGTGGGAGGAGACGACTGCGGCCTTGGTGAGCTGTGGCGTAGCTCGGGCAAAGAATGTTGCTTACATTGCCACCAGCAGGTTCTTCGGCGTTCCGACTTATTCCGAAACTTAGCGCCCCACAGGCGTGTTGGTGCTTTTTATACGGCACGGACGGGTTCCGTGAATACTTTCCACTAAAGTTACCCGTCGCCCCGGTCGGACTTGTGCGGCTGGCCGGATATTTGCGATTTCTTAGTCGCAAACTGAAAAACCGAACCTAAGCGAAGCTCTTCACAGCAATCTGCCGGAGTTTTTCACTTCCTTGCCTCCACGATGATCGCCCTCATCGGAGCGTGCATGTCAGTTTCGCCAAATCGATCCGCGATCGCTTGCGCCACGGCATCAGTGATGATTGGCAACAATGACGGGTCGCGCTCGACGATTGCTTTGGCCACCGGATTCCCGTGCACGAAACCTATGGCTGCTTCTCCCGCAGGCTTGTGGCACGCGACTTTGTCGAGGACTTCGGTCTTAATCTCTTCAAAGCCGGCGTCCTCTAGCACGCGTTTGATTTCGTCCTCATCATAATAATTGAAGGGGACCTCGTAGAATGCCGGCGGATCTTTGCCGAAGTGACTGGCGATTGTTTGGTGGGTGAGTTGACCCAGCGGGTTGCGCTCCATCGCGTCCCACACATTGAAAAGAAACTGACCGCCCGGCTTTAGAACGCGGTGAGCTTCGCGCGCGGCCAGCGCCTTGTCTGGCACAAACATGATTCCAAACTGGCACACGACGGCATCGAACTCCTCGTCACCAAATGGCAAGCTGCATGCGTCGGCCTGCAGCCATCGGACAGCTTCGTCTTTAGCGAACTTCGCCGCCGCATGCCGAAACATCGGTTCGTTCAAGTCTGTCGCGATCAGCTTCACCGTTGAAAGCAACCGTGTCCGCAGAACGCGCGTCAGGATGCCGGTGCCACAGGCCAACTCCAAAACCGCACCGTCTTTCGCGACCTGAACGCGCGCCGCCAGATCCTCCGCGTAAGGCTGGAACAACATCGGCCCGAGGTGACGATCATACGCCGCCGGAATCGATCCGGAGAATTTTGCATGGTCGTCTTTCACGCTGGCGCTTCTAAGAGCGAAACCGTCGTTGCGCAAATTTTCAGCGCGATCCTCTTTTTTCTCTCCGGGATTTTTTATCGCGACGCGTAGCTTTCTTGCCAAGCAGCGCCGCACCGATTAAAAATGGAGCAGTCTTGTGTCGGAACTCGATCTCCTCAATCTCGCGCGCTCGACCACGGAACACGAAGTCACGTGGTTTGCGCAAATGATCACAATCAATTTCGCCATGGTGGTGGCGATCTACTACTTCCTGCATGGCGCAAAAATCGTGCTTAAGATATTTAGCTTCTTCGCCTACACCGTCGGGATAATGGTGCTGCTTGGGGAAATGCTGGTAGAAGCAAATGTAAAAAGCGGCGTGATTGAGGCATTGCGCGCTTTGCCGTCCGAACATCTGTCGCGGCCGAGTGTTCGTTACCTTGCGGTTCACGACTCCTGGATCTCGCTCGTCACGCACATCACCTTCAATCTCTCCGTGTGGTTGCTTTGGCTCGGTATCTTTTACCTCCTCTTTCTGTGGAAACGACACTCGAAGCAACTCGACTCGTTGTGATATCCTCCCGTGTTTCACCGATGAGGCATTGACAACAATGCCGTTTCCCAGAATGTATGATTTCACAACAACCTAACCGGAGAACACCCATGCAACTACGCATTCTCGCACTCATCGCCTCGCTCTGTCTCATCAGCGCCACCGCATTCTCGGCTGACGACTCCTTCGTCGGCAAATGGAAATTGAATCCCACCAAGAGCCAGTTCGCCGGCTTGACCTACAAAGTCGCGGAAGCCGGCCCCGACAAATACACGTTTACCTTTGGCGACGACTCCGAGACCATGACCCTCGGAAAAGAGCATCTCACCAAATACGGCAATACGTGGTTGATCACTAAGAATGGTCCGAATTCCTGGAAATGGACGCAGAAACGAAAAGGCAAAATCACATCCGATGCCATCTGGAGCGTTTCCAAAGACGGAGCCACCTCTACCTATGTGAGCACGGAGATGCGCCCGGATGGTTCGACCTCACACGATGAAACCAGGCTCAAGCGGACCGCCGGCACCTCCGGCTTGGCCGGAACCTGGGTAAGCACCACGATCAAGATCGGTTCTCCCAACAGCATCGAAATGGCGAAATGGCAGGCAGACGGTTACTCGATGATGAACCCGACCTACCAGGGACGCACGGACTTCAAACTCGATGGTAAAGATTACACGCCGAAAGGTCCTCGGGTCGCCAAAGGTACCACCGTCTCAGCCAAAGCGATCGACAGCCACAACATGGAGCTTACCTATAAGCTGAACGGCAAGACGATAGAGACCGATCACTGGAAGCTTTCGGCAAATGGCAAGATGCTGACCGACACGATCCACTTTTCTGGTGAGAGTAAGCCCGAAGTGGACGTCTACGACCGCGAGTAAGACTTTTCGGCGCAGTTGCAACAGGTGGATCGAGCGCTCTGTCGCTCGATACTCCCGATTGATGTTTCGCGCTCCTTGTCGCTGCCGGTAAGCGTTAGCGGCCTGGTAAGTGTTAGCGGTTTACTTACAGCGCCAATCCCTGACGTCTGTTCAGAGTCGCGTGAGACGCGAGCGTTTGCGCGATTCCGCAATTCGCAATCCACATTTCGAAATTCCGCTCTCACTCCGGCCTGGCCATCTCGAATCGATCGCGCGTGCGGCAATACCAGTTCGGAGCGGCCATGCGTCCAATCACGTGAAATTGCTCCGTCCGAATCCGCAACTTCTCGGGATCGATCAACGCATCGCGCACGTGCACACGCCTAACGAGTCCGATCACGACTCGATTCCCGCCGATCTCGAGCGTGCCCCATTCTTTGCATTCGAGGCTCGCCGGCGCTTCGCCGATTCGTGGCGGCCCCACCACCGACGACGCCACCGCCGTTAATCCCGCGCTCTCCAGTTCGCTTACTCCATACGGAAGCGACGCCGAGGTGCGATTCATCGCTTCCGCCGTTGCTTCATCCACGAGGTTCACCACGAACTCATGGGTCCGGCGGATATTGCGCGCCGTATCCTTCGGCCCGCCTTCATCGCGATCCCCGGGAGCGAAACCGATAATGGGCGGATTCCCGCCCAGCGCGTTAAAGAAACTGAATGGCGCGGCGTTGATCGTCCCATTTTCATTCAACGTAGTCACCCACGCGATGGGGCGAGGCGTAATGAGCGAGACCAGCATCGCATAAGCGCGGCTGGCATGTTTACCTTCCAAGTCGAGTTCCATCCGAATAAATCGGCCGGAGATTTATCGTTTCAAGTCCGACTGCGATTTCCCATTGGAGGGCGCCGCGCCGTCGGCGCCTGCCTGCCAAGTTGGGACGCGACTGCGCGCGGCCCTCCGGACAGAAACGGCACTCGAAGCAACTCGACTCCTTATAATGTTCTCCTAAGTCCCGTCGGTGAAGGTGTACGTTTCATTTCGCAAATCTTCGGCGAGATACCTAATGTTCCGCTAAAGTCTCGGACCGATGAGCGCCAACTTTGCCGAACTCGATTACCGCCAGACGCCGCTTGGCGATCTAATGCTGCGACGTCGGCGCGTTCTCTCGCTTGATGGCCTTGAGATTTTCGAGGTGAAACTTGGCGACTACTTTCTGATGTCGAGTCTCTTCCACGAGGTCGAAGAGGCGCTCGCCGATCTCGGACTGGCCGGCCTCAATGCGCCGGAGATTGATGTCGTCGTCGGCGGGCTTGGGCTTGGCTACACCGCGCTCGCAGCATTGAAGAATCCGGCCGTGCGCTCACTCATCGTGGTTGAAGCGCTGGACGCTGTGATCGAATGGCACCGACGCGGATTGGTTCCGCTCGGTGCGCAACTTACCAGCGATTCGCGTTGTCGTTTCGTTCACGCCGATTTCTTCGCGCTCGCGGCTATACCTAACGAGGGATTTGATCCCGAAACTCCAGGCCGGAAATTCCACGCCGTGCTCGTCGACATCGACCACTCACCACGCCATCTCCTGTATGAACAGAATGACGCTTTTTACCAGGCGGATGGCCTGCGCCGTCTCTCTGCGCAGCTGCATCCGCAGGGCGCCTTCGCACTTTGGTCCGACGATCCACCTGACGCGGACTTCCTCGCCACTCTTCGCGCGGTTTTTTCCGAAGCCGACGCGCGCGTCGTCTCGTTTTTCAATCCGCTCCTCGAATGCGATTCCTCCAGCACTGTCTATGTAGCGCGCAAAGGGCGAGTAATCATTCCCAACGCTGCCTCAAGAGTGGATGCGGGTTTTCGGCTTCTTTCCCTGCTTCATCTCTTTGAGCTTAATGCAAACGACCGTGAGCCAGGTGATATCGAAAGCGTTGCCGAGAGGCTCGTCATCCTGATGATTCATGCTGCTGTACGTGTCGTCGATACCTACTGCCCAGATTTCTTCGCCTGCTTGCTTGAGTGCGATCACGACATCGGCGCCATCCATTCCCTTGGCCAATTCCTGGAACAAGGTCCAAAGCTTGTCTCGAAAAGGAGAAACAGAATCCCGGCGCATTTTTGTCGATTTCTTCACCGCGCACCCTCGCGCTTTGGATGTCACTTGCAAGAATGTTCGGGGTTCCGGTGCGGTGCGACATCAGTAAGGTGCATATATCTATCGTGGCCCGCGGAGCGGTCCGATCCACCTCCGGAGCGTGGACTAACGAGCGGCATTCAACGTGCTTTTGCTCGATCGATGCTTCGACTCGTAGTCGCTCTTTTACTTGCCACAAGCGGATTGCTGCTTGGGCAGATCCAGGGTGGCAAGCGCGTTGACGTAGCGTTTTGGTCCAAGACAAGCCTTCAACGGTTCGGCGGACCGAACGTCGACATTGTCATATGCAGCAAGAGCATGGGCGTCGTCGAATATGCCATCGTGGATAACGATCGTGTGGTAGTGAACACAGCGACCAACAATGATCCTCGTCCTCCCGGCGAGAGTCATGCTGCATTCAGTCCGGTCATTACCAAAAAGTCGATCCATTTGGGACAAGGCGTCCACCTGACTGGAATTCAAGGGCAGGCGTATCTACTCTACGAGACTCTTGGTGGACCCAGCGTCTATTTCCTCGATACCCTCGATAGTAGACCAAACGAATGCGCTCTCCTGATAGTAAGTAAGTCAAAGCTACAGAATTGAGTTCCCGCCGACGAACGCCTTTGCAAGATCGAATAGCTCCGCAAATAAGACGTCATAACTGTAGCGGCGGTCTCTGACCGTCGCATTTTCTTCGCCGCGGCCAGTTTTGCTTGATCCGGCGAATCGATTCCAGTAGGACTAGCAGGGCAGCGCCCTATGAAGATCTTTTGTTGTTATACTCCGTCGCACAGCAGGCTCTATCACGACGACTTCCTTCCTACGATCCCTCCCGGGTTCACTGTGCAGTCCGAGGTCATCGAGATGTTAGGGGAAGGCCATTACCACAGCCCCCAGTTTGTGCCGTGCGTTGTCAAAAAAGTGGATCTGATTCTCCAAAGCCTGCGCGAGCACTCAGGCAACGTTATCATCTGGTCTGATGTCGACATCCAATTTTACCGGCTGACTCCGGACATCGCTATCGCCGAGCTGGGCGATCGCGACATCGCGTTTCAGGCGGCCGGCGTCCCTGCGAATGAAATCAACAGCGGTTTCTTTATCTGCCGCTGCAACGCTCGCGTCATCAAATTCTTTGAAGAAGTAAGGCACGGCCTGCAAAACCAATTTGCAGGCGAGATCGAGGAGCGCGTCATCAACAAACTTCTTCCAACCTTGAGCGAGCGTGCGCTTTCCTGGTGCCAGCTTCCGCGCTGCTTTTACGCGCGCAGCAACTACTGGCCACCTCCACGCGACCTCGTCCTGTATCACGCTAACTCCACACCCGGCGCCAACGGGCTCGCCCGCAAACATCGCCAACTGCGTGAAGTAGCTCTGATGCAACGATACCGTTTACCGGTCTTGCTCTATACCTGCATCAAGTACGCGCCGCGCCGCGCTCGCCGTCTTTGGAATGAATGGCGACGGCCGATTTCCGCGGCAAAACCCGCGCCCGCCCTTTCCGAGATAGCAGGGCCAACGCTCTCGTGAGCGGTAAATGCGACCTGCCATGGCGATTACAGCATTTTCCGAAAAACACATTGGCAAACTGGCCCCGCTCGTCCAGTTTAATCCCGTAAGCCCGATGAATCTGGAACAGAAATAATTTATGGCGCATGTAGTTACTAATAAATGTCTGGGGTGCAAGTTCACCGATTGCGTACTGGTATGCCCGGTGGCGTGCTTTTATGAGTTGGAGGGTCAACTTGTTATTCACCCGGAGGAGTGCATCGATTGCATGGCTTGCGTGGATGAATGTCCCGTGCACGCCATCTACGCCGCGGACGATGTCCCGCCGGAGTTTCAATCGGACATTGAATTCAACGCGACGGAGGGCAGACGCATCCAGGAGTCGGGCCAGGGCGCGATCGAAGCGAAAAAAGATCCCTTGCCGACCGCCGCGCAAAGGAAAGCGGAATTGGGTTACTAAAAGCCGTCCCTATTTAAGAGGACAGCTTCTAAACTCCCGCGGCGGGTAACGATTCAGCTTTTGAATTAGGAAAGCAGGAAGGTCTCTTCCCGAACGGGCGTTGCGCTCATTTCCTTTCTCTGAGAGAGAGGGATTATTTCCGCGAGTTACTTATCCGTCGGAGACGGTTCCGGACGTTGCTTTGCTTGAGAACCTTTGACACGGGTGAGCGTAATCAGTTCGCGGCCCTCCTTGCTTCCGCTTTGAAACAGAAATGTGAGCGTGATGTGATCGGCATCGAGAAACCGGAACTCGAGCCCATGGACGTGAGGCGCGTCAGGTGACGACAAATTGGTAGCGTCAACGAATGAAAAATTCACGATGCCCTTAGCGTTATCGATCTGCGTTGCTTTCAGGCGGGGTTGATTTCGGGCGGCGCAGTAGTGTGTCATCCGCAAGTCGTCGCCATCGAGATGGTAGACAGCTGGTCATGGTCGGCACGCCGCCCATCGTCAGATTTTCGACTACCGCGGAATTATTGCCGGTCACGTAATAGCTGGCGTTCATTGCGCCGCGATCTTTTCGAGCGCCGGTCCAGGCAAATGTTCCTTCCCATTCACCGGCCAGGGTCTGTAACCGCGCGAACGCGGCTTCGCCGGATTTATCTGACGCTTGCGCAGCGCTTAATCCGCTCGCACCAAGCGCAGCGATGACGACGACGAGAACGATCAATAGGCGACTCATGCAACAACCCCTTAGCAACGCAGATGCCATCGCTGTTTTCCCCGGGGAGAGGATCAAATTCCGCGGAAAACGCGAAGGTTTCCGTTTCGCGAATGGGATAAATAATTGCGATTGTGGGATGCAGGATCTGAAACCGTCAGGCGTTACTTCCACCGATATCTTCTGTAGCGGCGGTCTATGACCGTCGCACTATGAGTCTGGAGGGCCGGCCTACATTGCCCCTCCTTTCAGGGAGAGATTAAGACGAGGATGCTCTCCCTGAAATTCTTCGCGTCCTACGCACGCTCACACAACAATTTGTGGCGAATCGGTTACATTTCGTTCGGATGCAGTCCCGTTTCTGGACAAGTCCCGAACGCAAGCGGACCATTCGTTGTCAACCCTTTCTGCGATGGAGATTCATCAATTGCGTTACTTCGTGGCTGTGGCGGATGAAGGCAGCTTTTCCCGCGCGGCCGTGCGCGAACATGTCGCGCAGCCCTCGCTCAGCCAGCAGATTCAAAAGCTGGAAGCGGAAATGGACCAGCGCCTGTTCGATCGGCTGCCCCGCTCGGTCGTGGTGACGGAAGCCGGCAAATGCCTGCTCGATTATGCGCGCAAGATTCTGGTCGAGATTGGCGATGCGCATCGTTGCGTGGACGATTTGAAGCGCGAAGTCGTCGGGCGGCTCGCGGTCGGCGCCATTCCCACGATTGCGCTCTATGTTTTGCCGAGACTGATCGGAGAATTTCAGCGGCAGCATCCGAAAGTCGTTTTCGAAATCTTTGAAGACACCACTGACAATCTCGCGATGCGGCTGGAAGACGGGACGCTCGACGTCGTGCTCGCCTCGACCTGCGGCGAAACGTCCGGTTTAAAACGCCATTTGTTAGGCAAAGAGTCGCTTTGTGTCTTGCTGCCGAAGAAACATCGGCTGGCAAAGCGAAAGACGATCAAGTGGAGCGATCTCGCAGCGGAGAAATTTCTGCTTCTGCACGAAGAGCATTGCCTCGCGGGGCAGGTTTGCGATTACCTGGAGAAAAATCATCTCCATCCGGAGCTGACGGTGCGCGGCGCGCAATTGGCCACGATCGCTCGAATGGTCGCAGCCGGAATGGGCGTTACAATTGTGCCGCAAATGATGACCGAGAGCGAGTTCACGAACGGATGCGTAGCCGTGCCCTTCGCACCACCCGCTCCGGTGCGTGAGCTCAATCTCTTGCGCAATCCCTTGCGTTTCGAAGGTAAGGCGGCTGCCGCATTTCGCCACGCCGCGACAGCCACCTTTTCCGCCTTACCAGTCGTCGATTAGGCGCAACACAAAATAGTAGGCAAAAATCACGATGCTCACGGTCCCTCTCGCTGGTTTCGGTTTATCGCACCAGCTCCATCGCTGAAGCCAGCGACAAAATCGGCCACGCCGCTGCAATGATTACTATTCCCAGAACAATTAACTCCGGCAGATAATCCGGGCGTTCCCCATACGCATGGCGATCGCTCAGAAAACGAGCAATCCTCCCACGCATCGGAATGTGCGGCTCCATGGAGTCGCGTCTTTCTTGAGGTTTGCTTTCGAGGTTTGTCTGCATGCCATAAGCGACATCACCCGATCCCGTCTTTGAAATACTTTGTGCGACTCGCCGCGATAGGCGTTGCCTATCCCGGCCTTGGCGATTAGGTGGAACGCGACCTCCGGGCGCGTTGTTTCCAAATAACAATTCGCGAGATCTTCCATCCCGGGGCAGCGCGGTCGGCGCGGCGACCGCGTAGAATTAACAACGCGCTCGGAGAGCACATTCCACCTTTAGCTGTAGCGGCATATTTGAGATTGGAGGGCTGGCCTCCGTGCCGGCCTCACCCGTTCCGCTTTTGAAATACTTTGTGCGACCTCGCGGCGATAGGCGTTGCCTATCCCGGCCCTGGCGATTCGGTGGAACGCGACCTCCGGGCGCGTTGTTTCCAAATAACAATTCGCGAGATCTTCCATCCCGGGGCAGCGCGGTCGGCGCGGCGACCGCGTAGAATTAACAACGCGCCTGACTGTCCGCTCTGCGGTGCTGAGATGGTAATACGCGAAGCGAAGCGCGGACCCACCGCGGGCAATCGGTTCTGGGGTTGCTCGAGTTTCCCGAAGTGTCGCGGCACGCGAGAGATCGCGTAGAAGGCTCAGGCCTCACGCGACAGGTCGCGTAGACGCCGAACTCCGAAAGTCTTTCGACTCACGCGGTTTCTTCAAAGCCCCCGAGGCCCTTACCCTACCCTCTCCCGAGGAAAAGATGGAGTAGATGGCGAACGTCGAACGCCGAATCGATAATAAATCAGCGCCTGTACTTCAAGCAAATTACCATGATCAGCAAAGTCAGAAAGTCTGAAATTGTGAATTGCTGACCTAATCTTGCTCCCTTGGAAAAAGCGCAGTTTTTGCTGACAGCAAGTTATGCCTCGCAAAAGGCAATTTCAGGGCAGCGCGTAACGCATTCAGGGATTGGTTAAGGCATGGAAACAGAAGGGACACACAAAAATCACAACCAAAGAAAGAGAGAACAAAATGAAAAAATTATCACTAGCTTTAATTGGCCTGATGGCGTGCCTTGTCATCGGGGTACCAACCTCACAGGCTCA
>CAVWVT010000001.1:0-32550 GCA_963758535.1 uncultured Verrucomicrobiae bacterium | reverse complement strand
TTTTCTTCTGCATGCGTTTTTGCCTTGTAATCACGTAAAAACGAAATACTATCCGCGGCTTATGAAACGAACTGCCGCTTTGCTCATTATTTCGGTGCTGGCCGTTTCGGCCACAGTTGCGTGGGCCCAAACGAACAGGCCGAAAAAGACGACCATCTGGGTTGCGCCACCAACGGGAAGTCATCTCGGTGGAGGCTTCGTCGAGACGGACGAGGTAAAAAATCAATCTAGCTCCAAGACGGCAGTCACCAACGATAATACGGCTCTGGGAATAGCGGTCGCCCAGCTGGACGCGAAGGCTGGCACCGTTGTCGATGGCTACGCGTTGATGCCGGTGGCTGTTTCCTGGCAGACCAAAGTGCCGGTGGAGGTTTTGAAGAAACAAAGGACGATGAGTGGACTAACGTATGGACAATTGCTGGTCGCCAATTCTCTCGCGACCGGGAGCGGCAAGAGCTTTGATCAGATTCTTAAGCTCCGGGCAAAAAACCAGAATTGGAGTCAGCTGGCGGAGAAGCTTCACGTTGGTGTCGGTTCGATCGTGGCACGAGTAAAAGCGGCGGACGCGTCGCTCAAGTACGCTGAAGCCCGACGCAAACTTCGCCGAGACCAGAGCATCGATGCGACCGACTTCCAGAAAGCGGGACGAACGCGCGATCCTCGTGGCGGCTGAGTAAGTGGGGCGCTTTGCGCCCGCTCTGTAGATTAGCAGCGCTAGCGGGATTCGATCTGTTTCCCGCTCTTGCCAATAGGGAAACTTCATCTACAGTGCCGCTTCGTTTATGGCAGAAGGCAGTGATACGATGGATATGAGGCAGTTTCAGCTGCACGAAAAAGATACCGGCAGCGCGGATGTGCAGGTCGCACTTCTTACGCGCCGGATCGCGCAGTTAACCGAACACCTCAAAACCAACGCCAAGGATCATTCCTCGCGCCGCGGTCTCCTGAAAATGGTGGCGCAGCGCCGGAGCTTGCTCGATTACCTGAGCAGATCAAAGTCCGATCGGTATAAAAGCCTGATCGAGAAATTGAACTTGCGTAAGTAGCGCAAGGGATCCGCGGAATGGCTGTCCGATCGTTTCGCTTGCTGTAGCCGATTCGTTAATTAGAAACAAACCCGCGAAGTCCGGGCCGAGAAAGCACCTTCGGTTTTTAGGTTTTAGCCCCGAAACACGTTTCGAGGTTAAAACCTACAAAACAGGGTGACCGGCCTGGATCTTAGCGAACATCCAGGAAAGTAGTATGCAAAATAAGGTCACGGCCCAAATTGGGGCCACTCAAATCTCAATCGAAACAGGCAAGATCGCCAAACTTGCCGATGGTGCAGTCATCGTCTCTTGCGGCGATACCATGGTGCTCGCGAGCGCTGTCTCGGCGACCGCCATCAAAGAAGGCCAGGATTGGTTCCCGCTCACAGTTGATTACCGCGAGAAGGCGGCGGCCGTCGGAAAATTTCCCGGCGGTTATTTCAAACGCGAAGGCCGACCTTCGGAAAAGGAAACGCTCACTTCACGCATGACGGACCGGCCGCTGCGGCCGCTTTTTCCCGCCGGCTATTTGTACCGACACGCAGATCATTTCCATCCTGCTTAGCGCCGATGGCCAGAACGATCCCGACATTCTCGCGATCAACGGCGCGTCCGCTGCGCTTTGTGTTTCGGACATTCCGTTTGCCGGTCCAATTGGCGCCGTTCGCGTCGGCCGCGTCAATGGCCAGTTTGTCGCGAATCCGACTCACGATGAGCGCGACCAAAGCGATCTCGATCTGATCTACGTTGGAACGGAAAACGACGTTATCATGATCGAAGGCGCTGCCGAAGAATTGCCGGAAGCCGAATTCGTGAAAGCATTGGAATTCGCGCATGGACATGCGCGCGAAATGATCCGGATTCAAAAAGAACTCGCATCACAAGTTGGCAAACCGAAACGAGAGATGCCGCTGCTCACCGTCGATCAGGACATTCTGGAAATTGCGTATCGCATTGCCGGCGATCGCATCGAAGGAGCACTTTATACCCAGGGCAAAGTCGCGCGCAGCAAAGCAGTCAACGCATTGCGCGAAGAAGTGAAAACCGCCGTGCTCGAAAAATATCCGGAAGCGGACAAGTTCGCGATCTCGCAAGCCTTCGATTACGTGCAGAAAAAAGCGTTTCGCATCAGCGTGCTCGACAAACAGAAACGCATGGACGGCCGCGGCTATGAAGATTTGCGATCGATCAGTTGCGAAGTAGGCGTGCTCCCACGAGCGCACGGCTCCGCCATTTTCCAGCGCGGCGAAACGCAAGCGCTCGCGCTCGTCACCCTCGCTCCCATTGAAGAAGCGCAGAACATCGATGCCTACGGAGGCGGCGATACTTCCAAGAGCTTCCTGCTTCATTACAACTTCCCGCCGTTCAGTGTTGGCGAAACTGGTCGCACCGGCGGCGCGAGCCGGCGTGAAATTGGCCACGGCGCATTGGCGGAGCGTTCGCTCGAGCCAGTTGTTCCGAGTGTCGACGACTTTCGTTACGCCATTCGCATCTCCAGCGAAGTGATGGAATCAAACGGCTCCACTTCGATGGCGAGCGTGTGTGGTGGAATGCTTGCCCTCATGGATGCCGGCGTGCCGATCAAAACACCCGTCGCTGGAATTTCAGTCGGGCTCGTCACGGAATTCGGCGACGACGGTCAATTGAAACGCTACTCACTCCTCACCGATATCATCGGATCGGAAGATCATTTCGGTGACATGGATTTCAAACTTTGCGGAACTGAGACCGGAGTCACGGGATTTCAGCTCGATCTCAAACTTCGCGGTGTTAGCCACAAAATCATGGCCGAAGCCATCGGTCGCGCAAAGGAAGCGCGCACGAAAATTCTCGCTATCATGGCAAGTACGATCGACCAGCCACGTCCGGACTTGAGCAAATACGCGCCGCGCATCGAGACGGTGAAAATTAATCCGGAAAAAATCGGCGCGCTCATTGGTCCCGGCGGCAAAACGATTAAGGGCATCGTCGCCGAAACCGGCGCCGAGATTAACATCGAGGACGACGGTTCCGTGCATATTTACGCCACGAGTCCCGAAAGCATGGCGCGCGCGAAAGAAATCATCGGTGGCATGACCAAAGAAATCGAGATCGGCCAGACTTATCATGGTCGTGTGGTGTCGATCAAAGAATTTGGCGCTTTTGTGGAAGTGTTCCCGGGGAAAGATGGGCTCGTGCACATTTCTGAGCTGGCGGACTTTCGCGTGAAGCGGACTGAGGACGTGGCAAAAGTCGGCGAGATGATCTGGGTAAAATGCATCGGCATCGACGACAAGGGGCGCGTGAAACTTTCACGCAAGGCCGCTCTGAAGGAACGCGCCGAAGCCGAGACCGGACAACCGGCCGAACCAGCTGCGGCGCACTGAGTTTATTTTAGCCGAGTACGCTGACGGTTCTTTTTACTGATCGCTCGCGACCAGTTGCGGTGCGGGTTTGTTCAACTCAAGCTGCGCGCTTACCTTCTGAATCTTTGATTCCTGCTCTTTGAGCTGGGTCAGCGAGTTTCTCTATTTGTTTCTGTTGTTGCGCGACTGTTAGCTTGCAAGCTTCTCGACTTTGCGATTGAGCATCGCTTGCCTGGCGTCGGGAACGGCTTGGGGCTGGACACGTTGGGGAGAAAATCCACCTGGGTCGGCTGCAGCGACGGTGAACGTGCCCAACCTTCCATCGGAGTCGATCATTACGGCCGTTGCAGTCGCGGAAGCTGCCCAACCCGGTTCGCGTCTAATTATGCGCCCTTTTGCGAAATGCCTTGCCAGTACGTCAAGGTTAACCCAGTCCGAACGGAGACCGGACACTGCCGAGCCAGCAGAAGTGCGCTGATTCATCCCGCGTCCCTTCTTGTCATTCCGAGCGAAGTCGAGGAATCTCTCGATGTTTTGAGAGATCCTTCGCCTACGCTCAGGATGACCGCACAATGAAATCCGGTTTTCTCGAAAAACTGATCGGACGCCTCGGCCGTATCGGTCCCGAGGAGGTGCAGAATTATCTGCTCCGGCTGGCGCAGGAAAAAGGTTTTCTCGAGACGATTTTTAATTCCATCCAGGAAGGGATTATCGTTACTGACTCCAGCGGTCGCATCACTTATGTGAACGATGCCGCCTGCGAGATTTTTGGAATCGATGCCGAAAACTCGATCGGCAAACGCCTCGATGAACGCGTTCGCGGTTTGGATTGGGATGCGCTCTCGAAGTCATCCGGTGCGCTCAGCCGCGACATGGAAATCTTTTATCCGGCGAATCGATTCATCAATTTTTACATCGTGCCGCTGATCATCGAACGGCTTGGGGATGGTGAACAACAAGCCGAGCCGGTCGGTCACGCGATGATTTTGCGCGACATCACAGAAAGCCGGCGTTCGACGCAGCAGACGATCGAATCAGAGCGTTTTAATGCGCTGACTTTGCTGGCCGCAGGAGTCGCGCACGAAATCGGAAATCCTCTGAATTCGCTGCACATTCATCTTCAGTTGATGGAGCGAAAAGTTCGCGAGCTCAAAGGAAAACAGAAAACGGAATTACAGGAATCAATCAACGTCGCGCGTTCGGAAATCAGCCGGCTCGATTCTATTGTTTCGCAATTCCTGCGCGCGATTCGTCCGTCCAAGCCGCAGCTTCATCCGGAAAATGTGAACGCGATTGTCGAGGAGACGCTGCGCTTCCTCGCGCCCGAGATTAAAGACCGCGACGTCGTGGTCGAACAGGAACTGCGTCCCGATCTGCCGTTGATCGAGCTCGATCGCGACCAAATGAAGCAGGCGTTTTACAACGTGATCAAAAATAGTTTCGAAGCGATGAAGCGGCGCGGCATTTTGCGCATTCGCACTGACATGGACGCGACGCACGTGCTCGTGAGTTTCACAGATACCGGCGGCGGAATTTCCGCAGAAAATCTCAGCAGGATCTTCGAGCCCTATTTCACGACGAAAAGTTCCGGCTCCGGTCTCGGGCTGCTAATTGTCCGTCGAATCGTGCGCGAGCACGGCGGAGAAATGGCGATCGAAAGCAGCGAAGGCCGCGGCTTGACCTTGACGCTTCGTCTTCCGTATCGCGACAAACGCGTGCGCATGTTAGAAGCGGGAGAGCACCGAGACAATTCCAACCAATCCTCTTTATGAATCTTCGCATCACTTCCTGTTTTCTGGCGCTTGTCGGCGCCGCTTTTGCCCAAACGCCCCCACCGGTGTCCTCGCCAACGCCACAGCCATCGCCGCCTCCCACCGGCAACTACGATTTGCGCTGGGGCGTGAAAATTCCCATGCGCGATAAAGTCGAATTGAATGCGACGCTTTATCTCCCGAAAGCGAGCGATGGTAGTAACCCGCGCACGCCGGTGATCTTCACCTTAACGCCGTACATTTCCGATTCCTACCACGCGCGTGCCGTCTACTTCGCATCGCACGGTTACGCGTTTGCGCTGGTTGATGTTCGCGGCCGTGGAAATTCCGGTGGCGACTTTGAGCCATTCGCGCAGGAACCGAAAGATGGTCACGATGTCGTCGAATGGCTGGCACAACAGCCGTTTTGCGACGGCAAAGTCGCGATGTGGGGCGGCTCCTACGCCGGGTTCGATCAATGGGCGACGGCGAAGGAATTTCCGCCGCATCTGGCCACGATTGTTCCGGCGGCTGCGGCCCATCCGCCGCTCGATTATCCTTCCTACCTCAACATCGGCGAAACCTACGACGTGCGCTGGTTCACGTTCACCAGCGGAAAAGCGGGCCAGACAAATCTTTTTGGCGACGAAAAATTCTGGCGCACAAAGTTTCTCGACGCGTACAAGAAATACGTTGCGTTCAAGACCCTGGATTCGTTTGTCGGAAATCCGTCACCAAATTTCCAACGCATTCTCAAACATCCAACGGCCGACGCTTATTACGATGCGATGGTGCCGACGCGCGAACAGTTTCAAAAAATCACGTTGCCTATTCTCACGATCACGGGCCAGTACGACGGCGACGAAATCGGTGCGCTCACGTATTATCGCGATCACATTGCAAGTGCCACAGCCCAGGCCGGGGCCAAACATTTTCTCATCATTGGTCCGTGGGATCACGCGGGCACGCGCACGCCCACGGATGAAGTCGGCGGCGTAAAGTTTGGTCCGGCGGCAATCATCGATCTCAACGATCTGCATCGGCAATGGTACGACTGGACGTTGAAAGGCGGGACGAAACCGGAGTTCCTCAAAAATCAGGTCGCCTATTACATGATCGCAGCCGGCAACACCGGCGCGAATGGCGCCTGGAAGTACGCGGACAGTCTGAAAAATCTAACTGCACATTCGCGGACATTTTATCTCGACTCGCAAAAGGGCGATGCCAACGGTGTCTTTCGTTCCGGCAGTCTCACTGAAAATCAACCGCGAGAAGGCGCGGACGAATTCACCTACGACCCGCTCGACACGCATCGCGGCAGCGAAGTCGAGGGCACCGAGCCTAACGACAAGACTTCGGAGATCGATCAAAGTTTGGCTTTAAGCATTGGTAACGATGGCCTCGTCTATCATAGCGATCCGTTGCCGAAGGAAATGCCGCTCGTCGGTTGTCCGCAACTCACGCTTTGGGTTTCTCTCGACACGCCCGACACCGATTTGTCAGCGGATCTTTACGAAATTCAACCCGACGGAACGAGTATCGCGCTTTGGAGTGATCTGCGCCGTTTGCGTTACCGCGAATCGTTGCGTCAGGAAAAGCTGGTCAAAGGCGATGAAATTGTAAAATGCGAGTTCGCGCCCGGATTGTTTGTCGCGAGAAAATTAATGAAAGGCAGCCGGCTACGCCTCGTCGTGTCGTCGCCGAATTCAATTTTCTGGCAGAAGAATTACAACACGGGCGGAGTGGTGGCCGATGAGACCGGGAGAGACGCGCAGACCGCGCATATCCGCGTCTATCATGATGGCACTCATGCGAGCGCGATCCAGATTCCCGTGCACTACGAGTAGCCTAACGAATCGGACGAGCGGCGCGAAACAGAGAAATCAAAATCAACAGCGCGCCAAAGGTGCAGACAATCGCAGCGCCCGACGGCAGATCCCCCCAGTAGGAGAAGAACAAACCGCCTACTCCTCCGAGCAGGGCGATCAACCAGCCGATCAAGAGCCGCGAACCCAGTTTGCGGCCGAGATTGATGCCGCAGACTGCCGGCACGATGAGATAACTGAAAACGAGCAGCACGCCGGCGATGCGAACGAAGCTGGTTACGACAAGACCGAACGCGGCGTAAAAAAGAAAATCCCACCAACGAACTTTGAGTCCTTGTTCGTAAGCGCGATCGCGATCGAAGGAAACGAGCAGAAAGGATTTGCGCAAAGCGAAGTGCAGAATTCCGACAAGCAGAAACAGCGCGAAACATTTCCAAACGTCGTGCGGACTAACGAGCAATATGTCGCCGACAAGCATCTTCTTGATTTCTTCGTCGCCTTCGGCGGCGCGACTGAGCAATAGGATCGCTCCTGCGGCCGCGACGACGTAGGAAATGCCGATGACAGCTTCCTGCGGCACCTGACTCGTGCGTTTTCCGGTAACGGAAAAAATCGCGGCGCCCGCGAGTGTGAATCCCAGCGCAATTGCAAACGTCGCCCAACTTTCAAGATCGAGATGCAGCAAAACCGCGACGCAGATCCCGAGCGACGCCATTTGGGCCATCGCGATGTCGATGAAGATGATGCCGCGTTGCACGACATGCAGGCCGAGATAAACGAGCAGCCACGGCAAAAGAACGCAGGCCATGATCGGCCAAAACATTACTTCCCACATAAAAGACCTCCGCGATCGCGCTCTTTCCGGGGAGCGCACGCGCCCTCGCGTGCCGCGTTCGGCGCCTCGCCGAACGCATTCCTTCTTGGACCAGTAGAGTTTTCGGCGGGGGCGCCGAAAACAGCACGCGAGGCGCGTGCGCTCCCCGGAGAAGAATTGCACACGTGTGCATTTTCATTTCAGCGCTGCTGCGAGGCGGTCGACGAGTGTGTCGATCAGTTTCACGTACGTGTCGGTGTTCGGAAGCGCGCCGGGAAATTGCGCGAAATCGACAACCTTCGCACCGGTCAATTGCGCGACTTTCTCAGCGATTTTACGATTGTGATACGGCTCGACCAGGATCGCCTTGATGTGTTGCGCCTTGATTTGCTGAATCACTTCGGCCAGGTGCGATGGCGATGGCGGAATGCCGGGTTTCGGTTCGAGGAAAATATCGATGTTCAACCCGAAACGATGCGCGAAGTAAACCCACGAATCGTGATACGCGACGACGCTTTGTCCTTTGAACGGCAGCAGCTTCGCGCCCCACTCTTGTAATTTGGCATTGATCGTCGCTTCGAATTTCTTGTAGTTCGCATTGTAGAAAGCGGCATTTGGCGGATCGACCGCGGAGAACGCCTGCGCAATATGCGCGGCGATCGCCTTTGCAATAATCGGATCGACGGCTGAAATGCGGATTGCCAAGCGCATGCACGTCGCCAGCTGCGCGCGTCACATTGGTCGGCACGTTCATGAGTCGGATTCCTTGAGATGCTTGAACGCGTCCTGGTTTTCCGACTTCGATCTTCGGATTGCGCGCGTTTTGCAGCAGCGGAGGTAGCCAGCCGATCTCGAGTTCCGCCCCGCCATCGATCAACACATCAGCCGTGCGCAATGCGACGACGAAACTCGGGCGCGCATCGACGAAGTGCGGATCCTCTGTGGCCTTGGCCAGAGTAGTGACTTCGATTTTGTCGTCGCCAATTTCACGCGCGAGCGCCGCAAAATCCGGCAGGGTCGCGACGACTTTGAGCTTTGCTTGAGCAGAAACCGCCAGGGCGCTTGAAAATAAAATTGTGAGAAGAATGCGTTTCATAAGTTAGTGGAAAATTCTGCGCGCAGTCCGCGCATAATCTGTCATTCCGAGCGGAGCGAGGAACCTCACAGACCAGTCCATGTCACACTTTAATTGAGTATTCTTTCGGACGCTCGTGAGGTCCTTCGCTTCGCTCAGGATGACAGGCAGTGGGTCCGCGTGAATTTGTGTGTGCATCAGAACTTGTGGGCGCCATGCGCGCCGAGAATGAATTCGAATTGGAGGAAAACGGAATCGACGTCGCGACCGGCGAGGAAGAAATTTTCTTCCAGAAAATCGTGATTGTACTGAAGCCTGATCTTTGAAAATTCCGTCGGATACCAGGTCAGATCCGCAGAAATGCGGGAGCGGCTTTGTCGTTCGTCGTCGTCAGTGAATCTGGGAATCCTGCATGTGCAGGTAATCGCCGCGGATGCCGGCGACCCAGCCTTTTTTGAAACCCCAGAGCAGTTGCGAATACATACCCCAATCGTGAAAGGTCTCCGCGACAGGAAACGATTGATCGATGCCGCGCCCGGCTTCGAAGCGGCGATACATCGCTTCGGTTTGCCATTTCACAAACGGAAATCCGCCTTCCGCGTGCGAGCTCTTCCATTTGTAAAAGACATCGGCGCCGTAGATTTGCGTGCGCGAATTTGCGCCGGTTTCGTTCGATCCAAACGCACCGGAAACGCCGGCGAGCACGACCTGCGTCGGACTGAGATCGACGGAATTTTCCCAGCGCGGAATCCAGACAAAATCCTGCAAACCGCGTGCTTCGCGATCAGTCGTTTGCCGATCGAAAAAAATTCCATTGTCGCCAGGGTTCCGAAATGAATAGCCGGTGCCGCCGCGGCCGTTTTGCGAAGCGACGATCAGTTGCGAATACCAGGGCGTCGGCAACGTCCACGAAATTTGCGCGCCGACTCCACGCAGCCCATCGGGCCCGAGGAAGCGACCATGAACAAGCGGATCGTCTGCGAAATCCCATGTGTGCGGATGAGTCGGATTGATCCGGCCGAAGGCGGCGAAAAATTGTCCGCCTTTCAATTGCAGACCAAAAGGCAAATCCGTCGTCTGCATGAAAGCTTCTTCCACTTCCACTTCGGTTTCGTTGTCGTTATCCAGTTTGAAAACGATATTGGCGAAACCTTCGAAAAACGGATCGACCGCCCCGTCGAATGCTAACTCGATGTTGCGCCCGTTGAATCCGCGCTGTTGCGGATCGTGATCGCCCACTTCGATGTGATCGAGATCGCGCGCCGTCGATCCGGCGAGTGCGAACATTCCATCGAAGGAAATGTTCATGTAATTCTTTCCGCCGCCACCGACGATCGATATCGGCGCGGTCAGAGACGGCCCGGCGGTTGTCATTTCCGGCGTTGTTGTGACCGAAGCGTCGGTCGTGGGAAACGCCGTTGTGGTCGTGGCAGCGCCATTTGCGTTCACAGTTGGCGGTGGCGCCGAGGCAACAACGCTGTTGTCTTCTGTCGGAAAAAGTTGGGACGCAGGGGAGGCGGCGGGAGCAGCGACACTAGTCGCTGGTATTGGGGTCGGTTCCGGGTTTTCTGGAAGCGGCGGCGAAGCAGGATTCAATTTCTCGATCACGACCTGCTGATCCTTCACCTGTTGTTGCAGGGCCTTTACGATGCCGGTGAGCGATCGAACTTCCTGCCGTAATTCTTCCACCTCGTTAGGCGAAGCGGCTGGGCTTGGAGTCGGCGCAGGTTCCTGCGCGTAAGCAAGCGCGCTCGTGAAAAACAAAATTAACAAAAAAATCTTCATTCATCTCGCTGTAGCATCCGGAGTTTGCCGGATGAAAAATCTGTTCGATGCGTTCGCGCGCATTGGTTCAACGCCCGGATTGAACGCGAAGGAAGGCGTTGCCGCGCCAGTGCGCGGAAAAACCAAATGGTCAGGAGACCGACGGCGGCGCGTGCTCGAGAAGTGAGAACTCAAGCGCGGGCGTTGTTACTCGAAGATGGTGTGGAAGAAATGTTGCTTCGCTCAAGCCATGATATGGAGCCACGGCCGATGCGTTCGCTGGCGTGTGGTCGTATTTGCCGGACGCGATCAAGGTCACCGCACATTCGTGCTGCGCGGCGCCGTGAATCCGTTGGTGCAGCTGTGGCGCGGCTGCAAGCACACTTGCAACAAGTATCGCAAGCGCGACGACCAGCGCGACAAAACTAAAACCAGCGTACGATTTACGTCTGTTCATTCGCGGCCTTGAATAACCAAAGTCCGCGAACCTAACAACGCGACGGTCGCCTAGCAACCACCGAAACTATTGGCAGTGATGTTTCAGAATTCCGTGCGTACCCCCAAGATCACGCCGCGGCCGGGGAGCGGCAGCACTTCCTTCAAGAAGGAGAGATGATCGCGCGCTTCTTCATTGAGTAGATTGGTGCCGCGAACGTAAAGGTTATTGAGCGTGCGACCGGCGCGGAAATTGTAACCGATGCTCGCGTTTAAGAATGTGTAGCCGGGCGTCGAAGTCTCGAATTCAGCTGTGCGGTATTGTCGGCTGACGCGCTGTCCTTCGATCTTCGCAGTCCAGTGCTCACTTTGATAATTCAGCGACGCACTGTAACGCAACGGCGTGATTCGCGGCAGCGGCTCGCCTGTATCTGAGTCCTCCGCATGCACGTAATCGGCGCGAAAATCGAGGAAGAGATCGTTAGGATTTTTCTCCGCCTCACCGCTCTCGTGCGTAACGACATTCTTGACCGATTTCGGATCGCTAACGGTTTCATCGGCAATGCGGGTGATCGTTAGGGGCAGAAGATGGAAGTCCACCTTTGCTTCGCCGCCGAAGAATTCGGCGTTCTTGGGCGTGTAAATGAAAACGCGCAAGCCATCTTCAAAATCGCCCGTCGGCGTAAAGTCGATGTAGTCAGTGAAGTAATTGTAGAAGCCACTGATGCTTCCTGTGATCACGCCGCCGGTTTTCCGCAAACTCATGTCGACGCCGCGGCTCGTTTCCTCAGTGAGATTTGGATCGCCGACGAGGAATTGAAAAGTCGCGTCGTGCGGTCCGCGTGCGAAAAGTTCTTCCGCCGTCGGTGCGCGTTGCGAATAGGTGAGATTGAGCGCGAGAACATAGTCTGTGGCGAAATTGTAAACGATGCCGCCCGCCGCGCTTAGCGGCAGAAAATCCTGGTTCTTTTGATCGGGCGAAGTGAGCGAAGTCAAATCGGGATCGCTCGAATCGATCTCGATGTTTTGATGTTCGATTCTGCCACCGACCTGAAGGCGCACCGGGCCGAGTTTCACCTCTTCGAAAAGAAAACCGGCCACTTCGGTCGTGGTGGTCGGTTGGAGAAATGCATCGCCGCCAAGGATGGACAGATCTTTAATGAAAACCTGCGTGCCGAATGAACCTTCAAAGACACCAATCGGTTTGTGCACAAACTCCAAACGCGAATCCACGCCGCTCGTGCTGAAAGTAGAGCCGATCGTGTGGTCGTCGATTTCGTCGTGTTTGTAATCGGTGTAATCGAATTTGAGGTTGATCGTGCCAATGCCGGGAAATGGATCGACCACCGAGCTGCGCACGTTCACCTGCCGCTTCCTCACATCGAGCCGTACGTGAGATGGCGGCTCGGTCGGATCATCCACTTCCGGATCGTCCGGAATTCCGTAAATCGACAGGAACTCGTTATACGACGCGCCGAAATAACCTTTGTCCCAGACGTAGGAAGCGCCGAAGCCGAAATCTTTTGTTCGCACGAAAGTGTTTGGCACTTCGCCGTGTGGATCGTTTCCGAAACTATCGTTTCCGCGTTGCGCAGGTGTGAGCAAAGCGCGAATCCGTTCGTCGAGCGCGAAGCCGGGAACGTCTCGACTGTCCGTGCGAAAAATCGAACCGTCGCCGTGCAAAACAATGTGCGGCGTGACGGCAAGTTCGAGCGAAATCGCTCCGCTGCGTTCCAAGTCGACGCTATCAAATCTCGCATCGGCTTCTCCGCTGAGCGGCGTCACGGGCGCTTCCACCGGAATACGGTTGTCGATCACATTGACGACGCCGCCAATCGCACCCGATCCATATAGAATCGTCGCCGGTCCGCGAACGACTTCGATGCTTTGACTGAGCAACGGACTTACGCTCGGCGCGTGATCGGGGCTCAGGTTCGAAACATCGAAGACTTCGGTGCCGTTGTTCAAAACGCGCACGCGGTTATCGGCGAGCCCACGAATGATCGGCCGACTCGCGCCCGGACTGAATCCGCTCGCGGCGACGCCGGGTTCGTTGGCGAGGGCGTCGCCAAGTGTGGCGACATTTTGTTGCTTAAGGTCGACACCGTTGAGCACGGTGACCGACTCAACCGTGTCGGTTTCGCTGTGCTCGATGGCGCCGGCAGTGACGACGACGCGTTCGGCTTCGGCAGTTTTCTTTGCGGGTGTGGGACTCGGTGTTGGTGTTGGCGAAACGGCTACTTGTGCGCTCGCAATTCCGCCGGTGATGACGGTCGCGAGCAAGATCAGAAATAATTTTTTCAAACGAAATTCTCCTAAATTGAAAGTTAAAGTGCATGAGCAGACACGCGGCGCTCACAACAGGTGAGGCCGCGACTAACGAATGCGCGCAGAGGACGCTGCTTTTGATCAGGCGCAGAGCGGAATTAACCGCTTCGTGCGAGGACTAGCGGCGGCTGAGCGTTTAGGAGAGGGCGGGCGGCGCGTGCTCGAAGATGGACGCACCAAGAAATGGCGCCGCAACCCAGATCGGATTGAGCGCCCGGATCGTTGAAAATTGAACAGTTGGTTGCGGAGCAAGAACGAGGGGAGGCGTGTCGCTGTTTTCGCATTTGCCGGAAGCGATTAGCGTAACTACGCACTCGTGATTTGCGGCCGTGCCGTGAATTTTCTCGTGGAGTCGCGGTGCAGCGCAGAGCACGTTGGCGAACAAAAACGCAGTGAGAATCGCGAGCGCTGAGAGCGCTGTTGATTTTGCCGCGCGAGAGACCTGCTTTCATGGCGGCCCAGAATCTGTCAGCCTTTTGTAGTATTTACAAGGCGATTGTGTGCTGCGCGCGATTCTGCGGATTGGGGAGCGCACGCGACTCGCGTGCCGTTTTCGGCGACTCGCCGAAAACCATCCTTCAAGCTGTCAATTCATTCTCCCAAAGCCGTTCGGCGGGTCGCCGAACGGTGCACGCGGGTCGCGTGCGCTCCCCGGAACCAGATTACCTCGCGGTGAGGCGCGTAAAAAAATCGGTGTTTATCTGTGCGAATCTGCGGCTAAAGAATAGATATGAATTCTCCAATCAAAGTCGCTGTCACCGGCGCAGCCGGGCAGATCGGCTACGCGCTTTTATTTCGCATCGCATCGGGCTCGATGTTTGGGCCGGACCAACCGGTGGCGCTCAATCTCATCGAGATACCGAGTGTGCTAGGCGCGCTCGATGGCGTCGTCATGGAACTGGACGACTGCGCTTTTCCGCTTTTGAAATCGATCGAGCCAACAGCCGATCTCGATGAGGGATTTCGCGATGTGAATTGGGCGTTGCTCGTCGGCAGCGTGCCGCGCAAAGCCGGAATGGAACGCAAGGAATTGCTCGGCATTAACGGCAAGATTTTTATCGGGCAAGGACACGCGATCGAGAAGAACGCCGCTGCCGATGTGCGTGTTCTCGTTGTCGGCAATCCGTGCAACACCAATTGCCTCATCGCGATGAACAACGCAAAGTCGATTCCGCGCGATCGTTTTTTTGCGATGACGCGGCTCGATGAAAACCGCGGCAAAGCGCAGCTCGCGAACAAAGCGGGTGTGGAAGTGACCGCCGTCTCGAACATGGCGATCTGGGGAAATCATTCCGCCACGCAATATCCCGATTTTTATAACGCGAAAATCGATGGCAAATCTGCCGCTGATGTCATCGCTGACGAAAGTTGGCTGAAGAACACCTTCATTCCCGCCGTGCAGCAACGCGGCGCTGCCGTCATCAAAGCGCGCGGACTTTCCTCCGCTGCCTCGGCCGCAAATGCGATCGTCGATACCGTTCGCAGCCTAACGACCGATACGAAAGCGGGCGACTGGCACAGCGTCGCGGTTTGTTCCGATGGCAGCTATAACGTGGAGAAAGATTTGATCAGCTCTTTCCCGATTCGGACGAAAAGTGGGAAATGGGAAATCGTTCCGAACGTGCCGATCAACGATTTCAGCCGATCAAAAATCGATGCGTCGGTTAACGAACTGAAGGAAGAAAAGTCCCTCGTAGGAGAATTAATCGGAAGCTGATCCGGAATTTTTCCGGTGAAAAACTTTCATCGTCTTAGGCAGACAAGAGATTTCCACCGGTTCGAAATTTTCCATCAGATATTGCCAGAGTAGTTCGTGCGTCGCGGAAAATCGCAGGTCTTCGCGGCTTCCCGGAGTCGTCGTCCGAAATGATCGCCCAGTTAACATTTTTCGCATTCGAGCGCGCGAATCATTTCCTTTTGGCGCTGAGCCGTGGCCGGGAAATAAAAAGCGAGATCCCATAACGGAGATTGTCGGCCGATTATGGGATAAAGACCGGGCTCGAAAGGTGCGATAAGAACGCCATCGCGCGGTGCGAGATTTGTCGCCGCGAATTGACGAACGCATTCAATCAAACGCTCCGTATTCTTGGGAACGAAGATTTTGTCTTTGGGAGCGTACGGCATCCACGGTTCCGGAGAATTCCAGCGTTGAAACACCGGCTGGGTCGCGAGGGCGAAAAGACCGAGGCCGATCCATACCGCAATGATCGTAAAAGGGTATCGTTTGCGGTCGCTGAAAAATCCGGGAACCGCTGCGGTCGCCAGAGTAAAAGGATGAATCGACTGAACGAGTGACTCAGATCAGGTCGCGAGAAGGCATGATGCATGTAGAACAAACCGATCGGGACGCAGGCGACAAATAGCGCATGCTCCTTCAAAGACTGCGTACGCAGGAAAAGACAGCTGCAAAGAGTGACAGTGTAGAAAATCGGCAACGCGACGAAAAGAATTCCGAGAACAAATTGCTGGATCGATGCGAAGTCGCCCGCAAGTGCGGTTTGCCATGGCCATGGGACCGGCAGCCCGAGATTGGTTCCGCGCTGCAATATCGATTCGATCGACTCGACGTAACTCTGCGCAAAACCCGGAATGCAAAGGAACATCGCAATGATCGGAACCAAGCCAATCGCGAGACCGGTGAGCCAGATAGCGCCGCGCGAAAGTGGGAAACGCGGTCGCAATTTAAAATAAAGGAGCAACAGCAGAAACCCTTGCGCGAGGAAATTGTAGAGAGCGTGATTTTTTCCGAAGAAGACGCACAGGCCGATAAACAAGCCGCCCGCGAAAATTCTGCGCGAGGAAGGTTCTTCGATCAATTGCGTGGCGAACCAGATTCCGCAAAGCAAAAGTGTGTGATCGAAAAGTTTGTGCGACGGAAACATCCATATCGTCAGCATGAAACCAATGGCGACAAGCATGACCCAAGTCCGCGCGATTCGCGTTGCCGCCATTAATCCCGCCCAAAGACCAATGATTTGGAAAATGGTTTCGGAAAATCGCAGGGCCAGTAGTCCTTTGCCGAACAAGAACGCTGCCGGCCGCGCCCCAGTAGTAGCGACCGGGATCGTAGGATTGAAAATCACGCAACGGAACTTCTCCATGCGCAGTCTGTTGCACGCCGCACCAGAGAAAACCTTCGTCCGCGAGATTGATTCCTTGTTGTGCTTGTAACAAAAAGGAACCGGCGGCCAGAGCTATTGCCAGCAACAAAACATGCCAGCGGCCGAAGGAATGCGGGACGATCGTCTCCACGTCCGAGTATCAAAAACGAAATTCGTTCACCGCGTCGATGACCTGGCGTTGTTCCGCCTCCGTCATGTCGTTGTAGAAAGGCAATCGCAAGAGTCGCTCCGAAATTTTTTCCGTGACCGGACAATCGCCCTCGCGTCCGCCGAAACGGCGCCCCATCGGAGAAAGATGCAGCGGGAGATAATGAAAGACCGCGAGAATTTCGCGCTCTAACAAATGCGAGATCAACGCCTGGCGACGCGCCAACGAAGGCAGAATGAGATAAAACATGTGATAACTCTGTTCGCATTCCAGCGGAACGATCGGGAGTCGCACCTCGTGCGCCGCGGCCCAGTCGCGCAAACCCTCCGCATAATTTTCCCAAATCCGGCGGCGCGCCGCTTGAATTTGTTCCCGATGCTCGAGCTGCGCGCGCAGAAACGCAGCCAGCAAATCGGAAGGCAGATAGCTCGAGCCGATATCGACCCAATTATATTTGTCGACTTCGCCGCGGAAAAACCGGCTGCGATCCGTGCCTTTTTCTCGAATAATCTCAGCGCGTTCGATAAAACGCGCGTCGTTCATCAGAAGCGCGCCGCCTTCGCCGGAGGTAAAATTTTTTGTCTCGTGAAAACTGAGGGCCGCGAGTTCGCCGAACGTGCCGAGAGATTGCTCGCGATATTTTCCGTAGAACCCATGCGCATTATCTTCGACCAACGGGAGCGCGTGCTGCCGGCTCATCGGCATGATGGTTTCCATCTCGCAGCCGACGCCCGCGTAATGCACAAGAAAGATCGCCTTCGTTTTTTTGGTTATTCGCTCTCCAATCCGTTTTTCATCGATGTTGAGAGTATCTTCGCGGACATCGACAAAAACCGGTCGGGCCCCGCGCAGGACAAAAGCGTTTACTGTCGAGACAAAAGTGAATGCCGGAACGATCACTTCGTCGCCGGGCATGATGTCGAGAAGAAGCGCCGCCATTTCGAGCGCGTGCGTGCATGAGGTAGTGAGGAGAGCTTTGGTCACGCCTAACGAGTTCTCAAGAATCCGATGACAGTCCTGAGTAAAAGCGCCATCGCCCGAAAATTTCGGCGCGGCCATGGCGGTGCGTATGTAACCGAGTTCATCGCCGGTCGCAAACGGACGATTGAAAGGGATGCGGATCACGACGCCGGTTTTCTGCCGATCAAAGCAGCGAGCCTCCGGCGGGGAAAGAAACGCCCGCTCTTGTGATCGCGCGTTCGAGTTTCAAAATACCTTCCAGCGTTTTATTCAGCGCCGGACTGATCTCGAATTCCCGCCACGGTTCGAATTCCTGATCCCGTTTTCGTTGCATGCGCGACCAAATCATTAGTGGCAGCAGGAGTGAAATGAAAGACGTGATTCGTTCGATCCGAAATCCCGCGCGCTCAACCTTGTCGCGCAATTCGCCGCGCCGATAACGACGCTGATGCATGGCGTAATCGTCACTCGCGCTCCAGAGAAAGCGATGTTGCGGCACGCTGAGAAGGAGTCCGCCTCCAGGTCGGGTGGCGTTGAACATTTGGGCCAGCGCAAGTTCATCTTCGACGAGATGTTCCAGCACATCGAAAGCTCCGATGACATCGAACTCACTCTCGAATGGAATCCGCCGCGCATCCATTTGATAAAGATCTACGCTCGGCAGACGTGCTTTGGCAAAAGCGAGTCCAGCGCCAAAGATTTCACTACCGGCCAGGCGCAAATTCGGAAACTTTTCGTGAACACCTGCGAGCACGAACCCGGTTCCGCAACCAACCTCAAAGAAGCTTTTGGCATTCGGAAAATAATTGCGCAGCGCCCATTGAATGAGCTGATTTCGCGCGCGAAACCAAAAGTTTCCCTCTTCAAATGCGGCGAGCCGCGCGAAATATTCCGGTTTAAATCCCGCCCCGGCGTCAGGCGGATCTTCAGCGAAACGAAGCAAGCCGTCGCGTGAGTTCGGTTGCCTTCCGCATTGAGGACATTCCCATCCTTTGCCTTCGAAGCGAAATTCGCAAGCGAGGCAGCGCTTCATGCCGAATTTATGGCTTGAGCCATTTATGGAAAGAGTGTTGGGATCCCGTGAATTGCCAACCCAAGCGCAGATAACCGCGTTGCACAGCAAGATTTTCGATGTGGGTCGGTCCTTCGATCCAATCTGCCGAAGAACACAGTTCGGCCATTCCGGCGCGTGTTAGAGCCGTGAAAATTCCCCGTCCAAAAAAAGATGGATGCACACACCCGATGCTGTAATGACCGAGGCGCAGGCCGTGTTTAGTGTCGAGCGCGGAGACTTTCTTCCATGCTGTATACCCAGCGATTTGTTCGCCATGTGTCGCGATGAAAACCCAGTCGGCCCAACCATTCACACACGATCGAATCCACTCCTCATAAATTCTGGTCGCAGACGTCCGGCCAATCCGCGGATCGGCATGAAAGCGTCCGAAATGTTCGCTGAACGACGCGCGCGCAGTTTCGGCAAGTGAATCGGCATCCGCGGAAGTAGCGAGACGAAGGCCGAACTCTGGAGGCAGCGGTATTTCTTTTTTTTGAATAATCGCTTTTCGACAGTCGTAGACGCAGTCGAGCAGCGTATCCATTAAAAGAAAACCATTCGATTCCAGCGCGTGGATGATCACTGGGTCTGAGGCTGGGGTTTTGCATAAAAGGAAATCCGCCTCCTGTGCGCTAGCCTGGCGATCGATCTCGGCGACTAATCCGGTCGCTATTGAGTTGCGGTCGTCCGCTGCGGAATCGGCGCCGATCTGTTTGATCGCCCACATCGACTTTCCGAGCAGCGCACTTTCCCACGGAAGCGGGATGCAAACTGCAAACCCGCGCGCGGTCGCGACTGTTTCCGCTACGATGCCGATCGTCGCTTCATTCGATAACAGCTCCGCAATTTCATCCATCCAACGCGCTTCGACTTGTGGGCGCGAGGATTTCAGAGTGTTGCTGAGAGGTATCGAGGCAAAGCCGAGCAGTTGTTCCAAGTGATCTGGCGCGAGACTTGAGAAATTAAGCGCGGGCATCAAAGGAATCAGCTAGGTCGTCGTGCGTACGACGTACGCTGGCCGTTTCATGGAGCGGAAATGCATTCGTGCCAGGTACTCACCTATTACTCCCAACGCAAAAAGCTGCGCGCCGGAAAAGATAGCGATAATGGAGGCTAGAAATGGAAACCCAGGCAGACTTCCTTCGAGGCAGTAACGGCCGATCACATACAAGAAAACACCGATGCCAAACAGCGTGCAGGCAAATCCGATCAAACTCGCCAATTGCAATGGCGCGGTGCTGAAGCCGGTCATCATATCGAGCGCATGGCGCACGAGTTTAGTGAAAGTGTAGTTGGAGGAACCGGAGTGGCGCCGTTGAAAGGGAACGGTTACCGCAGCAAAGCGCGTCGTGGCCCATGTAAGCAACACGTCGATGGAAACAAATGGCGTCTGATAATTGGCGAAGGCGTCGCGCAATTGTGTGCGAAAGACGCGGAATGCGCTCACGTTTTTCGCGACATCGGCGCCCACCGCTGAACGCAACGCCACTCGCGTGATGCGCGAAGCGATTGCGCGCATGATTCCATTCCGCTCATTTTCGGGCGTGCCGTAAACGACATCGAATCCCTCATCGAGCCGCGCGAGCAATTGCGGAATTTTCTCGGGCGGGTGTTGCAGATCGTCATCCATCGTGACGATCGTTTCGCACTTTGCGGCGCGAATGCCGCAGAGGAGCGCGTTATGCTGGCCGTAGTTTCGCATCATGTTAATCCCTCGCACCCGCGGATTGTCTTGCGAAAGTCTGGTGATCAGGTCCCAACTCGCATCGCGACTCCCATCGTTCACCAGAATGATTTCGAAATCGCTGCTGATCTGTTGCAATATCGGATCGAGGCGATCAATGACGGCCTTGAGGGAACTTTGACTATTGTAAACCGGCACGACCGCGGAAATGCTTCGAGTCGATTCCATGAACGTTATGGTATGTAAATGCGGTTTGTGCGCCATAAGCAAGAAAGTCCGGTGATAGTAATCGTCGGAAATGTTCGACTCTTCGCGCTGCAGCGCGGACAAATTTGTTTCTAGATATGCAAATTTTTGCGGGGGCGTGTGTTTTTTCTCTGGCAGTCGTCGCGTTGGCCTATCTACCCGGCAAGCTCCTGTTGCTCTTGCTAAAGCGGAAGCTGAGTCCCTTGGAAGATGTCAGTTTGGCTTGCTCCGTCGGATTGCTCATAAGCAGCCTAGCTTATTGGCTGATCGCGTTTTTTCACCAAGCGCACCTTTACTTTTTCTGGCCGTTAACAGTTGTTGCCGTATCCGTTTTTTTCCACCACCGATGGAAAGCACTGCTGCCTTGGTTTGGTCGGCAGACGCAGCTGGACAGAACCCAGGAATTATTCGCGCGACAGGTCCGGCCTGGCGCTGGCTGCCGTGATTGCGCTCGGCGTGATGATGCTGGCCCTCCTGCCGCAGTATTACACGAATTTAACACTGCGCGCAGATGGCACCATGCGAGTTCATGCCATTCCCGATGCCTTCTTTCATTTGGCCGTTGTTAATGAGTTAGCGCATTCGATTCCACCTCAAGCCCCGGTCTTTGCCGGGCATGCGCTCAACTATCACTACGGAATGGACCTTGTCGTCGCCATGTTCGCGAACGCAACTGGACTAAACACGCCGGATGTGATGCTTCGCTTTGTCGCTACGCTGTTCTTGGCTCTTTCAATGTTGAACGTTCATTGCTTTGCCCGCGCTTGGTTGAACTCGGGATACTTCGCGGCCCTTGTCGTCTTTCTTATTTTCTTCGGCGAAGATTTTTCATTCATCCCCGGTTTGCTTCTAGGCGAGAAAGCAGATTGGTCCGCCAACTTCTTTAGCGTACCGACCGTGCTATCTCTGTTTTACACCAACGCCATGCTGCCGGCAGTCGGGCTGCTCTTTGCAGGCTTGTTTTGTCTGCAGAGATATCTACGGGAACGCGCTCACGCGTGCCTCTTCCTCGCCGCGCTGCTTTTTGTCGCGCTGATGGAAGTGAAGCTATTCACCGCGGCGCACATCATGTGCTGCCTTGGGATTGGAGGCGTCGTCTACTGGTTGTTCTTTAAAACCACAGATCTATTGAAAGTTGTAACGCTAACTGCGGTTCTGACCGTGCCCCTGGTTCTGAATATTTTTCTGCAAAACAAAAGTGGAGCGGACTTCGCCACGACGTTTGGTCCGTGGCCTTACGTCTCGATCGCAATGAACGCGCTTGGAATGAAGAACTGGTTTACCAATGTGTTTGCCTTCACCGCCATAGCCCTGCCGATTTATCTAATTGGTTGCCTTGGTTTGCGAATAATCGGCATACCCGAAATACTGAAAGCGATCTTTTGTCCAACCCGTGAGTTAAGTCTGCGATTCGTGTTGGCTCTTTTGTAGTGATGAGGACTATAACCATGACGTGCCGCATCGTCCCGGTCGGATTCTAAGGATGCCTATAATAATAGCGTGTGGTTTTTCGCCCAGAGTAAGTACGTTAGTTGGATCTTCGCGGCTGAAGTCCTTCAAGTAATATATCGAAAATTCGTTTTGGCAGGTGCGCGGCCCGCATTAGCCGCTTCGGGGATCACTGCGCTGACGATGGCACTAAGCATACCTGCAACCGCACAGCACTTCGCATTGGGATTCGATCGTCATCGAATCTACGGTCAAGTGGTTCCGACAGGGCTTCAAGACTATGGCAAGGATGTTTTGGGAGTCGTTGATTACTTAACCAAACAGGCGCAACCAGGCGACGTTGTCCTGGCAGATAACAATCTACTTGGTCCTGTTCTTGCGCTCACTCCGTGTCGCGTTCCAATCGGTTATTTTTCTTCCTATCTGGTATCCCGTGACGATTTCAGTCAAAGATCGTCGGCGCAGGTTTACTTTTGGAAGGCCTGGCGCTTAGGAAGAGTCCGAAACGAGTTTCTGCACGAAGCTAACGTTCGTTACATCGTTGTGGACAAAAAATTGAGCCATGTTCCTTCAAAGCTTCCTGCTATTTTGTCGGAGGTATTTTCAAATTCAGAGTGCGCCGTATTCAAAATAGGAGCGAAATAACTCGCACCAACCAGGGTCTTACCGCGTAACCGAAAACTTTGCTAAGGCCTTACCGTTAAATATTGTCATGCATAACGTGGCCACGTCGCAGTCGCCATAGCGCGCTTAACGACAATACCGCGCCGGCAATGACAAACAAAAATTGAGGAACCCAACTCCAAAGAACGAATGGTCTAAAAGATAATTCTACCTCCTCGTGAATGGAGGAATGATTACCCCTGATAAAAACCGTTCACTGTTACGGTGCGAAGCGATTGCTGACGTGATGTGCGCGTGCCACGCACGATGATACTGCTGACTCAAAAATAAAAGCGTCTCCTGCGCGGACGATGTCACTTGAATTCTTTGGAAATCATTTAACTTTCCTCTCGTTGCGACTTCGAGCTTCGGAAATTCGGGCAAGATATCCATGAGGCATGGCCGGCATCGAACAATCGAAAATGGGAAGTTTGCCGCAACCCGATCGGGATGGCCGTGTGGCCGATAGAGTTTGATTCCAGCCGACTTCCGTCACGAGCACGGCTCTCTCCGTTGGCAATGATCTGACGCGAAAGAATCACTCCGACGTTAGAAAGAGGAAATGCCTGGTCCGTTGAGCGCGGCTTTAACATCGACCAATCGGAAATATGCTCCATACCTATGATCACGCCGTTGCGCTCCAGTGGCTCATCAGTTCCTGATATTGGCGCGATGACAGAGAATCGTAGGAGTTCACGCTGTTTGAGCCCACTAGAGCTTCCTCGTTCGGAGGCAACTCGGATATTGCACCGTCAGCGATCGCGAAGCGCGATCCGTTCGGGTCGCAGTTTTGATGGCATCGACCAATTTCGATGAAATGTGAATTGTTTCTGGGGGTCGACTTAGAATCAACGGTCGCCCATAGAAAATGCGACAGGACAGAGCAATCCAATGAAGGCTGGCTTGCGAGCGACAATATATTGCACCGAGCAACGCGACGACGAGCAGGAATGTGACTACAACCGCACGCGGGTCGATTGGGACCAGCGCCAATTCAAGACCGCATCACCCACTTCCGTCAACGAGCGGCACAAGCAGCCATATCGCCGAGCGAATCGTCAGGCGCAACTCTCCCGGAGAACCGCAGTCCATCAACGAAGGCGCTTAATACAAAACCGGGAACAATTCCGCCGACCAACAGTTGAATGCGCGACAGGCCGAAACCGAGATGGTGCACTGCAAATAGATAAGCCGCTGGAAAGATCGTCCCGACCAAACAGATGGTAAGGAGCAGTTGCCAAAAGAGCACTGACCGTCGCGGCTTAAGAAACAACGACAGCCAAATGAGACTGCCATAAACAGGAGTGAAGCTCAGCCCAGTTGAATGACAATGGGTATTTCGGATCGATTGCGTTCCCGAGCCATGACCAATCAAAAATTGTCACGACGAATTGGCCAATTCCGGAAGACGATGAAGCGCGGCAGGACTCCGAGAAAGAAACTGTCGGACACATCTTGAAGTCTGGCGGAATTCTTCGCGACCGATAGCAGATCCAGATAAACTGGCAAAGACGCCAGCGCGCCAGCTGCAATGCAACCAAGTAAAGCGACGCGTCATCCGAAGTTTTGTTCTGAGATCAGCCGGCATTTGCCCGATTCTGATCAAGCCATAGGCGCCTGATATATAGAGACAAAGAATCGCGATTTGCGGATAAGCCGTCATGAGCAGCGAATAGGTTGCGAAATGCCAAACCCAGTGCCAGCAGCCAGGATGGTCGCTGCGTGAACTCAGTAACGAGCCACAACAAGCAGGTCAGCCAGCAAATAGGCTGAAAAAACATGAAAAACGTCAGCCAGTAGGAAGTGAGCGTGCCGAAAGCCAGTCCGATGGCGGCGACAAGACGGCCGCGGTCGGGTGAAGGCCGAGCGATCGCAAAAACAACAAGTAGAAAACACCCGGTTAGGCCGACTGTAACCAACACTAGCGCGGTATATAATTTGAAACGGATCCGATGTGAGACTACGATAATGCGATTCGTCAGAAGTAGGCGCGACTCAATCCACTGACCTGGTAAGCCGGCGCGCCCAAGTTGCACGTGCGGATTCCATGTCGCCAGCCAACTCTTCCGATCTTGAATCGAAGATTGTTTGCCAGTTCCGGGATGAACGCACTGCTTTCGTCGGAGAACTTCCGATTGGAAATGCGTCCACTGCTGTCTTTTTCGGACAAGCCGACTTCCAAGCCGTTATCGTGTGGAAAGATAACTTCGCCGCAGAAAAGAATGCGGGAAAAATGCAGGACAAACACTCCCAGAAGCAAGAGGAGCGCGGACCTGTACGTCATGGACGGCAGCTAGCGGACCGGTCTTCTGTAATAATCGCAGTCCGATCAGACAAGTTCTTTATTCGTTAGGCGACGAAATGCTTCGCGATATTTGGCGGAAGTTTTTTCGATCACGTCCTGCGGCAATCGTGGCGCCGGCGGCGTTTTATCCCAATCGAGCGTTTCCAGATAATCGCGCACAAATTGTTTATCGAAACTGGGCGGGCTTTGACCGACGGCGTATTGATCGGCCGGCCAGAAGCGGGACGAATCGGGCGTGAGGCATTCGTCGATCAACAGAAGTCGGTCGCCGAGCGTGCCGAACTCGAATTTGGTGTCGGCAACGATAATTCCCTGTTTCGCCGCGTGATCGCGTCCGGCGGAATAAATTTGCAGGCTGAGATCTTTGACCCGATCCGCGATTTCATCGCCTAACAAGCGCTGGCATTCCTTCATGTCGATATTTTCGTCGTGACCTTCTTCGGCTTTGGTTGAAGGCGTAAAGATCGGCTCGGGCAATTGCGAAGCGAGTTGCAAGCCCGCCGGAAGTTTGATCCCGCAAACGCTCTGCGATTTTTGATATTCCTTCCAGCCCGAACCAGCGAGATAACCGCGCACAACGCACTCGACCGTGAGCGGCTTCGTTTTCTTCACGATCATCGAACGGCCGGCGAGTTGTTCGCGAAATTTCTGCAACTGCTCAGGGAATTTGTCGAAATCAGCCGTGATGAAGTGATTGTCGATCTTATCGAAGTGTTTGAACCAAAACGCGGAGAGCTGATTCAACACTGCGCCCTTGTCGGGAATCGGATCCGGCAGAATCACGTCGAAGGCCGAAAGGCGATCGGTCACGACGAAAAGGAGTGTATCGCCAAGATCGAAAACTTCGCGCACCTTGCCGCTGCGCATTTTTTTTATTCCTGGCAGTTCGAGATCACGTTGAGGCGCAATTGTCATATGAAAAGAATGGATGTGATTTTTGATTGCGGCAAAGCAGAATCGTTCTCATGGCTGGAATTGTTGTAAAACCGCGGGCCCGCATTTTTCACGGGCACGATTGGGTTTTTTCGGGTGAAGTGCTGAAAGTTTTCGGCAAACCGGCCGATGGCGACGTCATCTCGCTCAAGGATGGGAAGGATCATCTGATCGGAAGCGCCATTTACAACAGCAAGTCTCAGATCGTCGCGCGGCGCTTTTCGCGACGGAAGCAGGATCTCGATCTCGATTTTTTCCAGCGCCGCATTGCGCAGGCGGCCGAATATCGAGCGCGCCGTGGGATCGATCCTCAACTCTGTCGTCTCGTTTGGAGCGAGAGCGATGGATTGCCCGGAGTGATTGTCGATCGCTATGGCGACCGTTTCGTTTTGCAAACAGTCACGCTGGCGATGGACATGCGGAAGGATTTGATTGCAGAAGCGCTGACCGATGTGCTCGATGCGAAAAATATTCTGGAGCGAAACGATGCGCCGGTGCGGCGTGCCGAAGGTCTTGACCTAACGAGTGGTGTAATGCGCGGTGACAAGTCTACGGAATCCGAATTTGAAGTCGCGGGCGTGAAGTTCGAAGTCGATTTGCTGCACGCGCAGAAGACGGGTTTTTATCTGGATCAACGGCAGAATTACGAAGCGGTTGCGGATTTCGCGAAGGAAAAACGTGTGCTCGATTGTTTTACGAGTCAGGGAGCATTTGCGCTTGGCTGCGCACGCGCGGGCGCAAAGGAAGTTACCGGAGTCGAGGCAGGTTCTGAAAACCTCGCGGCTGCCAAAAAAAATGCGGAGAGAAATAAATTAAATGCGCAGTGGATCGAGCAGGATGTTTTTGAATTCCTGCGCGCAGCCGAGAAAGCAGGCGCACAATACGATTTGATCGTGCTCGACCCGCCTTCGTTTACGAAAAGCAAAGGCGGGTTGCATGACGCGATGCGTGGTTACAAAGAATTGCATGTGCGCGCCTTCAAATTGCTCACGCGCGATGGAATTCTGGCGACGTTTTCCTGTTCGCACCATGTCAGCCAGGAAGCGTTCGCGAATACGATTCGCGATGCGTTAGTGGATGCGCGCCGGTCAGCGCGGCAGCTTCGCCGATTCGAACAACCACTCGATCATCCGGTGCTTCCGACATTGCCGGAGACGGAATACTTCAAAGGATTTCTGCTCGAAATGATGCCGGGGAGATAAGAATAGCGATCAGGCTCGTCAGGGCGAATTGCCTTTCAAGATGAGTATGCGCTCCTCATTCGTGCGCCAGAGATAGGGTACAACCGGAGTCGCTATCTCTCCGAAATTTCTCAGGATCTTCATTGCCGAAATTTTCGTCTTCCAACGATCACGATAAGCAGACCAGGCGCTGAGATCGCTGGCATAGCGGAGATCGAATTCACCGGTTACTACATAATCGAATCGCTGCCGCTCAAGAAGAGCTGCCGCTTCGAACCAGGGAACGATCGTTGTCCGTGCCGCGATTCGTTTCCATTCCGCCGGCAGAATGGAAAGCTCGCGGATGCCGAGGACCGTCTCTTCTTTCGTGGCGTGTTGCTGAAGCCAGTCAATCGCTCGAACACGTGTGTCGACCCGCGATGTCCTGAGTTTGATATGACGGACACTGAACCAGGCAAGCGAACATGCGACGACGAGAACTGAGCACGGAAAACAGCCAGGACGTGAACGCCGGCCGAGGATATCGCCGTTCGAGATATTCGCCTAACCAATTACAGAGCAAAGCGGCCGCAATGCATAATGGCGGAACCAGGGACAACAGATTTCTAAACGGTTGGAAACTGGGCCATACAACAGCCGTCAAAAGCAGGAAAGCGAAAGCGATCCAGCTAACGGCTACGCTCCGGGTCGAAGGATTCCAAAACATCCAGACGATCCCAGCGAGACCCGTAATCATTAAGGGAGCACCGATCTCCCATCCCGAGAGCGCCGCGCTCCAGTAACCATGTTCGGAGTGGATTGTCTGGTAGAACCCTGCCGCGAAACGCAATTGCTCGACGATTTTCCCAGGATGAAGAGCCACGCCTGCGACTCCGCAAAAAATGCCGACGAACAGGCCCGCGCCGGCGATGAAGATCAAAATGGCTTTGGATTTTTTTGGAATCGAAAGCGTCAGAATTGTGCTGATGACCGCCGCGAAAACCACGCCGACGGTGTACTTTCGCTCCCGACGCAAGACCGGATGCGATACCCGCTAAGACAGCACCGCGTCGCATCGCCGGGCTGTTTGAAGCGGCGAAGACGCGTAAACGCTGGCAAAAATAAAGTGTCGCTACGACGAAGAACGTTGCGGTCGTATCGATGATGACGATTGATCCGCGATTGACTAACGCCGGACATAGAGCGCTGAAGAGCATCGCCAGGTATCCAGCTCGCGAACCACCAAGTAGCTTCGCCAGCGCTCCCGTCAAAATGACCGTCGCGATACTCAAACACGCGACGACAAATCGCCCAAGCCAGATGACGTCCGGCGGTGTGATGAGATCGTAGTGTTCGCCCAGTTCCGTATGAAAGTCGTGATCCGTTGGAAAATCCTTCCGCAATTTGTGGTGGTGAAATATCCGGTAGAATGGGGCGTAACCTTTAATGGCAGCGGCGGTGAGATAGCTCGTGAGCGGTGGGTAGGTGAAAGCGCTCGTATCGCTTTTCGAACTCGCGATCCGTATCGCCGGATGAAGGATGAAGCCTTCATCAACATAATCAGAGTAAGGAAGCCCGGAACCGATCGGGGCAAGCCGCAGAACACTCGCGAGCGCGACGAGGACAAACCATAAAATCGAATATTTCGTGCTGGGCTTTGAAGTCTTCTGGCGCGGGCTCAAACATTTCCATCTTTGGCTGCCGACTGACTAATAGACAACAGGGACCGGCCGCGTTTGGCGACAACGGATATCCATTCCACCCCGCCAGTTTCTTTTGATTTTGAATCCTAACCGGAGTCGAATCCCGTAATCATGCAATGGTTTCTGGGCCTTGCCGAAGGCAGTCTCGGTTTCGAAAAATATGCGGAGATGGCGAAGGTCGCCATCTTCACTGCGCTTCGGCACACTTCTCTTCAGCCGCATGTGCTTTACGATGGCGGAGAAAACGAATTCACGCGCTGGTTGGAGGGGCGCGAGATCCCGATCGTTCGTTGCCAGAGTTATCTGGCGGATGAAATTGCAAAGCTGAAGTGCGGCGAACGCGAAGAGAATATCCGGCTCGCGCTTCGCGGAATTTTGCTGCGCGTCGAGTTGCCCCGGCTGAGCGAGCAACTGCACATGGGCGAACGTATCTTATATACCGATTGCGATATTTTCTTTCGCGCCGAAGTCGCGGCGGACTTTGCCGAAATCGATTGCAAATACTTTGCCGTTGCGCCCGAGTTTGATCGCGAAGATTACCGCGCCATGAATACCGGCGTGATGTGGATGAATCTTCCAGCGCTGAGAGAAATCGATGCGGAATTCAAAAATTACCTCAGACAGAATCTCAACAATCTGCAAAATGCCGCGTGGGATCAGGGCGCTTATCGCCAATTTTTCAGCACGAACGATGGCTCTTTCTCGTGGGATAAACTATCGCCTCGAATTGAATTGGAAACCGTATTGGGGCGATTACGCAAAAGCGAAGATCATTCATTTCCACGGACCGAAACCATATCAGCAGCCCCACATCGATTCGCATTTCGCCGAGCTGAAACATCTGACCGGAGGCGCATACGACGAACTTTGCGCTCAATGGCGGGAACTTTTGGCGGAAGCAGGTTGAGCGAAATTTTTCCGCTGAAAACAACGTGTGAAACTAGTGGAATTCTAGAGTTGTGTCGCTAATATCACCGCCAGCAACGGCGCGACCAACCCGGACATGTCAGAACGAATCCGACCGATCGAACAAATGCTCGAACTGAACGAAGAAGAATCGATGTCGCCCGAGCATCTGGATTCGCAAGTGCAGAAAGCGCAGGAGCAATTGCTTCAGCTCAAGCGGCAGCAGGAGCAAATCGAGAAGCAAAAGCGCGAGCTCGAAGAGTTGAGCCGGCGACAGGAAGAACTGGAACGCGGCCGGGCGGAGATGAGCGACAAGTTAACGCGCTCGCTCGTAATTTTGGAACGCGAGGCGTACGATTCGCAGAAGAAGCTCGAACAATTGCGCGTCACGCACGAAAGTTTTACGGAGCACCTGCAGCACATCGAAGCAATCGATCCCAAGAATTGGAATCCTGCCGATCTGCACAAGGAATTGAGCCGCGCGCTCAGCACAGTGGACGATGCGCGCGCGGAGTTTAGCCAGCAGCGGAGCCGTTTGCAGGCGGCCGAAAATGCAAACGGCGACGTCCCTTTGCCTGAGGTCGCGCCGGAAATTGGCGGACTCGGCGGTGGCGGAACGTTTCTTCACTGGATGCAAATCGGGTTCGCATTTTCACTTCCGTTAATCATTTTCGGCTGCCTTGCTTTTCTGGTCTTTTTTTGGCTGACCGCGAAAGGGCAGTAATCCCTGCATGGCTCGCCGATCGTCGAAACCTTCCACGCCGCTCAATCAGAAACAGGAAGAGTTGGCGCGCACCGAATCGAAGCTGCGCGAAGAGATGCTCAAGCTCGAGCGCATGATTGCGGAGGCGCCCCGCCTCGCGGAAGAAACTTCACGCCGCCAGCGTGAAGAAATTCTACAGCGTGCGAGCGAAGGCGGCCGCCGGCTCGATGTCTCGATGGCGTTGCAGGATAAACGTTACGGAGACGAGGCGCATGGCAGCCGGCGGCGCGGTTCGATGAGGAAAGAACGGCGGGAAGGCCGCCTTCTTTTTCTTGTGCTTGTGATCGCGCTCGCCATTGCAGTCATCTGGCTCGTGACGCGTTTTCACACTTAATTTGCCTAACGAGATGGCGACCGAATCGGATCTCGATGTGGCTAATGTCGCCAGGCTCGCGCGTTTGAATTTATCTGACGAAGAAACGCGTCTCTTCCAAAGCCAGCTTGGCCAGGTGCTCGAGCACGTGGCGAAATTGCGCGAGATCGATGTCAGCAACGTCGAAGTGACGGCCCACGCCATTCCGGTCTTCAATGTTTTCCGCGAGGACGAACCGCGTGATTGGTTCAGCGCAGAGGAAGCGCTGAGCAACGCGCCGCAGAAAGCGAACGGTCTCTTTATCGTCACCAAAGTCGTGGAATGACCGCGACCGATTTGCCGGCGCTCAACATCGCCGACCTGCGCGCCATCCTTCAGCGGCGCGAAGTTTCGCCGCTGGAAGTTTTGGAGTCGTTGCACGCGCGCATCGCGGAGGTCGATCCGCAAATCGACGCCTATCTTTCGCTCGATTTCGAGCAGGCGAAAAAGGAAGCAGCAAGTGTCGATGTGAACCTTCCGCTCGGTGGCGTGCCCATTGCGATCAAAGATATTATCAGCGTGGCTGGCCAGCCGTGCACGTGCGCTTCGAAAATGCTGCGCAACTATCGCGCACTTTACGATGCGACGGTGATTCGAAAGTTACGCGCCGCAGGAGCGATTCCGTTCGGCAAGACGAACATGGACGAGTTCGCCATGGGATCTTCCACGGAAAATTCGAGCGTAAAAGTGACGCATAATCCGTGGGATCTTTCGCGCGTGCCCGGCGGTTCCAGTGGCGGATCGGCGGCGGCGGTTGCGGTGGACGAAGCCTTCTGCGCTCTTGGCACCGATACCGGCGGTTCGATTCGCCAGCCGGCAGCGATGAGTGGCGTCGTTGGTTTAAAACCAAGTTACGGCCGCGTTTCGAGATTTGGATTGGTCGCGTTCGCGTCATCGCTCGATCAAGCCGGGCCCGCTAACGAAAACGGTGCGCGACGCGGCGCTCATCATGAACGTCATCGCGGGTTCGGATTCGCAGGACACCACCGCATTGAACGAGCCGGTTCCAGATTACACCGCTGGTTTGGGAAAAGATTTGCGCGGCGTGCGACTCGGTTTGCCGAAGGAATACATGATCGAGGGAATTGATGCGCAGGTGAAGAGTGCAATCGACGCAGCGGTTGCGCATCTCAACTCGTTAGGCGCAGAGATCGTCGAAATTTCCCTGCCGCACACGGAATATGCGATCGATGCCTATTATATTCTCAGCACGGCCGAGGCGTCGGCCAATCTCGCGCGCTTCGATGGCGTTCGTTACGGATTTCGCGCTGAGAAGCCGAAAGATTTGCTCGATCACTACGGACGCACGCGCGGCGAAGGTTTTGGTTCCGAAGTGAAGCGCCGCATTATTCTTGGAACGTACGTTCTCAGCTCCGGTTACTACGACGCGTATTATTTGCACGCCCAGAAAGTGCGCGAATTGATCCGGCGCGATTTTGCGCAGGCGTTTGAAAAGGTGGATGCACTCATCTCACCAACGACGCCAACGCCCGCTTTTAAATTAGGCGAGCGAACGAGCGATCCATTACAAATGTATCTCGCCGACATTTTCACGAACGCGGCAAATCTCGCTGGCATTTGTGCGATCAGTTTGCCCTGCGGCTTTGCAGCGGTGGATGGGAAGCGACTGCCGATCGGGTTGCAATTGCTTGGGAAAGCCATGGATGAAGCTCGCATTTTGCAAATCGCGCATGCCTACGAGCAAAGCACCGATTGGCACAAGCACCGCCCGCCGT